>NZ_OZ484652.1:0-1417265 GCF_985670335.1 Helcococcus sp. SA-HE-C1
TATACCCTCCTACATTTTTTTATAATTTTATATAGTATTTCAACATAAAATGCTATCTTCCATTATATTTTTAAATTGACTTGTTGTCAAGTTTATAGCTTGATATTTTACATAAAATTATACAGATATCCAATTTTTATAAACAATTGTGGATAACTTTATTGATTTTGTATTTTATCAACTATCTGTTATAATATTATTAAGAAAAAAAGAGGTTATTAAATGATAATCCACAAGTTATAAACAATTGTTGACATTTTGTTGATAATTTTCAGAAAAAACATATATATTATTGAAATTCTATTGAATTTTATCCACAATACAAATTTATCCAATTTAATTATTTTTCGTGGATAATTCTGTTTAATTTTAAGAATATGTTATTATTTGAATGCTTTTATATTGTGGATAAGTTTATAACTATGTTAATAAATGGAGGGACAATGGATAAAATTAATGAGATATGGAATCAAGTCCAAGAGCAATTAATTTTAGAAATGATTTATGTTCATTACAATACTTGGATAAAACCACTTATTCCCCTAAAACTTAAAGGTTCTGAGTTCTATATATACTCTACAATTAAGTTTATAAATGAAACTGTTGAAAAAAGATATAAAGATTCAATTGAATCTAAACTTCGAAAAATCCTAAATCAAGAAGTTAATTTGGTAATTTTAAATCCAAACAATCCACTATTCAAGAGGATTACTTCTGAGGATGAGAAAGATA
The DNA here is from genome assembly GCF_985670335.1 of Helcococcus sp. SA-HE-C1. NCBI lineage: Bacteria > Bacillati > Bacillota > Tissierellia > Tissierellales > Peptoniphilaceae > Helcococcus > Helcococcus sp. SA-HE-C1. The sequence continues at coordinate 733 of NZ_OZ484652.1, forward strand.
ACGATATAAAAAATGATTACGTCTTATCTAAACCTTTAAAAGAATCTGAAAATAGAATAAGTCAAATCACTCCCGACACATATATTTATAAGTCTTCATTGAATAAGAAAAATACTTTCGATAATTTTGTAAAAGGAAAATCTAATGATCTGGCTTTAGCTATTGCTGAAAATATAGCCGAAAATCCAGGAACTATTTACAATCCTTTTTTCATATACGGAAGTTCTGGATTAGGTAAAACGCATTTAATGCAGGCTGTTGGACATAGAATTCTTGAGAAATGGCCTGAAAAAAAAGTTATTTATATTACAAGTGAAAATTTTATGAATGAATTTATTTCTACGATTACTGCAAGTAAAAATTCAATAACAAACTCTCAAGCTTTTAGAGATAAATATAGAAATTGTGATGTTTTAATGATTGACGATATTCAATTTATTTCAGGAAAAGAAAGTACGCAAGAAGAAATATTTCACACTTTTAATTCATTGCAACAATCAAAAAAACAAATTATTTTTACTTCAGATAAAAGACCTGAAGAAATAAAAGGCTTAGAAGATAGGCTTGTTACAAGGTTTAGCGGTGGTATGATTGCAGATATTCAAAAACCAGATTTTGAAACGAGAGTAGCTATTTTACAAAATAAAATAAATATGGAAAAATATATTGTTCCCAATAATGTTATCTCTTTTATAGCTGAAAATGTTACAGATAATATAAGAAATCTAGAAGGTTCTTTAATTAAGGTTATGGCTTTACACAATTTAAAACAAGGTAATGTAAGTGAGAAAATCAATGATGAAGCTTTCTTAGATATTGCAAAGCAATCTTTATCTATAAAAGAAAAGAAATCAAAGCCTATAACATTAAATAGGATTAAAGAAGTAGTAGCTAAACATTATGGTTTAAATCCTGAAGATTTAATAACTCAAAACAGGCAAAAATCTGTATCGGATCCTAGACAAATTGCTATGTACTTATCTAGGAGATTAACTAATTTATCATTAATAAAAATTGCTGATTCATTCGAAAGGGATCATGCAACAATCATATATGGTGGTGATAAAATTAGTAAATTAGTCAAAAAAGATAATGAATTGAAGAAAACTATTGAAACGTTAATAGCTATTCTTGAAAATAATTAATGTTGATAATATACAAATAATTATTGTACTTATAAATTATTTACTCACGACTTATCAACATGTTTTTTTATGTAAAACTAAACGTAAGATAAGTTATCAACATATTCACCGTGCCTACTACTATTATTACTAATTTTAAAATATATATATTAGGAGAAATCATGAAATTTAATATACAACAATCAGATTTAAATACTCGTATTTCAATTGCTCAAAAAGCTATTTCCAATAGAACATCTATTCAAATTTTAGATAGCATTGTTTTTACTGCTAAAGGTGATGAATTAATACTGACATCTACTGATTTAGAGCTTTCAATAGAAACAAGAGTAAAATGTGAAATTATAGAAGAAGGATCAGTAGCCATAAAATCAAACTTAATTGGAAATATTATAAGAAAAATGCCTGAAAATATTATTTCTATTACAGCACAAAATGATAATGTAAATATAAAATGTCAAAATTCAGTTTTAGATATACCATGTCAATCATCTGAGGAATACCCAAATATCGCAATTGCAGATGATGAAGCTTCTTTAACGATAAAAAATGAAGATTTAACAAATGCCATTAAACAAACTAGTTTTGCTACATTATTAAATGATGATACAAGACTTGCACTTCAAGGTATTTTATTTGAGGTTAATAACGATGAAATAAAATTTGTTGCACTTGACGGGTATAGAATGGCAATAAAGAAAATAAAAAACAATTCAAAGAATGTAAACTTTTCTAATATTGTCCCAAGAAGAGCTTTTACAGAATTAATTAGAATAATTGACAATCAAAGCACTGATATTGTTGTCATTGAGGGACATATTGCTTTCATCAATGGTAATACTAAAATGTATTCAAGATTAATCGATAAAAAATATCTTGATTATAAAAGAATAATTAATAGAGACTATAGTACGAATATTATAGTTAATAGAGATGATTTGATAAGTTCGTTAGAAAGAGCTAGTTTAATTATAACAAGCTCAAATCCAAATTTAACAAAATTTGAATTTAATAATGGAGTACTTAATATTACATCAAATTCTAGTATAGGTAATGTAGATGAAAGATTAAATACAGAACAAGAGGGTGAAAATTTAACTATTGCATTTAATACTAGATATTTATTAGATGGATTGAAAGTGATTGAAGATGATCAGGTTATATTAAAGTTAAGAGATTCATTATCTCCAATGACTATTTATCCAATTAATCATGTAGACGAATATCTATATCTTGTATTGCCTATTAGATTAGGAAAATAAAATATTATGGAGATAAAATGCAAAAAATTAATATAAATACAGAATATATAAAATTAGATCAATTATTAAAATTCACCTCACTAGTTCAAACTGGTGGAGAAGCAAAACAAGTAATTGCTGAAGGTTTAGTAAAATATAACGGTGAAATATGTACTCAAAGAGGAAAAAAGATAAGAAAAGGCGACATAGTTGAACTTGATGGAGAAAAAGTTCAGATAAATAAAGATTAATTTTGAGGAAATATGTTAATTAAAGAATTAAAACTAATTAATCATAGAAATTATGATGAAGAAGATATTATATTTCATGATAAGACAAATATTTTAGTTGGGCAAAATGCTCAAGGAAAGACTAATTTGCTTGAATCTATATATATTTGTGCGAGAGGATATAGTTTTAAGAATATAAAAGAAGATGAATTAATAAATTTTGAAAAGAATTTAATGTATCTTAAAGCGGACATTGTTAATCAAAATAAAAGAAAAGTAGTAGAGATAAAATTATCTAAAAGTACAAAAAAAAGAATTAGGATAAATGAGATAGAGATAGAAAATTTATCGGAGATGAAAAGTCAATTTGGAGTAGTCATATTCTCTCCAGAAGAAGTTCTTATAATAAAAGACTCTCCAATGATGAGAAGAAAATTTTTAGATGATATAATAACTAATAATGATATTACCTATAGAACATATTTAAATAATTTTAATAAAATTAGATTTCAAAAAAATAATTTACTAAAAAATAATCTAAATAAAAAATATTCAGATGAATTATTGGAAACTTATAATAAAAAAATGGTTGAATATGGTTCGAAGATAGCTATTTATAGATATAAGTATATTGAAATATTGAAAAAGTTTACTAAAGATTTTCACTATGAATTAAGTTCAAAAAAAGAAGATTTAGATATTATTTTAGAAAATAACTATATCAATAATTTTGAAAATCTTGAAACTATAGAGAAAGAGTATCAGAAATTATTAAAAAAAAATATAGAAAAAGAAAAAGCGAGGTATGTGAGCCTTTATGGTCCACATAAGGATGATTTAATTTTTAATATAAATGGAAAGGATTCAAAAATCTTTGCTTCTCAAGGACAGCAAAGGACGATAATGTTATCGTTAAAATTAGCTGAAGCTAAATTAATTGAAACTATAACAAAAACAAAGCCTATTTTATTATTAGACGATGTGTTTTCGGAACTTGATAATATTAGAGCTAAATTATTAATCGAAAAATCTAAAAGTTATCAAAGTATTATTACCACAAACTCCTTAGCGAATATAGACATTTCTTATATGCAAGGCAATATATATAAAGTGGTAAATGGAAAGATAATCGATGAAAGGATACAAGATGGTAGATAAGAAACAACAATACGGAGAATCGAATATTAGGGTTCTTGAGGGATTAGAAGCGGTTCGTGTTAGACCAGGTATGTATATTGGTTCGACAGATGAAAGGGGACTACATCACCTAGTTTATGAAGTAGTAGATAACTCGGTTGATGAAGCTTTAGCTGGAAGATGTGACACTATAATTGTTAAATTAAATAATGATGGTTCTTGTGAAATTTCAGATAATGGATTAGGGATACCTGTTAAAAAACATCCAAAGACTGGGAAATCAACACTCGAAACAGTTCTTACAATTCTTCATGCTGGTGGGAAGTTTGACTCTGATGCATATGCATTTTCAGGTGGTTTGCATGGAGTAGGAGTTTCTGTAGTAAACGCTTTATCCAAAAAACTAGTTGCTGAGGTTAAAAGAGATGGATTTAAATATACTCAAAATTTTGAAACAGGTAAATCCACTTCAAGTCTTATAAAGCATGAAGCTACTGACGAAACAGGAACAACCATTAGGTTTTGGCAAGATGGCGATATTTTTGAAACTTTAGAATTTAATAGAAATACTTTAGAAAAAAGATTTTTGGAAATGTCTTTTTTAAATAAAGGATTAAAAATAACTCTTATCGATGAAAGAGAAGAAGAAAAATATAAAAAAGACTTCTTCGCAGAAGGTGGATTAGCATCATTTGTAGAATATCTAAACAAGAAAAAAACAGAATTACATTCAGATATAATACATTTTACGGGGATGACTGATGGTTGTGAAGTTGATATAGCAATGCAATATACTGATGCGTATTCAGAAAACATATTATCATTTGCAAATACTATACTAACACCTGAAGGGGGTACACATTTAACAGGATTTAAATCTGCTATTACAAAGACTATAAATAACTATGCAAGAGAGTATGATTTACTTAAAGAGAAAGAAGATAATTTCACAGGAGAAGATATAAGGGAAGGCATTACAGCTATTGTGGCAGTAAAACTTTCAAATCCTCAGTTTGAGGGACAAACAAAAGGAAAACTAGGCTCTTCCGAAATGCGTGGTATTGTTGACTCATTTTTATCAGATAATTTACAAATATATTTAGAAGAAAATCCTAATGTTGCCAAAAAAATTGTAGATAAATCAATCGCATCGAGAAGGGCGAGAGAAGCATCTAAAAAGGCGAGGGACTTATCTAGAAAACAGAATTCGATTTTAAGTAGTTCAACATTACCTGGTAAATTAGCTGAATGTCAATCAAGTGATATTTCAGAAAATGAAATATTTATCGTAGAGGGGGACTCTGCGGGTGGTTCTGCAAAATTAGGTAGAGATAATAAAATACAGGCAATCTTACCATTGAAGGGTAAGATCATGAATGTTGAAAAAGCTAGATTTAATAAAATTCTTTCATCAGATGAAATAAAGGCTTTAATTACAGCATTCGGTACAGGTATTGGTGAAGAATTTGATATAAATCAATTAAGATATGGAAAAATAATAATTATGACTGATGCTGATGTCGATGGTTCGCACATAGCTACGTTATTATTGACATTCCTATTTAGATATATGAGACCACTTATAGATAATGGAAATGTGTATTTAGCACAACCTCCACTATTTAGTGTTATTCAAGGGAAAAAAGAAAGATACGTATATAACGAAAAAGAATTAAAAAAGGTTCTAGAAGGTATACAAGGAGAAAACTACAAACTAAAAAGATATAAAGGGCTTGGTGAAATGAATGCAAATCAATTATGGGATACTACAATGAATCCAGAGCATAGAATATTATTACAAGTCAAGGTAGATGATGAATCAATAACATTAGATGATACATTTACGACATTAATGGGAGATAAAGTAGAACCAAGAAGAGAATTTATAGAAGAAAATGCACAATACGCTAAAAATATTGATGCTTAGGAGTGGATAATGGCTAATATAGAATTTGACAGAGTAATATTATATCTGCTAATATTGAAGAAAAAATGAAAGAGGCATATCTGGACTATTCCATGTCGGTAATAGTTTCAAGAGCATTGCCAGATGTAAGAGATGGACTAAAACCAGTTCATAGGAGAATACTTTATGGTATGCAACAATTAGGTCTAGCATACAATAAACCTCACAGAAAATCTGCAAGACTTGTCGGAGAAGTAATGGGTAGATTTCATCCTCATGGAGATAGTGCTATCTATGATGCTATTGTTAGACTTGCACAGGACTTTAATACAAGATATCTTCTTGCAGATGGTCAAGGTAACTTTGGTTCTATAGATGGAGATGGAGCGGCTGCTCAGCGTTATACTGAGGTTAGAATGACAAAACTTGCTTCAGAAATGCTTAGAGATATCAACAAAGATACTGTAGATTTTCAACCTAACTTTGATGAAGAAGAATTAGAACCTAAAGTGCTTCCTGCAAGATTTCCAAATCTTCTTGTAAATGGATCTTCAGGTATAGCTGTTGGTATGGCTACAAATATGGCTCCTCACAATCTAAATGAGGTAGTAGATGGTTGTATAGCGTATATTGACGATAATAATATCAGTATAGACGGATTGATGGAATATATAAAAGGCCCTGATTTTCCTACAGGTGCAAATATTATGGGGAAAAAACCTATAATTGATGCATATAAAACAGGTAGAGGTAAAGTTAAATTAAGAGCAGAAGCACATATTGAAGAATATAAGAGCAAACATAGGATAATAGTTACAGAAATACCATATCAAGTTAATCAATCTAGACTTATCATGAAAATAGCGGATTTAGTTAGAGATAAAAAGATAGATGGAATCGCAGATATTAGAGATGAATCTAATAGAAATGGTATGAGAATCGTAATTGAAACGAAAAGAGATGCAAATCCAAATGTTGTATTAAATAATTTATATAATCAAACTCAATTAACGACTACTTTCGGTATCATTAATCTTGCACTTGTAAATGGAATCCCTAAAGAATTAAACTTAAAAGAATTAATATCTCATTATATCAATCATCAAAAAGAAGTTGTTACAAGAAGAACTAAATTTGATTTAGATAAAGCTGAAGCAAGAGCTCATATTGTAGAAGGTCTGAAAATTGCGTATGATAACATAGATGAAATAGTTAAAATTATAGAATCAAATTATGATGACAATCAAATCAAGCAAGAATTTACTAAACGTTTTGACTTGACTGAAATTCAAGGTCAAGCAATATTAGACATGCAATTAAAAAGACTTTCAGGGCTAAATGTAGAGAAATTAGAATCTGAACATCAAGAGTTAATTCAGACAATAAAATCCCTAAAAGAAATTTTAGAGAATGAAGATATTTTAATGAAAATCATTAAAGAAGAATTATTAGAAATTAAAGAAAAATTTGGTGATGAAAGAAGAAGTAGAATTAAACCTGCGGCTGATGAAATTAATTTTGAGGAATCTAATCGAAGAAGAAAAAGTAATTATAACATTGACAAATGAAGGATATATCAAGAGACTACCGGCTAATACGTATAAAGTACAAAATAGAGGTGGAAAAGGTGTTATAGGAATGTCAACAAAAGAAGATGATTTTGTTCAAGACTTATTCGTAACATCAACTCATACAAGTTTATTATTCTTTACAAATCAAGGTAGAGTATATAGCAAGATGGCGTACGAAATAAAAGAAGGTAAGAGACAATCAAAGGGTCAAGCAATTATAAATATATTGCAATTACAGGCTGATGAAAATGTTTCTGCGGTTATTCCAATTGATAACTTTGAGGATACTTATGTTATATTAGCAACTAAAGATGGTAAAATTAAGAGAACAGAGGCTAAAGAGTTTGAAAATATTAGAGTTTCAGGTATTATAGGAATCACATTAAATGAAACTGATGAATTGATAGGTGCTAAAGTTGTCACAAACGATTCTGAAGTTGTACTAGTTACGGAAAATGGGCAGTCTATAATATTTAATCTAAATGATGTAAGACCACTTGGTAGGACAGCTCAAGGGGTTAAAGGTATAGAACTAAATAAAGATGATTCTGTTGTAGAAATTTGCGTTTTAGATGAAAATGAATATCTATTTATTGTTTCAGAATTTGGTTATGGAAAAAAAACGCTTATAAAACACTATAGTTCTCAAAACCGTGGCGGAAAAGGTGTTAAAACTTATAAAATAACTAACAAGACTGGTAAAGTAGTTTCTGCAAAATTAGTAAATGCAGATGATGATATAATATTAGTTTCATCAAAAGGGGATATAATTAGATTGACAGCTAAGGATATATCGACTATGGGAAGATCTACTCAAGGAGTTAGATTAAAGAAATTAAATAGTAAAGAAGAAAAAATTGTAGCATGTGCTAAATACATCGAAGATGTGGAATAGGAGAAAAAATGGCGTTTGAAGCATCATATATTGAAAATCAAAAACTAGAAATAACTTTATCCGGAGATCTTGATATAAATAATGTTGAAAAATTTAAAAAGGAAGCTTTAGAAAAATATAAAAATTTGAAAAAAGATATAGTTCTAGATTTAGAAAAATTAGATTATATTGATTCTACAGGTTTAGGAGCTTTAATTACAATTTTTAAGGAAGTTAGAGATAAACAAAAAACTTTAACTGTAAAAAATTCTAAAAAAAATATAAAAAAATTATTTATTATAACTGAACTTGATCAATTATTCATAATGGAGGACTAATGGAATACATCAATCTCGAATTACCATCTAATTCTCATTATTTACAAATTTTAAGACTTTCTGTTGCTTCACTAGCAAATAATGTAGGATTTGATGTAGAGGTAATTGAAGACTTAAAAGTAGTAGCATCAGAAGTTTTTATGATGTTGATTCCTAAAAATGATAGAATTAATATTAAAATTGAACATTGTATTGAACATATTAATATGGAATTTTATGCTGAAAATTTAGTGAAAGAAAATAGCTTAAATGATATGAATTTAGAGTTAAAAAAACAAATACTTTTATCATTGGCAGATGAAATCAAAATAGATTATAACTTAATTTCAGTAAAATTAAATAAGAAATAGGTTTAAAATGGGAAAAAATAAAAGTACTGATGGAAAAATTAGATTTTATGAAGAATTTTATAAACTTGATAAATTAAAAAAAGAAGAAAAAAAACTCGAAAAATCTGAAAATTATAATGAAAAAGAACTTAATAAAATAAAAAGAGAAATAAAAATACTTAGAGATGAACTGATTGAAAAAAATCTGTATATATCAGAAATATTAGCAAAAAAATATGCTAATAGAGGTATAGAATTTGATGATCTTTATCAAATAGCATCATTAGGCCTGATTTTAGCTATAGACAGATTTAAAATTGATAAGGGGTTTGAATTTTCTTCATTTGCAACACCAACAATTATTGGTGAAATAAAAAGATATTTTAGAGATAAAGGTTGGGTTATAAGAGTACCAAGAAGAATACAAGAACTATCTAAGAGAATAAATAATGCAAAAATAGAACTGGCACAAAGATATAAGAAAACCCCAAATATAAATGAAATAGCTGAATATTTAGAAGTCTCTCCTGAAGAAGTAATTGAAGCGATGGATGCTTCTCAAGTTTATTCTCCTCAATCTATCGATAAAAATCTTGATAATTCATCCGAAGATAGAGAAGTTAGCTTTAGGGATTTATTAGGGGAGGAAGATAAGAATTATAAACTAGTTGAAAATATGTCCTTTATAAAAGAAGTAATGGAAGATTTTTCTGACGTTGAAAAAAAAGTAGTAGTTTACAGATTTTTCGATAAAATGACTCAAGCAGCAATTGCAGATGAATTAGATGTTAGTCAGATGACGGTATCTCGTTTAGAAAAAAAGGTAATTAAAAAATTTAGAAAAGAATTAGATATAAAAGTTAAATAAGTTTATGTTAACAATAATCATCTAAGATTGTGTAGTATAAAAGAAAAGTAAAAAAAATGAAAATAGCCCTCTAGAGTTATCTAGGGGGCTATTTTAAAAAATAATCCAATAAATTAGCGCCATTGCAGAAAATATAAAAAACCCTATTGCAATATAATACATAAATCTGATGGGAGTCCTTAAATCTTCATACATAGTTTTATGCTCGGGATGCTTTACATCTACTAAGTTATTTTCTATTAAGTGTTTCATCTCATCTCTTATTAAATAATCAATTTCAAGACTGTCTCCTACCTTAAATCTTGGTTTTCCCTTATACTGGAGGGACTTACCTTTTAATACATTGTTATTATTATCCGTAAATTCGACGTGATAAATCGTAGTTTTTGATTTTTCTTTATATTCTACTTCTAGTAATTTAGAATCTGTTGAAAACTTTTCTCTATCCTCAAATATTTTAACTGAATTTAATAATATTTTTTCCATAGCGAAAAAAAGTATGCCAAATAAAAATAGGACTAAAAATAATTCCATATAAGCTCCTTGTTTGATTTTTTATATTTCAATTATATTATAGAGTGTAATACGATACAAATATTAGAATAATTAGTCATACCTAACAAAATTATTTACACAAACTAATATATTTAGTATAATAATTTTGTTACTAATAATAAATAGGAGGAATTATGAAAAAAAGTAAAGTTAGTATATTAAGTTTATTATTAGCTGTGATGCTAATATTGACTAATGCTATGCCGGTTTATGCGAGCTTAGAAATGCCAGAAAAAAAGTCAAGCTCCAAAATCGAAAAAAACTTAAATTCAGAACTAGATAAGAATGATTTTGTTGAATTTATAGTTAAAATGAAAGAACAATCAAAAAACATTGATAAAGTAGAATCTAAAAAGGTAGTAGAGACTTTAATCGATAAAGCAAAGGAAACACAAGAAAAAATAGTAGAAGTTATAAATGAGCAAGTATCCAAAAATAATATAAAAGATTTTAAGGCTTTTTATATTGTAAACAGCATTGCTGTTGTAGGAAATGAAGAATCTATTAAAGTTTTATCAAAAAGATTTGATGTTGAAAAGATTGTACTAAATAAAAAAATTTTGAGTGACAAGGCAGAACAAAAAGAGAATAAGGTATCGAGTAAAAAAAATACTTTTTCATTAAATTCTTTAGAAAATAAAAAACATATACCTTGGAACTTAAAAACAATATCTGTTAATAAAACCTTAGAAGAAAACTATGAGGGGGAAGGGGTTGTAGTAGGTATAATAGACTCTGGTGTTGATGCTACTCATCCGGCGATATCCAGTTCATATAGAGGAAACGAAGAAAGAAAAGCGATATACAGTTTTTTTGACACAATTACTGGGAAAAAAGGTGGTACACCAACAGACTCAACAGGACATGGGACACACGTTGCAGGAACCATTTTAGGTAAAGACCCTAAAGAACAAAGTCCTCTAGGTATAGCACCTAAAGCAAAATGGATTGCGGCAAAAGTATTCGATAAAGATGGCGAAACGACATTAAAACAGCTCTTAGAAGCTGGAGAATGGATGTTGGCACCTACTGATGAAAAGGGAGTAGCACATCCTGAAATGGCGCCTAAAGTTGTGAATAACTCATGGGGTGGAAACTCTGATAATGAATTTTTTAGAGATATATTAAAAAAATGGCGTGCGGCAGGAATATTGCCAGTGTTTTCTACAGGAAATGTAAGTGCATATAATGAAGGAGGAAAAGGTTCAATAGGTACTCCAGCCAGTTACCCGGAAGCATTTGCAGTGGGTGCGATAAGACAAGATGATAAGCTTGCAAAATTCTCATTAAGAGGACCAAGTAAATATCCAAATCAAGTTAAACCAAATATTGTTGCTCCAGGGGTTAATATTAAATCATCTATTCCAGGAGGAAAATATGCAATAAGGACCGGTACATCGATGGCTGGCCTCACGTTTCCGGAGTTGCTGCACTGGTTTATGGTGTAAATAAAAATTTAACGGTAGATCAGGTTGAAAAAATTCTTACTGATAGTGCAATACCACTAAAAGATGATGATTATGTAAATACACCAAACAATGGTTATGGTCATGGAAAGATAAATGCATATAAAGCTGTAAAAATGGCAGAAAAAATTTAATGATGCAGAATTTGGTACAGTAAAAGGAAAAATATCTGTAAAGGGTAAAGATGATAGTAAACCAATAATTGCACATACACCAATTAAGAGTATGTATAAGGGAAGACCATTTGATATCTCAGTAGATATTAAAGATGACACATATGTAAAAAATGTTAAGTTATTTATTTCTAAAGATGAAAGTAAATGGGAAGAAAAAAATTTTGAATTGATTAAAGGTAATAAGCAAAAAGGTGAATACTCTATCACTATAAAATCGGAAGAGTTAACAAGTGATAAGGTAAAATATTATATTGAAGTTATAGACGGTAATGATAATATAACAAAAACACCTGAGTATGAGGCAACAGTAAAACCAGGAATAGGTATAGGTTATTCACAAAATTTTGAAGATAATATAGATGGTTTTGAATTTGGTGGAAAAACACCTATTTGGGAATGGGGAGTTGTTGAAGGGAAACCAAAAGAAGGAATTCCATCAGGCTCAAAAGTATTAGGTACTAAATTAAATTCAAATTATACAGAATTAAAAGAAACCATAGCTGTCCTACCGCCTATTGACTTAACAGGTGAAGAAAGAGATGCTGCATTGACATTTAAGCATTGGTATGATTTAGACAATGGACAAAGTGCATTTTTTGATACTGCAGAGGTATGGATTGGAGAAATAACTGAAGATACGACTTCAGTAGATAAAATAAAATATAATAATGTAAGACTTTATAAAAATAGTTCTAAAGGTTGGAAAGAAGAATATATTGATTTATCAATGTATAAAGGTAAAAAAATTTCTGTAATGTTAGGTATGCGTCCAGGTGAATTTAGTAAAAAACAAAAACTTGGATGGTATATTGATAATCTAAAAATAGTAGAAGCATCAAAAAAAATACCAAAAGCACCAAGTAAGTATGTAGGATTAGATTTTAGAAACCAAAAACTTATATATTCATTTAGTCCTGTAGATGATCCCAAAATAACAGGATATAACTTGTATAAATCCACTTCAAAAAATGGTCCATTTGAAAAAGTGTTAAGTAAAAAAAATAATGAAGTCGGTAAATATATTGTTAGTTTAGATGATGTACCGGCACAAAAAACAGGAACATATTACTACTATGCAACGGCAAGTATAGGTGAAAATGAAAGTGAAAAGTCAGAAATAAAATCATACACATATACTGAGGGTAAAGAGCATATCAAATTTAATTTTGAAGAAGATAAAAATTGGAAATCTATACCTGATGAAAAAGGAAATAAATGGACAAAAGGAATAATTGACCTAGAAACAAAATTAGATTTAGCTAAATTAGGAAGTAGACCTACAAAAGCTCAAACTATTGGGAAAAATGAAGGTAGTCCAAATGTTTGGGGAACAGAATTGAATGATTTTAGAAAACCAAATGCAACATATACTTTAGAGTCACCAAGTATGGATTTATCAAAATTAACAAATGCAAGATTGTATTTACAGATGTGGTTTAACACAACAGGTAGAAAAGGCCTTACAGAATATGGAAATTTTGACGAGGATCAAGGTAGCATTCAAATAAGTAAAGATGATGGTAAAAATTGGAACAATTTATTTGAGTTAAAAGAAGAGACTATTAATGAAAAAGGTAGAGTGAGAGGTGCTTGGTATACAGACCATATAGATATCCCAAAAGAATATTTATCATCAAATGTTAAATTAAGATTTGTATTAAAAACAGGTAAAGAAATTGAGGAACCAAGTAGTGGTGGTTGGTATATAGATGACCTGACTATTAATGATATATCTAAATCAGATATTCCAAAGATGACGTCTAAACCTTTTGAACAAACTAAGCTATCGTTATACAACTCAAAAGAAATTGTAGAAACAGATGAATCAACGATTCCTATATCAAACAAAACAAAAGTTTTAATCGAAGAAACAGGAGTATTTGTTAATGTAGAAGTTGGAACAGGTAATTACGAGATAAAACATCCAGTAGGAGAATATACATTATCAGTAATATCAAGTGGATATATAACTAAAAAAGAAAAAATAAAAATTGAAAAAAATAAAGAATTAGTAAAAAATTTATTTTTAGTTAAATCTAAGGATGGTAAATTAAATATTAATATTAAGCAAAAAAATGGCGAAAAAATAGAAGATAGTATTATCAGACTATATGAAAAAGAAATCCGCAAGCTAAGTATAAATTTAATGCATCAAAATTAGAAAATAAATTAATAAAATCTGGAACATATAAATTAGTGGTAACTGCAAAAGGATATAGTACTAAGGAAGAAGAAATAACAATTTCATCAGGGAAAAATATTAGCAAAGATATTGTATTAAGCAAAATACAAATGAAAGAAATTAAAGAATTAGCAAAAGATGACGGAAAATCCGAAGCTGGACTTTTATCATTAAAAGCAAATCAAAAAGTTGCAGTTAGATTTGAAGTTGATAAGCCAAGTTTAATAGAATCCGTAAGATTAATGTTTGCTAATAGTGGAAAATCTATCGGTAAAAAGTTTAAGATAAGTATTTATGATAAAAATGATTCAGATTTATTGCCAGGTAAAATATTACTTGAAGAATTTGAATCTACGGTTGAAAAAGAAAATGAATGGCAAGATATAAAATTGCCAGAAAGTGTTCAAGTAAATGGTGAATTTTTCGTATCTTATACTCAAGTAGATGATACTAAAGATGGAGCAATCCTAGGTGTTGATGAAAATACAAAAGGAATTAATAATTCATTTAAATTACAAAATGGCGCTTGGAATGAACCAAATGAATTAGGAAGCTTTATGATAAGAGCTAATACCAGAGCCATAGAAGTAAAGGATGAAAATCCAGATATAGAAAAACCTGAAGAAACAGAAAAAGAAAAACCTGAAGAAACAGAAAAGGAAAAACCTGAAGAAACAGAAAAAGAAAAACCTGGAGAAACAGAAAAGGAAAAACCTGAAGAAACAGAAAAAGAAAAACCTGGAGAAACAGAAAAGGAAAAACCTGGAGAAATAGAAAAGGAAAAACCTGGAGAAACAGAAAAGGAAAAACCTGGAGAAACAGAAAAGGAAAAACCTGAAGAAACAGAAAAGGAAAAACCTGAAGAAACAGAAAAGGAAAAACCTGGAGAAACAGAAAAGGAAAAACCTGAAGAAACAGAAAAGGAAAAACCTGGAGAAATAGAAAAGGAAAAATCTGAAGAAACAGAAAAGGAAAAATCTGAAGAAACAGAAAAGGAAAAACCTGAAAAATCTAATAGAAAACCTACTGAAAATGATAAAAATAATCCAGAAACTGGAGATAAAGGTAGTAAAATATTTGTTTTATTCTTTTTAGTTTCAACAACTTTAGTAGCTTATATTGAGCTGAAAAAGAAAGAAAAAGTGGATTAGTAAACCTTAACACAATTTAATAAAATTAAAATAAAATCTTTCTAATTAAGTTTCTAAAATTTAATTAGAAAGGTTTTTTTATATATGATAGATTGTAAACAATGAAATATATTTCAAAAAAAAGTTTTATCAAAATAGATTTAAAAACAATTTAATAATAAAAAAAAGATTTAAAAATGAAACGTTTAAGGAATATAAAGTTTATATTATAGGTTTATTTTATTTGATATTTATTATATAATGAAAACGTAATACATAGGTGGTTAGACATATAAATAAATTTAGGAGGGTAGAGCGATGGCTAAAAAACAAAAAAATACAATATGTTTTTTATTGGTGTTTTTTCTAATATTTACAAGTGGTTCAGTTCCCAATTTACACAAGGGAAAAACAAAAGCTGAGTCAAATAGTTCAGATAGTGAACAGAAAAATAGTTTAGAAAAAATAAATAAGAATTATGTCTTAAAATATAATTCACCTGCACCAAATAACTATAGTGGATGGGAAAATGATGCATTACCACTAGGGAATGGACAGATTGGTAATAAAATATTTGGTTTAGTCGGATTTGAAAGAATTCAATTTAATGAAAAAACATTATGGTCAGGTGGACCAAAACCAAATGATAACAGCTATAATGGAGGAAACTTCAAGGATAAAGCTAAGCACATTCCACAAATTAGAAAAGCTTTAGAAGATGGAAACTTACAATTAGCTAAAAGTTTAGCTGAAAGACATTTGGTGGGACCAAATAATGAACAATATGGAAGATACTTAAACTTTGGTGACGTACTATTTAATTTCACTAATCAGACAAATAATAATTATAGCGATTATGAAAGAAATTTAAACATTAGTAATGCAACCCATACAGTTAAATATAAACAAAATGGAACTACATACAATAGAGAAACATTTGTTTCTTATCCAGATAATGTTTCTGTAACTAACTTAACTAAAGATGGGGAAGCTAAACTTGAATTTACTGTAAAACTACAATCAAATAGTGATCTAAAAGATGGTCAAAAATCTTCATACAAAACAGCAAGTACAAAAAATGATGGAGAAGGATTATTATTAAGTGGTAAAGTTAATAATAATGAAATGAAATATGCATCATATCTAAAAGTTGTAACTGACGGTGAAAAAGTTATTGAAGATGATACGATAAAAATTACAAATGCTAGTTACGCAACCGTGATTTTTTCAGCTAAAACTGATTATGCCTTAGATTATTCAACCAACTATAAAGATAGGGAAATTAATGTTGAAGAATATGTAAAAGAAAAGGTAAATAAAGCTCTTAAGAAAGAATATTCTGCATTAAAAGAAAATCATATTAATGATTACAAAAAACTTTTTGATAGAATGCAGTTAAATATCTCTAAGACAAAAGATGAATACACAAATACTCTATTAGAAAATTATAAATCTAAACAAGATAATTATTTGGAAGAATTGTTTTTCCAATACGGTAGATATTTATTGATATCATCATCTAGAGATTCCAAAAATGCACTTCCTGCAAATCTACAGGGTGTATGGAATGCAATAGACAATCCACCATGGAATTCAGATTATCATATGAACGTAAATTTACAAATGAATTATTGGCCAGCATATTCAACTAATTTGGTTGAAACAGTATCACCTTTAGTGAATTTTGTAGATGATATGAGACATTATGGTAGAGTGGCTGCTAAAGAATATGCAGGAATTTCATCTACTGGAAATCAAGAAAATGGTTGGTTAGCACATACTCAAGTAACTCCGTTTGGATGGACAACACCTGGCTGGAATTATTACTGGGGATGGTCACCTGCTGCAAATGCATGGATAATGCAAAATATTTATGATCATTACAGATATACAAATGATATTAAATATTTACAAGATAAAATTTATCCAATGTTGAAAGAAACAACTAAATTCTGGAATTCATTCTTACATTATGATGAGAAAAGTGACAGATATGTTTCATCACCATCATATTCACCAGAACACGGAACTATAACAATTGGTAATACTTTTGATCAATCTTTGGTATGGCAATTATTTACAGATTTCATAGAAGCCGCTAATAAATTAGATGTAGATAATGACCTAGTAACTGAAGTTAGTGCTAAATTAGAGAAACTTAAACCTCTGCATATTAATAAAAAAGGTATGATTAAAGAATGGTACGAAGAAGATACTCCAGGATTTAGAAGTGAAGGGATTCAAAAAGGTCATAGACATGTATCGCATCTAGTTGGATTATTCCCTGGTAGCTTATTTAATTCTGAAAATACAGAACACATTAAAGCTGCCAAAGCTTCATTAAACGACAGGGGAGATGGTGGAACAGGTTGGTCTAAAGCTAATAAGATTAATTTATGGGCTAGACTTTTAGACGGAGATAGAGCACATAAATTATTAATTGAGCAATTAAGAAATTCTACTCTTAGAAACTTATGGGACACTCACCCACCTTTCCAAATTGATGGGAATCTTGGTGCAACTAGTGGTGTAGCTGAGATGCTGATACAATCTCATTTGGATAAAGTAACACTTTTACCAGCATTACCAAGTGCTTGGAGCCAGGGAGCAGTAAGAGGAATATTAGCTAGAGGTAATTTTTCTGTAGATATGGACTGGAACAAGGAACATTTATCAATTGCTAAAATTACATCTAACAATGGGGGAGAATTAAAACTTGAATACCCAAATATTAAAACAGCAACAATTGAGGTTAATGGAAAAGAAGTAAACCCAGAAATACTAAGTGATAATATTGTAAAACTATCTACAAATAAAAATGATGTAATTACTGTAAAGAACATTAAGCCTGTGGAAAATGAAAAATCAGATTCTCCTACTGATTCTTCAGCACCTAAAAAAGATAAAGTATTGCCAAATGCAAATCAATATAAATACCAAAAAGATGAACTTGCTGCATTTGTTCACTTTGGACCAAATACTTTCAATGAAATTGAATGGGGTGAACACTATGGTTCAAGACATCCTAGAGATATATTTACATTGAACGAGGATTTTGATGCCGAAACATTAGTTAAAACAATTCACGATGCTGGATTTAAGAAAATTATTGTTACAGCAAAACATCATGATGGTTTTGCAATATGGCCAAGTGAATATACAGATTATGACATAGCGTCTACAAATTATAAAAATGGTAAAGGTGATATATTAGCTGAAATATCAAAAGCAGCTACTAAATATAATATAGATATGGGTCTATACTTATCTCCATGGGATATTCATGACCCTTCATATGGATATTATAATGAAAATCACAGACCTACAAGTAAAGAAAATGATCATTTAGATTATAATGACTATTATTCAAACCAATTAAAAGAAATCTTAAGTAATCCAAAATATGGTAATAATGGTAGATTTGTTGAAGTATGGATGGATGGAGCTAAAGGAAGTGGAGCAAATGCTCAAGAATATGATTTCCAAAGATATTTTGATATAATCCAAACTTATCAAGGGAAAAAAGCTGGACATGATGCTGATGCCATGTTATTTGGTGCAGAAGCATATACAACAGTAAGATGGATTGGTAATGAGCATGGGTTTGCGCATAAAAATACTTGGTCAAAATCAAAAGTAAATTATGAAAGAAATACTATAGATAGTAACAAAGACGGTGCTTACTATAAAGGTTATGAAGACGGAAATCAATGGACTGTTCCTGAATCAGATGCAAGAATTACTTCAGGATGGTTCTGGGGAACTAATAAGAAAACTCCAAAATCAATTGATCAATTGGCAGAAATGTACTTTAGATCAGTTGGTCACAATTCTCCATTGTTATTAAATATTCCACCAAATAATAAAGGGAAATTGGACGAAGATATTAGATTGAGAGTATTAGAATTTGGACAAAATATTAAAGAAACTTTTAAGACCAATATACTAAAATCTGAAGGAGCAAAAATTGTTCCTAATCAAGTTAGAGAAAATACTTCAATTAATAATCTATTAGATAGCAACGATAAAACATATTGGGCAACAAATGATGGTACAAATGAAGGTACTTTAGAAATTATATTCCCAAATAAAAAAGAATTTGATATCGTTTCAATCGAAGAATCAATCTTATTTGGTCAAAGAATTAATAATTATAAAGTAGAATATAAAGAAGATGAAGGTAGCGAATGGAAATTATTAGAAGAAGGAGAAACAATTGGTGCTAAGAGATTAATTAGAACATCTCCTATAAGAGCAACAAAATTAAGAATTACTGTATCTACAAGTGAAGGTAAAGTTCCAATTTTATCTGAAATAGGTGTGTATAAAGCTTCAGCTGGTTTTGAAATTCCTTCAACTGTACCAAACGGAATCGAAGAAATCGATATTGAAGATGGTTATTCAGGCGGTAATGATAAAGGATTTACATTTAAGTCTGGCACATGGAATAAGGAATCAGGAAAACATTTCTTAAATGATACAAATAGATGGGCACTTACAGGAAGTACGCTAGAACTTAAATTTAGTGGTACAAAACTATATTTATTAGGTACAAAGGATCCAAACCATGGTGAAATAGTAGTTCAAATAGATGATGGACCAGAACAAGTAATTGATACACGTGGATTAGCAAGAAAGACAACACAGACAATATTTGAATCTGACGATTTGAAAGATGGACAACATACATTGAAGTTAAGAGTTAAATCAAAGGCTGTTGGTATAGAGTCTGCACTTGCTATTAACAATGGTGGTATAGGTATGGTAACAATCGAGAAATCTGAATACACAATGAATGAAGACTCAGAGATAGATGTTAAACTTAAGAGAGTCGGAGGAAGTGTAGGAAATGTGAAAGCATTATTACAACCAAATCCAGGAACAGCAATTCAGGACGATTATGATACTACTTTAATTTCAGAAGTTACCTTTAATGAGGGAGAAACTGAAAAGATAGCAAAAGTGAGAACTAGAAGAAATACTAATAAAACTGGAAATCAATGGTTTACAGTAGAATTAACACCAGTGACTAAAGAATTAATCGTTGGTTTCACTTCTAGAGCAAGAATTAATATTATTGATCAAGAAAGCATAACTCAAGGTGAGGAAAAGTATACAAAACAAAAACCTTTTGTATTCCCTTCAGAACTTAATAAGACCTCTGTTTTAGAAGCTGAGAAGTCAACTCTTCATAATACAGGAGACAATGAGCGTTGGCCATTATCTATTGAAAAATCTGACTGGGCAAGTGGTGGTAAATTTGTAAATTCTCTAAATGGGGATGACACTATTACAATTCCATATAGAGTTGAAAAAGCTGGAAAGTATGAGTTTTTAGTAACATTTAGAAGTGGTTCAAGTCAAAATGGATTACATTGGTTTGATGACGCAGAAAATATTATTGAAGGTAGAACTGTAGCAGGTAATTCAGATGCTTCAGTAACTAAGACTGCAAAATTTAATATAGTTGTCAAAAAAGCTGGAGAAGGTACACTAACATTATCCGGTAATCCAGATGCTCCTCAATTAGATAAATTTGATGTTAAATTGATAGAAATTGATAATGAGGAAGTAAATAAATCTGAATTGATAGAATTACTTTCAGAAGTTTCAGAAATTGAAGATACCCTATATACAGAAGAATCTATAGAAGCTTTAAAGCAAGCATACGAAAAAGCTTTAGAAATTTCTGAAGACGAAAAAGCTACACAAGATCAAGTAAATTCAGCTTTAGAAACATTGAAAAAAGCTAAAAATGACTTAGTATTAAAATCAAAAGAAACAGAAGGTGAAACAACTAAAGAAACAGAAGGTGAAACACCTAAAGAAACAGAAAGTGAAACACCTAAAGAAACAGAAGGTGAAACATCAAAAGAAACAGAAGGTGAAACATCAAAAGAAACAGAAAGTGAAACACCTAAGGAAACAAGAAAAGAAGAAAAACAAAATAATAATGTTACAAAAGACAAAGATGAAAATCCTAAAACTGGTGATGCGGGTATAACAATACTTATAGTAACACTAGTTACATCAATGGGAGCTTACTTTGTGACTTCAAAAAAAGTAAATAGTATAAAATAATACTTACTAATGACCTCAAAAAGCTATTTTATAAGATAGCATTTTGAGGTTAATTTTTATTTAAAAAAAATTAATAAACACAACTCTCCAAAAAAATGTTAATAAAAATTAATATAAAAATGAAAACATTGTCAAAAATAAGCATATAGGACAAAACATTGCTCGTTTTATGTTATTCTATATATAAGATAATTAAGTATAATATATTATTAATTTAATATGTTAATTAGAATATTAAAAATATGAAAACAAATTCAGGAGTAGAAATGAAAAAAAAATATTTCTCATATTTTATATTAATGATGGCGATTCTTCTTGGATTTTTAGCAATATATGTTAAGAGAAATAAAAATATTTTACAGATAAATTTAAAAGAAGTTTCTAATGAAGAGTTCTTATATTTTATGAATAAAGAGATGTATTCTGTTTCACAAAAATTAAGTAAAAATGGTAAGAATATTGATAGTGAATTTTGGAATAAGGAAATTGACGGTAAAATTCCTTACAAAGAGCTAGCGAAAGAAACTATCCAATCTATAAAAAAATTCAGAGCAATTTATGAAAATGCTAAAAAACAAGGATATGTAAATAATGTGGATTTTGAAAGCTTAAAAAATAGGATGAGATTAGAAAATTTATCAAGATTAGAAAGAATAAAAAAGGGAGAAAGAGTATATGGACTTTCAGAATTTAGTTTGGAATCTTACTTAGCTTATGAAACTGATTCTTTTGAAAAAAAATATCTTGAAGATACTAAAAATGAAATGAATATATCTCAAAAAGATATATTAGAGTATTACGAAAAAAACAAAGATATATTTTTTAAGAAAGTTGATGACTTAAAGCTCGGATTTATTAAAGTAAGAAAAGAAGATTTAAGTATAGAAAAATTAAATTCAATCAAAATAGAATTACAAAAAGCATACAGACATCTCGAAGAGGGAAATTCATTAAAATCTTTTGTTAAAAATAGCAAGATATTAAAAGAATATTTTTCAGAAGAAGAGATAAATTCAGGCAATTACTCACCTATGTCAAAAAATATTGGTGACGTTTTAGAATTAGCTAAAAATTTAAGAGAATCTGAATATACGAAAGTTATTGAAGAAAACGAAACGATTTATTTAATAGAATGTCAACATATAAAGGATAGAGGTTATTTTTCAGTTGAGGAATCAAAAAACTATATAGAAAAGGAATTAAAGGAAAAAGAATACCAAAAATTAATCAAAAGTAGAGTAGAAAACAGTCGAATCAAAGTAGATGAGAACAAGTTATATAATTTAATAAAAAGAGAATTAAATATATGATTTATTAAATATCTCATTTCAAATTGTGTTATAAATTTATAAAAATATAATTCATAAAGGAGGTAAATGGGAAAGGACGGTAGAAAACAATAAGTATAAAATGAAACTATAGTAATTTTTAGATTGAAAATTTGAGAAAAGTATTTTTTTCCTAAAATGATTTTAAATAATGAAAAGATAACAAATGAAAAAAAAATCATTATCAATATTATTAGCATTTACAATGATATTTCCTATTTTAGCAGGATTAGTCCCAAGCAAAAATGTAAAAGCTGAAGAAGGAAGTACCAAAGGAACTACATATTATGTAAGTTCTATAAATGGTAATGATAATAATACAGGGAAATCTGAAAAAGAAGCTTTTCGTAGCTTAGATAAAATAAATGAAATTGTACTAAAACCTGGAGATAAAGTTTTATTACAGGCAGGTTCTATCTTTGAAAATCAATATTTACATATAAAAGGTAGTGGTTCAGCAGATGCACCGATAATTATAGATAAATATGGAGAAGGAAATTTACCAAAAATAAATACAAATGGTAAGGGAGTTTGGCATCAAGATTATGGTAAACAATTAGACAATCCAAGACATAAATATAAAGGAGATGTTTCATCATCCATACTTTTATATGATGTAGAATATATTGAAATTAGTAATCTTGAAATAACAAATACACCTTTAAAAGATGATTTGGAGTATAATGATGTAAATTATATGAATAAAACTGGTGTAGCAGGAGTTGCACAAAATAAAGGAACCTTAAACCATATATATTTAAGAAATCTATATATTCATAACATTAAGGGAAATGTTTATGATAAACACATGAATAATGGTGGGATATACTTTACAGTATTTAAACCAAAAGATGAAGATAAAACAGGTATAGCTAGATATAATGATGTGAAAATTGAAAATTCTTATCTTGATACAGTAAATAGATGGGGAATAGCAGTCGGATATACATATGCATGGGATAAATTTAAAACTGCTCAATTACCTGATGATGTAGTTAAGAAGTATGGATCAACAAATATTGTTATTAGAAATAACTATATAAAAGATGCTGGTGGTGATGCTATAACAGTTATGTACGCTTTTAGACCATTGGTTGAATATAATGTGTCAGATGGTGTAGCAAAGCATATGAATCCTAAAGATTACTCAGCAAACAGATTTGGTATTGTTGCAGCTGGTATTTGGGCTTGGAAGACTAAAGATGCAATCTTCCAATATAATGAAGCCTTTGATACAAAACAAAATCAAGATGGACAGGCTTGGGATGCTGACTATGGTGATGGAACATTGTACCAATATAATTATAGTCACAATAATGCTGGTGGAGCAGTAATGTTTTGTGGTGTCCAAGCTGTAAATAATATATTTAGATATAATATAAGTCAAAATGATCTTGGTGGTGTTATAAATCCAGCAGGAAATCCAGATGCACATGTATACAACAATACATTTTATGTAAAAGAAGGTATTGATTTCATCCGTACAAATATGGGTGGAGGTAAAATGGTTGTAGAAAATAATATTATTTATTATGCTGGAAATTCTCCAAAAGAAGAAAATTGGTTTAAGCATACTAATCAAAATAATACTAAATATGACAACAATATTTACTACAACTATAAACAAACACCAGCAAATGATACACACGCAATCACAGAAGATCCAAAGATGGTTAATCCAGGTAGCGCTCCTTCAAGACCAAATGTATCTGAAGTTGGAAATATAAGTGGAGAAATTACTCACTTAAGAGAAAAATTTGCGGGTTATAAATTACAAAAAGATTCACCGGCTATAAATAGAGGAAAAGCTATAAGCAGTAATGGTGGTAAAGACTTTTTTGGTAATCAAATTGTAGGATTGCCAGATATAGGAGCTAGTGAAACTACTAGAGGTATAAGCTCAACAATATATATGCAAAAAGATAAAAATATATTTGTACCATCATTAGAAAATAATCCAACAACTGTTAAAGAAGTTTTAGATAATATTGAAGTTCATAAAAAATCAAGTAAAAAACTTTTAAGAAGTGATAATACAGAAGTTACAAGCGGAAATATTGAAGATGGTATGAAATTGATAGTAACTTCTGAAAACAAAACAACAGATGAATATACAATAAAACTAAAAAATCAATATCATTGGGCTCTAGATTATTCTGGACCTAAACAAGGTAATGTATGGTATGGACAAATTAAGAAAAATAATAATGAGTATGAAAACATAACCGCTTATGATCCTACTTATCCAAATTGGCAAATAGATAGATACTTTGGTCCTGGTGTAGATTTATCAAATCACAACACACCAACAGATGAAAATACTCATGGACTATTATCAGACACCACAGGATCGTCTAAAGAGGCGGGAGTGGCAATGACATATAGAGCACCTAAAAGTGGTGTGATTACACTAAAAGTTAAAGATAATGAGCCTTATCTGCGTCAAGACAACAACCAAAATGGTAGTGTAATATTAAGTTTTACAAAAAATGGAGAAGTTTTAGGTGAAACTTATGAGTTATCAGAAAGTAAGAAGAAGATAAATGTTAAAGAATTGAAAATAAATGTTAAAAAGGGAGATTATATACGAGTTGAAGCAAGCAATAAAGGTGAACCAACAAAACCTTCAATTCACATTACACCTATAATTACTTACTTAAATGAGGTTGATAAAACGGAATTACAAGAAAAGGTAACAACTATAGAATCAGAATTAGAAGAATTAAAGAAAACTAAGGATGAAGAAAGTATACAAAAACTTGAATCAACATTAGTAGAAGCAAAAGAGTTTTTAGGAAAAGATTCCTTAACCCTAAATGAACTAAAATCAATGTTAGAAAAGCTTGATGCATCGTATAAAGCTTTAGAAGATAAGAAGTCACCAAAAGAAACAGAAGGTGAAACACCAAAAGAAACAGAAGGTGAAACCTCAAAAGAAATAGAAGGTGAAACTCCAAAAGAAACAGAAGGTAAAACCTCAAAAGAAACAGAAGATGAAACCCCAAAAGAAAATAGAAAAAATAATGATACTTTAAAAGATAAAGATAGAAACCCAGATACAGGAGAATCAAAGTAGTATGGCTTTCATGGTGTTTTTCATTGCATCAATATCATTAATAGTATTTATTGAAATTAAGAGAAGAGAAAAAATAAAATAAAAATTTATGACTTCAAATTAATTTTACAATAAAAACAATCAAGAAAATCTATTATGAAATTAAATTTTTAGTAGATTTATATGAATAGAAATAAAAGCTACATAGGAAATGCATTCCTTTATGTAGCTTTTATTTTTTATATTTAATGAAATATTTATATGTTTTTATTTCAAGTTATTTATTTTTTTTTGAAAAATTTTCTTTCTATTATTTTGTGTAACTCACCAACCACAAATGGGATTAGTGAAAATGGCAATATTACGGCCCATGCACTAAAGTCTAAATTTACTGCTTCAAATATTACCTGAGTAAAAGGTATATATACTATAGCGATTGTTAGAATTGCTGAAGCTAAGAAAGCGTAGACTAATTGTTTATTTGATAATAATCCTAATTCCCATACAGTATACTTTTCTGATCTTGCTGAGAAGGCTCTAAATAATTCTGCAAGAACAAGAGTTACAAATGCAACAGTTCTTGAACCGTGTAAAAGTGTTTGTGAATCTGCGCCAGCAAAGATATACTTTTGTGCTATATAGAATGCTCCAAGAGTTGCAACAGTTATCGCAATTGATTGTGTTATAATATTATCAATTATAGTTTTATCAATAATTGCTTCATCCGTTTTTCTTGGTGGTTGATTCATTATATCAGGTTCACCTTTTTCAACCCCTAATGCAAGTGCAGGGAAAGAGTCGGTTACAAGGTTTAGTAGCAATAGCTGTAAAACTGTTAGAGGAATTGGCATATTTGCAATCATGGCAATAAGCATAATTAAAACTTCCCCCATATTACATGAAAGTAGGAATGCTACAAACTTCTTGATATTTGAATAAATAATTCTTCCTTCTTCGACAGCGTTTACTATTGTAGCAAAATTATCGTCAGTTAAAATAACATCGGCGGTATTTTTAGCAACATCTGTGCCAGTAATACCCATTGCAATACCTATATCTGCTTTTTTTATTGCAGGAGCATCATTTACACCGTCTCCAGTCATACCGGCAATTTGTTTATTATTTTTAAGTGCGGTAACAATTTGTACCTTATTTTCAGGGGAAACTCTAGCAAAGACTCTCTTTGTTTTTACTATTTCTTGTATTTCCTCATTAGACATATTATTTAATGCTTTTCCCATGATTGCTTGATCATCATTTTCAGCGATTCCTAAATCTTTAGCAATTGCAAGTGCAGTCTCAAGATAGTCACCGGTAATCATAACTGGTATAATACCCGCAGATTTACAGTGTTGTATAGCGACTTTAGCTTCTGGTCTTGAAGGGTCGATCATACCAGATATACCGATAAGTACCAATTTTTCTTCAATTTTTTCGGGGGATGAGTCTTCTGGAAGGTTATCCCATTTTCTGTATGCATAAGCTAAGACTCTAAGAGCTTGTCTTGAGTATTCAATATTTTTATCGTGATATTCTTTTTTTAGTTTTTCTGTAAACTCGACTTCTTTATCATCAATCAAAACATGTGTACATCTATCAAATATTATGTCCGGTGCACCTTTTGTAAATGATATGATTTTATCTTCCAAATAATTTTTGTGGAATGTTGTCATCATTTTTCTTGATGAGTCAAAAGGATATTCTTTAATTCTTTCAAATTTTTTATTTAAAGTTTCATTTTTAAATCCTGCTTTTTGAGCTACGGTTATTAAAGCTCCCTCTGTTGGGTCACCCATGATATCCCATTTATTGCCTTCGTGTGTTAATTTAGCATCTGAATTTAAGCTTGCCGCAGTAAGTAACATTTCTAGTTGTTTTTCATCGGTTGGATTAATTTTTTTTCCATCAATTTTGAACTCGCCTTCAGGAGCGTAACCTACACCTTCAATATCATAAACTGTTGAATTTGTATAAACCTTTTTTACTGTCATTTCATTTTGTGTCAAAGTACCTGTTTTATCAGAGCAGATAAATGTTGTTGTACCAAGAGTTTCAACAGCTAGAAGTTTTTTAACTATAGCATTTTTTTCAGACATTCTATTCATACCTATAGATAAAACGATCGTAACTACAGCGGCTAAACCTTCTGGAATAGCAGCAACGGCAAGTGAAACAGCAGTCATAAGGGATTCTAAAGGTGATAAATCATCTCTAAAGAAGTATCCAACAATGAAAACTACTATTGATACACCTATTACGAGTAATCCTAATAATTTAGAAAGATTGGCAAGTTTTTGTTGTAGGGGGGTAGATTCTTCCTCTACAGATTGAATGTTTGTTGCGATTTTACCTATTTCAGTATTATGGCCAGTTGTTGCTACTACACCTATACAACGACCTCTAGTTATAATAGATGAAGAGTGTATATAATTATCTCTATCACCAATTTCAACCGTATCATTAAATACTTCTTTTGCGTTTTTATCTACAGGAACGGATTCGCCTGTCAAAGAAGATTCATCGGATGATAAATTTTGACTTTCTAAAAGTCTAATATCTGCTGGTACGATATCACCAGTTTCAAGTTTTACTATATCACCAGGTACTAAATCGTAAGATGGTACAGAAATATATTTACCATCTCTTAATACTTTTGCATTTGGAGCGGACATTTTCTGGAGTGCCTTAACTGAATCTTCAGCTTTGCCTTCTTGAACTAGGCTCATCCCTGCATTTAAAACAACGATTGCTAATATAATAATTGTTTCAATAAAATCTCCTTGCAACGAAGATAATATTGCCGCAACTAATAGTATTATTACCATTGGATTTAGTAATTGTTCTATCAATTTTTGTATAAAAGATTTACCTTTTTTATCTTTTAATTTATTTGGTCCATATTTTTCTAATCTTTGCTTAGCTTCGTCACTACTAAGTCCTTGATTAGAATCAGTATTTAAATCTTTTAGTACGAACTCTGTATCATTTAGATAGTATTTTTCCATAATTCCTCCAATATTTAAAATAAAAAAAGACCTATAGATAATCTAGGTCTTGCTTCCTGACGGTATTTAGCCGGGAAAAATTTCCGTAATGACGACTAAATAAATATAAGCTACTCCCCTAAGAGTACCATAATTATATTAAAAATTTTATCTTATGTAAAGATATTTAGATTATTTGTAAAAACATTAGCATATATACATGCGCAACACCTAATATTATTCCACAAAAAACTTGAAAGGGGGTATGTCCCATAACTTCTTTTAAGACGGTTATTTCCTTTGTGTCATGCTCCTTATCTATTACATATTCTATCATTTTATTAATTGTTTGACCTTGTAAACCAACGCTCCTTCTTACATTATATGCATCATATACAACTATTAGCGTAATGGCTGCTGATAGTGCAAATATTGATGACTCAAATCCACTCTGATACCCTATTTGAACAGATACGGATGTTATAAAGGCTGAATGAGCTGAAGGCATACCACCTGATGCAAAAAATAATGAGGGTTGAAATTTTTTTTGAAAAATTAAAACTCCTAAAACTTTAAGTAATTGTGCTACAAACCATGCAGTAAATGAAACTAAAATTATTCTCATATATACTCCTTATAAACTTTCTAGTCTATTATACCACAGAGTTTATTTAATTATATTGAAAATTTAACTATTTAAGGGTAAACTATAAAAAGATGGAGGTTAGATGAAAATATGTACACTATCATCAGGATCTACGGGAAATTCAACATTTTTACAATCAGATAATTCTAAAATTTTAATAGATTGTGGACTTACAGCCAAATTAACAATAAGTTTGCTAAAGACTATAAATGTAAAGCCGGAAGAACTAGATGCTATATTTATAACTCATGAACATTCTGATCACATTAAAGGTGTTGGAGTGATGAGTAGAAAATATGATATACCAATTTTAGCGAATGAGAAAACATGGGAAGCGATGAAAAATAAAATAGGAAAAATCAACCCTAAAAATATTTTCGTATTTAAATCGAATAGTTTTTTTACATTTAGAGATATGGATGTTCAAAATATAAGCACATACCATGATGCTGTTAATCCAATATTTTTTATTTTTTATCAAAGAAATCAAAAAATCAGTATATTAACTGATACGGGAATAATAAATAGTTATATTGAGGATACAGTTAAAAATTCAGACATTATTATATTGGAATCAAATCATGATATAAATATGTTGAAAACAGGTCCTTATCCCTATCATTTAAAGCAGAGAATATTAGGACAACAGGGGCATTTATCTAACGATGCAAGTGCTGATGTAATGAAAAATATCGTACAAGGAAATGGGGAAAAAATTATATTAGGACATTTAAGTAAGACGAATAATAAGGAAAGCATTGCGTTTGAGAATATGAAGAATAAATTAAAAAGTATTGGTTTGGAAGTGAGCAAGGATATTAAATTAGATATAGCGAAGGAATATATAGTTGGAGAGTTGAATGATTTAGGAGGAGACTATAAATGAATATAGATATAATATCAGTTGGAAATATTAAGGAAAAATATTTTACTGATGCTATAAAAGAATATTCAAAAAGAATGACTAGCTACATAAATTTAAGTATAATTGAAATTAATGAGCATAGGTTACCAAATAATCCCTCAGATTCACAAATTTTAGAAGGAATGGAGAAAGAGACAGAGGCAATTATTTCAAAAATAAGAGATAGAGCATATATAATTGCCTTATGTATTGAAGGGAAACAAGCGAGTTCAGAAAATTTTGCTAAAAAAATACAGAATTTAACAGTTGAGGGATATTCTGATATTTGTTTTATAATTGGGGGATCTTACGGTCTTTCCGATAAAATAAAAAGAAAAAGTCAATTAAAATTATCATTTTCGAAGATGACATTTCCTCATCAATTGATGAGAGTTGTGCTAATCGAACAAATCTATAGGGCGTTTAGAATTATAAGAAATGAGCCCTATCATAAATAGGAGAAATTATGTTAGAAATTATTAAAGTAATTATTTTAAGTATAGTTGAAGGTGTCACTGAATTTTTACCGGTTTCATCAACAGGGCATTTGATTTTAGTAAATCAATTTGTAAATTTAAAACCGGAAGCTTTCTCGAATGCTTTTATGGTTATTATACAGTTGGGAGCTATTTTAGCTGTTGTGGCAATATATTTTGACAAATTGAATCCATTTGGAAGAAAAAAACTAAATGGAGGAGATTATCCAGCTAGCATCGAATCACTATCTGGTGGTAAGAAATTAATTAATAAATTATATTACTGGTTTACTCAAAATGAAACGGTAATACTTTGGACTAAAATAATAGTTGCGGCGATACCAGCGGCGGTATTAGGCTTATTATTTGATGATAAAATTGATGAATTGTTATTTAAGCCAATACCAGTAGCGATAGCATTGATAGTCTATGGTATAGTTATAATATTTATGGAATATAAAAATAAAGGGAAATTAAACTATAAAGTAGAAGATGTATTTCAGGTGACATATAAGACAGCATTGATAATTGGTTTTTTTCAGGTGTTAGCAATGTGGCCAGGGACATCTAAATTGGCCAGCAACAATAATTGGTGCGATGCTTTTAGGATTAAATAGAAAAGCAGCAGCGGACTTTTCGTTTTTCCTTGCAATCCCAACAATGCTTGGAGCGACATTATTAAAAATCGTAAAAACTACAGGTTTAACAAGTTCGCAATGGGGATTAATTGCTTTAGGTTTTGTTTTATCATTTTTTGTGGCATATGTAGTAATAAAAAAATTCCTAGCATATATTCAAAGAAATGATTTTGCAATTTTTGGATATTATAGAGTTATTTTAGGAGTTATCGTATTTACTTATTTTCTAATATTTTAAGGAGGACTTATCATGAAGAAAAAATCAATATTACTATATTTGATAATAGCCGTATTGCTTATTCTTGTGATATATTTTTCTGTAAGAACATATAGATTTTATTCGATTAAATCTGATATTCAGTATATAAAAACTTCTGATAATTCTGAAAGCAAATTGATAGGTATCGTAGATAATAAATATTATCGGATAAAAGACGATCAATTTGAAGCTTTCAACAAAGATAACAAAGAAATTTTTTCTATAAAAACTAATAATATTGTAGATATTATCTATGATCGAGTTATATACTTTTTTAGTGGTGATGGTAAAGTTGTATCTATTTCACGAGATAAAGGAAAAGAAGAAAAAAAGATAGATCTTAAAATGGAAATAAAAAAAGCGAATTTGGTAAATAATCAAATAGTTATATTTGGAAAAAATAAAATATCTATTTTAGATAGGAAGTTAAAAATAATTAAGGAAGTTGATAAACTTAGCAATCCGATAGCATATACAGAAAATAAAACACAAAAATTTATTGAACTTGAATCTATAAACGAAACAATTAATTCTACTCTAACTATAAAAAATAATGATGAAGTTTTATATAAA
This sequence comes from Helcococcus sp. SA-HE-C1, assembly GCF_985670335.1. Taxonomy (NCBI): domain Bacteria; kingdom Bacillati; phylum Bacillota; class Tissierellia; order Tissierellales; family Peptoniphilaceae; genus Helcococcus; species Helcococcus sp. SA-HE-C1. The sequence continues at coordinate 32,825 of NZ_OZ484652.1, forward strand.
TTAAATGCAACTAAAGAAACTTTTTTGAGGATAGAAGAAATTAATGATTCCATATTTCTTTTGTCAAATAAATATATCTATTTAATTAAAGAAAATAAGATTATAAAAAAGATGATAGTATTGAATTTATCAGCTATTGATTTTAGAGATAATAAAATAGCTATGGTTGATAATAATATACTTAATATATTTGATGAAAATTTAGAATTGATTGAAAGTAAACCGTTAAATAAGGAAATTCAAAAAATATCAATTAGGAAAAATTCTATTATTATGTTGGCAAAAGATTCTATTTTTGTATATGAAAAAGGAAATCTTTTAGAGGAAAAAGCTAAAAATTGGATATCATCATACGCTGAAAATGATGCGTATTATATAATATTTAAGGATAAAATTCAAAGAGTAAATGCATATTAAGGAGTGAAAATGTTAGAATTAATTCAAAAAATACAAGAACATGTAATTTTATATGCAATATTAAGAGTTATTTTAGTTTTGATTGCAACATATGTCGTGAAGTCTTTAGTAAATAGAGCGTTTGATTTAAACATTAAAAATAGGATTATCAGCGACACATATCAATCAAAAACGAATACAGTATTTTCAATACTAAAAAACTTAACGAATATTGTGATTTATTTTTTATCTATAACATTTATATTAAATATATTTAATATAAACACTACTTCAATACTTGCAGTAGCAGGGGTCGGTGGTATGGCATTAGCGTTTGCGGCAAAATCTATTGTAGAAGATGTGATCACTGGAGCGTTTATACTTGTTGAGGATCAATTCAATATTGGTGATTTAATACAAATTAATGGAATTACGGGTACTGTATTTTTTATGGGAATTAGATTGACAAAGCTTAGAGATATTGATGGTAGAGAGATAATTATTCCAAATAGTAAAATTGGAACTGTAATAAATTATTCCATTAATGATATGAGAGCATCTGTTATAATAAATATTTCAAGTAAAAAAAATATAGATTTTATTCTAACAAGTATTTCCAAAGGAATAGAAAAATCTAAAGCCAAATTTAGTAATTATACTGTTGAACCTACAATTATTGGTATAGACGGATTCACAGATTATTCTTATAAAGTTTTAGTAGCGGGGCATACTAAAAATGGAGAACAATGGGAAGCACAAAGGGTAATGAGAAATCACATAATTTTAGAACTACAAAACGAGAATATTGATTTTTCAAGTATTAAATTTGATAAGTAGGAAACGATGTATAAATTAGGAGATATTGTAAAATTAAAAAAAGGTCACCCTTGTGGTGAAAATGAGTGGAAAATCTTACGTACGGGAATTGATTTTAAACTTGAATGTATCGGATGCAATAGACAGATTTGGATTAAGAGAATTGAATTTAAGAAAAATGTTAGAAAAATAAAAGACGAAAATGGGAAATTTGTGTCAGTAGTAAATTTTAATAGATAACAGAATTTCAATATAATGATAGATAAATTAAATAAAAGAGTAAAATCCTAAAAGATAGATATTAAAATCTAAATTTTAGGATTTTTTATTCATATCTGCTCTGATGTATTTCTAACTTGATTTAATAAGGTGTTTCTTAAATTCCATAAATCTTGAGATAAATCAACTTTATAAAGTTGAGGAGTATCAAACCTCTTATACTCTTCCCATAATGTATCCAGTTCTTTTTGATGATATGACCTAATTTCATCCAATAATGGTCTGTCGTATACTAATTTTCCATTTTTATAAATTGGTATCAATAGTGGTCTTGCGTAGAAATTATTTATTACTTTTTTCTTCCAAGTATAAAGCGGATGGAATATTGTTAAAGGTTTACTTTCGTCAATAGTTTCATCTCTTAGTGTGATTAGATTAGCCTTGGCTTTATGGGTTTCTGCATCATATATTCTATATATTTGTTTAACTCCAGGAGTAGTAATTTTTTGAATATTTTCAGATATTTTTATTCGAGGTTGTACTTCACCATTTTTTTCTATTGCAACGAGTTTATACACGCCACCAAATACTGGATTTGTCTTAGAAGTGATTAGCCTCTCACCAACACCATAGATATCAATTTTTCCACCCTGTAACTGAATATCTTGTATGCTATATTCATCAAGCGATGAAGAAGCTACAATTGGACAATCTTCATAACCAGCATTATCAAGCATAACCCTAGATTTCTTAGATAGATAGGCTAAATCTCCAGAATCTAATCTTATACCTTTGGGTCTTTTACCAAGAGGTTTTAAAACATTATCGAAAGTTTTAATTGCATTTGGAACACCAGATTTCAAGGTATTATATGTATCTACTAAAAGAACCGTATTATCTGGGTATGTTTTAGCATATGTTTCAAAAGCTTCATATTCATTATCAAAGGATTGTACCCAAGAGTGTGCCATAGTTCCTAAGGCTGGTAAGCCTAAAGTATAGTCTGTAAGAGTGTTTGCACTTCCTGAAACACCGGCTATGTATGCAGCCCTTGCTCCATAGTTTGCAGCATCTGCTCCATGAGCTCTTCTGGATCCAAATTCTAACACTGATTTTCCTGTTGCAGCTCTTACGATTCTACTAGATTTAGTTGCAATCATTGATTGATGATTTAATAGTAATAATAGCATGGTTTCTAAAAGCTGTGCTTGAATAAAAGGACCTCTTACAGTAACTAGCGGTTCATTTGCAAAAACAACGCTACCCTCTTTTACAGCATGAATATCACATTCAAATTTAAAGTTTTCTAAATACTCTAAAAATCCTTCGTCAAACATATTTTTATTTCTTAAAAAATTAACTTCATCTTTTGTAAAATGTAAATTTTCAATATATTCAATAATTGTATCTAGTCCGGCAACTATTGCAAAACTTGCACTATCAGGTGCTTTCCTAAAATACAAGTCGTAATGTGCTATAGTGTCTTTATGTCCATTTACGAAATATGCATTTGCCATTGTAAGTTCATAAAAGTCCATTAAAAGACTTAAATTTCTATTCTTAAACATTCTTATCCTCCTAATACGTTAATATAATTATACAGTATAAGCTGAAATTTTAAAGATTAAATTGTTTGATAAAAGATTATAGAATAAAAATTTTTGTGTTAATATAATTAGGAGGGTTGTTATGAAAAAATTTAAAAAATATTCAAAAAAAGAAGATTATTCTTATACATTAGGGCCGTTTCCTACTTGGGAACTAATTAAATACAATAGAGAAAATATAATCTCAATATTTATTGATGAAAAATTTAGTGAAAAAGAAAAACTAATATCAAAATTAGAAGATGAAGGTATTTATTATGAAATTGCTCCAAAGGCTATAAAAAGAATTGCCGATAAGGAAAATACATATGTTATAGGTGTATTTAAGAAAAGAAAAAATGAAATAGTTAGTAATAATCACGTTATACTTCATGATATTTCTGATATGGGAAACCTGGGAAGTATAATAAGATCTATGCTAGCGTTTGGGTATAAAGATTTAGTGTTAATAGGAAATGTTTGCGATATATATAATCCCAAAGTTATAAGAGCTTCAATGGGAGCAATATTTAAGATTAGAATAAGTATTTTTGAAAATATTGAGCAATATAGAAAAAAATTTTCCAATAATCTTTATCTATTTATGTTATCAAATAATGAAGATGATAGTATTTATAAAAAACAGATCATTGAGCCGTTTTCAATAGTAATGGGTAACGAAGGAGCTGGATTGCCAGAAGAATTTTCTAAATATGGTGAAAAAACATTTATTCCACAAAGTAGCGATGTAGATAGTTTAAATTTAACGATTGCTACATCAATCGGACTATATGAATTTAGAAGAAAAGCACAATAGCAATAAAATATTTTTTTGAAATTTTATTTTATATTAAAAAAGAAAGGATAATAACAAATTATGAAAATAATAGCATTTGACGTAGATGGAACAGTCTTAAATACTTTAGATTCGATAATGCATCATGTTAATGAATCATTATATGAAAATGGATTTTATAGAGTTAATGATAAAGAATATTTTAGAAAAGTTCTAGGATATGGTTCAAGATATTTGATTGAAAAAGCTTTGATATTTCCATATAATCATATTTACGATAAAAATCTCACTACAGAAATTTTAGAGTATTATTTAAATCGATATAATGAAAATCCGAGTTATAAAACAGAGCCTTATAATGGGGTTTTAGAATTATTACAAGATTTAAAAAGCCAAGGATATATTTTAGTAGCGTATTCAAATAAACCAGATTCGGTTCTTCAGAAAGTAATATCAGAAGTTTTACCTGATGGTATATTTGACTATGTAACAGGTATAAAACCAGGGATGGAAAGTAAGCCAAATCCAACCCCATTTAATTCCATAATTAAAGAATTAAATGTAAAAAAAGATGAAACTGTTTATATTGGAGATAGTGAAGTAGATGTTCAAACTGCACAAAATGCAGGAGTAACCTCAATAGCAGTAACATGGGGGTTCAGAGATAGAAAGTTCTTAGAAGAACAAAATCCGGATTATATAGTTGAAAATGTAGATGAATTAAGGTCCGTTATAAAAAAAATTAGTCAGGAATAAAATGTCAAAATTTAAAATAAGAAAAAGAGATAAAGATTTTATATTAAAGGGGAATACGATGTATATGCTCTTTAGTCTTTCTCTACCTCTTGTAATAAGTAATTTAATAACAGTGTTATATGATTTAGCTGACGGGTTATGGTTAGCACAATTATCTCCAACTGCATTTACAGCTACTGGATTTACATTTCCTGTAATCTTTTTCTTTATATCAACATCTTTAGGACTTTCAATAGGTGGTACGACACTTATTTCACAGTCTTTAGGAGCAAAAAAAGAAGATGTAGCTAGTAAATTTGCTATGCATTTATTGGTGATTGGATTAATGACGGGATTATGTTTTGCGATTATAGGATACTTTTTAGCGGGTCCAATTATAAATATAATGGGAGCAAAGGGAGAATTATTTCAAAACTCAAAAATATATCTTTCTATTATGGCATTAGGTTTTTTGATAGACAGCACGATATTTATGTTTCAAGCAATCTTAAATGCAGAAGGAAAGACAATTAATACGACAATCATAGGTCTAACTTCTGGTATCTTAAATATTATTTTAAATCCATTTTTTATATTTGCAGAAATACCCCTCATAGGGATGAACGGTCTAAATATGGGGATTGCAGGAGCAGCAATAGCCACTATATTATCTAAATTTATTTCAATTATAATAGGAATTGTATTTATAACTAATAGTAATAATCGAGTGAAAATTGATTTTAAGAGTTTTACGTATGAAAATAAATATGTTAAGAGGATAATGAAATTATCTATACCAACAGCAATTGCTAGATCAACAACAGCACTTGGGTTTACAATTTGTAACATTTTTATTATAGGATTAGGTGAAAATGTTGTTACAGCATTTTCACTAGTTAATAGAATAAACTCGATTTTTATGCAAATTTCTATAGGTATAGGATCAGCGATGACCGCTGTAATTGGACAAAATTTTGGAGCAAAACTATATGAGAGAACAAAACAAATAGTGAAAGATGGATTTTTATTATCGATTTTGTCTTCTATATTAGGAATAATTGGGGTTTATTTGTTCCAAAAAGACTTAATTTCAATGTTTGTAGATCCGCAAGCCAATCCCATAATTACAGAGTATGCAGTAGAATTTTCGAACTTTTCATTCTTAAATATACCTTCTATGGGACTATACTTTATTTATATAGCAATATTTCAAGGTTTAGGAAGAATGAAAATGGGATTAAATTTTTCGATGATAAGATTATGGCTGATTAGGATACCTCTCTTGTTCATTTTTATAAATTTTACAAATATGGAGCAAATGGGGGTTTGGATTGCTATGATTATATCAAATATAGTTGTATTATTTTACGGTCATTATCATTATGTAAATGATAAATTATTATTTCCAAAAAGAATAGAGGAGAATAATGTATAAATTCTTACTAAAAAAGTACATTGGTTCGGAGGATTTATTAAATAAAAAAAATAGAGATAAAGCAATAAGACTTACAGGAATAGTCGGTCTTTTTATTAATTTATTTCTTTTCAGTATCAAGATTATTATTGGCCTGATATCTGGCTCTATCTCAATTATAAGTGACTCTTTTAATAATTTATCGGACAGTCTAAATTCTATAGTAACAATAATAGGATCGATATTATCAGCAGTACCAGCAGATAATGAACATCCATATGGACATGGAAGAACAGAATATATTGTTACAATGTCGGTAGGTATGTTTATAACAATAGTTGGTGTTCAGTTATTTATTTCTTCTTTTAAGGGGATATTCAGTACTGAAATTATTACGGCTAACAAATTTACGTTTATAGTTTTGATTATATCAATAGGATTAAAACTTTATATGTATAGCTATAATATGAAAATGGCAAAAAAGTTAGATTCAGAGCTAAATCGAGGAATAGCAAAAGATTCTCTATATGATGTCGTTTCTACAATATTAGTAATATTATCCATAACAATATTCAAGCTTACATCTATTAATATAGACTCCTATGTTGGAATATTCATATCGATTTTGATTATTATAACTGGAATAGAGATGTTTAAATCTATGAGTATTATTTTATTAGGCAAAAAAGTTGATCAGAAAATTATTACTAAAATGGAAAAGATTATACTAAATGGAGAGTATATAAGAGGAGTACATGATATTGAAATACATGAATATGGAAAGGGACAATATTTTGGCTCTTGCCATATAGAGGCTCCAGCCAATATTGACACCTATACCATGCATAATATTGTTCGAAATATTGAAAAAGAAGTGATGCGTAAGACTAATGTAAGGATTTCAATACATATTGATCCAATTTATCTTTTGGATGTAGATCATTTTTATAGGGTAAAAGATGAGAGTGAGTTAAAAGATATTGATCTTTAGGTTCTTTTTTTATAATTGATTATCAAAAATAATAATTTTGAGGTATAATTAAGTTGTAAATAGAATAAAACTTGGAGGGTTAAATGAGTATATTATTGACAGGTGGTGCAGGATACATTGGTTCACATATAGCTATAGAATTATTAAATGAAGATTATGAAGTTGTAATTTTAGATAATCTTTCAAACTCTTCTGTAGTGGCAGTTGAAAGAATTAAACAAATTACAGGAAAAAATCTTAGATTTTATAAAGGTGATATTAGAAATGAGTCTGATTTAATCGAAGTATTTGAGAACGAAAAAATTGAATCAGTAATACATTTAGCTGGACTAAAAGCTGTAGGGGAATCAGTATCAAAACCTTTAAAATACTATGATAATAATATTGGTGGTACTGTGACATTATGTAAAATGATGAAAAAATACGATGTAAAAAATATTATATTTAGCTCGTCAGCAACTGTGTATGGGGTTCCGAAAGAGATCCCGATTACAGAAGAAACTGAAAAAGGAAGATGTACAAATCCATATGGTTGGACTAAGTGGATGATAGAAGAAATATTAGTTGATTTATATAATTCAGACAATGAATGGAATGTTGTTACATTGAGATATTTTAATCCTGTAGGAGCTCATGAATCTGGACTAATTGGTGAGGATCCAAAGGGTATACCTAATAATTTAACACCATATATAACTCAAGTAGCGGTAGGTAAATTAGAAAAATTAAAAGTTTTTGGAAATGATTATGAAACTAAAGATGGTACAGGTGTAAGAGATTATATTCATGTTGTAGATTTAGCAAAAGGGCATGTAAAAGCATTAGATATAATTAATAAAAACAACGGCGTGTCAATCTATAATTTAGGTACTGGAAATGGATATTCTGTTCTTGATGTAGTCCACGCATTTGAGAAAGCTACAGGAAAAGAAATACCATATGAAATTCATGATAGAAGAGTTGGGGACGTTGCTGTAAGCTATTGCAAAGCAACAAAGGCTAAAGAAGAAATGGATTGGGAAGCGAAAAAAAATATTGAAGAAATGTGTGAGGATGCTTGGAGATGGCAAAAAAGCAACCCAAATGGATTAGGGGAATAATTAACACATTAAAATAATAATATAGTATAACATGTTCAATATTGAAGTAAAGTAATATGTAAAATAAAGAGGTAAGTGTGAAAAAAAATAAATCCAATATAATAAAAGCAATATTCTTTTTAACTTTAGTTTGTTTTGGAGGATTTATATATACAATTTTTAAGAATGATATTTTACCATTCAATCATAGAATTATTCTATTTTTAATAGTAATATTGTTAGGTTTAATCGGATGGCTCATTTATAGAAATGACAATAAAATTATAAATATTTTTATTACAATATTATTAATTTTAATGTCTACCAGTTTTGTTATTTCAATTTCTTATATTAACAAAGGTATTAATACTATAAAAAATCTAAATGAAAAACATGGAAAAGAATATTTAGAGTATTCAATTATAGTTCACAAAAATTCTAATGTTAATTCTATAGAAGATTTAAGAGGTAAAGAAATAACAGCAGCTCTAAGTAGAGATGAAGATAACATTAAATACTTGCAATCAAACATTAAAGAGTTAGAAAATCTTAAATTTGTAGATGGATTTGATTATATAACCATGATGAAAAATCTTCTTGAAAATAAGATAGAGATAATATTATTTGATGAAACATATAGGTCTATAGTTGAAGATAAAATCCCTAATTTTTCAAATTATACAAAAATAATAGGAAAATATAATGTGGAAAGAAATGAAAAAACTGAAACTGAAACTGAAAAAGAAACAATAAAAGAAAGTGTTGAAGAGACACAAAAAGAGCTAAAAGATAAAGATAGTTTTAATATGTACATAAGTGGAATAGATACTTATGGAGGAATATCTTCTAAAGGAAGATCGGATGTTAATTTAATAGTTTCTGTAAATCCTAAAAATAAGAAAATATTGATTACAACTATTCCTCGAGATACCTATTTACCTATAGCAGGAGGAGGAAAGTATCAAAAAGACAAACTTACTCATTCTGGTATATATGGAATAAGTTCCTCAATCAAAACTCTTGAAAAATTCTTAAATATTAAAATTGATTACTATGCTAGAGTTAACTTTTCATCACTTATAAAAGTTGTAGATGCTTTAGGTGGAGTTGAAGTAAACAGCCCACAAGAATTTACAACTGTAATTGGAAATCACCGTATAAAAAAGGGTGTAAATCATTTAAATGGAGAAGAGGCATTAGGATTTGCTAGGGAAAGAAAAGCATTAAACGATGGAGATTTTGATTGAGGCAGAAATCATACGAGAATCGTAGAATCAATAATTAACAAGGCTATGAAGCCAAGCATATTATTAAAATATCATTCTGTTTTAGACACAATATTAGAATTCTCTCAAACAAACTTTCCATATAAAAAAATTATAGAATTAATAAACTATCAAATTTCAAATGGAGCAAGTTGGGATATCAGAAAACAAGATATTACTGGATTTGGTACTACTAACTTACCTTCATATGCGATGCCAGGATGGAAACTATATATGTTAGTACCAAATAAAGACAGTTTAAATAAAGCTATAAAGGAAATAAAATTAAATAATCAATAAAAAAGGGGAGGATGAATTAATTTCATTTCTCCTCTTTTTAGAGAATATAAGTTAAAAACTTAAAAAAATAATAAATTAATGGTAAAATGATTGAGAGGTGAAGATGATTAAGACGAAGGTTATAGAAGTTAAAGAAGATTTTAATAATATAAAAAAACTTAATGAAGCAGCCAATATAATTAAACGTGACGGTTTAGTTGCAATACCTACTGAAACTGTATATGGACTTGCAGCTAATGGGCTAAGTAAAAAAGCAATTGCAAAAATTTTTAAGGCTAAAAATAGACCAAATGATAATCCTATAATACTTCATATATCAAGATTAGAAGAAATCTACGCTTTATCAAAAAATATTTCTTCTAAAGACGCAGAAATATTAAGAGAGATATGGCCGGGTCCTTTAACTGTCATTCTACATAAAAGTGAATTAATTCCGGACGAAATAACAGCGGGACTTGAATCTGTAGCGATTAGAATACCTAACAATGAGTTGACAAGAATGTTTATAAGTCTTTGTGGAGTGCCGTTAGCGGCTCCTAGTGCTAATCTTTCTACAAGACCTTCACCTACTAATGCGAAATCTGTACTTGAAGATATGGATGGGAAAATAGATGCAGTTATTGATGGAGGACAATCCAATATAGGAATTGAATCTACAGTTCTTGACTTGACCTCTGATATACCCAAAATTTTAAGACCAGGATTTTATACTAAAGAAATGCTTGAAAAATATTGGGAAAAAGTTGAATATAATCCATCAATAAATAATGAAAAAAAATCTCCAAAGTCACCTGGACAAAAATATAAACATTATGCACCAGATACAGAAGTTTTAGTTTTAATAGGTGAAGATGAAGATGTATACAATGAGATAGAAAAACTTTTGAGAGAGAACGAAAAAATAGGATTGATGTTATTTGAAACGGATAAAGGACGTTTTAAGGAAGAAAATATTATTTATATGGGTTCAAAAAAAGAATTATTAGAAATGGGAAGAAATCTATTTGATTCTTTAAGAAAATTAGATAAAAAAAATTTAGATAAGATAGTTGTAAGGGGAGTAGAGGAAGAAGGATATGGTCTAAGTATAATGAATAGATTAAAAAAATCTTCTTCGAATAATATAAGGAGGTTATAATGAAGGTGGCGTTAGCATCAGATCATGCGGGATACAATCTAAAGGAAACGATTAAATCATATTTAACAGAGAAAAAATATGAAGTCATAGATTTAGGTCCATATAGCAGCGATTCAGTGGATTATCCAGATTTTGCAAAAAAATTGACTAATGAAGTTTTAACAAAAAAAGCTGAATTTGGAATTGGTATATGTGGAACGGGAATTGGCATAAGTATATCTTGTAACCGTGTTAAAGGTATTAGAGCAGCATTATGTTCAGAACCTGTTAGTGCAGAATTAACGAGAAAGCATAACAATGCTAATATCCTAAATCTAGGTGCTAGAATTGTTGGTGATGAATTGGCAAAAGGAATAGTAGAGGTATTCTTAAATACAGAGTTTGAGGGCGGTAGGCACCAAAGGAGAATTGACAAAATTGAGTCTATGTAGGAGGATAAAATGAACAAAGTTACAGTTATTGAACACCCATTAATGAAGCATAAAGTGAGTATAATAAGAGATGTTAATACAGGTACAAATGAATTTAGAAAAATTGTGACAGAAATTTCTCAGCTAATGTGTTATGAAGTTTGTAGAGATTTAGAATTAGAAGAATTTGAATTACAAACACCTCTTGAAACTACAACAGGATACAGATTATCTGGTAAAAAATTAGGATTGGTACCTATTTTGAGAGCTGGACTTGGTATGGTTGATGGAATGTTGAGTTTAATACCAACAGCTAAAGTGGGACATATAGGTATGTATAGAGATCACGACACATTAAAACCGGTACCTTATTATTCAAAACTACCAGCAGATGTACAAGAAAGAGATATTTTTGTATTAGATCCTATGTTAGCGACTGGTGGTTCAGCGATAGATGCAATAGATGAGCTGAAAAAACAAGGTTGTAAAAATATAAGATTGCTCAATATTGTAGCAGCTCCCGAAGGTATTAGAGCAGTTCAAGAAGTTCACCCAGATGTCGATATTTATGTAGTAGCTTTAGATAGAGGGTTAAATGAAGATGCATATATTTTACCAGGATTGGGTGATGCTGGAGATAGATTATTTGGCACAAAGTAATATTTTAATACTATAACTACTTAATAAAAGCAAACAAAATAGGGGGTGTAAAATGGAATATAATGAGACAATAGCTCAAATTCTGAATCATACATCAATTAGAAAATGGCAAAAAAAAGATATTGAAGAAAATATCTTAAATAAACTTTATGATGTAGCTATGAGGACAGCGACATCAAATGGAATGCAACAGGCGTCTATAATAAGAGTTGTGGATAAAGAAAAAAGATTAAAAATTGCAGAAATTTGTACACAAAAATATATAAATGAAGCTCCAGAATTTTGGATTTTTATAGCGGATCAGTATCGAAATTATCAAATTATAGAAGAATCAAAAACGGAAAAAAATCATGCAAATGATGCCGATAGATTTATTGCTGCTGTTACGGATGCTTCTTTGATGGCTCAAAATACAGTTAATGCAGCTGAATCTTTAGGCTTAGGGACAGTTTTCTTTGGTTCTATACTAAATGATACAAAAAAAGTAATAGAAATATTAGAATTACCAAAATACACGTTACCGATTGTTGGATTAGGAATTGGATACCCTGATCAAAAGCCAGAGTTAAAACCTAGAATGAATAAGAAGTTTAGAATTTTTACCGATAAATACGAAAATTTTGAAAATTATAATTCAGCACTTTCAGAACATGATAAAGAAATGATTACATATTATGATTTAAGAAATCCAAATAGACCATTAAATAAATTTACAGAACAAGTAGTGGATAAATTTTCTCAACAAATACTTGAAAGAAAGAATATTATTAATGTTGCTTTAGAACAAGGATTTAAATTTGATTTAAGAGATAATTAAAAAAGAAAGTGAGAATGTGATGAAGAAATATTTTAAGGCGGCTAAGATTTTCACAAATACAAATGTAATGACAGATACTTTTTTAGTTGTAGAAAATGGTAAAGTCGTAGATTTTGTAAAAGAATACGATGGGGAATATGAAGATTTATCGGATAAATATATTGCTCCGGGTCTTGTAGATACTCATGTCCATGGATACAAAAATGTAGATGTAAATGATGCTGTTAAAGGAACATTAAATATAATGTCAGAAGGATTGCTAGAAATGGGAGTTACATCATTTTTACCCACAACATTGACATCATCTGTTGAAACATTAAATACGGCTTGTGAATATGTTAGAAATGAATATAAAGAATGTACGGGTGCTAAAGTTAAAGGTATATTTTTAGAAGGACCATTTTTTACTGAAACATATAAAGGTGCACAAAATCCAGCATATATGTCTGATCCTTCAATCGAAATGTTAAGAAAATGGAATGAATTGTCAGGTGGACTAGTAAAGAAAATAGCTATTGCTCCAGAGAGAGAAGGAGTAGTAGAATTTATAAAACAGGCTAAAGAAATGGGTGTATATGTAGCTTTAGCACATTCTAATGCAACATATGATCAAGCTATTTCAGCAGTCAATGCAGGGGCGAATATTTTTATCCATTTATACAATGGTATGAGAGGCTTACATCATAGAGAACCAGGAATGGTTGGAGCAGCACTTTCATCAGATGCATATGCAGAATTGATTGCAGATGGATATCATGTTCATCCTGCAGCTGCAAGTGTAGCTATAAAAGCAAAAGGGCATGATAAAGTACTATTAATCACAGATTGTATGAGAGCTGGTGGTATGCCTGATGGAGATTATACTCTTGGAGAGTTTCCGGTAGTGGTAAAAGAAGGTACAGCAAGATTAGAATCTGGTAGTTTAGCAGGATCAATTTTAGATCTAAAACAAGGTGTTAAAAACGTATTTGATTGGGATATAGCTTCAGTAGCACAAGCTATAGAAATGGCAACTAAAGTACCTGCAGAATCAGTAGGTATAGATGAAGAAGCAGGATATTTAAGAGTAGGTAGAGATGCCGATTTTGTGGTGTTTGATGCTCAACTAAATCTTGAGAGAACATATCTTAATGGGGAGTTAAGATATCAAACAAAATAAAAATTAATTTAATATTTTTAAGAAATGGATTGTAAGAAGTGATAAACAAATACAATCCTTTTAAATTTATTTTTTTACAAAATGATATCGCAAAATAAAAAAATTTACTATTAATAATTATTGAAATGGATTTCATGATTAATCCTTAAATAATAAAATACTATAAAAAATAACAAAATATAATACAATTCTCATATATGAATATTACTGAACGATATGATATAATCAAGGGAGGATTACCAATAAAAAAGGAGGGAAAATGTTTAAGTTAAAAAATCAAACTGTAAGTGAAGATGGATATAAGCATACTATTAGCGAGATACTTCATCAACCACAAATGTGGGAAAAAGTATTCAACAACTATAAAGAACAGAAAGATGAAATCGATAAATTTCTAAAAAAGATAATTAAAAAATCACAAGAAAAGGTAAGAGTTATATTTACTGGTGCAGGAACATCAGAATATGTTGGTAATGTTGTAGTAGAATATTTAAAGAAAAACACAAATTTCGAATTTGAATCAATTGCCACAACGGATATTGTTTCATCACCAGACTTATATCTTGATAGAAAAAGACCTACACTATTAGTTTCATTTGCAAGAAGTGGAAATTCACCAGAGAGTATTGCCGCAGTAGATTTATTGGACCAAATTGTAGAAAATCAATACCACTTAGCGATTACATGTGCGGAAGATGGAAAACTTGCAACAGGTCTAAGAAATAAAGATAACGCATATGTTTTATTAATGCCAGAGGGTTCAAATGATAAAAGTTTTGCGATGACAAGTTCATTTACAAGTATGTTATTATCTACACTTTTAGCATTTGATACAATTTCTGAAGAAGATAAAGAAAGACATTTGAAATATATTATAGATGCAGCACAATCAATTATTGAAAGAGAAGAAGAAGTAGTTGACTTAGTTGAATTTGAATTTAATAGAATTGTGTATTTAGGATTTGGCACCCATTATAATTTAACCAATGAAGCTAGATTAAAAATTTTAGAATTAACAGCAGGAGAAGTAGTTACATGCAATGAGTCAAGTATGGGATTTAGGCATGGCCCTAAATCATTTATAGATAAAAATACATTCATAGTTTCATTTGTTTCAAATAATCCATACACAAGAAAATATGATTTAGATATTTTAAGAGAAGTTGCTGCTGATAAGATAGCTAAAAAAGTTTTAGCGATTACTCCAATTAAACTTGATGAGGATTTTGAAGAGTTTGTAGTAGAAACATCATCAGAAGTGTTAGATGTTTACCTAACATTTCCGTTTATAATGTTTGCCCAATTAGTTTCTTTATTAACAGCGAATAGAGTTGGAAACAAGGCAGATACTCCATCAAAGACTGGTACAGTAAATAGAGTAGTAAAAGGTGTACAAATACACGAATATAAATAAAATAGAAAGGACATAAAATGAGGGTAAGTTCAGAAAAATATAGAAGCTTAGAGCAGATTTCAAATGATAAAGGAATAATAGCAGCTTTAGCCATTGATCAAAGAGGCTCAATGAGAAAAATGATTCCATCATTAGAAGGAGAAGAAAGAGATAATAAAATCAAAAAATTTAAGGCTGAAGTAGCTGAAGAATTGACAAAATATTCATCCTCTATACTATTAGATCCTATTTACGGTTTAGATGCTATTAAAAAAATTGATCCTAAAGCAGGTTTATTATTGGCGTATGAAATTACAGGATATAGAGATGAATTTAGACAACCTGAGTTATTAGAAGGATGGACAGCAGCTAAATTAAAAGAAGTAGGTGCGAATGCAGCAAAAATTTTATTATATTATGATGTAGATGATACTAAAGAAAATAATGATAAGAAGAAAGAATTTGTAAAAAAAATTGGTGAAGAGTGTGAAGAAGTAGGATTACCATATTTTTTAGAAATTATTGCATATGATAATAAAATTGAAGACCCAAAAGGAAAAGAATTTGCAAAAGTTAAACCTCGTAAAGTAAACGAAGCGGTTAAAGAATTTGTAAAACCTGAATATAAAGTTGATGTATTAAAATTAGAAGTTCCTGTAAATATGAATTATGTTGAAGGTTTTGGTGAGGATACAGTATATTCAAAAGAAGAAGCAATGGCATATTTCAAAGAACAATCAGATCTTTCAACATTACCGTTTATATTTTTAAGTGCTGGAGTAAGTGCACAGTTGTTCCAAGACACCTTAGAATTTGCTAAAGAATCAGGCTCAAAATTTAATGGTGTACTGTGTGGAAGAGCTACATGGAAGGGAGGAGTACCAGAATTTGTAGAAAACGAAGACAAAGGAATCAAGTGGTTAGAGACAGTTGGTAAAGAAAATATCATATCCTTAAATAAAGTTATTGAAAAGACTGCAGTATCATGGAAAGATAAAATAGAAGAAGATAAATAGTTGATAAAGCGTACCATAAAGAGAATTAAATCTAAAACAAAATGATTAGAATATTCTTAAAGTGGTATAAATATATATAAGTAAGTTAAAAAATAGGGAGGAATTTAATGACAAGAAATTTTCAATCACCGGCTAAATATGTACAAGGCCCAGGTTTACTAGCAGAACTAAAAGAATATTCATCAACTTTTGGAGAAGGTAAAGTTTACATTATTGCTTCAAAATTTGTTTTCAAGAAATATAAGGACAAAGTTTTAGAAAGCTATAATGAAGAAGAAGCAACCTTGGTAGAATTTGGTGGTGAATCTTCACACAAAGAGATTGATAAGCATGTTGAGGCTATAAAAGATGGTGATTATATTGCTGTAATCGGTGTAGGTGGTGGTAAGGCACTTGATACATCGAAAGCAGTTGGATATTACACAGAACTACCAGTTTTAATTGCACCAACAGTAGCATCATCAGATGCTCCATCATCAGCACTATCAGTTATATATACTGAAGAAGGACAATTTGAAGAGTATTTATTCTTAAGACAAAATCCATCAGTGGTAATTATGGATGAAGAAATTATAGTAAATGCACCAGTTAGATTATTTAAAGCTGGTATAGGGGATGCACTAGCAACATACTTTGAAGCTGATTCAACAAAAAATCAAACAGTCCTACACTTTATGGTGGTGGACAAACAAAAGCGGCATATGCATTAGCTAGACTTTGTTATGAAACTTTATTGGAAAATGCAGTATTAGCTGTTGCGGCTGTAGAAAATAAATGTATTACTCAGGCTGTAAGTGATGTAATTGAAGCAAATACGCTATTGTCAGGGCTTGGTTTTGAATCAGGTGGACTTGCTGGAGCACATGCTATTCACAATGGTATGACAGCAATTCACGAACTTCATGACTTATATCATGGTGAGAAAGTAACATTTGGTACTCTTACACAAATGGTCTTAGAAAATAGACCACTAGAAGAAATTTATGAAGTTTTAGACTTATGTAAAACCTTAGAAATGCCAACAAACTTTGAAGAATTAGGTATTCCAAATGTAACTAGAGAACAATTATTTGAAGTTGCTAAACTTGCTAATAAAGATGGTGATACAATGGGAAATACACCATTTAAAGTGACAGAAGAAGCGATTGTAGGAGCTATGTATACTCTAGATAAAATCTCAAGAGAATATTAAAAGAATAAAACACTCACAATATATAATGTATCAAATAAAATTTGTGTGAGAAGTAAAATAAAAAAGGACCTGTCGGTCCTTTTTTTTCATTGTGGGTTTACCACAATAAAACCCCCGGCTATGCCGGGGGAATCAATAGCTTTAGCTTCAAGAAAAAATCCTCCCGTGATAAAATTGATGTAGTCTGACAAACTGCACAATTAAATACGAGAGGAGACAATCCATATGGATAAAAATAGTTTATCACATACAAGCTGGAATTGTAAGTATCATATAGTATTTGCACCAAAATATAGAATACAAATAATATATGGAAGAATTAAAGAAGATATTGGAAAAATACTTAGAGATTTGCTGACGAGAAAAAATATAAATATAATAGAAGCAGAATTATGCCCTGACCATATTCATATGTTGATTGATATTCCACCTAAATATAGTGTTTCAGAAATCATGGGATACTTAAAAGGAAAGAGTAGTCTAATAATATTTGATAGACATGCACATTTAAAGTACAAGTATGGAAATAGAAATTTTTGGTGTAGAGGGTACTTTGTAGATACAGCAGGAAAAAATGCAAAGAAGATACAAGAATATATAAGAAGTCAGTTAAAAGAAGATTATACAGCTGATCAAATAAGTATAAAAGAATATATAAATCCGTTTTCTGGAAAGAAAATGAAATAAATATAAAGTAAACAAGGTGCTTTAGCACCAGTTGAGAAACTAGTGCAGTTAGCAGACTTTCAATGTGCACAAGGTGCACAGCAGGAAAAAGCCCCTTATAGGGGCAGTGCAAACCACCAGCTAAGCTGGTGGTTATGATTACTGAACAAAATCCTATAAAGAATATCATACTAAAATACTTATATTTAATAGGCTTAAATTTTTATAACGAGCTTTATAAAGTTACTACATTTAATTGTTCATAACAATAGTTATATGAAAATATTATTATAATTCAATTATTTCATCAAATAAATCCTCTTCAAGCTCTATAGATTCTTTGCTTCCTAATACAGCAATTGATGCATTTGAAAGGGTTTCTTTAATTGTATCAGAGTAGGATTTTAAGGTATTTAAATCAACTGAAAGAGCATTTTCAATTTTTTCTTCTAAAACTTCATAAGATTTTCCGGAAATATATAATCCTAAATCTCTTTTTGCCTTCTGTCTTTCGGTAAGAGGGCTATTTAAATTACCTACAGCACCAATAATGTATGGTAACAATTCATTTTCTGAAAGATTTAAATTTTTAAGGAATATTGGAATCTGTTTATATGTTTCTAATGTGTTTTTTATATTTGGATCACGATAGGAGTATGTTGCAAAACCGTTGCCATTTTCATATGTGGTCATACCTGCACCATAAGCTCCTGATTTTGCACGTATTTCGCTATATAAAAATTCTGTAGAAACCAAATTGTTTAGTACTACCATTTTACTATTATAATCCCCAGCCAATACATTTCCATAAGAAACATAATTTACATTTGCAGAAGTCTTAAATGCTTCTCTTTTTTGAGCGGGTATAAATTTGAATCTACTACTTGGCAAATCCTTTAATTCAAAACTCATAGCTATTTTTTCTATTGAAGTTTTTAATTCTTTTTTATTTGTAAAATCAAATGCAACGTCTATAATCAAGCTATTTTTATTAAATACTTTTTTGTGAATTTTTTTTAGCTTCGTAAGTATTGTAGATAGTTCTATATCTTTTAGTGATTTTGTAAATAGATAAAAATCAAGGCCTTTTATATATTCTCCATACTTATTAGATTCAAGAATATTTGAAAGAAATATCTGCATCATTATTGCGTGAGCTTTTTGATACATACTAAATTCGAAATCAGCATTAATTAATGAGATTAACTCTTTTAATCTTGACTCATTTTCAAAAAGTGTGTCATTAATAACTTCAAGTATAGTTTTTGTTGCATTTTTAATATTTTCACTAAAGACTTTTGTTGAAACCACCAATTTTCTAGTTATTTCTTTAGTTGTATAATTTTGATATTGAGAAATATCGAAATTAATTCCACCAGTATTTAGATAAATATTTTTATTTAAATCAGAATAATTAAAGTTTTTAGTGTCAAACATTCCTAATGCATAAGTTAAAAGAGAAAGATATAGTATATCTTCTTTTTCTGAAATATGGTTAATATCAAATACTAATCTTAAATAGTCTATACCAGCAGTGGGAAGATTATGTTTAATAAGTGTGTAGTCATCATGTGTCTCTATTTGTCTATCAATTCTCTCTATATTTGCATCTACATCAGATTTTGAAAGCATAGGAATTGTAGCTTTTTCTTCAGGTGTATTTTCTCTATTTTGGAATTCTTCCATTTCAATTCTTTTTTTATTTAATTCTTCTTTTTCACATTCATTTAGGGAGTTTAATCTTTTTTGAAGTTTTTCTTTAACTTTTTTATCTTTTTCTTTATTAAGATTTTTCTTTGTCCTATGAGTTATTATAATTTTATGTTTATTCTCTAGAATGTTTTCCTTGATAAACTTTTCAAAAATACCATTTGAAAGATTTTTTTCAATGTGGTCAATATCATTAAGGATATCAATACCTTCAATCGGTGATTTATCGTAAAGCCATGAATCAAAAGCATTAATAAAATAAACTACACCTTTAGTAGCATTATTTCCTTTCTCTCTGATATCAAATTTATAGCTATTTAGTTCGGTTTGAATTAAGTCTTTATCTATCCCATTTTCAACAATGTTTTCTAACTCGTTCTCTATTATTTCAATAAACTTTTCTTTATTTTTAGGATTTATATTTTTAGCTATGATTGAAAAAACGGCTTCTAAATTAGTTGAACCACCACTAATAATAACATCTAAAATATTTGAAGAAATTAGTTTTTGTCTTAATGTAGAACTTTCATTATTAATAAGTGCGGAATTAAGAATATTTGTAATTATCCTATTTTTAGAATTAGTTGCATCTCCTAAAATTACTGAGTAAGAAAGATAAGAATCGTCATCGGAAGCTTCTTTTGTTGTATTAATATAAACTTCCTTTTCTCTTATTTCATTAAAAAAAGGCTGATATTTTAATGAAGAATCAACTTTTCTAAATGTATATTTAGATAAATAATCTTCATGAATATATTGTAAATATGATTCGTGGTCCATGTTTCCATATAGGAAAATATAGGAGTTTGATGGGTGGTAAAAATTTTTATAATATTTGATGAAATCTTCATATTTTAATTCTGGAATTTTGTATGGATCACCGCCGGAGTTTAGCCCGTATATACTATCGGGGAAAAGACCCTCTAAAACCTGAGTATATACTTGACGTTCAAATCCTGACATAGCACCCTTCATCTCATTGTAAACAACACCTTTATAATCGAGATTATCGCCTTCCAAATTGTATCTCCAACCTTCTTGATTAAAAATTTTTTCGTCTTCTAATACTCTTGGATTAAAAACTGCGTCAAGGTAAACGTCAGTAAGGTTTTTGAAGTCTTGATCATTTCTTGAGGCAACAGGATAGATAGTTTTATCAGGAAAAGTCATAGCATTTAAAAATGTTGAAAGAGAGCCTTTAACCATATCCATGAAGGGTTCTCTAGTTTTATATTTTTTTGATCCATTTAATACACAGTGCTCTAAAATATGACATACACCAGTATCATCAGTAGGTGGCGTCCTAAAACCTATTCCAAATGTTTTATTTAAGTCATCATTTTTCATAACGAATATTCTTGCCTTAGTTATATTATGTTCATAAACTAATGCATTTGATTTTTCATTTTCTAAAAATTTTTGTTCGATTAATTTGTAATTTTGCATATTACCTCCAAATTTAATTTAATAACATTATACATTAAATTAATAAAAAACTAATAAAAAACTAATAAAAAATTAAATATTACTAGTAATTAATAATAATGATAGTAAAAAAAGTGTTAAAAATGGTATAATAAAAAAGAGATCAAAGGGGGAGAGTAATGAAGAAAAAGAGTAGTTTAATAGAGAGATTAAGTCAAAAAGGTAGGATTAGAACTATTCAATCAAGTCGTGATTGTGCTCATGTTGTTGCGGAATATGGTATTAATGATATTGCTATAATTCCTGGACATAAAGTGGCGTTGGCAAGAGAAATTAAAAAGCCACCTAAAATAAATCATAATCTTAGAAAAAGATTGATAGTTGTACCAGAAGTAATTTATGAAGCTAGTGGAATTAATATTTTAGAAAAGAAAATAAAATCTATAATATTTACTACAGATGTTGCGATAATAAAGAATTCAAATGCAGATGCAATAATGGCGGTATATCCATTTACTCCCCAGATATCAATTAATAATGCAATTCTAGACACGTCAATGGTTCCGGTATTTGTAGGAATAGGTGGAGCGATTACATCAGGAAAGAGATCATTAAACATTGGTCTACAAGCTGAGTTATATGGAGCATATGGTGTGGTGGTAAATTCACCTATGGAAGATGAAAGTATCACGCAAATAGCTAGTGAACTTGATATACCAGTTATAGCTACTATTGCATCTGAAAATACAGATTATAAAAGTAAGATAAAGGCTGGTGCACAGATATTAAATGTAACAGCTGGAAGTAAAACTGCAGATTTTGTTAAGAAAATCAGAGATGATATAGGATGTGATTTTCCTATAATCGCTACAGGAGGTACAAGTGAGGAGTCAATAAGAAAAACTATTGAAGCAGGAGCGAATGCTATAACATATAGCCCACCTTCAACAGCAGAGATTTTTGAAAACATAATGGAAGAATATAGAGAAAAAGAAAAAAACAAGGAAAAATAAAAATTAAGGAATACTTGAAATTATCTCGAGTTTTTGTTATACTTATTCGGTAAATCTCTACTCCGTGTTAGAAGCGGGGTTTTGAAATCCAAAGGGAGGTATAGAATATGAATAATTATGAAATGATAGTTATTTTGAATACAGGTTTAGAAAGCTCAGTAAAGGAAACCGTGCTAAATAGACTATATGATGTTATTAAAGAAAATGGCACATTAGGCGAGGTTGACGACTGGGGAACAAGAAAACTTGCATACGAAATTAACCATAAATCAGAAGGTAATTATGTTTTAATTAATTTTGAAGCAGATCCTTCTATCGTAAAAGAACTTGAAAGAAGAGCTCAAATTACAGACCAAATTATGAAATATTTAGTTGTAAATAAAGAGTCATAAGATTATCCTTAATAAAAAAGGAGATATATATATGAATACTGTAGTATTGATGGGTAGACTTACGAGAGAACCAGATTTAAGATATTTACAATCTGGTGGAAACACTGCAATTGCTAGATTTAGCCTTGCGGTAGATAAACAGTTATCAAGAGAAAAAAGACAGGAATTAGAATCAAAAGGTCAGCAAACAGCAGATTTCATTAATTGTGTTGCTTGGGGAAGACTTGGAGAAAATGTTGCTAAATATACTGGTAAAGGTTTAAGAGTTATTGTTGAAGGAAGAATTCAGACGGGTTCGTATGAAAAAGATGGAAGAACAGTTTATACAACAGATGTTGTAGCTTCAAATGTCGAGTTTATCGATTGGAAAGATGGAGGAAATTCATCAAAAATAAATAGCTCACAAGATTATTCTAGTAAAGAAAATAATTTTGAGCCTTCAGATCAAGATTTTGATTATGGAACAGATTTTAATCCAGCAGATGATTCTAGGATTCCTTTCTAATATTCAAGGAGGAATAAATGGATAGAAGATTTAGATCAAGAAAAAAAGTTTGTGCTTTTAAGAAAGATAAAAATAAAAAAATAGACTATAAAGATGTTAGTACTTTAAAACCTTTCATTTCTGAAAGGGGTAAAATTTTACCAAGAAGAGTTACAGGAACATGTGCTCATCATCAAAGAATAGTTGCAAAAAATATCAAGAGAGCAAGACAAATAGCATTATTACCATATCAAGTAAATTAATTAAAAAAACCTTAAATAAACTGACCCCAAAAAGTTGGACCTAAAAACAACTTTAAGGAGGTCAGTTCTTTTATGGCAAAATATAGTACAAAATTTAAGATAAAAGTGGTTAATTCATATCTAAATAACGAAGGAGGATATAGATCTTTAGCTAAGAAATATGGAATTAGTAATGAAATAATTGTAAGAAGATGGGTAAACACATTCAGATCAAGGATTGGCATATCAATTAAAACAATATACTAAAAAATTAGAAAATAACGGAATTTTACATAGTATGTCAAGAAAAGGAAATTGCTTAGATAATTCTCCTATGGGGAATTTTTTCAGAATATTAAAACGAGAAATTTACTATAGTAGAACATTTAAGTCGTTTAACGAGCTAAAAAAGACAATTGAAGAGTATATAAAATATTATAATGAAGATAGAATAAAAGAAAAACTTGGATATTTAAGTCCGGTTGAATATAGAAAATTAAATGCAGCTTAGCTGCGATTTCCCCTAGGAGAAATATTTAGGACAAAAAACCAGAGACAAATATTTCTAAATGTCTCTGGTATAAAGTCCAACTTTTTGGGGTCACCTTATTATGATGTTTTTGCACATTTGTATTTTATTTTCATTTTCTAAACATTTAATGTCTTAATTTTAAATATCTTTCCCTTGTAAGTCTAGTAAAATTATAATTAGTTATTTTATCCAATAAATTTATATTTTCATTCTTAAAAGTTTTGTAATAAACAAATCCTAATTTTTCTTGAGTTCTTTTAGACTTTTCATTTCCTGCAAAATAATTGGACCAGATTACATTCATACCTAAGTCTTCAAAGACTCGCTGAATTAATCTTTCTGCAGCTTCTGGGACAAATCCATTTCCCCAGTATTTTTCACCAATCCAAAATCCTATCTCACATTCGTCTTTTTTTCCCTTATCAAACATTTTACTCTTCATTTTAAGTTCTATTGAACCAATTGCTATATTATCTTCTTTTTTGCATATAGCATAGCATTCTGCTCCAGTAAGGATATTTTCGATAACAGATAGGCTTTCTTCAATACTTTTGTGAGGTGGAAATCCAGCCATTAGAGCTACATTTGGATTTTTTGCATTTTCATATAGGCTTTTGACGTCTGATTTTTCCCAGGGTCTTAAGATTAGTCTTTTGGTTTCTAGTATCATAGGTTTCCTCCTAAGGTATATTTATATTAAATAAAATTATATATTAATTTTATTTTTATTGTGGGTTTACCACAATAAAACCCCCGGCTATGCCGGGGGAATCAATAGCTTTAGCTTCAAGAAAAAATCCTCCCGTGATAAAATTGATGTAGTCTGACAAACTACACAATTAAATACGAGAGGAGACAATCCATATGGATAAAAATAGTTTATCACATACAAGCTGGAATTGTAAGTATCATATAGTATTTGCACCAAAATATAGAAGACAAATAATATATGGAAGAATTAAAGAAGATATTGGAAAATACTTAGAGATTTGCTGACGAGAAAAAATATAAATATAATAGAAGCAGAATTATGCCCTGACCATATTCATATGTTGATTGAGATTCCACCTAAATATAGTGTTTCAGAAATCATGGGATACTTAAAAGGAAAGAGTAGTCTAATAATATTTGATAGACATGCACATTTAAAGTACAAGTATGGAAATAGAAATTTTTGGTGTAGAGGGTACTTTGTAGATACAGCAGGAAAAAATGCAAAGAAGATACAAGAATATATAAGAAATCAGTTAAAAGAAGATTATACAGCTGATCAAATAAGTATAAAAGAATATATAAATCCGTTTTCTGGAAAGAAAATGAAATAAATATAAAGTAAACAAGGTGCTTTAGCACCAGTTGAGAAACTAGTGCAGTTGGCAGACTTTCAATGTGCACAAGGTGCACAGCAGGAAAAAGCCCCTTATAGGGGCAGTGCAAACCACCAGCTAAGCTGGTGGTTATGATTCTAAAGACACTCAACTTATTGCCGTCTTTATCTTTCCATACTATCCATCCGTTACTAGACACTCCAATTACAAGCGCTCCAGCAGTTGATGGAGAACTACAAATTACATCTTCCATTATAATATTATTATCTATCCTAGCGTTTTTTATAATTTCAGGAACAAATCCTTTTTTTCTGGTGCACAGATACTTCCTTTTAAGACTTTAAATATTCCATCTTCAACTATTGCTTCACCTTTAACCTTTCCGAATCCTCTGACTTTTCTATTTAAGTAATATCTTCCACCAAGAATAAATACTGAATCGGATTTTATCTCTAATTCTTTAATAGAATCATTAAATATTTCTTCTTTGGTTTTTTCTTTAGGATATACAATTGTTCCCTCAAATGATGAAAGCAAGTTGATAACTAAATTTTCGTCTAAAGCATATAGCTCTGTATTTGGAACCTTGCTTTTTTTAAAATTTCATCAATCAACTTTTCTTTTTCATCATAATCTTTCACTTCTATAGCAAATCTACGAGTCAATCCTGTAACATTAGAATATCCGTTTTTTTTTCTAATATATACATCCTTGATTCATAGTTGTTTCTACCGGTTTACCCTATTTTTAGAAGACCAGGAACTACAATTGTCATTACATAAATTATACCTTTGGACATTTTTAGCCTCTGTTTTATTTAATAAAATATATTTTTATAAGTTTAGCAATATTTGAAGACATAGTTTTTATTTACTTAAAATATCTTTTAGAAGCCCATCACTAAAAATCATGTGAAGGTTTAATATATTATTTATTTCTTCCATAGCTTCAGTAATTGGGTTTATAGCTGTTTTCCATCCTTGTCCATCTGTTACCCATATAAAACTAATATTTTCATCTCCACTTATTAATCTATTTAAATTCATAAATTCACCGCATACAGATTTTAGCTTACTACCTCCACCATTATAGTAATTTGTTTCAATTAAAAATAGTTTATCTATAGTTTTATTGTAGATAGCTAAATCAAAACTTCTATTCGCTTTATCAGTCGGAACAATTTTCCCCCATTTAGATTGAATTTGAGAAGATTTAGCTTGAGAAATATATTCAAGATTGTATTCCTTAGAAATACTTGAAACATACTCTTCTACAATTGTTTCCATATTAGTTCCGCTTCTATTTTTTCTTCCATTACTATCTAAACCTGCTTCAACACCATATACATAATCTACAAGTGATTTATTTGCATGATTTTTAATGAAATCTAATAATCCTACGCTTTCACAAAAATCTACATAAAGGTCTATATTATCTTTATCTATGGTCTTAAAATTAAGGTTTTTGTAAGTCATTACAAATTCATTTAAGTCTAAGATTACAATCTCTTTATTTCTTTCCGCAATTAATGACGGTATCGTCCTTATGAGTTCAGGTTGCTTTCTAAAAAGCTCTCTTGTCTCATTTATAATATCATCTTTTCCTACTAAATAATTTAATGTGTTTAATTCTAACTCAAACTCATTCGTATTCCTTACTACTTTTTCCCAATTAATAAAATAATTAGGGGTTTTGTTTGACATAGATAAAGTATCAATAAAATACTCTAACCTATTACTATAATTCATATTTTACTCCCAAACTTTTTATTCGTTTTTCTGCAATTTCTAAATATTCTTCACATTTTTCTATACCAATAAATTTTCTATTTAATTTTTTCGATACAACTCCTGTAGTTCCAGATCCTAGAAAAGGATCTAGTATTAAATCATTCTCTTTTGTGGAAGATTCAATTATTCTGTGTAATAAATATTCTGGTTTCTGTGTAGGATGTTTTCCATATATTTTCTCTATTTTAGGAGTTAATGCTCCTTCCCAAACATCTTTCATTTGTTTTCCATCATTATATTTTTTCATTAAATCATAATTATAATAATGGCGAGCTTTTTTGTTTTTTTTCTAGCCCATAGAACAGTTTCTGTAGAATGAGTAAAATATCTACAAGAAAGGTTTGGAGGAGGATTTAATTTTTTCCATGTAATATTGTTTAGAATCTTAAAACCTTCTTGTTCAAGTGCCATGCCTACAGAATAGATATTGTGCAATGTTCCAGATATCCAGATTGTTCCATTTGGTTTTAATAAATCTTTAGCAATTTTTATCCAAGCTCTATTAAATTCGTGTTTTTCTTCTAAACTACTAGCTTTATCCCAATCTCCTTTATTTACAGATACTACTTTCCCTCCGCTATTAGATATTCCACCATTACTTAAAAAATATGGGGGATCTGCAAAGATCATATCAAAACTTTCTTTAGGTAATTTTTTCATTATTTCGAAGCAGTCTCCCAAAATTAAGCGAATATTTTTCTCTTTATAATAGTTAATTTTATAGCCTCCTAGTAAATATATTTAAAATGAAAAGATAATTAATAATTAGTAACAATTACTTCTGATATTTCACCACGTTTTGAAGCGACAGAATTAATACTCCTTTTAGCTTTCACTTCATGTATATTAAATTCCTTATATAGTTCTAAGGTTATTGGCGAGTATGAATTTGATAACATACAATAAACATTTTTTCTTGTAAGTTCTGAAAACACATCTCTTAATCTAATTTGATCTTCATAATAGAATCCTTCATCAGTATAAGATGTAAAAGAACTAGTTTCATTTATAGGAATGTATGGAGGATCAAAATAAACGAAATCTCCTGCTTTACAAGTTTTTATTACTTCTTCAAAATCTTTATTGAAAATTAATATACCTGATGAATTTAAGTATTCACTTATATTTTTCAGAAGTTCTTCGTCTACAATCTTTGGATTTTTATATCTCCCATATGGTACATTAAATTGATTTTTTGAATTTACACGATACATGCCATTGAAACAAACCCTTAACATATACATTATCCTTGCAGCTTTTTGTGTATCTGATAGAGAGTTTATCCTCTCATCTCTATCATAGCTTCTCAAATTTAAAAAATATTCTTTTGAATTGTTTTCTTTATGATATTCTAATTCTTGGACAAGATTTCTCAAATCATCTTTTATTGCTTTATATGATAATATTAAATCCGAATTCATATCATTAATTACAGCATTTTTAGGTTGTAAGTAAAGAAACAAAGCTCCTCCACCTACAAAAGGTTCATAATACGTATTATAAGATTCTGGTAACAATCTCTCTATTTCATCTAGTAATTGCCTTTTACCTCCAACCCATTTTGTAAAAGGTTTAATATCATAGTTTTTCATCTTTTTCTCCATTATATCAAATGTTAAAATTCAAAATCTACCAACTTTATTAAAATTTAGTCTTTATATTATTTATTAAGTAAATTCTTTATACAATTTTCAAAAATCCGTTACACTATTTCTTTCTTATAGGTTTCATTTATATAGGTATATCATTTATTATAGATATTTAGATTATCTAATGATTTTTTTAACTCAGATATCACGAATGTTTTTTATCATTTGATAACTCTGGTTTATCATAAAGCATAATTCTTATATTTAGATATTCTCTATAGATTTTTTACAGACTAAATAATTTTCATATAATTTTTTTTGAGATTATACCGTCTTCTAATAAATCATATATAATATTTTTATTCTGAATTGGTAGATTTAATAAATTACTCATATACTCATCTTCATATATTAGTTTGTCAAAATTACAGTTTGGAACTATATAATTATTAATTATATCATCATTATAGATATGTATGTTATCTAAGCACATTTCATAAATATTTTTGAGAATAATATTTGCTATTTCATTTTTTTCTTTTTCTATTTGTTTATGATCTATTTCCATTTGTTTACGTTCTATAAAATAGAACATTGTCATATATAAAACTATTACTATTAATATGTTTAAAATTTTTTAATTTATATCTTTAACATTTATTCCTACTTTAGTTAATATATTAATATAATCTAAAATCATATATACTATGAGAATTAAAAACAAAAATCTAATTAGCTTTCTTTTTTCATCTTGACTCCTATACCTTAAAATATAAATTTACATAAATTAATTATACCAAATCTTCCTATATATTGAATCAATTTATTATTCTTTTTAAAATTTCAATTCTTCCAAAATGTTCAATAAATAAAAAATATTCCACTATTGACAAATGAAAAATATAAAGGAGATGCATTATTACAAAAGACATTTGCAGTGGATTTTCTTACTAAAGAAAAGAAAAAGAATGAAGGTGAAATTTCTTAATATTACGTAATAGGAAATCATGAAGCTATTATTCCAGTAGCAACATTCAATATGTATCTGGTATAAAGTCCAACTTTTTGGGGTCACCTTAGAATAATATTTTCAAGGTTTTTTTATATACATATATTCTTATAACGCTAAATAGGATAAAACTATATATACTTATGGTATAATTATTTTGAGGTGATTTATGAGGCAAGCATTATATAGAAAATATCGTCCAAAAACTTTTGAAGAGGTTTATGGTCAGGATAATATCGTAAATATTTTACGAAATCAAATTAAAAATAATAAAATTTCACATGCCTATATTTTTTCAGGAACGAGGGGAACAGGCAAGACTTCTACTGCAAAAATATTTGCAAAAGCCGTAAACTGTTTAGATTTAGAGTCTGGAATACCTTGTAACAAATGTCAAAATTGTATTGCTATTCAAGAAGAAAGTAGCATGGATATTGTTGAAATGGACGCGGCATCAAATCGTGGTATTGAAGATATAAGACAACTTCGTGAGCAGGTTATATATCCTCCTACGCTTTTAAGATATAAAGTATACATCATAGACGAAGCTCATATGATTACGAATGAGGGATTCAATGCGTTATTAAAAATAATGGAAGAACCACCTAAACACCTAATATTCATTTTGGCAACTACAGAAATTGAAAAAATACCTAATACAATACTTTCCAGAACGCAAAGATTTGAATTTAAATCACTATCTATAAAAGATATAAAAACGCAAATAAAAAATATCTTAAATATAGAAGGTGTTTCTATGGAAGAGAGGGCTGTAGAAGTTATAGGGACAGTAGCTTCTGGAGCGATGAGAGATGCTTTAAGCGTATTAGACCAAGTGATTTCTATAGGAAAAGATGTTATTAACGTTGATGATGTCTATGATTTACTTGGGGTGTTTAGTGATGATATTAAGAGATCCTATTGTAAAGCGATATTTCAAAAAAATATAAGTGAGTTGTACAAATTAATTGATGAAGAATTAAATAAGGGAAAAGACCCTAATCATTTTATTAAAGAGATAATACTATTTTTTAATGATTTAATTTATATGAAAATAGGAGTTAAGGAAAATATCGTAGAAAATCTTCTTGACAATATAAGTTTAGAACAATTGGTAAATAGTACCGATATATTGATAGAATATGAAGAAATTATGCGAAAAAGTGATAGTTCATCAATACTTTTTAAGATAGCATCGACAAGGTTAATTAGTTTTATGCCAAGAAAACAAATTGAGGCGAAAATTAAAAATCTTGAAGATAGAATTTCGTACTTAGAAGAACATGGAGCTATAAATCAAAAAAATATAACAACAAAAGAGTTATCAAAACAAAGTGTAAATGTAGATGATATTGAAAAGGTATTTACCGAATATGATGATTTGGAAAAAAAGAATGCTGAAAAGAGCAACTTAGCAGAAGAAAAAGAAAATAAGGAATTAAAAAAAGAAGAGCTCATTGAAAATACAGATTCAATTAAGAAAACTAAAAATTCAGAAAATCATACACAAGTGCTATTAAAAATTTTAAGAGAAAAATATCCGCACACGAAATTGCTTTTGGAAGGGTTAAAAGACATAAAACAAAGATCCAATAAAATAATTTTATACATTAGTAAGGATAAAATTAATTTTCATTTAGGTATGAATCTCTATTTTGTAAAAGCTAAAGAAGATTTAAAACGAGTAGTGGGAAAAGAATATGAAATAGAATGTAAAGAATTTAAGGAATCATCTTTAAAAAAAGAAAGTTCGGATAATATAAATAAGTTGAAAAAAATTTTTCCAGAGGATAAACTAATAATTAAAGACAAGTAAGGATAAAAAAAATAGGAGGAACAAATGGCTAAAAGAGGTGGATTTGGCGGTGGAAATATGGGTCAAATGATGAAACAAGTACAACAAATGCAAAAGAAGATGGAAGCTACTCAAAAGGAAATTGAAGAAGCTAAAGTTACTGCTAGTTCTGGTGGAGGAATGGTTGAAGTAGAAGCTAATGGTAAAAAGGAAATATTATCAATCAAAATAGATCCAGAAGCCGTAGATCCAGAAGACGTTGAAATGCTACAAGATTTAGTTTTAACAGCTGTAAACGATGCTATTAAACAAGTTGAACAGCTTTCAGAAACTAAAATGGGTAAAATAACAGGTGGTATAAACTTACCTGGTATGTTTTAATAAAATTATGACTTTGAGGTGGCGCAGCCACCTTTTTTATTGTGAGGTGAATATGTTCAATTATCCAAGTTCTTTAGAAGAATTAATAGAATCTTTAAGAAAATTACCATCAGTAGGTAGGAAATCAGCACAAAGGATGGCTTTGCATATAGTCGATATGGATGTAGAGAAAATAAATTCATTAATTATATCTTTGGAAAGTGCAAGGGATAATATTACTAGATGCGAAATTTGTGGGAATTTGACTGAAGATAAAATTTGTAGTATTTGCAAAGATACTAGCAGAAATTCAGAAATTGTTTGTGTTGTAGAGGATGTTACAAATCTTTTAACAATAGAAAATACCAATACATTTAATGGAAGATATCATGTGCTAAAAGGTTTAATAAAACCAACTACAATGCTTGATACTGCAAATATAGGAATAGACGCTATTGTAGATAGGGTTAAAAATGAAGATATTACTGAAATTATATTTGCAATATCGCCTACAGTTGAGGGGGAAACTACTATGCTATTTATAAAGGAACTTTTAAGAGATTCAAATGTTAAATTTACGAGAATAGCAAGTGGTATACCCGTAGGAGGAAATTTGGAATATTTTGATGAGATAACATTGAGTAAGGCGCTAGAAGATAGAAGAGACCTATAATGACAAAAAATTGACAAAGATACAAAAAATATATATAATAGATATAGAAAATTTATTTAATCAAAAAGTACATATGGAGAGGGATATGAAAAAAATAAATTACTTACAATATTTACAAATTACGTTGATGGTAGTGATTATTGTATTATTATTAACTAACAGAAAAAAAGAAACTCCAAAAGAAGTTATCAATGAAACAAAAACAGAAACTAAAATTGAAACTTTAAAAGAAACTTCTAAGGAAAAAGACAAAGCGGAAACATCAAGTAAAACAAATAAAAAAATTGCAAAAGTTGGCTTAGGTAAAATTATTAAACTAAATGCCAAAGAACGTGGTGAAAATATTAATACAGAACAAAATGCAATTTTTGCGACAGTATCTTTTGATAAGGATGGTAAAATTATAAAAGCTGAAATTGACAATGCTCAGTCAAAAGTTGGGGTCACAAAAGAAGGAAAATTTGAAAAACCAATTTCAGAATTAGAGTTCATGACTAAAAAAGAACTTGGAGATAAATATGGAATGAAAAAGGCGTCAGGTATTAAAAAAGAATGGCATGAACAAATGAAATCTTTTGAAGAATATATTGTAGGAAAAACAGCAGATGAAGTTGCAGGAATCCCTACAACTAAAAAAGACGAAGGTCATCAAAATGTACCTAGTGAGGCTGATTTAGTATCTTCAGTTACAATTGACATTGGAGACTATCAAAAAGCTGTTGTAAATGCATGGGAAAACGCGAGAGATGTTAAGGAAGTTGCAAAAGTTAACTATAAGGCGATTACATCATTAGGAAATATGACAAAAGAATCTGCTGATGGAAAAGGTGCTAGTGTTCAATATGAAACAGTAATAGCTGTTGTAGCGACTAAAGAAGACGGCACAATAGTAGAAGCGTTTTTAGATAATGCTCAAAATACGGTGCCATTAAATCAAGACGGAACTCCATCAAAAGATTTACCTAAAGAGGGAACGACAAAAGTTCAACTTGGAGATAAATATGGCATGAAAAAAGCTTCAAAAATAGGAAAAGAATGGTTTGAACAAGCTAAAGCTCTCGAGGGCTGGACAAAAGGTAAAAAACACTCAGATATTTCTGCATTAGAAGTTGACGAAAAAGGAAAGCCTAAAGACGCTGATTTATTATCATCAGTTACAATAAAAGCTAATGTATACTTAAAAGCTTTATCAGAAGCAGCAAAATAAAAATATAAATTAATAGAAGTTGTCAAAGGTAACAAAGGTTATCTATTGACAACTTTTTTATTTGGGTGATTTTATAGTATAATATGCTATACATGCAAAGGAGAATAATTTAAAATGAAAAAGAGTTTAATCATAATTGTTTTAATATTAATTTTAGTAGGATGTTCAAATGAAAAGGTGGAAAAGTTTAATAAAACTTTTTATGATACATTTGATACTCAAATTACATATTTAGAATATGCTAAAAATGAAAAAGAATTTAAGAGAAATTCGAGCTTTGTGGAAAGCGAATATAAGAGATTGCATAAGTTATATGATAATTATAAAAATTATGAAAGTATTTCAAATGTGAAAACCATAAATGATAATGCAGGAAAACAACCGGTAAAGGTAGAAAAAGATTTACTAGACTTAATAATTTTATCAAAAGAAGCACACGAAAAAACTTTAGGCAAGGTAAACGTTGCAATGGGTTCAGTGCTAGAAATATGGCATAATTATAGTCAAAAAAATTCAGGTCGTGATGAATTTGAAACGGAATTACCTAAAAAAGAAGATATTGAAGAAGCTGGTAAATATACAGATATAAATGATGTTGAAATTGATAAACAAAATAGTACTGTGTATATAAAAAATCCCAAAGTTAAAATAAATTTAGGAGCAACAGCGAAAGGTTATGCAACAGAATTAATTTCAAAAAAACTGGAAGAAAAGGGAATAAAACATGCTTCAATAAATGCTGGTGGAAATGTCAGAACTATAGGAGAACCAGCAGATGGCAGAAAGACATGGGGAATAGCCCTACAAAATCCTAATTTAAAAGCGAGTGAATATTTAGATGTCTTGTTCTTAGATGGTTCATGGTCAGTAGTTACAAGTGGTGATTATCAAAGATTTTTTAATCATAAAGGGAAAAGATATCATCATATAGTTGATCCTAAAACTTTTTACCCTGAGACAAGATATAGATCAACCTCAGTACTAGCAAAAGACTCAGGATTAGCAGATATACTTTCTACAGCCGTTTATTTATCAACTAAAGAGGAAGCAGAAAAGATAATAAAAAACTACGGGATAGAAGCGGGAATAGTCTGGGCTACAGATGAGGAAAAAACTAATACTAAGTTTATGGATAAATATCTAAAATCAAAAGGAGCTAAATCTAGATAATAGATATAATAAGAAATTAAATTGATTTTATGTAACATAAAAATATTAAATTATTTCAAATTAGCATAATAAAAATAGAATGGAATAGATGAAATGAAAAAAGTAATTTATAGATTAGAAAGTTACTATACAAGTCAGGCTACAGATGTAGAAAAGTCGGTAATTAAATATATTTTAGATAATATAAGAGAAGTTACAGAGATGGATATTCATACTTTAGCTAAGAAAGGCTATTGTAGTCCAGCAACCATTGTTAGAGTTTGTAAAAAAAATGGATTTTTAGGATTTAGGGACTTAAAACTCGCTCTTTTAAATGATATTAATTTCAATGATGAGTTAATTGAAAGTAATCTTACTAAAAATAGAAATTCTGGCGAAAAAGAAATTATTACAGAAATTTTTAATGAAAATATCAGATCGTTAAATAATACATATAATCTAATAGATTACAATCAGATAAATCAAATTGTAAAATTAATAGATAAAAATAAAATTATAAGATTGTTTGGAATAGGTGCTAGTTTTCTTGTAGCTAAAGATTTTCAACAAAAATTAGAAAGAATTAATAAACTAACTGTACTTTATGAAGATACTCATTTACAAATCATAAATTCTATGAATATACAGAAGGATGAAATTGCTATTGTAATTTCATACTCTGGACAAACTCGTGAAATTTTAGATATAGCTCAAAATATAAAATTAAATAATGCTAAGCTGATATCTATTACAAAATATTCAAACAATAAATTATTAAATATGTCAGATTTTAGTCTTAATGTCCCCAATATAGAGAATAATTTAAGAACGGCAGCTAGTTCGAGTAGAATTTCGCAGCTTATAATTATTGATGTATTATATAATGCATATTTAGAAATGTATAAGGATGAATTTTTGAAAAAAATAATAAAAACTAATGAAGTTTTAGGTAAATCTGAATAAATAACGTAAATTATATTTACTATCCTAAATAATGTTAAAAGTTATATTATCTTAAGTTTTTTACATTCCTAAAAGAGAGTAAACAAATTATTATAAAACTTAACAGAAATTTACTTTAATTATTAACGATGATCTTAAATTATATAAAAAAGAGAGCTATAATTATTAGATAAAACTAACTATTATAACTCTTTTTTATTTGGTAATATTGTATATAAACTTATTACTATTTGTATTAATTTTGTAGTTGTCTATATCAGTATTAATTTCAAGAGGAATTACAATATATAAATATAATACTTATATTTATATAATTTTTTTATAAACATCTATAAATTGATCCGCTAAAATTCCAAAGGATTCAGCACTCATTAATTGGTCTTCGGCATGCATCAATATTAGGTTGAGTTTTATAGGATCTTGAGTTTCATCGGCCTCTTGAGTGATTAGTTCTAGATGAACTTTATGTCCTTCATTAAAAAAATCGTGACCTTTCATAATTTTATTTTTTGCTAATTCAAAATTACCTTTTTTTGCTTCGTTAATAGCTTCTATAAATAGAGAACGTGCGGTTCCAACGGAAGCTATTATTTTAAAGCTGATTTCTTCTATATTCATATTATTCACCTATTACGCTTATAACACTTTTTATAACATTCTCACCATTCATCATTCCATAATCTACTGTTTCAATAACTTGGACATGTTTCTCTGGGAATGTTGATTTAACTTTTTCTAAATTAAATCTAACTTGCGGCCCTAATAGAATTATATCCGCATCTTTTCCATGTTTATCTATTTCTGACATTGGATATGCGTTTATATTTGCATCATAATTTATTTCTTCACTATACTTTCTCATTTTATTTACTAAAAGAGATGTGCTCATCCCAGCCGCACAGATTAAAACTATATTTTTCATCATACCTCCTAGCTTTTTATGTATATATAGTATCATAAAAAAAATATTGTGAAAAGGTTATTTTTAATGATTAGAAAATAAAAAACAATAAAAACCTATAATTTACCTTTTATTTACATATAATTTACAATCTTTTCAAAATATGAAACTTTATTTCATATTTTAATTATAACATTGTAAATGATTTCGATTTCTTATATCATATAATCATAATAAAATAATAATTTAGGAGGACAAATGATAGTGATAACTAGCCCGTTAATGCAAGATAAAGTTAAAAAAATATTGGAGAATGTTGAAAAATATAATTTAACTTACTTAAAAACCGAAGGAATAAATATTTTTTATGAGACAACTGATGACGAAGATGAAGTTTTATCAGAAGTTAAATATATTATAAAAAATAATCCAATAAGTTCTAGCTTAATAATTAAGGCAAGAAAGGAATAGTAATATTATGAATAAATTAACAAAATTTGTAGAAGAAAGAATAGCGCCTCCTTTAATTAAGTTTTCTCAAATGAGATACATTCAAGTTATGCAAAGAATGGGATTAGGAATAATGAGTCTATTAGTTATAGGTTCAATATTTTTAATATTTGCATCTTTTCCATATAAACCATATACAGATGCTTTGGGTGAATTTAGAAAAGTTTTAGCCACAGCTTCGGGAGTTGGTACGCAATTTATAGGTTTTTATACTGTTATAACTGTTTCTTATGGTCTAACAGAGTGGTACAACAAGAATAAAAATTATAAAATTGATATTATACAACCAGTTATCTTATCCACAGCGTGTTTCTTGTTATTAAATCCAGTTAAAACTGTTAAAGTTTTAGTTGAAAATGGACAAAAAGCTCAAAATTTTACAGGTATTCCGACTCAGTATATAGGTGCTTTGGGTGTGTTTACAGCGATTATAGTAGGTATAGTTTCAGTTGAAATTTATAGATTCTTCATTACCAAAAAAATTGTTATAAAACTTCCGGAAAATGTACCACCAATGGTATCTCAAGCTTTTGTAGCTTTAATTCCTAGTTTTGTTGTTGTTTTATTCTGGTGGATTTTAGGTCATGTTATTAATATAAATATACCAAAATTAATTCAATCAATATTTGAACCGTTAGTTAGTGTCGGGGATTCAGGTATAGCAGGTATTTTAGCATCATTTTTAAATAGGGTTTTATGGTCAGTTGGTATACATGGTGGTAATATTGTAGGTAGTGTAGGTGGAACAATTTGGGCTCAAATGGGAGCGGCTAATCAAGAAGCTTTAAGATTAACAGGAAGTTTACAAAACTTACCATATACATATACAGCAATTTATATGGATAACTATATATGGACTGGTCTACTTCCTTTAGCAGCGGTTATGGCTTTTTCAAAATCTTCAAGATTAAAATCGTTAGGAATATTAGCTTTGCCAGCTGCATTGTTTAATATAGGTGAACCTTTAATCTTTGGTATACCAATTATGATGAATCCTCTTTTAATGATTCCATTTATAGTTTCTTATGTTGTTTTAGCTATTATGTCTGTAATACTAACTACGATAGGGATATTGCCAGTACCAGTGTTAGCTGTCCCTTGGATAATGCCAGCTCCTATAAAAACATTTTTGGCTACTAACGCTTCAATATTACCAGCTCTATACGTTGTGTTAGGATGGTTGGTAATGGGGGCTATATTCTACCCATTTATAAAAATAATGGAAAAACAAGATTTAGAAAAAAATATGGATATTGGAAAAGAGTATTTAAGTAGTAAGTGATTTTAAGGAGGGATAATGCTGGGAATATCAGTATATTTGTCAGAACCTATAAAAGAAATACAGAGATATATAGATAAATCTAAAAAATATGGTGTTAAAAATATTTTTACATCAATGCATATTACTGAAGAAAATAGTAAAGATATAATAGAAAAAATAAAAAAACTATCTAATTATGTAAATGAGAGGGATATGAGTCTAATGATTGATATTTCAACAAATACTCTATCTAAATTTAATTTCACATTTAACGAACTGATTGATTTTTATCAATCAATTGGAATTAAAAAACTAAGAATTGATTATGGTTTTTCTACAAAGGATATTTTTGAAATTAGCAAAAAGTTTGAAGTTATATTAAATGCGAGTACCATTGATGAAAAATATTGTAATTTACTAGAAAAAGCAGGGTTAAATCTTAAAGAAATTACTGTTTGTCATAATTTTTATCCAAGGGTAGAAACTGGTCTTTCTGAAGAATTTTTATTAGAGAGAAATAAATTTTTCAAGAAAAAAGGATTTAAAATACAAGCATTTATTCAAGGTGATGAAAAATTAAGAGGTCCAATTTTTAAAGGGCTTCCTACACTTGAAGATCATAGAAATATTTATACGTTTACAGCATATCTCGATTTGATAGAAAACTATTTAGTTGACGAGGTTTTAATTGGCGATATTAGTGTAAAAAATGAAACGTTTGAAAGGATTTTTGACTATTATAAAAATAGAACTATTGTACTTAAGCTAGAAAGTTATAATATAAATAATCATGAGGTTGAGAAATATTTTTGGAAAGAACACAAGAATCGTAAAGATTTTTCTAAATATGTAATCAGAAGTACCTTATCAAGAGTTGAGATAAAGTCTAAAATTGAACCTTTTAATTCGATAGAAAGAAAGATTGGTTCAATCACAATTGATAATAAATTATATGGTAGATATAATGGTGAAATTCAGATAGTGAAGGTTAATTTGAATCAAGATGATAGAGTTAATGTTTTAGGTAATATAGACATTAAAGACATACCCTTATTAAAATATATTAAGGGTGATATAAAATTTATATTTAAGAAATAGAAAGGAGTTTGCAATTGATAGATTTAAGTGACATAAAAACAGAAAAAGAAAATCCCAATTCTATTAATTTTAGTGAGATGAGCATACTAGAATCTGTAAAACTTATGAATAAGGAAGATATAAATGCCGTGAAGTGTATTGAAAACGAGTATGAAAATATATCTAAATTGATAGAAAAAACGGGAGAATGCTTAAAACAAGGTGGTAGAATAATTTATATCGGAGCAGGTACAAGTGGAAGACTTGGTGTCTTGGATGCTGTAGAATGTCCTCCAACTTTTGGTGTTGATTATGAAACTGTAGTGGGAATTATAGCAGGTGGAGAAAATGCATTTGTAAAGGCTAAAGAAGGAGCGGAAGATAATCCTATCCTGGGAGAAGAAGATTTAAGAAAAATAAATTTAACTTCTAAAGATGCGGTTATAGGAGTTGCTGCGAGTGGTAGAACTCCGTATGTAATTGGAGGTATAGAATATGCCAATAAAGTAGGAGCTATAACGGGTTCGATAGCTTGTACCGATAATAGTGAGATAGGTAAAATTAGTAGGTATCCTATAGAAGTAATTCCAGGGCCTGAGGTTTTAACAGGCTCTACAAGGCTAAAAGCTGGCACATCAACTAAATTAATTTTAAATATGATTAGTACGATAAGTATGAAAATGGCGGGTAAGGTTTATAAAAATTATATGGTAGATTTAAAATTGTCCAATAAAAAATTACAAGTTAGAGGTATTAACATTGTTAAATCAGTAACCGGTGTAAATGATAAAATTGCGATTCGAAAACTAAGTGAAGCTAATGGACATGTTAAATTAGCTATTGTAATGATAATATTAAATGTAAAAAAAGAAGATGCTGAGAAGATATTAAAAAAATCTGATGGAAATATTCAAAATATA
The DNA here is from genome assembly GCF_985670335.1 of Helcococcus sp. SA-HE-C1. NCBI lineage: Bacteria > Bacillati > Bacillota > Tissierellia > Tissierellales > Peptoniphilaceae > Helcococcus > Helcococcus sp. SA-HE-C1. The sequence goes on from NZ_OZ484652.1 coordinate 73,203, forward strand.
AATATAGGAGAAAAACATGAATAATTTAGATTTGGCTAAAAACATTATAAGTTATCTAGGGGGAAAGGATAATATAATAAATATCTTTAATTGTATGACAAGGTTGAGATTCTGAGATTAAGGATATTTCAAAAGTGAATGAAGAAGAATTAAAAAATATTGAAAGTGTCTTGGGGGTGGTAAAAGAAGGAAATAGCTATCAAGTGGTTTTAGGACCAGGTAAAGCAAAAAAGGTAACAGATGAAGCTATAAAATACCTTAAATTATCAAGAAATGAAAAAGATACAGATTGGAAAAACAACAAGAAAAAAATTAAGGATGGACAAAAAGATAATGTTGTAAAAGGTGCATTAAAAGTTATTGCGGATATATTTATCCCGATGATTCCTGCTATAATTGCAGCTGGGATATTTTTTGGTTTTTCAAATCTAATAAACCAATTAGTCCAACAAAAGGTTCTATCAGAATCGTTTAAGACAGTATCATTAATATTTAGCTTATTTAGTGGAGGATTTTTAGGGTATTTTGCAATTTATACAGGTATAAAATCTGCTGAAGTTTTTGGAGCAACACCAGCACTTGGTGGTATGATAGGAGCGATCAGTATTGGTTCTAATATTAATGAAATTTCAAAAATATTTGGTCTATTTAATGAAAAAATTCCTCTAGAATCAATTTTAACAACGGGTAAAGGTGGAATCATTGGTGTGGTTTTCGGCGTTTGGTTATTGTCAAAAGTTGAGAGAAGAATAAGAAAATCAGTCCCGGATGTTTTAGATTTAATAGTAACTCCGTTTGCGTCAATATTATTTACAGGATTAATATTCGTTTTTGCGATAATGCCGGTAGCTGGATTTTTAAGTGACGGACTAGTTTCTATTTTATCAGTAATTATTAATTCAAATATTACAATAGTAAGAATACTGAGTGGATATATTTTAGCGGCTGTATTTTTACCTATGGTGCTGTTAGGTTTACATCATGGATTAATTCCTATTTATGCGATTCAGTTAGAGCAAATGGGAGGCGTATCTTTATTTCCGGTATTAGCTATGGCCGGTGCTGGTCAAGTAGGAGCTGCTATTGCGATTTACATGACAGCTAAAAAAGTTGGGAATCAAAAATTGGTTAAAATAATTAATGGTGCATTACCGGCTGGATTCCTAGGTGTAGGAGAGCCTTTAATATATGGTGTAACATTGCCTTTGTTTAAGCCTTTTATCACAGCAGGATTAGGTGCTGGATTTGGCGGGGCTTTTGTAATGTTGATGAATGTAGTGTCAACAGCATGGGGACCTAGTGGTTTAGTTGCTATACCATTGATGAAAGGATATATGGGAATGCTCTATTACTTTATTGGTCTAGTGATTTCTTATATTGCTGGATTTATAATAACAAAATTAGTGATAAAAGATAATGACGTTATGGAATTTTAGTGCTTTATTTAATCTTAGAAAGGAAATATTATGAAAAAATTAATATCAACATTGCTAGCGTTTACAATAGTGTTCGGTATGCTTCCTATTAATCAATCAAGAGCGATTGATAGGAACGTTTCGAAAACTATATCAGAAAAAATAAAAAATATGACATTAAGAGAAAAAATAGGGCAAATTATAATGCCAGATTTTAGAAAATGGAAATCTGAAGGTGATGATATAGAAAAAAATGTCACAACATTAAATCCTGAAATAAAAAAAATAATTAAAGAATATAAATTTGGTGGAATAATACTATTTGCCGAAAATGTAGTTGATACTGAACAAACAACAAGATTAACTAGCGAATATCAAAAGTTAGCTTTAGAAAATAATTTACCTCCATTTTTATTATCTATTGATCAAGAAGGTGGTAAAGTTGTAAGGTTAGGAACAGGTACAAGTTTACCGGGGAATATGGCTATAGGAGCTACGAGAGATTTAAAATTAGCTTATGAATATGGAAAAGTTATTGCAGAAGAACTAGATTCTTTGGGGATAAATGCTGACTTAGCACCAGTATTAGATGTTAATAATAATCCGAATAATCCCGTAATTGGAGAGCGTTCAATTTCTTCTAACCCTGAATTAGTTGGAGAAATAGGAGCTCAATTAGTAAAAGGTCTTCAAGAAAATAAAGTAAGTGCTGCTGTTAAGCATTTTCCAGGGCATGGAGATACAGAAGTAGATAGCCATATTGGATTACCAGAAGTGAATAAAACAAAAGAAGAAGTTATGAAGATGGAATTGCTGCCATTTAAGAAAGCTGTCGAAGAAGGCGTAGACATGATAATGACAGCTCATATTTCATATCCTAAATTAGAGAAAGATAAAGCGATTTCTAAGAAAGATGGAAAGGAAGTATCAATACCGGCTACATTATCAGATGATATATTGACTGGAATAATAAGGGAAGAAATGAAATATAAAGGAGTAATTATAACCGATGCTCTAAATATGCAAGCTATAGCGGATCATTTTGGTCAAGCTGAGGCTAGCTTAAGAAGTTTTAAGGCTGGAGCTGATATATTATTAATGCCAGTTATAATGCGTAGTAATGCAGATGTTGAAAAATTAGAAAATGTATATTCTATACTAGAAAAGGCTGTAAAAGACGGTGAAATATCAGAAGAAAGACTGAATGATTCAGTAAGAAGGATATTAGAACTAAAAGAAAAAAGAGGAATTTCTGATTTATCTAAATATAGTCAACCTGTTGAAGAAAAAGTGAAGAATGCACTTTCTGTAGTTGAATATAAAAAACATTTAGAAGTACAGAGAACTATAACACAAAAATCTATTACAGTTGGTAAAAATGAAAATATGTTACCATTTAAGCCGAAATCTGGGGAAAAAGTCTTGATGTTAGCAGCTTACAATAATGAAATTCCAGGATTAAATTATGGTTTTGATAGACTTCAAAGAGAGGGTATAATACCAAAAGACGTAGAATACACAACTGTAGCTTATAACAAAACAACAACAAAAGAGCAATTAGAAAAACAAATGGAAGGTTATGATTATATTGTTGTAATAAGTGAAATAGCGAAACAATCTCAACTATCTCCAGAGTCATGGCAATCAAATGTTCCTCAAATGGTTGTTGATATTGCTAATAATAACAATCAAAATCATGTGGTATTAAGTATTGCAAAACCTTATGATCTAGATAGATATAAAAATGCGAAATCTTTAGTTCTTGCATATGGTGCTAAAGGTATGGATCCTGACTGAAAAAGGTTCAGATCCTGTAAAAACTTTTGGGCCGAATATCCCTACATCTTTGGATATAATTTTTGGTAAAGTTGCATCATCGGGTAAATTACCAGTTGATATTCCTGAAATTACAGAGGATTATAAATACGGAAAAATCAAATATCCATTTGGATACGGTTTAGTGACTTTGATTAATGATCTTAATGATAAAGTAGTTGAAAAGGAAAAAGAGACAGCTAAGGAAACGGAAATAGAAAAAGAAAAAGAAACAGCTAAGGAAACAGAAACTAAAATAGAAACAAAAAAAGAGAATGAAAAAAATCATGAAGATATTAAACCAGAGAAAGGTGATAATACACCATCAGGTAATGTTTTGAATCCTGAAACAGGCGATAGAGGAATTTTGCCTTTAGTAGGTATTGCAATGATATCAATTATAGGGTATTTAGTTTTGATGTTTATGAAAAGAAAAAACAAATAAGATTTAAGATTGAAATCTAGACTTTATAGTAGAGACTGTGTAAAATTTTGTGTATAGAAACCTCCTGATTAGGGTAAAGAAAAACTAATTAGGAGGAATTTTTATGCCAAGAAAAAGACCAGAAACAAGACTAAATAAAATAACTAAAATGTTACTAGAAGAATATCAACCAGAAACTGCTCAGGATTTACAAAATGCACTTAAAGACCTTTTAGGTGATGCAATAGAACAAATGCTTAAATCTGAACTTGATGAGCATCTAGACTATGAATATGGACAAGTTCCACTATCACTAAACACTAGAAATGGATCAAGTAAAAAGACTGTTAAATCTTCATATGGAAATATAGATCTTAATATCCCAAGAGATAGAGATGCTTCATTTGAACCACAAGTACTTAAAAAATATGAAAAAGACATATCAAATATAGAGAATCAAATAATATCAATGTATGCAAAAGGTATGACTACTAGAGACATATCAGCTCATATTAAAGAAATTTATGGTTTTGGATTATCAGAAACTATGGTAAGTAAAATAACTAACAAGATACTTCCAACAATAGAAGAGTGGCAAAACAGACCACTAGATAAGGTCTATCCAATGGTGTTTTTAGATGCAATCCACTATCATGTTAGAGAAAATAATATTGTAGTTAAAAAAGCTGTTTACATAGCTTTAGGATACAATTTAGAAGGCTTTAAGGAAATACTTGGTATGTGGGTTGGAGAAAATGAATCAAGTAAATATTGGCTTTTAGTATTAAATCAATTAAAAGAACGTGGGCTAGAAGATGTATTAATCTTCTCAACAGACAATCTACCAGGATTTACTCAAGCAATAGAAGCAGTCTATCCAAAAGCAGAAATACAAAAATGTATAATACATCAAATAAGAAACTCTACTAAATATGTATCATACAAAGATATTAGAGAGTTGATGAAGGACTTAAAGTCAATATACAAAGCATCTACAGAAGATTTAGCACTAACCAATTTAGATGTATTTGAAGATAAGTGGGGTAAGAAATATCCTACATGTGTATCTTCATGGAGAAATAATTGGGCTGAATTATCAACATATTTTAAGTATCCTGAAGGTATTAGAAAGATGATATACACAACAAATGCTATGGAAAACTTTAATAGACAGTTAAGAAAAGTAACTAAAAATAAAGCAATATTTCCAAATGATTATGCATTACAAAAAAGTCTTTATCTAGCTATGGCAGATGCTTCAGCTAAGTGGACTAGTAGAATAAGAGGTTGGGATAAGGTGTTATCACAATTATCAATATATTTTGAAGGGAGGATATAATAAAAAAAATAGAAAGCAATAGTAAAAAATATCTGCAAATTTTTAACAAAATTTGACAGTGTATTAATAATGTGTAAAATTAAGTTAAGCTTCATTTCTTAAGAAATGAATGTCTATTGATACAAAAAATGTATCAACCCATACCCTTTAATATCAGGAAATAGGTTGATACACAAAATTATTTACAGACCCTTATAGTATTTTATATTTAGAAAACTCCTGATTAGTATAAAACAGTCAGGAGTTTTTATTTTTGAAAATATAAAAGAACAGTTATATAAAATAGTGAAAATATTAAGAACACTAATCAAAAACTGATTTATTGCTATGAGCGAGTCGATTAAATTGTTTTAAAACGGCACTTCTCGTAATCATACCTTTATAGTTGTTTTCAACATCTATTAAATTTATAAAATTATAATCTATTAATAATTTAAGTACTTGTTCTAAATCAAAATTCTCGTTTATTACCGCATAGTGTTCGTCAACATAGTCTTTAACTTTTAAATTATGTAAAGCCTCAAACCCGTTGAACAATTCTTCATCAAGTTTTTTATAAATTTGATGTAAGGATATTAAGCCTATAAACTTTTTGTCATAATTTAAAACTGGGATTTGAGTAAAGTTTGATTCCCTTAAAATTAGCATAGCATGGCTTAAAGAGTTGTCTTCAAAAACCATAGATATATTACTGGTTTCGGTAACTATACAAGATGTATCATTTAAGAATAGATTTTTAGTTTCTTTATTTATCATTTTTTTACCTCATAACTATTATAATATATAGAAATTTCAATTTCAAAATTAAAATCATCTACAACTTTGTAATATAAATGTTACTATTTTGATACATATATGATATAATTTAATTAATATAGAAAAAAAGAAAGAGGTGTTTATGAAAGTGAAGAAAATCAATATAAAACTAATGGTATCAGTATTATTATTTGCTATCTTATTACCATTTGGTTTAAATTTTGCGACTTCAGGAGCTTTTAATGATAAAGAAAAATTGAAAAAAGTTGCTGAAAAGTATAATTTAGAGGCTAATCTAGAAAATTTAACAATAAATGTGCCTAAAGACATAGATGTATACTTAAATTCGTATGATGCTAAAAATAAAAAAAATTCAGTTGCTAAGTATTCAGCAGGGGATTATTACGTTTATAAGTTAGCTAATAGTTCAGTTAATATTTCAAAAAACAAAGCATCTTCAGGTGGGTGGGTTAGTTTAGAAAGTTTAAGAAATACAAAAAAATCAAAAAAAGTGGTATCAAATGATAAATTTGCATTGACTAAAACAACCGATGTTTTTTTATCAGCATATGATGCGGCTAAAGATGAAAATCCTGTAAAAAAATATAACCCTGGTGAATATTATATTTTTAAGGAGCTTGGAGATGTAATAAATATTTCTAAGATTAAAAATGTACCTGGAGCATGGGTTAAAGCTTCAGAAGGAGTAAAGGGTTCTGATAAATCCAAATTAGATGTTGTGGTAACAAAAAAACCTTCTGAAAAACAATCTAAGGCTTCTGAAAAATCAAAAGAATCTTCAGATACAGATGTAAAAGTTATTTTAAAAGAAAGAACTAAGGTTTATATTACTGCTTTTGATGCTATATCAGGAGTTAACTCACCTGGAACAATGGGATCTGGAGAATATTATATTTATAAAGTATCTGGCGATGCTATAAATATCAGTAAAAATCCAAATCAAGCAGGTGGATGGATACTTAAATCTGTGGTGGAGAATGGTTCTGATTCAAAAATAAAAGAAGAGACTAAAGAAGTGTCTCCTTCAAAATCTAAAGAAAATAAAAAAGAATTAGATACAGATTCAAGTAATAACACAAAACATAAGAAGGGCAATTTCTTACTTTACTTAAATCCTGGTCATGGCCCAGGAAGGGTAAGTAATAGAGGTGGTTTATTATTTAATGAAGGTGATCAAAACTTTGAATTTACACAAACTATAATAAAAGCAGCTAAAAAATATGCGAATTTAACTGTTAAAACAACTAGAAGTGTAAATGATTCAGATCCTAGCTTATCAGAAAGAGCTAGAATGTCATCAGAAGCAGATTTATTTATTTCAATTCACTCAAATGCAGCGAGTCCAGAAGTTAGAGGAGTTGAGATGTGGGGAAGTAACTCGAATAAATCTCATCAATTTGCTAAGGAAGTAACTGAAGCTTGGGAAAGATTATTAAACACAAAAAATAGAGGTGTAAAATATGCTAGAACAAGTGGTGGATTTTCTAGGTCAGCTAATTTAGGTGATGGAGATATTTGGGGAGTATTTAGAGGAAATAGAGCTAAAGAAAAATATATTTTAGAATCTGTATTCCACACAAACTATAAAGATTCAAAAGTTTATTTAGAAAAACAAGAAATTTTAGCGGATAAATTATTAGAATTAGTTGCAAAACACTTCGATTTAAGGTTAAAATAATAAAATAAAGGCTTCTTACTGAGAAGCTTTTATTTACAAACAAAAATAGCACTCAATAATATTAAGTGATAACAAAAAGGAGAAAATATGAAGAAAAATTTTGAAACAGAATCAAAACGTATATTAGATTTAATGATTAATTCAATCTATACAAATAAAGAAATCTTTATTAGAGAATTAGTATCGAATGCTTCTGATGCTATTGATAAAAGATATTACAATCAATTAAATTCAAAAAATGCAGTAAATAAATCAGATTTTAATATTTTCTTAGAAATAAACGAAAAAGATAGAGTCTTAAGTATTTCTGATAATGGTATTGGAATGTCAAAAGAAGATTTAGAGAATAATTTAGGAACTATAGCGAAAAGTGGTTCTTTAGATTTTAAAAAGTTGAATAAAGATGATGAAATTTCAATCATTGGACAATTCGGTGTTGGTTTTTATTCATCATTTATGGTTGCCAATAAAATAGAAGTGCTAACTAAAAAAGATGATGAAAAAGCGTACTTATGGGTGAGTGAGGGTGCGGATGGATATGATATCTCTGAAGCAAGTAAAGATGAAGTGGGTACAACTGTAAAACTATATATTAAAGAAGACACAGAGGATGACGACTTTAGTGAATACTTAAATCAAGGATTCTTAAAGCATTTAATAAAAAAATATTCTAACTATATTAAGTATCCTATAAATATGGAAGTTACAAAGAGCGTTCCTAAAGAAAGTGAAGATGAAGAGTTTGAAGAAATCACTGAAGTAGAAACTCTAAATTCTATGGTTCCTATTTGGAAAAAAAATAAAAATGAGCTTACTTCTGAAGATTATAAAAACTTTTACCATGCACAAAGATATGGTTTTGATGATCCATTGTCTTGGGTTCACTTATCTACCGAAGGAATGATCAATTATAAAGCAATTTTGTATATTCCCACACAAAAGCCTATGCAATTCTATACAAGTAATTTTTCAGGAGGTTTAGAGCTTTATTCGAATGGTGTAATGATAATGGAAAAAAATGACGACTTATTGCCTGATTATCTTTCATTCGTTAAAGGTATAGTAGATAGCGAAGATTTATCATTAAATATTTCAAGAGAAATATTACAAAATAACAGAAGATTTTTATCTATTGCTAAAAATTTAGAGAAGAAAATTTTATCGGAATTAAAATCTATACTTTTAGATGATAGAGATAAATATGTAAAATTTTATGAAGTTTTTGGATTGAGCTTAAAAGCAGGAATTTATGAGAGCCAAGGATCTAAGAAAAAAGATCTGGAAGATTTATTACTATTTAAGTCTTCAAAATCTCAAGAATTTAAGACGCTAGAAGAATATATTAATGATAAGAAAGATAATCAAAAATATATATATTATGCTACTGGAGAGTCATATGAGTCAATCAAAAAACAGCCAGCATTAAAAATGTTCGAAAATAAAGATATAGAGGTTATATTCCTGCAAGATCACATAGATGAGTTTGTTATTAAATTGATGTCAGATTATAATGAAGTTAAGTTTAAATCTGCTTTTGAAGAAGAGTTTGAAGAAGAAAAAGTTGAAGAAGAAAAAACAGAAGCTGAAAAATCTAATGAAAAATCTTTAATAGAAGAAATGAAATCGGTACTTGGAGAGGAAGTTATTGAAGTGAAAGTTTCAAAAAGACTTGTAGATGACGCTTCACTTTTAACATCAAAAGGAGATATTTCTATTGAAATGGAAAAAACACTATCTTTACAAGAACAAAATTATGGTTTAAAAGCACAAAAAGTACTTGAAATAAATCCTAACCATGTATTTTATAATAAATTGATAGATGCTCTTTCACATAATGATAGTGAAAAAATAAAAACCATAACAAATGTATTATATAATCAAGCAAGGTTAATTGCGGGATTAAAAATAAAGGACGTTGTTGAATTTACAAGAGAAGTAAATTCTCTGATAAAGTAGTTTAGAAATATCTAATAAATTATTAAGTATAAAGAATAAACTCCAAAATCCTACCTCGATTTTGGAGTTTATTTTGATTGTTTTATTTATTTTAATCAATTTTTTTTAATACCATCATAGTTCTACTTGGTGAATAGATATTAATATTATAATCTAATTCTGTACCGATAACATCTTTACTCTCATATACATAGTCACTAGATATTCTATCTAGACCACCAAATCTAGCATCGTCACTGTTAAAGATAACTTTAAAATCACCTTTTTCTTCAATGGGAATTGAAAGTGATTCATATGAACGAGTAGGATGGAAATTATATATAAAATACAAATCTCCTCGCTTAAACATTAATAATTTAAATTCGTTGTGTATAAAAGTAAGTCTTGAGTATTTACCTATTAGTTTATGTTCCTTTACAAAAGAAATTGTAGCCTTATTAAAGTTGTTGAGCCAATGATATTTTAAATTCACATCATCTACTAAATGCCATTGTCTCTTTGCGTATTTGTAAGACCAATTATTTTGTTCTGATGGAAAATCAATCCACTCAGGATGCCCAAACTCATTTCCCATAAAGTTTAAGTATCCATCAGCTGCAGTATTTATAGTAACAGAGGTAATAAGTTTATGGAGTGCAATAGCTCTATGTATTAAGTGACTACTATTTTCTATATTCATATTCCAATACAGCTCTGAATCAGCTAGCTTAAACATAATTGTCTTATCTCCAACTAACGCTTGATCATGACTTTCGACATAAGATATAGTCTTTTCATCAGCTCTCTTAGACGTTAATTCGTGCCACATCCAGTTCATGCTCCATTCGTGATCATCTAACTCTAAAGATTTTGTCCAAAAATCAGGGATACCCATATTAAATCTGTAGTCAAAGCCAATCCCGCCATCTTCAACTGCAACACCAAGTCCAGGCATTCCACTAACATCTTCTGCAATAGAGATAGATTGAGGTTTAATTTCCTTTATAAGCTCATTTGCAAGAGTTAAATAAACTAAAGCGTCTATATCTGTGTTCATTGAAAAGTAATCATTATATGAAGCAAATACACTCCCTATTCCGTGGTTATGATATATCATGGATGTAACACCGTCAAATCTAAATCCATCAAAGTTATATTCTTCTAGAAAATATCTAAGATTTGATAATAAAAATTTAATAACATCATTTTTTTCATAATCAAATAATTTAGAATCCCATAATCCATGGTTTCCCCTATCTCCAGAATGAAATAGTTGATAATCGGTAGTGTCGTAGTAATTTATACCTTCATGAATATTTTTTGAAGCGTGAGAATGTACTACGTCCATAAGTACAGCTAGGCCGAACTCATGAGCTTTATCAATTAGTTTCTTTAGATTTTCAATATCTCCAAACCAATGAGATGCTGAAAAATAGTTAGTTACATGATATCCAAATGAACCATAGTATACATGAGAAGCTATAGCCATTATTTGGATAGTATTATATCCTAGAGATTTAATTCTAGGTAAAATATTAATAAATTCTTCGTAAGTACCAATTCCTTCTTTTTCTTGAGCTATTCCAATATGAGTTTCATATATAAATGGCTTAAAATTTTTGTCAAATTTTAGTTTATTTTTGAATTTATATGTTTTTACAGGATTATTCATTAATCCGTAAAAATCTAGATTTCCATCTTCTTTTACCTCTTGATTTACTTTATTTATAAACATTGGAACTCTATAGTGTTCAATGCCATCTTTTTTTACAATTATTTTTAACCTACTATTGTGAGGGATGGTGTTCAACCCGTCTATAGAGATTTGCCATGTTTTGTCATCTATTCTTCTTAATTTATGACTTTCTTTATTCCAGTTGTTAAAGTCTCCAAGTAGGGATACTTCATCTGCTGCAGGTAGCCATTCTCTATATATCCATCCTTTTCTAGTTCTACGGAATCCATAGTATTCATGAAAATTAGCTATGCTAGAAAGTTTTCTTTTTTTTCCTAATAATTCAGTTTTTTTATTTTCGTACTTTTTAATTCTTAAAATGATATCATCCTTGAAATCATTTAAGTAAGGATTGTATTTAAATATACCTAAGTCGTCTATGTTTGTATTCATAATTCCTCCTCTTAAAAGCCATCAAATACAGTATACAGTATTTTAAGAGATTTGTCATAAAACAAACAATAATAAGAATTATTATGTATATATAAAATTAAATAAATTTATAAACATTTATATTAACATTAAAAAATTTTGGTTATAAAGACATTATTTATTCGATATTATTTATGAAATATTTTCTTGACACATATCATTACCTACAATAGATTTTATAAAAAATATAATGGCAAAAACCTATAAAAACATATATAATATATTAAATAGGGAGGGAATATGAGAGGAAAATTTATTGTTTTCGAAGGTACAGATGGATTTGGAAAAACTACAGTTTTAGAGAAAGTAAAGGAATACCTTATAGATAGTAATATTGACTACATAATGACTAGAGAACCTGGCGGTACTAAAATAGGTGAAAAAATAAGAGAGATTCTATTGGATAATTCCAATTTAGAAATAGATGATAAAACAGAAGCTTTACTATTTGCTGCTATTAGATCACAAAATGTTGAAGAAGTCATTAAACCAGCTTTATCACAGAATAAACTAGTAATTTCAGATAGATACGTACTTTCGTCTCTTGTGTACCAAGGTAGTGCAAGAGGATTAGGTGTAGAAAAGGTTAAAACTATAAATGAATTTGCTACAGACGATTTGAGTCCAGATTACACATTTTTTCTTGATGTAGACCCCATAACAGTTTTAGAACGAAAAAAAGTATCTTCAAAAGCAGATAGATTTGAAGAAGAGAAAAATAATTTTCATAAAAAGGTATATGAAGGGTATAAAAATCTAATAAAAGGTGATAAATATATTGTAATTGATGCCTCTAGAAATATAGAAGAAGTAGCTAATGAAACTTTAGAAAAAATTAAAGAAATATTGGAGGAAAAATGAAATTATTAATAGTTATAGTTCAAGATAGAGATGTTAGTTCATTGATGGAAGAATTGGTTGAAAATGAATTTTCAGTTACTAAACTAGCTACAACAGGCGGGTTTTTAAAAGAGGGAAATACTACATTACTTCTAGGTGTTGATAAAAATAAAGTTGAAAAATGTTTAGAAATAATAGATGAAAATTGTAAAAAAAGAGCTACAACTACTACAATAATAAACCATAATGATCAAGGTCCATTATTTCAATCCCTTCCGTTAGAGATAACTGTAGGAGGAGCGACAATATTTATCTTAGATGTAGAACAATTTATAAAATACTAATGTTAAAAAATATATTAAAAGAACAAATAGAGAACAACTCAGTTTTTCATTCATATATTTTTGAAGGAAATTCAGATGAAATTAAAGAACAATATTTAGAATTTTCAAAAAAATTACTTCGATTTGAAGGGAATGCAGAAAATATAGTTGAAGTTATTAGAACTGAAAAAAGTACTATTTCCATTTCTTTAATAAGAGAGCTGACAAAAAGAGTATATGAGGCTCCAGCAGGATATAAGTATAGAATAATGGTTATAGAAGATGCACATTTAATGAGAGTAGAAGCTCAAAATGCGTTACTTAAAACTCTTGAAGAACTACCAGGCTATAGCATTGTTATTATGACTACTGATAATAGAAATAAGTTATTAAATACAATTATTTCAAGAAGTCAAGTTATAAGTTTAAGGAAAAATATAGTAAATTTTGATAAGGAACTATTTGGAGAAGTGTTTTCTTTAATTCAAAAAGCCTTATCAGGAAACTATTATATTATTAGCAAAGAAAAAGATACTTTTAAGATTCTATCTGAAAGAAAGGTAGAAACTCTTTTTATTCTTACGCATATTTTTTCTGAATTAATACAAGGAAGAAAAAATATAGATGGTAAACAACTAAATCAATCGTATCTAATAAAGAATTCTATAGAAGAAATAATTTTAAGAATAGAGAAAATTAAAGCTTTATTGAATGTAAATATAAATTTTCAAATAGCTATTGAAAGTTTATTGTTTTTGATAATAGCTGAAAATATTGAAAGTAAAAAATTAATGGATAAATATCATGAAAAAAATTAATAAAATTGTATATTCAAGTTTAATAATTTTTATGTTTATAGCCTTTTATGAGAATGTTTTATTTGCCAACTCCACATATAGGGTTGGTGATAAGATATTATTTGGAAGAAATTATGAATTTGAAAAAGAAGTGAGTGGTAAAGTTTTAATCTCTGGTGCAGTAAATGATGTTAAAAATATCGGAGATATAGAATCTGAAACATTTGTAAATAATAAGTTAGTTAAAGTTGAATTTACGCCTACAAAGATAGGGGTTTACAAATTAAAAATCGATATAAATGCTAAGACAAAAGGTGGTGTAGTAATTTCTAGAACAGATACAGTGTACTTCCTTGTTACTGAAAATAAAAAAACTTTAAGTGATGAAGAGATAAGAAAAACTATTTTAGAAAATCTTTCAGAAGAGCAAAAAGAAGAGTATTTAGGTCATTTAAAAAAACCCTACATAAAAAAAGTTGAAGTTTCAAATGCTAAATTAGAAGAAGAAATAATTCAAAATAAAAATGAATATAATTTAAAAATAGATAAAAATACTCAAGAAATAGAGTTTAAGTTGGAAACAGATAGTAAAGATACAGTTGTGGAAGGTAATTTAAAAGTTAATCCAAATTTTCAAAAGGTAAATGTTATAGTATTAAGAAATGGAAATTATACCAACACATATACGTTTAGATGGGAAAAACCTGAAAAAGAAAAATTTAAATATAAAAATAAAAATATTGAAAAAGATTCTTTTTTACGATTTTAGTGAAAATAGTAAGTTTGAAGGACTTAAAGTTATAGAACAAAATATTAAAGGTAATAAATATAAAGTTTATATTGATAATTCAGGTAGTATGCTTATACCACTTAAAGAAAGTCAACTGGAAGAACCGAATCTATACACGTTTTCAGATGATGGTGAAATACTTAAAGAATTTAAGAAGTTTACAAATATAAAAGGAAATATTTATGGACCTACAAAATTCAACAAGATATTTAACGAAGATTTAAGGTTATTTAATTTAGAAGAAGTTAATATAGCTCAATTAAATGGAATACAAGGGTACAAAATAAATAGATTTGGATATGAAGGAGAGTATCTTGTACGCCTAGTTAGATCAGATGGGCATGAAGCATGGTATCAGTACAATATTGAAAATCATAATCTTTTAGAATTAGATTTTCCTGATAATATTTTTGAAACACAGCTTGCTAAATTTTTTGATGTAAAATTGGATATAGACTATAATAAATTTAGACATTCAATCTATGATATAGGATTAGTGATTATAGCCTTTTTGACATTTATTTTACTAGTAATTTTTGTTGTTAGAGATAAAAAAGACCAAAACTGACCAAGTGGGTCAGTTTTATTTTTTGGAGGAATCATGATATATTTTGTACCAACACCAATTGGGAATTTAGAAGATATTACAATAAGAGCGTTAAATGTGTTAAGAGAAGTTGACTATATAGCATGCGAAGACACGAGAACGAGTAGTAAACTTTTAAGACATTTTAATATAGATAAAAAACTAATATCCTACCATAAATTCAATGAGACGGAGAGGTCTGAAGAAATAATTACTTTAGAAAAAAAAGGAAATTCTATTGCAATTATATCTGATGCTGGCATGCCTGGCATATCAAATCCAGGAAATATATTGATAAAAAACTTAATTGAAAATAATATAGAATATACAGTTTTACCAGGAGCATCAGCATCAATTACAGCGATTGTGATGAGCGGTTTTAATAATTCACAATTTACATTTTTAGGATTTATACCAAATAAAGGAACATCAAGGAATAGATTTATAAAAAATATAAAAGAATGTAAACACACACAACTATTTTATGAATCCCCACATAGGATATTAAGAACCTTAGAGGATTTATCTACGGAAATACCTGAAAGAAAAATAGCAATAATTAGAGAGATATCAAAAATGTATGAATCAATACAAATATTTATGGCCAAAGATTATAAGGATTATGAAGTGCTAGAAAAGGGAGAGATTGTAGTTGTTGTAGATGTAGATAATGTTGAAGAAGAGATAAGCGAAGAATTTATTGAAAAGAAAATGTTGGAATTACTTAAGGAAGGATATACTAAAAAGTCTGCTGTTAAGCAAATAGTTAAGGATTTTGATATGAGCAAAAATCAAGTATATGAAATTTCGTTAAGATTATAAAAAAAATAATTTACATACTATAAATATATTTAGAGTTTATAGTATAATTAAAGTAATAAAATATAGGAGAATATTAATGAGATATTTTGGTACAGATGGATTTAGAGGTGAGGCAAATAAAGAATTAACAGTATATCATGCTTTCAAAATTGGTAGATTTTTAGGTCATCATTTTAAACTCAAAAATAATGAAGCTAAAATACTGATAGGTAAAGATACAAGAAGATCGAGTTATATGTTTGAAAGTGCATTGTCAGCTGGTATAACATCTAGTGGTGCAGATGCATATCTTTTACACGTTACAACAACACCTAGCGTATCATATGTAACTAGAACTGAAGACTTTGATTGTGGTATTATGATTTCTGCAAGTCACAATCCATATTTTGATAATGGTATAAAACTTATTGATTCAGAAGGCTATAAAATAGAAGGAAAATTAATAGAAGAATTGGAAAACTATTTGGATTCACAAACAGATACTATACCCCTATCTAAGGGAGATGAAATAGGGCGTACAGTAGATTATATATTAGGTAGAAACAGATATATTGCGTATTTAACTACTACAGTAACAAAATCATTTAAGGGAATAAGAGTCTTGATAGATGCATCAAATGGAGCAGCATATCAAATAGCAAATAATGTATTTGATATATTAGGCGCAGATGTAGATATGATTTACAATAAACCAGACGGTTTTAATATTAATAGAAATTGTGGCTCAACATACTTAGATAATTTAATTGAATCTGTAAAAAAAGGTAGATATGACATAGGTATAGCCTATGATGGAGATGCAGATAGATGTTTAGCTGTAGATGAAAAAGGAAATGAGATTACAGGTGATCATATTTTATATATATTAGGTAAATACTTAAAAGAGTTAGGGGAATTAAACAAAAATATAGTTGTAACAACAGTAATGTCAAATATTGGTCTTTATAAAGCTTTTGATGACTTGGAAATTGAATATATTAAAACTTCAGTTGGTGATAAATACGTATCGGAAGAAATGAGAAAATCAGAATATTCAATAGGTGGTGAACAATCTGGTCATATAATACTCTCAAAATACGCTACAACAGGAGACGGTATATTGACGTCACTAAAATTAGTAGAAACAATGGTTAGACTAAAGACATCTTTATCACTTCTAGCTAAAGACTTTAAGATATATCCACAAAATTTAACAAATATTAAAGTTTATGATAAAAATAAAGTTTTGAATAATGAAGATATAAAAAACAAGGTAAAAGAAATTGAAAAAGAATTAGAAAATAGGGGTAGAATTTTAGTTAGAGCTTCAGGCACAGAGCCATTGATTAGAGTTATGGTTGAAGCTGAAGATGAAAATACGTGTAAAGAAAATGTTAAAAAAGTAATAGATCTTATCAGAGAAAAAGGATTTATAGTGGAATAGAGGTGGAAATGAAAAGACTTATAATTACAGACTCTTGTGCTGAGTTAAATGAAGAAATCAGAAAAAAGAGTGATATAAGAAAAGCACCATTTTTTATTGATGTAGAAGACAAACATTATATTGCTGATGATAACTTGAATATTGATGATTTATTAACGAATATAAAGAATTCCAAGGAAGTATCTAGAACGGCAGCCCCTACTCCGGAATCATTTATGAGAAATATAGAAGGATATGATGAAATATACATGGTTTCTATATCAAAAAAATTATCAGGGGCATATAATAGTGCGAATATTGCTAAAACAATGATTGAAGAAGAAAATCCAGAGATAAAAGTTCATGTATTTGACTCTAAATCAGCAGCATGTGGAGAAACACAAGTGATAAGTAAAATTCAGAGTTTATTTGAAGAAAATGAGAGTTTTGAAAATATAATTAAAAAGACAGAAAAATTTATTGAATCAATGAACACTATATTTGTACTTGAAGATTTAGATACATTAATTAAAAATGGTAGAATGTCGAAAGTTGCAGGTTTTGTTGCTTCAGCGTTAAATATCTATCCTATATGCGTTAATAATGATGGAGAAATAAAGGTAAAGCATAAGTCAAGAGGACTTAAAAAAGCAATGAGTAAAATGATAGAAACGATTGGTGAGTTAGCTGAAAACACGAGCGATAGAATTTTATATATCACACATATAAGAAATGAAGAAAGAGCAAACCAATTAAAAGAATTGGTACAAAAAAGGTATAAATTTAAGGAAATTAAAATATTTGAGGGTACTGGTTTATCAGCGGTATATGCTAATAAAAATGGAATAATTATGGCATTTTAATTATGTTTAAGTTATTTAAAAAAAATTTTTTATTAATCTTAATATTTTTATTTTTTCTTATAATTTACAGTATACCCAAAGCTGAGAATAAGATTAAAGAAAGTGAAGATTTTATAAAAAATCCACATAAAAAGATTAAATCAGATGCCTTAAGGATAGGAATAAATAAACTAAAAAATCCATTAAATCCATTATTTGATGGTGAAAATGACATATCATTAATTACCAAATTACTTCATACAAGTTTATTTACTAGGGATAAAAATAACGAGATTGAACTAAAGGCAGCGAAAGAGTATTGGTATGAAAATGGTGGAAAGACTATTGCAGTTGTTCTAAAAAAAGGTTTGAAATTTCAAAATGGTGATGAAATTACAATTAACAACATCTATAATACTTATAAAGTTTTAGCTGATCCATCATATAGTGGAGGGTATGCGCCTTATGCAGAAAAAATAGAAGGTTATTACGAATATAAAAGTGGTATAAATCCCAAGTTTGAGGGAATAGAAATATTAGGAAATCATTTCATTAAATTTCATTTTCAAAGACCTGATTTCTCAAACATAAAAAACTTAATATTCCCAATTTTAGACATAAATGAAAATCAATTTGAATATGGAAATGTAAATAAAATTAAAGATTTAAAATTTACAAATACATCTGGATATTATCAAGTAACAGATTATTCAGATTCAAAAGTTACATTGTCTCTAAAAAAGACAGAAGAAGACTCCAAAATAAAATTAAAAAAAATAGAAATTTCACTATTAGATTTTTTTTCTGCAATAAATCAATATGAGAGAGGAGATTTAGATATCTTGTATCAAATTCAAAATAGAAGATTTTTAGATAATAATATCTCTAGATTATCAGACTATTCAAAGAGTTTGAAGCATCAATCTAATATCTATCATTTTTTAGGATTTAATAAAAACAATTTATTTAAGGATAAAAAATATAGAAAAAAAATTAAGGAAATTATAGATTTTAAGAAAATTATTGATACAAATATTGGAGAAGGAGTATATAGTTATCCAACAATTCCAGTGTATTCAAATTCTTGGTTTAATAATTGGCATAGAGAAGATAATAGAAGTGAAATTAGTAGTAAAAAATTTAACAACATTACTAATAAAGATGAAAAAAATATGACACTAAATCTTATAGTACAAGAAGATAATAAATTATTTAATTCTATAGAAAAAGATTTTATAAAAACATTTAATGAAAACGGAATACAATTAAAGGTAAAAAAACTTTCTAGTGATAAAATGTATAGAGCTTTAATTGAAGAAAAAGGGTATGATTTATATATATCACAGCATTTTATGAGAGAGATACCAGAAGACTTCAATGTAGATATTGAAGAAAAAGGGACAAGTAGTGAATTATCCAAAGAAATAAATAATAGATTTTTATATTTATTAGAGAAAGTAAAAGAGAATGTAAATAGTCCAGAAATACAAGATTTATCAAAGCTTTGGACTAACAAATTTAATGAAGAAACACCCTACATTGTAATGGCAAATGAAAATATAACTACTATAATAAATAAGAAAATTAAAAACTTAAATATGAATGAATTTGTTGGACTTGATCATATAAATAATTTGAAAGAAATTGATTATTGAAAAAATATGTTTTATGCTATAATTGTATAGTTATAAAGAAAGATTACTATTAGGAGGAATAAATGAGTAAATTAGTATCACATGAAAAAAATGTAGCGGTGTTTACAGAAGTTTTAAGATATGAAACATTTAAGGAAAAATTACAAGATGCTTACAATAAAAATAAAGGCAGATTTAATATTGCAGGATTTAGAAAAGGAAAAGCTCCAAGAGCTATTATTGAAGCTAACTATGGTAAAGAAATATTTTGGAATGATGCTATTGATTTAGTATTACCAGAAATGTATGAAAAAGCAATCGAAGAGTTAGGGCTAAGCCCTGTTTCAAAACCTCAAATAGATATTGAAGAGGAAATCAAAGAAGGAAAAGATATTGAAATTAGATTTGAAGTTGAAACATTCCCAGAAATTGAACTAGCAGACTATTCAAATATTGAAGTTGAAGAGCTTGAAAAAGAAGTTTCTGAAGAATTAGTAGATGCTAAAATTCAAGAAGAAATCGAAAAAAATAAAGTTGTTAAACCTGTAGATAGAGAAGTTATTGAAGGTGATCAAGTAAATATTGATTTTGAAGGATTTAAGGACGGAAAATCATTTGAAGGTGGAAAAGCTGAAGGATATGATTTGGTAATTGGTTCAGGTCAATTTATACCAGGATTCGAGAAAGAGTTAGAAGGTAAAAACAAAGGTGAAGAAATTGAATTTGACATCACTTTTCCAGAAGATTATGGTGTAGAAGAGCTAAAAGGTCAAATGGTAACATTTAAGGTTAAAATAAATGAAGTAAAAGAAGAAGTTTATCCAGAATTAGATGAAGAATTTGTAATGGATGTTTCTGAATTTGATACAGTTGACGAATACAAAGACTCAATAAGAAAAGAATTAGAAGAAAATCTAAAAAAAGAAAATGAATTAGCTTTGGAAAATGCAGTTATCGATGAAGTGATTTCAAGAACTGAGTTTGATGTTCCAAAGCAAATGGTTGAAGATCAACTAAAAGTTGAATATAAAGAATATGAACATCAAATCAGTCAAATGGGAATGGATATGGATACTTTCTTCCAATTAAGCGGATCATCAAAAGAAGAAGTAATGGAACAATTAAGAGAAAGAGCTGAAAACAAAGTAAAAATCGAAGTTATTTTAGACAAGATGGTAGAGGAAAAAAATTATGAAGTTTCTGATGAAGATGTTTCAGCAGAATATGAAAAAGTTGCTGTAGACTACAATAGAGAAGGTGACGAAGAATTTATTAAATTAATAAAATCTCAAATCTCTGAAAAAGCAATTAAAAATGTATTGAAGAGAAGAAGAGTCATTGATGAATTAAAAGAAAATGTAGTGTTTGTAGAAGCTAAAGAAGAATCAGAAGACAAAGAAGAATCAGAAGACAAAGAGTAAAATAAAAAACTGTTGAGGGGGGATTTATGACGTTAGTACCTACAGTGATTGAAACTACTAATAGAGGTGAAAGAGCATACGATATATATTCAAGACTTTTAAGAGAAAGAATTGTGTTCGTATCAGGAGAAATTAATGACCAAATGGCTGATGTGATTGTTGCACAATTACTTTTGCTTGAATTTGAAGATCCAGAAAAAGATATTCAACTATATATAAATTCACCAGGAGGCTCTGTAACAGCAGGACTTGCAATTTATGATACTATGAATTATATTAAGCCAGATGTTTCAACAATTTGCATTGGTCAAGCTGCTAGTATGGGAGCAGTTTTATTAACAAGTGGAAAAAAGGGAAAGAGATTTTCGTTACCAAATTCAAATATTTTGATACATCAACCACTTGGTGGTGCTCAAGGGCAGGCAACAGATATAAATATAGTTGCAGAACAAATATTAAAAATTAGAGAACGCTTAAATAAAATTTTATCAGATAATTCAGGTCAAGATACTGAACAAATTCAAAAAGATACTGAAAGAGATAAATATATGACAGCACAAGAAGCTTTAGATTATGGTTTAATTGATAAAGTTATAGAAAGTCATAAGGAAATTTAATGGCAAAATTTGTAGAAAAAGAAGTTAGATGCTCATTTTGTGGAAAATCAGCAAAAGATGTAAATAAAATGATTTCAGGGCCAGATGGTGTCTATATTTGTAATGAATGTATATCTCTTTGTCAAGAAGTACTTGAAGAAGAATATGAAGAAAAAGGTCTGATTAATGATTTTGAACTTCGTACGCCTCAAGAAATTAAAAATTTTTTAGATGAATTTGTAATCAAACAAGATAAGGCTAAAAAAACTTTAGCAGTAGCAGTTTACAACCATTATAAAAGAATAAAATATGGAAAAAAATCTGAAACTAATCTTCAAAAATCTAATATTTGTCTTATTGGACCAACAGGTTCAGGAAAGACACTGTTAGCACAAACATTAGCGGATATTTTAGATGTTCCATTTGCTATAGCAGATGCTACAAGCTTAACAGAGGCTGGATATGTAGGTGAAGATGTAGAAAATATTATCCTAAAATTAGTACAAGCTGCTGATTTTGATATTGAAAAAGCACAAACTGGAATTATTTATGTAGATGAAATAGATAAAATCACTAAAAAAAGCGAAAATATGTCCATTACTAGAGATGTTAGTGGCGAAGGAGTACAGCAATCATTATTAAAGCTAATAGAAGGAACCATTGCCAATGTACCGCCTAAGGGAGGAAGAAAACATCCAAATCAAGAATATATACATGTTGATACAACAAACATATTATTCATTGTTGGTGGAGCATTTGAAGGGCTTGAAAAAATCATAGAAAAAAGAGTGGAGACTAAGTCAATAGGATTTGGTGCCGATTTTCTATCAAATCAAGAAAATGAGGCGAGAGTTCTTGATAAGGTATTACCTCAAGACTTAATGAAATATGGGCTCATACCAGAATTTATTGGACGTATACCGATTATTGCTACACTTGATGAACTAAATGAGGAAGCGTTAGTAAGGATACTTACTGAACCCAAGAATGCTTTGATAAAACAATATGAAGAGCTATTTAGACTTGATGGAGTAGAGTTAATTTTTGAAGAGGGTTCTATTGAAGAAATCGCAAAATTAGCTATAAAGAGAAATACAGGTGCAAGAGGACTAAGGGCTATACTAGAAGATTCGTTACTCGACATTATGTTTGATATACCAAATAAAAAAGATATTAAAAAATGTATAGTAACAGATGAAACGATAAAAGATAAAAAATCTCCTACGTTAGTATAAGGGCTTAGCCCTTTTTTTATAATGGAGGAGAAAATGACAGAATCATACAATATATTAAAAAGAACTGTTCCTATGATTGCTATAAGAGGTATATGGATATTACCAGAAGTTTCTATAAGCTTTGAGGCGGAAAGAAAAGAATCTATTAATGCTATAATTGAAGCAAAAAATAGAGATTCTTACGTATTTATTACAACTCAGATTAATCCAAGTGTTGAAGCTATAGAAGAAGATAATTTAAATACAATAGGAATACTTTGCAAAATAAAACAAAGTATTAATTTACCAAATGGTAGAATAAAAGTAATGGTAGAAGGTGTAAGTAGAGCCAAAATACTCAAATATGAATCTAAATCACAATTCTTTGAAGTTAATATTGAAGAATATCAATATATCAAAGAAGATGATGAAGAAGATTATGCTATTAGACAAGTAATCTTGGAAGAGGTTAAAAAGCTATTAGAAATAAAAGAAGAATTTTCAGATGTTATAAAATATAAACTAGAAACGGATAAAAATTTATCCACAATGCTAGATAATGTTATTATATATATAAATCTTAAAAATATTTTTACTATACAGTCTCTTATTGAGGAAATGGATGCCTATTCGAGAGCATTAAAATTAATTAACTTGATTATGGAAGAAAGATTAATGATTGAATATAAAGATTCTATCCGAGATAAAATAACTGCTAAAATAAATCAAAGTCAAAAAGAATATTATCTAAGAGAGCAACTGGAAATTTTAAAGAAGGAATTAAACTTAATTCGAGAAGATGAAGTAGATGATATCACGTTATATAAAGAAAGAATAGAAAACCTTGCTATTAGTGAACAAAGTAAAGAACATTTATTAAAAGAACTTTCAAGGCTTGAATTTTTAGCTAATGCTTCACCGGAGATAAATGTAGTAAGAACATATTTAGATAATGTTTTGGATGTTCCATTTGGTAAGTTTACAGAATATAAAATTGATATAAAAAATTCAAAAAAAGTTTTGGATAAAGATCATCATGGGCTAAAAGATGTAAAAGAAAGAATCTTAGAATATCTTTCTGTATTAAAATTGAAAAAAGATGTAAAAGGTTCGATCCTTTGTTTAGTTGGACCGCCAGGAGTGGGGAAAACATCCATAGTTAAATCTGTTGCGGAATCTATGAATAGAGAGTATATTTCTATGAGATTAGGTGGAGTTACGGATGAAAGTGAGATAAGAGGACATAGGAAGACTTATATTGGGGCAATGCCAGGGAGGATAATTACAAATCTTCAGAAAGCAAAAACATTAAATCCGGTATTTTTACTTGATGAAATAGACAAAATATCTTCATCATACAAAGCCGATCCAGCATCAGCTCTACTAGAGCTACTTGACCCAAATCAAAATAGTGAATTTTTAGATAGATATATCGAAATTCCAGTTGATTTATCTAAAGTTATGTTTGTTACTACAGCAAATACAACTCAAACTATACCTTCTGCACTTTTAGATAGGATGGAAGTTATTGAAGTTTCCGGATATACAGAATATGATAAAATTATAATAGCTAAAAAATACTTAATTCCTAAACAAATAAAAGAAAATGGATTAAAAAGATTTAAAATTAAAATATCAGATAAAGTAATTGTTAAGGTAATTAAAAATTATACTAGAGAATCGGGAGTTAGAAATCTTGAAAGGCAAATTGCTAAAATTTGTAGAAAAGTAGCTATGAAAATAGTTGAAGGTGCAGAAACCGTATCAGTAACCGTTAAAAACTATAAAGATTTTTTAGGAAGTGAAAAAGTTTTAGATGATGATATTGTCAGAGAACCTGAAGTGGGTATTGTTACAGGTCTAGCATGGACTAGTGTAGGTGGAGAATTACTTCAAATTGAAGTAAATACTATGAATGGTAAAGGAAAAACTCAATTAACAGGATCTCTTGGAGATGTAATGAAGGAATCAGCTATTGCATCAATTTCGTTTATAAAATCAGAACAAGAGTATTTTAATTTAGGAAAAAAAGTTTTTGAAGAAACAGATATTCACGTGCATGTACCAGAAGGAGCTACCCCCAAAGATGGGCCTTCAGCAGGAATTACAATTACAACAGGGATAGTGTCTGCGTTAACTAGCAGAAAAGTTAGACAAGATATAGCTATGACTGGAGAGGTTACTATTAGAGGTAGAGTATTGCCAATAGGTGGTCTTAAAGAAAAAGTACTAGCCGCTAAAAGATATGGTATAAATAATGTCATAATACCAAAGCAAAATGAGAAGGATTTAGATGATATACCAGAAGAGGTATTGAATGATATGAACTTCCATTTAGTAGCAGATGTAAAAAAAGTTATAGAATTAGCATTGGAAAAAGAGGAAAAATAATGAAAATAAATAATCCAACATTAGAAAAAATAGCAGTATTAGAGGAACAATATCCAGATAATAATCTACCTGAAATAGCATTAGCAGGACGTTCAAATGTTGGGAAATCTTCACTTATTAATTCTTTAATAAATAGAAAAAATTTAGCAAGAACAAGTTCTCAACCAGGTAAAACAAGAACGTTAAATTTTTATAATATTGATGAAAAATTTAGATTAGTAGATTTGCCGGGATATGGATATGCAGCCGTTTCAAAGACTGAAAAGGCCAAATGGGCAGAAACAATTGAAAGATATTTATCTATAAGAGAAAATCTAAAAGAAGTTATACTTTTAGTTGACTTACGACACGAGCCAACAAATGATGATCTAATGATGTATAATTGGATCTTAGAAATGGGGTTTTCTGGATATGTTGTAGCAACAAAACTTGATAAAATTGGTAAATCAAGACTTCATAAACATATTAAAATTGTAGCAGACAAATTTAATATTACAGATAAATCGAAATTAATTTATTATTCTTCTGAAACAAAAGAAAATAGAGAATATATTTATGGTATATTGAATAGAATATTACAATAATAAAACGTCCTTCTAATAGCTTTTTTAGCCACTGGAAGGACGTTTTTTTAATTCAGAAAATTAAATAGGGCTTGATATCCATTAAGCATTATAAATAGCATTAGTGGGATAGACCAGAGTTTAATAATAGAGGTGATTATAAAAAATCTCTTAAATTTAAAATCAGTCATGCCACAAATCATACACGATATATCGTCGGGCAAAAATGGTATTATTAAAACTAATATAAACATTATTTCAATTTTTCGACCTCTATTAAGCCAATCTACTTGTTTATTAATAGTTTTATCATCAAATAATAATCCAATAAATTTTTTACCATATTTTCTACCTAAATAAAAGTTAATTACAGAACCAATCATTATGGCGATATAGTTCAGAAAAAAACCATAAATTGGACCATATGCCAAAATTACAGATATATTTGTTATGGCAGTAGGTGAAACAGGAAAAACGGTTAAAAAAGTCTGAATTACAATAAATATAATGGGAGCAAAAATCCCAAATCTATTTAATAGTAGAGTAAATTTTTTTGTATCATTGAAATAACCATTCCTAAATGCAAGGATGGTTAAAATTATTGTTATAACAAAAAGTATACCCCCAATTATCTTTAATTTTTTTCTCTTTTCATTAGTTTTTTCGTCAACATATTCATGTTTGATTTCTTCTAATTGCTTATCAATTAATTCGTTATCTTCATTCATAATCCCCCCATTCTAAATAGGATATCATATATTATAAATTTTAGGAAATACAACTTTGTAATAAAAATCATAGTTTTATGGTAAAAAAAGATGAATGCTATTTTGCATTCATCTTATGTACTTTCTTATAATTCTTCAAACATATCTTTATCTACGCCACACACAGGACAAACCCAATCTTCTGGCAGTTCGTCAAATGATGTACCTTCGTCGATGCCGTTATCTGGATCACCAACCTCAGGGTCATAAATATATCCACATGCTGTGCATTCCCATTTTGCCATTACAGCCTCCTTATTTTTTAGTTGTACTAATATTATACATGATTTTTAGCAAAATTTCAAAGGAATTGATATATTGGTTAAATATAAAATTATTGGGTAAATATATTTAAGAAAAATAACGGAAGGTGAAATTATGCTTTATAGGTATGACAATGAAATATTTGGTGATATGATTTTAATAAATGAAGTTGTAAAAAATATACTTAAAGATATAAAACCAATAATAAATGATGAAGATCTATGTTTTGACGTTCGTCTTATTTTAAGCGAATTATTAATTAATTGTCATGAACATGGTAATAAATACGATACTGAAAAATGCATAAAACTTTTATTATCGATAGATTTTGATAATATACATATAGAAGTCAAAGATGAAGGAATTGGCTTTAATAATATAGAAAAATACAATATCCATGACTTTAAATCAAGCGGAAGAGGTCTTATGATTGTTAAGTCATTAGTAGATAAATTAGAAATATATAAAAATAATGTAAGGTGTGATATCCGAATTTAATTTTATTCCAGTCATATGATTGGAATTTTTTTTATTTGATATTATCTATTTTTGTGGTAATATTTTATAGTCAATAAACAAGGAGTTTTTATGAAAAAAATAAGAAATATAGCAATAATAGCCCATGTTGATCATGGAAAAACTACATTAGTAGATTCATTATTAAAACAAAGTGGAATATTTAGGGAAAATCAAGAAATATCTGAAAGAGTAATGGATAACAATGATATTGAAAAAGAAAGAGGAATTACAATTCTTTCTAAAAACACAGCAATTAACTACAATGATATAAAAATAAATATTATAGATACACCCGGACATGCAGATTTTGGTGGAGAGGTAGAACGTGTCTTAAAAATGGCAGATGGTGTATTACTATTAGTAGATGCTTTTGAAGGTGTTATGCCTCAGACAAAATTTGTAATTAAAAAGGCGATTGAATTAGAATTGCCAGCATTAATTTGCTTAAATAAAATAGATAGGGATAGAGCTAGACCAGAAGAAGTAATAGATGAAATAATTGATTTGTTTATTAACTTAGAAGCACCAGAATCATATTTAGAAGCACCAATCATTTATGCATCAGGTAAAAATGGATGGGCGAGTTTAGAAAGAGATTAACAAAAAGAAAATTTAAAAGATTTACTTGACACAATTGTAAAATATATTCCAGAACCAACTGGAGATAAAGATGCACCTTTTAAGGCACTAATTTCTACTACCGATTATAGTGAGTATTTAGGAAGAATAGGTATCGGTAAAGTGGAACATGGTACTATAAAAGTTGGAGATCAAGCCTTTATTAAAAACTATAACGAAGAAAATAAACTAATCAAAGCAAAGATTACCACTATTTATGAATTTGAAGGATTAAATAGAGTGGAAGTACAAGAGGCCAAAGCGGGTTCAATAGTAGCTATTTCAGGAGTGGAAGGTATTGCAATAGGAGATACATTATGTTCTAGTGAAGAAATGAATCCAATCGAGTTTGTAAAAATTTCAGAACCAACATTAGCTATGAGGTTTATCGTAAATAACTCACCATTTGCAGGACTTGAAGGAGAATATGTTACTTCAAGGCATTTGAGAGCAAGATTGATGAAAGAGCAAGAGACAGATGTAAGTCTTAAAATCGAAGATACAGAATCAACAGATGCTTTTAAGGTTAATGGTAGAGGAGAACTCCATTTGTCAGTTCTTATAGAAAATATGAGAAGAGAAGGTTATGAATTTCAAGTATCAAAACCTGAAGTTTTATTTAGGAGAGAAAAAGAAAAATTATTAGAACCAATGGAATTAGTTACAATTGACGTTGATGAAACTTATGTAGGTACAATAATTAATAAATTAGGTGTTAGAAAAGCTGAGATGATACACATGGAAAACATATCTTCGGGATATAGAAGATTAGTATTTAAGATGCCATCAAGAGGTTTAATTGGTTATAGACAAGAGTTCATATCAGATACTAAGGGAACAGGTATTATAAATACAGAATTTGAATCATATGAAGAATATCTAGGTGAAATACCGACAAGACAATTTGGTTCTCTTATTGCTTTTGAAACTGGTAAAGCTACAGGATACGCACTTGATTCAGCCTGGAAAAGAGGAAATCTATTTATCGAACCAGGTGAAGAAGTCTATGAAGGGATGATTATCGGTGAAAATCCAAAAGGTTTGGATATAGAAGTTAATGTATGTAAAAGAAAAGCAAAGACAAATATCAAATCATCATCTTCAGATGATGCACCAAATCTGCCACCAGCAAAAAAATTAAGTTTAGAAGAAATGCTCGAATTTATAGAAGCAGATGAGTATGTAGAAATCACACCTAAAAATTTAAGAATTAGAAAGAAAATATTAAATGCTGGACAAAGAGCAAAATCTAAAAAAATATAATAAATAATTATAATTAATTTATAATTTTCAATTTTTATTATAAAAATTGTGGAATATCTGTTTCAGGAACAGTGTACGGTTTTTATTTTTCTAGAAATGGAGAAGTTTTTGATTATTTAAATCCGAAGCTAAGAAGGGTAGATAATCATTGGGAGTCTGTGAAATCGAATTCGGATAATGAAAGTTATATGGAAAAAATAATAGGAAATTGGTATTTTTTTAAAATAACAAATTAAATTATATTCTAATTATTTTTTATAACATTGTTGAATTATTGACAATTTAATAACTTTTTCATATAATATATAATGTACAAATAAGAGGAGGAAATATGCAAAAAAATAAAATATCTCCTGCCGTTGTAAGAAGATTGCCAAAGTATCTAAGATATCTTAAAAATCTTGAGGATGATGGAATTGAAAAGATTTCATCTGAGCAATTAAGCAAGATTACAGGATTTACAGCTTCTCAAATAAGACAAGATTTAAATCATTTTGGTGGATTCGGGCAACAAGGATATGGATATAGAATAATAGAGTTAAAAAAATCAATAAATGAAATTATAGGATTAGATAAGGCTTACAATGTTGTAATTGTAGGTTACGGACATATTGGTAAGGCCATTAATAAGTACAATAGATTTGAAACCAAAGAATTTAATGTCAAAGCAGTTTTTGATTTGCCTGAAAAGAAGAGAGAAGATGAAACAGTTGATGTTAGACCAATTGATGAACTAGAAGAGTTTTTAGAGCAGAATAATATTGATATAGTAGTGATAACAGTACCTAAAGAAAATGCTCAAGAGATTTGTGATAAACTTTCTGGTAAGAATATCAAAGGTGTTTGGAATTTTGCACCTATAGACGTTGATGTAGAAGGAAATATACCTGTTGAAAATATTCATCTAAGTGAATCTTTATATTCATTAATTTTTTATATGGGAAACTTAGAACATTATCCAGAAAATAATTAAATAGAGGATTTAAATAGTAAAAAAGTATAAAAAAGTTACCCCCAAAATCCGTTTATACTGAACTGACACCAAAAAGTTGGACCTAAAAACAACTTTGAGGATGTCAGTTTTTAGTACCATAAATAGTGTAAGAAAGAAAATTATTTCTATCTTGCACTATTTTTGTATAATGAAGAAGTAGTATGACGAGTCAGTTTTAGGGTTAAAATATCCGTCATGAAAACTGTCAACTACCTCTTCATTATTCATATTCGGTTAAGCAGGTTGGGCAAAACGTCCGTGTCACGAGCTAAAATGAGTGTAATGGTGCAGGTAGAAACTACAAATTAAAAGAAAGAGGGTAATAAAATGATATCTATAGGAATAGATATAGCAAAAGAAAAGTTTACAGTATGTGCACTAGAACAAGGTAGCAAAATCATTTGGAAGCCTTTTGATGTTCATCTTAAGAAAACAAAAGTAGAAGAATTTTTAAAGAAACTAGATTCATTAAATGAAGAAGTAAAAATAATCATGGAAGCAACAGGTAAATACCATCTTCCAATCCTCTATGAATTAAAAGACAAAGGATACTCTGTAAGTGTAGTAAATCCTTTAAAAATGAAACAGTTTTGTCGAGTACTTAACTTTAGAAAATCTAAAAATGATAATATAGATACCATACAAATAGCTGAATATGGATTGATGTATTGGAAAGAATTACAAGAATACAAAGTAGATTCAGAAAGTTTTAGAGTCCTAAAAGAATTAAACAGAATCCTATCAGCACTATATGGATTTAAGAATCAATCAAATGAACTTCATAGACCTAACAATAGGCCAAACATTTCCAGGAATAAAAAAACTAATTCCACATGGATCTAATGATTTTTCAAAAGATAAACTATTAGACTTCTTAGAAATATGGTGGCACAAAGACCTAGTATTAGAAAAATCAGAAGAAAAATTCATAGAAGATTTTAAAAACTGGGCAAAAGAAAAGAGATACCATCCTAATGCTAATAAAGCTAAATCCATATACAAGCTTGCAGAGGAGAGTATCTCAACTCAACCTTCTAGTAGCTCATATACAAAAATGAACATACAAGAAGGAATAGAATTGATAAAACATATAAATCAAATTCTACATACTATTTTATCACAAATGATAGAAATTGCCGAGCTCTTAGAAGAATATCAAGAAGCAAAAAAATTCTCAGGAATATCAGATAAATTAGCAGTGCAAATTACAGCAGAATTTGGAGACTTATCAAAATTTAAAAACAAAAAAAGTTTAATATCCTTTGTAGGAATAGATTCACCGCCATATGAGTCAGGGAATTTTAAAGCAGACCAGAGAAAAATAACAAAAAGAGGCAATGCAATACTAAGAAAAGTAGGTTATCAAGCTATGAAATGCATGATGAGCGCTAAAGATCCTGAAAATGATATATATCTGTATATGGTAAAAAAAGAAAAAGATGGAAAAGCTAAAAAAGTATGTAAATTTGCAGGATTAAATAAATTCTTAAGAATATACTATGCAAAAGTTATGGCATCAAAACAAGAAAAGAAGTTGTTAAAAGTAGCCTAGAATTAAAGAACAATAGTTGAAATAAGCCGATAATAACCGGCTTATTTGTTGTGCTCAAATTTAAACTCTAAATATCAAGGAGAAAGAAAAATTAATTTATCTTTTCTCCTTGACTTTTGTTAGCAGGTTTTCATAGCAAAATATAGCACAGAATTTAAGATAAAAGTGGTTAGAGTATGTCTAAATAATGAAGGAGGATATAGATCTTTAGCTAAAAATATGGTGTAAGTGATAAATCAATATTAAGAAATTGGATTAAATCATTTTATATAAAAATAATTCAATGTTTCAAGATGCCATAACATGGAAATATCATCGAACCAATAAAAGAATATTTACAAATGTTTGTTGAAAATTTGTTGAATTTATAAAATAATTGAGTATATAAAGTCTGTATGAATACTTAGAATTTATAAATATAAAATAAATAAACATGAAGAATTAAGACCAACATCTGAAATACGGATAGTAGTCTTTTTATTAAAAAAATCTGGATATTTATAAACTACTCCAAAAAGTTGGTCTTAGAACCAACTTTTTGAGATTCATCTTATCTATCTAAACTCTTCTTAAAATTATGTTAAAATACATTGTTCATATCTAAAGCGTCCAAATAAAGGATTTTTGTATCAATGTTAAATCCAAGCTTTTCATATAGATTTTTTGCTTTAATATTTTCAACATCTACAGCTATTTGAAAATCTTTTTGATTTTCTTTCTCTAATTCTTTTATGGTTTGTGATAAAAGAGTATAGGCGTGGCCTTGTCTTAAATATGCTTTCTTAGTCGCTACACTGTACATATAGTTTACATCCGATGCAAAGTTTACAGATACTCTAGATATAATATTCTTGTCATTTCTCAACACATATATAGCTGCGGTATCTGATATAATATTAGAAATATTATATCTTTCAGCAATGTCTAAAGATGAGTCAAAGGCTTCATGCATCAATTGAGTTAATTCATCTACATCTTTCATACTTGCTTTTTCAAATACCAAATTAGTATCATATGATGAATCATCTCTATCTTCTTTATTAAAATTTCTCGATAATTGAAACTCTTCAGAGTCACATTTTGTTAAATTAAGATTTTTAATTATATCAGGATTATTATCAAGAAAGACTTCTTCTGTTACAAATGATACGGTATTCAAGTCATACTCTTTGGTTTCTTTCAGAAAAGTTTTATATAGACAAGTAGCTATTTTTCTTCTCCTATAATCAGGATCTATTTTTAATTGAATCTCCACATCTTTGCTATCAGCATATGTAGCAAGAATTCCTATCAAATCACCTGAATCATTATATGCCATGAAAAATGCAGGCATATTCTTATCAAAATTATAGTCATTATCAAGATAAGGTTCTCGATATGTACCATCAAAACTATTAACTTTAGTTAGAAGTTTTTCAATGGATTTTATTTCTTTTTCATTTAATTTGTTTCTTGATTTTATTTGCATAAAAGCTCCTTTAAGGTTTGTTTTAATAAATTAATTATATACTAAAAAATTAGAAAATAACGGAATTTTACAGAGTATGTCAAGAAAAGCAAATTACTTAGATAATTTTTCTATGGGGAATTTTTCGGAATATTAAAACAAGAAATTTACTATAGTAGAACATTTAAGTCGTTTAACGAGCTAAAAAAGACAATTGAAGAATATATAAAATATTACAATGAGGATAGAATAAAAGAAAAACTTGGATATTTAAGTCTGGTTGAATATAGAAAATTAAATGCAGCTTAGCTGCGATTTCCCCTAGGGGAAATATTAGGATGAAAAACCAGAGACAAATATTTCTAAATGTATCTGGTATAAAGTCCAACTTTTTGGGGTCACCTTAATACGGATGGAGGGGATTTTTTATGTCAAAAAATTTTTTTTATATATTAAGCTTAAATTAAATATTTGATATAATTATATAGAGAGGTAGATTATGGCGGATATTACAGTTAGCAAGCTTGGGAAATCTTATGGAATAAATGAGATATTTTCAAATGTAAATTTTATAATTAATGAAAATGATAAAGTTGGTATAGTGGGTCCCAATGGATCTGGTAAATCAACATTATTTAATATACTTACAGATCAAATTGATGAATATGATGGAAATATATATAAAAAGGGTGATTTAACTTATGGTTATATGAAACAAAATATTAGCCTAGATAGTGAAAATACAATATATGAAGAAATGTTATCTCAATTTGAGTATATTAGTAAATTAGAGGAAGAAATAGAAGTTCTCCAGAAAGAAATGGAAACGGAAAAAAATATAAAAAAACTTGAAAAATTAAGCTATCAGTATACAGAAAAATTAGATAAATATTTACGATATGGTGGAGAATATTTTGAAGTTAAAATAGAAAGTACGCTGATAGGTATGGGATTTCCCAAAGAAAGATTTAATGATAAAATAAATTATTTGTCAGGTGGCGAGAAATCAAGACTAGAATTAGCTAAATTACTAGTTTCTAATTTTGATGTGCTATTGCTTGATGAACCAACTAATCATTTAGATATGAGAACTATTTTATTTGTTGAAAACATGATAAAGAACTCCAATAAAACAGTTATATTTATTTCTCATGATAGATATTTCTTAGATAAAGTTGCAAAGAGAATATTTTTGTTAGAAAAAGGATCACTTTATACTTATGATACAAACTATACAGATTTTATTACTCGTAGAAAAAAAGATATAGAAACTCAACAAAAAGCATACGAAAATCAGCAAAAGGAAATAGAGAGACAAGAAGAAATAATAAAAAGATTTGCAAATTTAGGCGGATCATTAAGAAAAAGGGGTATAGCACAATCTCAATCTAGACAAAAACTATTAGAAAAAATGAAATTAATGGACAGACCAGAAACATTTGATAATACAATGGGTTTAAGATTTTTACCAACAAGGGAAAGTGGACAAGATGTATTACAGATAAAAAGTATAAGCAAATCGTTCGATGATAAAACATTATACGAAAATATATCATTCAATATATATAAAGGTGAAAAAGTAGGTTTGATTGGTGAAAATGGTACGGGAAAAACTACAATTCTAAAAATGATACAAAATAAGATGCAGCCCGACAAAGGAAAAATCACACTAGGGGTAAGTGTTTTTCCAGAATATTTTGATCAAGAACAAAAAAATTTAGATTTAGAGAAAACGGTTATTGATGAAGTTTGGGATAAATTTCCAGGATTAACACATTATGAATTGAGATCATATTTGGCAAAGTTTATGTTTATTGGAGATGATATTTTCAATATTGTAGGAGAATTGAGTGGTGGAGAAAGATTTAGAGTAACATTGTTAGAATTGATGCTCACTGATTCCAATTTTTTATTAATGGACGAGCCGACAAATCATCTTGACATACAGTCAAAAGAGGTATTAGAAGATGCAATAAATAATTACGAAGCAACAGTATTATTAATAAGTCATGATAGATATTTTTTGAACAAAGTATGTACAAAAATAATTGAAATTGAAAATGGTTCATTAGTTGAATATAAGGGGAATTTCGATTATTATCTAAGTAAAAAGGAAAATCAGTTATATCAAGAAGAGAATCAAGAAATAAATAAAACAAAAAAAAGAAAAGATTATAAAAGAGAAAAAGAGGAGCAAAAAAGAATTCAGAATATAGAAAAGAAAATAAAGTCTATAGATAATAGATTAGAAGAAATAGAAATTGAGATAAACGAACTAAATCATGAATTTACAAAGCCAGATATTTTTGAAGATTATGAAAAATCAAATGAAATAAGCTTGAAAATTGAAAAGCTAAACAAAGAAAAAGAAACTATTAGCACAAAATGGTTCGAGTTACATGAAAAATTAGAAATTTTGGAGTCATAATGAATAAAAAAATATTATTGATACTAATTGTTTTTGTTTTTACAGCCTGTAGTAAAAAATCTGATAAATATAGTGTTGGGCTTATAACAGACGGAGAAAAAGTAATTGAAAATAATAGAACGGCACAAATACAAAAAGGAATTAAAAAAATAGAGAAAATAGATTTAACAACTTTTACATCAAGTACTAAAGAAAACTATCTCAAAAATATTGATACTCTAATAAAGAGACAAAATAAACTTATCGTAGGAAATAGTTTTTTATTAAATGAGGAATTTAAGAGGATTTCCGAACAAAATAAAGAAGTGCTGTTTGTGTTGTTTGATTCTATCATTGAAAAAAAATATGAAAATATTACAAGCATATTTTTCAGAACAAATGAATCATCGTATTTGGCAGGATACTTAGCGGGGCTTGTAACTAAAACAAATAAAGTGGGGTATGTAGGGACAGAAAAAGGTGCATGGTCAGATTTTTATGAATATGGTTTCAAATCTGGAGTTCATGAAGCATCTAAAGAATTAAATAAAAATATTGAAATTATTGAAAAGCATATATATAAATTTGATGATTTTGATTTAGGCAAAAAAATAGGAAACGAAATATATGATAAAAATGTAGATGTTATATATCAAAATGTTGGTGTAACGGGATTGGGGTTGATTCAAAGTGCAAAAGATAAAGATAAATATATAATTGGTTCAGATTTTGATCAAAATGAATATGCACATAAAAACGTAATTGCTTCAACAGTAAAAAATTATGAATTAATATCTGAAAAAATTATTTCAAAATATATATATGATACAAAGCAAAAATCAGGTAAACAAATTCTAGGATTATCAGAAAATGCAGTAGATTTAAAAATGAAATTCGAGGAGAACTCATTACTTAAAGAATCATATGTGAAAGTGATGTCAAAAAAGGAATTAATAAAAAATAAAAAGGTTTTAATACCTTTTGATGAAAAGACATTCAATAAATTTTTAAATAAAAACTAAACTTAATATATTTTTAATATGTTAAGAAATTTTAATAGAAATTTTAATAGAAATTTTAATAGAAATTTTAATAGAAATTTATAAGATTTATTATAAATAATATTTATTTGAAAATGTTTTTTTGTTTTGCTATTGAAAAAAAATACGAAAAGGATTATATTATATATAGTAAGGATTATAAAGTACAAAAGGACTTTTAAAAATAGAGGGGGATGAACATATGAGTTCAAAAAAAATTTTATCTTTATTATTAGCTTTTGTAATGGTGTTTTCACTAGTTGCATGCGGAAATAATAAAAAAGAAGGCAATAAAAAAGAAACAAAAACTGAAGAAACTAAAAAAGAAGACGATAAAAAAGAAACAAAAACAGAATCTTCTAAAGATAAAGTTGACTTAAAAGGTAAATCAGTAGGTATGGTAACAGATACTGGTGGTGTTAACGACGAGTCATTTAACCAATCATCATGGAAAGGTCTAAACGATTCTAAAGCAGCTACAGGAGCTGAAGTATCGTATGTACAATCAGAACAAGAAGCTGATTATGTAAAAAACATAAACACATTAGTAGATAAAAAAACAAGCTTAGTATGGGGAGTTGGATACTTGTTAGCAGACTCAATCAAAACAGCTTCACAACAATCACCAGATACGAATTTTGCTATAATTGACAATGCATATAATGAAAACTTGCCAAATGTAACAGGCGTTATATTTAAGGCTGAACAACCATCATATCTTGTAGGTTATATTGCAGCTTATCAAACAAAAACAAATAAAATTGGTTTTGTTGGAGGTAAAAAGGGTGTAGTTATTGATCAATTTGAATATGGTTTCAGAGCTGGTGTTTTAGATGCAGCAAAAAAATTAGGAAAAGACATTAAAGTTGATGTACAATATGCTGACAGTTTTAGTGATGAAGCTCTAGGAAAATCTATTGCAACAAAAATGTATAATGATGGTGCTGATATAGTATTCCAAGCAGCTGGTGGTGTTGGTAAAGGTGTTATAGAAGCAGCTAAAGAAGCAAAAAAATTTGTTATCGGTGTTGACCAAGATCAATCTTATTTAGCGCCAGAATATGTATTAACATCTGCACTTAAAAAAGCTGAAGTAGCTATTTATGACTTATCAAAAAGAATATTATCAGGTGAAAAACTTGGTGGTAAAACAATAGTATATACAGCTAATGAAGACGCTGTTGGTATTCCAGACCATACAGATAAATCATTATATCCAAAAGAAGTTCATGATGAAGCATTAGTTAAATTAAAAGAAATAAAAGAAGGAAAAGTAGTACCACCTTTTAATCAAGAAACATTTGATAAATACGTAGCTAATTAATGAAAAGAGGGGGAATCCCCTCTTTTTTGTTTTAAATATAAGGAGTAAGTATGACTAATAATAAATATGCTGTTGAAATGACTGATATTATAAAGACTTTTGGTAAATTTACTGCTCTAGACAATGTACAACTAAAAGTTAAAAAAGGTAGTATTCATTCAATACTTGGTGAAAATGGTGCTGGTAAGTCTACTTTGATGAATATTTTATATGGTTTATATAATGCTGATTCAGGCTCAATCAAAATTAATGGAGAGATAGTAGATATTAAAGATCCTAGAACTGCAATAAAAAATGGTATTGGTATGGTGCATCAACACTTTATGCTGGTTCATAATTTTACTGTAGTACAAAATATTTTACTAGGTAAAGAAGTAACTAAAGGTGGATTTTTAGATTACAAAAAGGGTAGAGAAAAAGTAAAAGAGTTAGTTGATAAGTTTGGTTTGTATGTAGATCTAGATGCTAAAATTGAAGATATTTCTGTAGGAATGCAACAAAGAGTAGAGATATTAAAAGCGTTATATCGTGAAGCTGAAATTTTAATACTTGATGAACCTACAGCAGTATTAACACCTCAAGAAATTGAAGAACTTATATCTATAATGAATAGTTTAACTAATGATGGTAAAACAGTAATTATTATCACTCATAAGTTAAATGAAATAAAAAAATCGGCAAGCAAATGTACAGTTATAAGGAGAGGTAAATATATTGATACTCTTGATGTTGCAGAATCTAGTATACAAGATTTAGCGACAAAAATGGTGGGACATACTGTAAATTTGAAAGTAGAAAAAAGTATAGCTAACCCATCGGATATAATATTTGAAATTAATGGACTTCAAGTAGAAGATAAAAGAGGAATCAAGGCCGTAGATGGATTAAATCTAAAAATTAGAAAAGGAGAAATCTATGGTATAGCAGGGATAGATGGAAACGGACAAAAGGAATTAATAGAAGCTATTACAAATCTTACCAAAACAAAATCTGGAACTATTAAAATTAATGGTGTTGAAATTCAAAACCAAACACCAAGATTTACCATTGATAATAAAGTTGCTACAATTCATGAGGATAGATTAAAAAGGGGATTGGTACCAGATTTTACTGTTGCAGAAAATTCAGTAATAGAATTATTTTCCCAAAAACCATATTCTAAAAAAGGTATTTTAAATAATAAAGAAATTATTAATTTTGCTCAACTAATTATTGATGAGTATGATGTAAGACCAGCGGATGGAGCCGGCCTTAAAGCTAAATCTTTATCCGGTGGTAATCAACAAAAATTAATAATTGGTAGGGAAGTGTCATTAAATCCAGATTTACTAATTGCGGTACAACCTACAAGAGGGCTTGATGTTGGAGCGATTGAATATGTACACAAATCATTGATAAGAGAAAGAGATGCGGGAAAATCTATTTTACTTATTTCTTATGAATTAGATGAAGTAATCAATGTATCAGATAAAATAGGTGTAATTTATAAAGGAAAAATACAAGATGAATTTGCACCTGGTGATAAAACAGAAGAAGAAATCGGATTTTTAATGGCTGGAGGTAAACATGAATAAAGAATATAAATTAAAAAATCTCTTTAGCAATCAGCTGTTTAAGACATTTTTAGCGACACTTTTTGGTTTTATTATTTCGGGAATTTTATTGCTAGCGATAAAAGTCAATCCTATTGTAGCGTACGGAGATATGTTTAAGGGGGTATTTGGAAACCCTAGAAATGTTGCAGAGTTAATAATAAAAGCCACGCCTATAATAATAACTGGTGCATCTGTTGCGTTTGCATTTAAGACAGGATTATTTAATATTGGTGCAGAAGGGCAATATATTGCAGGTTTCTTATTTGCGGGTATTGTAGGGATTTTAGTAGATTTCCCAGCTTTTATACAAATACCTTTATTAATTTTTTGTGGTGCAATAGGAGGAGCATTATTTGGAGGTCTTTCTGGATTATTAAAGGCAAAATTTGGTGTTCATGAAGTAATTTCAGGTATTATGCTAAACTGGATAGGTTTACATCTAATAGGGTATGTATCAACTGGATCTCCATTATTTATAAAAGAAAGTTCTGGTACAGCAGCTATAAATATATCGGGTCAAATAAAACTATTTGCAGCTGAAAAAGCAGCGGGAGATTATGCATCATTTGTAAATTTTCCAATAATTGGTAAAGTTGCTGCTAGATCAGATATTAACTTTGGTATTTTAATTGCTATTGCAGTAGCTATATTACTAAATTTTATTATTAAAAAATCTACACTTGGATATCAACTAAGGTCAGTTGGACTTAATAAAGACGCTGCAGAATTTGCAGGTATAAATGTAAATAAAAATATAATCAGAGCAATGGCGATTTCTGGTGCGGTAGCAGGATTAGCTGGAGCGGTAAATATAATGTCATTAACACCTCATAAAATTATAAATATAGCTATGTTTGAAAATTATGGATTTGATGGACTTTCAGTTGCGTTAATTGCAGGATCAAATTTAATAGGAGTAATATTAGCTGGTTTATTATTTGCAGTATTTAAGATTGGTGGTACAGTATTGCAGTTAAATTTTGG
The DNA here is from genome assembly GCF_985670335.1 of Helcococcus sp. SA-HE-C1. Lineage (NCBI taxonomy): Bacteria > Bacillati > Bacillota > Tissierellia > Tissierellales > Peptoniphilaceae > Helcococcus > Helcococcus sp. SA-HE-C1. Next base: position 113,748 of record NZ_OZ484652.1, read on the forward strand.
TGTTCCTTCAGAAATTGTATTAGTATTAATAGGTATAATAATATTCTTTATTGCTTTATCAAATATTTTATCTATATTAGCAGAAAAATGGGCATGTAGAAAAAAGACAAAGGAGAAAAAATGAATCAAATATTAACAATGTTATCAATAACACTTATGTATTCTACTCCTTTAGTATTTGGAGCAATGGCAGGTGTTATTTCAGAAAAATCAGGTGTAATTAATATAGGTATAGAAGGTATGATGGCTGTTGGTGCATTTACGGGTGCTTCAGTAGCATATATTACAGGAAATCCATGGATAGGATTCTTTTCAGCAGGGATTGCAGGAGCTTTAGTTGGTTTGCTTCATGCAATAGCTTCAGTATCATTTAGGGCGGATCAAACAGTTTCTGGTATCGCTATTAATATGATAGGTAGCGGATTAACATTATTTTTAGTACAAATAATATTTGGTGGCGGTAATACACCCGTATTAAAAGAAAAATTACCTAAAGTTTTTGGTATAGAGGCAACAGCAATAGTAGCTTTATTATGTGTAGTGTTATTGTGGATATTTTTGTATAAAACAAAATGGGGTCTTAGAGTTTTGGCTGTGGGTGAACATCCAGCAGCAGCAGACACACTAGGTATCAATGTTTATAAAGTAAGATATTTATCGGTTATAGCTTCGGGATTTTTTGCAGGACTTGGTGGAGCAGCGGTGACAACATCACTTATATCAAACTTCTCACCAACTTCAATTACAGGGCAAGGATTTATAGCACTAGCGGCAGTTATTTTTGGTAAATGGACACCTCACGGTGCGTATGGAGCGGCTTTAATTTTTGGTTTTGCACAAGCTATAGCTGTATATATAGGTGGAAGTTCAATTATTCCATCACAATTTATTTCTATGATACCATTCATATTAACACTTGTAATTTTAGTACTTGTAGGTAAATCAGAAGCTCCAAGGGCAGACGGACAACCATATGAAAAAGGAGTTAGATAATGAATATAAAAAATATTTTAAGTAAAGCAGATCACACACAATTAAAACAAGATGTGACATGGGAAGAAATTAAAAAGTTAATAAATGAAGCTATTGAGTATGAAGTTGCGTCAGTATGTATTCCAGCTTCTTATGTAAAAAAAGCAAAGGAATATGCAGGTGATAAACTGGTAATTTGTACAGTTATTGGATTTCCAAATGGATATTCTACAACTAAAGTCAAAGTTTTTGAAACAAAAAATGCGATTGAAAACGGTGCAACAGAGATTGATATGGTAATAAATATAAATGAATTAAAAAATAAAAATTATCAGTTTGTATTAGATGAAATTAAGCAAATAAAAGAAGCTTGTGGAGAGTTAGTCTTAAAAGTGATTATTGAAACAGCACTTTTAACAGATGATGAAAAAATTAAAATGTGTAAATTAGTTTCTAAGTCTGGAGCAGATTATATTAAAACTTCTACAGGATTTTCAACAGGTGGAGCTACATTTGAGGATGTAAAGTTATTTAAGAATAATGTAGATAAACATGTTAAAATTAAAGCTGCTGGAGGAATATCAACACTTGAGGATGCACAAAAATTTATTGAATTTGGTGCAGAAAGACTAGGGACATCAAGATTAATAAAACTTGCAAAAAAAGAAGTAGCGGAGGGATATTAATGCTTGATCAAAATCAATTGAAACAAAATATTAATAAAGCTCTAGAAAATTTAAAATTTTCTAGAGCGATTTACTCTAATTTTAATGTTTCAGCATTGCTTACAGCAAAAAACGGACAAAAATTTACCGGTGTAAATATTGAATCAGCATCATATACTCCAACAATTTGTGCGGAAAGAACAGCTTTTTTTAAGGCTATATCAGAAGGTGTCACAGAATTTGAAAATATAGTTATAGTTGGAGGAAAAGAAGGCAAGGTAACAAATTATACCCCACCTTGTGGTGTATGTAGACAGGTGATGATGGATAACTGTGATCCAAAAACATTCCAAATAATTATAGCCATAGATGAAGATAATTATAGAGTACATACTCTTGAGGAGTTGTTGCCATTTGGATTTGGACATAAGGACTTAAAAGAGGACTAATTTATGAGAATGACAGATATTATTGAGAAAAAAAAACATGGAGAAGAATTAACTAGAGAAGATATTAGGTTTTTTATTCAAGGATATGTAGAAGGTGAAATACCCGATTATCAGATGTCATCACTTTTAATGGCGATTTATTTCAAGGGAATGACTGAAAAAGAAACACTCGAGTTAACTCTATCTGTTAGGGATAGTGGAGATGTGGTAGATTTATCTTCAATTAAGGGGATAAAGGTTGATAAGCATTCAACTGGTGGAGTAGGAGATAAAACAACATTAATCATCGCTCCATTAGTAGCATCTTTTGGTGTTAAAATGGCTAAGATGTCCGGTAGAGGTCTTGGTCACACAGGTGGAACTGTTGATAAAATGGAAGCTATCCCTGGACTTAACACATCATTGAATACCAAGGATTTTATAGATATCGTTAATGATATAGGTGTGTCAGTAATAGGACAAACTGGTAACTTAGCTCCAGCAGACAAAAAGATATATGCTTTAAGGGATGTTACGTTAACAGTAGACAGTATTCCACTTATCGCTGCATCTATTATGTCTAAAAAACTTGCAGCAGGATCAGATGCTATTTTACTCGATGTAAAAATGGGATCTGGAGCATTTATGAAAACTTTAAATTCAGCAATAGAACTTGCCACTGAAATGGTAGCAATAGGAGAAAATGCAGGTAAATCAGTGGTTTCATTAATTACAGAAATGAATATTCCTTTAGGACATAATATCGGTAATACTCTTGAAATTATAGAAGTAGTGGATACCTTAAAAGGAAAAGGACCATCAAATCTTACAGAGGTATGTATAGAGCTTGCCGCAAACTTAGTGACAATGTCAGATAAAGGAAATCTTGAGGAAAATAGGGAAAAAGTTAGAGAAAAATTACAAGATGGATTTGCTTTTAAAAAATTTATAGAATTTACATCAGCACAAGGTGGAGATTCATCATATTTAGAAGATGTTTCGAAATTTGAAAAAGCAAAATACGAGTATGAAGTGAAAATTCAAGCTGATGGATTTGTTAATGAAATGGAGACTGAAAAAATCGGAATTGCTTCAGTTGTGCTTGGCGCAGGAAGAAAAACAAAAGAGGATATTATTGACTTTTCAGCTGGTATAAGGCTGGAGAAAAAGACAGGTGATGAAGTTAATAAAGGAGACGTTATAGCGATCTTATATACAAATGATGAGTCCTCAATAAAGACAGCAGAAGAATTAGTATTAGAAGCTTACACAATTTCAAATATAAAACCAAAACTTTCTCCTTTAGTTTTGGCTAGAGTTGAAAAGGATAATATAGTTAGATATTAAATAAATTTTAATTAACGTCTTAATCAGTATTAAAACTAATTAAGAGGGTCTGTAAATAATTTTGTGTATCAACCTATTTCCTGATATTAAAGGGTATGGGTTGATACATTTTTTGTATCAATAGACATTCATTTCTTAAGAAATGAAGCTTAACTTAATTTTACACATTATTAATACACTGTCAAATTTTGTTAAAAATTTGCAGATATTTTTTACTATTGCTTTCTATTTTTTTTATTATATCCTCCCTTCAAAATATATTGATAATTGTGATAACACCTTATCCCAACCTCTTATTCTACTAGTCCACTTAGCTGAAGCATCTGCCATAGCTAGATAAAGACTTTTTTGTAATGCATAATCATTTGGAAATATTGCTTTATTTTTAGTTACTTTTCTTAACTGTCTATTAAAGTTTTCCATAGCATTTGTTGTGTATATCATCTTTCTAATACCTTCAGGATACTTAAAATATGTTGATAATTCAGCCCAATTATTTCTCCATGAAGATACACATGTAGGATATTTCTTACCCCACTTATCTTCAAATACATCTAAATTGGTTAGTGCTAAATCTTCTGTAGATGCTTTGTATATTGACTTTAAGTCCTTCATCAACTCTCTAATATCTTTGTATGATACATATTTAGTAGAGTTTCTTATTTGATGTATTATACATTTTTGTATTTCTGCTTTTGGATAGACTGCTTCTATTGCTTGAGTAAATCCTGGTAGATTGTCTGTTGAGAAGATTAATACATCTTCTAGCCCACGTTCTTTTAATTGATTTAATACTAAAAGCCAATATTTACTTGATTCATTTTCTCAACCCACATACCAAGTATTTCCTTAAAGCCTTCTAAATTGTATCCTAAAGCTATGTAAACAGCTTTTTTAACTACAATATTATTTTCTCTAACATGATAGTGGATTGCATCTAAAAACACCATTGGATAGACCTTATCTAGTGGTCTGTTTTGCCACTCTTCTATTGTTGGAAGTATCTTGTTAGTTATTTTACTTACCATAGTTTCTGATAATCCAAAACCATAAATTTCTTTAATATGAGCTGATATGTCTCTAGTAGTCATACCTTTTGCATACATTGATATTATTTGATTCTCTATATTTGATATGTCTTTTTCATATTTTTTAAGTACTTGTGGTTCAAATGAAGCATCTCTATCTCTTGGGATATTAAGATCTATATTTCCATATGAAGATTTAACAGTCTTTTTACTTGATCCATTTCTAGTGTTTAGTGATAGTGGAACTTGTCCATATTCATAGTCTAGATGCTCATCAAGTTCAGATTTAAGCATTTGTTCTATTGCATCACCTAAAAGGTCTTTAAGTGCATTTTGTAAATCCTGAGCAGTTTCTGGTTGATATTCTTCTAGTAACATTTTAGTTATTTTATTTAGTCTTGTTTCTGGTCTTTTTCTTGGCATAAAAATTCCTCCTAATTAGTTTTTCTTTACCCTAATCAGGAGGTTTCTATACACAAAATTTTACACAGTCTCAATTAAGACGTTAATTCATATTAAATATATATGTTATAGTTTATTACTCAATGTATATTTTTTATAAATTGAATAAATAACTTCTACAACTATTGGCAATAACATAAAAATATATGGATAAACATATTGAGCCTTAGTTTCCCAAATTAAATGAAAAAGAACCCCACCTATAAAATAAATTAAAAACAAGAAATACTCTTTAATTTTTTTTGTTTTAAGTAAATAATATAATACCAATCCATAAATTAATACTAAAAAAGCTTTCATAAAAGTAAAAATCACCTCGTAAAGTGAACCTTTATTGTATATCGATCTAACAATAGAGTTATATGAAGTTTGGTCATAAATTTCTCTAGGTCCGCTCCAAAAAGATTGGAAGCTAGGTTCAAACCATGTTGTAAAAAATTTTTCAGAAAAGTAATTAAACATTTCAATTGGATGAGTAATAAAATATGAAAAATTTGATTTAATTTGTTTTTTTGCAATTTGATTTATTTTTTCATAATCATAATCATTTTTTTTCATAGTTTTTGTTACCCAAGTAGTGTACCAACCAGCATTTATATCCTTATTATCAGGTTTGGTGCCCATAGCAATCCACATTGTTTTAGGATTTCCTTTACTCAAAGGCATCTTGGTTACATTTTGTGTATAAGATTTAATGCTATAATTAATTAGATAGCTTAAAGTTATAAATCCAAACAATAAATAAATTCCAAATTTTTTTTTCGTTTCAAAAAATAAGTGATAAAAAATTATTGCAAGTAAAGCTATCATAAAATTATTTCTAATTATAGTTGATAATACCATAAATAAAATTGATAGCATTAAACTCATATATTTTTTTGTTTTGAGATGCAATATATACATCCAAAAACTTAATGCACAAAAGAAAAATCCTGGTATTAAATTATATCCAAAAGTTATAAAGAAGAATTGTGGTAAAAATAAAAATGATAATAATATAATCAAAATATTTTTTTTACGATTATTATTTCCGATTATTTTTGTTATTTGTAAAATAGAATAGTTTATCCCTAAAACCATCAATGAATTTATTAAAAATACAAAATATCCACTAGAATTAACTTTCTGTAACAAAATATGATAATACATTAATCCTATTTGATGTGGATAATAGTGAAGATATCTACCATGATTAAAATATTGGTAATCTCCCTTACTAAATAATTCAGCAGCACTACGAACTATAGATGCATCTGCACGCATTTCTTCAGTAATTGAAAATATAATAAATATCGAAAAAATTATATGTGCTATTGTAAATCCTAAAAATAAATAATTTTCTTTTATTTTATTTGAATTTTTCAATATAAAAAATATTAGTATAAAATATAAGAAGATAGCAAATACCCAATAATATCTAAAAACTACCAAACTATGTTCGATGAGTTGGATTTGACTGGTCAATGTAAGAGAAATAAAACTTAATATAAAAAAGAGTATAGTAGATACAACTGTAACAAAATTTTCAGATATTGATGTGATTTTATTCCAAAATTTAGTGTTATTTCTCATTGTTTTTTCTCCTGATAAGTTCTTTCAGAAATTATATATCTAGGTCTTGCCTTTGTTTCTAAATAAGTTTTTCCTATGTATTCTCCAATAATACCTAATGAAAGTAATTGAATGCCACCCAAGAAAAGAATAATACATACAGTAGAAGCCCAACCAGCAACAACATTATTTGTTAAAACAAGAAAAATAGCCCATAATATTCCTAAAAATCCGAGAATACTTACTACAAACCCTATACTTGTAACGACTCTGATTGGCTTAATAGATAAACTCGTTATACCGTCAAGGGCAAGAGACAGCATTTTTGAAAAAGGATATTTAGATTCTCCTGCTATTCTTTCATTTCTCTTATAGTATACACTTGTACTCCTGAATCCAACCAAAGGTATCATACCTCTTAGAAATAAATTTACTTCTTTGAAGTTTTCAAATTCATCCAATACTCGAGAAGTGATGAGCCTATAGTCAGAATGATTGTATATGGTTTCTACTCCAAGAGCATTCATTACTTTATAAAATCCTTGTGCGCTAGTTTTCTTAAACCATGTGTCAGAATCTCTATTGCTACGTACCCCATAAACTATTTCTACGCCATCCATATATTCTCTAATCATGTCGTCTATAGCGTTTACATCATCTTGTCCATCGCAATCGAGAGATATTGTTACATCACAATATCTTTTTGCTTCCATGAGACCAGCCAGTACAGCGTTTTGATGTCCTCTATTTCTACTTTGACTGATACCTAGATATTTATCATTAGAGTTTGATAATTTAGAAATTACTTTCCAGGTATTATCTTTAGAACCATCATTTATAAATAAAATTTTACTTTCAGCATTAATTAAACCTTTTATTATTAAATTATTTAATTTTTCTAAAAAAATTGGAGCAGTAATCGGTAAAACTTTTTCTTCGTTATAGCATGGGATTACTATCCATAAAATTGGTGTATTCATTTTTCCTCTTTTCTTATTAATGATTATATCATTTTTATATAAAAATAAATATATTAAATTTTAAAATTTTGTAAGATTCATCTACAATATTTATTGATATATAATAAATAGCGTGGTATAATTTCTAATTATAGTTAAGGAGGAAAAATGAATAGAAAATTCTCTTTTAGTGATACTAAAATTAAAAAATCAATAATAAGTTTAAGATATATGGCATACACTATGATTTTTGTCATATTTTTTTTAGGTATAGGGATATCTACATATCAAGGTATAAACATAATACAACAATATAAGTCACAAAGCATAAAGATTATCTCATGGTTAATAGTTTTTTATACTACAACAATATTTATTATTCTAGGAATCAAAGATGTTTTACGACTATTAGCAAACCTAGAAAAAGACAATATATTTACATATGAAAATGCAAATATAATAAAGAGAATAGATAATAAATTACTTATAACACTATTTTTTTCAGTAATAATAAATATAGTATTCGTATTAGCAGAAATTCATGACTTTAACTTATTAATAATATGGGGTGTATTCACGGGATTTATTTTAATAGCACATGTATTAGTTAAGCCGTTATATCTTTTAGTTGAGAAAAGTGCTGAAATGCAAATTGAAATGGATTTAACGATATGATTTTAGTCAATTTAGATGTCATGCTTGCAAAAAGAAAAATGTCCGTTACAGAATTATCAGATAAAGTAGGCATTACAATTTCAAACATATCAATACTAAAAAATAATAGAGCAAAGGCAATAAGATTTGAAACATTATCGGCTATTTGTGAAGTATTAGAATGTCAACCTAGAGATATATTGGAGTACGTAGATGATAATAATTAAAAATTTATTCATAAAATATTTCTTCAGATATAAAAGTATTATTTTATACATATTCTTTGGTGGATTAACTACATTGATAAATATAGTTTCATATTATATTTTCAAGAATTATGTGTTTTCAGATTTACCATTTTTAGCAAATACCCTAGGAAATGCAATAGCGTGGCTGTTTTCAGTTTTATTTGCATTCGTGACAAATAAGATTTGGGTTTTTGAATCTAAATCTTGGAACAGAAATATTATTATTAAAGAAATAATTTCCTTTTTTAGTTTTAGATTTGCGACAGGATTAGTAGACATGGGGATAATGATTATAGGAGTAGATTTCCTTAAATTTAATGATTTAATAACAAAAATTTTATCTAATATATTCGTACTTATATCTAATTATATCGGATCAAAGTTTTTCATTTTTAAGAAAAATAAATAATGTGAGGTTTCATGGTAGCAACAAAAAAAATTAGTGAATTGTATAAAAAAATTCCTAAGAACTACAAACAAGCTTTCTTTTATGCAATAGTATTTGGGATAATATGTCATTTCTATATGATGACAAACAAACTTACCAATCATGATGATATTGAACAGTTATATAACAAGATGGATTTATCGACTTCAGGTAGATGGTTTTTGCAATATGCAGGTAGTATTGGTTCTTATTTTAGTATGCCATGGGTAAATGGTGGATTAATCTTATTTTATCTATCAGTTTCAAACGCATTAGTTGTCGGTCTTTTTGGAATTAAAGATAGAATTTTAATTATATTATTATCTGGACTTACTATGTCTATAACAACAGTAGTAGCTCTCTTTGTTTTCCTAAATAGTGCCGATGCTTATTATTTAGGATATCTATTAAGTGTATTAGGAGCATATCTATATATAAAAAATAATAGATATGGGAAAATGGCTTTTGTCGTATTAAATATATTTTCCTTAGCTATTTATCAAATATATTTTGGGATAAGTATTTCTCTAATTTTCTTGTATTACGTATTAGAATTTATTACTGGAAAATCAAATGTGTATGCAACAATTATAAAAGGTTTTAAGTTAGCTCTTTTAAGTTTGTTAACTCTAATTTTATATATAGTTTCAATAAAGTATGTGTTTAGAATTGAATTGAGCTCATATAAAGGCTTAAATAGTATGACAAATATAGATATAACTTATTTACCAATATCAGTAGCTAGAGCATATCTTGATATACCAATGTTTTTCTTAGGTGATAGACTTAGTCAATTTGGATTTGTTAAATATTTAAATTATCCATTATTTGCAATGTTTTTTGCAATGTATGTTTTTATAATAAATAAAAATTTACAAGAATCAAGAGATAAAATATTTGCAGGAATATTAATATTTTTTTCTCCACTTGCAATAAACTTTATATATCTAGCATCAGGAGATGTATCAGTTGATTCTAGGATGCTTGGAGCATACATTTGTATTTATATATTTATAATTATTTTACTTAAAGAAATAATAACAAAGATAGAAAAATATAATGTTAATATGAGGAAAAAAATTGTCCTATTTTCATGGTTAATACCAATGATATTGTTAGCTACAATTGGGAGATTTTATATAGTAACAAATAAGGCGTACATGACTTTGGATATAGATAGTAGAAATATGGCATCCTATACATCTAGAGTTATTGGAAGAATAGAGGAGAAATATTTTTATAATAAGAAAAAAGAGGTCGTATTCGTAGGGCTTCCAGATATTTCAAATAAATTTACGGATTCATATACTACGGATGATGTATATTCAATTACATTTTTTAGAAGAAAAATACCTTCAAGATGGCACTGGACATTGTATCCAGAGAGATATGCAGCCTTTCCAAATCCAATAAAATATTTTGAGAAAGATGACTATGTAAAAAATAATGACAAAAAATTAAAAGATTTAATAGATAAATCAGAAATATTTCCTAGAGAAAATTCTATTTTTGAATATAACAATAAAATTTATGTAAAATATGTGAATTATAAATAGAGGAAGATTAAATTAAATGAAAAATAATAAAATAATAAAAAAAATATTTTCGAATATAGATACAAATTTTAGATTAGGATTTATATATACATTTGCATTTGGACTTCTCGTGCATTTGTACATGATGACAAATAAATTGCCTAATCACGATGATATTCACCAGTTATTTTTTAACATGGATTTAAGAATATCAGGAAGATGGTTTTTGCAATATGCAGGAACTATAAGTAGTTACTTTAGTATGCCATGGGTAAATGGCATTTTAATTTTATTCTATATATCTCTGTCCACATCTTTAATAGTAGGAATTTTAGAAATTAAAAGTAAAATATTTATCCTAATAATATCAGGTATAATGATTTCATTTACTGGAGTAGTTGCAGTATTTGTATATATGAATTCAGCTGATGCCTATTTTTTAGCACTATTTATGAGTGTATTAGGAGCGTATTTATATTTGAAAATGTCAAAAGGTTTTGTTTTTTTATATTATTAAATATACTATCATTAGCTACTTATCAGATTTATTTTGGAATAAGTATTAGTCTAATTTTTATTTACTATATTTTTAGATATATTAATAATGAGATAGAAGAAAAAAGTCTATTTAAAAATTTATTTTTACTATTGTTTAATTCGTTAATAGTTTTGATAGGATATGTGATTAGTGTAAAGTACATATTTACTGTGCAACTAACATCATATCAGGGGTTAGATAAAATGGGGCAGATAGACTATAAAAATCTTCCCAAATTAATAACAAAACAATATGAAAAATTAAATAACTTTTTTATAAATGATGAATTTAGCCAGTTTGGTTGGATGCAAAATTTTAATAAAATATTTTCTATTATTAGTATAGCTTTAGTTTTTTATCACGTATTTTCTACAAAGAAAAGCCTCAAAGGAAAGATTATATCTATAATATTAATATTGCTCTTGCCTGTATCAATAAATTTATTATACATACTAAATAATGGTGAACATGCAGGGTTAAGAATGCTTTATCCATATGTATTAGTTTATATCGTGATTTTAAAAGTCGTTTACGATGCAAAAGAAAATTTTGCATCATCCAAAGTTTATACTGCGATAAAATATTTTATATTTATAATGTCACTATTATCTATTTATCAATTTTCTATAGTTACAAATAAAGTTTATTTAACTTTAGATATAGATCAAAGAAATTTACAAGCATATACCAATAGAGTAATAAATAAAATTGAGGAAGTAGAGGGATATGATACAGAAAAAGAAATTGTATATATTGGATATCCTATTATAAAAAATGAATTTACAAATGAATATTTTACAGATGATGTAAAGGCGAGTACATTACTTAAAAACAAGATACCTAGTACAATACATTGGGTGTTGTATCATGAAAGATATATGGCATTTCCAAATAATATTAAAACTTTTGATGAATTAGATATAAATAAATTAGAGGATGAAGCTCTAAAGGATAAGATAAAAAATTCTAAAACGTATCCTAAAAAATCTTCTATTTTTGAATATAACAATAAAATATATGTTAAATTTTCAAATTTTAACTAAAAAATCTCATAGATAGTTTAACTATCTATGAGATTTTTAATATTGTCATTTTTAATTATATCTTTAATTATATAGTGAGGTCTCTTTTTTACTTCCATATAGGTTTTTGCTAAATATTCACCGATGATTCCTATACAAATTAACTGTATACCAGATAATAGTAGTATAAGAGAAACTATTGTAGCATAACCTGCAATATCTATACCTATGATAAACTTCTGTATAAGTACAGTTATTAAATAAATGGTAGCTATAAATGAAGTTATCAAACCTAAAAATGTTGCAATTTTAAGTGGGGCAGTACTAAATCCAATAAACCCTTCTAGAGCATATTTTGTAAGTTTATAAAATGACCAAGAAGTTTTACCGTGTTTTCTTTCTTCTACTTCATATGGCATAAAGTGAACATTGTATCCTACCCAAGCAAAAAATCCCTTAGAAAACCGATGATATTCTTTTAGTTCTAAGATTGAATCAGCAACACTTCTTCTAAAAGTTCTAAAATCAGATGCGTTTTTTTCGAATTTTGTGTCACTTATTTTATTAATTAGTAAATAAAATAAACTCTTAAATCCAGATAAGATTTTGCCTTCTTTTCTTTTATCTTGATAACATGCTACAACATCAAGATTTTCGTTATATTCTAGCACTGAAATCATTTCATTTATATATTTTGGATGTTGTTGTAAGTCTGCATCGATTAAGGATACATAATCTCCTGTGGATTTCTTTATACCAGCTAAAATTGCAGATTCTTTACCAAAATTTCTAGAAAAATTAATACATGTAATATCCTTAAAAGGATTGATTTCGATTAATTCTTTAATTTTATTGAATGTATCATCGTTACTACCATCATTTATAAAAATATATTCATATTGAAAATTTTTATTTAGAGTATCATCACATAATTCGAAAAAAGAGAAAATATTCTTTTCTTCATTATAACATGGTACAACTATCGATATTTTTTTCATATTTGCCTCTATTCTAGTTATCTTTTATTTCCTTAAATTTCACATAAATTACACCATTAATTTTCTTGATGGAATCTGATGATGGATAAATACCTAAGTTTTTAACTTCTTCTAAATCTTTTTTTGGAACTTCACTATATGTTTCATAATCATGAATAACATTAGGAAATCCTAAAAATCTCACAGGATAATATTTGAACGAATAAAGTCTGGTTAAGTGATTTGCTATCACAAAAGGTTTTATATCGTCGGTATCGTACTCTTTTGTAAAACTCGTTCTTGAATCTGGATTACCAACAAAAACAACTTTATCCTTGGTATTATACCCTGGTGTCATTTCAAGTCTTGTCATTATTCTATTACCATACGAATGTGAACTTTGGTTTGTAATACCTACCTTAAAATAGGTTTTATTAGTCACATAAATATTATTATAGACTGCAAATATAGATGTAATTGTAAGTACCCATGATGAGTAATAGACAAGACCCTTCTTATTAAGGCTAGTTTCCTTTTCTAAAATATCAGATTCATTTTTACTTAAAAAATCTATTAATATTAATGGAAATATAAAACATACAGTGTAAGGATATGCCATTCTTAGCATAACTCCAGCTTCCCAACTCATTATATACATTATATTTATTGCGATAGGAAAAACAATAAGAATAAATACTATAGCTGCAATTTTACCCATATCTAATTCACGTTTTTTAATTATAAAATACAATACATAAAGTGTTAGTAAAGTTGAAAATAGGAAAAGATATTTCATATATGGGAAATGATAGTTAAATTCTTGTCCGGAGAAGAATTTAAACATTTGTACATATGTATTTACAACAAGTTCTGGCAATTTAGACAAAGGTACAGATCCCATAGTTTGCAATCCCTTATAGTCAGTTAATAAATGTCCAAAAATAACTCTTGATACAAATAAATAAAGGCCAACAGCTACAACAAAGGCTATACCGGTTTTAATGAATAGTATAATTTGTTCTCTTAAATTATCCTTATTTTTTAATAATTCTTTAATTATATATATAAGTATCAAACCAGCAGCGTAGCCCAAATATGTTTGGTATATAGCAAGAGAAAGTGTTAATAATATAGCAGTAAATATAAAGCCCCATTTTTTCTTAACTAAAAGATATGCCCCAATTCCAGCAAGCATTGCACCAAACTGATATGAATCTTGAGTATTCATAAATGGCATAAGTGATCCAATTGTAGGAAAAGTTATAAGTATACCACCAATAAGTATAGAATTAACTTTTGATTTTATATTAAACATTTTTACAATAAAAACAGCCATTACAGCGGAATATGTTATAGTTAGAAGTCCATTTACCCATGGTAAACTAAAGTCAGAACCTATTGCAGAAGGATATTGTAAAAACCACCTTCCCGATGTTGTTCTATCCATTTTATCAATTAATTGAACAATATCATCTAAATTAACCCATTTATTAGTCATCATATATGCATGACAAATCAATCCGATAATAATTGTTGATAAAAAGGTAAGTTTTATATTGATATTTAAATTTTTATACCAATTATATATTTTATTTTCTGGTAACATAATCACTCCTTTTATATGTTTATTATATTATAACTTAAATACAATAAAAAGACTAAATAATGTTTTATTAGATAAAACTTAGATTATTAATATATATTGATTTTTTTTGTTTATCAATGTATAATAAAATTAAAGTCAAAGATAGTCAGAGTTATTTTTGATTATAAAATTAAGAAAAGAGACAGGAGTTTATTATGAAATATAAAGATTATTATGAAATTTTGGGAGTAGATAAAAAAGCTACATCTCAAGAAATAAAAAAAGCATACAGAAAACTAGCAAAAAAATATCACCCTGATTTAAATGGAGGAAATGAACAAGCGGCAGAAAAGTTAAAAGAAGTAAATGAAGCTTTTGAAGTATTATCAGATGAAAATAAAAAAGCAAAATACGATAAGTTTGGTTCTGCATATCATGATGGAATGAATTTTGATCCTTCACAATATGGATACACATATACAAACACAGGCGGAAATAGTGGTTTCTCAGATTTTTTTGAAACAGTATTTGGTGGTGGATTTTCAAGAGGAGGTTCATCAGGTGGATTTTCAATGTCAGACTTATTTGGTGGTGGAGGAAGTTCAAAAAGAAAATCTCAAAGAAATAAGTTTGAATTAGAACAATATTTAACAATTGAAGAAGCATATAAGGGTGGTAGTAAAGAGATACTAACATCTTTAGGTGGAGATAGAAAAAAAATTGAGTTTAAATGGCCAGCAGGGATTACTGATTCTAAAAAGATTAAAATCAACGGAAATAAATTTGATATAGATGGCGATATTTATATTAAAGTAAAAATAGATTCAAAAGATAAATTAGAAGGCCTAGACATTATAAAAGATATAGAGATACTCCCTTGGGAAGCATATTTCGGCACAAAAAAAACTATCCAAACTTTAGAAGGAAGGATAAAAGTAAATATTCCTAAAGATATACAGACAGACAAAAGGATAAAAATACCAAATAAAGGGTTTAGGGATTGAAAAGATAATATAGGAGACCTATATTTAAGAATAAAAATAATGAACCCTTCGAAATTAACGGTAGAACAAGAGGAGATTTATAAAAAATTATTGGAGGAATAAGATATGGATATGAATAAATTTTCAAACAAAACATTAGAATATATTGAAAAAGCACAAAATATTGCTATTAAAAATTCAAACCCGGAATTAAATGAAAAGCACTTAGCTCTATCGATGTTTTTAGATTCTGATGGTTTAATATATAGATTAGTAAACTTAATGGGTGAAAATTCTAAATTAATTGCTGGAGAATTGAAGCAACAAGTAGAGAATCTTTCAAGTCAAAATGGTGGAAGTTTACATGCCTCTACAGTATATCAGAGAATTTTATTAAACTCAGAAGACGAGTCAAATGCAAGTGGAGATAGTTATATTGGTATAGAACATATCTTTCTAGCTCTATTGAAAGAAAAAAATAATGATATAGTAAATATATTTAAGAAGCATAATATTGAATATAAAAAATTTAAGCAAAAATTAAATGAGTTTAAGAAAGATAAGGAAAATATTAGTGAAGATTCAAAAAAATCATCATTATCAAAATATACGATAGATTTGACTGATAAAGCTAGTCAGGGGAAAATTGATCCAATTATTGGTAGAGATGAAGAGATAAGATCGGCTATAAGAATATTATCAAGAAGAACTAAAAATAATCCAGTTTTAATAGGTGAACCGGGGGTTGGTAAAACTGCAGTTGTAGAAGGAATAGCACAAAGAATTGTAAATAATGATGTTCCTGAAAATTTAAAAAAAGTAAAGTTATTATCACTAGATTTAGCTGCACTGATTGCTGGAGCGAAATATAGAGGAGAATTCGAGGAGAGATTAAAAGAAGTTATAAAAGAACTTGAAAAATCAGATGGAGAAATAATTTTATTTATAGATGAAATGCATATGATTGTTGGAGCGGGCAAAACTGATGGTGCAATGGATGCGGGAAATATTATGAAACCAGCACTTTCAAGAGGATTGATAAAAGTAATTGGTGCAACAACATTGAATGAATATAGACAATATATAGAGAAAGATGGTGCATTAGAAAGAAGATTTCAAAAAGTTTTAGTTGATCAACCAACAGTAGAAGATACCATATCTATTTTACGAGGGATAAAAGAAAAATATGAATTACATCATGGTATTAGAATTGCAGATTCAGCAGTTATTTCAGCAGCTATTTTATCAGATAGATATATTTCAGATAGATTTTTGCCTGATAAAGCAATAGATCTTATGGATGAAGCTTGTGCTATGGTTAGGACGGACATTGAATCTATGCCACAAGAAATTGATAATTTAAGAAGAGATATTTTACAATTACAAATAGAAATTACAGCATTAAAAAAAGAAACAGATGAATCTTCAAAAGAAAGACTTAAAAATCTTGAAAAAGAGTTATCAGAAAAAGATGATATATATAATGAACTATTTGCAAAATGGCAAGATTCAAAGAAAGTTTTAGAGCGAGTAAATGAAATTAAAGCTGAAATTGATAAAGTAAAGATTGAAATCGAAAATGCTGAAAGAAAATATGATTTTGATACATTATCAAAATTAAAATATGGAGATTTACCTCGATTACAAGAAGAATTAGATAAGGCTCAAACTAAATCAGATAATGAATCAGGATTAAAAGAAGAAGTAACAGAAGATGAAATTGCTAATGTAGTATCAAAATGGACGGGAGTTCCAGTAACAAAATTAGTAGAATCAGAAAGAGAAAAGCTATTACATTTAGAAGATGAACTTCATTTACGTGTAATAGGTCAAGATGAAGCAGTTACAGCAGTATCAGAAGCTATATTAAGGTCTAGATCTGGATTAAAGGATGAAAATAGACCAATAGGGTCATTCATATTTTTAGGTGGACAGGAGTTGGTAAAACAGAATTAGCTAAGACACTTACTCAATTAATGTTTGACGATGAAAAAAATATTGTGAGAATAGATATGTCTGAATATATGGAGAAATACTCGGTTTCAAGATTAATTGGTGCAGCACCAGGATATGTTGGATATGAAGAAGGTGGACAATTAACAGAACAAGTTAGGAGAAAGCCATACTCTGTTATTTTATTTGATGAAATAGAAAAAGCACATCCAGATGTATTTAATATATTACTTCAAGTTTTGGATGATGGTAGACTAACAGATAATCAAGGACGAACTGTAAGTTTTAAGAATACAATAATTATCATGACTTCAAATATTGGATTACAATATTTGTTAGAAGGTATTGATGAAAATGATGAAATAACTAAATTGGTAAAAAACAAAGTAGACAATGAGTTAAAAAGAGCATTTAGACCGGAATTCTTAAATAGAGTAGATGATATAATTTTATTTAAACCACTAACAAAATCTGAAATTGGAGATATTATAGATCTAGAATTAATCAAAATTGTTAAAAAATTAGAAGACAGGAAGATTAATATTGAGCTAAATAATGATGCTAAAAATTATATTATAGAAAATGCATATTCTCCAATATATGGAGCAAGACCAATAAAGAGATTTTTACAAAAAAATATAGAAACGGAAATAGCTAAAAAACTTATTTCTGGTGAAATAAAAGATAAAAGTGATATAGAAATATCGATAAAAAATGGACAATTAAATATTCAATAGTTTTAGATAATTTACAAATATTTTTATCAAGTAGATAAATGTAAAAAACCAGGTATTTAGGATACCTGGTCTTTTAATATTAAAATCCTTTTACTAATTTGTTTCTAATTTTTGATGAAAAGAACTCTATAACTAACACTAATATGATTAATCCTAATAATATTGAGCCAGCCTGAGTCCATTTGAATCCATAAATTGCTTGTAGTAAAGGAGCTCCTATTCCACCGGCCCCTACTAAACCAAGTACCGTAGCATCTCTTAAGTTAATATCAAATCTATATATTATTGTTGATATAAATATACCTGATAATTGAGGTAAAACACCATGTCTTATTTTTTGAAATGTGTTCATACCAAGAGCGGATAGTGATTCTAGTATTTCTGATTGTAAATCTTGTATTGATTCGGACATTAATTTTGAAATCATACCGATTGAAGTGAGAGCCATTGTTAGAACACCGGCAAAGGGTGGTTCAACTGCTCTAATAAAAATTAGTCCATAAATTACTGTGGGTACAGTTCTTAAAACAACTAATAATATCCTAAAAATATAAGCAATAGGTCTAGGAAGAATATTTGGAGATATTAAAAAGGCAAATGGAATTGCCAAAATAGCCCCAAAAAGTGTTCCAATAAATGCAATAGCAATAGTTTCTACCAAAAGGTAGGGAATACCAACTTCGGTAAAATTATATAAAGACCAATCGGGGGTAAATATTCCCTTAAAAATACTTCCTACAATAGAAACACCCTTTTCTCCAGCTCCTGATGAACTAAGACCTGAAATTGACCAGATTGATAACACAAGAACAATTAAGATATTTATTGCGATTCTAACTTTATAATTAGGTTCTTGTTCTAATTTTTTTAAAACTTTATCTGACATTTCAACCTCACACTAATTTTTTTCTAATATATATACTTATATTTTCAATAACTATAATAGATATAAATAGACAAAGTAGAACTGTACCTAATTCTTCATATTGTCTATATGAAATAACTTCATTCATTAATATACCAATACCACCAGCGCCTACATAACCTAATATTGCAGCATAACGAACGTTACCCTCGAAATTATATAGTGCGGTAGAGTAAAATGTAGACAGAACCTCTGGTAATATAGCTTTTATAAAAGCCATTCTTCTAGTTAACCCCATGGAAATTAGAGCTTCAAATGCACCGGTATTGATATTTTCAATATTTTCATAAGTGATTTTTCCGACATATGAAAATGAATAAATGAAAATAGCAACCGTACCTGCTAAAGATCCGATACCAAAAATAAAAGTTGCAATCAAAGCGTTGACAATAGTTGGCATAGTCCTTAATATTAAAA
Organism: Helcococcus sp. SA-HE-C1; assembly: GCF_985670335.1. NCBI lineage: Bacteria > Bacillati > Bacillota > Tissierellia > Tissierellales > Peptoniphilaceae > Helcococcus > Helcococcus sp. SA-HE-C1. Next base: position 133,161 of record NZ_OZ484652.1, read on the forward strand.
ATAAAAGTCTAACAAACCAATTTACAAATTTGTTTTGAACCATATTTTCTGCTGCTAAATATGCAAAAGGTAAAGCTGTTATTGCCCCCAAAAATGATCCTATGAAACTCATCTGAATAGTTTCAATAAGAGGTTTATAGACATGTGGAAAATATTCAAAATTTGGATTGAATATCTTACCGACAATAGTCCCGACTTTTGAAAAATTAGTAAAAAATTCTGGAAAATCAATATTTGTAATTTTTGCAAAATAATAAGTTAATAAAATAATAATAGGTACAACAATTATTAGTGGGGATCTTCTTTCAAAACTTTCTGTACCGTCATTTAATACATATTTTTTTGGAGGAAGTATTTTATTATATATATTCATATTTTCCCCCCTAAAGAACAATTTCTTCATCTAATTCGCCGTAAATTTCTTTTAATACGGCTTCATCAACATTTTCTGCCTTACCGTCATATACAACAGTACCTTCTTTGATACCAATAACTCTAGTTGCGTATCCAAGTGCTAAATCAACGTGGTGAATATTAATTAAAATAGCAATATCTTTTTCTTCATTAATTTTTTTGAAGTAGTCCATTACTTGTTTAGCAGTAATAGGATCTAGGCTTGCAACAGGTTCATCAGCAAGTATAATACTTGGGTTTTGGGTAAGAGTTCTCGCTAGAGCAACTCTTTGCTGTTGACCACCAGATAGCTGATCAGCTCTATTATAAGCTTTATCTAAAATATCAACCTGCTTTAAAGCCTCTAATGCCTTAACTTTCATTTCTTTTGGATATATTCCTAGTATAGAACGTAATGGATTTAAATCAGGTACAAATCCAGATAAAACATTTTTAATCACAGTGGTACGATTTACTAAGTTGAATTGCTGAAAAATCATACCAACATCTCTTCTAAATTCTCTCAGTTTTTTTCCTTTTAGTGTACTTACATCAATACCATTTACGGTTAGTTTTCCTTCGTTAACATCAATCATTTGATTTATCATTCTAATGAGTGTAGATTTACCCGCACCGGATCTACCTATTATGGCGACAAATTCACCTTTATGTATTTCCAATGAAATATTTTTTAAAGCCTTATATCCACCTGGATAAATTTTTGAAACATTATTGAATTTAATCATGTATTTCTCCTATAAAAATGGAGGCTAAAACTTAGCCTCCAAATAGTAATTAAGCCCTATTGAGATTTTTTAGAATTTTTAATAAGCTCTTGTGCTTGTCTCTCTTTATCGTAATCAGAAGGTTTGGCTTCTTTGTATCCATCATGGTTATAGATTTTAATTATCTCTTTACCCTCAGTTGTTTGAGCTAACTTAATAAAAGCATTAGATAGTGCTTTTTTAAAGTCATCTGTTATAACTTTAGAATTTTTAGATACAGAGATTGTATCATTATAAATTTTTGATGATATACCTAAGATATTTGTATCTTCCCAAATATCTTTACCTTTCCAATCTGATTTCCATTGTTTTACATTATCAAGTCTAGCATCTGTGTAAGCTACTAAAATATCTAGTTGTGATGAAGCTAATTGAGCCATCGCTGCAGAATAACCTTTAACTTGTACTACATTTGCTAAGTCTTTAATTGTTTTTCCATCATAATTGTCTTTTAACCATAGTGTTGGATATATATATCCAGAAGAAGAAGTAGCTGATTGAACTCCCCATTTTGCTGAGTTTAACTCTTCCCATGTTAATTTTTGACCAGAATTAATTTTTTTTGCTAATTCTTGCCCCTTTGCTGATGGTCCAGCTAGAACCATTGCTCTATAAAAACTAACTTGTTCATCAGTATTTTTTATTGGTTTTTTTTCGTTCCATTCTTTAGGATCTTCACTTTGAACGCTCAATCCTTTTCTTGTAGCAGTTAATAAAACATCTGCTCCATCATCGTATAGTACATATGTACCACCAGGTATAAATGCTACATCTACTGATCCAGCTGATAAAGCTTCTCCAGCAGCTTCATATGATGTACTTACAGACACATCAATTTTACCAACTTCATAACCTTCTTTTGCTAGATATTTTTTTAGGATATCTTCTAGTGGTTTAGTTGCGTTTGTAACAGCTTCAGGATCTCTTGATGGAACAAATTGTACTTTTAGTGTATCAATTTTTTTAGTTTCCTTACCACCGTCTGCTGTAGTTTCTGATTTAGTATCTTTTCCGCCTTTTTTGTCTTTACCGTTTCCACATGCTACCAGAGCAAATACCATTACTAATGCTAGTAATAAAGATAATATTTTTTTTGCGTTCATAAATCCTCCTATTTTTTTCTCGCAATTTTATTATATCATTATAAACACTAATGACAAGAAAAAATAAAATTTAAGGTTAAACTTTTGATAAAGCTATATTAACTATGGTATAATTTCAATAAAAATAATATTAAATTTTATTTAAAATATTACTACACGTAAAAAATAACTAAAATTATGAAAGAAAAAATATGAAAAAAAAATCAAAAAGAAATAAAACAATAGATTTTGATATAAAAGTGGGAAAAAAATATTTAATGAACAGTTTATACTTTAATGAAAATATTGATATATCAAAACTTCAAAATAAGAATATAATAGGAAACACTTTTGAAGTATTGGATCAAATAGAAGACAATTCTATTGATTTAATAATTGTAAATCCGCCATATAATTTACGAAAAAATTATCATGGCAATATTTTTAACGAAAAAAGTATAACTGAGTATGAAAAGTACACTATTTTATGGATTGAAAAAATTAAAAATAAATTAAAAAAAATGGAAGTCTATATGTATGTTGTGACTGGAAATCATCAATCATAATTGGAAACATATTAGCGAAATATTTTAATATAAAAAATAGAATTACCTGGCAAAGAGAAAAAGGTAGAGGCCGAAAAAGAGATTGGAAAAACTCAATTGAAGATATTTGGTTTGCGACTAAATCAGATGAATATACCTTTAACCTTGATATGGTAAAGACTAGAAAAAAAGTAATAGCCCCCTATAAAGAAAATGGTAAGCCTAAAGATTGGACAGAAGAAAAATCTATTAAATATAGAGATACGCACCCATCAAATTTTTGGGATGATATCACTATTCCATTCTGGTCTATGTCTGAAAACACAGCTCATCCTACACAAAAACCAGAAAAACTTATAGCAAAACTAATTTTAGCAAGCTCTAATAAGGGTGATTTGATACTAGATCCTTTTGCAGGTTCTGGAACTACTGCGGTTGTGTGTAAAAAATTAGGAAGAAAATTTATAACTATAGAACAAAATGAACTTTATGTTGCATGGGCGGAAAAAAGATTGTTAGATGCTGATAAAGATGACTCTATACAAGGATATGAAGATGGAATCTTCTATGATAGAAATTATAACAATTGATTTAAAACAAAAAAAGATAGCGTCTTAAAAGGGAGACAATGCTATCTTTTTTTTATTATGTAGGCACACCCAGTAATCGAATGACAATTCCCGACGCGTGCGTAGTAGTTAGCTCGGGGAAGGCACCCTCACGGCACATAAGAGGGACTACTTAATGCTGCTTCCTTCCGGACCTGACATGGTTCATAGATTCTTATTGCGTGAGACCATCCCTTCATCACCACTTGCTACGTGCAATTCGACAAAAGACCATCCTCATCTGGGAATTAAACCCTGCTATAGCGGATTGCAGGTTACAAGATACCGCTACCATCCCGTCTAGTGCTGGCAGAGAATGAGAGATTCGAACTCTCGGTACGCTAATTTAACGTACACATGATTTCCAATCATGCACCTTAAGCCACTCGGACAATTCTCCATAAACTGTAATAATAATTATATAATTTATAAATAAATAAGTCAAATGTATTAAAGCTTAATAAAATATCTAATTCTAGAGTTGTCAAACATATGTGACAAGAAAACCATCTAATAATATTTTTAAAGGGCATATAAATTCTACACAAATAATGCATAGTTCTGTCAAGGGGAAAAGCGAAGCGAATATTGACAGGGATATGCATTATTTGTAGGCTTATGAAGCCCTCTTGAAATAGCTTTCAACCATCTCATTTGGAGTCTTAAAAGCTAATACCTTTCTTGCTATATTATTTGTTCTTACGCTATATCTTTGAAACGATTTATACATTTCTTCTTCACTCTTAAATCTTCTTTTGCTGTAAAATAGATCATTGTCTATCTTATGGCTTCTTTCTACTACTCCATTTTGCCACGGTGAATATGGTCTTGTTCGTATATATTCTATACCTAAATACTCTAGAACCTTTTCGAATGCTGATTGCTTTTGTTCTCTATCATTACAGAATTCTTTACCATTATCTGTCTGTACTGTGTTTATCTTAAATCCAAAGTCTTGTTCTATTGTCTTTAGCATTTTTGAGGTTTCATAAGTGCTATTTTCATTTACTAATTTAAGGATTCTTTTTCTACTATATAGGTCTATTGCTGTTATTTGATAGTATCTTTCGTGATTGCTTTTAAAACCTATGCATTCAATCGGAACATATTTTACATCTATTTCTACAAACTCTCCTGGATATTTTCCTTTCAACGGTTTATATTTGCTTTTTGGATAACTTATTTTCTTAGGTTTTTCATAGTTTTTAAGTTTTTTTATTTGTTTGCACATTGAGCCATAGCTTCTTTTATATCCTGCGTCAAGGCATTTTCTATATACTTGAGCTAATCCTTCATGTTTGTGATATTGATATTTTTTCTTAAGTAATTCTATTTCATCTTGTGTATGTTTATTGGGATGGCTATGTGGACGTCTTGATTTATTTGCTAAGGATTCTACGTTTCCATCATATTTTTTTAGCCATCTTTGCACTTGTTGTCTGCTAGTTTTGTATCTTCTTGCAGCCTCTGCATTGTTTTTGTGTTTTTTCGCATATTCTACAACTTTTTGACGAAATCTCATTTCTTCTGTTATACTAATTTTCATAGGAAGCCTCTCTTTCTGATAATTTGTTTGTAGTTAAACTTATATTACCAGATGGCTTCCTATTTTTTTATTTTTTTGTCACATATCTATTATCACCTAACAATTAAAGCTTAATAAAATATCTAATAAATGTAAATTATTATAAGATTTTAAATTATAAATTTTAGGTTTAAAATGACAGAAAATCCTAAATTGTTTATAAAATTAGGATTTTCCCAGTAGATGATTAAAATTATTTTTTCTTAGACCTTGATTCTTTTAAATTTTGTTTTTCTAAATCCTTTGTGAACTTAGGTTCAATTCCTCTCATTTTCATAAAAGAATATTCTATAAGTATTTTGATTATAACGACTGCAGGTACTGAAAGTATCATCCCCCAAACACCAAATAGACCACCACCAATTATTATTGAAATAAGTATTACAACTTCGTGTAATCCTGATGAACTACTAAATAGTTTTGGGCAACAATATTTTGCTCAATCCATTGCAAAAACCATGAAAGTATGGCTACCCAAACAAAAGTCATCGGAGATCTAATAAAAGCAAATATTAAAGCAGGTGCAGTGGCTATTACGGGCCGACATAAGGTACAATATCCATTATAGCTGTAATTATACCGATTATAATAGCGAATGGTATACCAAATAACCATAGCATTATACCAGTTGATACCCCTATAAATATTGCCATTAAGGCTCTCGATATAATAAATTCTTTCATAGCAAAATTAATTTCTTTATATAAATAATAACTATCTTTTTTCCAAGCTTTAGGTATTATATTGTAAATATTTCTTAATATTTTTTCTTTATCTATAATAAAGTAGAATGTTATAATAGGCACTAAAACTAAAACTATAATAGCAGAAAATCCACCTTGTATAGTATTTATTAGTGATTCTAACCATTTTGGAATATTTCTACTAATCTCTATTAGATACTCGTTGGCTGTATTTCTAAAATCAGTTAATATACTTGAGTTTATGTTCCAATTTTTTAGTAATTCTTCAACGTTATGAGTTAGTTGCATAACAGTTGATGGCAAATTTGATAAAAATGTTGTAGTTTGCTTAACTAAATCAGGGACAATTGCAATTCCTAAAAATACCAATATCACAACAATTAAAATGTAAGAAATCAATACTCCAAGACCTCGTGGGATTTTGTATTTTTCCATTAATTTTACTATCGGATTTAATAGAAAGGCTATTAAAGCAGATAGAAATATTGCTGAAGTAGATAATCCAAGCACAGGATATCTTCTATATAGATAAACTATTATAGCAATGAGTGATGTAATTATTATAAATTTTGCTACAGTTTTCCAGTTAATATTTAATTTTTTTTCATCGTCTACTTTTTCATTTCCTATATATATTAAATAATATACTGCTAATCCAGAAAAAACTATTAATAATATAAAAAGTATATATTGCAGTATAGGACTTATCGTACTTTCTCTTATAAACATCGGACCTCCATCAAATTAAAATGATTTTATGAAATACTTTTTTACCCTTTTGAATGATAATTCCATTTTTTAATTCTTCTTCAGATAATTCAAGTGAAATATCTTCAATTTTTTCATCGTTTATTTTTATTCCACCTTGTTGAATAAGCCTTCTTGCTTCGCCATTTGAATTTGTGATATTTGCAAATGAAAGCATATTTAATAACCCTTTATTTTTCTCATATTCGTTTTGAGAGATTTCAGTTGTAGGCATATTCTCATTAGACATACCTTTATTAAATAATGATTTTGAAGTCTCTAAAGCTTCTTTAGCTTTTTCTTCTCCATGAATTAATTTAACTATTTCAAAGCCTAAAACTTCCTTAGCTTTATTTATTCTTTCATCCTTATATTTAACTAACGTTTCAATTTCAGCTGTTGGAACAAATGTAAGTAGTTTTAAGAATTTCTCTACATCTCTATCATCACAATTTCTCATATATTGGTATAATTCATAAGAACTTGTTTTATTTTCATCTAACCAGATAGCCCCTTTCATTGATTTACCCATTTTTTGGCCATCAGCCTTAGTTAAAAGCTTAAAAGTCATTGCATAAACTTGTTCATCTTCATATTTTTTAACCAATTCTGCACCACCAAGTATATTGGACCATTGGTCAGATCCTCCCATTTGAATTTTGCATCCATATTTTCTATTTAAGACCAGAAAGTCGTAAGATTGCATAAGCATATATGAAAATTCAAAGAAAGTTAGTCCATTATTAAGACGATTTTTATATGCATCTTTTTTCAACATTTCGTTTACATTAAAATGTACACCAATTTCTCTTATAAAATCTAAAAAATTCAATTCTAACAACCAATTTGCATTGTTATCTATAATCGCTTTATTTTCTGAAAAATCAATAAATCTTTTAAATTGTTGAAGAAATCTATCTGAATTTTTTTCAATCATATCTCTTGTCATTATAGATCTCATATCGGATTTATCTGAAGGATCTCCAATCATAGTAGTTCCACCACCCAATAAAGCGATAGGTATATGTCCATAAGCTTGCATACGCATCATAACCATCAATTGGATAAAATGTCCTATTGTAAGAGAATCAGCAGTAGCATCAAAACCTATATAGAAAGGAACTTTCTCATTTTTCAATAACTTTATCAAATCATCTTCATGAGTACACTGCTCCAAATATCCTCTCTCGATAAGCTCATCGTAAACATTATCGTGTTTTTTTTCGTATTCCATTTATCCTCCATTATAATTAAATCTAATATATTCGTATTTTTAATTATATCTAATTAACTTAAATCATACAAGATATTAAATTCTAATTATGTATATTATATTTGTATCAAGCTTTACTTCTTTGTTATAATTATAGAAAAGATAAAATTAAACGGAGGAGAAATGGATAAGACTAAAAAACCCTACTATATTACTACACCAATATATTATCCAAGTGGTAATTTACATTTAGGGCATACTTATACGACTATAGCGTCAGATGCATTAAAAAGATATAAAAATATACAAGGATATGATGCTTACTTAGTTACAGGAACAGATGAGCATGGACAAAAAATTCAAGATAAAGCAAGAGAGAAAGGTATATCACCTTTACAGTTTACAACTGAGATACTAAAAAGTATAAATAAATTATGGTCTGAATTAGAAATAGATATAGATTACTTCATAAGATCAACCGATAAAAATCACGAAAAAAACGCAGCAGATATTTTTCAAAAATTGTATGACAAGGATGAAATATACAAGGGTCAATATGAAGGGTATTATTGTGTGCCTTGTGAATCTTTTTGGACAGAAAGTCAATTAGATGAAAATGGGAATTGTCCTGATTGTGGACGTCCTACGAAAAGACATAAAGAGGAATCATATTTCTTTAGATTATCAAAATATACAGAAAAAATAAAGAAATTATATGAGGACATGCCGAATTTTATAATGCCTGAAAGAAGTAAAAAGGAAATGATTAATAATTTTTTAGATAAAGGATTAGAAGATTTATCCGTATCTAGAACTAAAAAAGCATTACAATGGGGAATTGAAGTTCCTTTTGACAAAAATCACGTAATTTATGTTTGGATAGATGCTCTAACATGTTATTTAACAGCCATTGGATATGGTGAAGATGAAGAAAAATTTAATCATTATTGGCCTGCTGGAGTTCATTTAATGAGTAAGGAAATTGTAAGATTTCATGCTATAATTTGGCCAGCATTATTAATGGCTCTAAATCTAGAATTACCTAAACGCATTTTTTCACATGGATGGATACTTTTTGACGATGTTAAGATGAGTAAATCAATAGGTAATGTAGTTTACGCAGAGCCATTAATAGACTTATATGGAATAGATGCACTTAAATATTTTATATTAAAAGAATTTACATTTGGACATGACGGTTCATTTACAAACGAAAAGTTTTTAAATAGGATAAATGCAGAGCTTGTAAATGAACTAGGAAATCTTATTTCTAGAACTGTTGCAATGGTTGAAAAATATAATAATGGAGTTGTTGTAGAAGCAAATACAAAAAATGAATTAGATGAAGATTTAGCAAAAGTAGCAGAGGATGCAATTGTAAATGTCGAAAAAGAAATGGATAACTTCCAATTTTCAAGTGCATTAGAAGCGATTTGGACCTTAGTAAAAAGAACAAATAAATATATAGATGAAACAACGCCGTGGATACTTGCCAAAGAAGACACAGATAGACTTGATACAGTTCTTTATAACTTAATTGAAAGTATAAGAATTATAGCTCAACTAATAGAACCATTTATTCCAAGTACATCAAAGAGAATTTTTGAACAAATTCGAGTTGAAAATATGGGCTGGGATTCTGCTAGAAAATTTGGTGCATATCCAATTGGAAACAAAGTTAAAAAGGGAGAAAACCTGTTTAAGAGATTGGATATACCAAAAGAATTAGAAAAGATAAAAGTAGCAAATGAAGAATTAAATTTAAAGAGAAAAAAAGATTTAGAAAATGAAATGGAAGAGAAATAATGACAAAGTATATTATAGATTCACATGCACACCTAGATTCTTCTAAATTTGATGGAGATAGGGATGAAATAATTTCTAAATTAGAAGATGAAAATGTTCTGTGCGTTATAAATCCTTCTTGTGACTTAAACTCTGCATTAAAATCTATTGAGTTAGCAAATAAATATGAAAAAATTTACGCAATGGTTGGGACACACCCACATGATGCAAAAGACTATGATTATAATTTAAGACAAAAATATAGAACTTTAGCTTTAGAAAATAGAAAGGTTGTTGCTATAGGAGAAATAGGTCTAGATTTTCATTATAATTTTTCTGATCAAGATAAACAGAAAGATGTTTTTATAGATCAAATAAAGTTAGCTAAAGAATTAAATTTACCGATAGTAATACATTCTAGAGAAGCAGCTAATGAAACATATGAAATTTTAAGAGAGTATGCAAAGGATATGAAAGTTTTGCTACATTCCTATAATGAAGACTGGGATTTATGTAAAAAATATTTAGATTTAGGTTTTTATATTTCATTAGGTGGAATGATGACTTTTAAGACGGCAAAAAATCTAATAAAAGTAGTCGAAAATACACCAATAGAGAGGATATTACTTGAAACAGATGCTCCTTATTTAACACCAGTTCCACATAGAGGAAAAAGAAATGAGCCTAAATACACACATTATGTTGCGAAAAGAATGTCAGAAATGCGTCTTGAGGACATAGAATATATTAAAGAAAAGACAAATCAAAATACGATAAAATTTTTTGGATTAGATTTATGAAAAAAGTAAAAGAAATTATAGTCGTAGAGGGTAAAAATGATATTATCGCTGTAAAAAGAGCTTTTGAAGGGAACATAGATGTGGTAGCGACTCATGGGTTAGGAATCACGCAAGAAGTGCTTGATGAACTTTCAGAATTAAATGATAGAAGGGGAATAATTATTTTAACAGATCCAGACTATGCTGGTAAAAGAATCTCAAATATAATTAGAGACTATATACCAAACGCTAAATTTGCAAGTATAACTAAATTTAATGCTACTAAAAACTCAAATGTAGGAGTTGAAAACGCATCTAATGAATCAATTATTATGGCCATTGAAAAATCTAGGCCGGAATTTTTTGATATGGAAGATAGATTTACGATTTATGATATAAATGAAAATGAACTATCAGGATTTCCAAATTCTAAAGATAAAAGAATCAGATTATGTAAGGAGTTATCAATAAGGTATTGTAATGCAAAGCAATTGTTAATAAAATTAAATTCCTTTGGAATCACTAGAGAAGAATTTAAAGAAGCACTAAAAAGGATTGAGGATTAGATGAAAAGAGATAGACTATATTCGCCTAAAGTAATAAAACAATTGAAGGAACTATTTGGGTTTAATTTTTCGAAAGGTCTAGGTCAAAACTTCCTTATGGATGGTAATATTATAAGAAGCATCTCTAAAGGAGCTAATATAACAAAAAATGATAATGTTTTAGAGATTGGACCGGGTTTCGGAACATTAACTGAAGAATTATTGATGCATGCAAAAAAAGTAGTAGCTGTGGAAATAGATGAAAGATTAAATCCAGTCCTAAATCAGACGTTATCTGAATTTGATAATTTCGTTTTAGTAAATGCTGATATACTTAAGGCAGACCTAAATAAAATGATAGAAGATCAATTTGGTAAAGAGCCATTTAAGGTTGTGGCTAATTTACCGTATTATATTACAACTCCAATTATTGAATTGTTTTTAGAATCAAAATTTAACGTGAAATCAATGACGTTTATGGTTCAAAAGGAAGTTGGTGACAGAATAATGGCCTTACCAGGAAATAAAGTGTATGGATTTTTAACTGTATTTACATCATTTTATGCTGTTCCATCTTTTATAGCTGAAGCTCCAAGATCAGTATTTATGCCTCAACCAAAAGTAGACAGTATTGTTATAAAATTAAAAATGAAAGAAAAATTACCGGATGTTGATAAAAATAAATTCTTTAAACTTGTTAGAGGTGGATTTACCAAAAGAAGAAAAAACATCTTAAATTCATTAACAACAGATATTTCGTTAGGTGTGAATAAAGAAGAAATGAGAGAAATTTTAGAATCATTAAACATACCTACCAATTATAGAGCGGAAGATTTATCATTAAATGATTTTGTTAATATTACTAAATGTTTAGAAAAAAGAATCTAGGGTATATTTGTTTGGACTAGCAAAGTAGTTAGTATAATATAATATAAATTTTATAAAGGAGATAAAAATGGCAAATGTAACAGTTTATACATCAGATACATGCCCATATTGTGTGGCAGCAAAAGAATTTTTAGGAAACAATAATGTAGAATATACAGAAAAAAATGTAACTAAAGACGAGTCAGCTAGAAATGAATTAATCGAAAAAGGTTATAGAGGTGTTCCAGTAATTGTTGTCGATGAAGAGGAAATTGTAGGATTTGATAAAAATAAGTTATCAAACTTATTAGGATTATAATAAAATAAATAAATTCAATTTCTTTATTGAATGCAATTGACAGAAAGTGAATTAATTAATAAAAGGAGGTGGAAACTTATTATAGTTTCTATCTCCTTTTAAGTTGATGATTAGTATATATAATTATTTATTTAATTGTTCAATTAGGAAATCAGGTTCTATACCATGAACCATTGCTGCTTCTTCTACAGTTTCTAATTGGCTTACAGGGCAACCTATACATGCAAGTCCAAAAGACATGAGAATTCCCAATGTACGAGGTTTCAATCTTATAACATCTGCTAACATCATATCTCCAGTGATAACTAATTGTTCTTGTTAATCTGACATAAATCCCTCCTTATTTATTATTAATTTTTATTATAACCTAAAAATTGTATAATATAAAGTATACAATCATAAAGTCAAATAATTCAAATGTGGTTAATATAACTATATTTGACGAAAGTAATATTTTATGCTATAATTACAAAGAGCATAAAACTGAAACTATAAAGGATGATGTATATGAGACAATCAGAAACGTTAGAAGCAATTAGAAGTGAAGTTGGAGAACATATTGGCAAAAAAGTTCAACTTAAAGCCGATAGAGGAAGAAAGAGAATTGTAACTAGAGTAGGTTATATTGAAAATGTTTTTCCAAATCTGTTTACAGTTAAAGTAAATAATGATTTTGATGAGAGCATAATTCTTTCATATACTTATTCTGACGTATTAACATCAACAGTAAAAATTAAAATAGTAAGTTAGAAGGCTAGCATCGTTTAACGATGCTTTTTATTTTTTTAAATTATTATAAATGAGGAGACATGGAAAACAAAAATTTACCTATTGGTATCTTTGATTCTGGAATTGGAGGATTAACGGTTCTAAAAGAATTAAAAAAACAATTACCTAACGAAAAATTTATATATTTAGCAGACATGAAAAATAATCCTTATGGTGAAAAAAGTGGAAAACTAATAGAATCTTTGACTAGAAAAATTATTGATCAACTTATAATAAAAGGTGTGAAGATGATAATAATAGCATGTAACACGGCATCATCATATAATATAGATCAAATTCGTAGAGATTATAAAGTTCCAATTTTAACGGTTTTAGAGTCGGGTGCGAAATCAATTTCTACGAATTCAAAAAAAATACTTATTGCTGCAACAACAGCTACTTGTGAGGCTGGACTATATAGTCAGATTATATTGAAAAATAGGAAGGGAATTGACGTGGATTGTATGCCTTGTCCTTTGATAGTACCGGCTATTGAAACGAACAACATAAAAGATGATGAAATACAATATATAGTTGATGGATATTTATCAAAATATAAAAATAAAGAAATAGATACTCTCATATTAGGTTGTACTCATTATCCAATTTTAATAGATTATTTTAAAAATTCACTTGAAAAAAATATAAATATTATAAACCCAGCAATAAAATTATCCTTAGATGTAAGAGAATATCTAGAAAATCACAGTTTATTATCGGAAAATCAAAGCTTAGGAGATGAATTTTTAGTTACAGATAATCCAAAAAAATTCAAGATAAACGCTTTAAGAATATTAAATAAAAAAGATATAAAAAAAATTAATAGTATAGAAGTTTAAAAATTAAAAATGTAATAAACTACTTTGAAATTCATCTTTTATTATAAAACTATATATTGTATAATAGATAAAACGAGAGATTAAAGGATTTAGGATGATTGACAAAAAAAGATTGCAGAAAAATCAGTTAGAGAGAAAAAGAAAAATAAAAAAAAGAAAGAGAAATAATAGAATTAAGCTGGTATCATTATTTTTAGTGCTATCAATTTCAGTAACATCTTGGTATTTTGCTAAATTTTCAAATAAAAATGCAAATGCAGATTCCGCAAAATTACTTACTGACAAATATGATAAGAAAAACATTGAAAAAAAATCTAAAGAAGAAGCTAAAGACAAATTTTATGATGTGGTGATTTCATACAAAAAAGTTGTAGAAGACACACAATTATTAGAATCTTTAGAATTAGATTCTCATAAACTCTTAAATATAAAAAAAAATGAGTACATCAAATATTTGGGAGAAGAAAAGGGATGGTCTAAAGTTCAACATAAGGGATATAGTGGTTATGTAAGAAGCTCAAAACTTCGTGATACTGCTGAAAATCAACTAAAAATAGTTAATGGCATTTTAGTGGTCTCTAAAGGTAATTACATTCCAAAGGATTTTGAAACAAGATTTTCAGTAGAAACTGAAAGTGCTATGATGGTTATGATTGAAGCGATTAGAAGAGATGGGTTAAATATAGACATAGCAAACAAATATATTGAATCTAGTTTTGAAAAAGGTGAAAAAAATTATCCAGATATAGAATATAACGAATTAAGAACAGGTGAAGCTGTAGAATTCAAATCTGCTTCTGGAGGTGATTTAGACAATACCGATGAAAAAAAGTGGTTAGAAAAAAATGCTCATAAATATGGATTCGTATTGAGATACCCAAAAAATAAAGAAAAAATAACAGGTTTCAAGCATAGTAATAGTATTTACAGATATGTGGGTACAGAACACTCAATTAAAATGTATGAGAAAAACATGACCATAGAGGAATACTTTAATTTAAAACGCTCAAACTAGTAGGTGAAAAATGATATTAGAAGTAAAAAATCAAATTAAAAGTGGAGAATATGGAAAGTTTTCAGAAGTTGAAAAATTGAAAGACTACACAACGCTAAAAATTGGTGGGATTGCAGATATTATGGTTTTTCCTGAAAATGAAGAACAAATCATTTCTTTGGTGAAGTTATGTTCAAGATATGATGAAATATACACTGTAATAGGGCTAGGATTTAATATTTTGGTTTCTGATAAAGGGATTAGAGGAGTTGTGATTGTATTGAGAGAAAATTTTAGCAAAATATCTGTAGATGGGAATCAAATAAAGGCATTTGCTGGAACCAGTTTGAGAGATGTTGCTATAAAATCATTTGAAAATGAATTAACAGGAATGGAACCAGTTAGCGGTATACCGGGTACTGTTGGTGGTGCAATCATAATGAACGCTGGAGCATATGGTAGAGAAATGGTTGATATTGTAAAAACAGTACGATGTATCAATAAACACGGTGAAATATTTGATTACACAAATGCAGAAATGCAATTTTCATATAGAAATTCTATAGCGGCAGAAAAAGAATTATTGGTCTTATCAGCTACTTTTATTCTTGATAAAGGTGTAAAAAATGATATTTATGAAAAATTCAAAGAATATGATGAAAAAAGATGGAGTAAGCAACCTATGGATGCTTACTCAGCTGGTTCTACATTTAAGAGACCGGATGGATACTTTGCTTCGAAGCTAATAGACGAATCAGGACTAAGAGGATTTACGGTTGGAGAAGCGATGGTATCAGAAAAACATTGTGGATTTTTAATCAATAAATCAAATTCTACTTGCGAAAATTTTCTAAAATTAATCGAAGAAGTGAAAAGAGTTGTAAATGAAAAACATAGTGTTCATTTAGAAAGAGAAGTTAAATTAATAGGGGAAAGATAAAAATGACTAAAGATATTGTAATAATAACAGGTATGAGTGGTGCGGGAAAAACTTCAGCTATAAATATTTGTCAAGATAATGGTTATTACAGTATTGACAATATACCTCCTAAACTTATAACACAATACATTGATTATGCTAAAAAAAATAATATAGAAAAAGAAAAAATAGCATTTGTAATAGATATAAGATTGGGGAGATTATTAGAAGATCTAGAAAATATAGTTGAAGATTTAAGAAGTAAAAATTATTTGGTAAAAATTATCTTTATTGATGCCAGTGATAATGAGTTAATTAGAAGGTTTCAAGAAAAAAGACGACCTCATATATATGGAGGTATTCCACTAGAAGAGGCTATCTATAGAGAAAGAAATGAATTAAGTAAAATAAAAAAAATAGCAGATGAATATATAGATACCACAAATAGAAATATAGGATATTTACAATCTAAATTACTCGAAATACTTGAAGTTTCAAGTATTGAAGATATAAGAATTATGAGTTTTGGATTTAAATATGGTCAATTAATAGAAGCAGATTATATTTTTGACGTTAGATTTATTAAAAATCCTTTTTATATAAAAAATTTAAGATCGAAGACCGGGTTAGATAAAGAGGTTATAGATTATGTGATGGGATTAGAATACACTAAAGAATTTATATCTAAATCTGTAGACTTATTAGAATTTGTTATTCCCAAATTTAAGAAAGTGGGCAAAAATAACCTTGTTATCGGTGTTGGTTGTAGTGGTGGGCAACATAAATCGGTAGTAATTTCAGAAGAAATAAATAAGATTTTAAGAAATAAGTATAATTCAAGGGTTTTTCATAGAGAAGAAAAGAAATGGTAATGATGCAGAAAAGGAGGTGGTTTATGAAGGAGCATAGTGCTGGAGGCGTAGTAATTAATGACTATAAAATATTACTATTGAAAAAATTTTATGGTGATTGGGTTCTTCCTAAAGGAAAAATAGAAACGGACGAAACCACAGCTCTTACTGCGATTAGAGAAGTAAGTGAAGAAACGGGGATTAATGCAGAGGTTATAAAAAAAGTAGGTTATGCAAGATATTATTATTTTTATAAAAGTGAAAAAATATCTAAAAGAGTTGACTATTATTTAATGAGTTATTCTGGTGGAGAACTAAAACCTCAGCGTGAAGAAGGGTTTTCGTTAGCTGAATTTGTAGAATATGACAGAGCTTTAGAAATATTAAAACACAATTCAGAAAAACAAATGGTAATAAACGCAATGAAATTTTACGAGGAAATAAAAAATCAAGATGTCATTTTCAAACGAGATTAAAAAAGAACTTTCAAAGAAAAAAATAGGATCAAAACTTGAAGCGTTATTAGAACTTTCATCCATACTTAAGGTTAATGCTAGCATTTCTATAAGAAATGCTTTTATTAATATAAATTTTTTTACAGAAAGTGAATATGTAGTAAAAAGGATATACAAATTAATAGACTATTTATATGATTATGAATGCACCATAAGTAGATTGGAAAATAATAATATAATGAAGGATGGTTTATACAGTCTTAGCGTAGAGGATGAGCATATTGTAGAAAAAATGATGGCGGAATCAGGTTTTGACATATTTGGTGGATACAAAACTAGTACAAATGTAGTGTATTTAAGAGCAATCAGTCTTAAAGAAAGGGGAGCATCAGCATTCTTAAGAGGTATCTTTATGGGTGCCGGAACAGTGGTTGATCCTCAAAAAAGTTACAACCTTGAACTTATACTAACCAACAAAGAAGAGGATGAAATAACAAGAAATATCTTAAACTATTTAAATATAGAATCTTTATATAAAGAAAGAAAAGAAAAAAAAATAATATATTTTAAGAATTCAGAAGCTATAGGCGAATTTTTACACGTTATAGGAGCTACAAATTCTATGTTAAGTCTAGAAAATATAAAAGTAAAAAAAGATATAAGCAATAATATTAATAGAAGACTAAATTTTGAAATGGCAAATATAAGCAGGACTGTAAAATCTTCACTCGAACAAATAGAAGCGATAAATATACTGGAAAAAAATAATAAACTACCAAAAGAATATATAGAATTAGCTAAATATAGAAAGGAATATCCTGAATACTCTCTAAAGCAAATAGGAGAAAAATTTAGTCCACCTATATCTAAATCGAATTTAGCCTATAAAATTAATAAGATAAAAAAATTAGCAAAAGAAATAAAATAATACGTAATTTAGAAACTGAATTACGTATTATTTTTTTGAGATAAAAATCTTGACAAAATAAAATAAAATTGATAAGATACAGAAACCGTTGAAAAAACGGTAAAAAATAATATCAAAAAAAACTTGACAATAATTTGTATAGTTGATATTATATAAAAGTTGTCGAAAAAAACAATTTACGACAATAAAAAATAAGAAAAAAAACTTGACAAAAGATTTTATTCTTATTATACTTTAATAGTTGTCTCAAAAAAGGCTTTAAAAATAAATATTTGACAAAGCACTTAAAAGATGATAACATTAAATAACACTCTTCTGACTAAGAAGAAGTGTATATAAAGAACCTAAACAAATAAATAACGTCAATAACTTTTGAGTTGATAATTTCAAAAATAATTATATAAGCTAGATCAAACTTTATTTTGAGAGTTTGATCCTGGCTCAGGACGAACGCTGGCGGCGTGCTTAACACATGCAAGTTGAACGAGAAATTTATGATTGATTCTTCGGATGAAAGATTAAATGGAAAGTAGCGAACGGGTGAGTAACACGTGAGAAACCTGCCTATTACAAAGGGATAGCCTCGGGAAACCGGGATTAATACCTTATGATACATTTTAATCGCATGATTTAGATGTTAAAGTTTTTTCGGTAATAGATGGTCTCGCGTCTGATTAGCTAGATGGTAGGGTAATGGCGTACCATGGCGACGATCAGTAGCCGGATTGAGAGGTTGAACGGCCACACTGGAACTGAGACACGGTCCAGACTCCTACGGGAGGCAGCAGTGGGGAATTTTGCACAATGGGGGAAACCCTGATGCAGCGACGCCGCGTGAATGATGAAGGCCTTCGGGTTGTAAAGTTCTGTCCTTGGTGAAGATAATGACTGTAACCAAGAAGCAAGCCCTGGCTAAATACGTGCCAGCAGCCGCGGTAATACGTATGGGGCA
This sequence comes from Helcococcus sp. SA-HE-C1, assembly GCF_985670335.1. Classification (NCBI taxonomy): domain Bacteria; kingdom Bacillati; phylum Bacillota; class Tissierellia; order Tissierellales; family Peptoniphilaceae; genus Helcococcus; species Helcococcus sp. SA-HE-C1. Next base: position 151,824 of record NZ_OZ484652.1, read on the forward strand.
AGCGTTGTCCGGAATTATTGGGCGTAAAGGGTACGTAGGCGGTTTACTAAGTCTGAATTAAAAGGCAGTGGCTCAACCATTGTAAGGTTTAGATACTGGTAAACTTGAGTAGATGAGGGGAAAGTGGAATTCCATGTGTAGCGGTGAAATGCGTAGATATATGGAGGAACACCTGTGGCGAAGGCGACTTTCTGGAATCTAACTGACGCTGAGGTACGAAGGCGTGGGGAGCAAACAGGATTAGATACCCTGGTAGTCCACGCAGTAAACGATGAGTGCTAGTTGTCGGGGGTCAAACCTCGGTGACGCAGCTAACGCATTAAGCACTCCGCCTGGGGAGTACGTACGCAAGTATGAAACTCAAAGGAATTGACGGGGACCCGCACAAGCAGCGGAGCATGTGGTTTAATTCGAAGCAACGCGAAGAACCTTACCAAGGCTTGACATATACATGACGAGTTTAGAGATAAGCTTTTCCCTTCGGGGACATGTATACAGGTGGTGCATGGTTGTCGTCAGCTCGTGTCGTGAGATGTTGGGTTAAGTCCCGTAACGAGCGCAACCCTTGTCTTTAGTTACTAGCGAGTAATGTCGAGGACTCTAGAGAGACTGCCGGTGATAAACCGGAGGAAGGTGGGGATGACGTCAAATCATCATGCCCTATATGTCTTGGGCTACACACGTGCTACAATGGTCTGAACAAAGTGCAGCTAACTCGTGAGAGCAAGCGAATCACATAAAACAAATCTCAGTTCGGATTGCAGGCTGCAACTCGCCTGCATGAAGTCGGAGTTGCTAGTAATCGTGGATCAGAACGCCACGGTGAATGCGTTCCCGGGTCTTGTACACACCGCCCGTCACACCATGGGAGTTGGCAATACCCGAAGTCGTCGAGCTAACCTTTTAGGAGGCAGACGCCGAAGGTAGGGTCAATAACTGGGGTGAAGTCGTAACAAGGTAGCCGTATCGGAAGGTGCGGCTGGATCACCTCCTTTCTAAGGAAAAGTTAATGGAGAAACAAGTATTCATTAACAAAAAAAGAGAAATTACGACTCAGTCAAGTGTTGGCGTTATTGTTTAGTTAATTTAATATTAATCTGATATTTATATCAGATTTTCTTTATGGGGGTATAGCTCAGATGGGAGAGCGTCTGCCTTGCACGCAGAAGGCCAGGAGTTCGAATCTCCTTACCTCCACCAATTGAACCTTAAAAATTAAATAGTAAGAAATATTTCTGGTCAAACAGAAAAGAGCGCAAGGTGAATGCCTTGGCACATGGAGCCGAAGAAGGACGTTAGCAAACGAAAGCTACGGGGATCTGCAAAAAGAGTCAATCCGTAGGTGTCCGAATGGGGAAACCCACATGATGAAGAATCATGTACCTTTAAGTGAATACATAGCTTACTGGAGGAAAACCCGGAGAACTGAAACATCTAAGTACCCGGAGGAAGAGAAAGAAAACTCGATTTTCAAAGTAGCGGCGAGCGAAATGGAAAGAGCCCAACTTAGCAACGTGTTTATGATATCTAGTAGAATAAGCTGGAAAGCTTAACCAAAGAAGGTAAAGGTCCTGTATACGAAAGATAGATTAAGCTAGCTAGAAAGAGTACCGTCGAACACGTGTAATTCGGCGGGAATATAGAGGGACCACCCTCTAAGGCTAAATACTACCATGTGACCGATAGTGAAGAGTACCGTGAGGGAAAGGTGAAAAGAACCCCGGGAGGGGAGTGAAATAGAATCTGAAACCTTGTGCTTACAATCAGTGGAAGCAGGCAGGACCTGTGACTACGTACTTTTTGTAGAACGGGCAAGCGAGTTATGGTAATTGGCGAGGTTAATTAATTAAGTTAAGGAGCCGTAGGGAAACCAAGTGTGAAAAGCGCGAATAGTCTGTTGCCATAGACCCGAAACTGGGTAATCTAGCCATGAGCAGGGTGAAGTTGAAGTAAAATTCAATGGAAGGCCAACCGGGTACGGTTTAAAACGTATCGGATGACTTGTGGTTAGGGGTGAAAAGCCAATCGAACCCAGAGATAGCTGGTTCTCCTCGAAATAGCTTTAGGGCTAGCGTTGATTTTAGACTATGGGAGGTAGAGCACTGAATGGTCGCGGGGCGTATGACGTTACCAAGATCTATCAAACTCCGAATTCCCAATAGTTATAATCAGCAGTCAGAACGTGAGGGATAAGCTTCACGCTCGAAAGGGAAACAGCCCAGACCGTCAGCTAAGGTCCCCAAATCATGTTAAGTGGTAAAGGATGTGATCCTACTTAGACAACTAGGATGTTGGCTTAGAAGCAGCCACTCATTTAAAGAGTGCGTAATAGCTCACTAGTCAAGTGGGATTGCGCCGAAGATAAACGGGGCTAAACATGATACCGAAGCTACGGAATTTAGAGACAAGAAGTAAGTGATTTAAGTTTAATCAGAAATATTAATTCAAAAATAATCAAATGAAAAAGACGAAATTATAAAAATTTCATACGTCAGACATCAAGTTATCTCCAGATTGAAGAAAAATCAATTTGAAAGAAAACAAAATGAAGTATAAAAGAAACAATTTCAAGAAAAGATGGATTAAAAAACAGAGTAAACTTAGAAAATTTACTTCTCGTCTCTAGATTGGTAGAGGAGCATCGTGTACACGTTGAAGCTGAATCGTAAGATTAGGTGGAGAGTACACGAGAGAATGCTGGCATGAGTAGCGAGAAGGTGAGTGAGAATCTCACCCGTCAAAAACCTAAGGTTTCCTGGGCAAGGCTCGTCCTCCCAGGGTAAGTCGGGACCTAAGCTAAGGCCGAAAGGCGTAGGCGATGGACAACAGGTTGAAATTCCTGTACTACTAGTAATCGCTTGAGAGATGTGTTGACGCAGAAGGTTAGGTTAAGCGCACGAATGGAAATGTGCGTCTAAGCGTAAAGTTAGCCTGGGAGGCAAATCCCCCGGGTAACGATGAAACGTGATGGGAATCGAAAAATAAGTAGAGAAGTAACTGACACCAAGCTGCCGAGAAAAGACACTATCGAGATTAAAAGTACCCGTACCGCAAACCGACACAGGTAGGTAGGAAGAGAATTCTAAGACGCGCGGAAGAACCATTGTTAAGGAACTCGGCAAAATGACCCCGTAACTTCGGGAGAAGGGGTGCCCTCAAAAGAGGGCCGCAGTGAATTCGCCAAGCGACTGTTTACCAAAAACACAAGTATCTGCTAAGTCGCAAGACGAAGTATAGGTGCTGACACCTGCCCGGTGCTGGAAGGTTAAGGGGAAGGCTTAGCGCAAGCGAAGGCTAGAACTTAAGCCCCAGTAAACAGCAGCCGTAACTATAACGGTCCTAAGGTAGCGAAATTCCTTGTCGGGTAAGTTCCGACCCGCACGAAAGGTGTAACGATTTGGGCACTGTCTCAACAATGGATCCGGTGAAATTGTATTAGTTGTGAAGATGCAACTTACCCACGCTAGGACGGAAAGACCCCGTGGAGCTTTACTGTAGATTGATATTGGATTTTGAGGCTTAATGTAGAGGATATGTGGGAGACAAGAATCATTGGCGCCAGCTGATGAGGAGTCGCCGTTGGAATACCACACTTTAAGCTTTAAGGTTCTAACCAGGTGCTATGAATCTAGCACTGGGACACTGTCAGTTGGGCAGTTTGACTGGGGCGGTCGCCTCCTAAACAGTAACGGAGGCGTTCAAAGGTTCGCTCAGAATGGACGGAAACCATTTAAAGAGTGCAAAGGCAAAAGCGAGCTTGACTGCGACACCTACAAGTGGAGCAGATACGAAAGTAGGACTTAGTGATCCGGTGGTACCGAGTGGAAGGGCCATCGCTCAACGGATAAAAGCTACCCCGGGGATAACAGGCTTATCTCCCCCAAGAGTTCACATCGACGGGGAGGTTTGGCACCTCGATGTCGGCTCGTCTCATCCTGGGGCTGGAGTAGGTCCCAAGGGTTGGGCTGTTCGCCCATTAAAGAGGCACGCGAGCTGGGTTCAGAACGTCGCGAGACAGTTCGGTCCCTATCCAGCGTGGGCGTAAGAAATTTGAGAGGAGCTGTCCTTAGTACGAGAGGACCGGGATGGACAGACCGCTGGTGTATCAGTTGTCATGCCAATGGCACGGCTGAGTAGCTAAGTCTGGAAGGGATAAGTGCTGAAGGCATCTAAGTACGAAGCCCCCCTCAAGATTAGATTTCTAAAAGAGTCCTTGTAGAAAATGAGGTTGATAGGTCGAAGGTGGAAGTACAGTAATGTATGTAGCTAATCGATACTAATAACTCGAAAGTTTGACCAGAAATATTTCTTACTATTAAAAAAGAGTTCAAAAAAAATATATGGTGACAATAGCAAAGGGGATACACCTGTTCCCATCTCGAACACAGAAGTTAAGTCCTTTAACGCTGATGGTACTTGGATGGAGACGTCCTGGGAGAGTAGGTAGTCGCCAAATATATTGGTGATCTCGGTCCTTGTGACCGAGATATCATCAAATTTAAATAGAATGTTCCTAGGTAGCTCAACGGCAGAGCAATCGGCTGTTAACCGATAGGTTGTGGGTTCGAAACCCACCCTGGGAGCCAATATGCCGGGGTGGCGGAATAGGTAGACGCACAGGACTTAAAATCCTGCGGAGGTTAAACTCCGTATCGGTTCGATTCCGATCCTCGGCACCATCTATTTAATTAAGTTAATATCGCGGGATGGAGCAGTTTGGTAGCTCGTCGGGCTCATAACCCGAAGGTCATAGGTTCAAATCCTATTCCCGCAACCAAATAAGAAGAGGATAGCTAATTTTAGCTATCCTTTTTAAGTGTGTTAAATTAAAGTTACGACAAAGTTACGAGTCTTATTTTAAATTCTCAATTAAGTTATCCAATATATTTATTTTGTCTTTCTCCATGACATGATTATATATGTTAAGTGTCGTAGTTATATCAGAATGACCTAATCTATCCATTATGGCGGGTAACGAACCCTCGCTTTGGTTTGCTTGCATTAGCCCTGTAGTATGCATATGCCTGAACCTATGAATGTCAATTTTATTCATGTTATATTTTTTAGTTATACTATCCAAAACTTTGATAGGATAGTTTAAGCCTATATGAGTTTTATCAAACTTGGAAAACATTAATTCACATCTACCAATTAATCTGAATTGCTCTTTTTTCCAGTCATGTAGTATTGACATAGTGGTTTTATCTATTGATATTTCTCGAGACTTGCTTGTCTTAGTGCTACCTGTAACTTCACCATCAACGGTATATTTCCTCGACTTTGAAATTGTAAGCATATTGTGAGTAAAATCTAAATCTCTCCATTCTAACGCTAGAATTTCACCTCTACGCATTCCAGAAAATGCAAGAAGTCTGAAAAAAGCATACCACATTAAAGATATTTCGATTTTTACATATTCAAGAAATTGCATTAATTCATTTACAGTCCAGATATAATCGATTTTCTTTTTCATTTTTACCTCTTTTGTCGGAAAAATAATATAATTGCAAGGATTTTCTTTTGCGTAGTTTCTTGAGATAGCATAATTTATTAGCTTTTTTAAATACCCGCAGTACTCTTTATACTTCGTTATTTGTTTTGACTTCTCATTTACCCAACTTTGCACCATTTTTACGTTAATTTTATCTACAAAAACTTCTCCAAATTCATTTAATATATGAAGTCTAAAAATGTCTAATGTTCTTTTAAATGTAGATTCTTTTACAGTGTTTCTATAAATTTCAATCCACTCATCATATACTGATTGAATTGTATAATGACGTGATTTTACTTCTTCAAGTCCGTTTATTAATTTAGCATATTCTATCTTTGCTTGTCTTTCAGAAGTAAATCCTCTTCGATTTGTTCTTTTTTCTTTACCTGTTAATGGATTTATCCCTAAATACGCATTAAACTTATATTTCTTTTTTCCATTTTTATCAATATAGCTTTTAATATTCATAAAAAATACTCCTTTCTTGTATGTTAAGAGGAGTATATGCTATAATTCTATTGTGGATAGGGTATAGCAATATACTCTTTATATAATCCCTTACCAGGTGAGAGTGGTAGGGCTTTTTTTTATTGATTTTCTAATTAAATTGATTTTTTTATTATATTTTTTAATGAATCAAGAGTTTTAATTAAATCTATTTCTAATCCATAGGGATTATTATTTTTCAACTTATATCTGGTTGCTGATGATTTTCCAAATGATTCAATGTAATTTTTTTGTATTAATGAATTTAAAATTAAAAGAGATGTAGGCTTATCTATATTAAAATATTCATCTATATCAAGTCTTTTTACTGTTATATTATTTATAATATAACTTAATACTTCTTTTTCTTGATTATTTAAATCATTAGCATTTTCTATTATAGATGTATCATATATAGTTAATAAAACTCTTCCAGGTTGAGTTTCTAAATCTGGAAAAAATAAATTATATTTTCTTACAGCTGTTAATATTTTAGGAACCCCAGTTCCTGCTCTCTCACATAAATTTATAAATGAAAATATACGTTGAACAGTATGATTTCTAGGTTCAGAAAATTCTTTTGCAAAATATTGCTTTTTAGTAATTCTTAAAGAACCACCATTTAAGAATTCAAATCTATCCTCATATCTTGTAATGATTATACCTGTTGAACTTTGAAAATCATTATGGATTATTGAATTTACAAACGCTTCTCTTATGGCTTGTCTCATGGGACTATCTTCTTTTCTTGTTATTGAGTTGGAATCAAGCTCAAAGCTTGATTTTAAGGTGCTGTATAATTTATTTATTACTAAAAAGAAAAAATTATATAAATTTCCTTCTCCCCAAGTGCCATCATACACTACTCTGTCTCTCCATCTATCATAGTCAACACCTACATCAATTTTATCAATAAATTCTATATGATAATGAGGAAGTTTTTCAGTAATAGATGAATATTTACCAAAAACTAATAGTCCAGCAATAGTTGGAATTAATGCTCCTGAAGATGATCTATCTGGAACCATAGCACCTATTCTAATTAGAAATTCTAAGTCATCATAAGAATTAAAAGTATGATCAGGCTTAATGTTTGAAAAGTATGTTCTATATTTTTTGATTGTAGCTTTATCTAAATCGTCAATTGTAAAATTTTTTATTTGTTTACTATCAAAAGATTCTCGAACAGAATCTCGAATCATCTCATCTACTAATTCTTTTGAGCAAGGATAATCGCCTGAATCAAGTCTAAAGTATGATTTATATTTATTATTATTTAAGTGAATAGGCTTGTCAGTATATTTTGCAGAAGGGACTCTCATAATTATTATATTTTTACCATCAATGTCCTGGATAATAATATCATCGTCACTTAATAAATTTTTACTTACTTTATTGCTATTTTGAAGATTATCGAACATTTCCTTTATTACTTTTGAAGTATTTGAAACTCCAGTTACATTAATATCATTATTTGTTTCTTCAACGCCTAAAATTATTAATCCTCCGTCACTATTTGCGAAAGCTGAATATGTTTCAAGAGCATCTTTAGGAAAGGTATCCGATGTTTTCTTAAATTCTACATTTTTTCCTTCTTTTAATGTTTTAAGATGAATTTTTTTTGTTATTTCCATTTAATTCTCCAAATCTAATTTTTCATTTTTTAAACTCGTGTAAATCTCGTGTAAATCTCGTGTGAATCTCGTGTAAATCTCGTGTGAATCTCGTGTAAATCTCTTGTGAATCTCGTGTAAATCTCGTGTAAATCTCTTGTGAATCTCGTGTAAATCTCGTGTAAATCTCGTGTAAATCTCGTGTAAATCTCTTGTGAATCTCGTGTAAATCTCGTGTAAATCTCTTGTGAATCTCGTGTAAATCTCGTGTAAATCTCGTGTGAATCTCGTTTTTAAAATTAATTTAATTTAAAATAAAAATTGATTACTCCCTATTTACTCCTCACTTGATAAACTCCAACCATTTCTCCCAATATCATAGCTTCTTCATTATCAGTCAATACAATAGGTTGATAATTGACATTTGCAGGATTTAGAGTGTATGTATTACCAGTTTTATATACTCTTTTTAGAGTGGCTTCATCATCTATAAGAACAGCATATATGTTACCATTTATAAATTCAAAGTCTTTCCTTAAAAGAACTAGATCACCATCATTGATATTTGCTTCAATCATTGAGGCGCCTTTAGCTCTTAGAGCAAAAGAGGCTTTAATGCTAGAGTCTGCTATAAAGTAACCTTCATAGTTCTCATCAGCAAATATTGGCTCGCCACAAGAGATTGTACCTAGTATTGGAATTTTTCTTATTTTCTCTAATGGGATAACTCCTGGTATATTTGACAAATCAGATTTATCTTCAATTAAGTCCGAACGTTTAATTTTTAAATATTTACATATTTTATCAACCTTATCCATTCGGGGCATTTTTTTTCCATTTGCCCAGTTATTTACAGAAGCATCGGAAACCCCTATATAATCAGCTAATTCTAATTGTGTTATATTTTTTTCTTTTAACAGTCTTTTTAAATTTGATGAAAAAACACCTCTAATATTTTGCATTATGTCCTCCATTAGATATATACTATATTAATTCAATTACTTTCGACATTATTCCTCCTATTTTCAATAATATATTTAACATTATCTTCTTTAATCCCTAGCAAGCTTGCCAGTTGTCCAGTTGTTTCTATCCCGTCTTCTATTTCTAAACTTGAGTACAATAGTTTGGTAGCGAAGTAATCAGCTTCACGTTCCATTTTACCTTTATTTAATAAGGGATTATAGAACATTTGAGACTCTTCTATGTGTAATATAGCGTGACCTAATTCATGAGCTAATACGTATTCTTTGTTTTTAATATCATTACTATAATATACACATTCAAATTGACCGATTCTATTATATATAGCTTGATTACCTTGTAGAAGTTCATTATCTTTATCTACAGAGAAGTGATATATATTTAGATAGTCTAATATTTCGTAAATATCATTACTTCCTATAGTTTCGATTAATCCTAACATAATATCGTCTATCCATTTCATTTTTTATCCTTGTATTTTAAAGAAACTAATTTCATCATATTTAAAACTTCATTAGCATAAGAAATCTGATCATCTTCTGAAAGTTTACTAATATCCAAGCCATTAAATCCCATTACTACTTGTTGATGTAACAAGAAGTGCATAGCTTGTTCAGGAGTAGTAAAATGGCTTGGGATAGAGTTATCTAAATCTTCTTTATTACCTTCATTCTCCAAATTAACATCTACAAGACTATTAATGCTAATATTAAATATATCAGCTATTTTATGTAAAGTAGATAAAGTAGGTTCACTATGTGAGCTTTCCCATTTTTGAATGGTAGTATAGGATTTATACCCTAATTTATCAGCTAATTCATCTTGACCCATATTGAATTTTTTTCTTAAATATCTAACATTCTTTGCAAAATAATTCATTTAATAACCTCCTTTAACAATTATAAATAATTTATATTTTATTAACTATATATTATCAATAACTTGATTAATTTTCAAGTAATTTATAAAAAAAATATAAAAAAGACTTGACATGAATTTAATTCATGTATATAATATATACATAAGATAAAGAAAGGGGGTAAACAAGTGAGAAAGTATTTAAGAAAGAAACAAAAAAAAGATGATAATCCAACTAAATTAGCTATAGTACTTGGAATACTATTGATAATTGAAAAAGTATTGGATATCATCTTAAAAATACTAGATAAGTTAGGGCTTTAAGCCTTAACTATATCACTTGTAATTATATATGAAAAAAGATGAAAAGACAATAAGGATATTATTATATATCTTAATAGGGTTAAATATTATAGATTTAATATTAAGATTTATTTAGAAAGGGGGTTAATGCGTTGAAATATACATTAAAAGAACTTAGAGCAAGAAAAAATAAAACTCAAGAAGAAGTGGCTGAAGACTTGCGTGTGACAACAGCTACATATAATAATTGGGAAAATAATCCAGGGATTATAAAACTTTCTAATGCGATAAAAATTAGTAAATATTTTGGTGTAGGGATAGAAGAAATTAAAATATGATTTTTTTTACCTTATTACATGAATTAAATTCAATTGAAATAAAATCATTTGAATTAACAACTACCAAAAGGAAACAAAAAGGAGACAATATGAACGAATTACAAATATTCAATAATAAAGATTTTGGAGAAATCAGAACAATAGTAAAGAATGATGAACCTTGGTTTGTAGGACAAGAAATTACAAAAATCCTGAAGTACCAAAACGGTAGTCGAGATATTAATAGGCACGTTGACGAAGAGGATAGAACAAAACTTATGATGTCAGATGGTAAACAATCAAGAGAAACAATAATCATAAACGAGTCAGGCTTATACAGCTTAATATTATCTAGCAAGTTACCAAAAGCAAAACAATTCAAAAGATGGGTTACAAGCGAAGTTTTACCAAGTATAAGAAAACACGGAGCTTATATGACAGAAGAAGTTCTGCAAAGAACAATAACTAATCCTGATTATCTAATAGGATTACTAACTAACCTTAAAGAAGAACAAGACAAAGTAAAGCAATTAGAAACTACAAACGCTATGCAATCACAACAAATAGCAGAATTAAAACCTAAAGCTGATTATACAGATAAGATACTAAAATCTAAATCATTAGTAAATACTACTCAAATAGCTAAAGATTATGGAATGAGTGCAACACAATTCAACAAGATCCTAAACATCTTAAAAATTCAGTACAAAATGAATGGACAATGGCTTTTATATAGTCAATATCAAGATAAGGGATACACTTCATCAGAAACATTTGAATTTACAGATAGCAAAGGAATTACAAAAACTACAATGACAACTAAATGGGCACAGAAAGGAAGACTGTTTTTATATGAAAAATTAAAGGCTAATGATTATTTGCCAACTATCGAAAGAAGTTAGAAATGAAAGATTTATTAACACAAAAAGAGTTAAGAAAAGAATATCGAATAAGTCATTCTAAATTAATTCAATTTGAAGAAGAAGGACTTAAAAGGTATCAAGAGGATAAAAAGACGGTTCTATATAGCAGGAAAGAATTTGAAGAGTTTAGAAAAGAAAGGTTGGAATAGGAATGATAAAACATTATATTACAAAATATCGAATTAATGGGAAGTTATTTGTGGAAAGCTGGTTACAGTTTGATTTATTCAATAAATCGTATTGCTTTTCTAGAAGAAGAATTGCAATAAAAATGAACTAGATATAGAAAGGAACAAACAATGAAAAAAAGAAGAAGATACACATGGGATTTTTATAAAATGAATCCTGTATTACAGGCGATAGTAATAGGATTTACAGGGCTTGCAACGATAGGTTGGACAATGATTGGAATGTGGTTTTTGTATTTTTTAATGGTGAATTGAGATGGAATTAAAATTAAACGACAAAATAAAAGAATTTAGTGATTTAACATAAAGAAGAAAGTATATACGTATATTTTTAGATACCTGTATATATTATGAAATAGTAGTAAAAACTAGGTTTCGTGAAATTCCACTAAAAGGAGAAGATGAAAAGTTAGCAGAATATATTAAAAAATATTACGAAAAAGAATTAGAAAATATTAATAAAAGATTAAATGAATTACTTAAATAAAAAAAGAGCTGTCAAAAAAGACAACTCATGGTTAGTAAATACGACCTTACTAACCTAATTATAACAAAAACTAGGAGATAAGGAAAATGAAAATTAAAATAAAAAAAATTAATCCAGAAGAATTGAAAGAGATTTTAGAAAAACATAGAAAGTGGCTTAATAATCAACCTGATGGGGAGCGTGCTTTTTTAAGACATATAGATTTAAGAGGTGCAGATTTAAGAGGTGCAGATTTAAGATGTGTAAATTTAAGAGGTGTAGATTTAAGAGGTGCAGATTTAAGAGATGTAAATTTAAGAGGTGTAGATTTAAGAGATGCAGATTTAAGAGGTGCAGATTTAACAGATGTAAATTTCACAGGTACAAAAACTTGGGATACTAATTTTATTAATGTGAGTGGTAAAAGTATTATTAGCCTTCAACTAAATACAGCTGTTAAAAATAGATTAATAAACTATATACCTGATATTGACTGGGGTTCTGCGGGTTGCTTTCAGGGCACTTTAGAAGATTTGGAAAATAGAGTTAAAATTACACATAAAGATAATGAAAAGATACGAAAAAGATATGAAAAAGCTATTGAGTTTATAAAATTTTTAGCAAAGGATTATAAAAATGATTAATAAAATGAAAATAATTTTGAAAGAGTTACAGTTAAAAAACTTTAAAGGAATAAAGGATTTATCAATTACTTTTAATGATAAAACAAAAATAAAAGGTGCTAATGCAACTGGTAAAACTACTATATTTGATGCCTATAGTTGGCTTTTATGGGATAAAGACAGTCTAAATAGAAAAGATTTTAATATCAAGCCTATAGAAAAAAAAGGCAATTCAAAACAAGGAATAGAATCAACAGTTAGTGGAGTAATTGAAGTTAATGGCAAGAAACTAAGTTTATCAAAAACTTATAGAGAAGTCTGGACTAAGAAGCGTGGACAAATAAAAGAAACATTTACAGGTCATACTACTGATTATTACATTAATGATGTTCCTGTTAAGAAATCAGAATATAACGAAAAAATATCAGAGATTATAGATGAAAAAGAATTTAATTTATTATCGAACCCTTTATATTTCAATCAAATCTTAGATAAAAAAGAAAGAAGAGAAATACTTTTTAATTTAATTGATGAAGTTAGCCTTGAAGAGCTAATAAAAGTTAATAAAGACTTAAAAGATTTAGATTTAGAAAACTATAGTATTGATGAATTAAGGTCAATGGCGAAAGCTTCAAGTAAAAAGATTAATGATGAAATTGAAAGCATTCCTGCAAGAGTAGATGAGTTAGAGAACTCCAAGAATGATCATGACTTTAAAAAACTAGAAAAAATAAAGAAATCTATAGAAGATGAACTAGACAAGATAGATGATAAGCTAGCAAATACTAATAAATTATCTGAGGGAATAACAAAGCTTAATTCAAGGATTAATGAATTAGAAAATGAAAAAAGAAGCATTAAAAATAAAAATGAGGAAGAATTTAGAAAAGCTCAAGAAGTTATAGATTCTAAATTCTATGAAAAGCAAAAAGATTTTAATCAATACAGATTTGATTTAGAAGCTGATTTGAACACCATAAAAAATCAATTAAATAATTTTAATAATGACTTAAAATACAAAGAAAACGAAAAAGAAAAGATAAGTTTTGAATTAGATGAATTAAGATTAAAATGGATAGAAGTCAATAATAGTAAGTTTAATGGTTCGCTCAAATGCCCTACATGTGATAGAGAGTTTGAAGAACATAAAAAAGAAGAAATTTTAGAACATTTCAATCTTAACAAATCAAAAGAATTAGAAGATATTTCAAAAAAAGCAAGCGACTTGAAGTCTGAATTATCTACTAAAAACGAATATATTAAAGAATTAAATAATAGGATTTTACAAAATGAAAAAGATGTAGAAGTTCTAAACAAAAAAATTAACGAAATAGGAGAATTTTCAGAAGAAAAAGAAATAGCTGAAAGAAAAGATATATCTAATGAATTAAAGGCAATAGATGAAGAAATAGAAGCTATAACAAAGGAATTAGATCAATTTTCTATAGGGGATAATACTAAATTGTTAGAAGACAAAAAAGAATTTAGGAAAAATTTAGATGAAGTCCTATCACTTCTAGGGCAAAAAGAAAATAACACAAAGATAGACACTAGAATTAACGAATTAAAAGAAAAAGAAAAAACTCTTGCTTCAAAATATGAAGAACAACAATATGTGCTTTATCTATGTGATGAGTATACAAAAGCTTATACAAGCTTAATTCAAGATAATGTAAATAGTTTATTTGAGTATGTATCATTCAAGTTATTTGATACACAAGTTAATGGGTCTATAGTTGAAACAGCAGAAGTAACAGTTGATGGAGTGCCTTATTCAGATGTAAATAATGCTGGCAAAATTAACGCTGGATTAGATGTAATTAACACCTTAAGTAAACATTTAGATAAACAAGTACCGATATTTATTGATAATGCTGAAAGTATAAATAAAGTAAGAGAAACCAAAGCACAAACCGTAGAGCTAATAGTAAGTGAAGATAAAGAATTAATAATTTAGGAGAATAATATGAGTGAATTAAAAAGAGCAGAAGCAACACAAGTAATAAATCAAGCTATAGAACGATTTGGCGACATGATAGCAAAAGGTCATTTTGACTTACCAGAAAACTATAGTTATAAAAACGCTATACAACAAACAAGATTTTTATTAACCAAAGAGATTAAAAGTGGACAAAATAGAGGGAAAACAATATTAGAAGTATGTACGCCGCAAAGTGTTATGCAATCAGTTATGGAAATGGCACAAAAAGGACTTAATCCAGCTAAAGAGCAATGTTACTTTGTTCCTTTCGGGGACGCATGTACTTTATCTGTTAGCTATCAAGGGAAAGTTGCAATAGCTAAAAGAGAAGGTGAAGATATAAAAGATAGCTATGGCTACGCAGTATATAAAGACGATGAATTCGAACTTGACTTCAACATAACAAGCGGAACATATACTATTAAAAAATATAATCCAAATGTTACCAAATGGAGCAAAGATACATTAATAGGAGCGTTCGCTGTGATTACAGATAACGAAGATAAAGTTAAATACACAGAATATATGACTATGGAACAAATTCAAAGTGCTTGGAATATGGGAGCTATGAACGGAAATTCACCTGCACACAAGAACTTTCCAGACCAAATGGCGATAAAAACAGTAAAATCTAGGGCTGTAAAATCGTTTATAAATTCATCAAATGATGAAGATTTAATGAGCTATGAAGAAAAATCAATTAAAGCTATAGATGAAAGTTTTTCTAATGAGTTAAAAGAAAAAGCTAATTTATTAGAGTTAGACACAGAATATGAAGTAATAGACGAAGAAATTGTAGAAGCTATATACGATGATGAAGTTGAGTTGACTCAAGAACAACAGAAAATGATGGACGAAGTACCATTTTAAGAGTTGAGAAATGATAGATATTAAAGTAATTGGCTCGGGTAGTAGTGGTAACTGCTACCTAGTCAATATAAACAATATAAAAATACTACTAGAAGCAGGATTGCCTTTTAAGAAAATTCAACAAGCTATGAAATTTAAACTTAGAGATATAGAAGCTTGTTTAATAACTCATGAACATATGGATCATGCAAAGGCTGTAAAAGAATTAATGAAAGCAGGTGTTGATTGTTATATGACTAAGGGGACTGCAGAAGCATTAGAAATAAGTGGTCATAGATTAAATTACTTTTCAAAAGATGCTAATGATGATTATTGCTGGAAGTTTTTTAATAGATTGGCAATAAAACCTTTCAAAGCTATTCATGATGTTAATGAACCTGTAAGCTTTTTTATAAAGGATACTCACACCAAAGAAAGTATAGTCTTTATAACTGATACAGCATATCTTGAGTATAAGATACCAGATTGTGACTATTTAATGATTGAATGTAACTACATAAAATCTGTACTAGATGAAAAAACTGAGTCTGGAAAGATAAATGTAAGTTTAAGAAACAGGATTATTAAAAATCACATGGCTTTAGAAACTTTATTAAAAGCATTAGGACAAGCTGATTTTAAGAAATTAAAAAAGATTTATATTTTACATTTATCCGACAGCAATTCAGATGAAAAAATAATTTTAGAAGAAGTTCAAAAGGCAACGGGTGTAATAGTAGAAGTGTGTTAGGAGAGAATATGGCGGATAAGGGGTGGATTACTCTACACAGAAAGATAGAGGATAATTGGCTATGGCTAGACAAACCATTTTCTAAAGGTCAAGCCTGGATAGATTTAATTCTTATGGCTAACTACCAGGATAAAAAAGTATTGTTTGATGGTAACTTAATAATTGCTAGAAGAGGTTCCAGGATTACATCTTTAAGATACTTATCAGAAAAATGGGGCTGGAGTACAACTAAGGTTAAGAGGTTTTTGGAGTTGTTAATGCAGGATAACATGATTGATTACAAAAGTAACACCAAAAAAACAACCTATACCATAGTTAATTACAGCGATTACCAAAATAAAGAAAATCAAAAAAGTAACACAGAAGTAATACAGAAAAAAAACAAAAGTAACACAGAAGTAATACAGAAAAAAACAAACAACAATAATAACAATAATAACAATAATAAACAAGATATACGTAGCACTCAATTCGATTATGTGATTTCAGAATGGAATAACCTGGATAAAAATATATCTAATATTCAAACTATAAATTCAGGTACTGCAAGATACAAGTTATTAAAGGCAAGAGAAAATGAGTATGGAAAAGATAATATAGTAAAGGCTATTAGAAATATAAATAATTCTAGTTTCTTAAAGGGCTATGAGAAGTCTTGGAAGATTACATTTGATTGGTTTATAAAGCCTAATAACTTTATAAAAGTACTAGAGGGCAACTATGATAATTCTAAAAGTGATAAGGCTGATAACTTGTTTAGCAAAGATAACAGAGATGATGTAGCTGAAAGACAATCATTTATTGAGGAAAAGCTACAACAGAAAATACCGATAAATTACAAGAATAGGAGATAGCATGAAAGATTTACAAGGAATAGTCAGGAATATCCTCATAGCTATTCCTGAAACTAGAGATAGTGATGAAGTATTGTACATGGAAGTACTAAAAAGAAAAGGTCATGAAATCAACAAAGAAACATTTGCTAATTATAAGACTTATAAGCTTCCATCTTTTGCATCAATATCTAGAGCAAGAAGGAGAGTTCAGGAAGTAGAACGAAATAATAAGAATATAAAAGATTGGGAATTACAATCAAGTAAAACTATAAAAAAATATAGAAGAAAATTAGAAGAGGAATACAGAGAGTTTTACAGGAATTAGGAGATAGACATTGAAAAGATATTTAGATAAAGACGAAGTTCAAGAAACTATAATTAATAATTTCAAATCAGTAAGTGATTTCTGCAGGTTTATAAATATATCAAGATCTCATTTTGATGGAATGATGAAAAAAAACATATCATGTGGCAAAAAGACATTGAAGAAATTAGAGAAGTTAAAAGATGTGTATATAGATGACGTAGAACAATTATTAGAACCTCTGCCAATATTGATTGGTGATGAAAAGTTTCAAGAAATAGTCATTACTGATACTTATAACAATTTAATAGCATCTATATCCTATCCAAAGACAATAGTAAACAACGATTATAAAGTTGAGTACATCCCACTAGATCTAACCTAAATTATTTTTATTAGACTTATCAGGATTTGATACAGGAGTTTTAACACCGTTTATAACCCTAATATGATAATTGCTATAGTTTCCAGCTTCAATAGCTTTTACAAAGGTTTTTCTATTCATGTATCTATTTGAGGTTGTGTCCTTAAAGTTGATGTTTCTTCCAGACTTAGTTTCTCTAGTCACTTTAACTTTTCTCATATAACCTCCTTTCCTGGTTAGAAGTTTATCTTAGGAGGATGTACTCATTACAAATTATACCAAATTTGACTAAAGAATAAACATATATAGTACAGAATATAAAATAAAATACAACATATAGTATAAAAGGAGTAAAAATGGAGGAATGGAAAGATATTAAAGGATATGAAGGCTTGTATCTCATTAGTAGTTTAGGCAGAGTTTTAAGTTTAAGGAAGTATAGAAAAAACGGAAACGGAGGTTATTACACTGAAACTAAAATTTTAAAACCGAGCAAAACTTCAACGGGATACAAGAAGTATGAATTAACGAATAACAGCAAAAGAGAAGCTTTTAAAGCACACAGATTAGTAGCTTTACATTTTGTTGCAAATCCTTATAAAAAGAGATATGTCAATCACAAGGACGGTAACAAAACAAACAACGCATACAACAATCTGGAATGGGTGAATCATGGCGAAAATATGATACACTCGGTGGAAAGTGGACTAAAAGATTCGTTTAATATCGATAAAAAGTCTTTAGAATACCTCTATATTGACAAGAATCTCTCACCTAATGAAATAGGAGAAATATTTGGGATAACCAGAGGACCCGTAGATTTTCTGATAGAAGAATATGGTATAGCTAAAAAGGAAATAGTCACGAAATATCAAATAACTGAAGAAGACTTATGGGAAAAAATAAAGCAAGGTAAAACTAACATAGAAATAGCAGAAGCGTATGACTGTACTCAAAGTTTAATATCACACTATAAAAAAAGACTAAAAGAAAGAGGTAAAATATATGGCTAACATAGTACAACTATCGGGAAGACTAACAAGAGACCCAGAATTAAAATATTTAACAAATAATAACGCAGTAGCAAGGTTTAATTTAGCAGTAGATAAAAACTTATCAAGAGAAAAAAGACAGGAATTAGAATCAAAAGGTCAACAAACAGCTGATTTTATAAATTGTCAAGCTTGGGGAAAGATGGCAGAAAACCTAGTTAAGTATTCAGGTAAAGGTTTAAGAGTTATTGTTGAAGGAAGAATTCAGACGGGTTCGTATGAAAAAGATGGGAGAACAGTTTATACAACATCTGTTGTAGTTTCAAATGTCCAGTTTATCGATTGGAAAGACAGTAATTCTCAAAATGGAAACAACTCAACATTTACAAATACAACAGTTAATGAGCAAATAGATTATTTAAATGATTTTGTTCCTGTAGAAGATAGTAGAATACCATTTTAAGCAATAATTTAAGTTTTAAGGGCTTTTATTTTATTAGACAAGGGATAATATACCTAAAGGGTAAAAGTCCTCATACAACTTAAAATAGGTATAAAATAGGCGATTATAAATTAATATAGGAGTGTAGATTGAGGCATAACAAATATAAAAATAAAAAAACCACTTATGATGATATAACATTTGACTCAAAAAAAGAGATGAGAAGATATCAAGAATTAAAACTTTTAGAAAAGGGGAAGGCTATAAAAAATCTGGAATTACAACCAGAATTTCTGCTTATCCCAACATTGAGATATGAAAATCAAAGGACTGATAGAAAAACAGTATACAAGGCTGATTTCAAGTATGAAGATGAAAAAGGTCAAATAGTAGTTGAAGATGTAAAAGGCTTTAAGACTGGTGTATATCGAATTAAAAGAAAACTACTTATTCATAATATGAGAAAAGGGTTGTATGGTTATGAATTTGAGTTTAAGGAAGTGTGAAAAAGGAGATTACAATAATGACAAATAAAGAATTAGGTAACCTATTTAGATGATTTTTATTAAAAAAGAAGAGGTGGAGTAGATGAAAGCATTTATAGTAAGTGATAAGACGGGGTTTTACTCCTGTTTCAGTTTAGTTTTTGCCGAAACAGCTGGTAAAGCGAAAGTACAAGCGAGATACTCAAATGGTACTATGTATCAATCTGAACTAGATGAAGTTGATTTTTTAGATATGTCTGTAGTAAGAGCTAAAGATTTTGATAATATGGAAAATGAAAGTGAAAAAGAAATATGCTTAAAACTCATAAAAGATTACAGTTGGTGGTTTGAAGTGAACAATCAACGATATGATGAAGATAATATTAAAGAATTTGAAAGATTATGGAGGTAAATAAATGATTCCAAAATTTAGGGCATGGCACGAACAAGGCTTTATGCTGGAAGTTGAAAATATAGTTAAACTGAATTTAGAAGATAAAATTCTTGAATACTGTGTAGTGAATGAAGATGGTAATAGAAGTGATAGAGAGTGTTATTTTGACGAATTAGTTTTAATGCAGTCTACAGGACTAAAAGACAAGAACGGCAAAGAGATATTTGGGGGTGATATAGTAGAAGTTTCAAAAGGGTTTACGAATATTATTTGCTATAGCGTGAATGAGGGGAATTGGAAATTGAGACCAGCAGATAAACAGTGGGCTTGCTCATATTTTTCAAATTATGAAAATACGGCTGAATGGGAAATAATCGGCAATATTTACAAAAATCAGGAATTGTTGGAGGTGGAAAATGAATAGAAACAAAATAATTACAAAAATACAAAATGATATAAATAAATTTTATAAAAGCTATGAAAGCATTGGAGAAGATGAGCGAGAACTATTAGGTGAAATATTTGATGATGTTGAAAAGATGAGAGAAAGCAAAAGAAACTTTATAAAACTAATAGATAATTCAACAGGGACTGCTTGTTATGTTGAATTAGATACAATTAAAATAGTTGTGCCTTTAACAGAGGATTTATTACATGAAAATGATTATGATTATAGTAAGCATAATGCTTATGATAAAGAAACGATATTCTCAGGAATAAAAACTACTGAAGGTGTAGTCCATGTAAAAGAAACTCCTGATGAAGTTATAAGCTTAATGGAAGAGTATTTAGATATACTTTAAAATAGGAATAAAGAAAGATGAACATAGGAGCGGAAATGACTGAAAAAGAAATAAAGGATTGGCTCAATAGAGCTTATAGAATAGATGAGGAAATCGAAAGAGAAAAAAAAGAATATGAAAGAATTAATGCTGTGAAAAACTCAGTCGGTGCTATTGATACAAGTAAGCCAAACGTTCAATCTTCTGCTCCTAAAAGTGCTGGATTTGAAGATAGAGTCATAAGGCTTGATGAAATTCAGCAAAGTATAAAAGAGAGGATAGTTGAAAAGGAAGAAATCAAGGAAGAAATAACAAAGACTATTAATATACTTGATGACCATTTTCAAAGAAAGGTTATTATTTTGAGACACTTTAATTATCTTGATTGGTATAGAATAGAGCTTGAGATGAATTATTCAAGAAAACAGTGTTTTAGAATCTATAATTTAGCCTTAAAAAACTTGGTAAAAATAAAAAAAAATACTTGACAATATATAAGCCGTGGTGTATAATATAAATATAATAAATAAGAAAGGAGGAGATGGTGTAGATGATAGTAAAAATAAAAAAACTTCGTAAAGTTGTGATAGAACTTACGAAGTTAATGCTTGAAATAGGTACATTAATAGCCGTAATCAAGCTTATAATCAATAGTTAAGACTAGGGGAAAACCCCTTTTCTTAACTAAAGTATATCACTACATTATAAAAAACACAAATGAAAAGAGAAATTACTAAACTAGTTTTATCAATATTAAGATTAGGAATTGTTGTAGTAGGTTTATTCTTATTATTTTGTAAATAAGGGGAGAAAATAATGACAGAAAACAAAACATCACAAGCACAGATAAAAGCTACTCAAAAGTGGAGAGAAAAGAACAGAGAAAAAGCAAGGTATAATAGTTCAAAAAGTTCTGCAAGAAGCTTTATAAGAAACTATGCAACTTTAGAAGATATTGAAGAATTAAGATTAATGTTAGATGAAAAAGAAAAAGGAATAAAAGATGGCACTAAATGACACTGTGAATTGTGTTAATATAGTAGTATGGAAGATTAAAGACTGAAAGAAAATTACGACACCTAAGAAGAATAAATGTATAGACTTGAATTTATCAGTCTTTTATTACTTCTATATCATATACTTTATAAGAGATTGCACCTTCTGCAGTCTCTTTTTTAGTACAAAGAAAGGAGCTGATGATATGAAAAAATTAACAATTAAACAAAAAAAGTTTGCTGATGAATATATCATCAGTGGTAATGCTACTCAAGCCGCTAAAAAGGCTGGATATAGTGAGAAAACAGCGTCTGTAATTGGGGCTGAAAACCTAATAAAACCTAATATTTCAAAATACATAAAAGAAAGGTTAGACGAACTTAAAAAAGCTAGAACAATGTCTTTAGAAGAAGCTATAGAAAGAACAACATCAATTGCTAGAAGAGAGCCACAAAAAGGATATTCTAAGACAATAAACAAAATAACTGGAGATGTTGAAAAAGAGGTTGAGTATTATTTTACACCTACAGTTGAAGAAGTACAAAAGAGCTTAGAACATATTATTAAACTTAATGGCGGATTTATAGATAAAGTAGACCTTACAGCAGAATCAAGAGTGGTGATAGTAGATGACCTTGAAGATTAAAAAGACTAGTGAATATGTAGGCGGTGGATACAATGAGTTTTGGAAGTTTAAGGGCAGATATAGAGTTGTAAAAGGATCTAGAGCAAGTAAGAAGTCAAAGACAACAGCTTTATGGTATGCAACATTTCTAAATAAAAAAGGATTTGAAAAAGCTAATTTAATAGTCTTTAGAAAAACATATAGAACATTAAAAGATTCATGTTTCACAGATTTAAAATGGGCATTTACTAGACTTGGAGTTATAGATGACTGGGTATTTACTTTAAGCCCATTAGAAGCAACTAGAAAAAGCACAGGGCAAAAGATTTTATTTAGGGGACTTGATGATGTATTAAAGATTACATCAGTTACTGTTGAAAATGGTCATTTATGTTGGGCGTGGATTGAAGAAGCTTATGAAGTAATGAATGAAGAAGACTTTGATATGCTAGATGAGTCTATAAGAGGTGAAGTGCCTAAACCTTTATTCAAACAATGGACTATAACATTCAACCCGTGGAGTGAGAAACATTGGCTTAAAACAAGATTCTTTGATGTAGAAGATAAAGAAACATTATCAATTACAACTAATTATTTATGTAATGAATGGTTAGATCATATTGATTTACAAGTATTTGAAAGAATGAAATCACATAATCCTAGAAGATATCAAGTTGCTGGACTAGGTAATTGGGGGATAGTTGATGGATTAGTGTTTGAAAATTGGAAAGAAGAAAAATTCAATATAAAAGATACTGGAGATAGTGTCACAGTAGCAGGTTTAGACTTTGGTTATACCAATGATCCATCTGCTTTTTTTATTGGATTTTTAAATGAGAATGAAAGGAAGCTATATGTCTATGATGAGATTTACAAAAAACAAATGAGTAATAAAGACATCTATAAAGAGATTAAAGCCTTAGGATATTCAAAAGAGAAAATAACTGCAGATAGTGCTGAACCTAAGTCAATAAATGAATTAAATGAATTAGGTTTAAGGGTGAAAGCAGCTAAAAAAGGTAAAGACAGTATATTAAATGGTATTCAGTGGATTCAAGATTTAGAGATTATAATTCATCCTAGATGTACTAATTTTTTGACTGAAATAAGTAATTATCAATGGGCAGAAGATAAGTTTGGACAAAGATTAAACAAGCCTGTAGATGATTTTAACCACCTAATAGATGCAATGAGATACGCAGTTGAAGAGTATATTCAAGGACAAATCAAAGCAAAAACATTCAAAAGTATATTTTGATATTAAAAAGGAGAAACAATGGAAAATTACATATTTACTTTTTCTAGGGAAGAGGATATCACACCAAAAGTAGTACAAGATTTTATTGGTAGGCACAGGACAAATCTTCATAGATACGAGAGACTTAACAATATGTATTTAGGTAAGTATGATATTTTATTTAAGGAACAAAAGGAAGAATATAAGCCTGATAATAGGCTAGTTATCAATTATGCGAAGTACTTAACTGATACTTTTAATGGATACTTCATAGGAGTACCAGTGCAGACAAGTATTGAAGATAGTGTCTTAAATACAAGTATAAATGAATTTAAAAGATTAAACTCAATAGATGATATAGAAGCTGAAATTTCAAAAGATGCCGATATATATGGACATGGATTTGAGTATTTATATCAAGATGAAGAAGCTAACACAAGAGTGACTTATGTATCGCCAACAAATGCGTTTATTGTTTACGATAACACAATAGCAAGAGAGCCTTTATTTGGTGTTTATTATCAACTAAATGGATTTAATATAAAAGGTGAGTTACTTACCAAAAATGAAAAGATAACTTTATCTGGGACACTTGCAGATATTAAATTTAGTGATGAAGAGGAACACTTCTATGGTGATGTACCTTTAATTGAATATGTAGAAAATGAAGAAAGAAAAGGGATATTTGAATCAGTAGAAACATTAATTAACGCACTAAATAAGGTGTTAAGCGAAAAGGCTAATGATGTCGATTATTTCTCAGATGCATACTTAAAAATATTAGGTGCTGATTTAGATGATGAAACACTAAAAACTCTAAGAGATAACAGAGTAATAAACTTATCTGGACTAAACTCAGAAAAGGTTGTAGTTGATTTCTTAGATAAACCTAATGCTGATGAAACTCAGGAAAATTTAATTGATAGATTAGTAGATTTTATATATCAAATATCAATGATAGCAAATATCAATGATGATACCTTTAATTCAAGGACATCAGGTGTAGCACTACAATATAAACTACTACCAATGTCAAACCTTGCAATGACAAAAGAACGTAAATTCAAGGCAAGTATGACGAGAAGATATAAGATGATATTTAATCTACCAACTAATGTACCAGCTAACAAAAAAGATGACTACATCAATATAAAAATGGTGTTTACAAGAAATGTACCAAACAATATAAGAGATGAAGTTGAAACAGCCAAAGGGCTTTCAAGCCTAACATCACAACAAACAGCCTTATCAGTATTATCAGTAGTAGATAGTCCGATTGAGGAAATCAAGAGAATGGAAAAAGAAAACTCATCTAAACCACTTGATTATGATTTTCTAAAAGGGATAGAAAATGAACAAGAAAACATATAAGTATTTTAAGGATAGGGAGCGAAAGCACCAAGAAGAAAAAATCAAGGATGATGAAAAGTTTTCTAAAGTGCTTGAAAAAGAATACCAAAGGACATTAAGAGAAATAGATAATCGTATCAATTGGTGGATTGGTAAATATGCAGATGATAATGAAATATATATTGAACAAGCTAAACAAATAGTAGCTGAAGCTGATGTAAAAGAATTAAAAGAAAAAGCTAAAGAATATGTAAGAAACAAAGACTTATCACCAAGAGCTAACAAAGAGATGAGAATCTACAATCTTAAAATGAAAGTGGCTCGTGATGAGTTATTACAAAAATACATTGATTTTGAACTTGCAAAACTTGGTACAAAAGAAGAAAAGCTATTAGAAGATAGAATATTTAATGAATCAATAGAAGAACTGGAAAGACAATCTGGAATATTAGGTAAGAACTTAATTAGTGATAGTAAGATGAAAACTATATCACAACAAATCGTAAATGATTCTCATGTATCTGCACATTTCTCTGATTATATATGGACTAACTTAAAGGAACTAAGAAATGATTTACAAAATGGACTTAACAGGTCGATATTAAGAGGGCAAAATCCTAATGTATGGAAAAGCGACTTATACAAGTACTTTAAGAGTAATGTGAAAAAGGCTGAATTTTATGCGAGACGACTTGCAGTAACAGAAACAGCAATAGCACAGACTAAGGCTGGTTTATTAAGTACTAAAGAAAATGGATATGATAAAGTAATTGTTATAACCGAGCCTGGAGCATGTAAACTTTGTAAACCACATGATGGAAATATAGTAGATATAGACAAAGCTGAAATGGGAAAGAATGTTCCAATATGGCATCCGTTTTGTAGGTGTACTGTTTCTGCTTATTATGATTACGCTAATGTTGTAGATTTGAAAGAGGTTACAATCAATGGTAAAACTTATAAAGTTGATGGTAAACATGTTGTATTGGATTATTCTAGACATGAGAAAGATGTTGCAAAAATATTAGCGAAGGAATTAGATGTTACTGTTAAAATGGTACCTAGGGTTCTATATCCACAAGGAATAAGTACTCCTGATTATTTAATAAGCAATGAGAAGTGGGATTTAAAAACTATAAAGTCTGATGGTAAAAGTGTATTTTATAACCTAACTAAAGGGAAAAGAAATCAGGCAGATTACTTTGTATTTGATGTATCTAAAATAAACTTTAACGATGATTATTTGGAACAACAAGTTAACAGTTTATTTGATTCAAAAAATAGAAGTTGGATTAGAAAAGTATATATACTATATAATGGGAAAATTATTAAAAAGTATAAAAAATAAAAAAAGAGCAGGTGGCGACACCCAGCTATAAAGCCTTGTGGGGGCGTCGTACCTACTCTTCGATAATTATCTATGTATATTATACATTAATATATAGATATTATCAAGCAACAATTAAAAACAAATAAAGTCATACAAGGAATTTCGCTACCTTATGACCTTTAAGCAAGGATAAGACCTTGCTTTTTTTATGCCCAAAACATGCTTAAGGCTTAAAACTGTGCAAGAGAATATAGTCAGACATGACTTAAAACAAGAAAAGGAGAGAAATATGTCAGAAGAATTAAGAGAAAATGTAGAAACTACTGAAGAACAAAAAGTTGATAAAGTCGACAATCAACAAGAAGAAACAAAGCAAGAAGAGGTTAAAACATTTACTCAAGATGAAATAGACGAAATGGTAAGAAGTAATGTTGATAGAGCAGTCGCAAAAGCATTGCATAAAGCAGAAGAACAAAGAAAAGAAGCTGAAAAGCTTGCTGCAATGAATGCTAAGGAAAAAGCTGAATATGAACTGAATAAAAAAAGACAGGATATAGAAGAAAGAGAAAGAAATATCCAGCTTAGAGAATTAACTGCAGAAGCTAAAGATATACTAATTGAAAAAGGTCTATCAAGTGACTTAGCAAGTATTTTAGATTATAAAGATGCTGAATCTGTAAAGGAAAGCATAAACATAATAGAATCAGCAATAAACAAGGAAGCAGAAAAGCAAGTTATCGAAAGACTAAAAGGTAGAACACCAAAAACTAAAAATATCAATTCTGCAATCACAAAAGAAGAAATTGAAAAGATAGAAGATGGTGTTGAAAGAAGAAGATTAATTCAAGAAAACATACATTTATTTAATAAATAAGGAGAAGAAATATGCCAGAAACAAATTTAACTAGACAAACAATAAAAGCACAAGAAATTGACTTCACAAATCAATTTGGAAACAACATTAAAAGACTATTAGAACTATTATCAGTACAAAGAAGAATTCCTGTAGGTTCAGGTACAACTTTGAGAACATACAAATCAGCTAAGGTTACACTTGATGGTACTAAAGTTGAACCAGGTGCAGTAATTCCATTATCTAAAGTTGTAATGATGGAAGCTGATAAGATTGAAATCGAATGGGACAAGAAAAGAAAAGCAGTTCCTGCAGAAGATATTCAAAAGTATGGTTTTGATAGAGCGGTTGAAATGACTGATAAAGCCTTGATAAGAGAATTACAAAAAGGCTTAAGACAATCAATGATTAAGCAATTAGAAAAAGGTACAGGAGAAGCAACAGGTAAAGGACTACAACAAGCTTTAGCACAAGGTTGGGGTAAAGTTCAAGTTGCATTTGAAGATGATGCAGTAAGAACTATAGCATTTGTAAACCCACTTGATGTAGCAGAATATAATGGTAATGCACAAATTACAATTCAATCATCATTTGGTTTAAACTATGTAGAAAACTTCTTAGGTGTAGATGTAGCAATTATCACATCTCTAGTTGAAGCTAAAAAAGCTTATGTAACTGCTGCTGATAACTTAGTATTTGCCTATGTAGATGTTAGAGGAGAATTATCAAATGCATTTGACCTAACTACTGAAGAAACAGGAATTATTGGTGTAACTAAAGATGTAAACAAACAAAGATTAACATCTGAAACAGTAACAATCTATGGATTAGCTTTATTTGCTGAAAGATTAGATGGTGTTGTAAAAGTTACAATCACAGAAACACCTGTAGCATAAGGATAAGTAAATGAAAGCTAAAGTATTAGAAAAATTTAAAGACTTAAAAGAAGATACATTAAGAAATCCAGGGGACGAATTTACTCTTACAAAAGATAGATTTGAAGAGATAAACAAAAAGCTTCCTGGATATCTAGAAGAAATAAAAGAAACAAAGAAAAGAAACTAAAAAAGCAAAAAAGGGGACAAATAGTCCTCTTTAACTTTTTAAGGGGGCTATATGGACGACATACTTATTTTATTAGGTGAAGAAGTAAATAAAGACCAAGTAGAAGTTATTTATAAATTAATTAAAACTAGACTCTTAAATATTTGTAAAGCTTATAACAATAAATTATTATTCATACCAGAAAACTTAGAATATATCTTAATTGAAGCAACTATTGAAAGATATAACACAATAGGGGCAGAAAACATGCAGGAAGAATCCTTTGAAAACTATAGAGCGAAATATATTACATCAGACATCTTAGAAAAATACATTCCAGCAATTGATAGATATTTTGATAGCATAGATGAAAATAAAAAGATAAATGCTAATAAGGTGAGATTTATATGAGATATGACAACATTATATATTTAGTCTATGTAAAAGAGTCTTTATATAGTCCAAAATTAGGGCGATATGGAGACGAAACCACTGTAGACAATAAAAGATATGCCAACATATCAAAAGTCTCTCTAGAACGAAATAGAGAATTATTTGGCGATATAGATAGTGATGTAACTATAATAAGACTTCAAGGGTTGATTAAAACAAATCCTGATTATATAAAAATCAAGGATAAAGCATATAGCATAATCAAAAAAACTACTACTAGACGTGATACATCCTTTTATGTTAGAGAGAGGGTGTAGATATGAAAATGGAAATTCAAGGCTTAGAAGAATTGCAAAGAGACCTAAAAAAATTATCTGAAACTAAAAATGATATTAAAGCTGTAGTTAAAAAACATGGATTTCAAATGCTTCAAGAAGCTATGAAAAACGCTAGAGATAGTTCTAGTGGTGGTGTATTTGATAAAGGTTATACAACTGGTCATACGAGAAGAAATCTGCAACAAAACGGAGTAAAGATATCTGATGATGGATTAATCGCAACAGTAGAATCAACTACTGATTATGCCGCTTATGTTGAATATGGTACTAGGAAAATGGAAGCTGAACCTTATATGAAACCTGCGTACGAGAAACAAAAGAGATTATTCGAGGAAGATATAGAAAAACTAGTGGAGAAAAATTTATGAATCATAATCAAGCTTTATATGATGGTATTTTTCAAAAGTGTCTAGATTTAGGCTACAAAACTTATGATTATTTACCACCAGTAAATATAAAATATCCATTTATCCATTTAGGCGAAGTTGCTGTTATCCCGATACCAACTAAGAATATATGGTTTGGAGAAGCGACAGTTATTATCAATGTATGGGGAGATGGGAAAGACAGGAAAACTGTAACAAATATAATGGACAACCTAATAAGAAACTTAAGAGAAGTAAAACATTTTAAAATCATGCCTAAAGAAATATATACAAGAGTGTTAAAAGATAATACTACAAGCAATACTTTATGGCATGGAATATTAGAACTAAAATATAAATTTATATAAGGAGATTAAAATATGGCACAATTTGCACCAATTGAAGGTAAAGATAAGATATTATTCGCTAGATTATTATCCGATGCAAAAACTAAAAAGGCATCTAAAATACTTTATCAAGTAGAACACACAGTAAACTATTCAAATACATCAGAAGTTAAACAAACTAAAGATGGAAACTTACAACAATCATCAGGACTTGAAACAACAATAGATTTAACCGCTGTATTAACTAATGATGATACTAATAAAATGTTAAGAGATGCAGTTAAAAAAGGTGAGGCTATTGAATTATGGGAAGTAAACCTAAAATCAATTAAAGAAACTGGTAAAGCAGAAGCTTTATACATGCAAGCTAAATTAAATGAATGGGCTGATCCTGCGACTGTTGGAGAATATTCAGAATTTTCAACAACTGCAAATGTTATTGGAGAACCACAGTCTGGAGAAGTTACAATAACAAAAAAAGATTATGAAGATATTCAATACACATTTAGGGATTTAAACGAACATACTGATGAAGTTTAATACTAAGGGGAGCATACAAGCTCCCTATTTTAAAAATATTATTATAAAGGAGACTATTTATGATTATTGATGTAAATGGTAAAGATTTAGAATTGAAATTCAACTTAAAATTTATGAAAAAGTTAAATGAAAACTATAAAAAAGAAAGTGAGAGAGCTGGAATAAATATTGGTATTAATTTACTTTATGCAGCACTTAGAGTATATGATCCTATGGCAGTTGAAGACACAATAAGATATGCAAAAGTTAAAGATAGTGGAGTAACAAATGAAGAAATAGAAGAATGGCTTGATGAAGCTGATATTGAAGAGTTGTGTGATGATTTTTTAAAGGAATTAGAGACAGCACCTACAACAAAAGGAGCAGTCAAGATAGTGAAAGACTCAATCGAACACGAACTAATGAATTTATAGACACATATGAAGACATAATCTTAAATGGTCTAAGATATATAAAAAACGATATTGAATACATTGAAAATCTAACGCTTGTAGAATATCAAATGCACTTAAAGGCTAGACAGTTAAGCCAAATTGATAAATTATACCTTGAGGCTGAAAAAGTAATGATAAATAGAAAAGCTGAAATAACAGAAACTAGAGGGGATAAGAAGTATTACAAGTATAAAACACCTGATGAATTAGTTGATTTAAAAGCCTTAGAAAATCAAGTTAATAGTAATCAAGTATCAAAGAATAAGCGACTTGTTGAAGTTGCTAAAAGAGTAAAAAAATTAAGGGAAAGGGGGGAAAGATGAGCGATAAGCATGTAAGAGTCATATTATCAGCCAAAGATAATAACTTCACTAGAGCATTAGATAATGTTAATAAACAGCTTAGTGGATTGACCAGTGGAGCTAGAAAAAGCGAAAAAAATACAAACAGTCTTTTCTCTTTAATAGTTAAAGGTGGATTAGTTACTGCTGGAGTTGCAAAAGGATTTCAAATATTATCTGCATCTATTGGAGATGCTGTATCTAGATATGACACCTTAAATAGATTCCCAAAACAAATGAAAGGTTTGGGGTTTGCAACAAAAGAAGTTGAAAAATCTACTCAAAAATTAAGTAAAGGCATTGAGGGGCTACCGACTAGACTTGACGAGGTTGTCTCAACTGCTTCTAAATTTGCTTTAATGAATAAAGATTTATCATATTCAACGGATTTAACACTTGCACTTAATAATGCGTTTCTTGCTTCAGGAGCAGGTGCAGATGAAGCACAAAGAGGACTTGTACAATTTACCCAAATGATGAGTAAAGGTAAAGTTGATATGCAATCTTGGTACACCTTAACAGATACGATGGGTATAGGACTAAATCAACTTGCTGAGTCATTTGGTTTTGCTGGAGAATCAGCACAAAATGATTTATATGAGGCTTTAAAGAGTGGAGCAATAACATTCAATCAGTTCTCAGATAAGATAATTGAAATGGATAAGCAAGTTGGTGGATTTGCTACCCAAGCAAAGACTGCTTCTGAGGGCATAGCAACAAGCTTTAAGAATATTCGTACAGCTGTTGTTAATGGTACAGCTAAGGTTATAACTGCACTTGATAACTTATCAAAAGCTTTTACAGGTAATTCCATAGCACAGAATATGAATATAGTAAAAGGAGCTATAGCAACAGGTTTTGATATTATCATAAAGTCTATATCAATGGCTGAACCTGTAGCTAGAGGGATTGGTAATGTGTTTAGATTCTTAGCTAATGACAGTGTAATACTTAGCTCAGCTCTGATTGGTGTTGCAACAGGTTTTGTAGCCTTAAAAGTAGTACAACGAATTAACAAGTTAATGACTGAATATGGATCAGTAAGTGGTTTTATATTCACTAAGATGGCAGTATTACCAGCAATAATAAATAAGGTTAAAGTAAGTATCATTGCAATGACAATCGCCTATAACGCAGCAGGAGCTGGTATAACTGGAATGGCAGCAGCTGCTAAACTTGCTATAACATCAATACCTGTAGTTGGTTGGGTAATCGGTGGAGTTACAGCGGCGGTTGCAGCATTTGTAAAAATAACTGGTAAAGTATCACCAGAAACTAAAAAAGCAAATGAGGAAATGAGAAAATCTGCTGAAATTGCTAAAAATATGACAGAAAACTTTAAGAGTAATAACGAAACCTTTGAGAGAAATCAAAAATCTATTAAAGCAACAGGCAAATCAATGATGGATTTAGCTGCAAGAACGGCTGAACTTGCTAATAGTCAAGGTAGGACAGGGGCTCAAACTAAAGAGATGAATGAAAATATCAATAGCTTAAATGAATATTTAGGTAAATCAGTAGTTCAATTTGATAAACAAACGGGACAGTTGAATCTATCTGAAAAAGCAATGAAAACATATATTGAAACATCAATGAAACAAGAGCAATTAGCAGCGATTAATAAAAGATTGATTGAGCTAAATACTGAAAGGCTTGAATCCGAAGCCAAACTTGAAAATAATGCTAAAAAACAAATAGAAATTCAAGAAAAATTGAATGAAGCTTCCTTCTTTGCTCGTGGAGAGAAAAAAGAATATAAAAAGACTTTAGAAGAGTTAGGAGAAGCAGAAAAAGATCTTGTGAAATCTCAAGAAACTAATGCAACAGTTACAACAAAATTAACTAATGAAAGGCAAGTTCTACTTAATGAAGTAGCTAAAAAAGAAAAAGAAGTTGCAGGTATTAAAAAGAATATCTGGGTTGAACTATCGGAAGAAGAAAAAAAAGTTGTAGAAAATACTAAGAAAAGGTATCAAGATCTAGTTGATGCTACGACCAATATGTTCGAACAAATGAAGCAAAAGTCCACTGTATCTGCACAACAGCTTATTAAAAACTTAAAGAAAAATCAAGAAACCATGGCTAACTGGGGAGATAACATGCTAAAACTTAGAAAAAAAGTTGATGGCATGGAATTTGGGCATTTACTAATTAAGCAATTTGAAGAAGCTGGACCACAATACGCATCAACACTTAAAGCTTTAGTTAATTCAACAGATGGAAATATAAAAGAATTAGTCGATTTACTTGGCAAGGGTGGTGCTAGTGCAGCGAATACACTTGCTCAACAATTTGGATTTGCATCGGCTGAAAAAATGCCACAAGAAATAACAACCATGGTTCAAACTACCGAAAGTTCATTAAGCGAACAATTCAAGGGAATAAATTGGGCTGGATATGGTGTTATGATTCCTGATGGAATAAGTAAAGGAATTGAAAATAACAAACCTAATGTAACTACATCAACAGATAGGATGTTATGGGAACAACAGAAAGCTATTGATGGATTTAAGCCAACAATTGGAGCGACTGCAAATAGTTTAGGGAAGACCATGACAAAATCATACGGTCAAGGTATGACAAGTGAAAAGAGATTTGCTATATACCAAGCCGAAATGGTCAAGAATGAATCTACAGCCTCATTAGATAATGGTGGATACAATAAAGCTTATAAATCAGGTCAAGATGTATCACGAGCTTATGGTCAAGGTGCTTCAGATAAAAAAGGTGAGGCAGTAAGTGCTGTATCTAATGTTAAAACTGGAACTCAAGAAGAATTTGTTGATGTTTGGAAATCATTCCAAAAATATGGTTCAGACTTAGTTGAAGGTATTAGGAACGGTATTGGAATTGTTTCATATAAACCAGCCAATGAAATGAGCAAAGTAATTAATAAAGTTCAATCTGAATTTTCAGGACAACAAAATTTATTTTCTAGATACGGGCAAAACATGATGCAAGGCTTAATTAATGGTATGAATTATAGAAAAAGTGCAGTGTATAACACAGCCTACAACATAGCATATAGTGCAGCAAGAGCAGCTAAAAGAGCTTTAAGCATTCACTCTCCGTCTAGAGTATTTAGATCTATCGGTAACTATACTGGTGATGGTATGGTTATAGGGATTGAAGAAAAAACAAAAAGTGTTCAATCAGCTATGCGAGATATGGTTGATACATCAAGTTTAAATCTTGGATTTAATCAAGTAAGAGATAGTATAAATAGTACAAAAGCCTTAACTGGAGAATTTAATTCTAGTATTGAATTAAATCAACAACCTGCAGAATTTACATTTAACTTATTTGGCAAGACATTTAAATCCTTTGTTGATGATGTAACAAATGCACAAAATAGAAAAGTTGATTTAGAATTAGCATATTAAAGGAGCGTGAGAAATGTATGAATTTATAGATATGGCTGAATATCAAGACAATCAAAAAGGGTTCACGCTCTTTTTTGATAATCAAGATATAAAAGAAATAATACCTGAGATGACTATTATTGATGTTATAGGTCGAGATGAAATTGAAAGAGAATTATATACCTATGACGGCATTAAAGGTAGAAATGGCAGCATATTTACTGGATATAATTACAAATATAGAGTAATTAAAGTAATAGCAAATATTGATTTTAAGAATACTGCTGATTTTAGATATTTGATTGAAAAGTTAAAAATATTTTTATCAAGGCAGTACTTGAAGCCTTTAGTGTTTTCGGATGAAGAAAATCTAATATTTGATGTAATTTATAACAATCTTAGAGTTAGTCAAGAATATCAAAATTCATTTGAAGTAGAAATTGAGTTTTATTCGCCGTCTTCATTTAAGAGAACGAATCCTTTAGAATTAATGTTTTCTAATAATAAGGCTAAAGTTCAAGATGATAGCCTAGAATATAGGATACATGAAATAAAAGGAACTATAAATGACAATGTATTTGAAATTATAAATATATCAAAAGGTATAAGACTAAAACTTAAAGATTTAAATTCAACGGGATCTTTGGTTATAACTAGAGATAAAATAACAATAAATGGAGTAAATTCTATAACTAAATTAGATGAGTCGATATCTATTTGGAAGACATTTCCATTAAAAAGAAAAGATGAGATTCAAATAAAAGGCTTATCTAATTTTACATTCAAGATTGAGGGGTTAAGATTATGATTTATTTATACAATAATGAATTAGAAAAAATAAGTGTAATCGGAAAAGATGACCTTAGGGAATTTACAACAACTGAAGAATTAAACAGCCAATGGATAGTTGAAATAAGCTATCCATTTTCTTTACACGAAAAAGAAGCTGAATATGTTGGATTTAAGGATAACAATGAATTTAAATTATATAAAATGACAAACACATCTAGAAGTGATGATTTTGTTGATATAAATGGTGTTCACATATTCTTCCATGACCTAAAAGGAAAAGTTATAAGAGACGTAAGACCAAGCAATAAAACAGCTTTACAAGTAGCAACAGAAATACTCAAAGATACAAAATGGGAAGTTTTCTCAACTGCTAAAGGCTTAAACTCAACTAATTTTTATTATATTTCAAAACTAGATGCATTCTATGATTTATTAGAAAAATGGCAATGTGAATTTAGATTTGAAACATATTTTGATGGAGATGGTTTTGTTAAAAAGATATATCTAGAAGACCATATATCAAAAGATTATGGACGTTGGTTTGAATATGGAGATAAGTTGCTTACGGTAGTTGCAGAAGAAGATCACTCTAATGTATTTACTGCATTTATTGGTAGAGGTAAAGGTGAAGAAACTGGAGATGGCTTTAGTAGGAAAATTAAGTTTGATACTATCCATTGGTCAGTTGAGAATGGGGATCCAATAAATAAACCTGTTGGTCAAGATTATGTTGAAATTAAGGAAGCAACAAAACTATATGGCTACCCTGATGGTCAGCCTAGAGTTACTGTTGTTGATTTTGATGAAGATGATAGAGAGAATCTATTGAGATTGACCTATGAATATGCTATTGAAAATTCACGTCCTAAACTTCAATTAAAAGCAACGGCAGTAGATGATAACAAGGTTGAACTTGGCGAAGTATGTGCAATCATTAGACCTAACTTGGCTATTAGATATAAAACAAGAATATTCAAAGTAAAGACTGATAGATTGTCAAATTTACAAGAGTTTGAATTTGGCTCAAAAATAGTTCTATCTAGAGCCGACAGAATTAGGGCAGAACAAAAAACTAAAGAAAAAGAATTACAAGAAATCGAATCAAGACTAGAGCAAGCTTTAAAAAATATTGATATTGATTTCAACAACGAAGACGGGTACAGCTATGACCTTAAAGCTGGTAACAAATACAACCTACCTGCTGGATATTACTCATTTAACAAACCTATAGACGAAAATCCGACAAAAGTAGTGTACGTGGGTGCTGGTAAGGTCATGATTGCTGATGGGAAAGGTTCAGATGGTAATTGGAAGTGGAATACTGCAATTGATGGGAGTGGAATTTATGGAAATGAGATTGTGACGCATTCTATTACAGTAAATAAACTCGCTCCAGATGTAGGACAATCTCTTGACTTATCTTCCAATACCTCAATCACTCAAAGAGTCTCTTCAACGGTTGAAAATTATGTTAAAAAAAATAAGGATAGCTTCAAAGGTGATAATGGAAAAGGGGTGTTAAGTATCACAACATACTATCACTTGAATAACGAACCTCAAGTTCCATCAAGACCTAGTGTTGATGGGAGACCACCTTGGACAACAATCCCTTTAATTCCAATAGAGAACATGAAATATGTGTGGCAATATAGTAAGACGACATGGACTGATGAGAGTACCACTTACTCGCCTGTGACATTGCTATCGTCACAAGGTTCACAGGGACCTAAAGGTAGTACTGGTGATAGAGGTCCACAAGGTTCACAGGGACCTAAAGGTAGTACTGGTGATAGAGGTCCACAAGGTTCACAGGGACCTAAAGGGAATACTGGTGACAGGGGTCCACAAGGTTCACAGGGACCTAAAGGTAATAAGGGCGAAAGAGGACAAACTGGTCCACAAGGTCCTCAAGGTAATAAGGGGGCTAAAGGTGATCCTGCCATTGTTTACTCAAATGTAGCCCCTATCGACACTAACCAATTGTGGTATGACACAAACACAAACAAATTGAAAGCTTATGTGTCTGATAATAGAGATTGGGAGGAAATAACAAGGGAGTTAATGCATGAATTACAAAACCTAAAACAAGACTTTAACGCCTACCAAGAAATAACCTCAAATGAAATAAAAAATGTCGTAAAAAGTGAATCTTTTTTAGATTTTAAAAACGAAACTAAACAGTTAATAGCATCTAACTCTCTACAGATTAAACAAACAAGTTCAGAATATTCACAAGTTTTTGAAAGAATAAATGGAACATTAAATAATAATAAAATTGAATTAGAGAAAATAACTGGAATTATCCAAAGTGGGATTGATAATCAAGGAAATACCTATACAGAATGGATAAGTAAAAATAAAGACGGCTCAACTGATAAAAACAAGGTTAGAGTATCGAGTGATGGTATAAAGATGATATCTGATAATAAAGATACAATAACTCTAAAAGACGGTATAGCAAAGACAACATCAATTTATGTGAAAGAAAAACTTGGAACTGGTAATCATATTATTCAAAAATATAAAAATGAATATTCTATATGGAGTTGGATAGGAGAGGACAATGGCTAGAAGAGGGACGATTGAAACTAATAAATACGAAATTTACTCAATGGCGGTAGATTGGGAAATTGAAAGTCAATCTATAAGTGGCAATTATTCCAGGATAAAATGGAGGGTTTACTCAAAAAACACTGTAAGTAATGGGAGATGGGTGTATATTTCAAACACTAAAGTAACAATAAATGGAAATACTGTATATACTCAAGGCTCTAGAACGAAAGGTTACGGCGACGAAACTTTTGATACAGGCTACATCACTATTTATCACGACAATAACGGCGAAAAAAGCTTCAATATCTCTATTCAAGCAGGAATATACACAAATCAAGTAAACAAATACGGATTTGCTACATTCAGTTTAGACACTATACAAAGAGGTATAACCAATCTGAGCTTAGGCGAGGGCTGGGAAAATTTAGAAGATACAAAAACAATAACATTTACCAAATTAAATTCAAATACGAAAATTGAAATGTGGTGGCAATACTGGGATAACAATAAAGAGGAATGGACTAAACTATGGACAATTAGGTCGACTCTGGGAACAGAAATAAAAGATTATTCATCAGGACAAAAATTTAAACTTCAATATGAGTTGATAAAATCTCTTTACAAAGATAAACCTAATAATAGTAGAGCCGATATATTACTAACATTAAATGTTAAATATGGGGACGATTTAATAGAAAGTAAAACTATAACAGGTAATGTCAATCTTAGAAATTCCCCGCATAACGTAAACATATCAATCAATTTTACAGGTACTAATCAAAGTCTTTTAAAAAATGCAATGCATGGTGTAAAGGGAGTGCATGAGTTAAATATAAATGTGAATGCAACTGCGAGCAATTATGCAACTATAAAAAATGTAAAGATAGTAGTTGATGGCTCAACCTATGAAAGTAAAACGCTTAAACTTACACCTCAATTTGCAGGGGATAAAAAAATTGATATATACACAACAGATAGCAGGAATTATACGGTTCATAATTTTAGATGGATTAAAGTTTATGATTATACTGTTCCAACGATAAATCATAGAGCGTACAGGGTTAATGGAAGTAGTGAAGATCCTTTAGGGAATATTGGAAAGATAACTGGCACTATTGATATATCTAATATTTCTAATAATTCAGCATGGTGGAAAATAAACTTATCTTCTGGCGGTACAAAATACAATAACTCTATTATGTATTCGTCGAAGATACCTGTAGAAAATGTCACAGAGTACACAATAACTTACGGAGACAAATTTACAACAAACGAAGTCAAAGGGGCTATTCCAAGTGCTAGTGTTCCACTATCTGTTGGAAAATCATCTATAGGAGTTGGAATTGTTCAACCTCCTAATTCTGGTGGCATATGGGTTGGTGGAAGTAGCAACTCGAGACGTAGTGTTAATATCATGAGGGATAACTCGATTATGACAATTAGATTTGCAAGTGGATATGGTTCGGGGTCAGGGAATGGGATTATAATAGGAGAAAAAGGTCAACGTGGAATATTGATACTATCTGACGGGCTATACTCTATTGATGTGGATAGTGGTAGTGGTGGTAAAAAATTATTAAGCTTATAAGGGGGAATAAAAAAAATGGTAGAAAAATTACAAGAAATAAAGGAAGAGTTGAAAAAAGAAATTGATGAAACTAACAAGCTAATTAAAATTAATCAAGATAATCAAGATACTGCTTTTAATATTCTAGATCAAGCAAATATTCAGGTAAAGACAGTGCAAAACACTTTACAGGAATTACAAATATCTAATCAAACTTTACAAGAAAAGTTAAATAGATTAGAAACGGTTGACGAATATTTAACAGTAGAGGAAAGAGGTGATCAATGATAGAGTTCTTTCTTAAACATTTTTACGAGTTTTTATTTGGGGGCTTTTTTGGGTTTATCGCTTTACTATTAAAAAAAATCTATGAAACCTACAAAAAAAAGTTGGAGTTTGAAAAAACAAAATTTTTACGAGAATCCAACGAGCAAGAATTGATTAAAATTGCAATGTTAAGTTTGTTACGTTTTAGAATAAATAAAATATGTAGTCACGTAATAGAAGTTGAGGAAATAACATTTGGAGAAAAAGCAGATTTAGATGATTTATTTAAAGCTTATCAGGCATTAGGTGGCAATTCGTCAACAGAGATGAGATATAATTATGTTTTAGAAAAAATACCTTTAAAACATACAACAGCAATTAAATTGTAAGGCACTTAAAAAGTTAATTAATATAAAAGTATCACTAAGAAATAAAAACGTCTTAAAAGGGGGAATAAATGAAAAAAATAAGATTTTCGGCTGGACACGGTCAAGGAAGGGAATATAACAGGGGTGGATTATACTTTAATGAAGGTGATGAGAATTTTAATGCAACAAATCGTATAATTGCTACTTTAAACGAAAAATATATCGCAGATATAAAAGAAATTAGAAAAGAAAAAGGAAACTATGATCACTCACCAAGTACAAGAAGTTCGTACGGAAATGGTGCAGATTTATTTTATTCATGGCATTCCAACGCTGGAAAGGGTAAAGGGTGTGAAGTCATATTATCTTATCAATCATTAAGATATATTGATTTCGCAAGAGATTTATGTAGAGTTATTTCTGAAACTTTAGATATTCCTAATAGAGGGGTAAAATTTAGAAATAATTACACTGAAAAATTTGAAACTTATGAACAAGCAAAAAGTAACAGCACAAATTACTATGGAGAATTAAGAGGAAATAAGGCGGACTGTGCAATCATTGTGGAACATTTTTTCCACGACACGGAAACTGACTCTAAAAAATATTTAGAAAATAAATGGGATTTATCGATAGAAGTTGCAAAATGTATCGCATATCATTTTGGACTACTAAAGAAAAACAATAATGTAGTCAACGACAAGATTGATTTATCAAATATAAAATTGCTATACAAGGTAACTGATGCGTATATGAACACAAGAAATTCAGAAAAGAAGATTGTTGATAAAGTGTATAAAGGTGACTTATTAGCCATTACTGAATTAAAGGATAATTGGGGTAGGATTGAAGATAAGGATTAATGGATATATTTAGGAATGTTACAACCTATTGATTAATTCAAAGTTAAAGTTAGAGAAGATATGAATGTTAGAATGACATCAGAGAATGACTCAACTGTAGTCGGACACTCTGATAAGGGAGAAATATTAGAAATAAATATAATAAAAGACGGATTTGGTTACAATCCAAAGAAAAAAGGTTGGTTATATTTAGGTTTGACCGACTTAATTAATTAAATTAAAAAAATAAAGGAGAGAAGATATGCAAGGATTAGTATTGATAGGGGCTTTAGGTATCTTAATTGAAGCCTTAACAGAATATGGAAAGCAGATAGTTAAGCAACCTGTATTGCTGATTACAATTGGCTTAGGCGTGTTAATAGCAATGTTATTTAATGCAAAGTTATTTAATCATTTAGGAATTGAGGTTAGTACAGTTGCTGATATTGTATTGACAGGAATTATAGCAAGTAGAGGGTCTAACTATATTTACGACATTGTAGGAAAATTGACACAAAATAAAGGTATAAAACAATAGAATATATAAGATAAAGACTGGTGCAAACTGGTCTTTTTTTATGGAAAAAATAAAAAAAAGTATTGACAACATATAACGCTAATGTTATAATATAGATATGAAAGGAGGTAAATGATATGATTGAAATGAAAATAAAAAAATGGAAGATAAAAGAAATATCCATCACAATAAATCTTATAATCTTCCAAATTAAAATCGATATAGAAAGGGTTTAATACCTTTTCTATATCTAAATCATATCATAAAATATAATGAAACGCAAAAACAAGTGGAAAATTAAAATGGAAGTTAGAAAAACGACACTAAAAGAAAAAATAATAGGTGGTATTAGTTGGGCTTTAATAATAGCCTTAATCATATACTTAT
The DNA here is from genome assembly GCF_985670335.1 of Helcococcus sp. SA-HE-C1. Taxonomy (NCBI): domain Bacteria; kingdom Bacillati; phylum Bacillota; class Tissierellia; order Tissierellales; family Peptoniphilaceae; genus Helcococcus; species Helcococcus sp. SA-HE-C1. The sequence goes on from NZ_OZ484652.1 coordinate 193,107, forward strand.
TATCGAAATAAGGGGGATAATATGACTGATAATAAAACATCTGATTCACAAATTAAGGCGTCAAGAAAATGGGAAGAAAAAAACAGAAGAAAAGCCACGATTGGTGGATATAAAAGAGTTGCAAGGCTATATATTAGAAAACATGCTGAAGAGGAGGATTTGAAAGAGTTAGAAAAATTAATTAAAGAAAGAAGAAAATCAATTAAAGAATAAAAAATATAATATTGCTTATAGCGATTAGAGATTGAGTGTGTAAAAAAAGTTACGAAAAAAGTTACGATATTTTTAAACAATGTGAAATGATATAAAATGAAAGAACCAAAAACATAGTAAAATAGAGCCTTTGAGAATGATATAAAATGATAAAAAAACATCGGGATACGCTCCTATTCCCGCAACCAACTATATTATAAAACGACTTATGTAAGTCGTTTTTTTTTACATTAATTTTGATAAGATAACAGTACACCTAATTTAAAAATTAATTTTGATAAATAAGTAAATCACGTACGATTTCTAGTTTCAGCTAATCTTTTATTACTCATCTAATCATAAAATTTTAAGGTAAATAATAAGATATAATAATATAGTTATATTGTTAATAATACAATGTAAATGTAAATGGTATAATAGTCGTAATACAAAAATATAAGGATATAAAGTGTATTTGATTTTTTATGAAGATCTATTGTTGTTAGGTGATAATAGATATGTGACAAAAAAATAAAAAAATAGGAAGCCATCTGGTAATATAAGTTTAACTACAAACAAATTATCAGAAAGAGAGGCTTCCTATGAAAATTAGTATAACAGAAGAAATGAGATTTCGTCAAAAAGTTGTAGAATATGCGAAAAAACACAAAAACAATGCAGAGGCTGCAAGAAGATACAAAACTAGCAGACAACAAGTGCAAAGATGGCTAAAAAAATATGATGGAAACGTAGAATCCTTAGCAAATAAATCAAGACGTCCACATAGCCATCCCAATAAACATACACAAGATGAAATAGAATTACTTAAGAAAAAATATCAATATCACAAACATGAAGGATTAGCTCAAGTATATAGAAAATGCCTTGACGCAGGATATAAAAGAAGCTATGGCTCAATGTGCAAACAAATAAAAAAACTTAAAAACTATGAAAAACCTAAGAAAATAAGTTATCCAAAAAGCAAATATAAACCGTTGAAAGGAAAATATCCAGGAGAGTTTGTAGAAATAGATGTAAAATATGTTCCGATTGAATGCATAGGTTTTAAAAGCAATCACGAAAGATACTATCAAATAACAGCAATAGACCTATATAGTAGAAAAAGAATCCTTAAATTAGTAAATGAAAATAGCACTTATGAAACCTCAAAAATGCTAAAGACAATAGAACAAGACTTTGGATTTAAGATAAACACAGTACAGACAGATAATGGTAAAGAATTCTGTAATGATAGAGAACAAAAGCAATCAGCATTCGAAAAGGTTCTAGAGTATTTAGGTATAGAATATATACGAACAAGACCATATTCACCGTGGCAAAATGGAGTAGTAGAAAGAAGCCATAAGATAGACAATGATCTATTTTACAGCAAAAGAAGATTTAAGAGTGAAGAAGAAATGTATAAATCGTTTCAAAGATATAGCGTAAGAACAAATAATATAGCAAGAAAGGTATTAGCTTTTAAGACTCCAAATGAGATGGTTGAAAGCTATTTCAAGAGGGCTTCATAAGCCTACAAATAATGCATATCCCTGTCAATATTCGCTTCGCTTTTCCCCTTGACAGAACTATGCATTATTTGTGTAGAATTTATATGCCCTTTAAAAATATTATTAGATGGTTTTCTTGTCACATATGTTTGACAACTCTAGATTTGATTTTTTATGAAGATTTATTGTAGACTTTACTGATTGATTAAAGAGTGATACAATATATTATTAGGTATACCTAATAATATATTGTATCATTTTAAAAGGAGTAAATTATGAAAATTGATAAAAAGTTTTTAGAAAATTCTAAAAAAAATTTTAGATTAGATAGAGCATTTAGAATTGCTCAAAGAGCAGTGACCAATACAGGATTACTTGAATCTACAATTGATAGAAGGGAAGATAATACGAATAGGCATGAGTTTAATGTTAATTTAAAAGATACAAAAATCAGATATCAAAAACAATCAGGTAGATGTTGGATTTTTGCTGCAATGAATGTATTAGAATATAAATTGGCACAGAAATTTAATTTAAAAGAATTTGAAATTTCTCAAAGCTATATTTATTTCTTTGATAAATTAGAAAGATGCAATTATTTTTATGAATCAATATTAAATACTTTAGAAGAACAGCTAGAAGGAAGATTGGTATCACATATTCTTACAGAATCCTATGGGAGACGGTGGTCAATGGGATATGGTAAAAAATATAATTAAAAAATATGGTATTGTTCCAAAAAATTATATGCCAGAATCAGAAAGTTCATCAAAAAGTGCACAAATGAATAATTTCTTGACTAAAATATTAAGAATGAATGCTAAAAATTTAAGAAAAGCTCATGAAACTGGTAGGTCTAAAGAAGAATTGGAAAAAATGATTGATGGTTATATGACAGATATCTATAATACACTTTCAATTTCTTTAGGAACTCCTCCAACAAGTATAGATTTTGAAGCAAGAGATAAAGACGATAAATTTATTTCATATAAAGATATTACACCAAAAGAATTTTTTGAATTAGTTGAAATGGACCTAGATGAATATGTGTCAATAATAAATGCCCCAACAAAAGATAAACCTTACTATAAATCTTATACAGTAGAATTTTTAGGGAATGTAATTGAAGGTGATATTGTTAGATATGTAAACTTACCAATTGAAGACATGAAAAGTGCAGTACTACACCAATTACAAGATAAAGAACCAGTATGGTTTGGATGTGATGTAGGTCAATTTTTTGATAAATCAGGATCAAGATTAAATCTTACAACAGTAAATGTAATGGATATGCTAGATGTTGATTATGACTTTAATAAAGAAGACAGGCTGGACTACCATGAGTCCCTGATGACACATGCAATGGTATTTATGGGATGTGATTATGATGAAAAGACTGGGAAAATAAATAGATATAAAGTTGAAAATACATGGGGTGAAAAATCAGGAAATAAAGGATTCTTAGTAATGAGTGATGAATGGTTTGATGAGTACATGTATCAAGTATTAATTAATAAAAAACATTTATCAAAAGATATAATTGAAGCATATCAGAAAGAGCCTATTAAATTAAAACCATGGGATCCAATGGGGTCGCTAGCATAATATATTAGAAGTTTTTAGAATAGTTTAATATGATAAAAAGAATTAGAAATAGAAATTTCTAATTTTTTTTATGTATGGCGGGCATGTTCTAATACTGGGATAAAATTCCCTAAAGAGCGTAGTTATCAACGAATTAGAAAACTTGGCATACCATAAATAAACTGAGTGAGAAACCGAGAACAAGACTAAGAATGAAATATTTGAAGATGTCGAAAGTACCGAGTAAAAGACAATGGGCGTTAATAAAAATGGGAATTGGAAAAGACTTAGCTAAATTGACGTCATATTGTTGTGATAGATACTATATTGTAACAACAAAAACCTGCCTAGTAAGAGCAATATCAAAGGAAAGACTAATCAAAAATGGATTAGTAAACCCTTATGAATGCTACATTAAGCATAGTATTAGATTAAGTTGAAACACCGTACGTATGCCCAGCGGCACACGTACGATGGTGTGAGAAATGTATAGAGAAAAAGTTTTGAATTCAAAACCATACATTGATTCTGAGAGAGCTATTTTAGCGACTGAAAGTTATAAAGAAACTAAAAATCAGCCAGTTATAATGAAAAGAGCTTTAATGCTTAAGAATATTTTAGAAAATATGACTATATATAGAAGATGAATCATTTCTTGTAGGGAATCAAGCAAGTTCAAATGGAAACTCACCAATATTTCCGGAGTATACATTATTCTTTGATTGATGCTGTAAAAGCACAGATTGGAGGATAAGATATATGTAAAAACTTATTTTTTACAAAATATGAAATTAGAGCAGAGAATAAAATTAAACAAATTAGAATTGGAAGATTTAAGAAAATTAGCAACCTCCGTATCAAGTGTAAGATATGGAAGTGAAAAAGTAAAAAAAGAAATAGAAAGTTTAATTTTCTTAATATATAAAAGATAAATTATAAATTTTGAAAATTATAAATTTTAATAAGAAAATAATTAAAAATATGTTTAACTGAAAATTTTGTGGGTAAACTTATATTAGATAAGCTTATCATAATTTACACTTTAGGAGGAAATATGAAAAATACAAAAACAAGAGTGATTTCTATCATTCTATCAGTGGTAATGGTTGTAACATTATTTATCCCACATATAGCATTTGCAAATAATGATAGTGGAGAAAATAAACAGGTTATTAGATTAAATGATTCTCAAAGAGAATTTTTAGAAAAATATAAAAAACTTCTAGATAAATTTAGCTTAGACAAAGATGGATATTTAAAATTAAATGTAAATAAAGAAGAATTAATTAAAGTATATGGCTTTAATCAGAATGAGGCAGAAGGAATTGTAAATTCTGTAAAATTAGCATATCCTATAACAAATGCTGATGGACAAATCAAATCAAGAATTCATATTTCTTCTGGAAAGATATATTTTACACATAATGATGTTGCAGGTCTATTAGTTTCTGCTGCACAAATTGGACCAGTCGCAGTATATGGAGTTTTAGTAGGTTTAGGTAGTACTTTAGGACCAGTTGGTACAACTTTAGTCGCTGCTTTAGGAATTATTGGAGCACAAAGTTTAGCTTCATTCACATACAATGTAATTCAAGCACAATTCAATAAACAAGGAGTTTATATCGGTGTTGAATTTAATGGAATATTTCCTAATATAGTACAAGGAGTTTGGAGTGAAGAATGATTATTTTAGATAAATATAAAAAATTATATTTTTTAGGGTTAATATTATTATTTTTGGGTACTACTATATATATAAATGATAATGTTAATATGCTGTTTCCATTGGTGTTAATAGTATTAGGAAATACTATATTGGTAACTATAAACATACTTAATCAAAAAGGAAATAAATGGATTTTTAATTTATTTGTGTTAAATTTAACTTTAGTTTTATATTATTATTTAGTTAATGATAAAAATTTAGGAATACTTAATAATTTTTTAATAGCTTTTATAATAATGATATATTATAAATTTAATCGTAAATTAATTCGTATGTGATAAAAAATATTATTTATTGAAAGATTAAAATCACCAGAAAATTATATAAATTTATCAGAAAAATAAAAAATGGAAAGTTTGGTACGCTTTGGTACTATTTGGTACGACATGGAAAGTTGAAAATATGTTATTATTAGAATAGGAAAAAATATAAATTAGCCTGTGGATAAATCTACGGGCTTTTTTAATGGAGAAAATAATGCCATGAAAATCAAAGAAACCATGCTCTTATCAAGGCTGTCCAAACTTAATAGATTAGGGAACATATTGTGATAAGAATAAAAAACAATTATCAAAAGAGTATGAAAAATATAAAAGAGATCCATTTTTATATTCATATTTTCTATTTAAGAGTCTGTATTTATTTTCTTCAAAATTATGAAAAGGCAATAAATTTACTTCTTCAATTTCTAAATTTTTAATTAATTTGACGAATTTCTTAGTATCTTCTAGAGAATCATTAAAACCAGGAATTATTGGAATTCTTTTCCAGATATGGTTATACCTCCTCCAGATTCATCATAGAAATCGATATCTGCTAATATTTCTTTTTCGATTTCATCTAAATAAATATCACCTCCTTTGTACCCTAATGCTCCTGTTTGACAGCCTTTGAAAAATAGTAGTTCTAATTCTTGGTCCATCATGAATAAAGATATTTAATCTTATTGTTAATAATAAGATATTAAAATTTTTGATATAATAAATATAAGGAGGCAAAATGAAAGACAAAACATATATGGCAATAGATTTAAAATCTTTTTATGCCTCTGTTGAGTGCATGGAGAGGGGTTTAGATCCTTTAAATACAAATCTGGTAGTGGCAGATAATAATAAGACAGAAAAAACAGTGTGTTTAGCGGTTACGCCATCATTAAGAAAGTATAAAATCGGTGGAAGAGCTAGACTTTATGATGTTATAAGTAAGGTTAAAAAAGTAAATATCGAAAGAAAAAGAAAAATTGATTGGAAGGATTTTGAGGGGAAATCATTTGATAACAATAAACTTCAAGAAAATCCATATCTAGAATTAGATTTTATCATAGCTCCACCAAGGATGGCCTATTATATTGATTATAGCACGAAGATATATGAAGTGTATTTAAAATATGTATCGGAAGATGATATTCATGTCTACTCTATCGATGAGATATTTGTTGATGCTACAAAATATTTGAAATTTGCAAAAAAGACAGCAAAAGAATTTGCAAAGATGATAATTAAAGACGTATATAGTACTACTGGAATCACCGCGACAGCAGGTATAGGTACAAATATGTATTTAGCAAAGATAGCAATGGATATAAGAGCAAAACATATAAAAGCTGATAAAGATGGTGTGAGGATAGCTGAATTAAATGAAATGGATTATAGAAAATATTTATGGAACCACAAACCAATAACTGATTTTTGGAGAATTGGAAAGGGTTATGCAAATAGATTGGCAAGTTTAGGATTATACACTATGGGTGATATTGCAAAATGTTCTGTAGGAAGGGAAAATTCTTTTTATAATGAAAAATTGTTGTATGACACATTTGGTGTCAATGCCGAATTATTAATTGATCATGCATGGGGACATGAAATTGTAACTATAAAAGATATAAAAGCTTATAAACCAGGAAAACAGTCAATTAATTCAGGACAAATTTTAACTAGACCATATGAATTTAATGAGGGAAAAACCATTTTAATTGAAATGATTGATAAATTATCTCTAAGTTTAGTAAGAAAAGCTTTAGTAACAGACCATATGACTATTTATATAAGTTATGATATTGAAAACATGAAAACATATAAAGGTAAAACAATGAAAGATATGTATGGAAGAACTGTTCCGAAACAATCTCGTGGTTCGATAAGTTTAGATTTTTATACCAGTTCAGCGAAATATATGATAAAGAAGGCGTTATTATGGTATGAAAAAAATGTTAATAGAGAGTTATGGATAAGAAAATTTAATATTTCATTTGATAATATAAATTTAGAAAATAATAAACAATCGGATAACAATATGCAGTTGGATTTTTTTGAAGATACAATAGATGATGAAAAAAATATAGAAGATCTAGAAAAAGAAAAAAGACTACAAAAAGCTACTATAGAAATTCAAAAAAAATTTGGTAAAAATGCTTTATTAAAAGGATTAAATTTAAATGAAGAATCTACTTCTATTGAAAGAAATAAAACTATTGGAGGGCATAGATCATGAATGATATACACGATTATTCAGATATAGTTAATATCGAAAGACCTCAATTTATAAAATATAAAAAAATGGATATTTTAGATAGAGCTGCACAATTTGCACCATTTGCATCATTAAAAGGACATAAAAATGCCGTAGATGAAAAGGCTAGAGTAACTGAGAAAAAAAGAATTTTAGATGAAAATAAAAAAGAGGAAATAGATCACTCTATATTTTACATATTGAATAATATGGATAAAAAAATAAATGTTAGATTGATTCATTTTGTAAAGGATGAAAAAAAATCAGGTGGAAGTTATGAAGTATTAAATGGGGTGGTAAAAAAAATTAAAGAAATAGAAAAGATTATAATTTTCGAAGATGACATTAATATAGACATTGAAAATATTTATGAAATAGAGCTTTTATAATTTTTATATCAATGATTTGCCATACGATTTCACAAGTGATATAATTTAGATAAATAAAATATTAAATGGAGGTTGTATGAAAAATTATAATTCAAAAAGGATTAAAACAGTTGCATTAGTCGGTCATAGTGGAAGTGGTAAAACTTCTTTAATGGAAGCTATGCTATATAAATCTGGAGCTATAAAAAAATTAGGAAATATAGATCAGGGTACAACAATTTCAGATTTTGATAGAGAAGAGATTGACAGAAAAGCATCTATATCTTTATCTACAGCTTCTTTAGAATGGAATGATACAAAAATAAATTTACTAGATACTCCAGGATACTTTGATTTTGAAGGGCAGGTAAAATCAGCACTTAAAGCTAGTGAAGCAGCTATTTTTGTAGTTGATGCACAGTCTCCAATAGAAGTAGGTACAGAAAAATATTGGGCGTATTGTGAAAAAATTGGATTACCTAGAATTATATTTATAAATAAAATCGACAAAGAAGATGTGAATTTTAACGAAGCAGTTTCTAGATTGCATAGAGAATTTGGAAGTAAAATTACACCTTTTGTACTTACTCTTAGTGATGGAGCACATCCTGGATCAGGAAAAGACTTTAAGGGACTAATTGATGTTTTGAAACGTGAAGCATACAAGTATAATGGGTTTGGTACAGAGAAAACGATTATCCCTGAGATTAGACAATTAGAAGTTGAAGAAGTATATAGTAATTTAGCTGAAATAGTTGCTATGACAGATGATTTATTGATGGAAAAATATTTTGAAGGTATAAACTTTACAACTCAAGAATTTTATAAAGGAATTACAAATGCTATGATTTCGGGTAATGTAGTACCTTTAATAGTTGGCTCATCTATTGAAGGTTATGGAGTTGATGAATTATTAAATATTATATCTTATTATATACCTTCTGCCACAAACCCAAAGGCACATATTGGATTTAAGCCGTTAGAAGGGGAAGGTAAAAAAGTTGATGAGAATGAACCATTTTCAGCATATGTATTTAAGACATATGTAAATCCATTTATTGGTAAGATTTCATTATTTAAGGTTTTATCGGGTAAAGTTAAAAAATCAACGCCTATATATAATATAAATAAAGACAAAGTGGAAAAATCTTCGGGGCTATATAGATTAATGGGTAAAAAACAAATTGATGTAGATCAAATTGTAGCAGGAGATTTAGGTGCATTTGTAAAACTTGAAGAAACAGAGACAGGAGATACAATTTGTGATGAAAATCATCCAATTATTTATAAAACATTGAAACAACCTCAGGCATCCTTAAAATTTTCAATTGTTCCTGTATCTAAAAAAGATGAAGATAAGATTGGTCATGCTTTGATGAAGCTTCAGGAAGAGGATACCTCGTTTATTTTTGAAAGAAACGCTGAAACACATCAGTTAACTATTTCAGGAGTTGGGAATGTTCAATTGCAAGTTATTCTTAATAAGTTAAAGAATAAATATGGAGTTGAGACAGAAACTACACCACTGAGAATCCCATACAGAGAAACAATCACAGTTAAAAGTGATGTACAAGGAAAACATAAAAAACAATCTGGAGGAGCTGGTCAATATGGAGATGTTCATATTAGATTTGAGCCGATTGCAGAAGGTTTTGAATTTGACGAGGAAGTTTTTGGGGGAGCAGTTCCAAGAAATTATTTTCCAGCAGTTGAAAAGGGGATAGAAGAGTCTTTAGAAAAAGGTGTTTTAGCGGGATATCCAGTAGTAGGTGTAAAGGCTACGCTTTATGATGGGTCATATCATCCGGTTGATTCTAACGAAATGGCATTTAAGCTAGCCGCAGGAATAGCATTTAGAGAAGGAATGAAAAAATCAAAACCGGTTTTACTTGAGCCGATTATGCATATAGAAATAAAGATTCCAGAAGATTATTTAGGTGATGTAATGGGAGATATCAATAGGAAACGTGGTAGAATCTTAGGAATGGATCCTCAGGAAGACGGTAGACAAATAATTGTTGCGGAAGCTCCTTATGCAGAACTATTCGAATATGCTATTGATTTGCGTTCTATGACACAAGGTAGAGGTACATTTGAAATGAACTTTGTAAGATATGAACAAGTTCCAAAAGAATTAGCTGATAGGATTATTGAAAAAGCTAATAAGGAATAGATATATAAATTAATTTTAAAATAATACAAAAAATCTTAAAAGTAGATAATTTATAATTTATCTACTTTTATTTTTTTAAACAATAGTTTAATGATTGATATATTATTTTTTATAGATAAACAGATATGATACAATTAATATCAAGAGATAATATATAATCAGCGATAGATTAAGTTCGAATTTTCTAGATATTTAAAAATCAAGTTTATCAAATTTTAAAATTATTACATCAAAAACAATAGAAGCTCAATCTCTAATAGGAAAATTTTTAAATCGTTATCCCCTAAAATATAGTCTTAAGGAAAACATAAGACATATAAAAAGATAAAAAATTCATTATTACAAAAAATATTTATATAATAAAAAATTATATAATAAACTATTAAAAATAGAGAGGTTAATATGAAATTTTCTAAAAGAATAAATAGAATGACTCAATCTCCAATCAGGAAACTATTTCCTTATGCTAAAAAAGTAGAGGAAGAAGGGGTTAAAGTCATAAAGCTAAATATAGGTCAACCTGATATAGAAACTCCCAAAGAATTCTTAAATGTGGTTCGTAGTTTAGATATAAATGTTTTAGAGTATGCACCATCTCAAGGTTTAGAAAAAACACTTAAAACAACGCAACTTTATTTGCATAATTATGGCTTAAATTTTGATTTAGATGAGATAATAATTACAAGTGGAGCAAGTGAAGGATTATTATTTTCAATAATGTCAGTTTGTGACGCTGGGGATGAGATTATTACTATTGAACCTTACTATCCAAATTATAGTGCATTTTGTAAAATGTCTGATGTGAAGTTAGTTGGAGTTATGTCGAGGATTGAAGATAAGTTTAGATTACCAAATATAGAAGAGTTTGCATATAAAATAAATGAAAAAACGAGAGCTATATTAATTTCAAATCCCGCAAATCCAACAGGAAGAGTATATACGAGAGATGAAATTGAAACATTGGTAGAACTAGCTAAAAGATATGAACTATTTATTTTGGCAGATGAAGTATATAGAGAATTCAATTTTACTGAGAGAGAATTTATTTCTTTTGCAGATTATGAAGAAATAAAAGATAGAGTGGTGTTAATAGATTCAATTTCAAAAAAATATTCAGCATGTGGAGCTAGAATTGGATCTGTCGCATCAAAAAATAAAGAATTTATGGAGCATTTAATAAAATTAGCACAGGCCAGACTTTCTGTTTCGACGCTAGACCAGATTGGAGCAGGAGCTATGGATACTGTGGATGATATATTTGTATTGAATAATCGCAGTATTTATAAAAAAAGAAGGGATATTTTGGAAAAGGCATTAAGAAAAATACCTAATCTAGAATATGCTACACCAGAAGGAGCGTTCTATACAATTGTAAAGCTACCCGTTGAAGATGCTGAGGAATTTATAATTTGGACCTTAAAAAATATTAGAATTGAAAATACAACTATTTTGTTAACACCTGCAGAGTCGTTCTATACAAATGATGGAGTAGGTCGAAATGAAGCAAGATTATCATATTGTGTTTCTGATAAAGAAGTTGAATTAGCGGGTAGGATATTGACAAAGGCAATCGAAGAATATAACAATAAATCCTAAAAACCATTCTTATAAACAATTTTTAGGATTTAACTATATAAGTATATTTTCTAATGTTTCAATATCTTTGATTAAAATTTTACCTCTAGAAACGAGCTCAATCAAACCATCTTCAGCAAATTGATTGAGTTTTCTACTCATGGTTTCTCTAGAAATTCCAGCTAGAGAACCTAACTCTTCCCTTGTGATATTGAATTTAATCATGATACCATTTTTATGTTTCTTTCCATACAATGAATTAAGATTTATAAGTAATTTGGCTACCTTAACGTCTGTACTAATAACGGACAATCTATCAATAAGAGTTTCAGCTCTTCTTATACGTTCATATGATTTATCTAATATTGCACAAAGAACTAGATTGTTTGACCGTATAACTTCATTGAATGCTCTTGAAGCTATGGTTAAGACTGTAGTTTCTTTTAATGCATAAGCACTATAAATATATTTATCACCTGTAAGAATATTATGTCCACCAACAAAATCACCTTTTTCATAAATGTAGAGTATTTGTTCTTTTCCATCAGACATTATTTTAGAGATTTTCATTTCACCTTCTAATATAATAAACATCTTATCTGCAGGATCAAAGGCTCTAAAAATATGAGTTCCTTTTTGAAATTGAATTATATGTAGATCATTTTTAATATGGGAATACTCGTTTTCTTTTAATAAATTAAGTAATGGTATATCCTTATAGTTTAATTTTCCTAATTGTAGTGTTCTTTTTTCTCTCATCATCTTCCTCTTAATAATATATTAACATAAATTCTATAAAAATACATATATTTATCATAAAAAATATCTGTAAGGGATACTCCCAAACAGATATTTTTGTTTTATTTTTTTTGTGTTTTACCTAATTTATCTCTTGTAGCCTTTCTACCCATCAATATGATTTGCTTTGCTTTTGCAGCATCATCGTTTGATAAGGCTTCAACGCCCTCTAATGGATATTTAAATCCAAGTTCTTTATATTTATTTACACCCATTGTGTGATAGGGAAGTACATCAATTGCAGTAATACAATCGTAATTTCCTAATAATTCACCTGTTTGATATAAAAAATCTTTGTTAAAGGTAATTCTTGGAACAATAACATGTCTTATCCAAGTATTGACATTGTATTCATCTAAAAATCCTAAGAATTTTATAATATTTTCATTTGTATGACCAGTTAATACTTTGTGCTGCCTTGGATTTACGTGTTTTATATCTAGCATGACAATATCTGTAGAATCAATTAATCTCTTAAATTTTTCAATTAATTCAGGATTGTCATCTCTATATGTAACACCACAAGTATCTAAACAGGTGTGTATATTTCTTTCTTTGCAAGCCTCAAATAAATCAATTACAAAATCCATTTGAACTAAAGATTCTCCGCCTGAAAGTGTAATACCACCGTCTTTTAGAAATGGTCTATATTTTTCAAAATCATCCAAAACTTCTTTTACTGTCATTGGTTTACCGCCAAATGCAGCCCATGTATCAGGATTATGACAATACAAGCATCGCATTGGGCAACCTTGTAAAAATAGGACATATCTGACACCGGGACCATCCACGGTACCAAAGGTTTCTTTAGAATGGATGTATCCTACGGTATCAAATTTCATACTATAAACCTCTGTGGAATGTTCTTGCGATTACGTCGTCTTGTTGTTCTTTTGTTAATTTATTAAAGTTAACTGCATAACCTGAAACTCTAATTGTTAATTGTGGATATTTTTCAGGATGAGCTTGAGCGTCTAGTAAAGTTTCTTTATTAAACACGTTGATGTTTAAGTGGTGTCCGCCTTTTTCAACATATCCGTCTAACATTGATACTAAATTATCTATTTGTTTGTTGTTTGTCATTTTTTTCTCCTTAATTATTATTTTTTTATTGTTTATAATTTTTTTTATTATTTGTCTTCTGGTTGAATATTTTGTAAAGTAGGTTCGCTACATGCTTTATTTGTACAGCCATCTAAATCTATTTGTGATAAATCTAACTCAATACCTAAATCATCCAAGTCTATTTCTCCAGCAAATACTTTTTCATCTTTACCTAATGCTCCAGGTATAATTGAAAATGTGTTTGAGATACCGTCTTGAGCATCTTTATATGGAATTTTAGCAACTGATGATAATGATGCTAATGCTCCAGAATAATCTCTACCATGCATTGGATTAGCACCCGGTGCAAATGGTTCGCCTTGTTTTCTACCGTCAGGTGTGTTACCTGTCTTCTTACCATAAACTACGTTTGAAGTAATAGTTAAGATTGAAGTTGTAGGGATACCATTTCTATATGTTGGGTGTTTTCTTACTTTATTCATAAATGATTCAACAGCATATACAGCAAAATCATCTACTCTATCATCGTTGTTACCATATGTTGGGAATTCACCTTCTGTTTCGTAGTCAACTACTAATCCATTTTCATTTCTGATTGTTTTAACTTTACCATATTTAATAGCTGATAGTGAGTCCGCTACTACTGATAGTCCTGCAATACCTGTTGCAAAATATCTCTTAACATCTCTATCGTGTAGAGCCATTTGAATACTTTCATAAGCATATTTATCATGCATATAGTGAATTACATTTAGTGTATTTACATAAATTTCAGCTAACCATTCCATCATATCTTCAAATCTTTCTTTTACTTCATCGAAGTCTAAGTATTCTGATGTAATAGGTCTAAATTTAGGACCAATTTGTATACCTAATTTTTCGTCAACACCACCATTGATTGCGTAAAGTAAACATTTTGCTAGGTTAGCTCTTGCACCAAAGAATTGCATTTCTTTACCAACTCTCATTGATGATACACAACATGATATAGCATAATCATCACCATGTGTCTCTCTCATGATATCATCATTTTCGTATTGGATTGATGATGTGTTGATTGACATCTTAGCACAGAATCTCTTGAAGTTATTTGGTAAATGAACTGACCATAATACTGTTAAGTTTGGTTCTGGAGATGTTCCTAAGTTTGATAAAGTATGTAGGTATCTAAATGAAGTCTTTGTTACTAATGATCTTCCATCTAAGCTCATACCAGCTAGTGATTCTGTTACCCATGTAGGATCTCCTGAGAATAAATCGTTATATTCTGGAGTTCTAGCAAATTTAACTAATCTTAGCTTCATGATAAAGTGATCTATCATTTCTTGAGCTTCTTTTTCTGTTATGATACCTTCTTGTAAATCGTGTTCAATATATATATCTAAGAATGTTGAAGTTCTACCAAGTGACATAGCTGCACCGTTTTGTTGTTTGATTGCTGCTAAGTAAGCTAAATATAACCATTGAATAGCTTCTTTTGCGTTTTCAGCAGGTCTTGTAATATCAAATCCGTAGATCTTTCCTAATTCAATCAATTCTTTTAACGCAACTACTTGATCGGCTAATTCTTCTCTTAAGTTAATATTGTATTCGGTCATGATACTTGATATTGAATTAATTTGATTTTTCTTATCTTCAATCAATTTATTAACACCATATAGAGGTACTCTTCTATAGTCCCCGATAATTCTACCTCTACCGTATGCATCTGGTAAACCTGTAACAACACCGGATTTTCTAACAGCTTTCATTTCAGGAGTATAAACATCAAATACCCCTTGATTATGTGTTTTTCTATATTCTGTAAATATTTTATGTACTTCCGGATTTACTTTATAGCCGTATGATTCTAATGAACCTTCACTTACTCTTATACCACCAAATGGTTGTAGTGATCTTTTAAAAGGTTTATCTGTTTGGAAACCTACAATTGTTTCTAATTCTTTATTTAGGTATCCAGCACCATGTGATGTTATTGTGGAAACAACTGATGTATCCATATCTAATACACCACCATTCTCTCTTTCTTGTTTTGACAATTCCATTACTTGATCCCAAAGGGTTGTTGTTGCTTCAGTAGGACCTTCTAGAAAATCATCATCACCTTTATATTCTTTGTAGTTAGCTTGGATGAAATCTCTAACATTGACTTCTTTTCTCCAAGTAGTTCCAAAAAATTTATCCCATATTGACATATATTCCTCCTTATTTATTTCTTGTCATTATTTTAACATATATATTTAAATAAAAATGTGAGACAAATCACAAATAAAAAAATTGATTATTTATTTCAAGTTATATCGCACGCTTAATATATATATTAATTATTACACTTTAATTATACTATAAAAAACAAAATAATTCTAACTATTATCTAAATTTATGACGCCGATTTTTGGATTACCAGGTAGATCAGCTGTTGACTGTCTAGCATTATGAATTGGATATGGGACTATTGGGGGTTGCACTAACTAATAAGCAATATGAAGAAGGGGATTATACAGAAAGAGAAGCCTCAGTGGTTGCTACAACTTTTTCAGCAGTGTCAATTACATTTTGTTTAGTTATATTAGAAAATGTTAAATTATTGAATTAGTTTTGAAAATTTTATTTAATCATTGAAATTGCAAGTGCCAAATGCGTAGGCGGCAAGTAAAACGATAATTGTTGGTTTTGCTGATATGGTGGTACCACCTATTTTAGTTTCAAATATTCAATCAGAATTTACAAGATTTGTAGCAGCAGCAGTTTCAGTTACACAGTTAATATATCTTTCTGAAAATGGAGAGGTAATTTTGGAATCAAATTTACCGGTTAGTTTACTAGATTTATTTATAATATTTATATAAATGTCTTATTAGACTATATACACTTTACATTTAAGGTAAAAGATGGTAAAATTTTAGTGCGGAAAATTTTTTTTATAATAAAGTCAAAGAAGGACAATAAAATGGGATTAACTTCAGATATTGAAAAATTTCTACTTGAGAGAATGAGATTAGAAAAAAGAGAATATATAGAGATTGGCAGAAATGATTTGGCGGAACAGTTTAATTGTGCACCATCTCAAATCAATTATGTATTAACTACACGTTTTACACCGTATAAAGGATATTACGTTGAGAGTAGAAGAGGTGGTAGTGGGTATATTAAGATAATAAAATTAGAGATGACTGAAGATCAGTTAATCAATAATATATTAAATGGTACTATCGATAAAAAAATTACACTAGATAAAGCTAAACATATAATAAAAGGTTTGGTTGAAGAGGAAGTATTATCACAAAAGGAAGCTTTAATAATACAGCATAGTATCGATGATAATGCATTAAAAGATTTGGATTCGAAGAGTAAAAATATAGTTAGAGCAAGTGTTTTTAAGAATGTTTTATTGGCTCTAGTTAGAGATTAGATAGGAGGGAAATTATGGAATGTTTTAATTGTGGAAATGATGCAGACATGGAAGTTTATATGATGATCAATGGAAAAATGAAGAAATTACAAATCTGTATGAATTGCTATAGAGAACAAATGCAAAATATGATGGATAGTTTTCAAGATGAGTTTGGCAACGTAAATCCTGATGAAATTCAAAAACAAATGTTTAATTTTTTTCAAAATAATAAAGGTGAATTCGAAAAAATGTTTGGAGATGCTCTTGGAGATGAAAATTTTGATATGAGCACATTAACTCCCGACAACTTTGATATTAAAGAGATGAATTTTGAAAATACAGGATTTAATCTAAATAATCAAAATATAGACGAAATGATGAAAAATTTAAGTGGCAAGATAGGTGAAAAATATAATACCATTCAAAGGAATATGCATAGGAGTTATGGACCAAAAGATAGAAAAGATAATCTAACTCATGAAGATAAAGAAATGCAAAATTTACAAAACGCAGCAAGAAGAAAAAAGCTGAATTGCATAGCAATCTAAATGAAGAAGATTATTTAGCTGCGGCAAATACAAGAGATGAAATGCGTGAGATTAATAAAAAAATTATGATAATCAAGAAAATGGCAAGAAAAGGTGAAAAATAATGAGATTTAAGGATTTTATGCAGATGCTTAATAAAGAGGCATCAGATTTAAAAGCTAAATATATTACTGTAAGTCATGCTTTACTGACTTTAACTAGAACGGGGGGATTAGAATCTAAAGCACTAACAACAGCTGGTGCTGATTATGATTTAATGAAAGAATATCTTCAGATTACAAGTGATGAAAAATCAGATAATATTGAGGGTACTACTATTGAATTGAAGAATTTATTAGATGATGTCACATTACAACAAAAGAGAAATAAAGATAAAATGACATTTGAAGAAAGATTACTTATCAATATTTTGGTATCTAATAGTGAGGCTAAGGTTATCCTTGCAGATACAAATGTAAATTCTCAACAAGTTTATATGTTACTAGACTATTATATGGAAAATAAAAATAATTTTGTTGAAGGGAAAGCACATCCAAATTTAGATAAATTTGGGATTGATCTTGTAGAGAAGGCATTAACAAGTATTGATGGAGTTATTGGTAGAGATGAAGAAATTCAAAGAATTATCAATATTTTAACAAGAAGAACTAAAAATAATCCAATACTTATTGGTGAAGCGGGTGTAGGTAAGACGGCTATTGTTGAAGGTTTAGCTAAAAAAATTGCCTTAAATGATGTGCCTGAAATAATGAAAGATATGAGAATATTCTCGATAGACTTAGCTTCAATGATTGCTGGTACAAAATATAGAGGAGAATTTGAAAAAAGAATTTCAGATACATTAAAAGAAGCACAGTCTATACCTAATATAATTCTATTTATAGATGAAATTCATACAATTATTGGAGCGGGTTCTTCAGAAGGAAGCCTTGATGCTTCAAATATTATGAAACCATATTTATCAAAAGGTGAAGTTAAATTAATTGGAGCAACTACAATTTCAGAATATAGACAGTTTATTGAAAGGGAACCGGCACTAGAAAGAAGAGTCCAACCAATTGAAATTGAAGAACCTTCTATAGAAGAGGCTATTGAAATTATTAAAGGTATCAGAAAGTACTATGAAAGGTTTCATAGAATCAAGATTACAGATGAAGTAATTGAAGAAACGGTAAAATTATCAGATAGATATTTAATAGATAGATTTTTACCAGATAAGGCGATTGATGTAATTGACGAAGCTTCATCAAAGTTAAAAGTATCTAATTTTAAAAATCCAGAAGCTTTAGATAAATTAAAAAATGAAATAAAAAAATTAAATGAAGAAAAAGAACAAGCTATAAATACTCAAAATTATGAAAAAGCTGCATATGTAAGGGATAATATTGTAAAATTAGAAGATGAGTATTTATCAATACTTGAAGAAATAGAAATAAAAAATGAAAAAGAAGAAATTGACTATATAGAAGAGATAACTGTAGATAGAATTAGAGATATTATTTCTAATTGGTCAAAAGTTCCAGTATCTAAAATAACTCAAGAAGAAAATCAAAAATACAGAGATTTAGATAAAAATCTTAAAGGAACAGTAATTGGTCAAGATATTGCAGTAGAAGTTGTATCTAAAGCTATAAAGAGATCTAGAGTAGGTCTAAAAGACGCAAATTCACCTATAGGTACATTCATATTTGTAGGTCCAACAGGAGTGGGTAAGACATATCTTGCAAAAAAAATTGCAGAAGAAATATTTGATGGAGATGACAATCTTATTAGAATCGATATGAGTGAATATATGGAAAAACATTCAGTTTCTAAACTAATAGGATTTCCTCCTGGATATGTGGGATATGAAGAAGGCGGACAATTAACAGATAAAGTTAGATCAAAACCGTATTCTGTCATTCTTTTTGATGAAATAGAAAAAGCTCATCCAGATACTTTTAATATCTTACTACAAATATTAGACGAAGGTAGATTGACCGATTCACAAGGCAGAGAAATTGATTTTACAAATACAGTTATAATTATGACTTCAAATGCTGGAGCATCACAACTTTCTAAGAAAAATATAATTGGTTTTGGAAATGTAGAAGATCAAGTTAAAAAAGATTATGAAAATACTAAGGAAATAGTTAATAGAGAATTAAAGAATTTGTTTAAGCCAGAATTTTTAAATAGAATTGATGATATTATAGTATTTAATAGATTGAATAAAGAAAATATTAAAGAAATAGTAAAATTAAAGCTGGATGATTTATTGGACAGAATTGAAGATATGGGATATCAAGCAAAATATACAGATAAAGTTGCTGAAAAAATTGCAGAAGGTGGATTTGATGATACTTATGGAGCAAGACCACTTGATCGATTTATTAAGACTGAAATTGAAGATTTAATTGCAGAAAAAATATTAAATGAAGAAATTACAAAGGAAACAAGAATATCAATTATAATAAGAGGCGATAAAATTGCAATAAATGAATTGGAATTAGTATAATGAAATTAAAAACAATCTATATTTGTTCTAACTGTGGTGAAGAGCATATAACTTGGGCAGGAAAATGCTCAAGTTGTAATGCTTGGAACACACTTGTTGAAGAGATAGTAGAAAAAAAATCAAAATCACAAATATCAAAATTAAATTTAACTTCCCAAAAATCAAACAGATTAAAATCTATAAAAGTGAGTGAATCAGAAAGATTTGAAACAGGCATAGAAGAGTTTGACAGAACTATTGGTGGTGGTATAGTTAAAGATTCTGTATCTATACTTACTGCAAAGCCAGGAGCAGGAAAATCAACATTACTTTTAGAAATCGCATATAATTTAGCGAAATCAGGTGCAAAGATTCTATATATATCTGGTGAAGAGTCTGAATCTCAAATAAAATCAAGGGCAAATAGAATAATGCCAAAAATTCCAGATGATATATTTCTACTATCCACAAATTCAATGGACGTAGCCATAAGCGAAATAAAAGAAATTGATCCAGACATTATTTTTTTAGATTCAATTCAGACCTTAGCACTTTATGAATATTCTCAAAGACCAGGTACGCCTACTCAGACAATTGAATGTGCAAATAAACTGGTAGATATTTGCAAAGACTCTATAAAGCCTAAAGCAGCTATAATGATTGGACACATGACAAAGTCTGGCGAAATGGCAGGATTAATGACTCTTGAGCATCTTGTTGATGCGGTCTTAATTTTAGAATCCGAAACAGATTCACAATTAAGAGTACTTCGTACAACTAAAAATAGATTTGGGTATACAGGAGAAATAGGACTTTTTAATATGATTGAGGGAGGACTTAAAGAAGTGTCAAATCCTTCTGAATATTTTTTAACTTCTCGGGAAAATCCTATACCTGGCTCGGCAATTTCAGAAATAAAAGAAGGTTCTAGATTTTTAACTGTTGAAGTCGAATCTTTAGTGTCGACGTCTTTTGGTCCTTATCCAATTAGAATAGGTGACACGTTAAGAAAAGATCAATTAAATACTTTGATTTCAATATTAGAACAGAGATGTGGATTTAATCTATATGATAAAAATGTAATTTTAAAAACTACGGGTGGATTAAAATTAAATGAACAATCTGTAAACCTAGCTATTATAATGAGTATAGTTTCATCTATGAAGAATATAGGTATAGATAATTCGACTGTTTTTATTGCTGAAGTTGGATTAACAGGAGAATTAAAAAAAGTACAAGATATTGAAAAAAGAGTACTTGAATTAGACAGATTAGGATTTAAGAAAGTATACATTTCAAAGGGTGATTATGATTTTGGAAAAATAAAAAGTATTAAAATTATTAAATTTGAAAATCTAAATGAGGTTATAAAAGACGTATTTAGATAATATGAAAAATAGAAAACTCATTTTAATGAGTTTTTTATTTTAAAATAAAAAATATAGTAAATATATGTTATAATTTTTATAAGTTAAATCAATAAATTTTGAAATAAATCTAAGGAGAAATTAGAGTGGCTACAATAATTAAAACAAATAAACTAACCAAAAAATATGGTAAAAATATAGCCTGTGATGAAGTAAGTATCAATATAGAAAAGGGTGACATTTATGGATTAATCGGTAGAAACGGTGCAGGTAAAACTACATTAATGAAGATGATATCTGAATTGATAATACCTACATCTGGCTCATTTGAAATACAAAATGATGTAGGTGAAAAATTAAAATTAGGCATATTGATAGAAAGTCCCGGATTATATCTAAATCTTGATGCTAAGAAAAATCTTGAATTAAAATTTGCTATAGAAGGGATTGATTCATCGGGTAAAATTGAACCTATATTAGAACTAGTGGGTCTTTCAGGCGTAAAGAAAAAAGTTAAAGGCTATTCTCTAGGTATGAAACAAAGACTTGGGTTAGCAATCGCTTTAGTGGGAGATCCAGATATTCTCCTATTAGATGAACCAACAAATGGAATGGATCCTCAAGGAATGAGAGAATTTAGAAATTTGGTAAAACGATTAGTACGAGAGAGAAATTTAACTGTAATTATTTCAAGTCATATTCTAGAAGAGCTTTCAAAAATAGCGAATAGATTTGGTGTTATTGAAAATGGTAAATTGATTAAAGAATTTGACAATGTAGAAATAGAAAAATCAGCAAATTCAAAAATTGAAATTATGGTTGATGAACTTGAAAAAGCAAAAATGATAATTTTAGAATCTTTTGAAGATGTAAATGTAGAAGTATTTTCAGATAAATTGCAAGTGTTTGGTAATATTGACTCTAAGGATATTAATAAAAAACTTTGCGAAAATGGATTATATCTAAATCATATTATAAAAGTTGGAGAAAACTTAGAAAACTTTTATTTAGATTTAACAGGAGGCAAAAATGTTTAATTTATTAAAGTTTGAATTCAAAAAAATGTTAAATTTTAGAGTTACTTATATCACTATAATTATAGGCTTATTATTATTTGGAGCAGGTTCATATGCAAAATATTCTGCAAGAGTTGATAATGCAGCTTATGAATCGATTTCTAATTATATAGAAAAAAATCCAGAAAAGTTTGAAGCTGGAGAATTAAAAAAATTATACGAAGACGGAAATAATGTAAGTGAATTTGCAAAAAAATATAATATAGATTTGGATAAATTAAAAAATGACTATATTAAAGAAGGAGTATCATTTCTAAAAAACTTAGAATTAATTAGTGGTGGAGGCTACGTTTTAATTTTAAGTACTTTATTTACTGCTATGTTTGTAGGTTTTGATGTTTCATCAGGATATATAAAAAATATAATAGGTAGAAATAATTATCGTACAAATGCAGTATTTGCAAAATTTATAGTAAGTTCGGCATATACAATAATATTTTTATTGTTACAATTGCTGGGCATCATATATATCAGCTTTAATACTAAATGCAGATACTAGCTTTGATCCATATAAATTATTAAAGTTTACTTCAGTGTTAATCTTAGGATTAATAACAGTAAATTCAATTATAATTATGATATCCAATTTGTTTCAAAAATCAAATGTTACAGTAACTTTTTCAGTTTTATATTCACTTGGGATAGTTACAGCTATAATTGGTTTAGTAGAAGTGTTAACTAAAATTAAAATAAATGATTATTTACTTTATAATGCTATACAAAAACTTCAATATAATATGCAAGAAATTACAAGAAACACGATGCACGTGGTCTCGGTTAAAGAGATAATATATTCAATTATTCCATATCTAGTAATTTCGTTATTTTTAGCGGTTTTATTGCTTAAAAAGAGAGATATTACAACAGGAGAATAGTTTGTAAACTTTTGAGAGTTTATGTTTTTGAGTTATAATTACTGAATAAACTAATAAAGGAGACGGGGATGAAAAGAATACTATTATTAATATTAGCATTATTTGTTTTTGTAGCTTGTTCTAATAATAAACAAAAAGAAAGAACTAAAGAAACGATGAGCGAAAAAAAAGAGGGAACTAAAAATAATAAGGGGGAAAGTGCTATGTTAAATCAAATTGAAGGATTTAGAGAAGGCAATGTTAAAGTGAAAATGCTAACTAATAAAGGGGAAATTAAATTCATATTATTTCCAGATGTAGCACCAAAGGCGGTAGAAAATTTTACCACTCATGCAAAGAATGGATATTATAATGGTGTGATTTTTCATAGAGTGATAAAAGATTTTATGATTCAAGGTGGAGATCCAGAGGGAACAGGTAGAGGTGGAAAAAGTATTTGGGGAGAATCATTTAAGGATGAGTTTGATGTAAAATATAGACACTTTACGGGTGCTTTATCCATGGCAAATGCTGGTCCTAATACGAATGGTTCCCAATTTTTTATAGTAACTGCAAAAAACAATATATCACCAGAAATTATTAAACAAATGAGAGAATCAGGTGAAGAGAAGGGATTTCCAAAAGAAGTTGTAGACGCATATGAAAAACTAGGTGGAACGTATCATCTAGATGGAAAACATACAGTTTTTGGACACGTAATAAAGGGAATGGAAGTTGTTCAATCTATATCAGAAGTGGAAACTGGAGTAAATGATAAACCTAAAGACGATGTTATTATAGAAAAAATTATAGTTGAATAAAATCATAAATTAAAAAGCTATTTTAGTTTTAACTAAAATAGCTTTTTCTAATCTATATAATTAAATTTAATGTTGTTTTACTCTTAAACTTTTTAGTGGACTCCAAAGAAGAGCAATCACGACTAAGAATAATACTAGTTCTGGACCTGTATACTGAATATTATATATAAATGAATAATATTCAGGTGTTAAACCTTCAGGTGCATATTTTCTGTAAAAGATTATACCTGCCAAGAAATGACATGCAAACTTTAATATATAAGCAATTATTATGGAAGGAATATATCCTTGTAATTTTGATTTATCTTTTAAGTAAGAATATCCGGATAAACCAATAAATGCACTTGGCAATGGATAATCAAGCAATACTTGTATCGGGTGTACAACTTGTGGTTTTATTATTAAAGATAAAATTCCATATAAAAAACCTACTATAAAACCTCTACTCATACCCCATCTAATTGAAAAAATCATTAATGGTAACATTGAAAGTGTAATACTTCCACCGTATGGCATTTCATACACCTTGAATAGTGATAAAACGTAAGATAAAGCCATGCTTAATCCAGCTTCAACCATCATTTGAATATTAAAATATTTTTTTGTGTTCATTCTTCCTCTTTCTAAAATAAAAAAAGACGCAATAATAGCGTCATTCACTTTCCTACGCTATCGTTATATAGATCAGGTTCTAAGGGTTCATCTCAGCTATTTGCGCCCCTAGTGACATTTATATACTAGCATAACAAATTATTAAAGTCAACTTTATAAATTTTTAGCATTTTGTTTTGGTAAAATCTATTATTAAATAAAACATAATTTACACAAAATAATGAGATATTATATTTATGTAATTGCTAAAGATATAGGTTTAAATATACATTGATACTAAATATGATATAATATTACTAGGAGGGTATAATGTATAATATTGGAGATAAGATAGTTTACACAGTTCACGGTGCGGGTACAATTGTAGATATTCAAGAAATTGATATATTAGGAAATGTAGAAAAATATTACATTTTACAATTGCCTATAAATGATATTAAGGTATCAGTTCCAATTAAAGAAGATGAAGGACTTAGACCTGTAATAACTCAAGAAGAAGGTAAGAAAGTTCTAGAAATATTGCAAGAAGATATGACTGAGATGTCTAAAAATTGGGGAAAAAGATTTAGAAACAATATGGAAAATATTAAAACAGGAGATATATTTGAAATTGCAAGCACAGTTAGAAATTTAACTTTATTAAATAAAATAAAGGGACTTTCTGCATCTGAAAAGAAAATGCTTGATAACGCAAAAAGAATTATGGCCTCTGAATTAGTTATTATTGGTATGATGAGTAAAGGAGAAGCTTTAGAGTTGATTGACGAAGCGATTACTTTATAAAATATTTATTCAGAAAGGATATAGAATGTTTAAGAAAATACTGCGAGCTTTGATTGCAGTGGTAGGTGTATTCTTAGGATATTCAGTTGGAGATATAATATTTCAAAGTAAGTTATTTGTAATTTCAAATAGCATATTACTTTATACATATTATGGATTTTCTATGATAATATTTGGTTTACTATTCTATCTAATTGCACCACGGCTCATATCACTAATGGAATCTGTCATAGAAAGAATTGAGACGATTTTATATAATCACCCAAAAGAAAACATGATTATTGGATTTATCGGAATTATTATTGGAATTATTTTAGCATTTATTATTAGTTTTGCTTTAAGTGGTTTTAAACCTCAATCTCAATTTTTACAATTCATTATTACAATTATAAATGTTGTTTTATATATTGTGTTAGCAACTTTAGGATATAGAATTGCAACAAGAAATAAGGATGATTTATTAAAAAGATTTCAACCAAAAATACAAAGAAATCTAGCAAGTAAAGAAGATTTTAAGAAAAAACAAAACATAGATAATACTAATATTAGTTCAAAATTGTTAGATACATCAGTCTTGATTGATGGTAGAATATTACAAATAGCAAAGACAGGTTTTATTGATGGAGAATTGATAATACCAAATTTTGTTTTAGAAGAGATACAATTAATAGCAGATTCTCATGATGAATTAAAAAGAGAACGAGGAAGAAGAGGATTCGACATTGTAAATAATTTGCTTGATAGCAATATTGTAAAAACAACAACCACAAATATTGACTATAAAGATATAAATGAAGTTGATTTAAAATTATTGAAGTATGCAAAAGAATATAATTATAGTGTAGTAACAAACGACTTTAATTTAAATAAATTAGCTGTAATACAGGGTATAAAAATACTAAATATAAATGATTCTCGCTAATGCAGTGAAAACGGTTGTTATACCAGGCGAGAAGATGATAGTTAATATAATTAAAGAAGGTCGAGAAAAAAAACAAGGACTGGCATATTTAGATGATGGAACCATGATAGTAGTAGAAGATGGTAAACACTTGATTGGGGAAACTGTAGAGGTCGTTGTAACTACTGTATTGCAAACATCGGCTGGAAAAATGATATTTACAAAAGTGGAGGAAAATTAGGAGATATAAGATGAAAAAAAAATTAATACGAGTTATAGCGCTAACTTTAGCTGTTTTGATGCTAGTAGGGATAGTAGGCACATCTCTAATGAGTGTATTTGCAAAAGATTCAGATGATAATTTTTTTGCATATGGAGCGGGATTATCAGAAACACAAATTGAAACTACCGCTAAATTATTAGGAGTAGATAAGTCTTCTAAAAAAGTATCAATAAAGGGTAAAGATGCCAAAAAGTATATTAATGAGGACTCTAAAGATAGCGAGATGATATCCTCTGTTTATATTACTAAAAATAATACAAAAAAAATCAATGTAGAGGTTGTAAACCCATTAGCTATTCAAAATGTTTCAGCACTACAATATTCAAATGCAGCAGTAACAGCAGGCTTAGAATCTGTAAATATAAAAGTTGGAGCAATAGAAACTGTTACGGGTACGTCAGCATTGACCGGTGTATATAAAGCGTTAGAAAAATCAGGAATTAAAGTTGATGATAAAAGAACGGATATAGCAAATAAAGAAGTATTGTTAGTTAATGAAATTGAAAAAAATAATAAAAATAATGAAGAATTTTCAAAAGAAAAACTAAATAAAATTATTTTAGAAGTTAAAGAGAAAATGATCGAAGAAAAGCAAAAGCAAGGCAAGGTAAGTCCTGATAAAGTATATAATATAACAGAGAATGTAATTAAAGATAATAATTTTCAAAATATTATAAATAAAAATGACATTAAAAACTTAAATGTAATCTTCAATAATTTTATTAATATTGGAAATTTAAATTTAGATCAAACTAAAAAACAAATACAAGATTTACTATCAAAAGTATCTGATTTTTCACAAAAAGAGTTTAATAATGTGCAACAATACATTCAAACTCCAGAAGGTAAGAAATTTATTGATTCAATTAAGGATAAATTGAGTAAAGAACAATTTGAAAGCTTAATTAATGGAGCTAAAGATAAATTAAACTCTAAAGAGTTAGAAGATGCCATAAATAAAGTTAAGGAAAATATCGATTCAAATAAATTGGGTGATTTAATAAATAGTGCTAAAGATAAACTAGGTATTAGTCAAGAAACATTAGATGGAGCAGCTAACTCAGCAGGTGGTTTTTTTGAATCAATTGGAAATTTTTTCGAGGGATTTTTCAAATCAATTGGAGAATTTTTTAGAAATTTATTTTAATGAAAAATAATTAAATTGTAGAATAGTATATTCTGTGATATAATACTTAAACAATTGATATTTTATCAGTAAATTAGGAGGAAAAATGAGCGAATTTGTATTAAAAGCAGATAAAAGATCTGTTTCTGGATCAAATGCAGTTAAAAAATTAAGAGCAGAAAATCTTGTACCAGCAGAGCTATATCAAAGAGATAGTGAAAACTTGAGTTTACAAGTTGTAGAAAAAGAATTGGAAAAAATAATAAACGATGCAGGTCAGTCAGCAATTATTCAATTAGATGTTAATGGAGAAGAGCATAATGTTATCATAAGAGAATATCAAAAACATCCATTTAAAAATCAATTTTTACATGTTGATTTCTTTGGAGTAAACATGAATGAAACATTGAAAGTTACTGTACCAGTTGTATTATTAAATAGGGATGAAATTTATGTACAACCATCAGTATTGATGCAATTTGTAGAGGAAATTGAAATTGAAACTCTACCTAAATATATTCCGCAACAAGTAGAATTAGATGTACAAGAATTGAAATTAGGTGAATCATTAACTGTTGCTGATATTGAATTATTAAAAGATGAAAATATTACATTAATTACAGATGAAGATACAGTAATATGTACATTAAATGAACCTCAAGAAATGGAACTAGATGATGAAGTTGAAGATGTAGCTGCAGATTCAGTTGAAGTTATTGGTGAAGAAGAGGATAAAGTAGAAGACTCAGAAGAATAAAATGTTCAAATTTAATCTTTATTAAATAATATTAATTTGAACTAAACTTATAAATGAAAAATAAAATATATTTGAAATAACTTAAAAAGTTAGAATTTATATCAGAGACATTTAGAAATATTTGTCTCTGTTTTTATTTATATTTTTTATAAAAAATAGTCGAAACAGTTTTATTCAACAACTGTATCGACTATTTGTTAGAAAACAATTTGAAATTTATAATGGCATAAATATATACCTTAATAAGAATACGACAGTTAAAATAGCAACTAATGGATTAACTCTTTCCTTTTTGCCACAAGCCAAGTTTATAATTGTATAAGTAATCATACCCATTACAATACCTTCAGCGATAGAATATGTGAATGCCATACCAGTAATAGTTATAAATGCTGGAATCGCAATTGTAAAATCATTCCATTCAATGTTTTTAACTGATTGAGCCATGAATATACCGACAATAATTAATGCAGGAGCAGTTGCTTGTCCGGGAACTAATAGAAATAATGGGCTAAATAAGATTGCTAACAAGAAAAATATACCTGTTGTTACTGCAGTTAGCCCCGTTCTACCCCCTTCGGCAACACCAGCAGAAGATTCTACGAATGTTGTTACAGTTGAGGTTCCTAGTAAAGCTCCAACCGTAGTTCCCAAGGCATCAGATAGTAAAGCCCTTTCTACTCTTGGTAATTCTCCTTTTTCATTTAACATATTTGATTTTGTTGCAACACCAGCAAGTGTTCCGACTGTATCAAACATATCCACAAATAGAAATGTAAAAATTGCAATCAATATTGTTGGCTCAAATAAATTTTTTGGAATTTGAATTTTAAATGACACTTCACTTAACCCTTGAGGAATTTGAATCAATCTAAAATTTTCAGGGATTACTGTTACACCCATAGGGATACCAATAATTGTAGTAATAATAATACCTATTAAGATAGCACCTTTTACATTCCTTGCAACTAAAATTGCAGTAATAATTAAACCTATAATTGCTAATAATGGACCACTTTCTTTTATTGATCCTAATGATAAAAGGGTTGCACCCTTGTTTGTTATTATGCCTGCATTTCCAAATCCTATTAATGCGATAAAGAAGCCAATACCTACAGAAATAGCTTCTTTTAAATCTCTAGGAATCAAATTGAAAATTAATTCTCTTAATTTTACGAATGAAAGTAGTGAAAAGACAATCCCTTCTACTAGAATAATAAATAGAGCTTCTTGCCATGAATATCCAAATCCCATTACGACAGTATATGTAAAATAAGCATTTAATCCCATACCTGGAGCTAATGCGAATGGATGCTTTGCAAAAATCCCCATTAATATTGTAGCAAATGCTGCGGCTAAAGCTGTAGCAACAAAAACACCGTTTCTATTCATTCCTGTCTCAGCTAAAATATTTGGATTTACAAATAAAATATATGCCATTGTCATGAATGTTGTAATACCTGCTATTATTTCGGTTTTCACCGTAGTGTTATTTTCCTTCAATTTAAAGAATTTTCCCATAAATCTCTCCTTAAAAATAAAAAGTAATAGCTGACAAAACTATTTTATCAATAAGAGATTTTATGTCAACATAAAATCAATATAAAAAATATGTAAACGATTTTATTTTAAATAAATAAAAAAAAATTAATAATTTAAAATTTAAAATAACAATTTTGTATAATAAAATGGTTAACAAAATTGTATCTTACTGATATAATTTATAATGGGGAGGATAATATGCAAGAAAGATATAATATTATAGTTTCAACAGTATTCGGGTTAGAATCTGTTGTAAAGCAGGAGTGCCAAGCTCTTGGTTTTGAGAATATATCCGTTTCAAATGGTAAAGTTGAATTTATTGGTACACAAAGAGATATTATTATAGCGAATTTATGGCTTAGATCAGCTGAAAGAGTATATATTAAACTTTTAGAATTTCAAGCGATATCCTTCGATGATATATTTGAGAATATTAATAATTTTGAATGGGAGAGGTATTTATCAGAAGATGGAAAATTTGTTATATCAGGTAAATCTCAAAAATCAAAGTTGTTCTCTATATCAGATAATCAAGCTATTACTAAAAAAGCAATCATTAAAAGATTATCAAAAATATATAATAAGACGTGGTTTTCAGAAAGCGGCCCTTTATATAATATAAAAATTGCACTATATAAGGATGTGGCGACAGTGACATTAGACACATCTGGTTCGGGATTACATAAAAGAGGATATAGACGAGATCAGACTTTGGCGCCAATTAAGGAAACACTAGCAGCAGCATTAGTTCAGCTATCAAATTGGAATGCGGATAGAAATTTTGTAGATGTTTTTTGTGGTTCAGGAACAATACCTATAGAAGCCGCCCTAATTGCTAAAAATATTGCACCAGGGATATCTAGAAATTTTGCTTTTAATAATTGGAATTTTTTTGATTCAAAAATTTATAAAGAAGAAAAAATCAAAGCGTATAAAGCTATTAAATCAGATATAAATTTCAAAATAATGGGTTTTGATATAGATAAAAAAGCTATAGATATAGCAAAAAAAAATGCAATAAATGCAGGGGTAGATGAAGATATAGAATTTGTCACGAAGGATATAAAAGATGTAGGTCTTCAAAATAATTTTGGAGTAATGGTTTCTAATCCGCCCTATGGGGAAAGAATAGGTGAAGAAAAAGAAATTCAAAAA
Source organism: Helcococcus sp. SA-HE-C1 (assembly GCF_985670335.1). Classification (NCBI taxonomy): domain Bacteria; kingdom Bacillati; phylum Bacillota; class Tissierellia; order Tissierellales; family Peptoniphilaceae; genus Helcococcus; species Helcococcus sp. SA-HE-C1. Next base: position 224,302 of record NZ_OZ484652.1, read on the forward strand.
ATTTATAAAAGTATATCAAAATTGTTTGATATACTTACAACGTGGTCATTTTTCTTTATAACATCGGATAAAAATTTTGAAAGAGAAGTTAAAAAGGTAAGTGATCAAAAAAGGAAACTATATAATGGTAGAATAGAAGTTGATTACTACCAATATTTAGGCGTTGATCCATTAAATTTATTATGAGGTTAAAATGAGTCAAATTAGAAAAACAGTAAATTTCACTCGGCTCGTTGAAAATTCAAATTTTAGATTCCTGGAAGCCATGGAAGATCTTGTTAGAATTAGAAATAAGCATGGAGAAATTTTATTTGAAAATAAAGCGATGAGAGATACACTAAAAAAAACAATTCATTACGATGATACAATTATTAATTCATCAAAATATTTTAAGAATGTTTATGATAAAAATAATTCGCCATTTGTTGATGAAGTTAGAATAGACAATAAACTTTATTCGATAAAAGCGTCACCAATTTATGATTATAATGATATAATTTTAGGTTTTATAGAGGTATATAGAGATATAACAATCGAAAGAGATATTACAATGGAGCTTTTTGATGCGCATCAAAAGATAAATAATGAAATGATATTAGCGAAAAGCATACAAAAAAGCATACTTCCTAAAAAAAATAATTTTGGTTATGTAAAATTTCAATATGGACATGAACCTTCTGACAATTTATCAGGAGATGTTTTTGATGTTATAGAGATAAATAAAAACAAAATTGGTGTGTATATTGCTGATGTAGTAGGACATGGGATATCAGCGTCAATAATGACTATGTTTATTAGACAATCTATGCTTAGTATATTACAAGAATATCCAAATTATACAACATCAGAAATAATTATAGAATTAAAAGCTAGATATGCTGAATTAGGATTAGACGTAAGCCAATATTTCACTATATTATTTATGTTAATAGATAAAAAGAAAAGTTCTATTAGTTATGTAAATGCTGGACATAATTGTTTTCCAATATTATTTAATGATACAAAAATTCAAATACTAGAAAATAAAGGAAAAATAATTAGTAATATATTTGTAGATGTAGAATACGAAGAGAAGAAAATAGAGCTAGTTAAGGGCGATAGAATATTGATTTATACTGACGGTCTAACTGAAACTATTAATTCCTCAGGTGAATTTTTTGGTGAAAAAAGATTAATAGAGTGGATAAAATTAAATAGAAAAAGCAATATTTTTGTTCATGATTTACTAAATGAGATTAGAAATTTCAGATGGATGGATTCAAAAGGATGATGTTGCATTATTATATTTAGAGATAGGAGTATAGAATGAAATTAAATTTTGAATACGGAATTTATAAAGATGAGTGGAAAGAATTAAAAAATGAAGTGTTAAAAGCGGATAAAAGATTAAAAGAAGGTGATGGAGAAGGGAATGACTTTCTTGGATGGGTTGATTTACCTATAAATTTTGATAAAGAAGAATTTACAAGAATAAAACAAGCTAGCGAAAAAATAAAATCAAATTCAGATGTATTAGTTGCAATAGGTATTGGTGGTTCATATTTAGGGGCAGAGGCAGTTATTTCAGCTCTTAAGAACAAATATCAAAAGTCTAAAACAGAGGTTATTTTTGTGGGAAATGATTTATCATCTACAGAGATTTTTGAATTGTCATCATATATAAGAGATAAAGATTTTTCAATTAATGTAATATCAAAATCAGGTACAACAACTGAGCCAGCGATAGCTTTTAGAATCTTTAAGGATATACTAGAAGAAAAATATGGCAAAGAAAAAGCAAAAGATAGAATTTTTGCTACTACAGATAAGCAAAAAGGTGCATTAAAAACACTTTCTCAAAAAAATGATTATGAAACTTTTGTGGTACCTGACAATGTTGGGGGAAGATTCTCAGTTCTTACAGCAGTAGGGCTTTTACCAATTGCAGTAGCAGGATTTAATATTGACGAGTTGATGAAGGGGGCTGCTGATTATAGAGAAATAGCATTAAATGGAGATTTTGAGAATAATGACATATTAAAATACGTTGCATTTAGAAACTATTTATATAGAAATGGTAAAAAAATTGAAATAATGGCAGTTTATGAACCTAGACTAAGATTTTTTACAGAGTGGTGGAAGCAATTATTTGGAGAATCTGAGGGGAAAGATAATAAGGGTATTTTCCCAGCATCGGTTATATTTACAACGGATTTACATTCATTAGGTCAAATAATTCAAGATGGAGAAAGAAATATTTTCGAAACAGTTATTGAAGTAGAAAAACCAAAATATGATTTTGTAATAAAAGAAGAACAGGAATCATTGGATGGATTAAACTATTTGGCAGGAAAAACTGTAGATGAAGTGAATAAAGTAGCTACAAGAGCTACTATGGCAGCACACGTAGAAGGAAATGTTCCAAATCTTCTATTCCAAATCGAAGAAATCAATGAATATAATTTAGGGAAACTATTATATTTCTTTGAATATGCAGTTGGTGTGTCAGGTTATGTTTTAGATGTAAATCCATTTAATCAACCAGGTGTAGAAACATACAAAAGAAATATGTTTAAAATGCTAGGTAAACCAGGATTTTAATTAAGGAAAGAAAATGAGTAAAGATAAAAAATATATAAATGAGAAAAAAAATAATTTAAAGGCTAAGTACAAATACCCTATGAATGAACTTACAGAATATGCTAAAAAAGCCTTAAATGAAAGAGGAGTAACTATTGGTGATATAGCGGAAATTGTTTATGAGTTACAATCACCATATGTACCAAATCTTTCAATAGAATTTTGTATATATTCATTAAATAAAATTTTAGAAAAACGGGAAGTTGTAAACGCTGTGCTTACAGGTATTCAAATAGATAAATTAGCAGAACAAAATTTGATAGAGGAACCTATACTAAGCATTATAAAATCGGACGAAGGATTATATGGTATTGATGAGATATTACCACTATCTATAATCAACTTATATGGTTCAATAGGATTGACTAATTTTGGTTATTTAGATAAAGTGAAATCTGGAATTATAAAAAAAGTGGATGAAGATAAAGAAGGAAATGTTAATACATTTTTAGACGATATAATTGCTGCATTAGCGGCATCAGCAGCATCAAGAATCGCTCATAGTGAAAAAGAGCCGGATAAAAAGTTTTATGAGTAAAAAGTTTTACGCCGTAAGAAATGGTCGCAAAATAGGAATATTTAACACGTGGGATGAGTGCAGTTCTTATGTAAAAGGATATAAAGGTGCAGAGTATAAAAGTTTTAAGACAAAAGAAGAAGCTGAGTTATATGTAAAAAATCAAGAGAGACAAATTTTTGATTTAAATAAAAATAAGATTAAAGATAATGAGTTAATAGCTTATGTAGATGGATCTTATAATCAAAATACCAAAGTTTTTGGTTATGGTGTAGTTATAATTGATGTAAATGGAGAGCATACATTTAATGGTTTTGATGATAATGAAAAATACATAGATCATAGGAATGTTGCAGGAGAAATATATGGTTCTATTGAAGCGATAAAATATGCAATGGAAAAAGGAAAATCCAAGATTTATTTACACTTTGATTATATGGGAATAAAAGCCTGGGCTTTAGGTGAATGGAAAACTAATAAAGAATTAACGCAAAAATATAAAAAATTTATAGATTTGGTAAATTCTAAAATAGATATTGATTTTATAAAGGTTAAAGCGCATTCAAATGATAAATACAATGACATGGCGGATAAGTTAGCTAAAGAATCTGTTGGTGTTGAGATATAATAAATACCGGATCAAAATGTATCCGGTATTTAATTATATAGGAGACTGTGTAAAATTTTGTGTATAGAAACCTACTGATTAGGGTAAAGAAAAACTAATTAGGAGGAATTTTTATGCCAAGAAAAAGACCAGAAACAAGACTAAATAAAATAACTAAAATGTTACTAGAAGAATATCAACCAGAAACTGCTCAGGATTTACAAAATGCACTTAAAGACCTTTTAGGTGATGCAATAGAACAAATGCTTAAATCTGAACTTGATGAGCATCTAGACTATGAATATGGACAAGCTCCACTATCACTAAACACTAGAAATGGATCAAGTAAAAAGACTGTTAAATCTTCATATGGAAATATAGATCTTAATATTCCAAGAGATAGATATGCTTCATTTGAACCACAAGTACTTAAAAAATATGAAAAAGACATATCAAATATAGAGAATCAAATAATATCAATGTATGCAAAAGGTATGACTACTAGAGACATATCAGCTCATATTAAAGAAATTTATGGTTTTGGATTATCAGAAACTATGGTAAGTAAAATAACTAACAAGATACTTCCAACAATAGAAGAGTGGCAAAACAGACCACTAGATAAAGTCTATCCAATGGTGTTTTTAGATGCAATCCACTATCATGTTAGAGAAAATAATATTGTAGTTAAAAAAGCTGTTTACATAGCTTTAGGATACAATTTAGAAGGCTTTAAGGAAATACTTGGTATGTGGGTAGGAGAAAATGAATCAAGTAAATATTGGCTTTTAGTATTAAATCAATTAAAAGAACGTGGGCTAGAAGATGTATTAATCTTCTCAACAGACAATCTACCAGGATTTACTCAAGCAATAGAAGCAGTCTATCCAAAAGCGGAAATACAAAAATGTATAATACATCAAATAAGAAACTCTACTAAATATGTATCATACAAAGATATTAGAGAGTTGATGAAGGACTTAAAGTCAATATACAAAGCACCTACAGAAGATTTAGCACTAACCAATTTAGATGTATTTGAAGATAAGTGGGGTAAGAAATATCCTACATGTGTATCTTCATGGAGAAATAATTGGGCTGAATTATCAACATATTTTAAGTATCCTGAAGGTATTAGAAAGATGATATACACAACAAATGCTATGGAAAACTTTAATAGACAGTTAAGAAAAGTAACTAAAAATAAAGCAATATTTCCAAATGATTATGCATTACAAAAAAGTCTTTATCTAGCTATGGCAGATGCTTCAGCTAAGTGGACTAGTAGAATAAGAGGTTGGGATAAGGTGTTATCACAATTATCAATATATTTTGAAGGGAGGATATAATAAAAAAAATAGAAAGCAATAGTAAAAAATATCTGCAAATTTTTAACAAAATTTGACAGTGTATTAATAATGTGTAAAATTAAGTTAAGCTTCATTTCTTAAGAAATGAATATCTATTGATACAAAAAATGTATCAACCCATACCCTTTAATATCAGGAAATAGGTTGATACACAAAATTATTTACAGACCCTTATATAGTATCTAATTTACTTGTACAATGAGGACATCTAGTTGCATCTATATGAATATCTGTCTTACAGAAGTGACATTCTTTTGTGGTTGGTTGAGATTCTTCTTTTTTGTATCTATCATTAAGTTTGTTAAATCCTTTTACAAGTATAAACATTACAAATGAAACAATTAAAAATACAATAATAGTATTAATGAAAACTCCAACACCCAATTCAACACCAGCAATTTTTAATGTTAATTTTTTTACATCTACATTTGCTATTAATGCACCTACAAGGGGCATAATAATATCATCAACAAGCGACTTTACAATAGCGCTGAATGCAGTCCCCATTATTATCCCAATAGCTAAATCTAATACATTACCACGAGAAATAAATTTCTTAAATTCTTTAAACATATATCTTCCTTTTTATTTTATTTTAACCACATTCTATCGACTAATCATTGTGATGTCAAATAATATTATTTATTGATATTAGTAAACCGATATAATAGAATAATATAAAGGAGTGTATATGGATAATTATTTGATATTATTAAGAAATAAAATTGAAAAAAATAAAAATGTTAGATTGTTCTTATATCTAAGACAAAAAAAATTAAGCTATATTTATTCTAAGTCAATGATGGAACATAAATTATTAGTTTGTCTTAAAGACTTATCAAATTTTTCTGATATAGTTAGAGATATAAGTAATGACAAAGACATAATATTAAGTAAAATAGTACCACAGAAAATAAACAGTATTGACAGTTATAATTATAAAATATTTTCAAATGAAAAATACATTGAGTTAATTTTTGTAAATATTAGTGAGATAAATAATGTGTTAAAATGTCTAGGTAATTTCGAGATAATTTCTGATAAAGATGATGTCCTTGTCGAGTATGATGAAAAATCACAAGAGTATGATCATCTAAGAATACCAGATGGAGATGAATACATAGAAGAATGTATAGAATTTTACTTTGAACTAATAAGCATATATGTTAATTTACATAATGAAAATATTTTAAAAACTAATTTGTTAAAGAGTGAAATTATTAACAAACTAATAAGAGTTTCAAATGTATTTATTGCTATAAAATATAACAATAAAATTATTTTGAATAAATATGGTCAAAACATACAAATATATCTGGATGAAGAATATTATGAAGAGTTGGTTAAAATAACTAATATTCAAGAGGATACGTGGACATTTATGTTTAAATCAGCACAGTTGTTTAGAAAAATAGCAATGGCTATTGCTAAGAAAGAAAATTATATTTATCCTAAAAAGCAAGATGTTGAGGTTATGGAATATTTAAGGAGAAAATATAACGAGGAGAAAAAATGAAAAAAAAGAGTGTTATAATAACGCTAATATTTGTAATATTTCTAAATTTTATGCCTATTTCATTTGCGAAAAAATTTGTAAACGACAAGGATGTTAAGGCTGTATTTGTAGGTGATGCAAAGACTGGAGAAGCCATATATAAGAAAAATGAAGAGCAAGTGTTACCTATAGCGTCCATGTCTAAATTGATGACTTATTTAGTTGTAAAAGACGAAATATCTAAGGGAAGTATAAAACTATCTGATAATGTGATAATTACTAAGGAAGCAGCTGATTCTTAATATACCAGGGTATTCTAGGATGTTTTTAAATAAAGATGACGTGATATTTGTTAAAACATTAATTGAAGGGCTTATGTTAGTTTCTGCGAATGATGCTGCAAATGCATTAGCGATATATATTGCGGGAAATTTGAAAAACTTTGTAAAGATGATGGAACAAAAAGCGACAGAAATAGGATTAAAAAAATTTGAATTTATAAATCCATCGGGTTTGACTGAAAATGGACTTACAGGACAATTAATATATAATAAAATGTCTGCAAAAGATATGTTTGATCTTGCTAGATATATAGTGAAAAAATATCCAGAAGTAGAAGAATTTTCAAAATATTCAACTTGGTTTATTCCTGAAAAAGGAAATTTAGAGAAAAAGCCTTTTTTTAATAATTTAGGTATGCAGTCTATGTTAGGCTTAAAATCAGGCTATACAGAAGAGGCAGGAGCGTGTTATACAGGATTATTTGATTTTAGTAAAGAAAATACAAAAAATAATTTAAGGATTATAACTGTTGTAATAGGTGCTAACGATATAAAACATAGAGATGATTTAACATTAGAAATGGCCTCTAAAATAAGAGATGGTTATTCTCAGGTAGATATATTAAAAAAAGATATACCATTTACAGATAAATACGATAGTGGAGTTAAACAAAGACGAATTCCATTATATCCAGAAAAAGATTTTAGTAAATTAATAGATTTATCAGAAAACTTAAAAATTGAATATAAAATATATGATGATAAAAAAGCACCATATAAAGATGGAGAACAATTAGGTGAATTGAAGCTAAGTGTAGGAAATGAAACTATTGAAACTATAAAATTAGTAAATAGAGGAAATGTTACTAAATTAAATTTTTTTTCAAACATATATGATGGGATTAAAGAATTTTTTGAAAACATTTTATTGCTAATTTAAGAAAAGGAGTAAATTATGAAATATCTATTTTTTGATATAGATGGAACTTTACTAAGTCATGAAGAAGGAATATCTTTATCAACTATAAAAGGATTAAGTGAGTCTAAAGAGAAGGGGCACAAAATCTTTATTTGTACGGGTAGATCATATGCTGAGATACCATCTATAATGTATAAATTTAATTTTGACGGTGTTATTGCAGCGGCAGGAGGTTATGTTAGAGTTGGAGATAAAGTTATATACAATAAGGTCATGCCAGAACATCTTGTTGACAATATAATTTACGAATTATCAAAAACAGATATAGCTTATGTTCTTGAGGGAGTAGATGAAGTGTACTCTCATAAAGAGGCAATATATTCTCAAGCAACAAGAAATGAAAAACTTTTAGCTAAAAAGAAAAAAAGTAATTATGAGCATTCAGCATATGATTATAGAATTGAGAGATTAAAAAATATAGATGATTATTTTAATGAGAGAAAAGAAATTAGTAAAATGACTCTTTATGGAAAAGATATAGATTCATATGCAGAGTTTGAAAAATTTATTGATAAAGATTTTTATTTGCTTAAATATAGCGAATATGCGGAACTAATAGCCAAAGGTGTAAACAAATTTACAGGAATTCAAAAGATAATGAAATATTTGAATGCAGATATAGATAAAACTGTATCTTTTGGAGATAGTTTGAATGATTATGAAATGATAAAAAATTGTAATATAGGTATAGCCGTAGGCAATGCAAGTAAAACCGTCAAAGAGATAGCAAATTATGTGACTGAAGATATAGATAATGATGGAATTTATAATGCATTAAAACATTTTGATATAATCTAGGATATAATTTTAATAAAGTTTTAATTGATGTTATATTATAATAAAAGAGGGTATATATGTTTTGTAAGCCATACAAACGATTAAAATTAAGGAGAATTAATGAATATTATAAAATCACTAGAAAAAAGAAGAACATATTATAATATTAACAAAGAATTACCAGTTTCAGAAAAAGAAATAGAAGACAAAATTAAAATAGTTACAGAATTAGTACCAGATGCATTTAATATGAAAAGTGCTAGAGTAGTTATAGTTTTTAATGAAAAACATGATCAACTATGGGATGAAATATATAATATTTTTGAAGGACAGGTTCCAAGAGACAAAATTGACTCATTTAAATCAGGAGCTGGAACAGTTTTATTTTTCTATGATTTAGAAACAATAAATAATATGCAAGTAGAATTTACTACTTATGCTGATAAATTCCCAATTTGGGCAAATCAAGCTAATGGTATGTTACAACTTTCAGTTTGGAGTATGCTCAGAGAATTAAATATTGGTGCATCATTACAACACTATAATCCTATTATAGATTCTAAAATTAAAGAAATGTTTGGTATTCCTGAAAATTATAAATTATTAGCAGAAATGCCATTTGGTGGTATTGTGAGTGAACCAGATGAAAAAGAAAAAGAAGACATAAATAAAAGAGTTAAGATTATAAAATAATCACAAAAATAGGGAGATAATGTTTCATTATTTCCCTATTTTCAATAAAAAATTATTTTTTTTGTAACAATTTATGTACTGTAATAATAACTAGCCCTGATATTATTATAGACATGGAAACATCACTTAGGAAATGTGCTCCATCCATTATTCTTGATATTGCAGTAAAAATTGTCCAAAAAACAGGCATATATTTGAAAAAAAGATTAAATTTTGAATCAGCTTCAAAGGGGACAAGAGTTAGTACAAGCGTAGTTGCAGCTGCAGCTGTATGTCCAGATGGAAATGATCTAAAATCATCAGACTTAGGAAGCCCATTTATTTTCCACCAATTTGTAAATCCGGAAAAACTATTTTCTGACAGCATTACATGAAATCTCATTCTTCCCCAAATATTTTTCATAATATTAAAAAGAAGGAATATTGTAATTATTGATATGATTACAAATAAAAGGTATCTTGTAAATTCATTATTTTTTATTTTAATAACTTTAGTAATTGAAATAGCTATCATAAAATAAAAAAAAGAAATTAAGAAGATTAGAAAAGTATTTCTAATTCCATAATAAGATTGTATGCTTAACGATGATCCTATTGGTAAAACTATAAAAACTAGTGTTAGGAATCCGATTTGAAATTTATTTAATTTTGTGTATTCATTTTTTATAATTAAAAGAGAAGAAGTTATAGTTAAAATTATCATGGGCATTTCTCCGGTAATTTTAAAAAATTCGGGTATAAAATTTCCTTTTAGATAGAAAATCTTATTAATTTGTAAATCAAATAAACTACCTATACTAAGTCCAAACAATGCTATTAATATCATTGAATAGATTGCATTTAAATTATTTTTTTTCATAAATACTCCCTTTTTATATAATATTCTTTATAGAATATCAAAATAAGATTACTAAATCAAATTAAATTAATTAATTTGAGTATGTACTAATTTATTTGGTATAATTGTAAATAAGAGGTAATTATGAATATTAAATATTTTAATTTTAGGAAAAGAGCAGAAGAACTTTATTCTAAAGGAAATTTAGAAGAAGCATATGTACTATTTAATAAGGCTTTAGATTTTGCGGATGAAAAAGAACAGATTGAGATACTTTACTTTCAAGCTTTAATAAATGATGAGTTAGAAAATTTTAGAGAATCTAATAATAAATTTTTTGAAATATATAGACTTGACAAAAATCAACCTGCGGCAATATACGGTATTGCTATGTCTTATGAAAAGATGAAGAATTATGAAAAAGCAGAAAAATATTATTTACTATGTATTGATAAAAACCCTAATTATGATAGAGCATATTTTTTCTTAGCTAATTTATATGATTATCAGGAAAGATTTGATGAAGCTATAGAAAAATATAAAAAAACTGTTGAGCTAAATCCTTTAGATTATATGGCATATAACAACATGGGAGCAATATTTGAAAACACAAATAGATTTGATGAGGCTTTATCTTCATTAAATATGGCTATAGAAATTGAACCATATTATTTTAGACCATACTTTAACAAAGGGGTAGTGCTAGGTAGATTGAAGAAATTTAAGGAAGCTATTGAACAATATAATATTGCTAAAGAATTGAATCCCAGCTATTGTAATATATATTTAAATATTTCTGCATTATATATAGAAAAATCCATGCATCGAAATTCTATAAAAATATTAAATGAAGGGATAAAAAGTGCTTGTGATTCCAAGGCAAATTTATACTATAATCGATTATGCTCATATATGAAATTGGGAGAAATAGAACTTTCTATGAATGATTTAAGAAAATCAATATCCTTAAATGAAGATTTAAGAGAATTTGCCCTAAAGGATGAGGATTTTCAGGGGATAAAAGAAGAAAAAATATTTATTGAGTTAGTTGGAGAATAAAATGATAGTAATAAAAAGTGAAGAAGAACTTAATGGAATGGAAAAGGCGGGTGAGATGCTTTGTAAAGTTCATCTCGCTATACAAAAAATTTTAAGACCAGGATTGAGTACTATGCAAATAAATGATTTTGCAGAAAAATTTATGAATTATAAAGGGATAATTCCGTTGCAAAAAGGATATTCGGGTTTTCCTTACGCATTATGTACATCTCTTAATGATGTAATTTGTCACGGCTTTCCAAGAAAAGAAGATATTCTTAAGGAAGGAGATATTTTATCAATTGACAATGTAATATCATATAATGGCTATTTATCTGATTCTTGTTGGTCATATGCAATCGGAAAGCTTTCAGAACAGGATCAAAAACTAATGGATGTGACATTTAAATGTCTTAATTTGGGTGTTGAAAAAGCTATTTCAGGAAATAGGCTTGGAGATATAGGAAATGCAATTCAAACCTATGCTGAAGAAAATGGTTTCTCTGTTGTAAGAGATTTCGTTGGACATGGAATAGGAAAAGAGATGCACGAAGATCCACAAGTACCACATTATGGAACTGCGGGTAGAGGAAAAAGACTTATAGAAAATATGACAATAACTATTGAACCAATGATAAATATTGGAAAATGGCAAAAAAAACTAGAATCAAATGGATGGGTGGCGAGAACAATTGACGGAGAAAAATCATGTCAATTTGAACATACACTAGTAATTAAAAACGATAAAGCTATTGTATTTACAGATTAAACAAAGTATTCATTAAATGATGAAGAATTAAAATGGATTGAAAAATACAAATTTTAGGAGTGAAAATGAAAAGTTTATTCAATATAATTTCCGAAAATAGTGGAGCAACTGCAATTATTCCAATAATTGCAATTATTTCAATTATTGCCATAATATTATTAAATGTATTGACTAAGAAAAAATGGTTAAAATATGCTGTATCTTCATTTATTTTATTGGTAGGATTAATATTTTTATTTATAGGAGCTCGTTCAATATTACAAAAATCAGGATTAAATTCCATAGAGACATCTATAAAAATAATAACATTTGCAGTTGTTGGGCTTTTATCCTCTATGATTTTGGACGTTGGTGGGTTGTTATTAAATAAAAATAAAATTGTTAGTAAAACTAAAAGTAAATAGAAGGAGTATTGATGATAGGAGCATTTTTTGATATAGATGGTACACTTGTAAGAGAATCTATAATGTTAAAGCATTTTAAGAAGTTAGTTAAGTATGGAATTATTGATGAAGAGTCTTATTATAAAAACATTAAAGCTAAGTATGAAGCGTTTGAAAAAAGATATGGAAACTATGACGATTTTATTAGTGAAGTAGGAATTTTATATAAAGAAAAACTAAAAGGAATTAGTAAGGCTTTAATTTTAGAAACAGCAAAGCAGGTAATAGAAGAAGGTGGAGAATTAGTATATAGATACACAAGAGATAGAATTAAATATCATAAAGAACAAGGACACATGGTATTTTTCGTTTCAGGATCTCCAACATATCTAGTTAAAATGTTAGGCGAAGTATACGGCATAGATGATGGACAAGGTACAGACTATCTGTTTAATGAAGAGGATTATTTTACAGGAGAAATAATCCAACTCTGGGATAGTAAATCAAAAAAAGCTGAAATTACAAAATTGATTGAAAAATATAATATAGATGTAGAAAATTCATATGCTTATGGAGATACAAACGGAGATTTTTCAATGTTAAAAACATTTAAAAATGCAGTAGCAATAAATCCTTCAAAAATATTTTTTGATATGATTAAGGAAGATGAAGAATTAAGTAAAAGAACAGAAATAATTGTAGAAAGAAAAGATATTATTTATAAGTTAGATGTAAATGTAAATCATTATACTGTTAGTGAATAAAATATATAAAAGTGAAATAAGTCGAATTGGTAATAATTTTGACAATATTTCACTTTTTCTTTTTTATATAATTATAGTAAATCTTTAACAATTTACTATAAGGAAAAGGTATGAAGCGTCCAATATTTATTATCCTATTATCCTATACAATTTCTATTCTTATAAATGAATTTGTAAAATTGAATCTAAATCTAGTCATATTTATTGTAATAGGATATTTTGTATTATTTATAAAATATCCTAAAACAGCATTAATTTCTATTTTTATTTTAGTTATATCGTTAATTTCTATGAGTTTGAAATATGAAAATAAAACTATAAAAAGTGGAAAATATTCAATTCAGGCAGAAGTAATTTCAAAAAAAAGTAATAAATTTGGATATAGCTATGAAATCACTTCAAAAGAATATAATTATTTAATTCAAAGTAATGAAAATTTTAACCTGGGAAGCATTTTGAATATAAAAGGAAAATTTCAGATTCCAGAAAGTGAAAATAATTTTAATGTTTTTAATAAAGAAAAATATTATAAATCTAAAAAAATATTTTATGAAATTAAACCTTACAGTATAAGTAAAATTGGTGAAAGTAAAAGTATAAAATACTTTATCCATAGACATGTAGAGAGTATTTTAGAAAAAAATTTAAGCACCGAAACTTCAAATCTATTGAAATCTATGATATTGGGAATTAGAAACGAGAGTGATTTTTCAAATTATAAAGAACTTGGACTTGCACATGTACTTGCTATATCAGGTCTACATATTAATATTATAATTTTATTTCTTGATATAATTGGAAAAAAACTAAAAATTGATAAAAAATATTATTCTATCATTATAATTATTTTACTTGTATTTTATGGATATATTACAAATTTTCCCGTATCACTTATTAGAGCTTTATCAATCTATATAATATCAGTATCAGCTATTTATACAAAAAATATAAAAGATGATATAAATATATTTATCTTATCAATACTTATATGCCTAATTATAAATCCATTTTATATTTATTCAGCAGCTTTCTATTTGTCATACGCATCAATATTTTCTTTAACATATATAAAAAAAGAATGCAAAATATTTTTATAACAGTAGATAAAAAAATATTAACTATGATTGCGGTACAAATTGGCCTTCTTCCATTTTTGATTTATTATTTTAATTCAATAAATTTACTTACAATACTTATAAATCTATTAACCTTACCATTAATAAGCTTTGGATTATTTTCAGGATTTTTACTTATATTAACTAATTTTAATTTGATTGCAAAAATGGTAGAAATAGTATTTAATTTAGTTGATTCTTTTACTTTCTCCTTTTTTAATGGTAAAAGATACTTTTTCAATAAGATTAAGTTTTTCAATTATTGATATAGTCATTTACTATGTAATTTTAATAGTAATATTAAATTACAGAATTGTACTTAATAGAACAAGAAAATATAGAACGTATATATATAGTATATTATTTATTGTGATGATTAAATATCTTTTTCTACCCGTGGTGATATTAAATTTTATTGATATTGGACAGGGAGATGCACTACTCATTAGAGATAATGGAATAAATATAATGTATGATACTGGTGGGAATCCATTAAATCCAAAGATTAGTGGAGAAAAACTATATAAATATTTGATAAATAATAAAGTATATAACTTTCATTCAATATTTATATCTCATTCAGATTTTGATCATATTGGGAATCTAGAATATTTAGTCAAAAAAATGAAGATAAAGAACTTATACAATAATTCTAAGAATCAATATAAAAGAAATATATTGAGAGAAAAAGAAAAAATCAAAATATCAAGATTAAACTTTTTGGTTGTTTTAGATGGGTTAGAAAGAAAAACCTCAAATGATGCATCGCTAGTATTATTATTGGAAATTTATGGAAAAAAGATTTTATTGACAGGTGATGTAGAGGAGAATGAAGTTAATATAAAAATAAATGATACTATAGATTTTCTTAAAGTTGCACATCATGGAAGTAAACATTCTACCAAAAAAGAATTCTTAAAAAATAATAAAATAGATACGGCAATAATTTCAGCGGGTAAAAATAATAGATATGGACATCCAACATCTGAAGTTTTGAATAGACTGGATAAAGAAAAAATTAAAATTTATAGAACAGATACACAAGGCAATATAGAAATTAGGATAAATAGATTTGGATCTTTTATACACGCATATAAATCAAAATATGATATTTTTCAAATTTTTATTAGGTTAGTGTTGTTTTAAGAAAATAACTAATATATTTTCTGATATTTGCAAATAAATTGAGGTTAAGATAGAAGTAATATGTTTAGAAAATAGAGATATCTGTGAGAAATTAAATATATATTTAAATGGTGCTATTATCATCACAAATACTATATTAATTATTATTGTTAACATATAGAAGTAAATATGATATATAATAAAAAAAGATTCAAATAAAATAATTTAACACAGGAGGGGAAATGTCTAAATTATTGTTAGTTGAAGATGACAAATCACTAAGTATAGGAATAAAATATTATTTTAATAAAAAGAATTTTGAAATTACACATTGTGAAACCTTAAAGGAGTCAAAAGAGACGTTACGTAATAATACATTTGATATAGTTTTGCTAGATATTACATTACCTGATGGTGAAAGTTATGAATTAGTAAAATTAGCAAGAATAGAAAAGAATACACCCGTTATCTTTTTAACCGCAAAAGATGAAGAATCAGATATTTTAAAAGGTTTTAATTTTGGGGCTGATGATTATATAACAAAACCTTTTAGCTTAAAAATTTTAGAAGTAAGGATAAATAGATTGTTAAAAAGAATTGAAGAACAAGAAGTAAATTACAAAAAATCTGGAGATTTATTGGTGGATATAAAGGATGTTAAATTAGTAAAATCTGGTATTGTTGTAGATCTCACAAAAACTGAATATAAACTAATTAATTTTTTCATGGATAATTATAATCGAATATTATCTAGGGAAAAATTATTAGAATATTTATGGGATAGCGACGCTGATTTTCAAGCTTATTCTACTATATCAGTGTATATAAATAGACTTAGGGAAAAAATAGAAGATGATCCACAAAATCCTAAATACATTATAACTAAACGAGGAAGTGGTTATAAGTGGTCAGTAGAGGTTAAATAGTGTATTTATTTAAGGGAAGAAGATATTTTAAAATCGTTTTAATTAATTTAGTTTTAATTATTTTAGCAAGTATTATTGCCGTAGGATACTTGAATTCAAAGATAAATGAAAATTTATTTAATATAGAAGAGAAACTTATTGTGCAAATCGTTGATTATAAAAGATTTGAAGACAGAGATATTGTAAAAGAAATAGCAAATTCAAGGTCTCAGAAAGAAACTAATGAAATATTAAATGAATTAAAAAATAACAAGTATAATTCCAGAGTAGATGAAAAATTAACTTCTAACAATATCATGATATTGTTAGTTAGTACAATAAGTATTTTTCTAATTATGCATATTATAAATTTTATATATTTAAATCGTAGTCAGAAAAGATATATTAATGATATAGATGAATTTATTAACTCTGTGGCAGATAATTCTTTTAATAAACATTTACCAGAAATTGATCAGGGTTTAATTTCTAAGTTAAATAATAGATTTAATAAACTTGGACTCACTATAAGAAAAAATAGCCAAAAATTAGAAAAAGAACATTTAAAAATGAGAGAAGTACTTACAGATATTTCGCACCAAGTTAAAACTCCTATTTTAGCATTAAGTATGTACAATGAAATTTTACTTGGTGATGAAAATATGAGTGAACAGAATAAAGAATTCTTAAGTTTAAGTGAAGGTCAAATAGCACGACTCACATGGCTCATTACATCAATTTTAAAAATTTCAAGATTTGAAGCGAATTCAATTACATTAAAAAAAGAAAAGTTTGAAATTGCTGCTCTTTCTGAGAATTTTGAATCATTACTTTTAAGGCAATTAAACGTAAATAATCTGACTATATCACATACTGGGAATTTAGATGCCGAAGTCGAACTCGATTTCAACTGGACAAGTGAAGCCTTATTAAATATTGTTAAGAATGCTACAGAACACGCCTATCCAAATACAGATATAAATATAAATTACACTGTAAATGTTGCGATGGTAAAGATTGATGTAACAAATCAGGGAGACAATATACCTAGTGAGGAATTGAATAAAATATTTCAAAGATTTTATAAATCCCCCCAAAATAATAATCCGGAGTCTGTTGGTATTGGCTTAAATCTATCCAAGCAAATTGTAGAAAGACAATTTGGCACAATCAGTGTTCAAAATTTAGATAATGAAATTAAATTTAGCTTAATCTTTCTAAGATGATTTTATATGAGCTATTTAAATTTATATAGTTGGAGGAAATATGCAAATTATAAAAATTGTTGATCTTAATAAAACTTATAAAAAAAGAAATAAAGAAGTTTTTGCTCTAAAAAAAATTAATTTAACTATTAATGAGGGAGAATTTGTATCCATAGTTGGAGAAAGTGGCGGTGGTAAATCTACACTATTAAACATACTCTCAGGAATCGAAAAGGCTACTAGTGGAGAAGTATACATCGAAGAAAATAATATACTGGATATGAATAATGAAAAATTTATTATATATAGACGTAGAAATATGGGGGTAGTCTTACAATTTTTTAATTTATTACCATTATTAACTGTTAAAGAAAATATTGAGCTCCCAGTTAGTCTTGATAACGGAAAAGTTGATAAAGAATTATTTAACTATTTAATAGATTATTTTAAATTGAATGAAAGACTAGATCATTTTCCTGATGAACTTTCTGTAGGAGAAAAACAAAAGGTTTTAATTTGTAGAGCTCTAATTACAAAACCTTACATATTGTTATTAGACGAACCTACTAAAAATTTAGACAAAAAAAATAGTCAAGATACAATTGATTTAATAAAAATATTCAAGAATAAGTATGGGATAACTACTGTAATGGTCACTTCCAATCTCACATATGCTTCTTTTTCGGATAAAATTGTAAAATTAGAAAATGGAATAATACTGGATAAAAATGATGAATATAATAAATAAAATAACGTTTAGATATTTAATAAATAATAAGTTAAGAACTATATTTGCATTATTTAGTATTATAGCATCAATCGGATTGGTTATAGCGTTAGGAAATCTTATTCTATCACTAAATAAAATATATAAAAATACGTCTATTTCAGTTGACGGAGACTATGATTTTAAGATAAAAAGTTCAAATATAGAAATAGAAAAAGAAATTAGAAAAGTTGAAAATGTAAAAGATTATTACAAACTAAAAGCTGTTGATACTGTAAAAATTCTCAATAAAAATATCGATTTAGGTTTAGATTACTATTTAGGGTTTGACATTGTTGAAGCTGAAGATAAATTTTTCAGAAAATATACTATGCCAGACTTTCTAGTTGAAGGAGAAATGCCATCAAGACAAGGAGAAATTCTAGTGCCTTATGACATGAAGGATGTCTACCCTGCATTTAACAATATAGGAAATATAGTGGAGTTAGGTATAAGACCTAGTGTCAGTAAAGACAATATAGGTAATTCAGGAAATCATTTTACAATAAATGAATTGAGAAAGATTCAAGGAAAAGAACCGCTAGAAAGTTTTGAGTCAAAATTAAATAAGCCTAACAATACAGAAGATATTTTTGATTTATATTCGTTAAAAAAGCAGGATTTCAATACTATAGTCGACAATTATAAAAGTATTAAAAAATATAAAATTGTTGGTTTTCATAGTTCACCATCAATAGAAACCACATATAATCCTCTTTATTATTCTCGAGTAACTAGAAATAATGTAAATATAATATCTCCTATGAAAGATGTAATTTATCAAGGGGATATTTTTGAATATAATTCACACATAAAAAATGATTATAATATATATGGAGTCTTAGAATCTTATAAGGATTTAAGAAAATCTAGTGATGAAATAAATGCTCAAATAAAAAAATATGGAGTGGAAGCTGATTTTAACCACCAACTAATATCGATAAAAAACAGTTCATTAATAAAATATGGTGATGTGACATCGATTGTAATTTTAAGTTTATTAATCTTTATATTGGTAGCAGTGTTTTCATTTATATACAATATATTCTCATTAAATTTTGATGAAAGAATAAAGGACTTTACGACATTAAAAATGATAGGCTTAACTAACAGTCAATTATGGAAAATGATTTTTTTAGATACTATACTTTATCTAATAATATGTTTCCCTGTTTCATATATATCTACAAAGTTTGTAATGAAGTTTATATATAACAGTGTAAACAATATAGTGTCTGAATCTTCGGTTATTTCCAATATAAACTTAGAGTGGGCAAATGATGAGAAAGTATTTTGGTTAGTATTGGTTTCTGTTATAGTAGTATTATTTGTCGTAAATGCTATATCAACTCTTCCAGTATTAAAAAATTCATCGTTTAAAAATTATAAATCAAGAAGGATAAATCAAACTATCATAAATAAATTTAAAATAAATGAATTTTTTAAGGATAATGTGGTATTATATAATTTTAGGAGGATGAAAAAAAGTATTAAAATATTTAATGGTAGATTTATTGCTACAACAATTGGGTTAACACTATTTTTAATAATTGGATTTTATTTAATAGTGCTGGATTCTCCATTGATAAACTCAACTAATCCACATAGAGCAAATTTAGTTTTTCAAACAAATTATAATTTTTCTGAAGATTTAAAAATGGATTTAGATAAAATTGTTGGGTTAAAGACTAAATATAAAATAACACAAAAAAATGAAACGCTTAAAATTAAAAAAGAAGATGGAGAAATCGAAACTGATAGCTGGACCATTTTAAGTTATGATGATGAAGCGTTTAAGACTATATATAAATCGGATAAGATTTATATAACAGAACAAAATAAACAAGATAAATTAGATGGTAAACTTTCTAAAAATATTAGTATAGAAAAAAATAGAAAAATAGATATAAATTTATTAAATAATGTTAAGAAAAGCACTAATGAACCATCTCTTACCATAGATGTGGAATATATGGAAAGTAAAAGAAAAAATTACAATACATATGCTCAAAATCAAAAAATAATGATTATGAGTGAAAGTAAATTCAAAGTTATATCTAAAGAATTGGGGATGGATATAGATTCATCTAGAGTTATATTGGGATTAGACAGGCAAAAATTTGATAAAAAAATAGGATACGAGATAAATTCAATTATTAGTAAGTATCCAAATACTTATCAAACATTTATGCCATTTCAAGAGTATAGAATTATAAAAATTATTATTACAGCATTTCTAATGGTTATAATTCCAATATTAATAATGAATATAATAAATACAACTTATACTACTATATTAAATAGAAAAAAAGAAATAATACTTAAATTAAGTGCAGGAATAGGAAGAAAAGAGCTAAAAAAATTTATAATATTAGAAAATATAATAATAATCACATTTATATCGCTAATAGCATTTATAAGTGCTATAATATTAACGACTATGACTTATATTTTTATTGATAGTCAAATTTCAATTTCGCTATTCAGAATTATGTTAAATTTATTTTGGAAAATAATTTTGATTTGGATATTCACTACAATAATTATATATATTGTTATCTATATTTCTATAGTAATTCCATATGATAAAATTGTTAAAAATGCATTAAATAAATTTTAGAAAATAAACAGGCAGGAGATAAAATGGAAAATAAAAATTTTAATAGAAGAAAAAATGGCGACAGATATAGCATGCAAAGTAAAAGAGCAGTTAATGTGGAAAGTTCAAAATTAGCAAAACTATTATTCGCCATAAATTTAATAGTAGTTGTTACTTTTATTTTTTTTATTAATTTTAAGAACATTCTACCTTTCGTAGAAAGACTTATTGTAATAGTTATACTCCTTATAATTGAAATAATTATGTATATATTAATAAGGGACAAAAGTAAGAAAAAGCTAAATATTTTAGCTTTTATAATAATGATAGCTTTAACGGCGGCTACTGTAATGGCTATTAATGTTATGACGAAGGTAGATAGAACTATAAACAAATTAAATAAGGATAATGTTGGGGCTGAGGGAAGTCATGTTAAACCTCAAGAACCTTTTAATATATATATTTCAGGAATTGATACATATGGTGATGTAAACACAGTATCAAGATCAGATGTAAATATAATTGCAACATTTAATCCTAAAACTGGAAAAGTATTACTAACATCTGTACCTAGAGATTCATACTTAAAGATACCCGGTGAAGGTAAAAATCAATATGATAAATTGACTCATGCAGGTATTTATGGAGTGCAAACCTCTGTTAAAACATTAGAAAATGCCTTGGATATAAAAATTCCATACTATGCAAGAATAAACTTCGATTCCTTAATAAAAATGGTTAATGTATTAGGGGGCGTGGATGTAGATAATCCTGTTGCGTTTAAGTCTAGAGTTAGTGAACATTATTATGAAAAAGGTAAAATTCATTTAAATGGAGAAAGAGCATTATTCTTTGTAAGGGAAAGATATAATTTGCCTGATGGAGACCATGATAGAGGTAGAAATCAAGAGAGAGTAATTGCAGCTATGATTAAAAAAATTGCAAACCCAGCTAGTTTATTAAAGTTAGATGAAATATTAAAAGTTTTAGAAAATTCTGTAAATACAAATATTCCTACAAATAAAGCTATAGAGTTATTAAATTCTGCAATATCAAATGGTGGGAATTTAAATATAAGCTCACAAGATATAAATGGTGAAGGAGCAAAAAAACCTTCGTATGCTATGAGAAATCAAAGACTATATGTATTAATAATAGATAAGGAAAGTTTAAAAAAAAATAGAAACAATATTTTAGAAGTGTTAAATACAGATAATAATACATCTACTAAAGGTAATTAGATGAAAAGACTAAAGTTTTATGTAAAACTTTAGTCTTTTCACATTTTAAACACAATAAACATATTTCTAATATAAGACTTTCATATAATTAACTCAAAGACAAGATATAGGAGGACTAAATGGCAGATAATAGAAGAATAGACGATTTTGATAATTGGTTAAATGGAAGAAAAAAAGATTTAGAAGAAAATCAAATAACAGAAAAAATAGATATAATTAGTGAATCATCAAACTTTGAATATGGAAATTCGAATTCCTTTGAAGATGATTTTAATAAAAATGAAAATAATGATTTTATTGAAGATGATTTTAATGATAATAAAAATGAATATAGAGAATATGTTGATAAAACATATGTTGATGATCAGATAAGAAAAAACAAACCAAAACAGAGTTTCTTAAAAGCAGTAGCTTTAGTTTTAGTTGGTGCTATTGTAGGAGCATTTGCTGGTCCACTTGCAAATACTCAATTTGGAAACCAAAGAACAACTAATAATGGAACTCAAAATTCTAATCCGGTAAACATTTTAACAAAAAAAGAATCAAATGTAGAAAATGCAGTAGCTAAAAAAGCGATACCATCAGTGGTTGGAATTAGAACTAAAGTTCAAAGAGAATCTGGTTTTGGAGGAACCATTTCACAAGGGGAAGCAATTGGATCAGGTGTTGTAGTAAGTAAAGATGGATATATTTTAACAAATGCTCATGTAGTAAGTGAAAATACTAGTTTAATTTCAGTGTTATTTTCAGATAATTCAAATGCGGAAGCTAAAGTGGTTTGGAGAGATACAACATTAGATTTAGCTATACTAAAAGTAAATAAAAACAATTTAACTCCTATTGAATTTGGAGATTCAGACAAGATTCAAATCGGAGATAAAGCTATAGCGATAGGAAATCCAGTTGGATTAAATCTACAATCAACTTTAACTTCAGGTTATATTTCAGGTCTGGACAGATCCATAACAGTTCAAGGCGGAAATATTATGAATGGCTTAATCCAAACAGATGCATCAATAAACTCAGGAAATAGCGGGGGAGCATTGTTAAATTCTGAAGGTAAATTGATAGGTATAAATACAGCTAAAGCTGGTAATACAGATGGGATAGGATTTGCAATCCCTGGAAATGTTGCGAAAAGAGTAATGGAGTCAGTTATAAATAAAGGTGAATTTTCACAAGTCACACTAGGTATAAGAGGAATAAATGTACTTAACTATAAGCAATATTTTGCTAATTATGACATTAAA
Source organism: Helcococcus sp. SA-HE-C1 (assembly GCF_985670335.1). Lineage (NCBI taxonomy): Bacteria > Bacillati > Bacillota > Tissierellia > Tissierellales > Peptoniphilaceae > Helcococcus > Helcococcus sp. SA-HE-C1. The sequence goes on from NZ_OZ484652.1 coordinate 247,638, forward strand.
GACGATAAAGGTATATTTATTTCAGAAGTATTAAGAGGAACAGCGGCTGAAAAAGCTGGGTTGAAACCAAATGATATATTAGTTGGAATTAACGGTGAAGAAGTTATTTCCATGAATAAATTGAAACAAATATTATTAAAGTATAAGACCGGAGATACAGTTAAACTTAATGTACACAGAGATGGAAAAAATGTAGATTTAAATCTAACATTTAAACAAGGAAATCCAGATGTATAATAATGTTTAATAATACATTAGATTAAAGTTATCAACATTTATCCACATTCTTCTCCTAAAGAAAAATATGTTCAAATATAATTATCCACCTATAAATAAATTTGTTGTGGATAATGTTGATAACTATGATGTTATAAAATAAATTTTATATGAATTTATTTTATATTTCTATAAAAGTTAAAATTTAATTCTATTGGGTATATAAAATATATAAGCAATAAATATTAAAGGAGGTACCTGTGAAAATTCAATATATAGGTAAAAATATAAATGTTCGAGATAACTTCAAGGCAGAAGTTGCTAAAAAGCTAGAGAAATTAGATAAATATTTTGAAAACGATGTGGAAGCAAAAGCTTCATTTTCAGTACATGGTAATTTCAATACAGCAGAAGTAACTATATGGCTAAGAAAGGGTACTATCTTAAGAGCAGAAGAAACCTCAGATGAAATGCTGATTTCAGTAGATAGAGTTGTAGATTCCCTAGATAGACAGATAAGGAAATACAAGACTAAGTTACAGACAAGAAAATCTAGTGAGTCAATAAGATATGAAGAAATTCCTATAGATGATACGACACTTAAATCAGATAATGAACCAAAAGTTGTAAAGGTTAAAAGTATTGGTTTGAAACCAATGTTTATAGAAGATGCTATAATGCAAATGGAACTTTTAGGACATAATTTCTTTGTATTTAGAGACGCTGAAATTGAAGCTGTTTCTGTTGTTTATAAGAGAAAAGACGGAAACTATGCTATAATAACAGAAGAATAAAATATTAAATAAAAATAAAGGAGATTTTCTCCTTTATTTTTATTTATGTAATAAATTAGTAAATAACTTTATTACTAACAAACAATATGGTATATTATAATAGTACAACTATGAAAATAAGCAAGAAGGATGGGAAATATGGCGTTTGGATTTATTAAGAATATGTTTAAATCTTTTAGTGATAAAGAAATAGATAAAATTCAGCCTATAGTTGATGATATTTTATCATTAGAAGATGAATATTCACAAATGACTGATAAAGAATTAAAAAATAAAACTCAAGAATTTAAAACTAGATTAGAAAATGGAGAGACACTAGATGATATTTTAGTTGAAGCTTTTGCTACAGTTAGAGAAGCGTCTTGGAGAGTTTTAGGAATGAAGCATTATCCAGTTCAATTAGTAGGGGGATAATACTGCACAAAGGCAGAATATCTGAAATGAAAACTGGTGAGGGTAAGACTTTGGTTGCTACATTACCAGCATACTTAAATGCTCTAGAGGGTAAAGGTGTACATGTTGTTACTGTTAACGACTACCTTGCAGAGCGTGATAAAGATTGGATGAGTAAAGTCTATAAATTTTTAGGACTAACAGTAGGGTGTGTACTTTATGGATTAACACAAAGTGAAAGACAAGAAGCTTATAATGCTGATATAACATATGCAACAAATAATCAATTAGGTTTTGATTACTTAAGAGATAACATGGAAATCTATAAAGAAGATACTGTTCAAAGGGGATTAAATTTTGCAATTGTTGATGAGGTTGATTCAATATTAATCGATGAAGCGAGAACTCCACTAATTATTTCTGGTAATGGTGAAGAATCCACAGACTTATACTTTAAGGCTGATAACTTTGTAGCCACATTAGAAGGTAGAATTTTAGATCCTGACGAAACAGAAAAAAATAAATTAGATATGTTACTTGATGGTGTCGTTGAAGAAACAGTAGATTTTGTTGTTGATGAAAAGAGAAAATCAGCAACACTTACTGAAATAGGTACAGAAAAAGCTGAAGCATATTTTGTGGTAGAAAATTTATCCGATTCCTGAAAATATGGAAGTAGCACATCACATTAATCAAGCATTAAAAGCAAGAAATACGATGCATAATGATATAGATTATGTAGTTAAGGAAGGAGAAATTCTTATAGTTGATGAATTTACCGGACGTATAATGGAAGGTAGAAGATATTCAGATGGACTACACCAAGCTTTGGAAGCTAAAGAAGGGGTTTCTATTAAATCTGAGCAAAAAACATTAGCTACAATTACATTTCAAAATTTCTTTAGAATGTATAAAAAACTCTCAGGTATGACCGGTACAGCTATGACAGAAAAAGATGAATTTTATGAAATTTATGGAATCGATTGTGTTGAAGCTCCCACAAATAAACCAGTTATAAGAAATGATGAAAATGATCGAGTTTATCCAACGGAACTTTCTAAATTTAAAGCTGTAGTCCAAGAAATAAAACAGGCTCATCAAACAGGTAGACCGATATTGGTAGGTACTGTAAATATTGAAAAATCAGAGTTTCTTTCAAAACTATTAAAGAAAGAAAGGATTCCTCACGAAGTACTTAACGCAAAACAACATGCTAGAGAAGCTGAAATAGTAGCTCAAGCAGGTGAATTTGGAAAGATTACGATAGCTACAAATATGGCCGGTAGGGGTACTGATATTGTACTTGGTGGTAATCCCGAATTTATGGCTAAAAAAGAAATGAGAAAAAGAGGATATGAAGAATATCTAATTGATGAAGCTGATGGATTCGGAGAAACAGAGGACGAGGAAATACTTGAAGCTAGAAAGTTATTTGCAGAATTGAAATCTCAATTTAAAAAAGAAACAGATAAAAACGCAAAAAAAGTGCTTGAAGCAGGAGGACTCTTGATTATTGGTACAGAAAGGCATGAATCAAGACGTATAGATAATCAATTAAGAGGTCGTTCAGGACGTCAGGGAGATCCTGGGGAATCAAGATTCTTTGTATCTCTTGAAGATGAATTAATGAGATTATTTGGTGGACAAGCACTTAAAAAGTTTACTTCATTCCCCGAAGATGAACCTATTGAAGCAGGTATTTTATCTTCAGCTATTCAAAAAGCACAGGCTAGAGTTGAAGGGAATAATTTTGCAACCAGAAAAAGAGTTTTAGAATATGATAATGTTATGAACAAGCAGAGAGAAGTTATATATGGTGAAAGAAACTCTGTTTTGGACAATGATGATATGAAATCTAATATCATTCAAATGATTGAACAGGTAATTAGAGATTCTGTAGATTCATTCTGTAACTCATCTATTTCTAAGGATAAATGGGAAATTCAGGGGTTAAAGACACATTTAGCAAGTATCTGTATACCTGTAGAATCATGGGAAGACATAGAAATTACATCTGCAGAAAAATTAAAAGTAGATTTAATTAATATCGCAACCTTAATCTATGAGGAAAAAGAAGAAGAAATTGGTTCTGAACACATGCGAGAACTTGAAAGAATTATTCTTTTAAGAATGGTAGATTCTAAATGGGTAGATCATATTGATGCTATGGATCAGTTAAAACAAAATATAGGTGCAAGAGCTATTGGTAATGAAAATCCAGTAAGAGCATATGCAAATGAAGGTTTTGAAATGTTTACACAATTAAATAATTCTATTCAAGAAGATACTGTAAGATACCTATTTAGAGTGGAATCTCAATCTAAAGTTGAAAGAGAAAAAGTAGCAAAAGCTGAAAAAGAATCTTTAGAAGGTGCTCCAGAAGAAGAACATAGACAGAGAACTGTAGATAGAAAAGTAGGAAGAAATGATCTTTGTCCATGTGGTTCAGGTAAGAAATACAAGAATTGTCATGGAAAGTAAGATATAATAACGAATAGAAATTTAAATACAAACGTGGTTTTAGTTACTTAAATAAAGTTTGATGAACTCGAATATTCGAGTCTCAGACATTCCTTTATGTTCTAATTAATTCTTCCCATGTTTGTATTTTTTTATAAAATATATTAAAATTTAAACCTATATCTATAAGTTTTTATTAGATTAATCATAAATTTAAATAGCTATATGCTTGAAATTTCAACAACAAGGTCGAAGAAAATGTTTATAAAAGTTAAAAGTGGGTAATATAATAATAGTAAGGATAGATAATAATATTACCCCTTATTATGTGTTACCAGAAAAACCAGAGAAACCAAGTAGAAAATTAATTTCAGTTGATAAGATGTATAGTAAACAAGTTAAACAGAGATTAGAATCAACTAAAGAAGGGCGAAAAATAATAAATGAAGTACTTAACAACCCTTTAACATATGCAACAACAGCTTTAGCCGATTATCTTACTGGAAAAAGTTTTACATTTTTTTCAATTTTTTTGTCAAAATTATATAATTATAGGACGGAAAAAGAAGTTGAATGGTTATCTGAATCTTTAGCTATGATGATTAAAGGGGAAATTAGATATATAGAACTAAAAATATACGAAAATCTATCTGGAGAATACCCTAAGGTCTTTATTGAACGTAAAAGGATAAAATGATTATGAAAAAATATAGTATTATTTTAATAACATTTCTTTCGACTATTGTTATTTATGTAGCAGCAAGGTTTAATATTGATTACTTTTATATACATTTATTGACTTTTCTTATATTTACGTATATACACAAAAAAAATATAAAAAACCTAGATATAAATACAAGAAAAAAGATAAAAAAATATAGTTTAATAATAGGTATTACTAGTTTAATATTTTCTTTATTACTATATTATTTAAAAATAGATGAAATATATTATTCAATATTTTTATATTTAGGTTTTTCTATATATATATTGTTAAATGCATTAAAAATAAAATAATATTGAAATTTAATATTAGGTATTACAAGTTTAATAATTTTTTTAGTACTATATTATTATATAAAAATAGATATAATATATTATTCAATATTTTCAAGTTTAAGTGTTTCTTTAGCTATACTTTTTGGTGCGATAAGAGATATGACAATGAAAACAGATTAATAATATAAGATAATAAGATAGAAATTGTAGATACTATAAATTGATAAAATCAGTTTATAGTATCTTTTTATTTTACTTTAATTAAAATAGCCATCTATGATATAATATTTAAGAATATGACTAAAATTAAGAGGTGATTATTATCGAACAATTTGAAATGAACAATGAAATTGATGAGTTATTAAAGACGCTTGAAAATCTTGGAGACTCTCTTTGACATTGCTAATAAAAAAATAGAATTAAAAAATTTACAGGAAAAAAGCTTTGAAAGTGATTTTTGGGATGATAGTGACAAGGCACAAGAAATTATGATTGAAATTAATTCTTTAAAAGATACCATAGAGACTTTTGAAAATCTAAGTTATAGTGTAAATTCCATTTACGAACTTCTCGAAATCATGTCGCTAGAAGAGTTTTTAGATATGCAAGAGGAGTTAACCTCAGATTTACTAAAAACTAAAGATGGAGTTTCTAAATTAAAGATAGAGACTTTACTTTCTGGAGAGTACGACAAAAATAATGCTATTATATCGATACATGCAGGATCAGGAGGTTTAGAAGCTACTGATTGGGCTGAGATGTTATTTAGAATGTACACTAGATGGATGGATAGTAAAAATTTTAAATATGAAATACTAGATTTTAATAATGAAGAGGGTGGAGGTATTAAGTCCTGTACAATGCTTGTAAAAGGTAAAAATGCTTATGGATATATTAAAGCAGAAAAAGGAGTGCATAGACTGGTTAGAATCTCACCATTTGATTCTAATTCTAGAAGACATACCTCATTTGCTAGTATAGATGTTTATCCAGAATTAGACAAAGATATAGAAATAGAGTTTGAAGAAAAGGACTTAAGGATTGACACATTTAGAGCCAGTGGTGCAGGTGGACAGCACGTAAATACAACAGATTCTGCGGTCAGGATAACACATATACCAACCGGAGTTACAGTAAGTTGTCAAAGTGAGAGATCTCAGATAAAAAATAGAGAAACTGCTATGACTATGTTGATGGCAAAATTGATACAAATTAGGGAAGAAGAACATAAAGAGAAAATAGAAGATATTCAAGGAAAGTATTCACAAATTTCTTGGGGATCTCAGATTAGGTCATATGTATTTCAACCATATACTATGGTCAAAGATCATAGAACAAACTATGAATCTGGAAATGTAGACAAAGTTATGGGTGGTGATATTGATGGATTTATTAATGCGTATTTAAATATGAAAGAAGTAGAAAATAGATGAGTATAACTAATAAAATTGCTATAGAATTAAATATAAAAGAAAGTCAAGTAAAAAAAACTATTGAATTAATTGATGAAGGAAATACAATTCCATTCATTGCAAGATATAGAAAAGAAGTTACCGGAAATTTGACAGATGAAGTTTTGAGAGAATTAGAGTCGTTATTATCTTATCAAAGAAATTTAGAGAAAAGAAAAGAAGAAATTATTTCTTCAATAGAAAATCAAGATAAAATGACGGATCAACTTATGAAAGCTATACGAGATGCTGAAACACTTAAAGATGTAGAGGATATATATCGTCCATATAAACAGAAAAAACAGACTAGGGCGACAAAAGCTAAGGAAAAAGGATTAGAACCTCTATCAAATTTTATTTTAACATGGAAAGAAGAGCATGGGTCGATTTTAGAAAAAGCAAAAGAGTTTATTACTGAAGAAGTGGAGACTGTTGAAGATGCATTAAATGGTGCGAAAGATATTATAGCAGAATTAATCTCTGACACAGCGGTATTTAGAAATATACTTAGAAAAGATGCTAAAAGAGATGGGGTATTAGTAGTTGAAAAGACAAAAATAGAAGAAAGTAAAGAGGAAGAATCAAAGACTTTTGAAATTTATTTTGATTTTAACGAGAAACTTTCAGAAATACCGTCTCATAGGATACTTGCTATTAATAGAGGGGAAAAATTAGGATATCTTAAAGTTTCGGTATCTTTATCTGATGAAGATAATATATTTCTTATTGCAATAAGTATCCAAAAAGATAGGAGAAGTGAGGCGTATAAGTATATTTTTGAAGCGGCAGAAGATGGATACAAAAGATTGTTATTTCCTTCAGTTGAAAATGAAATAAGAAGTGAATTAACAGAAATTGCAGAAACTCAAGCTATTAATGTTTTTGCAACAAACTTGAAACCGTATTTAATGCAAGCTCCTATAAAAAAAACAATTGTTATGGGACTTAATCCAGGGTATAGAACGGGTTGTAAACTTGTTGTCGTGTCTGAAAATGGAGATTTACTGTATGACACTATAATTTATCCTGCAAAGCCTAAAGAAGACATTTTAGGTTCTAAAAAAACTATGGCTAAACTTGTGAAAGAATATGGTGTAGGACTTATAACGATTGGTAATGGTACAGCTTCAAGAGAAACTGAAGCCGTAGTTTCTGAAATGATATCTGAAAATGAGTTTGAGAAAAATGTATTTTATACTATAGTGAGTGAGTCTGGAGCATCTATTTATTCTGCGTCAAAAGTTGGTATAGAAGAGTTTCCAGATAAAGATGTTACTGTAAGAGGTGCTGTTTCAATTGCTAGAAGAGTTCAAGACCCACTAGCCGAATTAGTTAAAATAGAGCCAAAACATATTGGTGTTGGACAATATCAGCATGATGTAAATCAAAAACAATTAACTGAAACTTTAGGAAATGTTGTTGAAGATTGTGTAAATAGTGTTGGGGTAAACTTAAATACAGCTTCTCCATCACTTTTATCGTATGTATCAGGGATAAATTCTAGCGTATCAAAAAATATAATTGATTATAGAATTGAAAATGGTATGTTTAAGAATAGAAGTGAACTTAAAAAAGTCAAAGGTCTTGGTCCTAAGACATTTATACAAGCGGCAGGATTTTTAAGGATACCTGAAAGTGATGATCCTCTAGATAATACGGGTGTTCATCCAGAATCATATAAAATAGCAAAAGAATTGATGGGAGCAGATTTAGATACTATAGATGTAGAAAAAGTTGCTAAAAAACTTGATGTGGGTGTGCCTACATTAAACGATATTATAAAAGAACTTAAAAAACCGGGTAGAGATCCTAGAGAAGATATGCCGGCTCCAATACTAAAATCAGATGTTTTATCTATAGATGATTTAGAAGATGGTATGGTATTAAAGGGAACTGTAAGAAATGTAGTTGATTTTGGGGCTTTTATAGATATTGGAGTTAAAAGTGATGGACTTGTTCATATATCAGAAATAAGTGACAAATTTATTAAGCATCCAAGCGAAGTCTTAAAAGTTTCAGATATTATTAAAGTTAAAATTATTTCTATAGATAAAAAAAGAAATAAGATTGGATTAAGTATGAAAGGAGTAAAATAATGAAAATGGATAAATTTTATATGCCAACGTTAAAAGAAGACCCATCTGATGCTGATGTGATTAGTCATAAACTTTTAATGAGAGCTGGCATGATTAGAAAATCAACATCAGGTATTTACTCATATTTGCCTCTAGGATATAAAGTAATTAAAAATATTGAAAAAATAGTTAGAGAAGGAATGGAAAAATTTGACTCTCAGGAAATATTAATGTCTGCTGTTCAGCCACAAGAAATTTGGGAAGAATCTGGAAGATGGTCAAAATTTGGAGAGGAAATGTTCAGGGTAAAAGATAGACATGGTAGAAACTTCTGTTTAGGACCAACAGCTGAGGAATATTTTACTTCTTTAATAAGAGATGAATTAAAATCATATAAGCAATTACCACTAAACTTATATCAAATTCAAACGAAATATAGAGATGAGAAAAGACCTAGATTTGGGATTATAAGAGCTAGAGAGTTTTCAATGAAAGATGCCTATTCATTTGACAAGGATATAATTGGTTTAGAAAAATCATACAATAAAATGTGGGAAGCATATGAGTATATTTTTGATAAAATGGGATTAGATTATAGAGTTGCAGAAGGTGATGCAGGAATAATGGGAACAGGAGTGTCCCATGAATTTTTGGCTTTATCTGATTCTGGAGAAGCAACATTAGTTTATACTGAAGAAAGTGATTTTGCATCTACTGATGAAAAGTGCGAGGTGTTTTTACCTAAAAATAAAAAAGAAGAAGTTTTAGATTTAGAAATATTTGATACACCAAATGTGAAGACGATACAAGAATTATCTGATTTTACGGGTTTTGAAAAATCAAAATTTGTAAAAGCGATAGCGTTAAAGTCTATTAAAGGTGAAAAATTTATTGTATTAATTCCTGGACATAGAGAACTAAATATAAATAAATTATTATCGTTTATTCAAATATCAGAAACTGAAATTGAAAAAATGAATGATGAAGATATAAAAAAAATGACTGGAGCAGATGCTGGATTTACTGGGCGTATTGATTTAAAAGAAGATGTAAGAATAATCGTAGATTCAAGAATTATAGAGATGTCTAATTTTATTGTTGGGGCAAATCAAAATGATAAGCATTATAAAAATGTTAACTATGGAAGAGATTTTAATGGTGAAGTAGCTAAGGATCTAATCCTTGTTGAAGAAGGCGATCTTGGTCCGAATGGTGAAAAACTTTTATTTACTAAGGGGACGGAAATTGGAAACATATTCCAACTAGGTACAAAGTATTCTGAAACTATGGGAGCTACTTTCTTAGATGAAAATGGTAAGGAAAAATATTTTCAAATGGGTTCGTATGGTATTGGTATTACCAGAACTATGGCAGCTATAATAGAACAAAATTTCGATCAAGATGGAATTATTTGGCCAGAATCAATAGCTCCATATAAAGTTATAATCACGGTTGTAAAGGTTGGAGATGAAGATCAAGACGCACTAGCTGAAGAAATATATAATACCTTAAAAGAAAGAGAGATAGAAGTTTTATTAGATAATAGAAAGGAAAGACCAGGTTTTAAATTTAAGGATAGAGATTTAATTGGTATTCCTCATAGAATAACTATCGGTAGAGATGCTAGTGAAAGAATTGTAGAATATTCAACTAGACTAGAAAAAGAGAATAAAAAAATGAATATAGAAGAAGTATTGAATATATTATAAATTTAAGTGATAGGCTCATATGTGACACCTATCACTTTTATTTTTTTGTTGATATAAACCACCAATAAGGTGAATAGATATTACTATTTAGCACATATATGTATAAAAATTCATTCATACATCGAATTATATTTACATATAAAAAAAAGTAGTTAAATAGAAAAGTGATAATTAAGGCGATGCGATGATGTTGATATTTGTTTTTTTGTGCGACTTAACATATGTTAGTCAAAAAAAATTGTAAATTATAAAATAAAATCTATATTATTTTCAAAAAACACTTGACATTATAAAATAATTTACCTATAATTATAAACAATATAGAAATCCTTAGAGATAACTATAAAAAAATAGGAGGGTATTATGAACAGAACGAAGAAATTATTATCACTATTACTAGCTTTCGTAATGGTGTTTTTAGTGGCTTGTGGTGGACCACAAGGTGGGGGAAAGAAGAAAGAAAGTACAGGAGAATCAAAATCTGAAAGTACTGAAACAAAAACTGAAGGTACTAAATTAGAGCCTAAAGAATTAAAAGTAGCTGGAGCAAATTCTATTACTACAATGGATTATCTAGTTTCTGGTAAACAAGCTGACAACGGATGGAATGTTAACTTCGTTGAAACACTACTTGACTATAACAATGTAGGACAATTAGTTGGATCTCTAGCGGAATCATGGGAATCATCTGATAATAGTAAAGTTTGGACATTTAAATTAAGAAAAGGCGTTAACTGGGTAGATTATCAACAAAACGTTGTTGGTGAAGTTAAGGCACAAGACTTTGTAACAGGTTTAAGACACGTTGCAGAATTTAAATCACAAACAAGTTGGATTGTTAGTGATTTAGTAAAAGGTTTTGATAAATATATGTCTTCAAGTTTTTCGGATGAAGAATGGAAAAAAGTTGGTGTAGAAGCTGTAGATGACTATACTGTTAGATATACACTAAAAACTCCGGCACCATATTTTGGTGATATTGCAACATATGTAACATTGATGCCTGTAAATAAAGAATTTTTAGAATCAAAAGGTGAGGGGTGTGCATTGGGAAAACCAAATCCAGAAAGTTGTACATTTGGTAACACAACTCCAAACTCAATCTTATATAACGGGGCTTTTGTTTTAGAATCCTTTGATGAAAAATCACAATTAGTTATAGCTAAAAATGAACATTTTTGGGATAAAGATAACGTTCAATTAACAAAAGTAACAGAAATTTATGATGATGGTAAAAATCCATATTCAATCAAATCAGGTTACGAAAATGGAACATACTCATCATTCGCATTAAGATCATCATGGTCTGACTATGATAAAATTGCTGAAGAGTATAAAGAATATACTAAAGAGGAATTACCAAATGGTACAACATTCGGAATTGTAATGAACTTTAATAGACAAAAATATGATTACACAAAATATGCTTCAGATGAAACTCTAAAAGCAAGAACTAAAAAAGCGTTATTAAATGAAAACTTTAGAAAAGCCTTAAGAGCAGCAGCTGATAAAGGAGCGGCTATAGCTTCCACAGTGCCTGAAAAATTAGCTAAAGCAACATTAAGAAATATAAACAACTTCCCAACAGTAGGAAATACTACAGATGGTAAAGGTTATTTTGATTTAGTAACTGAAGAATATAATAAGAAAACTGGTGAAAAAAGAAACTTGTCTGACGGACAAGATGCATTTTTAAGTAAAGAAGAAGCGTTAAAATATATCGAAGCAGCAAAGGCTGAGGGTGTTGAGTTCCCAGTACACTTAGATCTTCCAGTAATAGAAACAGATGATAGATTAATGAAGCGTGCATCATCATTGATTCAATCAGTAAAAGATAATACAGATGGACAAATTATTGTTGAAAGAGTAGCTATACCACAAAAAGATGTTTATCAAATAACTTTAAATAATCAAGATCCAGCTGGATCAGATTATGATATTTCAACATTTACAGGATGGGGTCCAGATTATAATGACCCATCATCATTTGTTGGAACATTCACAAATAATGGTACTTATATGAAGTCAATAGGATTGGGAAGTGTAAAAGAAGATGGAACACCTGCTGATGCTGAATTGAAAAAACAACTTGGATTTGAAGAATATAATGAATTATATAAAAAAGCTAATGATATCGTAGACGATCATGACGCTAGATTTAAGGCATTTGCAAAAGCAGATTCATTATTATTAGAAAAAGCATTGTTTATCCCAACATCAATGCAAACAAGAGTTGAACTTGTTTCAAAATATAAACCATTTGAAAAAGCATATACTTCAGTTGGTATGTCTGGAAGCAAATATAAAAATACAAGATTATTAGATAAGGCAGTTAAAACTTCAGAATATGAAGCGGCAAAAGCTGAGTGGGAAAAGAAAGTTGAAGAAGCAGCAAAATCTTCAAAGAAACAATAATATATAATTATTGAAATAATTTTTAGAGGTTGAATATTTGTTCAACCTCTATTTATTTCGATGAAATACCAATTTTTTTAATGTTTCTAATACCATAAAAATTTGAAAAAAAGCTAAAATTATTATATAATGGTCACAATATATTACTTTAAAATGTAATAAAAAGAAGGGAAGGTAATGATGAAAAAATATATCTTACTTAGAATTATAAAATCCATTATTGCTATCTTTGTTGTAGTTGGTATTGTAACTGTAATGGTATATACAATGATACCAGAATCAGAAATTTTCAAGAAGGATCCAACATTTGCAAAGTTAACAAGAAATGAGAGAACAGCATATAAATATGCACAACTTGAACAGTTAGGATACTTAGATTTTGTTAGTCTAGGTGAAATGTGTTCGGTAGCATCAAATAACTCAGAATCTTGTCTTAAAAAAGATTCAGAAGAACAAAAGAAAGTTTTAGAAGTTTTTAAGAATAAAGGATACAGAATTGAAGAATACTCACAACCTGGTAAATTAAATGGAGAAATAGTTGGTATTAGAAGGTTCAGTGCTCTTGAATTAATTGGAAATTATTTTGCGAACTTATTTGTTTTTGATCATCCAAATAAAATACAAGATGAAGATAATAAGGGCCTTGATAAAGTTAGAGGATACTATTTTGGAAAAGACCACAATGGGATTCCTGCACTTATGTGTACAGGTTGTGAATATAAATATCAATTATATTTTAATGGAAGCTTCCCATTTATCCATACAAATGCGTTTAGATTAAACTTTGGTAACTCATATCCAATGAGAGCAGGAACTCCAACTCTTGATGTAATAACAACAGGGCAAGGACAAGTAGATTCGAGAGAAATTACATATCCATCAGGATTTGTAGCAAAAGGTGCGGAAGATTTCCACACATTAAAATATTCGAAAAAACCAGGTTTTCTTGAAAAGAAAAAATTTACAGATAATTACGTTACTGCTGAATTAAACTATACAGAAAGATCAATGATTGGTAATTCCTATCTATTTAATATAATAGCGATTATTTTATCATATTCATTAGCTGTACCATTTGGTATTGCAATGGCTAAAAATAAAGGTAAGTTTGTTGATAAATTAGGTATCGTATATATCAATTTATTTATAGCTATTCCTTCACTAGCTTTGATTTATATGATTAACTTTGCTGGACTATTTTTAGGATTGCCAGATAAGTATCCACATTTAGGGGCAGGAAATATAAAGTCATACATTTTACCAATATTTATATTAACAATCTTAGGTATGCCTGGATTGATGACATGGATAAGAAGATATATGATAGATCAATCATCCTCAGATTATGTTAAATTTGCTAGAGCTAAAGGTTTGTCTAAATCAGAAATTTCAAAAAGACATATATTTAGAAATGCAATTATACCAATAGTAAATGGTATTCCGGCATCTATAGTATTAGCTATTGGGGGAGCGATTATAACGGAAACAGTATTTGCTATCCCGGGTATGGGTAAGATGTTACCTGATGCTATTGCATCTGCTAATAACAATATGGTTATTACATTGACATTTATTTTCACCGCTTTATCAATTTTTTCATTATTCTTAGGAGATATATTGCTAACAATAATCGACCCTAGAATATCACTTAACGCAAAGAAAGGAGATATATAATGTCAGACGAAAAATTAAAAGATATAGTTTTATCTCCAGAGCTATTTGAGTTCGTAGAAGTTGATGAAAAAGAATCAGAACAAATAGAAACTCCTAAGTACTCATATTGGGGATTGGTGTGGAAGAAATTTTTCTCATCAAAAGTTGCAGTATTTATGTTGATTATATTGACACTTGTATTGGCGATGTCGTTTATACAACCACTATTTTCAAAATATAATCACTTATCACAACCCAATATTAATAAACCAGAAACACACTTTATATGGCCAAATGCACAACACCTATTTGGTACAGATTCAGTAGGTCGTGACTTGTTTGATATGGTATGGGCGGGAGCTCGTACATCACTAACAATTTCATTTACTACAACAATTATTGTTATGACAATAGGTATGTTTGTTGGTATGCTTTGGGGATTCAATAAAAAATTAGACTTTTTACTACTTGATATTTATAATGTTGTTTCTAATGTTCCTTATATATTGATAGTTATGATACTTTCATATACTTTGGGACCAGGGATTCCGCAATTAATATTCGCTTTATCATGTACATCATGGATTGGATTTGCATATTTTATGAGAGTTCAAGTGCTTATTATTCGTGATAGAGAATATAACATGGCGTCAAGAGTATTAGGTTCAAGTACACTAAAAATTATTAAAAATAATATATTACCACAATTGGTTTCAGTTATTGTTACATCAGCAGCTTCAAGATTACCTGCGTATGTTTCAACAGAAGTATTCTTAGGATTTATCGGTGTTGGTTTATCACAAGCTGAAGCATCTTTAGGTAGAACAATACAAGAACATGCACAGTATATGCAATCTGATTACTACTTATTTATAATACCAGTAACAATTATTGCACTTATTGCAGTTTCGCTTTATATAACAGGGCAAACATTGGCTGATGCTAGTGACCCAAGAAACCACGAAGTTTAGAAAGGAGACTTTATGGAAAACAACAAAAATATACTTTCTGTAAAAGATCTCGAAGTTAAATTTTTGGTTCGTGACAGAGAGTTAACAGCTATTAGAAGAATTTCATTAGATTTTCCAGAAGGTAAAGTAGTTGCCTTAGTAGGAGAATCAGGATCAGGTAAATCAGTATTTACAAAAACATTTACAGGTATGCTTGATGATAATGGTAGAATTAGTAATGGAGAAGTTTGGTTTGAAGGTAAAGATTTAACTAAATACGAAGGAGATAAAGATTGGTTGAATATACGTGGTAAAAAAATTGCTACGGTATTTCAGGATCCAATGACATCTCTAAATCCAGTAAGAACTATCGGATATCAAATATCAGAAGTAATTATGAAACATCAAAATAAATCAAAAAGTGAAGCTAAAAAAATCGCTATTGAATTGATGCACAAGGTAGGTATTCCAGAGGCTGAAAAAAGATTTGATGAATATCCATTTATGTATTCTGGTGGTATGAGACAAAGAATTGTAATCGCTATTGCGTTGGCATGTAGACCAAGAATTTTAATATGTGATGAGCCAACGACTGCTCTTGATGTTACAATTCAAGCTCAGATTATTCAATTAATAAGAGATTTATCAGAAGAATATGGATTTACAACAATTTATATAACTCACGATTTGGGTGTTGTAGCAAAAGTTGCTGACATTGTTGCGGTTATGTATGCTGGACAAATAGTAGAATATGGAACAGCCGAAGAAGTGTTTTATGACCCTAGACATCCATATACATGGGGATTACTATCTTCACTACCACAATTAGAAGAAAAAAATAAAGAGCTTTTTGCGATTAAGGGAACGCCGCCAAGTTTATTTTCAGAAATAAAAGGAGATGCATTTGCCTTAAGAAGTAATTACGCTATGAAAATTGATTTTCAACAGGAGCCACCGATGTTTAAGGTAACTGATACACATTATGCTAAAACATGGTTGCTGCATGAGAATGCACCTAAGGTAGAAAAACCTACTGCATTAAATAATTTGCATGAAAAAATGTTAGAAGCTACATCAAAAGGAGGTGCTTACAGTGGATAATAAAAAAGAAGTGCTCGTTGATGTAAATAATCTTGAAGTAACTTTTACAAATGGTAAAAAGAAATTTGTGGCTGTTAAAAATGTTGATTTTAAGATTTATAAGGGTGAAACATTTTCGCTTGTAGGTGAATCAGGCTCTGGTAAAACAACTATTGCTAGAGCAATAGTTAGATTAAATAAAACATCTGATGGAGATATTTTATTCGAAGGTAAAAAAATTAATGATAATTTATCGTCATCAGAATCTAAAAAATTAAAAAGAGATATTCAAATGATTTTCCAAGATCCAGCAGCCTCATTAAATGAAAGAGCAACAGTTGATTATGTTGTAGCTGAAGGACTTGATAATTTCAAACTTTATAAAGATAAGACTGATAGAGAAAATAAAGTTAATGAGGCGTTAGATTCAGTAGGATTATTGCCAGAACATAAGTCAAGATACCCTCATGAGTTTTCAGGTGGGCAAAGACAAAGAATTGGTATTGCTAGATCAATAATTATGAAACCTAAATTGATTGTTGCTGATGAACCGACTTCTGCTTTGGACGTATCTATTCGTGCTCAAGTATTAAACTTATTAAATAAATTTAAGCGAGAAAATAGTTTAACATATTTATTTATAGCACATGATTTATCTGTGGTGAGATATTTCTCTGATAGAATTGCTGTTATTACAAAAGGTAGAATAGTGGAAGTTGCTCCGACAGAAGTGTTATTTGCAAATCCACTTCATCCATATACTCGTTCATTATTAGCATCAGTACCTATTCCAAATCCAACAATTGAGAAAGCTAAGGAAATTATAACTTACGATGAATCACAAGTAAGCACACCAACGCCGGATCATAAATTAAGAGAAATAGAACCTGAACATTTTGTATACTGTACAGAACAAGAGGTAGAACATTATAAATCATTAATTGAAAAATAATAAAATTTATTAAATTATATTGGTAAATTACTAGGAGGCTAGAAACAAGTTTGTTTCTAGCCTCTTTTAGGTATAAATAAGCGATTTAGAATATCTGTAAAATGATAGAAAATGTATTAAAAAAATAAATTTAGTAGACAGGCGGGAATTTATGAAGAAATTAAAAAGTGAATTGAGAAAAAAATTATTACTGAAAAGAAAAAGTTTATCTAAAGAATATATTAGGATATCAGATGAATTGATATATGAAAAATTAATTGCGTTAGAAAAATATAGAAATTCAAAAAATATATTTTGTTATGTAAGTATGACGGGAGAAGTTTCAACACTTAAATTTTTAAAAAAAGTATTATTAGATAATAAAAATCTTTTTATACCCTTATGTTTAAATGAAAATATCATTGAAGCTAGGCAAATAAAAAGTATAGATGAACTTGTAGTAGGAAAGTTTGGAATATTAGAACCTCCAAGAAATTCATTAAAAATAAATTTAGAAGAAATAGATTTTTCAGTGATACCATGTATATCAGCTAATAAAAATGGATATCGCCTTGGATATGGTGGAGGTTATTATGATAGATTTTACAAAGAAAAATATATTGATAATACTTTTATTTTATGTAGAGAGCAAATGATTTATGAGGATATTCCAATTGAAATTCACGATATAAAATTTAAGCACGTTTTAACTGAAAAAGAATTATCAAATGAAAAGTAGAAAATTAATAAAGATTATTAAATAGTTACAAAAAAATTAAAAACAATTATTTTTTTATTATTTTAAGTAAGATAATCCGTTTAATAATGGCTAAATTCCAACGATATTCAAAATACACAAAAAAGTTACAAATAGTTGCAAAAAAGTTACAAATAAGTTATAATACATTTATATTATAAAATCAAAAAATGTATTAGGAGTAAAGGAAAGAATGAAAACCTCGTTGAAGAAAATTGGTGCATCTATATTCGGAACATCTTTATTAGCTTGTTCATTATTTATCTCTAACGCAAGTGCGACAGATAAAATAAAATTAAATAATGAAGTACCAACATATTTAAGTGTCGATGCAATTAGAAATAGAGCAAATAATGTAGGAAGATATTCAAAAGGTGAATATTATGTATATAAAGAATACAAAGGATACTTAAATATATCTAAAGTAAGAGGACAAGCGGGTGCATGGATAAATCCATCAGATAACTTTACTGATGACACAAAAAAATATCAAACATTTGTTGTAGTTGAGCCTGTGAATGTTAGAGATAGAATTACCAATGAAGTTGTAACATATAAAAACAAATATGAAATTGTAAGTGGTACAGTTATAGGTGATTGGATACATTTTACTGAAGGAAATAAAAATCTAAAACTACATGTATCTTTCGCTAAAGAAACAAAAACAAAACAAAACTATATTGTTCAAGAAGCTGTAAATGTTAGAGATAACTATACAAATGAAATCGTTGGAGTTAAATATGCTGGAGAAACTATAAAAGGTGATTTAGTTGACGGGTGGGTAATTTTTGAAGAAAATGGTAAAATTTTAAAATTACACGAGTCTTATACTTCGAAAAATAACGTAGTTGCATTAAAAGTTATTAGTAGCGTAAATGTAAGAGATAATAATTTAAATTTAGTTGGTTATTTTACATCAGGTACAACATTTTACGGATATAGAGAAGGTAATTATTACGTATTTAATGATAATGGGATAAAAAAAGTATGGCATTCATATGTGACAGAAGTAAATGAAGATATAAGTGAAACTTTTACTGTAAATCAACTAGCTTCTAATTTAGAGCGAAGTAGTACATTTATAGGCAAAACTAGCTCCAATACAAATAAAGTTAATTCAATTGTATCAGGATTAAAAAGTTTATTAGGTATTAAATATAAATGGGGTGGATATACTCCACATACTGGATTTGACTGTTCAGGTCTTACAAGTTATGTTTTTAGAGAGTACGCAGGCATTTCAATTCCGAGAACTTCACGAGCTCAGTTTAACTCAGGTAAATATGTATCTAGGGATTCAATTGAAGCAGGAAATTTATTGTTCTTTGGATCAGGTTCAAAAGTTACTCATGTAGGTATTTATATTGGAAATAATGAAATGATACATGCCAGAGATGAGGGAAGTGATGTTGAAACTGTAAATATCAATAGATCATGGTATGTAAAAAATTATAAGGGTGCGGCAAGATATATTAAATAAAATTTATATAAAAAACCTCTTAATTAGTATAATTAAAAACTAATCGAGAGGTTTTCATTGTTTAAGGCAAATTAAAAGTAATATTTTGATCAAATTTTTTTAGATTCTAATTTAAATCTGAAAACATCAAATTTATTAATTAATAAATCTAAGGATATTTTTAAATTCTCCATTCATATGATACTCTTTCATAAATCATTTATACAATATACCCTATATTATATTATCGAAATTAAGCAAATGAAAAATTAAATTTCTAATATAGACTATACAGATAAAGTATGTTATAAATAAAAAAATATATAATTATTAACGTTTTAAAATATGAAATATTTGTAGAGTACGAAATAGGCGATACATAGATTATAGATGAAATTCGTTAAATATTATAATTCAGTATATATTTTAAAATACTTGATTTATTATACCAGATATGATATATTTTTTTGTATAATATACCGTATATATAAAAATAAATATTATATGTAAAACAATTATTGGAGGTCGAAATGAATGTTATAAAAAAATATAAAAAAGTAGATCAAAGTGGTAGAAATTACATTGGATTTAGTTTATTATAAAGATGATCCTATAATCAAACAACATATACAATTTATAATGAACCAAAAAAGAAATGACAGTAAGGTTGGATATATAAATCCTCTAATACAAAATAGTGAACTAGATATTGAAAAATTTTATAAAATTAACTTACTAAGTTATTTAGCAATAAAAAAACTTTATGGGGAGGAAATATGAAAAAAAATTTTATTTTGGGGACTTTATTTATTATAGTCGCTTCTATTTTAGCAGGTTTTACCCCATTGATTGCAGGGAAAGTCATAGATAGTAATCCTAATATATTAAAAATAGACAATAGAATTCTTTTAGTATTAATGTTTCTATCTCAAACTATATTTGTCACTTTAGGTAATTTCTTTTTTATTGATACAGCAGAAAAAAAAGTATTTGAAATTAGAAAAAATGTTATAAATAAAATATTAAAGGGGAAAATGTTAGAGATAGATAAAATAAAATTAAATAAATTGCCCAGTCATCTAAATAATAATATTATGGTGATAAATGAATTTTTTGCAACTAGCATACCCAAATTAATCAGTGCATTATTTATCTTAATTATATCTATATATAATTTATTTATATTAAATGTAAGCTTATCCATTGTACTTATTTGTTTATTGCCAATTGTAGCAATAGTCATAGTTCCAGTATCTATGCTTTCGGCTAAATACTCTAATAATTTTCAAAAAGAGTATTCAAGCTATATAGAAAAGTTAATAAATATATTTAGTAATATACCTTATGTAAAGATTATTAATGCTGAAAAAGAAGTTGAAAATAATTTAGAAAATCACAACAAAAAAATCAAAAAATATTCTACAGAAAATAATAGAGTTGAAGCATTTGCGCAACCATTTCTAACTGTATTATTGATTGCGATACTATCCGTTATATTTATTTTTGGTGGAGAAAAAGTTGCAAGTGGACAAATCACGATAGGGGCATTGATTGCATATTTAATATATGTGTTTCAATTATTGCCACCAGTAACAGGAATAAGTGGATTCTTTTCTAGCTTAGCTAAGTATAAGTCAAATATAAAAGAATTTGATGAGTATTTAAATATAAGTGCTGAAAGTTTAGAAAATAGTGATAATAAGATTGACTTAAAAGAAATCGAGAGAATTGATTTTAAGGGTGTAACATTTTCGTATTTAGATGATAAAAAAGTTTTAAATGGTATAGATTTAAGCTTTTATAAAGGCGAAAAAATTGCTATTGTAGGTGACTCTGGTTCAGGAAAATCAACTGTATATAAATTACTTTTAGGTCTATATAAACCAACAAATGGTACTATAGAATTTAATGGCAAAGAAATAAACTTGATAAATATAAAGCAAATAAGAAATAAAATAAGGATGATACCTCAAGATAATGGAATTGTATATGATAAATTCTGGGAATTTATTAATCTAGGGAAAAATGGGGTTGATAAAAATGAATTGCAGTACTATATAGATGAGTTTAGTCTTTCTGAGATAATAGATATAGAAAATGATACAGATATTGGAGTTGGTGGTAAAAATCTTTCTTCAGGAGAAAGACAAAGATTGCTTATTATAAATGCGTTAATGTTTGATTCTGAATTTATATTAATGGATGAATCTACATCTAATCTAGATTCAAGTTTAGAATCATCTGTTTTTGAAAATATTTTACGCTTAAAAGATAAAACAATAATATCTATTACACATAGATTATCTACTGTAAAATATGCAGATAGAGTTATATTTTTTGAAAATGGAAAAATAACAGGAAATGATAATCATGAGAATTTATATAAAAATCATCCGAGATATAAACAATTTATTGAATTACAAAATATCTCAAAAAATTAATTTTTCAAAATTCTATAGTAAATTTATATAACAAATATAAGGGGGATAGTCTATTTAGTAGATAGTCCTCCTTATATTATATTTAATACTTAATATCGTAAATTTATATAAATTTTTATTAGTTAAATATATCAAAAAAAATACAACTTTTTTAATTTTGTTAAACTTGATATAATAAGAAATATAATATTGTTAAAAATTTTAAGGAGGAATTAATGTACGATAATAAAATTTATTCTAAATTAATTTCAGCATACGAAGATATTAGAAAAAAGACAGATTTTAAACCGGAATTAGCAATTACATTAGGTTCAGGTCTAGGAAAATTAGCAGATATTGTTGAAATTGAAGAAGAGATAGCATATAAAGATATAAAAGATTTTCCAGTATCGACTGCTCCAGGACACAAGGGTAGATTTGTGTTTACTCATATACATGGTATAGCAACTGTAATTATGCAAGGTAGAGTGCATAGATATGAAGGATACACATCAAGTGATACTGTTATGCCAACAAGACTAATGGGACTTATGGGAGCTAAGACTCTGATTGTTTCTAATGCATGTGGGGGAGTAAATAGAGAGTTTAATATTGGTGATTTAATGGTTATTAAAGATCATATTGCACAGTTTGTAGAATCTCCGTTAATAGGGGCTAATATTAATGAAATTGGAACTAGATTTCCAGATATGAGTGAACCATATAATCATGAATTAAGTGATAAAATTTATAAATTAGCTAAGGAAAAGAAATTACCAGTGCGAAGAGGAGTTTATTGCCAATTTTCAGGACCAGCTTATGAAACACCAGCTGAAGTTAGAATGGCATCCATATTAGGAGCTGATGCAGTAGGTATGTCAACTGCTATAGAAGTTATGGCGGCAAAGCACATGGGAATGAAGGTTTGTGGTGTATCATTAATAACAAATTTAGCATCAGGTATATCAGAAGTAGAATTATCAGAACAGGAAGTTATAGATGAAGGTGAAAAAGCTTCAGAGTACTTTATTGATTTGATAATGGACTTTATAAAAACATTAAAATAATTGTCGTTGGGAAAATCTAAATTTTAGATATTCCCAATTTTTATAATTAATAGAGGAAATTAAATGCGAAACAACATTCATCAAGAAAAAGCGATAAAGCAGCTTAAAGGCCCAGTATTAATAATTGCTGGTCCGGGTACAGGAAAAACATATACACTTGTAGAAAGAGTTGCATATATGGTGGGAGAACAAGGTATAAAACCATCAGAAATAATGGTAACAACCTTTACAAATAAAGCATCAATAGAAATCTTAGATAGATTATCTTTAAAATTTAAGGAAAAAAATATTACTAAAGATGTAAATGAAATGTTATTAGGTAATTTTCATGGAGTATGTAGAAGAATTTTAAATGAATATATTCACCTTACACCCTTATCTCCTAACTTTACTAATATAGATGACATTGAACAAAAATATTTAATAAAGAGAAATCTACATAAATTTATCAATATAAAAAATTTTGATACTGTAATTTATCCCCAATATGCTACAAATAATATTCAACAATTAGTAAATAAGGTATGTGAATATGGAATATTAGAAAGGGATACTAAAGATAAAAAATATAAAGTTATTTTTGATATAGTAAAAATGTATGAAGAAATTTTAATAGAGAGAAACATGATAGATTTTCCCCATATTCTTTTTTATACATATGAGTTAATTGTAAAAAATAAAGAAGTAAGAGAAAGTTTACAAAATAGAATAAATTATATAATGGTCGACGAATATCAAGACACAAACACCGTACAAGAAAAAATAATATTTAGTATATTAAATGATAATAAAAATATATGTGTTGTAGGGGACGATGATCAGTCGTTATATAGGTTTAGAGGTGCAACTGTAGGTAATATTCTTGAATTTCAAAATAGATTCTCAAATGTTGAAGTAGTTAATTTGAGTCAAAACTATAGATCGGAAGATAGTATAGTAAAATTTTATAGAGATTATATGAAAAAAAATATTGACCAAAATCAAAATATTAGTGAATTTAGAAAACCAAAACTATTATATACAGATTATGTATCTAATGAAGATAGGGTCGTAAAAATCATTGAAGATTCAGAAGATTTATGGAGTCATAAAATTTTACAAACAGTTAGAGAATTGAAAGCAAAAAATAAAGTTAATTCAATTAATGAAATAGCAATATTGTGTGGTTCTGTAAATCATCCTAATATTCTTAAACTAATTAAATTATTCAAAAAAGAAGGTATAGATGTTTATATCCCGAAATCAAATACACTATTGAGTAAAATCGAAGTAAAAAAGTTAATCGGGGCAATATATGCAGTCTTTAAGAAATATATGGATACAAATATAAAAAAATATGATGAGGAAACGAGGATATTTTTAGAAAATACATATATAGAGTTTAATAAGTCCAATAATAAGACTAAAGATATAGATGATTATATTAAAAAAATGTCAAATTTCATATCTACGGAGAAACACCCTGTAAATCTGTATGATATAGCATATAGACTTTTTGCTTATGACCCGTTTTATACCTATATGAAAGAAGAGAGCAAAGCTAAAAATTTATCGAGATTTTTAGAATTATTTAATAGTTTCTCATTAATTAGCGGTATGCATAAAATTAATGCGAAAAATATTGATAAATTTATAAATTTATATTTTTATGAATTTATAAATTTTATAAAAAGACAAAAAATATCAGAATATGAAGAAAATACGATTATACCAGATGAAAACACTATAAGTATCTTGACTATACATGCTTCTAAGGGAATGGAGTATCCGGTGGTTATAATGGCTTCCCTATGGGAAGATATATATAAATATTATGAAAATTCATTCAATAAATTATCGAACAGTTTTATAAAACAATTTAGTAATAGTAATAGCAAAGAACCAATGGAGTATGCAAATGCATTAGATTTCTATAGAAAAAACTATACAGGATTCTCAAGAGCGAAAGAATTGTTGATTTTAGCGGGTATAAAATATGAAAAAGATAATGTCTCAAAAGAATATAGAACTATACTAGAAAATTTACCTTTTTATGATATTAATAAATTAAATATAGATAAAAAAGAAAAGAAAGATAACAAAGTAAAAAGTTTGTATGCTTTTACAACTGATATAGTTCCATATTTAAAAAATCCAATAGAATACTATTATACAAATGTATTAAAATTTAGCTTTCCTAAGGATGTAGGTTTACATTATGGTTCACTAGTCCATGAAACAATAGAGTTTATTAATAAATCTATAATAATAGGGAAAAAAATTGATAAAAGTATAATAAGAGATAATTTAACTGAAAATGCAACAAAAAAAGAAAAGAATGGGGCCTTTTTATTAAAAGGAAAGTATTTAAAAAAAGCATTGGATGAGGTCTTAGGATATTACAAAGATCTAAATAATATAGGAGAACCAATATATTCAGAGTTAGAAATCAAATATTCTACAGACGATTATATTTTAGTAGGTAATATAGATATGGTCTATAAAAAGGAAGATGGTTCATATAATATTATGGATTTTAAGACGGGAACTCCGCCTGATAGATCAGAAAATCAAGATTTTTTAGAAGACTATGTTAAACAATTAAATTTATATTGCTATTTATACGAAAAAACAAAAGGTGTAAAAATAGAGAGTATGGCATTGTATTTTACAGATTTATCGACACAAAAGCACAAATATATATTTAATTACGATGAAAATATTAATAAAGATACCATAAAATTAATTGAGAAAACAATTAAAAAGATTGAAAACGAAGAATATAATATGATAAAAAACTCCGAACACAGATACTTAAAATTCTTTTTAAATAAACTAAAATCATGAGGTATAATAGAAAGTTAAAAATAATATGTAAGATTTATTTTTCAGCCTATTTTTGATATAATGTACCATATAGGAATGGGGTATTTATGAAAGAAAAAATAACAAATAGCAGAGAAAAAATATTAGATATAGTTTTTAGTTGCTTGTTTTCATCAATGATATTGTTTTTTTTTAGCTGATGTAGGTTTGGTAAATTTATTTATATTAATACCATTTGTTGTAATAAGTGTAAAATATTCGTATAAAGAATTCTTTATACTATTTATTTTAACAGCACTTAGTTCTTTATTATTTATGAACATAGTCAAATTAGCTACGGAATTTTTGTTTATTTTATTAATGACGGTCTTAATAGTTGAATTGATAAAAAGGGAATATAAATTTGGAAATATAATTTTATATGGGACGATTGTAAGCTCTATTCTTATAATTTTAGGTTCACTATTTACGATTTTTGTTATGAAAATAAATATAATTGAGGACTTGAAAGTATCGTTTAATTTAAGTGCAACTGAAATTGAACGTATGTTTAATATGGAAGCAAACTTACCTAAAGAACAGATAGACGCTTTAATGGTACAAATAAAATTGACATTTAATTACTTACTAAACAATGTAGTTGCAGTGATGATATGTTATTCATTTATAGTAGCAAGTATAAACACAGTTTTAAGTATAAAATTATTAAATAAAACATATAATAATTTTAATTTAAGTTTAAAATTAAATAAATTAAAGATGGGCAATGGAATAAAACCTTTTATAAAAGTTGTTTTGCTTGTATGGATAATTTCATTGATTATAAAATATCCATACGCAGAACTAATTAACTCGAATTTAAATACAATAATCTACTTTTTATTATTTATAAATGGAATTTTAGTTATTGATTATATACTAGAAAGTAAAGTGAATAAGGTATTATCATATATTGCGATAATAGCAATAATATTTATTTTTAAAGGGATAATATTGTTTGTTATAGTAGGATTTATGGATGTAATATTTGATTTAAGAAAAGAGAAAAAATATGGAATATAAATATTTTAATAAAGAAAATATAGCAATATGGATTGGTCCTATATTTGTTGTCCTTTTAACCATAGCTTTGTTAATAGTACAAATTTATATAGGTGTTATAGGCATTGTTTTTTCAATAATATCTATATTTACTTCTTATGAAAAATATAAAAAGAAAACAAATGAATTTAAGGAATATGTTGACAATTTAGATATTGCAATTGAAGGTTTTACAAGAAATGCTGTATTTATGATGCCATTTCCTATTGCGGTATTGAATGAAAATAACGAACTTGCTTGGTATAATTCATTATTTAAAAATATGATTGGAGAAAAGGAATCCTTAGTTGAAAAGAAAATAACTAACTTAATTCCTGAAATAAATAAAGAACAACTCGAAAATAATGAAATAATAAAGTTTATTTTAGAATTTTCACTAAAAACATATGAAGTCAATAAGGTTAGGACAAATACTCATAATGAAAAAATGACAATGTTATATTTTATTGATAATACTGAAAAAGAATTAATCTTCAAAAAATATACTGATGAAAAAATGGTTATCTTAGATATCAGAAATGATAATTATGAGGAATTAAATTCGAGTATTTCAAGTGATAAAAGGCCAATACTATTTGCAGAAATTGACAGTATAATTAATACCTATATTCATAAATATGGTGGATTTTTAAAGAAAAGTGAAAATGGTAGATATTATGCAGTTATTCAAAAAAGTAATTTAGACGACATAAAAGGTGATAGATTTTCTTTTATTGATAAAATAAGAAATATTAAAGTTGGAAACTCTCTTCCACCCACATTTTCTATAGGTATAGGAGTATCTGAGAGTGACCCTAGACAATTAGAAAAATCGGCAAACGCAGCTCTAGATATAGCATTGGGCAGGGGGGAGATCAGGTAGTTATAAAAACAAAGGATACATTAGATTACTTTGGAGGAAATAGTCAAGCAACAGAAAAGAGAAGTAAGGTAAAGGCAAGAGTTGTAGCACATGCTTTATCACAGTATATATTAAAATCGACAAGCGTATTTATATCTGGGCATAAAAATCCTGATATGGATTCATTTGGTTCGTCACTTGGTTTATGGAGTATGATTAGAGATCAGGATAAAAAGGCATATATTATATTATCTGAGGTTACACCTGCAATAAAGAATTTATATGAATATGCGATAAAAAAAATTGATGGATTACAGAGGTTTATAATTACACCAGAAGAATCTTACGAAAAGATAGAGCCATCTTCATTAGTTATTATAACAGATAACCATAGAAGAAATTCAATTGAAGAACCAAGATTATTAGATAAAAATTCCAATATTGTGATTATAGATCATCACAGAAGAGGTAGTGATTATATTGAAAATTCTATATTAACATATGAAGAACCTTCTGCATCGTCAGCATCAGAATTAGTTACAGAGATGATTATGTACATGAATGAAAATGTTAAAATAGATAAAGTTGTTGCAGAAGGATTATTAGCTGGTATCATGGTAGATACTAAAAATTTCAGTCAACAGACAGGAATAAGAACATTTGAATCAGCCGCATTATTAAAAGAAAATGGTGCCGATTCTGTTATAGTTAAGAAACTATTTAGTGATGATTTAGATACACTAAGAATTAAATCAGAAATAATTAGTAGTGTGGAAGTGTATAAAGAGAATTATATTTTAGGTAGTTATGATGAAGAAAATGAAAGCTCTACACTTATAGCATCTCTTGCAGCAGATGAGCTTATAGGTGTACAGAATATAGAAGCATCATTTGTTATGGTTATATCTAAAAATAAGATTCATATTTCTGGAAGATCATCAGGTAAGGTGTCTGTTCAATTAATTATGGAAAAACTTAACGGAGGTGGACATAGAACTATGGCCGCTACACAATTAGATACTACTATGGAAGAAGCAAAAATATTGCTTAAAAAAGCAATTTCAGAATATATTGAGGAGGAAAAATGAAAGTTATATTAAAAGCAGATGTTAAGGGATTAGGAAATGAAGGGGAATTAGTTAATGCTAAGACTGGTTATGCAAGAAATTTTCTGTTTCCAAATGACCTAGCAGTAGAAGCAACAAAAGAAAATAAAAAAGCGTGGCAAGAAGAGCTCCAAAGAAGAAAAGAAAAATTTGAGGCAAGTAAAGCAGAGGCTGAAGATTTAAAATCTAGACTAGAAAATGTAGCTATTATTGTTAAGAAAAAATCTGGAGCAGATGGTAAATTGTTCGGTTCAGTGACTTCTAACGATATATCTGATGCATTAGCAGATAAAGGGATAGAAATTGATAAGAAAAAAATAGAATTAAACGAAAATCTTAAAGAATCAGGTAACTACACTATAGGAGTGAGAGTATTTCCAGAAATGGTTGCGAATTTAAAGATTGAAGTAAAACCAGAATAGAGTTAAAAATGGAAATAAATTATATGCCAAGCGATATAAAAACTGAAAAAGCAATACTTGCCTTGGCGATAGTTCATAACGATTTAGTTAATGTGTTACTTGAAAAGATAAAAAGTAAAGATTTTTATGATATCAAAAATGAGATAATCTTTAAGGCTATAGAATCCCTTAGTTTTGAAAATTCACCTATCGATATCAACACAATAGTCAATAAACTAGAATCTATGGGGAAATTATCTGAAATAGGAGATAGTTCTTACCTAACAAGTCTTATGGATCAATCATACTATAAAGCAAACTATATATCATATATTGACATTGTAAAAGAAAAATCAATGCGTAGACAATTACTAGAATATGGGGATATTGTTATAAATACCGTAAGATCTACAAATCTTAATTCAGAAGAATTGATAGGACAATTTTCAGAAAAACTTTTTAAGCTAAGTACATTTGACAATAAAGAAGGATTAGTCATATTAAGAAAAACTATTGGTGAGACTTTTGAACACATTTTGGAAATGGCCAATAATGAGGGGCAAATTACTGGTTTGACAACTGGATTTCATGATTTAAATAATATTTTATCGGGTTTACAAAATTCAGATTTTATTCTTTTAGCAGCAAGGCCATCTATGGGGAAGACCAGCTTTAGGAATCCATATGGCGCTGAATGCAGCATTAGCTGGTAAAAAAGTAGCAGTTTTTTCTTTAGAGATGAGTAAAAGACAAATTTTACAAAGAATTTTATCTATTTTGAGTAATGTTAATGTACAAGACATAATTTCAGGGAATATTACAGAAGAAGACTGGTCATTATTATTTAATGCTTCAAATAAAGTGGCTGATTTAGAAATGTATATTGATGATACACCAAGTATTTCACTAACTGAGTTAAGAGCTAAATCAAAAAGAAAAAGGGTTGAATCAGGCCTTGATCTTATAGTTATTGACTATCTTCAGTTAATGGTAAATGATGTTGGTAGAAATGATAATAGACAGCAAGAAATATCTAATATTTCAAGAGGATTAAAAGCGTTAGCAAAGGAATTAAATATCCCAGTTTTAGCACTTTCACAATTATCAAGAAAGACGGAGGAAAGATCTAATAAAAAACCGATGCTTTCAGATCTTAGAGAATCAGGAGCTATTGAACAGGATGCTGACGTTGCAATGATGCTATATAGAGAGGACTATTACGAAGAGTATGATGTAGAAAGTACAGAGAAAAATATAATAGAAATAATAATAGCAAAACATCGAAATGGCCCCACAGGAAACGTCAAACTATACTTTAAGAAAGAGTGTACTAAATTTTACGATTTAGACCATGTAAACAATGGACCAGTTATGTAATTATATTATTCGTCCATTAAAAAAAAGTGATGCAGAATTACTTAAATATTGGGGAACTTTTGATGATCCTCTATTTTATGGATATGAATATAACGACCTTAATAGTAAAGAGAAAGAAATATGGTATAAACTAAAAACAAAAATAAATTCTTGTCAATATTATTCTGCAATATCCAAAGAAAATAAATTAATTGGATATGTGGGTCTAAAAGAAATCAACTACATTAACAAGACGGCGAAAATAGGGATAGTAATTGATCCCAATTTTGTATCAAAAGGATACGGTACATTTATATTTAGAGATTTTTTAGAGATTTGTTTTAAATTAAAAAGATTTAAGCGTTTAGATTTAGAGGTTAATAGTTGGAATATTAGAGCTATAAAATTATATAAAAAATTTGGTTTTAAAAATATTTCGCATAGATATCAAAAATTTGAAAATCAAGAATTGAATTTAGAAAAATATGACAATTACGAAGAACATTTTAAGTATATAAGAAATGATATTTATTCCAAAATTTATAAAATGAGTTTAGAGAGAGAGGATTTTTTAAATGCGAATTGAGTTACAAAATAATCAGCTAGACTTGGGAAGTACGCCTATAGAAAATATGTTCATTAACACATATCTATATCAGGCAAATGAAGTACAGATAAAAGTTTATATTTACGCTCTATCTCAAGCTTATAATAAAAGTGAAAATATAAGTAATGAAAATATTGCTAGAGAAATGAATCTTACAGAGGGCCAAGTGGTAGATGCTTGGAAATATTGGATAGATCAGGATATAGTAGAAAAAGTAGGAGATACCTATATATTTAAGTCTTTAGTATATAAATATATTAGTGCTGTAAGTCAAAGTGAAACAGAAATGACTTATACACCTAAAATACATGTTACTTCGGCTAATCCACAATGGCTTGATAATAGTGAAGATGCAGTTGCATCCAGAGAATTAATAAATAATATCGAAGATTTTATATCTCAAGGAAATACTGTAAAAACAAAATTAAATACTAGAGAAATAAAAATAATAATAGAATTGATGAATGAATTTAATATCTCTAGTGAGTTCCTATCTTCAGCATATATGATGGCTTCAAATATAAGAGGATTAAGGGCGGTAGACCCAGTAATAGCAACTGTTAGAAATTGGTTAATAGATGGTGCGACTGATTTTGAAAAATTAGAAATATATTTAGAGAATAAAGAAAAGAAAAAAGAAGATAAAAAAGAGCGAAAAACTAATTATATATCTAAGGATAATAAAGGAGACAACTTAATAAATAAAGATAATAGGATGTCAAAAGAAGATAGAGATGCATTTGTTGAAATGAAGTTAAATAAAAAACTTCCAATTAGTAGAAGGAATAACAAATGAAAGAGATTCAAGAAATTTATCAAGATAGAAGAAGAGAAAATGAAATAAAATTGGAGAAAAGGAAAAGGGAGATTTATTCTCAATTTCCTGAAATTAAAAAAATAAAAACAGAAATTACTAGAAAAAACATTGAAAGAATTTCATTATCTTTAGAAGGGAATTCTGTATCAAGACTAACTGATGAGATAAAATCATTAATAAATAGAAGAAATGAAATATTTGAAAAAAATAATATCCCACATGATTACTTAAAATTACAATATCATTGTGACATTTGTAAGGACACTGGTATTGTTGGTACAGAGAATTGTCAATGTTGGAAAAGTCTTAAAGTATTAAAATTACAAGAAGATAGTCATATACAAAAAATAATTGAAGAACAAAATTTCAAGAATTTTGATCTAAATGTTTTTAGAAAGAGTATTCAAGGGAATGAAAAAATTAGTCCCTACGAAAATATGAAAGAAATAAAGCAAGAATTTGAATCCTATGCTAAAAATTTTAGTGCATATTCAGCCAATATCTATATTTTTGGAAAAGTAGGAACTGGAAAAACGTATATGCTTAATTGCATAGCAAAAGAGGTTCTTGATTTACAATATTCAGTGATTTATATGTCTGAATCAGAATTGATTAATACGATATTAGAACATAAATTTGCCTACTCTTCAGACAAAACAGAATTAAAACCTAAAATAGATGCAATATTTAATTGTGATTTACTTATAATTGATGACTTAGGAGCAAATGCTGTAAATGAAAATACAAAAGCTGCATTATTAGAGGTTATAAATAGCAGACTTGTAAAAAAATTGCCAGTAGTAATATCTTCCAATTTAGAGCCGGAAAATTTTGCGATTAAATATGATGCTAGATTATACTCAAGAATAATGGGTCAATATTTTATAAAAAAATTTTACGGAAATGATATAAGGATGTTGCCATGAGTACTATTTCAAAAAAAGAATTTTATGATTTATTAGATTATAATATAAAAAAAATTGGAATAACAAAATCTATTATTATTGAAAATGCGGCACAAAAAGTTATGAAACACATTGATCTAAATAATAGAAAGACATTCGCCATAATATGTGGTGTAAATATGAATGGATCTTATGGTCTAGCACTTGCTAGAAATCTAGCATCTGAAGGGAAAAACGTAGAGGTTTTTATTGTTGAAACTGATAATAAAAAAAATGAAGATTTTTCTAGTCAATTTGAAATTATAAAAAATACTGATATAAAAATAAACTATTTAGAAACTATTGAAGAATTAGAAAATTTTTCAAAAAAAATTAATAGTGTTAATACTATCATAGATGCTATAACAGGGATGGAATACGATTTCAAATTTCATGGTACTACAGAATATATAATTGATGTTATAAATAAATCTAGAATTTATACTATTTCAATTGATATACCATCAGGAATGGATTATGATACTGGAGAAACAAAGATAGCATGTATTATGTCTGACTTAGTTGTAACATTTTTTAAGAGCAAAAAAGGTATTAAAAAAAATATTGGACTACATAGGTTTATAGTAAAAATCGAAAATATTGGATTGCTAGAAAGGGAAAAATATGTTAGATATAAAAGTTATTAGAAAAGATAAAGAAAAATTTATTGAAGCATTAAGTAAAAGAAATGCTGAATTTCCAATTAATGAGCTTGTTGAATTGGACGAGGAAAGAAGAGCTTTAATTACTAAGGTAGAAGAGAAAAAAGCTGAACAAAATACAGTTTCAAAATCTATACCACAATTAAAAAAAGAAGGAAAAGATGTTCAACCTATTTTTGAACAAATGAGAGAGTTATCAAATGAAATAAAAAAATCAGATGATAAGATTAAAGAACTAGATACGAAAATTGAGGAAAAACTTTTATATATTCCAAATGTACCAAATTCAAAAGTTCCATTTGGTAAAGATGATAGCGATAATATTGAAGTTAGAAAATATGGAGAACCAAAGAAGTTTGAATTCGAACCAAAAGCACATTGGGATTTAGGAATTGACTTGGATATCCTTGATTTTGATAGAGCTGCTAAAATATCAGGTTCAAGATTTTCTATTTTTAAGGGATTAGGCTCAAGACTAGAAAGATCAATTATATCATTTTTATTAGATACACATACACTAGAAGAAGGATATACAGAGTTGAGTGTACCACATATGGTAAATAAATCTTCAATGATAGGAACAGGACAATTACCTAAATTTGAAGAAGATGCTTTTTATCTTCCAAGTAAGGATTTCTTTTTAATTCCAACAGCAGAGGTACCAGTTACAAATTATAGAAGAGATGAAATTTTAGCAAATGAAGAATTGCCTTTGTATTATACAGCATATACCCCTTGCTTTAGAGAAGAAGCCGGATTAGCTGGTAGAGATACAAGAGGTTTGATAAGAAATCATCAATTTGATAAAGTTGAATTAGTAAAATTAGTTAAACCAGAAAATTCATACGAAGAATTGGAAACACTAACCAAATCAGCTGAAAAGATCTTGCAATTATTAGAGTTACCATATAGAGTTGTAATGTTATCATCAGGAGATTTAGGATTTTCTTCAGCAATGACATATGATATAGAAGTTTGGATGCCTTCATATGGAAGATATGTTGAAATATCTTCATGTTCAAACTTTGAAGACTATCAAGCTAGAAGAGCAAATTTAAGATATAGAGATGAAAATGGTAAAGTAAATTTTTTACACACATTAAACGGGTCTGCTTTAGCTGTTGGTAGAACTTTTGCAGCAATACTTGAAAACTATCAAAATGAGGATGGAAGTATAACTATACCAGAAGTATTAAAAAAATATTTCTTGAAAGATAAAATTGAAAAATAGTAAGGAAAAATTATGGCAAATAACACTATTGTATTAACTGGTGGAGGATCCACGGGGCATGTAGCCGTGAATCTTGCCTTGATACCATTATTAAAAAAAGATGGTTGGAAAATCCACTATATAGGATTGAAAAAAGGTATAGAAAAAGAACTAATTTTGAATATAGATGGTGTTATGTATCATGAGATATCGACTGGGAAATTAAGAAGATATTTTTCTTTAGATAATTTTTTAGATATTTTTAAAATCATTATAGGAATTATTCAATCTATATGGAAAATATTTAAGATTAAGCCTAGTGTAGTATTTTCAAAAGGTGGATTTGTTTCAGTTCCAGTAGTTGTTGGAGCTTGGTTAAATCGAATTCCAATAATATCACATGAGTCAGATTTAACACCAGGATTGGCAAATAAAATAGCTCAACTATTTGTAAATACAATATATACAACATTTCCAGAAACTACAGAATATATAAAGTCAGGAAAAGGAGAATATTTAGGGCCTGTAATTAGAGATTCCTTAAAAGGTGGGAATGGTGAAAAAGCTAAAAAATACTTAGGTATAGATAACGAAAAACCTGCAATTCTCATCATGGGAGGATCCTTAGGAGCAGATTTTTTAAATCAAATAATAAGAAATAATTTAACTGAGCTAACAAAAGATTTTAATATCATTCATTTATGTGGTAAGAATTTAGTAGACCATAATTTTGATATGCAAGGTTATCATCAGTTTGAATATATAAATGAAGAATTAAAAGATATTATAGCGTACTCAGATTTTGCGATTACTAGAGCGGGTTCAAATTCTATTTTTGAATTTCTTTATTATAAAATCCCAATGATTTTGATACCATTACCTGCTTATAAATCAAGAGGTGATCAAGTGGAAAATGCTTTATCGTTTGAAAAGCAAGGATTTGCAAGTATGATTGAGGAAGATAAATTAACAGATACATTCTTCTTAGAAAGTATAAATGAATTCTATTCAAAAATAGATTTCTATAAAAATAGTATGGAAAATATTGAATTTAATAATAATATTCAAAAAATTTATAATAAAATAAAATTAATAAAAAAAAAGATATGAAATCTTTGGATTGTTTTCTAAATTAGAATATTTACCTATTTAATAACTAAACTAAAAAACTCTAATATTTAATCTTGGTATAAATTTACCAAATAAAATATTAGAGTAAAATTATTTTAAAGTCTTAAGTTCGTTAATTCTTTAATGACATCTTCAAGTTTCATAGCTCTTGAGCCTTTTACAAGTACAATTGAATCTTTTTTTATTAGATTTTTAGCTTTAACAATTAATTTATCCTTTGTATTAAAGTGAAACACTTTATTTTTTGAAAATATATTTATGGCTTCATTATAAATATATTTGCTCAATGGTCCATATAATAAAAGATAATCAATTTTAGATGGATCAATTTTTTGTCCAATTTGTTTATGAAGTTCTACTTCATCTTCTCCTAATTCGAGCATATCGCCAAGTATTGCAATTTTTTGTTTGTATTCATTTAATATATACAGTGTTTCAAGAGCGAATCTTAAAGATTGTGGATTTGATTTGTAGGAATCATCCAATATATCAAAATCGTTGCAATTTAACAAATCGGATCGCATTTTAGTAATATCCTTTTTAGAAAGTGATATAATAACACTTTCTTTCGGAATATTAAATAATTCGGAAACAATAATTGCAATAGCAGAATTGTAAACTTGATGTTTTCCAATTAAACTTATTTTGTAAATAGTATCATTTATTGAAAATACAAATCCCTTATAGTTTGACTCTATTATATTGATTCTATAATCGGAATCCTCTCTAGTACCAAAACTTATAGTTCTTTGCTTGATATTTTTTTCTTTTACCATTCTTCTAAGAATATCATCGTCATTATTATAGATAAAAACACCATTTTTATTTAACCCATCTAAAATATGCAACTTTTGTATGGCTATATTTTCTTTAGTTTTTAATTGTTCTAAATGAGAATCTCCAATATTTGTTATAATTGCAATATCAGGCATAGCAGTAGTTGATAAAATTTCAATTTCTCCAAAATTATCAGTTCCCATTTCAACAACTCCAACTTCAGTTTTATTATCAAATCTAAAAATAGTTTTTGGAACGCCGATTAGATTATTCAAATTACCAATTGTTTTTTTCGTGTTGTAGTTATCTTCAAGTACTGAAAAAATAAGGTCTTTAGTTGTTGTTTTACCATTTGATCCAGTTAATGCAATAATCTTAGTATTTAATGAAGAACGATAATTTTTTGCAAGCTCGGTAAATGCCTTGTTGACATCATCGACATAGATTATAGGTTTATCAATATTTTTAATTTTATTTCTTTCGGATATAGAAGCTATAGCACCATTTTCAAAAGCCTTGTCTATAAAAATATGACCATCGAAGTTTTCACCTTTTATTGGAAAATAAAGATCATTTTTTTGTAATGTTCTGGTATCATTTGAAATAGTGTTGGTAATTAAACCAGAATATTTTTCATCGTTTAATTCTCCGTTTACATATTTTGCAATTTGAGATAATTTTAGGTTTAACATTTTAAGCTCTTTCTAATGCGTACGTGATTAATTTATCTAAAAACTCACTATAAGTTGTTCCATCTGTAACTTTCCATAAATCTGCTGATAGAGAGGATGGAGTCATTCCAGGGAAAGTATTTATTTCATTTACAAAGAAATTATGATTTTCATCCATAAATATATCCACTCTGGCAAAACCTTCACATCCAAGTGCAATATAAGAATCAATGGCCAATTCTCTAACTTTAGCTTCATCCGATTGATTTAATTTATGAGGTATATTTCTAATTAGTTTGGCATCTAAATATTTAGCTGTATAGTCAAATATTTCTCTTGAAGATGAGTAGATCCAGGTAATGATGCTTGTGGATTTACATTACCAATAACAGAAACTTCAAGTTCTAATGAAGACATTTCTTCCTCGACCAATACTTTATTATCATACTTAAATGCATTTTCTAAGGCTTCTATAATATTATTTCTATTAGCTTTAGATACGCCAATTGAAGACCCGCTATTTGCAGGTTTAACATATACATTTTCTCCACAAGTATCAAAAATATTTGAAATTATGGATTCTTTGTTATTTGTTCTCATATATCTTTTTTTATTTACTACAAAATATTTAGCTTGAGGTATATTATTCTTAGCTAACATATCATTAGCAACGGCTTTATCAAAACACATTGCAGATGATAGTAAAGAATTACCTAAAAAATTTAATCCTAAGGTTTTTAAAAATCCTTGTATTTGTCCATCTTCTCCAGTAGTACCATGAATGCAAGGAATAATGAGAGGATTATCTAGTTGATTTATAAAGTCAATAAATTTCATTATTGATTCTTTTGTATTTAGATGAGAAACCCTGATTAAATCTTCAGGCTTTTCAATCTCCTTTGTAAAAAATCCTATTGGTTCAAATCTTCCTTCTTTTGTTATATAAGTGAAGCTGACATTATATTTTTGTTTATCTAAATTATTTATTATAGTTCGTGCAGATCTAAGTGAAATATCATGTTCTGTACTCATTCCACCACATAAAATATGAATTTCCAAAATTCCTCCAATATTTAAATTAATTTATTATTAAATATATATTATAAATTAAAAAGGGCATTTATGCCCAGTCTCCATTTTTGAAAACAGGTACCTTTGTACCATCTTTTTTTATACCAGTTATATCTAAATCTTTTGTACCAATCATAAAGTCAACATGAACGATTGATTGATTTGCCCCTCTTTTTTCAAGTTCTTCACTTGATAAATCGGCACCTCCTTCTATAGTGGTAGGATACGCAGCACCTAATGCAATGTGGCATGATGCATTTTCATCAAATAAAGTGTTAAAGAAAAGAATATTTGAATTTGAAATAGGGCTATCAAAAGGAACTAAAGCAACTTCTCCAAGTCTTCTAGATCTATCTTCGTCTGAATTTAATAAGTCCTCAAAAGTTTGTTTGCCCTTTTTTGCATCAAAATCTATAACTTTACCATCTTTAAATTCTACCCAGAAATCTTCTATAATATTACCGTTATAAGCTAGAGGTTTTGAAGAAAAAACTTTACCTTCAACCTTATTTCTATCTACTAATGAGTAAACTTCTTCTGTTGGCATATTAGGAACAAATTCTTCCCCTTTTTTATTTTTAGTAAATGCAGCTCTCCAAATATGACCATCAGGTAATCCAAGTAGTAAATCTGTTCCATTTGAAGATTTATAGTGAAGTGTTTCAAAAGCTTGTTCATTTAACCATTTGGCCTTTTGTTGTTAATAAATCAATATTATTTTTCCATGATTCAATTGGATTTTCTTTATTTACTCTTGTTGTTTCAAATATCGCTTCCCATAAATCATTTACAGGATCTTTACTATTTGGGAAAACTTTTTTTGCCCATGCTTCATTTGGAGCAGAAATAATTGTCCAAGATGTAATATCATTCATTCTATATTTTTTTAGTGGATTAAGTTTATTTGCTAAGGAAACACTAACAGCCTTTACTTTTGCTGAATCGATATCTTTTAGTAATTCAGGGTCTGTTGATTTTACAAAAATTTGCTTAACACCCTCTTTCAATAGTGTTTCATCTCTATTAAATTTATGGTCGGGAACATCCTGTAATGTTTCTAATGTCTGGTAGGTATATGCTAACAATGTATTATAGTCATCACTCCAATTAACTAATACTTTATGAGCTCCAGCTTTATATGATTGTTCTACAAGTTTTCTAGCTAAATCAACTCTATCAACAGGTATATTTATTTCTACTGTATCACCTTTACCTACATTGACACCAATCTTTACTGCTAATTCTGCTAATTTTTCTATTTTTTCTTCTAAAGTTTTTTTGTTTAAAATCATAATATCTCCTTATGCCCAATTTCCATTCTTAAAGATTTGAACTTCACTCCCATCTTTCTTTATGCCTACAATATCTAGATCATGAGTTCCGACCATAAAGTCTTCATGAGCTAAAGAATCATTAACACCATTTTTATCAAGTTCTTCACTAGACATATCGGAACCGCCTTTAATAGTTGTAGGATATGCCTTTCCTAAAGCTAAGTGACAAGATGCATTTTCATCAAATAGAGTATTGAAAAACAAAATTTTTGAATTTGAGATAGGGCTGTTGTAAGGAACTAAAGCAACTTCTCCAAGTTTTCTAGCTCTTTCATCTTTTTTGAATAGTTGTTCCAATACTTCTTTTCCAACTTTTGCATCAAAATCTGTAACGGCACCATCCTTAAATTTTAGCCAAAATTCATCTATTACATTACCGTTATACACCAAAGGTTTTGAAGAATAAACTATACCGTTAACTCTATCTTTGTGAGGAAGTGTAAACACT
This sequence comes from Helcococcus sp. SA-HE-C1, assembly GCF_985670335.1. Lineage (NCBI taxonomy): Bacteria > Bacillati > Bacillota > Tissierellia > Tissierellales > Peptoniphilaceae > Helcococcus > Helcococcus sp. SA-HE-C1. The sequence goes on from NZ_OZ484652.1 coordinate 287,749, forward strand.
TCTTCTGTTGGTATATTAGGAACAAATTCTTCACCTTTTGAGTTTTTTGATGAAGCAGCAGTCCAGATATGACCTTCTGGTAACCCGATTTCAAGGTCTGTACCATTAGATGCTTTGTATTTCAATTTTATTAAATCTAAATTATTTAACCATTCAGCCTTATCCAAAAGAACTTTTAAATGTTTTTTCCAAGCTTCAATAGGATCCTCTGTATTAACTCTGGTAGTTTCAAAAATTGCATCCCATAAATCATCTACAGGATTTTCACTGTTAGGGAACACTTTTTTTGCCCAAGCTTTGGTTGGAACAGATACAACAGTCCATGAATTTATATCATTCATTGTATATTTTCTTAAAGGTTGAAATTTTTCGCTACTTGCTTTTGAAGCTCTTAAAATTTTTTCAGAATCTATTCCTTTTAACAATTCAGGATCAGAAGCACTCACTGAGATTCGTTTTTCGCCTTTTTTAGCATAGTATTCTAGCTTATCATATCTATATTGAGGTATATCTTCAAGTACCTCCACAGGTGTGTATTGATATGAAAGTTTGGTTATTGCATCATCGCCCCAATTTATATTCACTTCACTTGCCCCAGCTTTGTATGAATTTTTTGCAAGAAACCTACAAAAATCAAATCTTTCAATAGGACAATTAATTGTTACAATATCTCCTTTTCCTACATTAGAACCAATTTCTACGACTAATTTTGCATATTTTTCTAGTTTATTATCAAAACTCATAATACCTCCATTTTTTTATTGTATTTTCACTTATTATACCATTAATTAGATGATTTATCGATTATTGATAATAATATGGTGATATGGTATTATTTATTTATAAATTTACACTTAATATAGGCTTAAATAGATAAATAAATATAATTAATAAATACTAGTAAATTTATGACTAGGAGAAAGATATGAAAAAATTAAAGCATTGGCAAAAAGTAAGTTTAACGATAGGTATATTTGATATTTTCGCTGTTAATATAGCGTATTTTTTTGCGCTACTTTTAAGATTTGATTTTGAGTATACAAAAATATCTAGTTTTTATCTAGATGCATTTATAAAGTTTGCACCATTTTATACCATATTTTCAATATTGACATTTTATTTTCTTAAAATGTATAAAAGTATGTGGAGATTTGCGAGTGTAGCAGAATTGGTGAGATCATCTTATGCTTTTGTAATTACAACTACTTTTCATGTTTTAGGTACTATGTTATTTATTCGTAGAATGCCAATATCATATTATATAATAGGAGCAATAACTCAATATATATTAGTTACAAGTATAAGATTGTCATATAGAATATATCTATTATTGGCCCGTTCTACAAATAATAATAGAGAAGTTGAAAGAGTTCTTATAGTTGGAGCTGGCGAAGCAGGAAGACTAATATATAATGACATAATAAATTATGAAGAAAGAAACTATAAAGTAGTAGGTTTTTTAGATGATAATCCCAATAAATGGGGAAGATATATTTCAAATTTACCAATATTTGGCGAAATTGATATAGTTACAGAAATTGTAAGAAAGCACAATATAGATTTAATAATTATTGCTGTTCCCTCTTCCGATAATCATTCCAAGCAAATAATTATAAATAAATGTAATGAAGCGGGAGCAAAATTAAAAATAGCTCCATCAATACCAGAGATGATTACTAGTGATAAAATTACTGTAAAAGAATTAAAAGATGTAGAAATTGAAGATTTATTAGAAAGAGAACCTATTAAGATAGATAACAAATCGGCGTTAAGAAATATCACAGGAAAAGTTGTGTTAGTGACTGGTGGTGGGGGAACGATAGGAAGTGAATTGTGTAGACAAATAGCGTCTCATAATCCAAAACAATTGTTAATATTTGATATTTATGAAAATAATGCGTATGAGATTGAACAAGAGTTAAAAAGAAAATATCCAAACTTAAATTTAGTTGCTTTAATTGGATCGGTTAGAGAAGAGTTAAGAGTTGATGATATTTTTTACACATATAGACCAGATATTGTTTATCACGCTGCGGCACATAAACATGTGCCTTTAATGGAAACAAGTCCAAATGAAGCTATAAAAAACAATATTTATGGAACATACAATACAGCGTATGCAGCTCTTAGATACAATGTTGAAAGATTTATTTTAATTAGTACAGATAAAGCTGTAAATCCAACTTCAATAATGGGGGCAACTAAGAGAATTTGCGAAATGATTATACAAAGTATGTCTGCTGTGTCTAAGACTAAAAACCTAAATATGATTCCAAAATTAAAATCAATAAATAATCGTGAAATTAGAGAATTTAATACTAAATTTATAACAGATTTTGTGGCTGTTAGATTTGGAAATGTATTGGGAAGTAACGGATCAGTAGTACCATTATTTAAGAAACAAATAGCTGAAGGTGGCCCTATATCAGTAACTCATAAAGATATTATCAGATATTTTATGACTATATCTGAGGCTGTTAGTTTAGTAATTGAAGCAGGCTTTTACGCTAAAGGTGGGGAAATATTTGTATTAGATATGGGAGAACCAGTAAAGATAGACACGTTGGCGAGAAACCTTATAAAATTATCAGGATTAAAACCGGATAAAGATATAAAAATAGAATATGTTGGATTAAGGCGAGGCGAAAAATTGTATGAAGAAAAACTTATGTCTGAAGAAGGTTTAGAAAAAACACCAAATGATTTAATTCATATAGCTAAACCTATTGATTTTAATAATGAAGTATTTTTTAGTCAACTGGAAGATATGTCTCAATATTCAGCATACAATTTAGTAGAAAAGGTTGTTGAAAAAATAATAGAAATAGTACCAAATTATCACAGTTCTGAGTCTGATATTAAGGATAATAAAGATAAATTCGAAGAATTATATAGAAAATCAAAGTAGAGGTTATTATGACAAAAAGATTAGATAAAAGAATTCCCCTAGCAACTCCCACTATGCATGGAGAAGAACTAAGATATGTTAATGAAGCATTTGATACAAATTGGATTGCTCCATTAGGACCAAATGTAGATGAGCTTGAAAAAGCTTTTTCAGATTACTTAGATATAGAAGGAACAGCAGCCGTTTCATCAGGAACGGCAGGTTTACATTTGTCATATAAACTTGCAGGAGTAGGTAAGGACGATATAGTTATTGTTCAAGATTTAACCTTCTCAGCAACGGTAAATCCCATAATCTATCAAAATGCTATTCCTGTTTTTGTTGATTCGGAATACGATACATGGAATATGGATCCAAAAGCACTTGAATTAGCACTTAAAAAATATGGTGAAAGAGTTAAAGCGGTAGTTTTAGTTCACTTATATGGAACACCTGCTAAATTAGAAGAAATCATGAAATTATGTGATGAATATAATGTAACATTAATCGAAGATGCTGCAGAAAGTTTATCAGCAACTTATAAGGGGAAACAAACAGGAACATTTGGTAAATATGGAGTTATTTCATTTAATGGAAATAAAATCATTACTACATCAGGTGGTGGTATGGTATTAAGTAAGAGTAAAGAAGATGCAGAAAAAGTAAAATTCTGGTCTACACAATCAAAAAATCCAGCTCCATGGTATCAACATTCAGAAATTGGTTACAATTATAGAATGAGTAATGTGTGTGCAGGTATAGGTAGAGGACAATTTGAGCATTTAGAAGAACACAAGGAAATAAAAACTAAAATTTTCAACAAATATAATTTAAGTTTTAGAGGACTTCCTCTTCTTATGAATCCATACGAAATGATGACAGTTCCAAATTTTTGGTTGAGTTGTATATTGATAGAAAAGGACGCCATTACTGATAGATTTGATGCTGAAAAATTAAGAATCAGACTAGATGAACTTAATATTGAGTCTAGAAGAGTTTGGAAACCAATGCACTTACAACCAGTATTTGAAAAATACGATTATATTAAAGTTAAATCTCATAGTGTATCTGAAGATATTTTTGAAAGAGGTTTATGTTTGCCTAGTGATTTAAAAATGACCGAAGAAGAGCAAGAAATTGTAATAGAAAATATTAAAGAGATTTTCAATTCATAAAAAAATGGATTTGATAAATTCTTTAATTTATCAAATCTAAATTTTTTTATATAGATGAAATGTTGAAAGGAGTATATAATGCAAGGAAATTACAAGATTACAGTTGTAGGTTCGGGTTATGTTGGATTAGCTAATGCAACATTACTAGCACAAGAAAATGAAGTTGTAACAATTGATAGGAACAAATATAAAGTAGATAAAATCAACGATAGAATTTCACCAATAGTTGATGAGAAAATAACAGAATTTTTTGATACAAAAGAGTTAAATTTAAGAGCTTCATTATCTACAGAAGGAATATATGAAAATTCTGACTTTATAATTATAGCAACACCTACAAACTATGATGAAGAAAAAAACTACTTTGATACTTCGTCTGTAGAAAGCGTAATTGAAGAAATAATAAAATCAGATTCAAAGGCAACAATTGTCATAAAATCAACAATACCTGTTGGTTATACAAAAAAAATTAGAGAAAAATATGAACTAGAAAATATAATTTTTAGCCCAGAATTTTTAAGAGAAGGAAAGGCTTTAGAAGATAATTTATATCCCTCAAGAATAATAATGGGATATAATCAAAATAATGAAGAATTAGCAAAAAAAGCTGAAGTATTTACAAATTTACTTGTAAAAGGTGCCTTAAAAGAAAATATTGATATAAAATTCATGGATACAACAGAAGCAGAAGCTGTCAAGCTATTTTCAAACACTTATTTAGCTATGAGAGTTGCATTTTTTAATGAATTAGATACATATGCACAGTTAAAAAACCTAAATACTCAGAAAATAATTGAAGGTGTTGGACTTGATCCAAGAATTGGATTACACTATAACAATCCTTCATTTGGATATGGTGGATACTGTTTGCCAAAAGATACAAAACAAATGAAAGCTAATTTTGAAGGAGTTCCAAATAATATAATTGAAGCAATTGTAGATGCAAATAGAACAAGAAAAGACTTCATAGCAGATAGTGCATTGAAAAAAGCTGAAGAAAATAATAGTTCAAAAAAATTAACTATCGGTATATATAGACTTACAATGAAATCAAATAGTGACAATTTTAGAAGTAGCTCAATACAAGGAGTTATGGAAAGATTAAGTAAAAAAGGTGTAAATATAGTTATATTTGAGCCAACCATAAAGGACGAACAGGAATTTGAAGGTTATAAAGTGATAAATGATTTAGAAGAATTTAAGAAAATATCTGATTCAATTATTGCAAATAGATACCATGAAAATTTAGATGATGTATTAGATAAAGTATATACTAGAGATATTTTTAAGAGAGATTAGTATGAATAAAGTAATTAAGGAGATTTTTGATAGATTTTCAAGTTTGATAGGATTAATAATATTAAGTCCAATCCTTATATTTTTTGCAATTTGGATAAAAATTGATTCAAAAGGCCCAGTTTTTTTCAAACAGGAAAGACTTGGAAAAGATGGAAAAGTATTTTCAATTTTTAAGTTTAGAACAATGATTGTGAATGCTGAAAAAATAGGAGATGGTTTATCTATAAAATCTGATAAAGATCCTAGAATTACAAAATTAGGCAGATTTTTAAGAAAAACATCTATAGACGAGTTGCCTCAGTTAATAAATGTATTAATAGGAGATATGAGTTTAGTAGGTCCTAGACCTCCTGTAGTATATTCACCATATGATGGATATGAAAATTATCCAGATTGGGCAAAAAAAAGATTTGAAATGAAGCCGGGAGTAACAGGATTAGCTCAGGTAAAACATAGAAATAGTGTGACTTGGAATGAGAGAATAGTAGTTGATAATGAATATATAGACAAGTTTAATTTTTGGTTAGATGTTAAAATAATTTTTAAGACATTTTTAAAATTATTTGATTCAGAAACTATCTATTGATAGGAGAAGATATGTTACAAGATAAAAGAGTATTATTAAGACCTATATTAAAAAGTGATTTAGAAAAATTAAATCAATGGAAAAATAATATAGAAATATTTAAATATTTAGGTGGTGGATTTAATCCAACATCAATAGACGAACATATAAATTGGATAGATTCATTAATAAAAATCGATGATAAAAATAAAAGATTTATAATATGTTTTGAAGATAAGGCAATAGGTATGATTGGTTTATATTCAATTAATCATATAAATCAAAACTGTGAAGTTGGGATGTATATTGGAGAATTAGAGTTTCAATCTATGGGATTAGGAAAAGAAGCATATAATTTGATTGAAAATTATGCGAAGAATTATTTAAACTTAAAAAAGATTAAATTGAATGTAGTTCTAGATAATCAAGCTGCTTTAAAATTTTGGGAAAATGTAGGATTTAAGAAAATTGGAACATTTAAGAAAGAGCGATTTATAGACGGTGAATTTAAGGATTTATGTATAATGGAGAAATTCATTTAACAATATGGAGAAATATATGATTAATATTTTAATTTTAAGTGTAGGAACTAGAAATAAGATAGTTCAATATTTTAAGAAGGCACTTATTAATGAAAATGGTGAAAAAACAGGTAAAGTTATAGCTACAGATGCAAGTAAATATTCGCCAGCTATATATGATGCCGATAAATTTTATACAGTTCCAAGAATTGATGAAGATGGATACTTTGATCAAATTTTAGATATTTGTAAAAAAGAAAATATAAGAGCAGTATTAAGCCTGATTGATCCAGAATTAAATATTTTAGCTGATAACAAAGCTAAGTTTGATGAATTAGGTGTTACAATAATTGGTTCAGCCAAAGAGCAATGCGATATTTCTTTAGATAAGAAAAAAATGTATGATTGGTTAGTTGAAAATAATTTTAACACAGCAAAAACATATACAAAAAAACATGAATTTTATAAAGCTTTAGAGTTAGGAAAAATTAATTTCCCAGTTTTCGTAAAGCCAATCAAAGGGAGTGCGTCAATATCTATAAGTAAAGTAACTGATAAGGAAACAATTGATTTATTATTTGAAAAAGAAGATAATTTAATGATTCAAGAATTTTTGGATGGACAAGAATTAGGCGTTGACGTCTATATTGACTTAATAAGTGAAGAGATTGTTTCAATATTTGCAAAAAGAAAATTAATTATGAGAGCAGGGGAAACAGATAAAGCGGTTTCATTTAAGGATGAGAAGCTATTTAGACTTGTTAAAGATTTTGTTAAGAAATTTGGGTATAAAGGTCAAATAGATATTGATATATTTGATGTAAATGGAAAATACTATATTTCAGAGGTTAATCCAAGGTTTGGTGGTGGGTATCCTCATGCATATGAATGTGGTGTTGATCATATGAAATTAATAATTAATAATATCAAGGGAAATACAAATAAAGAAAATATTGGAAAATATAAGGAAAATATGAGTATGATGAAATATGTTGAACTCATGGTAAGGGAAGTATAATGAGAAGTGGATTAAGAAAAAAATTAGATGACTTTAATAGAAAAATTGAGTCAATATATAGAATGTATAGTTATCAAAGAAAAGCAAAGGCTAGACTAAAAAGAATGAATAACGGTTATGACTTGGGAGATGACTACAATAATATAATTGTCCCATATTGGAAACAATTTGGACTTAAACCTAAAAAATATTGGTTTCAAATATTTTGTGATAGGGAACAGAAAGTTGATCCGAGATATATTCCTGACGATTTATGGTATGGAAAAATTGTTCCATATTATAGTAATCCACAATTTAGAAGATTAGGAGAGGATAAATGTTTGCATGATATTTATTTTTCAAATCTAAATAGACCCGATACTTTAGCAAAGAATATAGCTGGAGTTTTTTATGATAGTGAAATGAATATCATAGACAAAAAATACGTATTAAAAATATGTGAAGAATATAATGGTGAGTTTCTCATTAAACCTTCTATAGATAGTGGTGAAGGTAGATTAATAAAATTTTTTGAAAATGGAAAATATACATTAGATGATGTGGAAGAAACAATTGATGAATTAAAAGCGAATTTTATAATCCAAGGAGCAGTAAAACAGCACGAAGAGCTATCTAAATTGAATAAAACATCTCTAAATACTATTAGAACAATTTCGTTTTTATTTGAAGGGGAAGTACATATTTTGTCTTCTATATTGAGAGTTGGAGCTGAAAATTCAAAAGTAGATAATATTGGAGCTGGAGGTTTTGCTATTCCAATTCATGAAAATGGATGTTTATATGACAAAGGAGTTAATAGAAAAGCTGAATGGGTTTCAGAAAATAATAATGGCATTTCGTTTAGTTCAATAAAAATTCCTAACTATAACGAATTAATTGAAACGATAGTTAATACTCATAAAAAACAGGCACACTTTAAGATTATAGGTTGGGATTTCTCTATAGACGAAAATTTACAGCCAATTTTTATTGAGTTTAATTCATGTCCAGGTCCGAATCAAATTACAGTTGGACCAACTTTTGGGGATTTAACTGAAAAAGTTTTAAGAGATGTATTTGTTGATAAAAATTTGGAATACGCACAAAATTAAGGAGATTATATGAAAATATCAGTAGTTGGAACAGGAAATGCAGGTACAGCAACTGCAACAGATTTAGCTTATAGAGGACATGACGTAACCTTAGTTAAAACATCAGATTCAATGCACAATCAAAATTTTAATTTCCTAGTCAATAATGATGGAAAAATGACATTAGATGACTTTGGAGTTAAGAAAACGGCTAAAATAAATAAAATAACTAGAGATTTATCAGCTATAAAAGAATCAAAAGTTGTGCTGATAATTTTACAAACAAAGTATCATGAGCCTGTAATAGAGAGAATAGTACCGTATTTAAGTGAAAATCAGATAATATTAGTTAATCCAGGATATTTATCAACAGCTTATATACTTAAACATTCAGGATCTAAAAAACTAACGGTCGTAGAGGCAACAAGTTCGTTTATAGATTGTAGAATAATCGAGCCAGGGCTTATAAAGGTAGGATTTAGAAATGTTAGAAATCCATTGGGAGTATATCCTTCTTCAAAAACATCTGAAGTTAAGGAAGTATTAAGTCATCTAGGATTTCCATTTGAGTATTATGGATTTGTAGTAGAAGCTGCTTTACATAATCCAAATTTGATAGTTCATACTGTTGGAGCCATTATGAGCATTCCAAGAATTGAAAAAACAAATGGAGACTATGTAATGTACCATGAAGTATTTACTCCTTCAGTTTGGAATATATTAGAAGCTTTAGATTCTGAAAAAATGGATGTAATTGAAAAATTAGGATTTGAGAGAATTTCATACGTGGAAATGGCTAAATATAGAAATACACTTGACGATAGTTTGGATGCAAAGCAAAGTTTTATGAACTATGCAATGATGCCAACTAGAGCAAAAGGACCAACAACAGTAGATTCAAGATATATAAGTGAAGATGTTCCTCAGGGACTAGTTATGCTTGAAGCATTAGGGAAATCACTCGATATACCTACACCAATAACAACATCTTTAATTGAAATGGCTTCTGCAGCTTTGAATAGAAATTTAAGATTAGAAGGAAGAACTTTAGAAAAATTGGGTCAAGATAATATTGATAAAATTTTGAAAGACGCAAAAAATAGAGGATAAAATGCAAAAATCATTTAAGGATAGATTTAAAAGATTATATGATTATATAGAGACTGATATTGATTCTAATCCATCAATGTGGTTAAAGTTAAAAATTACATTAGATTTTCTATGGGAAAAAATAATAAATAAAAATGAGCTAATAGATTATATTCAATACAGATTTTATTATAAAACTAGACCTGAAAGAAATAAATTTGTAACACATTCAAAATTATTAAAAATTATGAGAATTTGCAATGATCCTAATTCAAGAATAATATTTGATAGTAAACCTTTATTTAATGATGAATTTAAGAAATATTTAGGAAGAGATTATTTAGATACAACTAATTCAAATGATCAAGAAATAGAAAATTTTATAAAAAAACATAATAGGGTAATAGCAAAAAGTCCTGATGGTATGTTTGGAAAGGGAATAGAATTTTTTGAAGTAAAAGATATTAAATTTGATGAAGATTTTTTTAATTTAATTAAAAAGAACAAATACTTACTTGAGGAAATTTTAACTCAAAATATTGAACTTAAGGAATTTAACGCTAGCTCTGTTAATACCTTAAGAGTTGTTACACTAATAAATTCTAAAAATGAAGTTCAAATCATGTGTGGAGTTTTAAGATTAGGAAGACAAGGACAAAGTGCAGATAATTTTCATCATTATGGAATAGCCTCATTAATTGATGTAGAAACAGGAATAGTATATACGGATGGAGTTGATAGAAACTGGGATAGATATGTTATACATCCAGATTCAAAAAAAACAATTTGTGGTTTTAAGATTCCTCAATGGGAAGATATAAAAGCTTTATGCATAGAAGCAGCAAAAGTCCATCCTGAAGTTAGATATGTTGGATGGGATGTTTCTTTAAAAGAAAATGGACAAATTGTGTTAATTGAAGGAAATCCAGGGGCGGATCCTGATGTTACTCAAATACCAGATCAATGTGGCAAATGGGATATGTATAGTGAAGAACTAAAAAAAATAGATAAGTTAAACCGTATTTAAATAAAGGGAAAAAAATGAACTCAGTAAAGAAAAACTTTATGTATAATGTAATATATCAAATACTTATACTTTTAACACCACTTATAACAGCTCCAATAATATCCAGAGCCTTAGGATCTGAAGGATTAGGTATTTTCACATATACAACATCAATAGTGGAGTATTTTTTACTATTTGCTATGTTAGGATTTCAAAATCATGGTATTAGATCAATATCAAGAGTTAGGGATGATAAGGAAAAAGTTTCGAAACAATTTTGGTCCATATATTACCTTCAGCTCATAGTAACATTATTAGTTACAGTAGTATATTTAATATATATATTTTTTATCGCAAAAAATTATTTTTGGATTTATTTAATTCACATTATGATTATATTTTCATCATTTTTTGATGTGAGTTGGTTCTTCTATGGTATGGAAGAATTTAAGATTATGGTGTTTAGAAATATAGTAATTAGAATATTAGTTTTATTAGCTGTAATATTTTTTGTAAAAGGGCCAGAACATTTATGGTTACATACTTCAATAATAGCATTTAGCTCGCTTCTAACTACATTTTCTTTATGGATCTTTTTAAGAAAATATATATTTTTCGTAAGATTTAATTTTAATGATGTAATAAAAAATTTAAGACCGGCGTTAATATTTTTCATCCCAAATCTTGCTGTAGGAGCATATATTATTATGGATAAGGTTATGATAGGTCAGCTAGCAACAGTTTCTCAAGTAGCCTATTATAGTAATGCTGAAAAAATAACTAATATTCCTATGGGTATTATAGGAGCATTTGCAACAGTAATGCTTCCTAAATCTTCATATTTAGCAAGAAGCGGAGATTTTGAAAAAGTTAAAGATAGCATAAATATTTCTATGGAATTTAGCACATTTTTAGGTTCTTTATTTATGTTTGGGATAGTGGCAGTTGGACCATTATTTGCACCAATATTTTTTGGACAAGAGTTTGCAGTTTCTGGACAATTAACCGTTTTCTTAGCGATAACCATATTATTTAAATCGTGGAATAGTGTAATAAGAACTCAATATTTAATACCATTTGACATGGAAAAACAATTTTCACTAGCAGTAATTACAGGAGCAGTTACAAATTTAATATTAAATATAATTTTAATACCTAGATTTAATGCTCAAGGGGCAATATTTGCGACAATTTTATCTGAATTTTCAGTACTTGCAGTAGAAATGTATTATTCAAAAAATAATATCGAATACAAAAAAATTATAGTAAAAAATTCGAAATATATATTCATTGGTGCGATAATGTATTTTGTAATAAGATTTTCTCAAAATTTCCTTGGCGTAAACTTGATTTCTATTTTTATACAAGCAGTAATAGGGGGAATATTTTACTTATTATTGAGTTTCTTGGTATATGATAATAAACAAAGTGTTATTGCACAGATAAAGCAAATATTGAAGGAAATTGTTTTAAAGATAAAAAGAAAGGGATAATATGGAACAAAAAAGAATAAGTATCATTATTCCGTATCATAATAATATTGAATTTTTGAAAAAACTTTTAGATTCAATCAAGCATTTTAATAAGATACAAGTTATAGTAGTCGATGATCATAGTGATAAAAATTTAGATGAATATAAAAAATTACAAAAAGATGCCCAATATAGTGAAGTATTATTCTTAGAAAATAAATCAGAAAATAGAGGAGCTGGAGTAGGTAGAAATATTGGTCTTAATAATGCGACTGGTGAATGGGTTGTTTTTGCCGACTCAGATGATTATTTTGTAGAAGGATATTACGAAATATTAGAAAAATATATTGACAGTGATGACGAAGTGATATATTTTACTCCTACTAGTATCGACCTAGATACAGGAAAAGTATCTAATAGACATATTTTTATGCAAAATGAAATTAAAGATTTTCTAGAAAATCCAACAAAGCTAAATGAATATCAAATTAGATACTATTTCTATACACCTTGGTCAAAAATGATTAAAAAATCATTTATAGAAAAGTACAATATTAGATTTCATGAAGTTGTGGCTAAGAATGATAGTCTTTTTTCTATAAAAGTAGGGCATTATATGCGAAATTTTACACTCTCAACAGATGTTATATATTGTGCAACATGGCATAATAAGGGGAATGTAACGAAAAGAAAAGATAAAAAGTTTGTTACAGATAGCACAAAATCAAGAATAAAATTACTAAAATTCTTTGAAGAAAATCTGTCTAAAGAAGATTTGGAAATAATAAGATATGAAAATATAGCATATTATTTTATTGAAGAACTCGAAAGTGTAAATATCAAAAAAGAATACATAGATATTTCAAAAAAAATGTTTAAGGATGCCGGTATAAATATATATAATAAAAAAAATTTCTTACCAAGACTTAAGCATAAAATAAAAAAAGTAATAGGTAAGGCTAATGGACAATATTAGATTAAGTTTTTTAGGCGATATAATGTTTGAAAAATATTCTTTAGAAAAAAATCACGAAAATACAGATTTTAAGGCTATGTTAAGAGGGATAAAACCTCTATTAAAAAAAACAGATATATTGATTGGTAATGTGGAAACAACTTTCGCAGGAAAAGATAAAGTATATACAAATGAAATGTATTCTTTTAACACGCCAGATAATGCTATTGAAGGATTGAAAGAAATAGGACTTGATTATGCAATAATTACAAATAACCATATTCTAGACAGAGGTATGGAAGGTAGAACAAGAACTATAGAAAAACTTTTAGAAAATGGTATAAAAGTTTTAGCTAAAGATAATAAAATTGATTTGTTTGAATACGAGGGAATTAAGTTTTCGCTGCTACCTTACACTTCAACTACAAACTATTTAGACAATAAAGTTGCTTTAACGAAAGAAGAAGAAAGTGAAGTTAGGCTATTATGTCAATATGATTATAGTACTAGTGATAATCAGGAAGAAACTACAAAACAAAAGATTTTTAATATCATACAAAAATCAATTGGATATGAAAATTCCGTAAAGTTATTGAAGGCTTTAGGTAAAAGAGCTAATTCAGCCTATGCAGATAATATAAATGAAAATAAATCAATTGATTCATATATTGAGAGAGTAGAAAAAGATTTAGCATATGCAAGAAAGCACTCTGATTATACAATTGTATTACCACATATGGGAGGACAATTTAATTTAAACCCAGGAAGCTTCAGCGAGATGTATATGAATATTTTTGATAAAAATAAAGCAGATTTTGTAATTGGATCACATCCACATATTATTCAAAAATATGAAAAAAAAGAAAATGCAAGATGCTTCTTTTCAATTGGTAATGTGTCAATGGCTCAAAATTCAGCATATATTATAAAGGAAAATAATCCAGAAATAGGTATAATAGTCCACTTGAATTTTTTTAAAAAAAATAAGACTTTTAAGAATATTTCGATATCTCCATTTATCATATCAGACGATAAAAAATTAAGATTATCTATTTTGAATAAATATGATACAATAGATTCATTGAATATAAAATTGTGGTTAGAACAAAGATTAGCCGTTGATTTAGAATACAATGATAATGAGTTTATAATAATCGAATAAAGGATAAAAAAATGAGAAATAGTAAAATACCCTTTTATAAGGATAATGATCTGTACAGAAATCTAAAAGATTTAGTTTGGTCAGTTTATACTAAAGTGGATAAAGTTGGAGCAACTAAACTAAGACATAAAAGATATTTAGGTTATGACTTAAATTTAAAAAATCCACAAACATTAAATGAAAAAATGCAATGGTTAAAGCTAAATACATATTACAAAAATCCACTTGTAACACAATGTTCAGATAAATATGCTGTGAGAGATTTTGTAAAATCAAAAGGGCTAGGACATATATTAACGGAATTATATTTTGCAGTGGATGATGTAGAGGATATAGATGTATCGATATTACCAAAAAAATTTGTATTAAAAAGTAATTCAGGATCAACAGGGAATGTATTAGTAACTGACAAATCTAAATTTAATCTCGAAGAACATAAACCCTACTTAAAAAAACTATTAAAAGATAAATCATATGGTCCAAGAAACGTTGAGTTTAGTTATGATGATATTGAAAACAAGATAATTGCAGAAAAATATATTGAGACTGAAAGTGGAAGACAACCCATAGATTATAAAATATTTTGTTCTTATGGTGAGCCTAAATTTATATATACTGCATCAAATAGAGATGGAGACGAAACTTATTACGATTATTTTACACCGGATTTTGAGTGGATAGACGTAAAAACAACAAGAGATAATAATTCGGGTGGAAATATAAAAAAACCATCTAATTGGGATGAGATGCTGGACATAGCATCAAAACTATCTGAAGATTTTCCTTTAGTAAGGGTTGATTTATATAGTGAATTTGGAAAAACAATATTTGGAGAATTAACATTTCTTTCGGCAAGTGGTTGCGATAAATTAGATCCAATCGAATATGACTGGAAATTTGGAGAAATGTTTGATATATCTAATGAAATTAAAAAATTTAGCAAATAATATGGGGTATACATGATTTTAAGAATAGAGGATAAAATTAAAAAATTAATATTTAAAAATAGAGATAGTTTTGCCTTTATATCTACTTTATTCATTATGCTTATTTTTTTTCCGCCTAAACTAGTAGAAAATCTATCGATATTTAGATATATAAGATTGACACAAACAGGGTTAAGTATTATTTCAGTATTGCTGCTTTTAAGAATTAGAAAGATTAATCAATTTATTTTTTTTACTTTCCTTTATTTTATAACTTTTTTTGTGTCTACTTATTTAGGAGGAAAGGGATATGAATTATATATATCGCTTACAACCTCGACAATCGGAGTTGTAATTCTTTTCTATTATTTATTATTACTCTCTAATTCAGACTTTAAAAAAGCAATAAAATACTATAGCTTCTTTTCTTTATTTTTACATACTATATTGCTTTTATTATATAGAGATGGTGTTATAGTAACAGAAGTTGGTCAAAGTATTAATAAAGGGATACATATTTTTGGGGAATCAAATCAAAGTACAATTATAGTGATAATGTGCTATTTAGGAGTAATATTAACAAAAGGTATAAATTCAAGACAAGATAATTTATTAGTATTTTTTTCAACAATTTTATCAATTCTATCTATTTTTTTAATAGAATCATCTAATGGGAAAATAGGACTAGGTTTACTATTTTTAGGATTTATAGCTATTGCGATACTAGATATATTACAAATAGATATTTTTAGAAAAAATAAAAATAACTGGGCTGTTACCATAGTAGCTATTTTTTTAGTATTAAATATTTTAATGACGGTAGTAAACATTCAAAGGTTATTTAATCCAATAATAGAATTGTTATTTAAAAAAGATGCAACGCTATCCTCTAGAACTTTAATTTGGGATGAAGCATTAACTTTAATAAAAAATAAGCCAATTTTAGGTCATGGGGCTATTGATGGACGATATATTTATATCTTCGAATATAGACATTATTATGATTCTCATAATTTTTTCTTAGAAACATTATTAAGAGGCGGAGGATTGTTATTATTATCATATTCTTCATTACTATATATTTCAATAAAAACGTCGCTTAATAATTATTTTAAAGATATGAAATATAAATCGATATTATTTATTATAGTCCTAATAATAATGAGTTTATCTGAAGTGTATACCCTAAATGTAGTATTTTTTATTTTATACATTCCGTATTTATTAAGTTTAAGAAAGGATAATAAATGATAGGAAAATCAAAACAAGCTGTGATAAATATAATGAATTTTTTAAGATCTATAATTCTCTCATACAAAGAAAAAAAATTTATAAGAAAAAAAGTTAAAACAGTTCAAATATATGAAGGATTTGATGAAGAATATAAAAATGTAGTTTTACCATTTTGGAAAAAATATAATATGAAGCCAGATAAAAGATGGTATCAATATTTTGGATACAATATTCAAAAATTTGATCCATATATAATTCCAGGAGATTTTTTCTATTCAAAATTACTATTTAGTTTAACAAATATTGAAGTTGGTACGACTATAACAAATAAAATTTATGCTGACTATTTATTTAAGGATATAAATAAGCCTAAAACTATATTACGATTTAACAATGGTTTTTTAGTAGATGAAAATATAGAATTAATTGATAAAAATAACTTAAAAAAAATACTTTCTTCACATAAAAAATTAATTTATAAGCCTTCTGGTTTGTTAAAAGGACAAGGAGTAAGAATACTAAAATTAGAAGCTAACTTTAGTAATGAAATAGATTTTATTAATAAAAAAATTGAAGAAAAAGAAAGTTTTATAGTTCAAGAAGTTGTAGAACAAAGTGATCAATTAGCAAGATTTAATTTAAGCAGTGTAAATACAATTAGATTGATTACTTTATTAATCGACGGAAAAGTAGAGCCTCTATCGGCGATATTAAGAGTTGGTGGAGCAGGTAAAGAAGTAGATAATTACAGTCAAGGTGGGTATTCTAGACCAATTGATAAAGATGGATATTTAGGTGAATTTGCAATGCAAAATGAGCTTATGATCTATGAAGATTATCAGGGTGATAAATTTACAAGAGAAAAACTTATTGGATTTGATAAAGTTATTGAACAAGCTAAAAAATATCATCCATATTTATTAGATTTAAGATGGGTTGGTTGGGATTTTGCTATAGGAAAGGACTACGAACCTGTTTTTATTGAAATTAATGATTATTCCGGAGATAATCAGAGAGAGTGTGGTCCAACTTTTGGAGAATTAACACCAAAGGTATTAGATGAATATTTCGAAAATAGAAAATAACACTTGAAACATACTATAAAGTATGGTATACTTTCTAAGTTAGTAAATTGAAAATTTACAAGAAAAGAGGTGAGATAGTGAAAAAAGATTTACATCCAGAATATAGAAAAGTTGTTTTTATGGACATTACTAGCGGTTACAAATTTATTAGTGGTTCAACAATGACTTCTAAGGAAGAAATTGAGATGGAAGATGGTAAAACATACCCATTAATTAAAGTTGAAGTTAGCTCTGATTCTCACCCATTCTACACAGGAAAACAAAGAACTGCAGAACGTGGTGGTAGAGTGGAAAGATTCAAGAAAAAATATAAAATTGATTAATCAAATTAATTTAAGATATGCATTAGAATGAAGTTTCTATGCATATTTTTTTTGCATATATGCTATAATATGTCATATAAAAAATAAATTATAGGAGAAAAAATGAAAAAATTATTTAACTATGTATTAATTATATCAATTATATTTATTTCATATCTGAGCACATCAACTTACGCTATTGAAAATGGTGCGTTAACTTCTCGAGATTTGATAGAAATGAGAAAAATATCAAAAAGTGTAATTGGTACAAAATATAGACCGGAGTCAACTTTACCAGAAACAGGTTTTGATTGTGATGCTTTGATATACTATGTATATAAAAAAGCGGTAAATATAGATTTACCTTTAGGAACAGAAACTCTATCTAAATATCTTGATGAAGTTCCTGTAGAAGATTTAAGACCAGGAGATATTGTTGGTTATGATGCTAAGGATGATGGAATAGATAGAATAACTCATATGGGATTATATTTAGGTAAGATAAATAAAGAAACAGGACAATACTCAAGTAATGGAACAGAATATATTATACACTCAGCACCAGATGAGAGAAATAGAGATTTAGCAAATACAAGTCTATCAGATGTAGGGGTTGATTATATTACAAAAAGTCGTTTCTTCAGCCATGCTGGTAAAAAACTTAAAGTATATAGACCATACGGGAACAATAAAATAAAAACTGGAGATTATCAAGTTAAGAAATCATACCGTTTGTATCTTGATAATTCATACGAGTATAATTCATACGAAAACATTCCTGATGGGGTAAAAAATGGTGAAATTATAAAAAATGCAGTAGATGATGGTACATCAAGTATCCGTTTCACATATACGGGCCAATAAAAAAATACTACGGTAAAATGGTATATTTAAGAAAAGTTGCAGTAGAGCCCATAAGAGAATACACAACAGTTGGTGATCTAACCACATATGTGAAAACAAATTCATATAACACTACTATCTCAAATTTATATATCAAAAATACATCATATGTATATGATAGAAGATTAAATTCAATTACAAAATTAAATAAAGGAGAAGTAATAAAAGGTGTTGAGATAAATCTAGATGACGAAAAATATATAAGATTTTACAATGAAGATGAAGGGAAAGATAGGTATGTATTAGCATCAAATGTTACTTCAAATAAAGTACCGATAAAAGTATCATTGAAAAAAGATTATCAAAATTTACGAAGACTTTCCGACGACTCAATTGTTAGATATTCACATAAAAATGAAGAATTTACAGGAAATATAGATTGGGACCCAAATATACTTTATAGAAAAATTTTTGTAACAAATATCAAACATAATGGGAAAAATGAAATAGTAAAATTGCCATTTAATATGATCAATTTACCTGATATGCCAGCGGATGAATATGTACCAGAAAAAAATGAAACACCAATACCAAATGGTAAAGAACTAAGTAAATTTACAGTTGAGGAAAGTGTATACTTTAGAAATGCAAATAATAATTCAATAATGGGAACATTATTCTCAGGAACCTCAGTACAAGGATATAAAGAAGGTGATTATATTTATTTTGCAAGTAAAAATACATTAGCAAAAGCACATTATAGTTTTTTTAATATATTTCAAAATAATAATAAAGAAATCTATATGTAGACTCTCAAGTGAATATTAGAAATAAAAAAAGAGATGTAATAGGTGTTGCTGAAAGAGGAACACATATAAAAGGTGTAAGGGTTGGCGATTACTATAAATATTATGACAATGGTGAAAAATATATACATTATTCATATTTACAAAAGAAACCTATAAAAATTGGTGTATATATGAATAAAGGATCTTATTTAATTGATAAATACAACAACTCAAAAATTTCTTATGAGAAGATTGGTAGATATTTAGAAGGAACATTTAAGGATGATTATTTTTATTCATCATACAGTAACTTAGAGTTTAAGATTAATAAAAATGATGTATCAAATCTTAGCGGACAATATAGAACTATCACAGATGATGTATATGTTAGAGATTAAGACTTTAATATTATAGGAGTTAAACACAAAGGTGAAAAGTTTTACACGGTACGAATTGGAGAGTATTATAGATTTTATGATAATGGTGTAAAATTTGTACACTATTCATTTGCTGAATAATTTAACGAAAACTAACTTGAAAGTAAATTAATTTTTAGGTTAGTTTTTTTGAAATAAACTTTTTTAGACAATATTACCTAAAAATCAATATTTGTTATATAATATTTATAGAAAATATAGCATTGGAGTTAAAATGAATTTAAGAAAAATTAGACATAAGGCAATTGAATATATAAATACTATCAGGACTTATAAAAATGGTTTAGATGTAAAAAAAGATATGAAGGAAGAGCTTGAAAGAGGAGGCGGATATAAAGGTTCTCAAGAGGAATATGAAAAAAAGGTTATTCCTTTTTGGAAGAGATATAATTATATACCTGACAAAGAGTGGTTTCAGTATTATGGAGAAATATTAAATGAATTTGATCCTAGAATAATACCAGGGGATTTTTTCCAAAGTAAATTACTTCCATTTTTGAATAACTTGAATATGCAGCCTACATTAGAAAATAAATTTTATTTTGATTTAATTTTAAGTGAACTTAATAAACCTTATACAGTCTTTAAGCAAGTGAATGGATTAATATTAAATAATAAAAATGAAATAATTACCAAAGAAGAAGGTTTAAGATTATTAAATGATTGGGACAAAGTAATAGTAAAACCTACTAATGCCGGTGGTGGAAAAGGTGTTAAGATTATAGATTTAAGAAATAACAAAAAAGAGTCTTTGCAAATATTAAATAAATATTTTGAAGCAGATTTTGTTGTGCAAGAAGTGATTAAACAAAGCAATCAATTAAGTTCTTTTAATAAGTCTAGTGTAAATACGGTAAGAGTTATATCATTATTAATAAATGGTAAAGTTGAAATTCTTTCAAGAATAATTAGAATTGGTCCAGAAGGTTCAGATGTAGACAACTACTCTTTAGGTGGTCAAGAAAGAACTATTACTCCAGAAGGAATGCTAAACCCTTGGTTATACAGTAAAAAAGGATTTTCATATACTGATAGACAAGGCAATGAATTAAAACCTGAAAAATTGGAAGGTTTTGAGGGGGTAATAAAAGAAATTAAAAAGTATCATCCAAGATTTCCTCATTTAAGATGGATAGGATGGGATTTTGCAATTGGAGAAAATTTAGAAACAATATTTATTGAATTAAATGGATTTGCTGGGGATAGCCAAAGAAATGACGGACCTATGTTTAAGGAATTTACAGAGCAAGTTCTAGATGAATATTTCGAATATAGGAAAAAACGAAAAAAATCTAAATAAAACATAGTAAAAAATATATTGATAAAATTAAAATATTTTTATAACTTTGAAAAAAGAGATAGTTGATAGCTATCTCTTTTTTCATGAATTTAATTGAGAATAAAACTATTTATTTTGCTAAAAAACTTTCTATATATTTATATTAAGGTTAGAGCTTAATCATTAAATATGATATAATGTTATAATGTCAATAAGGAGAAACAATATGGAAAAAATAAAAAAAACAACCATAGGTGGACAAGCACTATTTGAAGGTATACTTATGAAAGGTCCATACCAAACTTCAATAGCAGTAAGAAAACCAGATGGAGAAATAGAGACTAAAATTATCGATAGAACAGAAATAGATAAAAAATATAAAATATTTAAATATCCTTTTTTCAGAGGAATGGGTGCATTATATGACGCCATAACTAATGGTATTAAAGCTATAGATTATTCTGTAAGTTTTATTGAAGAAGATAAAAAAGAAAAATCTAAATTA
Organism: Helcococcus sp. SA-HE-C1; assembly: GCF_985670335.1. NCBI lineage: Bacteria > Bacillati > Bacillota > Tissierellia > Tissierellales > Peptoniphilaceae > Helcococcus > Helcococcus sp. SA-HE-C1. The sequence goes on from NZ_OZ484652.1 coordinate 309,366, forward strand.
AGACAAAACATTGAAAATATATTTAATAGTATGTTATCTTTTTTTATGATTATTGTTTTTATAGTAGGTTTTTTTTATGGACCTACATGGGTATCTAATCTTTTTAGAGATAGCATAAAATCTGTATTTTTATTAAATTTATTAGAGGGATTGATAAGAGTGGCTTTATTTATAATATATGTAATGGTAATTTCTCAATTAAAAGATATAAAACGAGTTTTTGAATACCATGGAGCAGAACACAAAACAATAACTTGTTATGAACATGGAGAAGAGTTAACTGTAAAAAATGTAAGAAAGTACTCTATGCTACATCCAAGATGTGGTACTAGCTTTATGTTTAATATGGTTATTATATCAGCCTTAGTCTTAGCTCTTTTTGGATGGCCAAATCCTATTCTTAGATTTATCACTAGAATTATAATTATTCCTATTTTAGTAGGTATAACATATGAGTTAAATAGATGGATGGGTAAATCGGACTCTCTATTATCAAAATTACTTGCTAAACCAGGTATGTTTGTCCAATATATCGGGACTGTTAGAGAACCTAAAGATGATATGATAGAAGTAGCGATAGAAGCTATGAAAATGGTTATACCTGAGGATGAACACGCAGATGAGTGGTAAGACAATATCTGAGCTAATTAATTCTGATTATAGATATTCGGAAATTATACTACAATATTTATTAGATTGTACGTCATCATATATTAAATTAAATAAAAATAGAATACTAGATAAATGCATAGTTGAAGAATTTTTAGAAATTCAAAGAAAAATCAAAGACGATTTACCTTTACAATATGCGATTGGAAAGTGGAACTTTTATGGTAGAGATTTTATTGTAAATGAAGATGTTTTAATTCCTAGACCAGAAACAGAAATATTGGTAGAAGAAGTCTTAAAAGAAGATATTGAAAATAAGAAAGTTTTAGATATAGGTACGGGAAGTGGAGCGATAGCAATAAGTATTTCAAAAGAAAAAAAAATATTAGTTTATGCATCAGATGTCTCAAGAAAAGCTATAGATATAGCTAAAAAAAATTCAGAAAAATATAAAGCAGATGTTAAATTTATACTTTCTGATGTGTTTGATAATATAACTGAGAAGTTTGATATTATAGTTTCGAATCCACCATATCTTACCGAATCAGAATATGAAAAAGTTGATAAATTGTTATACAAAGAGCCTAAGAATGCACTTGTAGGTGGGATTAAGGGTTACGAAATTTATAAAAAAATAATAGAAGATTCTATACATCACCTGAACAAGGGTGGGAAGATATTTTTTGAAATAGGATATCAGCAATCAAAAATAGTTACGAATCTACTAAAAGATAATGGATATGATAAAATAAAAGTACTAAAAGATTATAATAACTTAGATAGAGTAGTGGTAGGAGAATTATGTTTGAACAATTAGAGAAAACTAGAGAAAATTATTATGAATTAGAAAAAAAACTAGCTGATCCAGAATTATTAACTAAGATGGATGAGTGGAAAAAAGTTAATAGAGAATATAACGAATTAAAGCCGATAGTAATGGCTCTTGAAGAATATAGAAGCAATGAGCAAAGAATTCAAGAGAATAAAGAAATGTTGGATATTGCTGAAGAAGATGACATGATAAATCTATTAAATGAAGAAATAAAGGATTCACAGTCAAAATTAGAAAAATTAGAAGATAAAATCACATTTTTATTAATCCCTAAAGATCCAAATGATCATAAAGATGTATTTGTAGAGATAAGATTTGGAGCAGGTGGTGATGAGGCAGGACTTTTTGCAGGTGAACTATATAGAATGTATGAAATGTACGCATCTAAGTCTGGGTATAAAACAGAACTTTTAGAACTTTCAGAACAGGGTATTGGTGGAATTAAAGAAGTTATATTTATGGTTAAAGGTGAAGGGGCATACTCAAGATTAAAATACGAATCAGGTGTGCACAGAGTTCAAAGAGTACCTCAAACAGAAACATCAGGACGTATTCATACGTCTACAGCAACTGTTGCGGTATTGCCTGAGGCGGAAGAAGTAGATATTGAAATTAATGAGTCAACAGATTTAAGAATTGATTATTTTAGAGCTTCAGGAGCGGGTGGACAGCATGTCAACACAACAGACTCAGCTGTACGTATTACACATATACCATCAGGACTTGTAGTAAGCTGTCAAGATGAAAAATCACAACATAAAAATAAAGCAAAGGCGTTAAAAGTTCTTTATGCAAAAATTTATGAACATATGATAGAAGAACAGCAAAAAGAATTTGCTGACGATAGAAAATCTCAAGTTGGAACTGGAGATAGATCCGAAAAAATTAGAACTTATAACTTTCCTCAAGGAAGAGTTACAAATCATAGAATAAATAAAACGATTTATCAACTTGACTCATATTTAAATGGGGATATTGAGGACATGATAGATGCTCTAGTACTAGAAGACCAAACAAAAAAATTAGAATTATCACAAAGTAAATAAAGAAAGCGTACATTATGGACTACAAAAAAGATTTATATATTAATAATACGCTATTAACGCAAACATCGGGAGATACTCTACTTAAGGATATATATATCGAACATAATTCCCTTCCAGAAATAAAATTTGATGAAATAGACACACGAACTAAGATATTTGGAAAGGAAATTTCATTTCCACTGTTGATTAGTCCCATTGCTGGTGGTTCAGAGTTAGGATATGATATAAATGAAAAATTACATCTTTTAGCGAAAAACTTTAATTTACCACTTGGGATTGGATTCAGCAGGAAAATTTGACAGATGAAGATTTATCACAATTATATATAGATAGAAATAACTGTTATGATAATATTTTGATTTCAAATCTTTCGTACAGAGCAAGTCTAGAAGAAATAGAAATTGCAATGAATAAGATAAATGCTAAAGCGGTAAGTATTTACTTGAATAGTACACAGGAAGCCGTTAGTTATGATAGAGATAAAGATTTTACTAAAGTTATTGAAAATATAAAAAATATAGCAGATGTTCATTCTAACCACCTAATTGTTAAGGAAAAAGGAAGTGGAATGAGTAAAAAAACTGTAAAAACTTTATTTGATTGTGGGGTTAAGTATATAGACATTAGTGGATACGGTGGAACAAATATTGTTGAAATGGAAAATCTTAAAAATTATAGAAATGATTTCTCATATTTGTATGAATGGGGAGTGCCTACTGCAAAATCAGTCTTGAATGCTAGAAGCGTAAGTGATGAATTAAAAATAATTGCAAGTGGAGGCATAAAAACAGGGCTTGATATTGTGAAAGCATTGATCATTGGTGCAGATTATGTTTCAGTGGCTGGAGAATTATTAAAACATGTATTACATGGAGGATATGATCAAGGCAAAGATTATTTAGAAAATCTTATTTACAGCACTAAATTAGTTATGTTTCTATTAGGAGTAAAAAACATATCTGAATTAAAAAAAGTAGAGTATAAAATAACTGGAAAATTAAGAGAGATATTGTAATTGAGGGGATAATTTATGAATTCAAATTTAGATGACAGAGAAAAAAGAGCACAATTTCGCTTAGATCAAAATGAAAATAGTAATATAAAAAATGTTATAGCAATTGTAAGTGGTAAGGGTGGAGTTGGAAAATCTTTTGTAACATCTCTATTAGCATCTGAAATGAATAAAAGAGGTTATAAAACAGCCATACTAGATGCTGATATTACTGGTCCTTCAATACCAAGAGCCTATGGTCTTAAAGATAGATTGATTATGACAGATAAAGGAGTAGAACCTTTATTAACTAAAAATGGTATAAAAGTTGTTTCTTCAAACTTACTTTTAGATGATGAATCTTCAGCTATAATTTGGAGAGCTCCATTATTAACATCAGCAATAAGGCAATTATGGACTGATATAGCATGGGGAGATGTGGACTTTATGTTTGTAGATTTACCACCAGGTACCACAAATCCACAGCTAACAGTATTTCAATCTATCCCATTGATGGGTATTATAGTAGTAACTAGTCCTCAAGAACTTGTTTCAGTAATAGTTGAAAAAGCAATGAATATGGCAAAAAAAGTAGAGATTCCTATTATTGGATTAGTTGAAAATTATTCATATTTTGTCGCCCCAGACACAAAGAAAAGATACAATATTTTTGGAGAAAGTAATACGAAAAACATTATTGAGAAAAATAATATAGATTTATTAGATGAAATACCATTAGATCAAGAAATTGTAAAAAAAGTAGATTCAGGAAAGTTAGAAGAAATAGAGGGAATTTATTTAAATAATACGATTACTAAAATATTGGAGTTTTACAAAGATGGAAAATAATCAGACAAATGATTCAAAATCACAATTAAAAAAACAAATTAAATTTATAAGAATGACTAATATAGTTATATTTATAATGATGGGAGTTATTATATATGAATCATATAAAAAAATACCACATTTTTATTCGTATTTACTCTTAGGGATAGTTTTTATAATGATGGCATTTAATCAGTTTATTTACTATAAAAGATTAAATAAAAAGAAAAATATTATTTTTCTTGTACTCTATTTATTATTGGGAATAATGGTTATATCGTATAGGTTAATGAATAAATAAAGGTTCAACAAATATTTGTTGAATCTTTTTATATAAATTAAAACAAAAAAGTGAATACCAAAAATGTTTTTGGTATTCACTATAATTAGTACTATACAGATTTTACAAATACATTAACTTCCTTTACATCAAATCCTAACATTGTATGAATTTGTTCGTTAATAGATTTTTGTATTTTTTCAGTTGTAGCATAAATATCTTTCATGCCATCTAAAGAAACACTTAAGGCAATTTTGATATCATTATCATCAACTACTGCAATAACGCCATCTTTTTTATTTTTTTCTATTTTATTTCCTTTATATCCTATCACGTGTTTAACGCCTTCAACTTGAAGTGCTGTTTCTGCGATTAATTGTTCAATAATATTATGAGAAACTTTCACAGAACCATTATTAAAATCGGTCATAATAACCTCCTATTTGTTATTCTATAGTTTATTATATGTAAAATAATAATTTAATGCAAATTAGATTTTATTTTATATAATCTTTTAAATATGTTAAAATATAAAGGTATAGAGGTTAATATGAAGAAAAGAGAAGCAGCAGGATTAAATTTATTAAAAACAATAGCTATAATTTTTATAGTTATTTATCATGTCGACAAGGGGCTATTACCAGGAGGATTCATAGGAGTAGATTTATTTTTTGTTATATCTGGATATTTACTAGCACATTCAATGTCTAAAAATCAAGATATCAGCCTTAAACAAATCATTATGAAGAGATTTAGACAATTATGGCCTGGATTATTTTTTATGATATTTCTAATCATGATATTTATAACTATGTTTAATAAACCAGTATTAGAAAATTCTAATATTGATGCAATAACTGGTCTTACATTTACCTCCAACTGGGGATTAATATTTAGAAATATAGGATATTTTGATAATTTTATAGTGAACCCATTCAAACATTTATGGTATATAGCAGTTCTCTTGCAATCATTTTTAATAATTAATATACTCTTTAGGGCTTTTGGAAGATTAAATATTTTTAACAAATACAATGCCTTTTTAGGTTTAATGATAATAATGGCAATAGGAAGTTTTTTATTGCAAAATATATTATTTGATGAGCATAATGTAAGCAGAGTATATTATGGTACAGATACAAGAATATATACCATTATAATTGGGGTGTTAGGATATTATTTTAGACCAATTGACTTTTTAAAAAGTAAGCCGGATACCAAAAAATTTTTACTAATTAACTTAGGTGGAATATTATCACTAGCAGTGTTCGTGTTTTTTGTACTAAATGCATCAGAATTCTATAGTTGGGTTTATAGATATGGATTCTTACTATTTGCATTAAATTCGCTATTGTTGATATATACTATTGGATCGGATGCAAATATAATCACTAAAATATTTTCAAAATTAAAATTTCTTACATTACCCGGACGATATTCATATGGGATATTTTTATGGCATTATCCGATTATTGTACTAACTCAAACTGTTGGAGAAAGAGCATCACCAAATATATATCTTACATTAATAAGATTATTATTTGTTATAATGATTGCTGGAGTTTCCTATAGGTACATTGAAAAACCGATAAACAAATATGGATTTATGAAAACAATTGATAAAAATGGATGGACTGTAATATTCAAGTCTATAGTATTTTATCCATTTTTAGCACTTTTTATATTAGGATTAACAGGGATATCTGTTCCTGTTGTCTCAACAGCTTTTATTAATACAAAACGAAATGTTGATTTGGAAGATCAATTAATTGCAGATGGAAAACCAAATAAAAACAAAGAACCAGAAAATAATAGACCAAATTCTGAAACTAAAAAAGAAAAAGAAAATAATAGACCAAATTCTGAAACTAAAAAAGAAAAAGAAGATAATATAATAGAAAAAGAAACGCAAAAAGAAACACAAAAAGAAAAAACAAAAGAATATAATCAGTTAGTACTTATTGGAGATTCACTTGGAGTAAATATAGGCGATAAATTACTTCAAGAATATCCAAACACAATTGTAGACGCAAAAGTTAGTAGACAGTTGTATAGATCATTTGATGTTGCAGAAAAGTATAAAAATTATGATTCTAAAAATACAGCAGTTATTTTTTCACTAGGCACAAATGGAATGTTTACTGAAATGCATTTAGATAAAATAATTTCATATTTTCCAGAATCAAAAAAAATATTTTTTACAATAAAAGCTCCGGTTGCATGGGAAAGAAAAGCTAATGAATTATTAAAAAGTTATGCAAAAGATAAATCTGATGTCGAAGTAATAGACTGGTATAGTATAGCGAACGAACATCCAGAATATTTAGCATCAGATAGGACCCATTTAGTAAGAGATGGAGTAGATGTAATTATAAAAGAAGTACAAAAGGTATTAAATAAATATTAAAATAATTGGACAGAAATTTCTGTCCAATTATTTTATATTATTGAAATAATCATATTTATGATATAATAACACGTATGAAGAAAGAAAAAATGTACAAAGAAAAATTAATAAAATTATTAACTTATTGGGTTGTTGAAAAATATATAATGTCTATTTATCATGAAGAAATATACACATATCACTTTGGAAGATTAGAGCTAGAAAATAAAGAAAAAATATTAGAATTTCTAATTCTAGAATTTAAGATTCAAGAAATGAACTCTTTATCAAATTATATTGAAGATAATCAGAAAGTTGAAATTATAGCAGATTTATTAGGCCGAATAGAATTTTATGATTTACAACGACAAATAGATGAATTAAAGTATAAACTTAAATATAACGTTGAAAATATAAAATTTATTAATAGTATTAGAAACAATAAAATTTATGATACTATTAAGCATATATTAAGTAAAACATCATATTTTGTAAATGATAATTCTAATAATATAGATTTAGGAAATAAATTTTTTAAGTCACTAAAAGAATTTAAATTTGAGAAAATCAATTATTTTAACAAAAAAGCTAAAAAATTATCTAGTAGCACATACAAAATTGATAAAAAAACATATAATATACGTATAGACGAAATAGAAAACTTAATGAAAAAATTAGAACGAAGTCATCCATATAATCTTTGGAATTACTTTGAAAATCAAGAAGAAATAAACAAAAAAAAAATTAGATCTAAAAAAAGATATTATTAAAAATACAAATTCTGTAGATTTATTATCTAGAGTATATTTGCAAATAAATGAAAATAATAATAGCTTATCGAATTAAAAAATTTAAACTTAATTCATACTAAATTAGTAGACATTAATAGGGGGGATATATGCTACAAATTACAAATCTTCATGCTCAAATTGAAGAAAAGAAGATATTAAAAGGAATTAATTTAGAAATTAGAAAAGGTGAAGTTCATGTTATTATGGGCCCAAATGGCTCAGGAAAATCTACATTAACCAAGGTACTTATGGATTATCCAGACTATGAAGTTACAGACGGTGAGATATATTTCGAAGGAGAAGATATTTCAGAATTATCTACAGATAAAAGAGCTAAATTAGGGATGTTTCTATCATTTCAAAATCCAGAAGAAATAGAAGGAGTTAGTGTAGATAACTTTATTAGGACTGCTCAGATAAACTTAACTGGAGAAAAACCTCAATTATTAAATTTTAGAAGAGGATTAAAAAAACAATTGGAAGAATTAGGCTTTAAGGCAGATTATGCAAATAGATATGTAAATGTGGGATTTTCTGGTGGTGAAAAAAAGAAAAATGAAATACTACAAATGAAAATGATGGATCCAAAATTTGTTATGCTTGATGAAACTGATTCAGGACTTGATGTTGATGCTACAAAAACTGTGTCAAAAGAAGTTGATAAATTTTTAAATAAGGAAAAATCAGCATTAATAATTACTCATCATAGTTCTATTTTAGAGAGTATTGTACCAGACAAAGTTCATGTAATAATAGATGGTAAAATAGTTAAATCAGGTGATTCAAGCTTAATTCAAGAGATTGAAAAATATGGTTACCAAAAATTTAGAGATGAGGTAACAAATGACTAAAAGAACTCAAGTTGCCGATATCGATAGAGGTATATTTGATAAGAAAAATGAATTTAAATATTCTAAAAAATCTGAAAAAGGTCTAACAGAACATGTGATTAGATTAATTTCAGAAGAAAAAAATGAACCAGAATGGATGCTAGAAAAAAGACTTGAAGGTATGAAGTTATATTATGAACAAGAAAATCCAACATGGGGACCAGATTTATCAGAAATCGATATGGATGAAATCACTTTATATATAAAACCAGAAGCTAGAGATAGTAATGTATGGGATACATTGCCTGATGATATAAAACAAACATTTTACGATTTAGGTATACCACAAGCAGAGATTGATTCTCTGGCAGGAGTTAGTGCACAATATGATTCAGAAACAGTATATCATAATGTTAAAAATTATTTAACAGATATGGGTGTTATTTATGTAAATATGGAAGAAGCAGTTCAAAAGTATGCTGCATTGCTAAAAAGATGGTTTGGAAAAGCTGTAATGCCAGATTTACACAAATATGCAGCTCTACATTATGCTGTATGGTCGGGGGGCTCATTTGTTTACATCCCAAAAGGAACTTATGTTGATATTCCAATACAATCTTATTTTAGATCAAATGCACCAGGGGCAGGACAATTTGAACACACGTTTATTTATGTAGATGAAGGAGCATATGTTCATTATATAGAAGGTTGTTCAGCACCAAAATATAATGTTGTAAATATACATGCCGGAGCAGTTGAGCTATTTGTTAGAGAAGAGTCACATTTAAGATATTCTACAATAGAAAATTGGTCTAGAAATATGTACAACTTAAACACTAAAAGAGGTATTGTTTGGCAAGATGCACATCTTGAATGGATATCAGGATCATTTGGGTCAGCAGTATCTATGCTTTATCCATCATCGGTACTAATTGGTGAAAATGCAAAATCTGATTATACTGGTATTTCTTTTGCTAATAATGGACAAATTTTAGACACAGGCACAAAGGTAGAGCATGCAGCACCAAACACATATTCAACAATAAACGCAAAATCTATTTCAAAATCTGGCGGAGAGGCATATTATAGGGGATTAGTTCATTTTAAGGAAAATGCAGCAGGTTCAAAATCAAATGTAAATTGTGAATCTTTAATGTTAGATAGAGAATCTGTTTCGGATACCATTCCAGTAATGATTATAGAAAATGATGATGTAGACTTAGGACATGAAGCTAAAATTGGTAGAATTGATGAGTCTAAAATTTTCTACCTAATGAGTAGAGGACTCTCAGAAGAAGATGCGAAGGCAATGTTAGTTCGTGGATTTGCAGAACCTATTGCAAAAGAACTACCTATGGAATATGCTGTAGAAATGAATAATTTAATAAACCTTGAGCTTGTAGGCTCAATTGGATAGGGGGGCAAAATGACAAAAGTTAATACACTTCCTACAATTACTTGGAGATATTTAGATTCTAATCATGTGAATCTAAATTTAGAACATTTAAAAATAGAGCAAGATAAAATAGAAAAGAAAGTTTCTGATGAATTTCATTCACAATTTAATAACATTAAATATGGATTAAGCGAAGAAGTACTTAAGATAAATGAAATCTATAGAAATTATGAAAAATATTATGAATTTACCGATGAAGAAAAGATTGAGGAAAAATATATTTTAGATAACGATAAATTTTATTTATCAGATTTACATGCTATAAATGTAAAAGAAGGATCAAATGCAAGTTTGCTTCTTGATTATCAATCATCTAAGGGGCAAAAGTCACTTAGAAATACCGTTATAAAAATAAAAGCAGAAAAAAATTCTAAATTAAAAATTATTTTAATTCAAAGACTATCAAAAGAATCTGAAAGTTATACTTCAATTGTTTCAGACATTGAGTCAGGAGCAAATGTAGAACTAATTCATATTGAGATTGGATTTAATAAGTCTTATTCAAATTATGCAGTAAATCTTAAAGAAGAAAGTGCTAACTCAATGATTAGAACAGCATATTTTGTAGATAAAAGTAGATATCTTGATTTAGGATATGTAATGACACATATAGGACAAAAGACAATATCCGATATGGTAGTAAATGGAGTATTAAAGGATAAAGCAAAAAAAAGATTTGCGGGTACATTAGACTTTAAGAAAGGATGTACTCTTTCAGAAGGAAATGAAGAAGAGTTTGTGACGCTTTTAGATTCCGACTGTAGTCAATAGAGCAGTACCAATACTTTTAGCAAGAGAACATGATATAGTAGGAAATCATGCAGCATCAGCCGGTAGAATAGATAAAGATATGTTATTTTATATAACTTCAAGAGGATTTGATTCACTTGCAGCAAAAAAAATTATAATTGAATCTAAGATTAAACCGGTTCTAGACTTAATAGAAAATGAAGAAATTGCCGAAGAAATTTTAGAAGAAATAAGAGATGGTATAAAAAAATAAATTTAAGGGAAAATATGGATATAGATAAAGTAAGAAGGGAGTTTCCCTTCTTTTCAAGTGAATTAAATAAAGATACAGTATACTTGGATTCGTCGGCAACCACACAGAAGCCAAAAGTTGTAATTGATGCTATTTCTGATTATTATATTCACCATAACTCTAATATTAATAGAGGTGCATATGAAATTGCTGTAAGAAGTACGCAACTATATGAAAAAGCAAGAAAAAAAGTTGCACAATTTATAAATGCACCATGTTCGGATAATATTATATTTACAAAAGGTACTACAGAATCAATAAATTTAATTGCATATGGATATGGGTTAAAAAAACTAAAAAAAGGTGATGAAGTATTAATATCCGTTGCAGAACATCATGCCAATTTAGTTAATTGGCAGTTCATATGTGAGCAGACTGGTGCAAGCTTAGTTTATTTCTATCTTGATGAGTACTTAAACTTTGATATAAATGATTTTGAATCAAAATTAAACAAGAATACCAAAATAGTATCTTTCACAGCTCAATCAAATGTACTTTCATTTGATGTTCCTATTACAAAAATGATTTCAAGAGCAAAAGATATAGGGGCTATAACAATTGTGGATGCGGCACAATATGTAGCACATAAAGATATTGATGTTCAAAAATTTAATTGTGATTTTTTAGCTTTTTCAGGGCATAAGATTTACTCTGGGCAGGGTATTGGTGTTCTTTATGGTAAAAAAGAATTATTATCCTATATAAATCCATTAATATATGGAGGTGATATGATAGAGTATGTGCATGAGCAAAAAACTACATTTACACCAGCCCCAAACAAATTTGAAGGAGGAAGTCAAAATATTTCGGCAGCATATTCACTTGCAGTTGCGATTGATTATATAAATAATATTGGTTTAAAAAATATTAGAGATAGAGAAAATAAGCTAATTTTATATGCTTTAAGAGAAATGCAAAAATTAGACTTTATAAAAATATATGTACCAACAAAAAACTTTTCTGGAGTGAATATAATATTCACAGTTAATGGTGTGCATCCTCACGATGTTTCTCAAATTTTTAATTTTGAAAATGTTGCGATAAGAGCAGGGCATCATTGTGCACAGGTACTTCACAGATATTTAGGAATAAATTCATCTTGTAGAGTATCAGTTGCATTTTACAATACATTTGAGGAAATCGACAAATTTATAAATACGCTAAAAAAAGTTAGAGAGGTCTTTTATGGAAATTAATCAATTATACACAGAACTTATAAAAGAACATAGTATGGATAAATCAAAGAAGAGATCTTTAGACGATAAAACAGATTCAGAATTAGGATTTAATCCATCTTGTGGCGATGAATTAATCCTAAATCTAAAAATTGAAGATGGAATAATAAAAGATGCTACATATGAAGGAGTTGGTTGTGCTATTTCTCAAGCATCAACATCTATGATGATAGATGTTATAAAAGGTAGGACTATAGGAGATGCAAAAAAAGTAGTAGAAATTTTTCTTAAAATGATTAAGGATGAAATCACTGATGAAAAAGAATTAGAAAAGCTTCAAGATGCAATAGTTTTGAAAAATATAAGTAAATTACCAGCAAGAGTAAAATGTGCAGTTCTTACTTGGAGAACGCTTGAAAATATGCTTGAAGAAAAATAGTGAAAATATTAAATATATCAAAATAACATAAAAATTTCTCTTACTTGGTTTTGATATGTATCCTCTTTATTGGACAAACCAGTAAGGAGGATATTTTTATGAAATATAGTTATTTACGTTGTCTTTAGAAATATTTTAAGGAGAATAAAATGAAAAAACATTTAAATAGTTTATTAAAAAAATATCATTATTTATGACCTTGACTTTATTTGAGATTTGTGTTGTACCAAATTATTTTGAAGCTATAAGATTATTTATGATTTAAGAAATTATAGGGTGGTTAGTGATAATTTAGAATCAAAAATTACAGAAGCAAAGAATTCTAACAATATATGAGGTAGATACGGATATAGAAGAGTGACTATTGTATTAAAGAATAAAGGATTTAATATCAATCATAAAAAAGTTTTAAGAATTATGAGAGAAGAATCCTTACTATGCTCTAAATTTAAGACTAGATTGAGAAAATATTTATCGTACAAGGGACAAATAGGTAAGGTAGCGAATACTCTTTTAAAAACACGATTTAAAGCAAGTAAACCAAATGAGTTATGACTAACAGATGTAACTGAATTTAGAATCAAAGGCCAAGAAAAGAAACTTTACTTATCACCAATATTAGACATATACAATAGCGTAGTAATTAGCTATACACTAAGTAATCACCCAACAATTAACTTAACCAATGCAATGCTAGAAAAAGCGTTAGATAAAAACAAAGATATTAAAAACTTAACTATACACTCAGATCAGGGATTTCACTACCAACATAGTTCATGAACTAATCGATTGGAAAAATGAACATAGTTCGAAGTATGTCAAGAAAAGGGAATTGACTAGACAATTCTCCAATGGAAAACTTCTTTGGTGTGCTCAAACAAGAAATGTATTATGGAGCTGAATTTAAAAGTTATGATGAATTAATTAATGAGATAGAAAAATATATCAAACGGTACAATGAAGACAGGATAAAGACAAAATTAAACGGAATGTCACCTGTTGATTACAGATTACATTCCGCTTAAAATATTATTAAATTATTCCGTTTTTACGGGTTCAGATTAATATATCCGTCTTAAAAAATAGGTGAAGATTATGTTGTAAAATGTGTTATAATATTTTCATTGAATATTTTCATTTATTCGTGAATTATGTATTGTTACAAGGAGTACACATGGCTATAACATATCGAAAATTATTCCATTTATTGATAGACAAAAATATGAGTGTTTCAGATTTACAAAAGAAAGCTGGATATAGTGCTAATATATCAACCAGATTAAAAATGATGATTACGTTTCTCTTGAAACAATAGAGAAAATATGTAGAGCTTTGAATTGCAAAATTGAGGATATTATAGATATCAAGGAGGATTAGGAGTGATAACAAAATCAAATTTAAAAGACGTTCTAAAATTAATCGGATATGAAGAAAATAAAAATCAAGAAAGATATTTAACAAAAAAGTACCCAGAATTTGATTGCTCCATTTCTGTTGATTTTGAAAATGAAAAAATAAACTATCCTGAAGACAAAGGTCTAATGGTATATAAAAGAAGTACATGTAATTTTTCTGACTCTGAAAATTTTGTTGTTTTAGAATGTGTGACAAGATTAATGGATAAAGGCTATCGACCAGAACATATAGAAATTGAAAAGACATGGTCTTTAGGACATGATCAGAAAAGTGGTAGAGCAGATATTTTAGTAAAAGAAAGTAGCGGAAAAACTCTTTTTATAATTGAATGTAAAACTTATGGTAAAGAATATAATAAAGCCCTAAAAGACACTCTAAACGATGGAGCACAATTATTTTCTTATTGGCAACAAGAAAAATACTGTAAATGGCTTGTTCTATATGCATCCACACTTGATAGAAATGAAGTTAACTATAAAACATGTGCAATTAACTGTAGTGATGATAAAAACTTAATAGAACTCGCAAAAAAGGATTTATCAATTCTTCTTTATAAAAATGCATATACAGTTCCAGATTTATATACTGTTTGGAAAGAAACTTATGAAAAAAGATTATTGGGCGACATTATATTTAGAGATGATTCTATAGCTTATCAAGTTGGCGTTAAACCATTAAGAAAACAAGATCTTATTGATTTTTCAGAAAAAGATAAGGAAGTAAATAGATTTGAAGAGATATTAAGACATAATAATGTATCTGATAAAGAAAATGCCTTCAATAGGCTAGTAGCACTTTTTATATGTAAACTAGTTGATGAAATACAAAAAACTGATACAGATATTGTCGATTTTCAATACAAAGTTGGAACAGATACTTATGAAAGTTTACAAGATAGACTCCAACGTCTACACAAAGAAGGTATGGAAAAATTTATGAAAGAAGATATTTTTTACATACCTGAAGATTATGCAAAAAGAACCATAGAGCAATATACAGGCAATAATAGAACTGAATTAATTAAGGAGCTTGACAATACTCTACGTATCTTAAAGTTCTACACAAATAACGACTTTGCATTTAAGGATGTCCATAATGAAGAATTATTCCTTCAAAATGGTAAAATTCTAGTAGAAGTTGTAAAACTATTTGAAAACTATAGGATTATTGGATCAAAAAATCTACAAATGTTAGGAGACCTTTTTGAACAGCTTTTAAATAAGGGTTTTAAGCAAAATGAAGGGCAATTTTTCACACCAGTACCTATCACTCATTTTATTTGGGATAGTCTTCCTTTAGAAAGAATAATAAGACAGAATGAAAAAGTAAACTTTCCAAAAATAATTGATTATGCTTGTGGTGCTGGACATTTTTTGACAGAAGGTTTTGAAGCTATCAATGATATTTTTATTTTTCTTGATCCAGACATGAATATTGATTTCTCGTGGGCAAGAGACAACATTTATGGCATAGAAAAAGATTATAGACTTGCTAGAGTATCGAAAATATCGCTATTCATGCATGGAGCTGGAGAAGGAAATATTGTATTTGGTGATGGACTGGAAAACTATAAGGAAAAAGAGATTATTCCTGAAAGTTTTGATATTTTAGTAGCAAATCCACCTTATTCTGTTTCTGCTTTCAAACCACATTTAAATCTTAAAAATAATGATTTTAAAGTTTTGGATATAGTTAAAAATACAGGCTCTGAAATAGAAACTCTTTTTGTAGAAAGAATTTCACAACTTCTAAAGCCTAAGGCTGTTGCTGCTGTTATTCTTCCTTCCTCTATACTAAATAAAGAAAATGAAAGCTTTATTGTAGCACGTGAATCAATTCTAGAAAACTTTAAAATTAGATCTGTAGTATCCTTATCTAGCAAAACCTTTGGGGCAACTGGAACAAATACAGTAATTTTATTTTTAGAAAAGTTTGATGAACCGCCTAAAAAAGTAGATTTGATAAAAGATAGCGTGAACTCTATTATAGAAGGGAAAGCTCTTAAAGATTGGGAAGATGAAATCATATTTAAGGAATATCTAAAAACAATAGGCGTAGAAATAGAAGATTATAAAAAATTCATTGATAAAGGCTTAAACTATGACGAATATAAAAATAAATATTTTAAAAATTATATGTCAAGCTTTTTAGGCTTAAGTTCTGTTAAAAAAAAGAAAAAACAAAAGACTTTCACAAAAAAAGAAAAAACTGAGCAGGATATCATCTTAAATAAAATGTTCTATGACTATATTTTTGAAATTGAAAGAGAAAAAATTAAATATTTTTCCCTAACTTATAAGGAAAGGACTCTAATAATAAATGCACCAAACGACAATAAAGAACAAGAAGAATTTTTAGGCTATAAATGGTCTAATAGAAAGGGACAAGAAGGAATACAGATAACAAATTCTGGTGGGAAGCTGTATAATAGTGAAGATAGGCGAGACAAAAATAACCTTGCATCTTTGATTAGAAAGTCATTCTATGGAGAAGAATACTCTATTGATGACTTAGATGAATACTACTATTATCTAAATACTAAAGATATGATAGACTTTAGGAGTGTGCAATTTAATAAGGGAATAAAAACTAGAAAGGTTAAAATTTTAAAAGATGATCCAACTTTAACAACCTATTACCTATCTGATAAAAAAATATTTGATTTATCAATAGGAGATAGAATTCTAAATGACGAACTTGAAGAAGATGGGAAAATACCTGTTTACAGTGCTAATGTTTTTGAAGAATTTGGTAGGATTAACAAGAAAAATATTACTGATTTTTCAAAACCATCGATTTTATGGGGTATTGATGGCGACTGGATGGTCAATTCTATTTCAGCAAATAAAGAGTTTTATCCCACAGACCATTGTGGCGTTTTGAGATTAAAAACGGATAAAATTTTACTTGATTATTTAGTCTATGCCTTACAGGTTGAGGGAGAATATGAGAGATTTTCAAGAAACTATAGAGCATCAATACAAAAAGTTAGACAGTTAATTATCCAAGTTCCACCTATTGAAGAACAAGAAAAAATCACCGAAGAAATTAAAAAAGTAGATTTAGTAATAGAAGAACAAAAATATGCAATTGATAAATATGATGAAGACATCAAATCAAAATTTGTCGAGATGTTTGAAGGTGGTAATTATTTAAAAATTTCGCTAGAGAATTTGCTATTGCCTGTAAAAAATGGTGAAACAAAGTTACCAAAGGAAAAAATAATGACGGATGGCAAATATCCTGTTATTACACAGGAGTCTAATTATTTAATATCTGGATTTACAGATGAAGAGATTGCTATCAGTGACTATCCGTTAATTTTGTTTGGAGATCATAGTTGTTGTTTTAAATATATTGATTTTGATTTTGTTAGGGGAGCAGATGGAACTCAGCTAATTAAAGTTGATGATAAAAATATTAATTTATTATATTTATATTATTTTTTACATTCTGTAAAGATTGAAAATTCAGAAAAGTATGAAAGACATTATAAATATTTAAAAAGAATAGATATATCTATTCCACCTAAAGAACTACAAGACAAGTTTGCATCCTATGTAAAAGAAATCGACAAATTGAAATTTGAAGCGAGTGAAAGAAAGAAAAAATCAGAAATAGAAAAGGAAAATTTAATAGAGAAATATTTTAGATAAAATAGGTCCACCATCTTACTATCTGTATTCAAATTTTTAAGGAGGAAATTATGAAAAATTTAGTTATTACAAAAATTATGCAAGAAATGGTGGGCTATTTAAATAATGAACAGTTGGAAATACTTGAAAAAACTTTAAATTATTCACTCTGGAATAAGGAAATCATAGAGAAGGATGATTTAAATCTAAGTGATGATTTTGATTATTTAGCTGAGTTTCTATCCGCAAAAAAAGTTGAAGGTTGCTCTGAAAGAACTCTTTCCTATTATAAAAGTACTATAAAAAAAATGATGAATAGTATAAACAAGCTCGTAAAACAAATAGAAACCAGCGATTTACGTTCTTACATAGCATCTTATTCAGATAATAAAAATATAAGTAAAACAACATTAGATAATATAAGGAGAATTATATCTAGTTTCTTTTCTTGGCTCGAAGAAGAAAATCATATAATTAAAAGTCCAGCAAGACGTATTCATAAAATTAGAACTGGAAGTACTGTAAAATCCGTTTACACAGATGAAGAATTAGAACTATTAAGAGATTCCTGTAACAATATAAGAGACTTATCTATTATAGATTTTCTAGCTTCTACTGGAGTGCGTATTGGTGAACTTGTAAAAATTAATATTTCAAACATAGATTTTGATAAGAGGGAATGTCTTGTCCTAGGTAAAGGAAATAAAGAACGAATTGTTTATTTTGATGCAAGAACTAAAATTCATATCTTAGATTATATTGATAGTAGGACTGATGATAATGAAGCTCTTTTTGTGTCTTTAAATAGACCACACAGTAGACTAAATATATCAGGAGTTGAAATTAGACTTAAAAATCTTGGGAAAAAACTTAACATTGATAAAGTACATCCTCATAAATTTAGAAGAACTCTGGCAACAAAGGCTATTGATAAGGGTATGCCTATAGAGCAAGTCCAAATACTTTTAGGACATACAAAAATAGACACCACTTTACATTACGCAATGGTAAACCAAAATAATGTAAAACAGTCACATAGAAAATATATAGGATAATTCAAATCAAAATTTGTCGAGATGTTTGGTGATATAAATATTGACTATAATAAATGGGGCTATAAGAAATTACATGATATTTGTGATGTTAGAGATGGAACACATGAATCTCCAAAATATGTTAAGGAAGGATTCCCATTACTAACTTCTCAAAACTTTACAAATGGTTTTGTAGATTTCTCAAATGCAAATTATATATCTAAAGATGACTTTGATAGTATTAATATTCGTTCTAAAGTAGATGTCGGAGATATTGTAATGCCAATGATTGGTACTATAGGAAGTCCAGTTATAGTTGATACATCAGAAGAGTTTGCAATAAAAAATGTGGCTTTGATTAAATTTAAAGATTCAAAATTTAAAGCAGAATACGTAAAACAGATTCTTGATTCAGACTTTTTAGAAAATGTTGTTGAAAATTCAAACAGAGGTAGTAATAGAAAATTTATATCACTAGGTGATATTAGAAATATTAATATTTTAGATGCACCTATTCACCTACAATATGAATTTGCATTTTATGTAAAAGAAATCGACAAATTGAAATTTGAAAGTGTTAAATGAGTGATTGCGAGACTGTGTAAAATTTTGTGTATAGAAACCTCCTGATTAGGGTAAAGAAAAACTAATTAGGAGGAATTTTTATGCCAAGAAAAAGACCAGAAACAAGACTAAATAAAATAACTAAAATGTTACTAGAAGAATATCAACCAGAAACTGCTCAGGATTTACAAAATGCACTTAAAGACCTTTTAGGTGATGCAATAGAACAAATGCTTAAATCTGAACTTGATGAGCATCTAGACTATGAATATGGACAAGCTCCACTATCACTAAACACTAGAAATGGATCAAGTAAAAAGACTGTTAAATCTTCATATGGAAATATAAATCTTAATATTCCAAGAGATAGATATGCTTCATTTGAACCACAAGTACTTAAAAAATATGAAAAAGACATATCAAATATAGAGAATCAAATAATATCAATGTATGCTAAAGGTATGACTACTAGAGACATATCAGCTCATATTAAAGAAATTTATGGTTTTGGATTATCAGAAACTATGGTAAGTAAAATAACTAACAAGATACTTCCAACAATAGAAGAGTGGCAAAACAGACCACTAGATAAAGTCTATCCAATGGTGTTTTTAGATGCAATCCACTATCATGTTAGAGAAAATAATATTGTAGTTAAAAAAGCTGTTTACATAGCTTTAGGATACAATTTAGAAGGCTT
This sequence comes from Helcococcus sp. SA-HE-C1, assembly GCF_985670335.1. Taxonomy (NCBI): domain Bacteria; kingdom Bacillati; phylum Bacillota; class Tissierellia; order Tissierellales; family Peptoniphilaceae; genus Helcococcus; species Helcococcus sp. SA-HE-C1. The sequence goes on from NZ_OZ484652.1 coordinate 329,420, forward strand.
TAAGGAAATACTTGGTATGTGGGTTGGAGAAAATGAATCAAGTAAATATTGGCTTTTAGTATTAAATCAATTAAAAGAACGTGGGCTAGAAGATGTATTAATCTTCTCAACAGACAATCTAGCAGGATTTACTCAAGCAATAGAAGCAGTCTATCCAAAAGCAGAAATACAAAAATGTATAATACATCAAATAAGAAACTCTACTAAATATGTATCATACAAAGATATTAGAGAGTTGATGAAGGACTTAAAGTCAATATACAAAGCACCTACAGAAGATTTAGCACTAACCAATTTAGATGTATTTGAAGATAAGTGGGGTAAGAAATATCCTACATGTGTATCTTCATGGAGAAATAATTGGGCTGAATTATCAACATATTTTAAGTATCCTGAAGGTATTAGAAAGATGATATACACAACAAATGCTATGGAAAACTTTAATAGACAGTTAAGAAAAGTAACTAAAAATAAAGCAATATTTCCAAATGATTATGCATTACAAAAAAGTCTTTATCTAGCTATGGCAGATGCTTCAGCTAAGTGGACTAGTAGAATAATAGGTTGGGATAAGGTGTTATCACAATTATCAATATATTTTGAAGGGAGGATATAATAAAAAAATAGAAAGCAATAGTAAAAAATATCTGCAAATTTTTAACAAAATTTGACAGTGTATTAATAATGTGTAAAATTAAGTTAAGCTTCATTTCTTAAGAAATGAATATCTATTGATACAAAAAATGTATCAACCCATACCCTTTAATATCAGGAAATAGGTTGATACACAAAATTATTTACAGACCCGTGATTGCTTATTTTCTTTCCTATTTTAACTTGATATAAACTTTGTTTATTTACTAATTCAATGTTTTGGCTTCGCAAAAAATATTGAATTCTTCCTCTGTTAGTTTTCCGTCTGATACTTCCCAAAGTTCATCATGAAGTCTATCGCACATTTTATTGATGTTACAGCTATGTATAAAAAGTTAATAGAGGATTCAACCATAACTCTCCCTTTTTGATATACACATATTTTCGTACTATGAAAGATGAGTCAAGACGATGGATATCTATTATTATAAAATTAATCAAGTTAAAAAGGCTAAGAACATCTCTGTTCTTAACCTTTTCTCTTGCGACCTAAAGTCTCTCTAAATCAGTTTTTCTAAAATCCCTAATTCAATGAGCCTTTTAGTTAGTTTTTTTAGTTCTAACTTTTTAGGGTCAGTTCATATTTTTTAATATTATCCATATAATGTATTAGTCATCATTTTTTGAAGTTATTTCTGAATTGAATTTATTCATATCCATATTACCTTCCCAACGGTCTACAATAACCGCACATACCATTGAACCACATACATTCAACATTGTACGTCCCATGTCAACAATTGGATCAATTCCAAATACGGCACCGATACTATCAATTGCACCGCCTAATCCTATACCATTTAATGTAACTGTGGCAGCTACTGTTGCAGTTCCAGGTACACCGGCTATTCCAATTGAACCAATAGTTACAACAGTTACTAACAATACTAAGAATGATATGTCTATTGTTACGCCGGTTGCAGAAGCAACTAAAACTCCAAGCATTGCGGGGAATACACCAGCACAACCATTCATACCAATTGTTGTACCTAATGTTCCGATAAAGTTAGCAGTTTGATTTGATACCCCCATTTCATTTTCTAATGTTGAAAGTGTATATGGTAATGTACCAACACTTGAACGTGATGAAAATGCAAATAATAATGTTGTAAATGCTTTTTTATAAAATTGAATAGGATTTACACCAAATGCTAGTAAAAGTACAACATAAACCAATAACATAACAATTACAGATGTGTATAATGCAGCAATAAAGCCAATCATACCAATAATTGAATTTATCCCATTTGAAACTATTGTATTTGCAACTAAAGCAACTACACCATAAGGCATAAATTTAATTATATTTGTTAAAACACTTGTTACAGCAACTTTTGCTGAATCAAGAAAATCCTTAAAGGGTTTTATTTTTTCTGGTTTCTTATTTGATAAGAAACGTAAGGCTGAAGCAAATAAAGCAGCAATTATAACTACTGATACAATACTACTATTTGTAGACATTACCTGAAAAATATTATTTGGTATTAGTTTTAGGAAAAATTGAGGGAAACTTTGAGAAGCTATATTTTTCATTGACTCAGCTTTTCCTGATGTTAACTCTGCTGCAAAACCAGAAGCATTTAAATTATATATATTTACGACAACTATGGATACTATAGCAGCTATAGCTGTTGTTCCTAAAAGTGTTAAAAATGATTTCCATGTTAAAGATTTAATGCTATCGCCTTTAATATTAGTCATTACTTCTATAATTGATAAAAATACTACCGGTACAGCAAGTAATTGAACAAGTTTTAAGAATCCACTACCTACAAGGGAATACCATGTAGATATTTCTGTGCGTGCAAATTCTTTGTATAATGTATTTGTAGAACCTAAAAAATCTAATCCAATTCCTAAAATTAAACCTATAACAAGAGAAACTATCATTCTTTTTGCAAATGAAACTTTCTTATTTTTTAATGTCTTAAGCAATAATATACTTGCTACTAATAGTATTATAGCTATTACTGTATAATAGTTACTGATTTTTAAAAAACCAGTAAAAAAATTGTTATTTATCATAAATTTTCTCCTTATTTATAATTACAGTTGTTGTTTTTATATTAAATTCTTTTTCAATTTTTAAATTTTCAAATTTTTCACATAAAACTATCTTAATACCTTTTTCTTCTAACAATTTATAAATGTAATCAGAAAATTCTGAATCAAATGGCCTGTTAATTATTTATTTTTAATTTCAGCTATGACTTCTATTTCAACTAGAGCCCCCATTGGTAAAGCGGAAACTTCAAAAGCAGATCTCGCAGGGTATGGAGATTTAAATTTTGTTCCGTAAATTTCATTCATAGCAGAAAAATTATTTATATCACTTAAAAAAACTGTTGTTTTTCTTATATCTGAAAAATCTAATCCTTCTGATATTAAAATTGCTTCTATATTATCTAATGATTGTTTAGTTTGTTCTTCAATTGTATTTACGACAATTTTCCCTTCGTCAGGATTTATTGGTAATTGCCCTGAGATGAATACTAAATTGTCAACTTTTATATGTGTTGAGTATGGACCGATTGCTTTGGGTATTTTTTTCATTTCTTTTCCTTTCATTTTTAATTTTTTTTGTCTAAAAATTCTTTTAATCTATATAAAGCTTTTTTAACTTTTTCTCTAGATGTTCCTATATTAATTCTTACAAATGATTTTGAAATTTCTCCAAATGAACTCCCTTCTTGTACTAAGATTCCTTTAGAATGTGCTAATTTTTTTGTAAATTCATCACCATCCATCCCTGTTTTAGATACATCAATCCAAAGTAAATAAGATGATTCCATATCCATCAATTTTAATTGCGGACAATTTTCGTGGATGAAATTTTTAGAATATATGTAATTTTCAATTATATATTTATAGCATTGATTTAACCAATCTTCACCTTCATCGGTATAGGATGAAACTATGCCTGCTATTCCAAATACATTTGGTTCATCTATATGATTGCGTTGAAATTGGTTACATAATTTTTGTTTAATTTCATCAGAAGGAATAATAGAATAGCTTGTCTTTAATCCAGCAAAATTAAATCCTTTATTTGCAGAATTTAAGAATATTAAGTTATTACGATATTTTTCATCAAGACTTAAAGTTGAATAGAATGAACCTTTATGTATATAATCAGAATGAACTTCATCTGCAACTAAAATTACTCCATGCCTATAACAAATTTCTGCAACTCTAGTAACTTCTGCTTTACTCCATATTCTACCTGAAGGGTTATGAGGTGAGCAAAATATATATATTTTTGGTTTATTTTGCTTTATTTGATTTTCAAGTAGTTCAAAATCAATTTGATATCTATTATTACTATCAATGTATAAATTATTTTCTATAATTTTTACATTATTATTAATAGCACATTCTCTGAATGGATTATATACAGGAGAATTTATAATAATGCTATCATTTTTATCTTTGCAAAATGCTTGTACAATATTATAAAGTGTGGAAACTACTCCATAATTTAATGTTATTGATTCTTTTTTTATTTTATAATTAGTTTTTCTTTCATTCCAATTAATAACAGAATCAAAAAAATCATCATAACAATAAATATATCCAAAAGTTTTATTATTCACTAATTCCTTAAACCGATTCAAAATTGGCTGTGCTAACTCGAAATCCATGTCAGCAATCCACATAGAAATGTAATCGTCAGGAATATTTCCGAATCTTTCAATAGCTTTTTTTCGACACCATTTTTTTGAATAATCATGATCACGATTTGCTAATGTGTCAAAGTTATATATCTTTGTCATTATTTTCTCCTTTGCTATTTGATAAAAAAATTATATCATCTTAAAAAAAATGAGTCAAGAAAAAATTATTATTATAATAATTTTTTTTTATAATAAACAATACGATATAATTGTATTATTTATTACTAGGTTGTATAATACATATATATTGTAAAAGGTAGTTTAGTAGGGATATTGAATATAATTTAGGAGTGAGTAATGAGTGAAGATGTGAAAGAATTTTTAAAGAGATATGTGCCGCTTGTTGATTTCATCGCTGAAATTGTCGGTAAAAATAGTGAAGTGGTATTACATGACTTAACAAATCTTAATTCATCTGTAATAGCTATAAGAAATAACCATATAACAAATAGAAAGGTTGGGGCTCCAGCAACAGATTTAGTCTTAAAAATACTAAAAGATACTGAAATGAAAAAAAAAGATTATATAACTAATTATAAGGGTATCAGTAAAAACATCGCTAAAACATTGAAATCTTCTACATTTTTTATAAGATATGAAGAAGAAATAGTTGGTATGCTTTGTGTAAATACGGATGTAACAGCTTTCTATAATGCTAAAGAAGGCCTAGAAAAATTATTTTCTTTCTATATTAATGAATCAACTTTAGATTTAGAAGAAAATGAATCTGAAAATTTTGCATCTTCTATGGAAGAGATATCTGAACAAATAATATCAGAAGTAACAGGTTCTATAGGTGTTGGAGTTGAATATCTTAAATCAGATGATAAAATCGAAATAATTGATAGATTAAATGATAAAGGTTTTTTCTTATTAAAGGGCTCAGTTCAGGAAATTGCAAAATCATTAAACATTTCTGAACCCACTGTTTACAGATATATTCAAATTATTAAGTCCAAACGATAAATATTAATAGATAGTATAAAAAATTAAATATGAGTGAGTTACAAATGCAAAAAATTAATTATCAACTTAAATTAGAACAAAAATATGATGTGAAATATTTATATGCTGATTTCAAGAAAAAAAATGGATTTAAGCTATCTTTAGAACTTTGTAATAAATTTGATATATATAGACAAGATTATTGTGGGTGTGTTTTTTCGTTGAAAGAAGCAATGATAGAAGAAAACAAAAAGAATTAGAAGAGAAAAAACTAATGGAGGAGCTAAAAGAAGATATTAAGGGAATAAATGCATAATTGCTTTTTTGTGATGTATTTTACTATAGATTAATGTTATTTAAAATATAAGAAATCCTCATAACTAGATTAATTTTTATCTAATTATGAGGATTTTTACATAAAATATTAAATAATATTATTATCTTTATTAATGTTTCTTTAAATCTTGTAGATAGGTGTGAGGATCTTTTATATAAATAAAATCTCCTACTTTTACTCCCTTACCAGGACTACCTTCGACCCAATGTTCATGATCATCATGCTCTACAAGAAATCTATCTTTTTCAATTTTAAGTACTTTAACCTTAATATCTGGTTTATTTGATTTAAATTGATGTATCTTTGGTGGTCTTTGAGAAAAGTCTATTAGAAAATATTGATCCTTCACCACCATAGTCATATATCCATCAGTTTTAGCTAAACTTAAGGCTTGACCAGTAATTTTTTCTATATTTTTATCTCCAAAAGTATCAGAAATTATCTTTTTAGCTTCTTCATCTGATATTTTTTTTATACTTTTATTATTTCTGAAAAAAAAGCTATATAGAATAAACATTACTATTAAAAAGATAATAATAATAGATTTATTTCTAAAAAATTTATTCAAAACTACTCCTACTCAATAACTCCAAACTCATATCCTTCAGATTTGATGTGGTCGATTAAATCTGGTAAAGCTTTTGCTGTTAAATCTTTACCCTGAGCATCATGCATTAGTACTACGATAACTTTATCATGTGGTATATATGTTCTAGATTTATCAAAATTTTTGATAACTTCATTTACATTGGTTGGTCTTGCAATATCGTTTGCTCCCACTTTTTTAGGTTGTGCATCACCATTCATTGTGTTCCAATCAATCCATTCAGCTCCAGCATCTCTTAAAGCTTTATCAGCTTTTTTCAAAGAATCTTGATTCCAAGACATGTGACCACCAGGATATCTAAAAGCTCCTGTATTGAAGTCTTTTCCTAAATATGTTCTAATCTTTTCCATTGTCTTCTTTTGTTCTTTAACTAGCGTATCAGCGTTTGCTTTTCTTCCAGGATATAGTGTTTGATAATCATGAGTATATGAATGTGTTGCTACAGCATGACCTTCATTATAAATTCTTTTTAGAACTTCTCCACTTGTTTCGTTAATAAACTTACCAACTACAAAGAATGTAGCTTTTACATTTTTTTCTTTTAGAGTATCTAGTACTTGAGGTGTAATTGATGTATTCGGACCATCATCAAATGTAAGAAATGCAATTTTTTTATCACCTTTATAACTACCAGTCATCATTTCTTTAATTTCTGCTGCTTTATAGGAAATTTTAGCAGTCCCATTGTGACTTTTTCCTGTTACTTTTGATGATGTTTCATTTTCAGTTTTAGTTTCCTCTTTAGTTTCCTGTTTAGTTTCATTTTTTGATTCTATTTTAGTTTCATTTTTTGATTCAATTTCTTTAGCAGTATCTTTAGGAGAATTTTTTCCACAAGCTACTAAAAATAAAGATAAAGAAAGAATTAATAATAATTTTTTTTTCATATATTTCCTCCGATATTTATTTAATTATTTTATCATTTTACCTTTTTTTTTTCAAATAGTATAACAATATTGTAATTAATACACTTATTAGACTATAATATAAATAGAAAATATTATAAAAGGTAGGTCAAAGTATGACGAAATTGGTACTGGGTAAAGAAGCAGAACTATATACATCAAAATTAAATAGACATGGATTTATTGCTGGTGCAACAGGGTCAGGCAAAACAGTTACATTAAAAGTTATTACTGAACAACTGTCAAAAGCGGGAATACCAGTTTTTTTATCAGATATAAAAGGGGATTTATCAAGTCTTACTCAAAAAGGAAATATTGATGAAAATATAGCAAAAAGAATAAATGAGATAGGGCTTGAAAGTTATGAAAACAGAAAATTTGATGTTGAATTTTTTGATGTTTTTGGAGAAAAAGGAATCCCATTAAGAACAACAATTTCAGAAATGGGGCCAATCCTTTTGTCGAAAATATTAGGTTTAAATGAAAATCAAGAGGGTATATTAAATATAGTTTTTAAGATATCAGATGAAAGACAACTCTTATTAATTGATATTAAAGATTTAAGAGCGATGCTAAATTTTGTTTCAGAAAACAGAAAAGAATTGTCCACTATGTATGGTAATATATCAACTGCATCTGTTGGAGCTATTTTAAGATTTATATTAGTATTAGAGCAACAAGGAGGAGATATATTTTTTGGTGAGCCAGATTTTGATATAAAAGATTTTTTTAGACTAAACTCTAATGGTGAAGGGATTATTAACATCTTAAATTCTGAAAAATTAATAACAAAGCCAAGACTTTATGTCACATTTATGTTGTGGCTACTATCTGAAATGTATGAAAATTTACCTGAGATTGGAGATACTGAAAAACCCAAAATAGTATTTTTCTTTGATGAAGCACATTTGATTTTTGAAAATAATGATCATACTTTAACTAAAAAAATTGAATCAATCGTAAGATTAATAAGATCAAAAGGAGTGGGAATATTTTTTGTTAGTCAAAAAGCGACAGATTTACCAGACGATGTACTCTCACAGTTAAGCACAAAAATTCAACACTCATTAAGTGCATATACACCAAACGAGCAGAAAGCTGTGAAAGCTATATCTGCAGCATTCAGACAGGAAACAAAGTCTCGATTTATTTGATGAAATCTTAAACTTAAAAGTTGGAGAGGCTATTTTTTCTACATTGTCAGAAGATTCAAAACCAACTTATGCAATAAAAACATTGATATCACCACCAGAATCTAAAATAGGTAATATAGAGTATAGTGAAATATTACCCTTAATTAATTCTTCAAATTTATATGAAAAATATGCAGAGTATATTGATAATGAATCAGCTTTTGAAATACTGGAAAAAGAAAAAGAGCTAAGATATATAGAGGAAGAAAAACATAAAGAAGAAATTCTTAAAACTAAAGAAAAAGAACAATCGAGAAGATCAAATCGTATGACTATGTTTGAAAGATTTGCAGGAAATATAGTCAGTTCTATTGGTAGAACAATTGGAAGAGAAATTACAAGAGGCATATTTGGTACAAGAAAATAATTAGGTTTTGTAAAAAATAAAATAGTGAATTAAAATATAAATAAAAAAGAGGTATTATGAAAAAGTTAAAATATATATTTTTTTTAATTTTATCGCTACTACTAATTGTGGCGTGTGAAAATAAAAAAGAAAAAGAAGAATCGAAAAGTGAAGTAGATAAGAGTATAAGTGCAAATAATTTTGATGAAGTTATAAAGGACGGAGGCTTTTATTTTAATAATAAGGGGAAAGTAGTTCCGGTTAGAGAAGTTAAAGATTAAAAGATTTTAGAATGGTATTCAGAGCCAAGATGTCGACATTGCCACACTTTAGAGCAACAGGTTAAAGACTATCTGCTTGAAATTATGGGAGACAATACTTTAATAAAGTATAACCCAATTTCATTTATAGGTAGAAAAAAAGATGATCCAAGTCATGTGACATATTCAGATGATTTATCAGGCTTAATGTTAGCTATTGCTAAAAATGACCCCAATATTGCATATCCATTTATGAAAGAAGTCCAGACAGAAATCTACGCTACATTAAATTATGAAAATTCAAGTAGATTAAAAGCTTTTGAAGATACTTATAAAAAACTAGGTGGTAAAAAATGGGATGAAATTAATAAGGATTTAAAGGAAGCAACTAAAATAGTTTTTGAAAACACCCAATCACTACCATCAAATGAAAAAGTTAAATCGAAAACTAAAACTGGTATAATTGAAACGCCATTACTATTTTTACAAAATGAGGACAAAGCATTTGATTATGTTAACGCCTCATCAACTGAAATTAAGAAAGCGTTAGAAGAAAGATTAAAATAGAAAATGTTAAAATAAGATATCTTATTTTATATTTAAAACTATATAATATTTTATGTATATAAACCTTCTGATTAGAGATAAAAAGCTAATCAGAAGGTGTTTTTATGCCTAAAAAAAGCATAAAAACAAAATATCTCTAAAATGACATAAAAAGTTTAAATTTTTTACTAAAATATTAAGTATATTAAACAGTAAAATAATTGCTGAGAATAAATTTTATCTCAAGTATTAATACACAATTCATCAAAAATCCATTTGTATAAATTCTATTCCATTATTTTCCAACAACTCAATTGCATATTCATCTATTCTATAACCTTCTAAATAGTATATTTTAGAAATCCCAGCTTGAATTAAAGCTTTTGTACAATTTAAGCAAGGGAAATGAGTTACATAACAAACACTACCTTTTACTGAAATCCCCTCTTTTGCACAATATAAAAGAGCGTTCATTTCCGCATGTATAGTTCTGATACAATGGTTATCTCTCATTTTATGACCAATGTCATGACAATGTGGATCTCCTGCTATTGAACCATTATATCCAGTAGAAACAATTCTATTATCTTTATTTATTAAAACACAACCTACAAATGCTCTATCACAAGTACTTCTTGTTGCTACGGTTTTTGTAATTTCCATAAAATATTCATTCCAATTAGTTCTCATAAATACTCCTTTTCTTATATTTTAACATAATTTCATATAAAATTAACAAACTTAATTTACTAATATCAATCTTATGGTATAATAGAAATGTTATGTTAAACTTTGGAGGTAAAATGAAAGAATTTAATAGAAAAATATTTTTAGAAAATTTTAAGTCGAATATAGTAAAAGAGTATGCTAAGAGTTATGATGAAGCATCTAGATATGAAAAATATCATGCATTATCTAAAACAATTATGGATATAATTTCCGAAAATTGGGTTAAGACAAATAAAGAGAATAAAGAATTAAGAAACGCTTATTATTTATCTGCTGAATTTTTAATTGGTAGATCATTAGGTAACAACTTATTAAACTTAGGAATTTTTGATCAAGTAAAAGACATCTTAAAAGAACTTGAAATAGATTTTGATGAAATAGAAGACGAAGAAGAAGATGCTGCACTTGGTAATGGTGGACTAGGAAGATTAGCTGCTTGTTTTATGGAATCAGGTGCTACAGAAGGATTGAGACTACACGGATATGGAGTTAGATATTCACAAGGTATATTCCAACAAAGATTTGAAAATGGATTCCAAGTTGAAGAAGGGGATTCATGGACTGAAGACGGAGATTTCTGGTCAATAAGAAAGGAAAGTGAATCTCAAATTGTAAAATTTAGAGATTTTGCCGTGAAAGCGGTTCCATACGACGTTCCAATCGTTGGTTTTGAAAATGGAGTAGTGAATACATTAAGATTATGGCAATCCGAAGCACTTGAATATGGCGGATTTGATTTTACAGAATTTAATGAATTTAAGTATGAACAATCAGTAAGTGAAAAAAATAGAGCTGAGGATATTACAAGGGTTCTATACCCAAATGATAATATTAGAGCTGGTAAGTTTTTAAGATTAGTTCAACAATATTTCTTTGTATCAGCTTCTATGCAAGAAGTTATTAAGAAATACAAAAAATTACATCCTGAAGATAAAAACTTCTCACAATTCCATAAATATTATATATTCCAGCTAAATGATACGCATCCAGTTATTGCGATTCCTGAATTAGTAAGAATATTATTGGATGAAGAGAATCTATCATGGGAAGATGCATTTAATTTGGCACAAAATGTATTTGCATTTACAAACCATACTGTGTTACAAGAAGCACTGGAAAAATGGGACCTAGATTTAATTCACGAAGTTTCTCCAAGATGTGTTGATATCATAAAAGAAATTGATAAGAGATTAATTGAAAAGCTAAATAAAGAAGGTTATAACCATACAGAAATAGATAATTATAGAATTGTTAGAGGAAATTTAGTGGAAATGGCCTTTTAGCAACATATGTTTCTAAAAGTATAAATGGTGTGGCAGAAATTCATACTGAAATTTTGAAAAAAGATACATTAAATCAATGGTATAAGTTATTCCCAGAAAAATTCAATAATAAAACAAATGGTGTAACACCAAGAAGATGGTTACAATATTCAAATCCACAATTAACAAAATATTTTGATGAATTATTAGGAAGTGAAGATTGGAAACATGATTTAACTAAACTAAAAGGTCTAGAAAAATTCAAAGATGACGATGAAGTCTTAGATAAAATTAATGAAATCAAGCATGAGAAAAAAGTTGAATTAGCAAAATATATAAAAAAATATGAAAATATTGAAATAAATCCAGATTCAATTTTTGATATTCAAATTAAAAGATTACATGAGTACAAGAGACAGTTATTAAATGCGTTGCATATCTTGCACTTATATTACAAAATAAAAGAAAATCAAGATCTAGATGTGCATCCAAGAACATTTATATTTGGTGCAAAAGCAGCCCCAGGTTACTTTAGAGCAAAAGGTATTATTAAACTAATAAATGAATTAGCTAAATTAATAAATAATGATCCTGAAGTAAATAGTAAGTTAAAAGTAGTATTTGTACAAAATTATAGAGTTTCTTATGCGGAAAAATTATTCCCAGCTGCAGATGTATCCGAACAAATTTCAACAGCAGGAAAGGAAGCATCTGGTACAGGAAATATGAAATTTATGATGAATTCTACTGTAACATTAGGTACACTTGATGGTGCGAATGTTGAAATATTTAGAGAAGCTGGATTGGAAAATAATTATTTATTTGGTAGAACTGAAGATGAAATCAGAGAATTATCAGAAACATATGATGCTAAAAAAATCTACGAAAATGATGAAGAAGTTAAAAAAGTAGTAGATGCTTTAATTGATGAAGAAAATATTACAGATAATGGAACTAATCATTTTAGAGATATATATAATTCATTAGTTGATCCTAAAGATGGTAATAGAGCTGATGTATACTATGTACTTGAAGACTTTAAGGCATATGTAAAAGCACAAGAAAAGATTGATAGCGACTTTAGAAACAGAAGAGAATGGGCAAGAAAAGGCTTGATTAATTCTGCTAATAGTGGTATGTTTTCATCAGATAGAACTATTTTACAATATGCAGAAGATATTTGGGATATATAATTGTTAAAATAAAAATAAAGATATATAATATAAGTAACTTAAAAATATAGGAGGAAAATATGCCATTAGTAGAAGCAGGCGAAATGTTAAGAAAAGCATTAGAAGGAAAATATGCAGTAGGACAATTCAATATCAACAACTTAGAATGGACAAAGTCTATTTTAGAAGCATGTGAAGAAGAAAAATCACCAGTTATTTTAGGTGTTTCTGAAGGTGCTGGTAAATATATGGGTGGTTTTAATACTGTAGTAGGTATGGTATCAGGATTAGTAAAAGATTTAAATATCACAGTACCTGTAGCGATTCACTTAGATCATGGTTCATTCCAAGGAGCACAAGATGCTATTGAAGCTGGATTCACATCTGTAATGTTTGATGGTTCACACTACGATTTAGAAGAAAATCTAGATAAAACTAGAAAAATTGTTGAATTAGCTCATTCAAAAGGTATCTCAGTAGAAGCTGAAGTTGGATCAATTGGTGGTGAAGAAGATGGAGTTATTGGTACAGGTGAAGTTGCAGACCCTCAAGAATGTAAACAATTAGTAGACTGTGGTATAGATTTCCTAGCGGCTGGTATCGGTAATATTCACGGTGCTTACCCTGAAAATTGGGAAGGTTTGAATCTATTAGTTTTAGAAGAAATTCAAAAAACCGTTGGAGAAATCCCAATGGTATTACACGGTGGTACAGGAATACCTGCTAAAATGGTACAAGACGCTATTAAATTAGGTGTTTCAAAAGTTAATGTAAATACAGAATTACAGTGGGCTTTTGCAGAAGAAGTAAGAAAATATATTGAAGCTGGCAGTGATAAAATGGGTAAAGGATTCGAATCCAAGAAAAATATTAAATTTACCTTCACAAGCAATCAAAAATAAAGTAAAAGAAAAAATTGAAATTTTTGGTTCAGCAAATAAAGCATAGTATAAGAATATTATAAGGGGCTTTTTAGCCCCTTTTATTTGTATAAAGGAGAAATATGCAATTAGAAAAGTTAGGTAGTAAGACTCTTAGTGAATTGAGAGAGATAGCGAAAGAGTTAAATATAAAATCGATCACTACATATAAAAAAAATGAATTAATTAATGTAATAAAAGCTAGCATAAAAGAAAAAAAATCTGACAATCAAAATTCAAAAAATAAATCTAATAATCAAGAATCTTTAATTCAAAACTCAAGTGACGAAAACAATCAAAATAAAGAAACAGTAGAAATAGAGGGAATATTAGAGGTTTTAAGTGATGGATATGGTTTTATTAGAACTGATAAATTCACATCTGGTGATAATGATGTTTTTGTTTCGCCTATTCAAATTAGAAGGTTTAAGCTAAAGACAGGAGATTATGTTAAAGGTTTGATAAGGCCTAAACAGGATTCTGAAAATTTTCCGCCATTAATCTATGTGTTACAAATAAATGGTCATGGTCCAGAAAATGCAAATAAAAGAGCAGATTTTGAAGAATTAAAACCAATATATCCAACTAATAAATTAAATATTGAAGATTGTATATCAAATAGGATAATTTCACTAGCTGCCCCAATTGGTAAAGGACAAAGAGGTTTAATTGTATCTCCACCTAAAACAGGAAAAACTACAATAATAAAATCCCTTGCAAACGCTATTGAAAAAAATCATCCAGAAGTTAAGATTTTTATTCTTTTAATAGATGAAAGACCAGAAGAAGTTACAGATATTGAGAGATCAGTAAATAAATATACTAAGGGTAGAGATAAATTATTAAAAACGGAAATAATAGCATCTACATTTGACGAACAAGTAGAAAATCATGCTCGACTATCAGAATTAACTTTAGAAAGAGCTAAAAGATTTGTAGAAGAAGGAAAAGATGTAGTAATATTGTTGGATTCTATAACTAGAATGGCAAGGGCTTACAATATCTTGACTCCTTCATCAGGCAAAACTCTTTCAGGAGGTCTATATCCTATAGCATTATATAAACCAAAAAGATTTTTTGGAGCTGCTAGAAATATAGAGGAAGGTGGTTCATTAACTATTGTAGCTACATGCCTTGTAGATACTGGTTCAAGAATGGATGACATGATTTTTGAAGAGTTTAAGGGAACTGGTAATATGGAATTAAATCTTGATAGAACATTAGCGGAACTTAGAATATTCCCAGCTATAGATATTGTAAAATCAGGAACTAGACGTGACGATTTATTATTAACAGAAAAAGAAAGAAAAGCTTTTGATAAAATTCGTAGAATGAATAGAGATACTAGATCAGATCAGTCATTGCCACAGCTTATTAAATTATTTAAAAATAGTAAAGACAATGAAGATTTAATTAATACTATTAAAAATATTTAATAATTAAAAGCTTTGAAAAACTCAGTAAAAATTCTAATATTCAGAGATATATTCATTAAAATATTTTTTAGATATTAAATTTATGTTCATAAACAAAAAGAAAAAGAAAAAAACCTGAAAACGTTGACAAAATATAAAAACTTTAGTATTATATTAATGTAAGAGATAAATATTAGAACTGGCACAAATTATTTATTTTTTCATCATAATTAACTCCGAAAAAGGTTATTGCAAGATATATAGTTTTGTAATAACTTTTTTGTTTTGAATAAAAAACCACTATAAGCTTACTACTTATAGTGGGAATGTTTAAGATAACATTTCTTTATTTATTTCACTAAAATCATTTATATAGAAATCAGCAACTTCTTTTAGTTCAATCTGTTTATTTTCAATTTCATCAAATACAGCAATAGTTCTAAAACCTAATTCCTTAGCCAATTTACAAGCGTATAATGCATCATCAAAGAAAATGATATCGTGATAATCAGTATTTAATTCTATAGCTAATTTCTTAAAATATTGTATATCATGTTTATAGTATCCAAGTCTATCGGGAGTATAAATATATTTTATATACTCATCTAAACCGTTTGATTTTATAGCTATAGGAGCAAAAGTACTATCTGTTGCTGTTGCGATGTACATCTTATATCCTTGATCATATAGTTTTTTTAAGGTTTCTTTTACATGATTTTTAACTAAATCATCTTGAGTATAAAAATCTTCCATATGATTATAGAGTAATCTTAATGCTTTCCCCTTATCATAGTTTTTAAATATTTCTTCTGACATAGAATAGCAATAATTAACCATTTCACTTTCGTTAGTTTCCATTGGTTCTAAATTATCAATTAAATGCACTTTATTAGCGATAATTTTTGAAATATTTTTCCACATCCACATTGTATCTAATAATGTACCATCCATATCAAAAACAATTATCTTTTTTTTCATAAACACCTCCATGCACTTAAAATTATACAATAAATTAATAATCTTCATCAAATTATTATGATATAATTATAAAAGTGAGGTGTATATGAAATTTACAGAAGACGAAAAAAGAGATATAAGAAAAAAATTAACTATAATAATATTTGGTGTATTATTCGTATATTCAGTTTTTAATTTCGATATGGTTGTTAAAATATTTTCAAATATTGCTACAATTGTTAGACCGATAATTTTTGGCTGTATAGTAGCTTTCGTTGCAAATATGATTATGAATCAATATGAAAAAATTTTTAATTTTTTGACTAAAAAAAATACAAAAACCACTAGATTAATATCAATGATACTAGCCTTTTTAACATTGCTATCAATTATTGTATTCGTATTTTCTGTTGTAGTCCCAGAATTTATAAATTCAGTAGTGAGCATGCTGTATCAATTGCCTTTGTTGATTCAACAATCAATAATTAATTTGAGAGAAAATGCATGGTTTGAAGAGTTTGCTAAGAATATTGAGAAATTTATAAATTCTATGCAAGTTGGGAATTTAATAAATAGGGGGATTGAAATTATTAGAGCACAAGGTGCGAGTGTTTTTAGTGGTACATTATATTTTGTTGGTCAAATATTCTCAAGTTTTTTTGAAGCTTTTTTAGCAATGTCAATATCCGTATATATAGTTTCAGGCAAAAATAGACTTGCTAGAAATTCCAAAAAAGTACTTTATTCCGTTTTATCTGAAAACATTGCTGATAAATTAATAAAAATAATAAGACTATTATATAGAAATTTTTATAATTTTTTTGTAGGACAATCTTTAGAAGCGATATTTTTAGGCACAATGGTATTTTTAGGCGCTTATCTATTAGGGTCTCCATATGCCTTAATGCTGGGAGTGACTTCTGGTGTACTTAATTTTATACCATTTTTTGGAGCTTTGGCTGGAGCGATTATTTCTACAATACTAATTATGATTACCAATCCTACAAAAGGCTTAATATTTTTAGTATATATATTGATTGTGCAGCAATTAGATGGTAACTATCTTTATCCACATTTAGTAGGTTCAAAAATGGGGATTCCCTCATTTTGGATTTTGATAGCACTTTCAATGGGAGGTGCCTTAATGGGGATAATAGGTATGGTTATTTCTATACCTATTACTGCCACAATTTATGTATTAACTAGAGAATTTACAAATAAAAAATTAAGTGAAAAAAATATAGATATTGATAATAAATAGGAGTTATAATGAATTTTAGAAAAAGAATAGCAATAGATCTAGGGACAACTTCTGTACAAGTATTCACTAGACCAAAAGGTGTAATAATAGATGAACCCTCTATAGTAGCGATAGATAGATTTTCTAATAAAGTATTGGCAGTTGGTGCTGAAGCAAAAAAAATGCTTGGAAGAACACCTGGGCATATTATTGCAGTAAAACCATTAGTAGATGGAGTTATAAATGACTATGAAGCTACAGAAAGGATGTTAAGACACTTTATAAAGAAAACTATAAATAAATCATTTATAAGACCAGATTTGATTATATGTGTATCTACAGGGTCAACACAAGTACAAAAAAGAGCTGTAAAACAAGCAGGAATCAAAGCTGGAGCGAATGAGGTTCATTTGATTGAAGAACCTTTGGCAGCAGCTATTGGAAGTGGTATTAATATGGAAGATGCGAGAGGTTCCATTATAGTAAATATTGGAGGTGGTACAACAGATATAGCTGTAATATCAAAAGGTGAAATTGTAGTTGCAGAATCTTTAAGAATTGCTGGTAATGATTGTGATAGAGCAATTATTGATTATGTCAGAAAAAATATAAATACTATAATAGGCGAGAAGACGGCAGAGGAAATTAAACACTCTGTTGGAACAACTCTTTCTAAGCAAGATAGTTACCAGGCAAAAGGCAGAAATCTACAAAATGGATTGCCATCAGAAATTATGTTTACTACGAGAGATTTTGATTTAGCATTAGAAAATATAAAACATGAAATTAGTAGTGCAGTGCAAAGAGTTTTATCCGTAACGCCTCCGGAATTAGTTGCAGATATATTTGAAGATGGTGCGATAATGACTGGTGGGGGATCTTTAATTAGAGGTTTGAAGGAAAAAATTGAAGAAATCACAAAATTAAAAATAGAGATTGCCGAAGACCCTATTCATGCAGTTATAAGAGGTACAGGTAAATCACTAAATTGGATGAATAGATTAGAAAAAATTGAAAATTCAAAATTAGAATTAACCAGAAGAATAGTTGAAAATAACGAAAAATTAAGACGTAGATAAAAAATGGTGCTCCTTGCCGGAATTGAACCAGCGACCTCTACCTTACCATGGTATTGCTCTACCGACTGAGCTAAAGGAGCAGATAAAGATATTATATAATAATTATAATAAATGTCAAATTAAAGTAATAAAAAAATAAAAAACTCTAAAAATTTGAACTGAACACCTCCATCCATTTGTCCGGATTTTGAGGCTCAGTTCATAAACTGACGCAAGTTTTTGTTTAATAAATAAAGATGAATTTTAATCATCTAAAAAGGTTCTAGATTTAATTTCTAGGACCTTTTTTGTTTGTATAATATAGAATGTAAATATAGCATAACAAAGAAAATACATTTACAAATATGTATTTTTGTAGTAATATACAACTAACAAATTAATATATTTAATTTTGATAAAAATTAGTAATTTATTTTAATAGGAGGAAAAATGGCAGGTAAGAAAAAAATAAATAAAAAATTTATTTTAAATACCATCAAGAAATTTACAGTTAGTGCTTTGGTGGGTGCAACTTTAATTAATTCAAGTGCATTCACGGTAAATGCCCAAGAATCAAGGGGGGGGGTAGATAGACAAGCTACCCAAGGTGTAGAAAACACCAATCAAGCTGATGCTGACATCCCAGTACAAAAACCTGATGGAGATGGAAAAGTAGTTTTTGAAAAAGACGGATTTAGATTTGAATTAATAGATGATGTTGAAGCTAATAAAAAAGAAAGATATAACGGAGAATATGTTAGTGAATATCGTCATAAGAGATTGAATATAAGTTATACAGGTAATGAAAATATTGAAGACGCTACATTAAAATTATCACTTCCTACAGAAGTATCTAATAAAAAAGAAAATGAAAGTCACTCAAATAATATTGACTTTAGATTGAATAATGTGGAAGATACTAAATCTTATACTAATGAGAATAATCAGTATATTGAAATAAATGAAAAAAATATAACTTCCGGTGTTTATAGCCGTTCAATTCCTCTTGAGTTTAAGACAGATTCATATGCTAAATTAGTTGAGAACCTAAGAGTAACACTAAGCACAGCAGATGATAAACTTATAGACACTAAAATGCAAGTGGAACAAAAAGGACTGCTTAAATTAACAGAAGCAGATTTAATTAACACTACCTTAAAATTTTATGGTTATGCTGCCTTTCAGAATTTAAAACTAAACTATCTTGGATATCAAGATTTAAATCCAGATGACCCTACTATAAAACGTGTAGATTTACGCTTAGATTTCAATTCAAGATTTAGAGGTAATGATACTCATAAAGGACCAGCATATGTATCTAATATTGAATCTGAAATAAGATTTCCTTCTGAATTGAAGGAAGTTACAATAGAAAATTTAACATCGGAATATAATACAAAAAAAATAAATGCAACAACATACAATGTAGAATTTAGTAAAATAGTGCATAAAAACGATTCTTCAGAATATGAGTTAGATTTAACTATCTCTGATATTAAACATTCGGGAACGGATCCATTAGTTGAAAATCCAGAACAATATGTTAATAGGGATAGACTGCATTCATATTCATCGCCTCCAAGAAACAAATATAAAACACTTAGCGTGTCAGCATCAATTTTTGGACAAACTATAAATTATGAAGATAAATTTTATTGGCTATTCAGAAATACAGGTCTAAAAGAACCCAATAAAATTGAAAACGCAAATGTTGATGATGATATAGTATTTCCATCTATAGAAAGACTAAAAAAAGAATATAAAAAAAATCCAGAGATACTATCAGATAGATTCTATAGTCAAATATATGTTAAAAAAGGTAGAAATAATGAACTTACACTTACTAATATTAAAAAAGAAATTACCATGCCTACAGATAGTGAAAATAAACCACTATTTAAGGTGAAAAGTATATCTTTTGTTGACAAGGCTAAAGATAAAATTAAAGATAAAGATGTTATTGTAAAAATAAATGATATAGTATTAAATAAATCTACTGAAAAAGAAGCCTTTTATGAAAATACATTGAGTGACGATGTATCAAGTTATACTATTGACATAAAATTTGTAGAACCTATAAATTTCCCTAAATCTAAAGATAATGATTATTTAAGATATATTAGAGTGGATTATGATGTAGTCGACATAGATAAAGCTGAACAATTCTTTGATAATCCTACAAAAAAAGAGACTTTTCAAAAGATAATTGTCGATAGATCATCTGTATATAATAACGACAAAAAAGAGGATGACGATTCTACAAATATATTATCTTTACTAATAAGAACAGGGAAATTACAAGATTTAAGAAGTGGAACGAAAGATTACGATACACATAATAAATTATCATTTAATGAGTTGAATCAAACTATACAAATTCATAAAGATGCTTTAGACGTTGGTTTTAGAGCTCAAGATAAATCAAGAAGCTATACTGATTCATTTAGATTTCATGATAAAGATAAAGAACATTATAAAGATGAATATAATATTGGTAAAGTAACCATGAAAGCAGAAGTAACACCAGGTATTGAAATTGACTATTCTGAATTTAAGAATGTCGAAGGATTTTCATATACAAAAGAAACTGTAGGCGATAAAACTGTATACACCGCTACATTATCTAATGTAGATGCATATAAAGCGTTTTCTGATGATCACGTTGATGGTAATTTAGTAGGAAAGATTTTAAGAGCACCTATCACTGCTACAGAAGGTATATTTAAGGGGAAACAATATTCATCAGTAAATTTGGAAGCCAAATATAGCGTATTTGTAGAAGGTACTCCTGATAAACTTGAAGTGCCTGATACACTAAAAAAAGGTAGCGAATCATCTCTGACATTTACTGGTCAAATTATAATGCCACAAGGACTAAGTGTAGAGCATTCATTCTCAACATCACAAGATGAAAACTACAAAAATACTGATACTGTAGGTTCGGTACTTCACAATGAAGATGTCTATCTAAAAGCATCACTTATTAACCTAGATGGTACAGTACAAGAAAATAAAGGATTTATATTCTTCTTACCAAGAAAAAATGGATATACATTCAGTGGCTCTCAGACAAATAAGCATGATGTGTATTTGAAAGAATTGCCACAAAATGATAACTACAATGTGTACTATACAACAGATACACTAAGTGCAAGTAGTACGCATGATAACACTACATGGACACAAGTTACCAAGCAAAACGATGCCGTTAATTTACAAGATATTACAGCAGTTAAACTAGAGAGAAAAACCTCACTTCCAGCATATACAGTTGATGAGATTAAACTTAAAGTATTAACACCTAATGAAGATATTGGATATGATGTAGACTTTAAGTCATATGTAAGCTTGTATGATACAAAAACAAAAGTGGTATCAGCTCCAAATGTATCTACATTTAAGATTGCACCATTAAAAGCAGTTACAACTAATGTTTCGATACCTCAGGGAGAAAATGTAACTGAAGATCCATCACTACCAGAAGGTGAACAAAGAGTAACTGAAGGTCGTGATGGTAATATCCAAACAACAAAACACTACAAACAAAGAAATGGTGTAATAGTTGATGAAAATAATCCAGTGAGAGTAGATGAACCAGTAAGAAAAGATCCAGTTGCTAAAGAAATAGTAAATGGTACAGGGGTACTACCAACACTTGCCGTAAAAGAAGACTATGTAAATGATGCTACAAACAAAGTAAGTGTAAAAGTTGATGATGCAAATACTCAAAAAACAAGCGTTAAATTCTATGACGAAGCTGGTCAAGTAGTTGACAAAGAAATAAACGCCCTACAATTAAAATATGGGACAACTCTTGATGAATTAAAACAAATGCTTTATGCAAATGATAAAAATACTGGAGATATCGATTTATCACGTGTGACACATACATTTAAGGACGATAACAATCCATTTACTGACAATAAAGCAACAAAAGTTGGAAGTGGATATAGCGTGACATTTAAGATTGTTGATGAGCATATGACTGATAAATTTACAGAACTAACAGTACCATTTGAAGTACTAGAAGCAGATAGAGTATTCTTACCAAAAGAAGATATAGAATTTAATCAAAAAAATGAAACCACTGAAAGAAATCAAGCTGGTAATTTAATAACTTATGTAGGTAATGTTGAAACCACAAAAAACCCAATCGACTTTAATATAACTTATCAACCAAAAGAAGATTTAGCATTTGGTGAAAAGAAGGTATTAGTAGAAGGGAAAACAGGGACTGAAACAATTAAATATCAATACGATGTAAACCCACAAGATGGTTCACTAAGTAATAAGAGAGAACAATCACGTGAAACAGAAGAAAAAGCTAGAGATAAAGTATTTGGTGTAGGTAATGTAGAAAATAAAACTGAAGCAATACCAATGCAAACTATCTACAAAAAGCTATACAAACAAGATGGTACACTAGCAGATGGTATTACTAAAGACGAACTTCCAGAAGACTTAGCATTTGGACAAAGCTATGTGAAAAATGAAGGAAGTGAAGGAACAAAGAAACTTAAAGTAACTTATGAAGTAAATCCAAAAACTGGTGAAACTACAAATCCTAGAGAAGAAGTAATAAGTGAAACTACAAATCATAGAATAGAGTATGTAAACAATCGTCAAATGATTAATGAAACTGACAACTTTACAACACGCTATGAAGCAGATGATACACTAGACTTCAAACAAGAAAAAACAAAGACTGAAGGTAAAAATCGTATTAACAAATACTATGAAATATATCTAATGGATGATAAAGGTAGTGTATTTAAGCCTGAAGAATCACCAAATAAAAAAGATATAAACGGATTATCTGAAGTTAAGAAGATTACAATTGAAAATCAAACTTTAGAAGAAAAAGTAGTTGGTGTAGGTAATGTAGAAAATAAAACTGAAGCAATACCAATGCAAACTATCTACAAAAAGCTATACAAACAAGATGGTACACTAGCAGATGGTATTACTAAAGACGAACTTCCAGAAGACTTAGCATTTGGACAAAGCTATGTGAAAAATGAAGGAAGTGAAGGAACAAAGAAACTTAAAGTAACTTATGAAGTAAATCCAAAAACTGGTGAAACTACAAATCCTAGAGAAGAAGTAATAAGTGAAACTACAAATCATAGAATAGAGTATGTAAATAATCGTCAAATGATTAATGAAACTGACAACTTTACAACACGCTATGAAGCAGATGATACACTAGACTTCAAACAAGAAAAAACAAAGACTGAAGGTAAAAACCGTATTAACAAATACTATGAAATATATCTAATGGATGATAAAGGTAGTGTATTTAAACCTGAAGAATCACCAAATAAAAAAGATATAAACGGACTATCTGAAGTTAAGAAGATTACAATTGAAAATCAAACTTTAGAAGAAAAAGTAGTTGGTGTAGGTAATGTAGAAAATAAAACTGAAGCGATACCAATGCAAACTATCTACAAAAAGCTATACAAACAAGATGGTACACTAGCAGATGGCATTACTAAAGATGAACTTCCAGAAGACTTAGCATTTGGACAAAGCTATGTGAAAAATGAAGGAAGTGAAGGAACAAAGAAACTTAAAGTAACTTATGAAGTAAATCCAAAAACTGGTGAAACTACAAATCCTAGAGAAGAAGTAATAAGTGAAACTACAAATCATAGAATAGAGTATGTAAACAATCGTCAAATGATTAATGAAACTGACAACTTTACAACACGCTATGAAGCAGATGATACACTAGACTTCAAACAAGAAAAAACAAAGACTGAAGGTAAAAATCGTATTAACAAATACTATGAAATATATCTAATGGATGATAAAGGTAGTGTATTTAAGCCTGAAGAATCACCAAATAAAAAAGATATAAACGGACTATCTGAAGTTAAGAAGATTACAATTGAAAATCAAGCTTTAGAACAAAAAGTAGTTGGTATAGGTAACATTGAAACCACAAAAACCCCAATCGACTTTAATACAACTTATCAACCAAAAGAAGATTTAGCATTTGGTGAAAAGAAGGTATTAGTAGAAGGGAAAACAGGGACTGAAACAATTAAATACCAATACGATGTAAACCCACAAGATGGTTCACTAAGCAATAAGAGAGAACAATTACGTGAAACAGAAAAAGCTATAGATAAAGTAATTGGTGTAGGTTCTAAAAAGGTAGAAGAAGTCACATTAAATCACGGACATCAAGAAACTACCGATAACCTATTAGCTAAGGGAGAAAGAAAAGTAATCCAAACTGGTAAAAATGGACTTGTAAAATACACATATAAATATGTGGTAAATCCAAGTACAGGGAAATTTACTGGAAGAGAAGTTCTTGAAAGAGAAGTGTTAGAACAAGCACAAGATGAAGTAGTTGCAGTTGGAACATTTGAATCAAGTAAGGGAGAACCAGAAACTCAGGAAACACCTAAAGAAACAGAAGGTGAAACATCAAAAGAAACACCTAAAGAAACAGAAGGTGAAACATCAAAAGAAACACCTAAAGAAACAGAAGGTGAAACATCAAAAGAAACACCTGAAGAAACAGAAGGTGAAACATCAAAAGAAACACCTAAAGAAACAGAAGGTGAAACATCAAAAGAAACACCTGAAGAAACAGAAGGTGAAACATCAAAAGAAACACCTGAAAAAACAGAAGGCGAAACATCAAAGGAAACACCTGAAAAAACAAAAGGTGAAACATCAAAGGAAACAGAAAAAGAGAGTCGAAAACCAAAAGATAATAAAGATTTATCAAATAAGAATCCAGATACTGGAGATTCTGGAATTACAGTATCATTAGTACTGTTATTGTTTGCGACATCTATGATTTTTGTAATAAATAAAACAAAAAAAGAAAATAATTCCTAAATAATGAACTGAACCCCAAAATCCGGACAAACGGATGGAGGGGTTTTTTCATGCCAAAATATAGTTTAGATTTTAAAATAAAAGTAGTAAAAGAATATTTAAATGGTAAGTCAGGAGGAAGAAGTTTAGTTTCTAAAAATATAATATCCCTGGTGGTACATTGCAAAATTGGATTAATTGGTTCAATAGAAATGGTGAAGAACTAATTAGATTAAGAGAAGAGAATGAACATTTTAGATTAAAGAAAATTTATGAAAAAAAGCTAGAATCCTATCTCTTGGAAAAAGAGCTAAAAACAAAGAGAAGGCAAAAATAGTACTTAGCTTAATAGAAACTTTAATGTAAGTAAACCAAACAAAGTATGGTTAACAGATGTAACAGAGTTTAGATTAAGTGGTAGATAAGATAAACTTTATCTATCTCCAATTCTAGATGTTTTTAATGGAGAGATAATATCATACTCAATAAGTGAAAATTCGACCACAGCCTTCACAAATGAGGCGTTAGATGATGCTTTAGAAAGATATAAACTACTAGATGGTTTAGTAATTCATTCAGATCAAGGATTTCACTATCAACATATATCGTGGGTTAAAAGGGTCTGTAAATAATTTTGTGTATCAACCTATTTCCTGATATTAAAGGGTATGGGTTGATACATTTTTTGTATCAATAGATATTCATTTCTTAAGAAATGAAGCTTAACTTAATTTTACACATTATTAATACACTGTCAAATTTTGTTAAAAATTTGCAGATATTTTTTACTATTGCTTTCTATTTTTTTTATTATATCCTCCCTTCAAAATATATTGATAATTGTGATAACACCTTATCCCAACCTCTTATTCTACTAGTCCACTTAGCTGAAGCATCTGCCATAGCTAGATAAAGACTTTTTTGTAATGCATAATCATTTGGAAATATTGCTTTATTTTTAGTTACTTTTCTTAACTGTCTATTAAAGTTTTCCATAGCATTTGTTGTGTATATCATCTTTCTAATACCTTCAGGATACTTAAAATATGTTGATAATTCAGCCCAATTATTTCTCCATGAAGATACACATGTAGGATATTTCTTACCCCACTTATCTTCAAATACATCTAAATTGGTTAGTGCTAAATCTTCTGTAGGTGCTTTGTATATTGACTTTAAGTCCTTCATCAACTCTCTAATATCTTTGTATGATACATATTTAGTAGAGTTTCTTATTTGATGTATTATACATTTTTGTATTTCTGCTTTTGGATAGACTGCTTCTATTGCTTGAGTAAATCCTGCTAGATTGTCTGTTGAGAAGATTAATACATCTTCTAGCCCACGTTCTTTTAATTGATTTAATACTAAAAGCCAATATTTACTTGATTCATTTTCTCCAACCCACATACCAAGTATTTCCTTAAAGCCTTCTAAATTGTATCCTAAAGCTATGTAAACAGCTTTTTTAACTACAATATTATTTTCTCTAACATGATAGTGGATTGCATCTAAAAACACCATTGGATAGACTTTATCTAGTGGTCTGTTTTGCCACTCTTCTATTGTTGGAAGTATCTTGTTAGTTATTTTACTTACCATAGTTTCTGATAATCCAAAACCATAAATTTCTTTAATATGAGCTGATATGTCTCTAGTAGTCATACCTTTTGCATACATTGATATTATTTGATTCTCTATATTTGATATGTCTTTTTCATATTTTTTAAGTACTTGTGGTTCAAATGAAGCATCTCTATCTCTTGGGATATTAAGATCTATATTTCCATATGAAGATTTAACAGTCTTTTTACTTGATCCATTTCTAGTGTTTAGTGATAGTGGAACTTGTCCATATTCATAGTCTAGATGCTCATCAAGTTCAGATTTAAGCATTTGTTCTATTGCATCACCTAAAAGGTCTTTAAGTGCATTTTGTAAATCCTGAGCAGTTTCTGGTTGATATTCTTCTAGTAACATTTTAGTTATTTTATTTAGTCTTGTTTCTGGTCTTTTTCTTGGCATAAAAATTCCTCCTAATTAGTTTTTCTTTACCCTAATCAGGAGGTTTCTATACACAAAATTTTACACAGTCTCGGTTAAAAGATTTAAATTAGTTATTTAATTTCATTTTGGGAATAGAATTATTAATTGAATTCAACATCACCGCTGCACCCATAATCATCATAGTTGCCCCATTATTTTCTACCTTATATATAGTTTCGTATACATATAATACACATGAATGTATAACGTATATATAATATAAAATTATAGCTATTTTAAGTAAAGATGTTCTTATAATTTTTTCATAAAAATCTTTACCATTCTTAAAATTTATATAACTATCTACAATCATTATTAAAGTGAACATAATACATAATAACGATTTTAGAATAATATTATTTAAATTAATATTACCACCAACTATAGATGTAAGCGTAGTTAATAGGACTACAATAAATAAAATAGATGCAAAAAACATATTAGTCTTATACATAACACGAATTTTCAAATTATTCTCCTTTTTAGAATAAAACCTTATTAACAAGAACCAAATATAGTTAAACACTAAATTAAAGTTCTCCTAAACAAATGGTTTTAACATATAACTAACTCATCTTTACTAATTAATCAGCAGACCACCCTTCAGCTATTGTATTAATACCTCCAAGAGTAACCCCAAAAGTACCTACTTTACCACCCAGAGTTGGATAAGTAATAACTCCCGTTACTCCAGCGACTGTAATAATTGTTCCACCTACAATTTTAAACCAATTCTTTCCGCCATCAATCAGTACTAAATCTTCTTCTAATAATAGTTCCATTTAAATCTCCTAAAAATACATATCTATGAAACACTAATACTTTATTGTTAGATTCATTAATGCTAAATTGCTTGGTTATCTAAAATTTTTTAGAATATTCTATCTATACTAGACTAACTACAAAGTTAGCCTAGTATAGATACTTTTAGTAATTTATAAAATTATTCTTCAGAATTATTTTTGTCATCTTTTTTAAAAATCTTCTTTTCAATTTTTTTATAAATTAATACAGAAATAGCGCCGACGATCATATAAAATATCCAACCAAATTCTACTTCGGGCATTTTAATCACCCCACCAACAAGTTGCCGCATAGGCTAAATCTCCGCCTACACCGCCTAATACGCCACCACCAACGGCTCCTTGCACTATACCAGAATCAGCTCCTTTCCAAGAGCAACCGCCACCATCTATTTCCATCATTTCGTTATCTTCAAGAGCATTAAAAACTCCCATATTCAAATTTATTTCCATAATATTCCTTCCTTTTTTTATATTAAACAATAAATTATGTCGACCTAATCTATTGAGTTTAATACTATAATAAATTTTTATTTATATTGAAGTTTTATATTTTTTTAACCTCAACATATATGTCTATCTTTACATTTTCTAACTCTTGAATTGTGCTTATTTTTGTTAAATCCGTTATGGTGACTGTATATACTGGTGATTTTTGGATAAATCCGTTATCATCAATATATTTATTTAGTTCATTAAATTTCTCTTGGTTATTAGGATTACCAATCACTTTATATTTTAATGCATTTTCTAAAACAAAATTTTCATTAAAATTATATATCTGGAACATTTATTTTTCTATCTACGGATACAAATACTTTCATATCTATATATTCACCTTCAAGCGAATATACAGAAGAAAATCGATATCCAGTTTCTTGTAAGTTGTTATCTCTTATATAATTCTGAAATTCTATCACTCTATTATTAAAATCATTAATAGACATTTTTGCTCTAAAACTTATAACATTAGGTATTTCTAATCTCTGGTTTTCTAAAATCACTTATAATCTCCTATCAATGCTAAGTTTAGCTTATTATATATAAATAATTTGAGATTATTAAAGTCTAAAATGAATATATATATTCATCATGTTTAAGTTTATAATACACAACTAAAAATAAAAAATCAATATTTTTTTAGTTATTGTACTGAAACCATAAACACGGACTAAATTTAATATTATTTTAAGCTGTAAATACACAAACCTTCTTCCTTAAAAATATTTAATTTATGGCATGTGAATAATAGTATTTGACTATATTCATTTTGTAAGTCTTTTAATAGCCTTATAGTTTCTAATGCTCTTTTTTCATCAAATCTAATTAAAACATCATCTAGAAGAAAAATTCTATCACGACTATTTTCTAGGATAGTTTCTGAAATTATAATTCTAAGTGCTAAATAAATTTGATCTATTGTACCACTGCTTAGATATTTCCAACTTTTGTTGTTTTTAGTATCTTCATCTTGTATAGAAACATTAAATGAATTATCGATGAATAGTTTTTCATATTTACCATTTGTTAATTTAGAAATTAAATTGGAAGTACGTCTATTTAGTAGATGAGAAAATCCGGTTTCAAACTCTTTAAATGCGTCAATTATATACTCTCGTGTTTTTAATAGAAGCATATACTCTCGATTAGCTTCATATAAATCTTTTTTTAGTGATTTTAGTTCATATTCTAGTGTAGATAAATTTTTCTTTCCTTTATATCTTTCCTTTACAGTAGAGCTGATATCTGTAATTTCTTTTTGTATATTAAAGATTTCTTCTTTAATTAATTCGATATCTTTATTAGAAAAATCATCATTTAAACCGATAATATCAATAATTTGAGAATTTAATTCTTTAATCGCCTCATCTGTATAAAATATTTCCTCTTTAATTTCATTTTTCTTATTTTGTAAGGCGATAAGCTTATCCGTTTTATAACGTATTTCAGAATTAATATTATCAAGTAATTCATTATGTAGATTTTTTTTATTATAGTGGTTAAAAAGATATATACCTAATAATCCAATTGAAAATACTAGTAAATATTTAGATGTAAATACTGCTATAATTAAAATTATTATTGAGAAAAAAATAGAAAAATCCAAAACATTAAATTCAGAAAATAAATTTTTATTCTCAATATTACTTTTTTTACTCTTTAAATTATTTATATCATTTTCTAATAGTAAAATTTCACTTTTGTTATTGAAATTAATCTCTAAATCTTTTTTATTTATTAGAGCAGTATTCTTTTCATTAGAAAGATTTAATGCTTTTATAAGTTTTTCTAGAACCTTTTCTTTTTCATCTTTTTTTTGACTTAGAATATCTATTTGATTCTTAAACTTTATTTTTTCTTTTTCATCTTGTTTAGTTTCTTCTATTCTTAAATATAAATCATCAATATTAGTTTGAATATTTATAATTTTTCCTTTTTTTCCGCTTTTAGAAATAAAAGATTCGATTTTTTTATTTAAATTAGTTATAGCGAGATTTTTAGAGATATCTTCTTCTCCTGAACTAACTAAATTTAGTAGTTTTTTAGAAATTTCATCATTTCCTTTGTCGGAATCTATAATCATAGCTTCTGAAGAAATAAATAAGGATTTCTTAAAACTTTCAGACGATATTCCAAAAAAATATTCTCCAGGTTGTTGATTGATTTCTAATTGAACCTCTTTTCCAGTAATATATTCATACACTTTAATTTCATCACTGGAATTAGTTTTATTAAAAATACGTTCAACTTTATAATCAACACTATCTTTTTCTAAAATTAAGTAGCCACCCATGTGTTTTGAAGCCCATGAGCTGTATTTTAATCTTTCATTTTGTAATATATCTTTTGATCTACTTGTATTACCATATAATGTCATTATTATAAAATTTAAAATAGTAGTTTTTCCAGATTCATTATCCCCGTAAATTATATTTAATCCATCATTAAATTTTAAGGAAAAATTATTAAATTTACCGAAAGATTTTATATATATATCTTTAATAATCATAATAACCCCTCAAATGCTTTAATCCCATAGTTTATTATATCTTCTTTTTCACATTCACTTAAATTGCTATTTAAGACACTATCTATAAATTTTCCTTTTATATTTTCTTGGTTGCGTAATTCTTCTTTATCGATATATAATCTTGAATCATCTAAAATTTCTGAATATCTTAAATCAGAAAGATAAGATTGAATTATTTCTAAGTTTATATTTTCATCATGTTTTATATAACCGGTTAAAATAATTCTATAATAATTTTTTTTAAAATTTAATCCGAAAATATTTCTTAAATGCTCTCTAATCTGATTCGC
Source organism: Helcococcus sp. SA-HE-C1 (assembly GCF_985670335.1). Lineage (NCBI taxonomy): Bacteria > Bacillati > Bacillota > Tissierellia > Tissierellales > Peptoniphilaceae > Helcococcus > Helcococcus sp. SA-HE-C1. The sequence continues at coordinate 360,650 of NZ_OZ484652.1, forward strand.
AATTATTATTTGACTCTCAAAATTCGTAATTTCAATCTTAACAATTTCAAATTGTGAATTATCAAATTTATAGAAATTTAATGAATTGGTATATTTAGAAATATCACCTAAATATAATCCTTTTTCACCAGTTTCATCAAAGCCACGTCCCATAGGATTTCCGCTATATGCGTAATATGTTTTTCCTTCTTGTTTTATTTCACTTTTTTTGTGAACATGCCCCAAAGCAATATATTCAAGATTTGAATTTTTTATATCATTCAAAAATATTGGATGATACTCATTTAGTTTGGAGTCAATTTGGCCATGGAACACCCCTATATTTATGTATTGATCATCAATATTTGATATATTTGATATCATTGGAGTCTGTATATGAGATTGATTAAATGCAAAACCATATACTCGAGTTTTTAATTCTGAAAATTCTATATAGCTTATTTTTTCCTCTAGAAATATATATGTGTTTTCTGGCCATTTTCCACAGTACACAGACTCTAAACTTACATAGTCATGATTTCCAGGAGATATTACAATTTTTCCATTAAATTGTGATAATATTTCTTTAACATTATCTAAAAGTTTCCCATCTATAGAGGAAGTTTCATAAAAATCACCAGCAATGAGTAATATCTGAACTTTTGAAAGATTGAGAACTTTAACGATATTTACTAATGCTGTTATTAAATTTTTATTAATTTCCTCACTTAAAATATTTTTTTCATTAATTACTCCGCCTATATGGAAATCTGCCATATGTGCAATTCTAACTTTTTTCATATTCACCTCATTATAATTGTAACATATTCAGACATTTGTTACCTATAGTATCAAGAGATGTTAAATTTAATGAGATTTCCCAAATATTAATTAAGTAGTTTGGAACTAAAAATGAATAAATCAACTAATATTGTATTAACAAGAATTATATTAGGATAAAAGTAGCTAAAAAAGGAAAAGACAGTATTTTAAATGGTATTAAGTGGATACAAAACTTAGAGCTTATAATCCACACTATGTGTAATAACTTTTTAACCGAAAAAAATAACTATCAGCGGGTAGAAGATAAGTTTGGACAAAGATTAAATAAGCCTGTTGATAATTTTAACCACCTGATAGATGAAATGAGATATGCAGTCGAAGATTATACTCAAGAAAAGATAAAAGTAAAAATATTCAAAAGTATATTTTGATATTAAAAAGGAGAAGCGATGGAAAACTACATATTTACTTTTTCTAAGGAATAGGTAAGAACTTAATTAGTGATAGTAAGATGAAAACTATAGCACAACAAATCGTAAATGATTCTCATGTATCTGCACACTTTTCATATTATATATGGACTAACTTAAAGGAACTAAGAAATGATTTACAAAATGGACTTAACAGGTCGATATTAAGAGGACAAAATCCTAATGTATGGAAAAGCGACTTATACAAGCACTTTAAGAGTAATGTGAAAAAGGCTGAATTTTATGTGAGAAGACTTGCAGTAACAGAAACAGCAATAGCACAAACTAAGGCTGGTTTATTAAGTACTAAAGAAAATGGATATGATAAAGTAATTGTTATAACCGAGCCTGGAGCATGTAAACTTTGTAAACCACATGATGGAAATATAGTAGATATAGACAAAGCTGAAATGGGAAAGAATGTTCCAATATGGCATCCGTTTTGTAGGTGTACTGTTTCTGCTTATTATGAGTATGATGATGATAAAAAGTTAGAAGAGCTAGCAAAAGGAAAGCTAAAATCTCTTAGGAATATAGAACCTAAAGTTACTAAAGATATGATTGATGTAGCAAACAAATCGAATTCTAAATTAGTTGGGTTAGAATACAGATTAAAGGGAATAGACAGTTTAAAAAGGAAAATATACAGTGATGCTAAAGAAGCTGGTATAGATTTAGAAACATCAGCTAAATGTATAAATGATGTTCTAAGGTACACTTGTCAGTATGATTACAACAATATGACTGAAAACGTATTAAAATCAATTGATAATTTGAAGAATAAAGGGTATAATTTAATTAGAATTAAGAATACATTTAAAGATGGAGTCCCATATAAAGGAATTAATACTTTAGTTGAAACACCTGAAAAAGAAGTATTTGAACTTCAATTCCATACAAAAGATTCTTTTGAATTAAAAAACGGTAAACTTCATGAACTGTATGAGGAATCGAGAGTACTCGATAAAATAGAATACAAAGAAAAAGTGAAAAAACTAAGATTTAAAATGATAGAGTTAAGTAAAAGTATAGAAAACCCTGAAAATATTGAAAGGATTAAATAATGATTGATTTAAGAGCTGAAACAGGTTATTTCTATTGTCCTGATTATGACGCTTATGTGAAATGTCAAGATTTGATATTTTATGTAATAAAAAATGGAAAAGAAGTAATGAATGATTTTTATTCAAAAATCTTAATGTCAGAAATCTATTATGAAGATATAAGCGAAGAAAAATATAAAGCACAATTATACTAAATGCACACTAACTAATTACAGATGTAAAAGGTTGGATGTGCTTTTTTAGTACAAGGAAAGGATTAATAATGATAAAAGATAGTATAGAAGCTATAAATCAAGAACTTATAAAAATGAGAGATGCTGGTATTAGTAGAAAGGGTATTTCTGATGGTTATCACACTTTTAAGGAATTGTATTATCACAGAATGGTTTTGTTTTCTATAATTTTAAACCAAAACAAAGATATGTCGTGGAAAGCAAAGAAACACCATGATGGAACGATGTTTGGAGATGATAGTTTTATTTGTGGGATAGAAACACCCGAAGGACAGTATACATATCATTATAATTTAGAATACTGGGATAATTTTCAGGTAAAGGAATTAGAATTCGCACCTGAATATGATGGCCATAAACCTTCTGATATAACAAGGTTGTATAGTATATTATAAAAATAATAAATTAAAGTCATACAAGGAATTTCGATACCTTATGAGCTTTAAGCAAGGGTAATACCTTGCTTTTTTTATGCCCAAAACATGCTTAAGGCTTAAAACTGTGCAAGAGAATATAGTCAGACATGACTCAAAACAAGAAAAGGAGAAAAATATGTCAGAAGAATTAAGAGAAAATGTAGAAACTACTGAAGAAGTTGATAAAATTGAAAATATACCATTCTTTGAGTTTAAGGAAATATAACTAAAAAAATTATCGATAATTAGGAGCAGAAATGACTGAAAAGGAAGTAAAGATTTGGCTTAATAGAGCTTATAGAATAGATGAATCTATGAAAAAGCTATAGGAAATTTAGTAAAAATCATCAAAAATAGTTAACAAATATATAAGTGTGTCGTATAACATAAGTATAGAAAGGGGGTGAGAATTTGGAATTGGTTATAATAATAGCCAACTTGATAACAGGATTGATAAATCTGATAACTTCAATAATCATGTACAAGTCGGCTAAAGATAATAAAGGGGATAAATAAATCCCCTCCCCTTTAAGGGTATTCTATTTATATATTATAACCTATTTCAGTTAAATTATGCAAGATTTAAAATTAATGATTAGTGTTGTAGCCTTAATTATAAGTATAGTTGCATTAATTATAGCTTTAAAAGGGAGGAAATAATGAGTGGATATAAAACTTCAAAAGCTCAAAGAAGAGCTTCTAGTAAATGGGATAAAGAGAATAGAAGATATAAAACTATAAAGGGATATAGGGCAAATGGACTAAACTTTATTAGAAACCACGCAACATTAGAAGATCTAGAAGAATTTAGGAAAATAATAGATGAAAAAGAGAAACAATTAAAAGATGTCCGATAATGTCCGACTGACCTATGATATTATAGTAGTGTGGAAAATTAAAGACTGAAGATGATTTCAAACATGCAATTCCTTATTATAATTATTATTAACTATAGTTTATTCAGTCTTTGATGCCTCCTTATTTAAGATACTTTTAAGAGATTGCATTTTTCAGTTTATTTTTAAAATAATGCTTGACTACACACGTATAAACACGTATAATATAGTCGTCAGGAGGTAAGTGCGCATGCCGATGACACAAAGAGAAATGATTAAACTTCTTAAGAAACATGGATATGAAGAAGTAAAGAGCGAAGGTAAAGGCTCACATATCAAAATGAAAAAAAGGGGTTTAAATCAATTCCGATTCCCAAAGGTGAACTTAAAAAGGGGACGGAAAGACAAATATTAAAAGAAGCAGGACTGATATAGCCTTGCAACTTTTAATAACTAATTGGAGGTATGTATGTTATCAAGTTATCCAGCATTATTTTACAAAGATCCTGCAGGAGGATATTTTATTCATTTCCCAGATTTTGATAGTCCTGGAACACAGGGAGATGACATTTCAGATGCTATGTTTATGGCTAGCGATTGGTTAGGGATTACTTTATCTGACAAATTAGAAGAAGGTGAAGATTTTCCAAAAGCCAGTAGGATAAATGATTTATCATTAGATAATGATAATCCATTTAAGGATGATGATGAATTGAAAAATTATTATACTTCTAAAGATTCGTTTATATCTATGGTTTTTGTAGATGTTGAAAGTTATTTAGATTATAATAAGTTGATAAAAAAAACATTATCAATTCCACAATGGGCAAATGATTATGGGAACAGAAAAAATTTAAACTTTTCAAAAGTGTTAACAAATGCCATTGAAGAATTAGCTACAAAATAGAAGAAAAAAAGGATAAATTAAGCACTCTTAATAGAGTGCTTTTTTAGTATAAAGAAAGGTAATTAATGGTTACAATATTAACAAAGTTAAAACTATTAGGATATATCAATTTATCATGGTTAATAATATTTAGACCTTTTATACTTTACGTATTAGCTTTAATAGGATCGTGTATTTATATAATAATTAAAAATAAATAAAGTCAACAAGGAATTTCGCTACCTTATGACCTTTAAGCAAGGATAAGACCTTGCTTTTTTTATGCCCAAAACATGCTTAAGGCTTAAAACTGTGCAAGAGAATATAGTCAGACATGACTCAAAACAAGAAAAGGAGAAAAATATGCCAGAAGAATTAAGAGAAAATGTAGAAACTACTGAAGAAGAAAAAAGGGTGGCTATATTTAGGTTCGACCGACTTAATTAATTAAATTTGAGAAAAATTTGAGAAAAAATAATGTAAATCAATGTATTAATATTAAAATCTAAAAAAACGACTACGTTGAAATATACACAAATGTAATGTAATATAATTCATTGTAATCGTTTAAAAATACATGGTCGGAGTGAAAGGATTCGAACCTTCGACCCCTCGGTCCCAAACCGAGTGCTCTACCAAGCTGAGCCACACTCCGTCAACCTTTATAAGTATATAATAATAAAAAGCAAATGTCAATTTTTTTTTATTATATTTATTTGTACTGAAAATACCAATATTTTGATTAAATATATAATTTACTCTGTATATTTTTTGTGTTTTTTTATATAATATATTTATAGGAAATTATGGGAGGTATAAGTGAAAAAAAAATTGTATATCTTAAAAGATAAAAATTTCAATTTAGAAGATATTGATTTAGAAGATATTGATTTAGAAGATATTGATTTAGAAGATATTGATTTAGAAGACATTGATTTAGAAGACATTGATTTAGAAGACATTGATTTAGAAGATATTGATTTAGAAGATATTGATTTAGAAGATATTGATTTAGAAGATATTAATTTAGAAGAAGATTTTGAATTAGAAGAACTTGAAGAATTTGACTATGATTTATTAGAAAATGAGTTAGATATTGACGAAGATGAATATAATCACGACCCTTTTGATGAAGAAGAATTTGATGAAGAAGATTATTTTATTGAAGAAGAATTTGATGAAGATGATGAAAAAAATCTGGATGAAAATAAATCATATATTGATGAGGATGCGTATCTTGTAGAAAATTATGAAGAAAATTATGATGATGATTACGAGTTTGATTCTTTAAAAGACAGATTAGATGGAGATTACTAATTTTTTATTATAGGAATAATATAAATGAATGATAAATTAAAGCAAATATATGAATTTAAGTGCCCAAAATGGGAAGAATTACCAAATAATATATTCAGCTCAGAAATTATTGAATATTTTGAGGAAAAGTTTAATCCAATTTTTACAGATGAAGATATATTAACAAAAAGTATGATACAAAATTATGTTAAGTGGAAAATGATACCTGCACCTAAAGGTCGAAAATACAGTAAAGAACAAATAGCTAGAATTATTGTAATTTGTATTTTTAAGCAAGTAATTACTATACAAGATATAGTTGACGGTGTAAATCTTCAAAATAAGCTTATGGATATTCCTTCAGCTTATAATATACTTGCAAAGAGTTTAGAAAATTGTATAAAAGTTGTTTTTGAACCCCTACTAAAAGAAAATAAAGATACTATAAAGTTTGGAGAACATATTGCTAAAATCGAAACTTTAGGTATAGAGTCTGTTGTTATATCTTTTGTATTTAAGCTTTTGACTAAAAATATAATTTTAGTGAAAGGAACTAAAAACTTACTATAAAAACTTAAGAATAATGAATTCAAAAAGTTAAAATGGTACTGTAATATTTTTAATAGAATATTACAGTACCATTTTTTATTAATTAATATTTAATGTTTATTTCTCGCTTGCACCAGTCGTAGCATCTGTAGAGTTATCAGAACTACTTGCACTAGTTGTAGCATCTGTAGAGTTATCAGAACTACTTGCACCAGTTGTGGCATCTGTAGAGTTATTAGAACTACTTGCACCAGTTGTAGCATCTGAGGTTTGAACTAATTTTTGGCCAGTTTTTTCTAAGTAAAAATCAACGATTGGTTTAAAATCGAGTATATACTCATTTATACCTGCATAGTCACCATTATCATAATACATAGCTTGATAATTATGTACTACATATTTATCAGGACCATGATGTGTAATAGGGATACGAATAATATCAGTATTACCTGCACGCATCTGTTGAATAACTGCTTCTGCACCTTTACGAGCTCTTTCAGGGTGGCATTCAGCTAAAGAGAAACCAACTTGATGCTCATAACGAGAAGCTAGCATATCGTCTCCCATAAGTACACGATTATAATATAGGAACTGATTGTTATCATCGGCGTATGTAAGTTCCATAGGCATTGAACGTAAAAACATATTCAACTGATTTACTGTAAGAATTCCTCTATCTAATTTGACATAATCATTTCCTTCTGCAGCCCCAACTAGTTTTGCAGCTTTTTCAACCCATTCAGGATCTGATTTGTCAACACCGTCAATAGTTGTTTCAATAGAAGAGGTAGCCCATAAATCTTCTTTTGGTAAGTTAGATTTTTTCTTCATTGATTTATTAACTTTGATAAATTTAACAAATTTATCAAGACAAAGTCTTAAATAATCTATAGTTGATTGATCTTTAAGATTTTCATTATCATCAAATGCCTCTTTTACTTTCCCTAGTAAAAATTCATTTCCCGGCATTACGTGAGCGCCAACACCAGGAGCCTCAAGAATTTGTCTTAAATGTAATTGTGATCTAGATGTACCCTGATCATAGTATGAAGCACCTATTACCATTACTGGTTTTTCTTCAAAAGGGTGAACTTTAAAAGATAAGTGTTCTATTACACTTTTTAATGCAGGTTGTATTGTACGATTATGTTCTGGAGTAGCTATAATTACACCATCTGCACTTGAGATACGCTCTGCTAAATATTGAATTTCATTAGAATTTGTTTGATCATCAGATTGATTAAAAATTGGTATATCTTTTATTTCGAGTAATTCAAATCTAAAAAGTGCCCCAAATCTTTTTTTTTATATATTTAAGTAATAGTCTATTATACGAACAATCAGCGTTTGATCCTATTAAACCTACTATTTTTAACATAATAATTCTCCTTTATTTTTGTTAAATATTTTCCCAATTAAAATTTTCAGCTTCACGTTTATTTTCCTGATAAGAATTAGAAAGTTTTTTCATGATTTCAATAAATTGTAAGAAATCTTTAATGAGATTTTCTAATTTTGATATTAATTTTTCGTCTTTAAGATTTCCATTATCATCAAAAGCTTCAAGTGAATGTCCTAATAAAAATTCTGAACTTGGCATAATACGAGCTTTTAATTCTGGTGAATCTAAAATTTGACGAAGATGTTGTTGAGCACGTGAAGATCCTAATGTACCATAAGATGCACCGGTAATCATTACAGGTTTATCAACAAAAGGATAAATACCGTAAGATAACCATGCAAGAGCGTTACTTAGTGAAGCAGTAATTGAATGATCATATTCTGGAGTGCTAATAATTACACCATCAGCTTCTTTTATTTTATCTGATACGTTTTTAACTATATCAGGAATATTTTTGTCTGAAGGTTTATTAAATAGGGGGATATCTTTAATCTCTAATAATTCAACATTAATTTCTTCACTAAAATGTTTTTGAATAAATTGTAATAATCTACGATTAGTCGAATTTTCAGAATTTGTTCCGATAATTCCGATGATATTTTTCATATTGAAAGTCCTTTCTCTATTCTCGATTTTTTATAAAATTAAATTATATAATAAAAACAAATCATTGACATTTATTTATTTATTATAAAGTAAATAACAGTACAAGTCAATAATAAATGATGTGTATTATAAGAATAAGCTCTAAGATTATCAAAAGTATAAGATAAGAAAACCAACTAATAATATTCTCAAAAGAGCATACCTGTTTTCTATAAATAATGAATATTTTTGTAAAGGGTAAAGAAAACGTTGACATTGTTAAATAAAAAATCTATAATATTTTTAACAAAAAAATTTAGAAGGAAAATAAAGATAAAAAAATATTGAAAATTTTTAGTTTATTCTTAGATATTATATTAACTAGCAATGTCATATTTCCAGCTACATCATTAGCAAGTAACGATATAGCAGAAGTTGAAGTAACTCTATATGAGGATGAAGATAGGATTATCACTACTACAATGTCAAAGAATCTTGCTGAAGACAAAATATATTTGGATTATATAAGTTGTATCTTTTGTGAATGCTCAAAATAAATATTGGGCAGAAAATTTATATTTGCTAGAAACAGGAAAAATAAAGGCTATCAAACAATGTATATATGAAAATCTAAAAGGAGAATATCCAAAAGTTTTTAATATTATAGAAAGAGTTAAATGATGAAAAAAACAACATATTCTTTAATATATTCTTTAATAATTTTTTCATATTTTCTATTGAATAAATTAGATTTTGCATTTAAGAGTACAATTTCACTTTTAGTATTATTTGTATGTTCAATGGTTTTTAATAGGGATTCTAAGTATAAAAAAAATAGTGGAATTTATTTATTAACTTTATCTGGAATATTGATTATTCCGAGTTTTATTAAAATATATCAGAAATTAGATTATTTATTAATAAGTCCTATTTTTGATGGTTTTATTATTTCAATAATTTGTTTTATATTATTAAACTATTTTATATATGAATAATAATTTTACAAAAAAAAGAAAAAAGATTTGAAAAAAAATAAATAAAAAATAAATAAAAAATAAAAGACTATTCTTAAGGATAGTCTTTTGATCTTTCAGATTTCTTTACATATTTCTATACATATAAGTTCTCTGTTCAGAATTAGACAAAACTTTTAAATCATTCTCGTCCAATTAGAGTAATATATTTTTTTATCTTATTTAATAATATTAAAAAAGTTAATTTCTTTCGTTATACTAGTTTTTATAGGAAGCATTCCTTTCTGAAAATTAGTTTGTCGTTAAACTTACATTACTAGATAGCCTTTTTATTGAAAAAAGTTTTTGTTACTTATCTATTATTACCTAGCAAATGATGTATATTATAAGAATAAACGAAGTATATCTTATATAGTAATATAAGATACAAAGATGTATAAAAGTATAAATAAATAATATGAATAGAAAATACTATGTTATATATGGTGTTTAATCATATTTATCTTAAGTTAAAATATAAACTATTCACAACATTTATTTTTTCTAGTATAATTTAAATGAGGAAGGAAAAATTATGTATTTTGATTATGCGGCAACATCGATAAAACGAAAAAAAATTTTAACAGATTTATTAAATAATATTGAGGAAAACGACGGAAATCCTAGCAGTATGCATACTATGGGAAGAAATTCATTAAAAAATTTAGAAAAAGCTAGAAAAATTATAGCTGAAAGTATAGGTGCTAAATCAAAAGATATTATTTTTACAAGTGGTGCAAGTGAATCTAATAATTTAGTCTTATCAAATTTTAATGATAAGTCTGTAAAAATAATAAGCTCAAAAATAGAACATAAATCAATTTTAGAGGGATTAAAAGCTACTAACTCAGAGATTGTATTATTAAATTCTAAAAAAAATGGTCAAGTTTCTCTAGATGAGTTTTATCAAAAAATAGATGAAAATACAAAGTTTGTTTCTATTATGTATGTAAATAATGAAACGGGTATTATACAACCAGTAAAAGAGATAGGTGAATATCTAAGAGATAAAAATATCTGGTTTCATGTAGATGCTGTTCAAGCATATGGACATTTAGATTTGGATGTAAATCAATTAAATTGTGATTCTTTGAGTTTATCTGGACATAAAATTGGTGGTTTAAATAGTTTTGGGGTTCTATATACCAGACAAAAACTAAGTCCATTTATATTTGGTGGAAACCAAGAGAGAGGCTTTAGAGCTGGAACTTCAAATGTTATGGGAGCTTTATCAATGGCGTATTCCATAAAAGAAATCAATTCAGAAAGAGAATACATTTTTAATTTAAAAAAATATTTTATAGAAAAAATTCAAGGAATAGACTTTGAAATTAATGGTGATATTAAAAAATCAGTAAATCATATAATTAATATATATTTTCCATTTATAAAGTCTAATTTATTAATAGCTAAATTGGATTTAAAAGATATATATGTCTCTGCGGGATTAGCATGCAATTCTGGATCTTTAGAACCAAGCTATGTTATTGAAAATATGTATAGCAAGGAAAGAGCGAGCAATTCTGTTCGTTTTAGCTTTGGTTTTAAAAATACTTTTACTCAAATAGATGATTTAGCAGCTATATTACACGAAATATATAGAGATAGAAAGAGATAAAACATGAATAAAAAAGAAAATAGTAAAATAAGAGTTGTTGTAGGGGTTAGTGGTGGAGTTGATTCATCTGTAGCAGCGGCTCTCCTAAAAGAGCAAGGATATGATGTTATCGGTGTTTTTATGAAAAATTGGGACGAAACTGATGAAAATGGATTTTGTACTGCTGAAGAAGATTTTAAGGACGCTGTAGAAGTATGTAACGAATTAGATATTCCTTATTATTCTATAAATTTTGAAGAGGAATATTATAATAATGTTTTTAAATATTTTTTAGATGAGTATAAAAAAGGAAGAACACCAAATCCTGATATAATGTGCAATAAAGAAATAAAATTCAAAGCCTTTTTAAATTTTGCAAAAGAATTGGGAGCTGATTTTTTAGCTACAGGACATTATGCAAGAATTAAGAGATATAAAGATGGATATGTTAAAATGCTCAGAGGTATTGATGATAACAAGGATCAAACATATTTTCTTTCACAATTAAGTCAAGAACAAATTAAAGACGTTTTATTTCCTATTGGAGAATTAAAGAAATCAGAAGTAAGAGAAATTGCTAAAAAATATAATTTAGTAACTGCAACTAAAAAAGATTCAACAGGAATTTGTTTTATAGGAGAGAGAAATTTTAATGAATTTCTTTCAAATTATTTACCTGCAAAACCTGGACAAATGATAGATATTGAATCAGGTAAAATAATGGGAAAACACGAAGGATTAATGTATCATACAATTGGTCAAAGAAAAGGACTTGGAATAGGAGGAGATGGAGAAGCTTGGTTTGTCTGTGGTAAAGACTTAACGAAAAATCAATTGCTTGTATGTCAAGGTTCGGAAAATGAACATCTATATTCAAATAGATTAATTGCTTCTAAATTTTCAACATTATTAAAGGACTTCAAAAAGGAAGATTTTGAATGTGTCGCTAAGTTTAGATATAGACAAAAAGACATTCCAGTTAAAGTTAAGTTCTTAAAAGACGATAAGGTAGAGGTGAGTTATAAACATATAAAATCAGTAACACCTGGTCAATCAGCTGTATTTTATGACGGTGAATTGTGTATAGGTTCAGCAATAATTGATGAAGTATATAATGGAGAGAAGAAACTGAAAGTTTAGTTTTATAAGATACATTTTGGGTATATTTAAATAAATACTAAAATTAAATATAAAGGAGGAAATATGTTGGAATTAACTAGAGAAAATATAGATAAAATTATCCCTTTTGTTCAAGATAGATTTGGAGAGTTAACAGGTGACGAAATAAGAAGTATTAAAGAAACACCTGAAAAATTAAGCTTAATAATTGAAGAAAAATTTGGAGTACCTAAAAGTACAGTCAATGATGAGATTAGAGAATTTCTAGGAAAAGATATAGTTGGAGGAATGGCTAATAAAGCTAGGGATTTATTAGGTGGTCTTAATAGGTAATATTAACAAAGGACTGTGGTAACAGTCCTTTTTATATGCTTAATTTACAATTTTTTAATATGGGTATATAATTATAAGATATGAAAGTGGGAAAAATGGTAGGAATTGATCTGATTAAAGTTGATAGAATAGATAAATTAAAAGAAAAGAAAAATTTCTTCAATAAAATATTTACTATCAATGAACAAAAATATCTTCAAGATAGATTTAATCGCAACAAACATATTGCTGGTATTATCGCATGCAAAGAAGCTGTTTCAAAATCTTTTAGAGTTGGAATTTCTGAAGAATTAGGATTTAAGGATATTGAAATTTTGTATGATGAAAAAAGAGCGCCGTACATAAATACTAGTTTAGATAAGATTAAAAAAATAATGGAGGATAAAAAAATAAGTAATGTATCAATTAGTATAAGTCATGATGGTGACTATGCGATAGCTATTTCAATGCTTTCATAAATAAGAATATGGAGAGTATATGCTAAAAGATGCAAATAAACTATTAGTAGATTTAACAAAAATTAAACATAATATCGATTTATTAAAAGTTGAGGGTAAAAAATTTTATGCAGTTGTAAAAGCTAATGCCTACGGACTAGGATTTATAGAAATTTCTAAGTATATAGAAAAAGATGTCGATATGTTTTGTGTGGCCAATATAAATGAGGCTATTCAACTTAGAGAAAATGAAATAAAAAAAGATATATTAATTTTAGGATATATTTGCCCCGAAAATTACAAATACATAGAAAAATATAATTTGATAGTAACTATATATAATTTTAAAATTGCTAAAGAACTTAATTTATCTGGTAGTAAAATTAGAAGTCATATAAAGCTTGAAACAGGACATAACAGATTAGGATTTCAGACTAACAATGATTGTTTTGAGAGAAGCTTTAATGAAATAAAAAAAATAAGCAAATTTAAAAACATAAAAATTGAAGGTATATATACTCATTTTTCAAGTGCTGATGAGGAAAATAGAGAATACACTAATCTGCAAGCTAATTTATTTTGGAAAATGATTAATTTATTGGGAGATATTTCTAAAAATTGGACTAAGCATTTATCTAATGATGCAGCAAGAATAGCGTATGACGTAAACTCCGATGCTATTAGATCAGGAATCTCAATGTACGGATATTTTCCATCTATATTTATAGAAAATAAATACAACATTAATTTAAGACAAACTTTCAAGTGGGTTTCAAAAGTTTCTAATATAAAAGAGATTTCAAGAGGAGAATATGTTTCATATAGTAGGACATTCGTCGCAAAGGATAATATGCAAATAGCAACAGTTTCATGTGGTTATGCTGACGGGTATAAAAGAATAATATCCAACAGAGGATATGTGCTAGTTAATGGAAACAAAGCCAATATTATTGGAAATATAACTATGGATCAATTTATGATTGATATTACAGGAATAGATGTCAAATTACATGATGAGGTAGTTTTAATTGGAGAAAGTGGAAAGGAAAGTTTAAGTGCCGATAATATCGGAAAATGGGCTGAAACTATTTCCTATGAAATAATGACTTCAATTTCAGATAGGGTAAAGAGAGTATATTTAAGATGAGAGGTGTAGTTTGAATGTAAAAAGAGGAGATGTATTTTACGCAGATTTAAGTCCGGTTGTTGGTTCTGAACAAGGTGGAGTAAGACCAGTTGTAATTATACAAAATAATGTAGGAAACAAATATAGTCCTACCGTTATAGCTGCAGCTATAACATCTCAAACTAATAAAGCAGATTTACCTACACACGCTAAAATTACAAGTGAAATTAAGTTACCTAAAAATTCTGTAGTTCTTTTAGAACAAATCAGAACTATTGATAAAAAAAGACTTAGAGATAAAGTAGGAAGGCTGAATGAAAAAAATATGAAAAAAGTGAATGAAGCGTTAGTGTTATCTATAGGGATTGAAATAGATTGAGGTATTATTAAATGGTATACTTATTTATCTTAGTAATTTTAATATTATTTTTTTGTTATGAAATATGGGAGAATAAAAATCCGTATTTAGAAAAAATGATATTAAAAGATAGCGTTTCGAGAGAGTTAAGAATATTACATATTTCTGACTTGCACAATTATAATTTTGGCACAAATCAGAAAAAATTAAAAAAATTGATAGTAAATAATTATGATTTTATCTTTATTACAGGAGATTTTATAGATAGAAGATATCCAAATATAGAATCAGCTATGGAACTTATTTACTTTTTAGTCGAAAAATATCCTAACAAAGTATATTTTTCAACAGGAAATCATGAAAAAGGCTCTGAACAATATAATATTTTAAGAGATAAATTGATATCGGCTGGTACTAAAATATTAGAAAATGACAATGTAGAGATAGAAAACTTAAATTTGATAGGATTGGAAGATCCCAGTGAATATGAAAATATAAATACTAAAATAAAAAAAGATTATAATTCTATTATTGATAAAGAATTATCCAAGTTGATTAATAAAAACAAATATAATATTCTATTGTCGCATAGACCTGAATATTTTGAAATATATGCTAAACATGAAGTTAATTTGGTCTTTTCTGGTCATTCACATGGTGGGCAAGTAAAAATCTTTAATAGAGGATTATATGCATCTGGACAAGGTGTTTTGGCTCGTTTTACTGGAGGTGTTTTTAAGGATAAAAACACTACAATGATAAACTCTAGGGGATTGGGAAATAATTTTCCATTGGCATTTAGAATTTTTAATCGTCCACATATAATAGAATTAAAATTGATTAGTAACTTGTAGAATGAGAAAATATATTATAAAATATTTAATGGAAAGAAAATAGGTTAAAGGAGATAATAAGATGGACTTAAGATTGAGAATAAGAGTGATTGAAGGATTTCCAAAAGAAGGAATAAGCTTTAAGGATATTACAACATTAATAAATAGTGGAGAGGGTATTAGGTTAATGGTTGATGAAATGGAAAAATCTATTTCGCACTTAGAGTTTGATTATATAGCAGGGCTTGAAGCGAGAGGGTTTATAGTTGCTATGCCACTAGCATATAAGTTGAATAAAGGCTTTATTCCAATTAGAAAACCAGGTAAATTGCCAGGTGAAATTGTATCTGAAGATTATGATTTGGAGTATGGATCAAATACAATTGAAATGAATGCAGACGCTTTGAAAAAAGGAGATAAAGTTTTATTAGTAGATGACCTATTAGCGACAGGAGGGACTGCAAAAGCAGCCATTAAGCTTATTGAAGATTTAGGAGCTGAAGTTGTAGCAGTTTCGTTTTTAATAGAATTAGAAGATTTAAAAGGAAAAGAATTATTTAGTGAATATGAAACAATTTCACTAGTTAAATACGATCATTAAACAAATTTATCTCTAGTGTAGTGCTCACTATATTAGGGATATTTTTTTAGGGGATTTATGTATAGAAAAATAAAAAAACCAAAAAAAATTAAATATTCACAGATTGGTAATCTAGGAGACGATGATTTTATTTCCTTTATTTATAAGAAATTCATGAATGAATATTATCTTATTTTTGATTTGGAAAGGGAAGAATTACAGAGAGTTTTAGAATACAAAAATTTCAGTGGAATGAATGTGGGGTATCCATATACACAGTCTATACTAAAAGATTTAACTAATATGACAGATCAAGCTAGAAAAATAGGGGAGATAAATTTAGTTCAAGAGTACAAACAAAAGCTTTATGGATTTAATACTGAATATTTTGGAATTATAAAAGCGCTTGAAAAACATAATGTCAATTTAGAAGATAAAAAAGTAATAATATTGACCGATGATAAACCTACAAATACATTAGAGTATGTATTAAAATCCTTAAAAAGTACAAATTTCGAAATAAAAAATATCACGGAAAATATTAAAACTGATGCTGAGATTATTATAAATATTGCAAACTTTGATAACATAAATAATTTTAATATTTCAGGCTTCAACAATGTTAAAGAAGTTATAGACTTAAATTCTAATCCATTATTTTCGAAATTATTCATACTATTTAAGGGAAAAAGAGTAAATTATCACAATGGATTATACAAGTTGTTGTATCAAGAAAAAAAGAGCATAGAAATATTGACTAAGCAAAGATATAGTGACGAAGCTTTTGAAAATATACTTGAAGAATTTTTGAAATCAAAATTAAATATAGTTTTAGTCGGAATGCCGGGAGCTGGAAAAACAACTATAGGCAAAAAATTGTCAAAGATCCTAAAAAAAGAACATGTAGACCTAGATAGAGAATTCTATTATGAATATGGAATTACACCATCACAATATTTAAGATATGAATCTGAGGATAAATTTAGAGAGAAAGAATCCTTGGTAGTTGAAAAACTTGGGAGATTGACAAATAAAATTATATCTACCAGTGGTGGAGTTGTAAAATTATTTGAAAACTATCACCATCTAAAGAAAAATTCGATAATCTTTAGAGTTGATAGAGATTTAGATAAATTATCAACTAGAAATCGACCTCTTTCAAGAGGAGGTATAGATACATTAATCAAAATGAAGGCTGAAAGAGAAGAGAATTATCAATACTTTACAGATTTCATGGTAAAAAATAGAGGGAACTTTGATAAAACGGCAATAATAATTGCAGATAAATTTAATAGTATAGTTAAAAAAATATGGTGAAAAGAAATTGTTTATGTAGTCGAATATTGATAATTATTATAAAAGAATTAATGAAAATTCA
Organism: Helcococcus sp. SA-HE-C1; assembly: GCF_985670335.1. Classification (NCBI taxonomy): domain Bacteria; kingdom Bacillati; phylum Bacillota; class Tissierellia; order Tissierellales; family Peptoniphilaceae; genus Helcococcus; species Helcococcus sp. SA-HE-C1. Next base: position 377,923 of record NZ_OZ484652.1, read on the forward strand.
CATTTAAAATATAATTTTAATTAATTTTAATAAATATAAATATATAAAATTATTAAGAATATTTAACAACAATAAGAAAATTTCAAGAACAGCGAGAATATGTGTAAAATTCAAGAATAGCGAGAATATGTGTGAAATTCAACAACAGTGAGAATGTGTGTAAAATTCAACAACAAAAATAATAGTTGTTATATAGTTATAAATATGCTATTCTAAATTTAAAATAATCTTAAAAGGAGAAATAATGAACTCGAATACAAAAAGCTATTACAAAAAACTAATGATATTTTGTATAACATTTACTATGTTATTTAATTTTAATATTTTTGGTAACAGTACGACTAAAGCACAAGAAAATCTTTTTCAAATAACTGCTAGCACTACAGAGCAGGAAATATTGAATGCAATTAATGATACTAATAATAATGGTATGGTATTTACAGAAGATGCTAATTTTGAACTTACTAAAACTTTAGAAATCAAAAGAGATTTCAAGATAAAGGTTAATGACGGTGTCAATGTAACTTTTAGCACACAAAATAATAAATTGGTTGCCTTTAAGTCTTTTTATCATAATCTTAAATTTGAAATTTTAGGTAAAATTGAATTTTCAAACTTTAATAGAGCTATTTACACAAGAACTAATGCAAATAAAAATGTTGAATTTATCGGTTCTGGAATTGATGAAAAAGATCATCTGGTATTTAATGTAAATCAATCTGCTATATACAATGAATCTTTAGCGGGAAATTTATCATTTACTAATATTAGCATTAGAGGTGAAAATAAAGTTAGTTCTAAAGAAGCTATTATTTTCTCTGGAGATTCAGAAAGCACGCTCAATGTTTCAAATTCTAATTTCCATCTTACTCAAAATGGGAACAATGATGTACAAGGTACTCTTATATTCTCTGGTAGAAAAGCGGATTTCAATGGTTCAAAATTAATAGGATACTCTAGAGGGCATTACAATTTAAATTTCCATGATGGAAGGTCAAATAAAAACAATGATGAACCACAAGTGGTGAATTTCAATAATACAGTAGTAGAAGCTTATACAAAAGCAGATGCAAATCCTGTTTCTACTAGATTTGGGTTTTCGTTTCCAAGAACTAGTGTAGGATTGCAAACTTCAAATACAGATTATAATTTTAATAATTCATCATACAAATTCACGGATTTAAGAGATAATCCTTCTATTGCACAAAAAGGTATTGGGTATGAAATGGATAACTCAAGTCTAGTGTTAAATGCTTCAACTTTCATACCATTTAGAGTGGGATTTGACACTAAAGGACCAAGAGCTACAGATAGTAACAATATTTCATTATTCGATAACTCGGTATTGAAAGTAGATAAATTTGATAGTAATAATAGATTTGCTGATGTTAATGTACATGGTGGATCAGTGAATATTCCTGTTCATGCAAATAATCAAGCTTCATTGCCAAACAACAAGAAGGTAAAAAACTCATCAGGTGATTTATTAACACTATTTAAGTTAACAAAACCAGTTGAAACAATTAATATGCATGGTGAGTTAAAAGGTGACTATGAATATAGTGTAAGCAAAGCAAATCCAGATGGTTCAAAATATGTATGGGCACCTACAATAAACTTTAATTACTATCCAAGACTTAACAAAGATAATAGAATTAATCAAGAACCAATTAAAGTTATTAGTGGTGAAACATATAATTTTGATGATACACATTTTGACCTTGTAAAGATAACAAAAGATTCTAGTAAAAAATAATTATAATACTGAAGATACTTCAAATTTTGTGTGGGTTTACGCAGATGAAAATGGTAAGTATGAAATTAATGGTGTTAAGTATTCTATGTTAGATGCTAGTTCTAAGGAAAGTGTAAAATTCAAAAATGATACAGATTTTCATATTGTAGCACCAGCTAGACCAAAAATAGTTGTTAAAAATCATGAAATATATAAAACTGAAGCTAATGAAGGACCTGTAAATTACGATTTAAAAGATTTACTTGTTACTGAAGCGTTTGACGAGTTAAATAAATTCTCAGATGATGGAAATGGAAATCAAACATTAAATAATTTAAAAGATCAAGTGGAAGTACTTGATGATAGTGGTTTTGATGAGTATAAAGCTGGAATATATCCAATAATATTTAAGGTGAAACTTGTTGACGCTTTAGGAAGGGAATATACAGCTCTGAAAGCAGCTACTATAATTGTAAAAACTTTATCAAATGTAAAAGCAAAAGCAAAAGAAATTGTGGAAAACAATGTAGAAGCAAAAAATATAACATCTGCAGAAGGAGATGCTTATAATAAGAGAATTGATGATGCTAAATCAGTTGATAAAATTAATGAAATCTTAAAAGAAATTCATGAAAAATATGTAGCAGATCAATTAGCAGAAAAAACATTATCAGCTGCAAAAACAAAAGCTAAAGAAATTGTGAAAAATAATGTAGAAGCAAAAAATATAACATCTGCAGAAGGAGATGCTTATAATAAGAGAATTGATGATGCTAAATCAGTTGATAAAATTAATGAAATCTTAAAAGAAATTCATGAAAAATATGTAGCAGATCAATTAGCAGAAAAAACATTATCAGCTGCAAAAACAAAAGCTAAAGAAATTGTGAAAAATAATGTAGAAGCAAAAAATATAACATCTGCAGAAGGAGATGCTTATAATAAGAGAATTGATGATGCTAAATCAGTTGATGAAATTAATGAAATCTTAAAAGAAATTCATGAAAAATATGTAGCAAATCAATTAGCAGAAAAAACATTATCAGACGCAAAAACAAAAGCTAAAGAAATTGTAGAAAATAATGTAGAAGCAAAAAATATAACATCTGCAGAAGGAGATGCTTATAATAAGAGAATTGATGATGCTAAATCAGTTGATGAAATTAATAAAATCTTAAAAGAAATTTATGATATCTATAAAGCGAATATTGCTAAAGAAGATAAGCAAACTATTCCTTGGACAAAACTTCAGCCATCAATTCCTAACAAAAAGGATAATGATGCTAAGAAGCCATCTCCAGAGAAACAAAAACCATCACAAGGGAAATCTAAAAATCCTAAAACAGGTGATGCAGGTATTGTAATGTCAATAGCAACAATAGTATTAGCTGGTGGAGCAGCATTTGTATTAGGTAAAAAAAAGACAAAATAAAAGATATAATAAAATAATAAATAATCTTAGGAAATAGAAAATGTTGCTAAGATAATATATAAATTATGTCTAGGTTCAAAGTATAGAATCTAGGCATACTTTTTTTTGATTTTTGGAAAATATGGGTTCAATAATATCGATTGGGGATATTTTCTTTGAAACGTATTGTTGAATCTATATTATATAATTTGAAATTAAGGCATTTTCGTTACCTTAAAAATAAATAGTTAAATTAAATACTATTTATAAAATAAGATTGGAATAGATTAGATAGAAAAAATTACTATTTTGCAAGAAGAATATGTGGTGGTATATTTACATGAGAAAAAATTTGATGATAAAGTATATTTCTTTTTGCTATAATAAGAATAATATAATTTGAAAAAGAAGGATGTATGAAAACAGTATTAACAATAGCAGGAAGCAATCCATTTGGTGGGGCGGGATTACAAGCAGATTTAAAAACATTTACGGCACATGATGTTTATGGGATGACGGCTATAACATTATTAAGTGCTCAAAATTCTATTGGATTTTATGAGGTAAAAGCTACTTGTCAAGATTTATTAGAAAAGCAAATAGATTCAATTTTTGAAGATGTTATACCGGATGCGACAAAAACAGGCATGCTTTTATCTTCTGAAATTATAAAATTAGTAGCAAAAAAACTAAAAGAATATAACCCAAAAAATCTTTTAGTTGATCCTGTTATGGTAGCTCATAGAACTATAAAACTTATAGATGATGATGCTCAGGAAACAATGATCAATGAATTGATACCTTTAGCTGACATTATTACACCTAATCTAGGTGAGGCTGAAATAATTTCGGGTATGAAAATAAAAAATAAAGAAGATATGATAAAAGCTACCAAAAAAATATTTGATAGATTTGGTTGTGTTGTATTTACTAAAGGCGGTATATCAAAAGATGATGCAGATGATTTATTACATACCGAAGATGGTTATAAGTGGATAAAGGGCGATTTGATAGATACAAAAAATACAAGAGGTACTGGATGTTCACTTTCGGCAGCGATTATTTCGAATCTTGCAAAAGGTAAGTCTATCGAAGAATCAGTAACTCAAGCTAAAAGATATGTTGCAAAAGGACTAGAATCGAATATTCAAATTGGAAAAGGTCGTGGTCCAATAAAACATTCTTTTAATATAAATGGTGAATACTAAAATAAAAATTAAAACATAAAAAATAATTAAAATTAAATTTGAATTTGAATATATAAAGTGATATAATAAAACAAGGACGACCTGCTATAAAGTAGGCGTTTTTTTAGTAAAGAACTACACTCAAAGTCATTAGGAAGTATTGACTTTAAACGGTAAATAATATACACTATACCGATGTATCAGAGTTACCGTCTGATAATCTAACGTAGGAGGTAAAATATGAGAGATAAGGTAAAACTTGCATGTTCAGAATGTAAGCAAAGAAACTACGATACTAAGAAAAATAAGAGAAACACAACTGAAAGAATCGAATTAAAGAAGTATTGTAAATTCTGTAACAAACATACAATCCATAAAGAAACTAAATAGGAGTCAAGAATGAGTTCAGAAAATAAAAAAGGATTCTTTAGAGGAATCGCAAAAGAGTTTAAGAAAATTACTTGGCCGACTGGTAGTGAATTAATAAATACATCATTAGTAGTTATTGTTGCGATTATTATAATATCAACACTAACATTTGTGCTAGATTCTTTATTACGTTTTTTACTATCATTTGCAGTTTAATTGGGAGATATGATGGAAAACAAAAGTATAGAACAAGCGAATTGGTATGTTGTTCATACTTATTCCGGACATGAAAATAAAGTTAAAAGTAAAATAGAAAATATGATGGAAAATGGGAAGGCGCAAAATATATTTGACGTGAAAGTTCCCATGGAAAAATATGAAGTCGAAAAAAATGGGAAAAAAGAGACTAAGGAAAGAAAAATCTTCCCAGGCTACGTTTTACTAAAAATGATTATTGACACCAGAAACTGGTATTTAATAAGAAATACTAGAGGTGTAACTGGATTTATAGGACCAGATGGTGACCCAGTAGCTTTAACACCAAAGGAAATTAGAGAATTTGGTATAGAGGGTGATGAATCAATAGAGGTTAAACCAAAAATTGAAAATATCAACCTGAAAATCGGTGATGAGTTCGAAATCGTATCGGGTCCATTTAATGGATTTAATGGTATTGTTCAGGAAATTAACACGGACAAACAATTCGTTAGAACTACTATTGACATCTTAGGTAGAGATACAGTAGCAGAAATCGCATTTGAAAGTATTAAACAATAGTTATTTTGAGTGGGAGGAAGTAAAGCCGAATAGACCACATTAGTTATTTAGGAGGATACAATGGCTAAAAAAGTACAACAATTAGTAAAACTACAAATACCTGCAGCAAAGGCAACACCAGCTCCACCAGTTGGTACAGCATTGGGACCAACAGGTATCAATATTATGGAGTTTACAAAAGCATTTAACGCAAAAACCCAAGAACAAGCTGGATTGATTATCCCAGTTGTTATTACAATTTATGCAGATAGATCATTTACATTTATAACAAAAACACCACCTGCACCAGTTTTAATCAAAAAAGCATTAAAATTAGATTCAGCTTCAGGTGAACCAAACAAGAAAAAAGTTGGTCAATTAACAAAAGCTCAAGTTAGAGAAATTGCAGAAACAAAGATGCCAGACTTAAACGCAGCATCTATTGAGGCGGCTGAAAGAATGATTGCTGGTACAGCAAGATCAATGGGAATCACAGTAGAAGATTAGTGGAAGGAATTATCCGTTAATACCACAAGGAGGAATAAATGCCAAGAGTAGGAAAAAGATTTAAGGAAGTTAGAGCATTAGTAGATAAAGAGAATTTATACGAAGTTGCGGAAGCTTGTGAATTAGTAAAAAAAGTAGCGACAGCTAAATTTGATGAAACTATTGAATTACACATTAAATTAGGTGTAGACTCAAGACATGCAGATCAACAAGTTAGAAATACAGTAGTTTTACCAAATGGTACAGGTAAAGAAGTTAAAGTTGCAGTGTTTGCAAAAGGTGAAAAAGTTAATGAAGCTTTAGATGCTGGTGCAGATTTTGCGGGAGAAGAATTGATACAAAAAGTTCAAACAGAAAACTGGTTAGATTTTGATGTTGCCGTTGCAACGCCTGATATGATGGGTGCTGTTGGACGTGTTGCAAGAATTTTAGGACCAAGAGGTTTAATGCCGAATCCTAAAACTGGTACAGTAACAATGGACGTAGCAAAAGCTGTTAAAGAAGCAAAAGCCGGTAAAGTAGAATATAGAACTGATAAACAAAATATTTTACACGTAGCTGTAGGAAAAGCAAGTTTTGATGCTAATGAACTAAACGAAAATATAGTAACTTTATTAAGATTTGTTATTAAAGATAAACCAGCATCTGCTAAAGGTAAATATTTAAAATCAGTTACATTGACATCAACAATGGGACCAGGAATTAAATTAAATCCAGCAAAATTAATGGAAATTTAATTTGACAATATAATTTTGCTATGTTATAGTATACAAGTAAATTAATAGGCTACCAAAGACTATAGGAGGGCAACCTTAATATACCTATATAGGAGCGATGAATTAGATTTTAACTCTCCTTGCGTCTTTATGATCAAGGAGATTTTATTATGTAAAGTTATTGTTCAAGTAGCCACAGAAAATTTGGAGGTGAAAGTGAGTAAATCAGCATTGACACTAAAACAACAAGTGGTAGATGAGATTAAAGAAGCTATTCAAAACTCTAAATCTGTTTCAATCGTAGAATATCGTGGTTTAAACGTAACAGAAGTATCTGATTTAAGAAGTAAATATAGAGCTGAAGGTGTAAGTTATAAAGTGTATAAAAACACTATGGTAAATATTGCACTTAAAGACCTAGGATACGAAGGTTATGAAGAATACCTATCAGGACCAAATGGTTTTGTATTTAGTAATGACGATATGGTTGCGGGACCAAGAGTTACTGTAGAGTTTGCAAAAGAAAATGAAAAACTTATTGTAAAAGCGGGAATTATTGACGGTCAAGTTGTTGACGCAGATGGTGTGAAGGCATTAGCTAAACTACCAACAAGAGATGTATTGATAGCTCAAGTATTAGGTGGATTGAATTCACCTATAGCAGGATTTGCGAATGTGTTACAAGGTTCAATCAGAAAAGTTGTATATGCATTAAACGCAGTAAAAGAAAAAAAAGAGCAAGAAGCTTAATTATTTAGGAGGACAAAATGTCAAAAGTAGAACAATTAATTGAAGATGTAAAAGCATTAACAGTATTAGAATTATCAGAATTAGTTAAAGCATTAGAAGAAGAATTTGGTGTATCAGCAGCAGCTCCAGCAGCAGTAGCAGTAGCTGGACCAGCAGCAGGTGGAGAAGCAGCAGCTTCAGAAGAGCAAACTGAATTTGACGTAGTATTAGAATCAGCAGGTTCTGGTAAAATCAAAGTAATAAAAGTAGTTAGAGAATTAACAGGTTTAGGATTAAAAGAAGCTAAAGAATTAGTAGACGGTGCTCCTAAAGTAGTTAAAGAAAAAGTTTCTAAAGATGAAGCTGAAGATGCAAAAGCTAAATTAGAAGAAGCTGGAGCAACAGTAGAAGTTAAATAGTTTAATTTACAAATAATATTAAGCGTAAACATTAAGTGATTAGTGTTTACGTTTTTTTGTTAGTCGAGTCATTTCATTCATAACTTAGCTAAAGTGTAGAAGCCAACAATTACAGCTAAATATAAAAAAAACGTAACAAAATATATACTTTAAGAAAAAAAATAAAGAAAATACTGCAATATACTTGAAATATTTATTTCGATTTAGTATTATTATCGAGTACTTAAAATAGCAATGAAGTGAGAGGTTGCTTGAACCGCTACTTCTTAAGCGATTCAAGGGAATTCACACAGAGTTAGTTCAGGAAAAATTTTGGGCGAGATAGCATCGCTTTTTTTATGAAAGGGATTTGTACACCCGGGAGAGAGTATGGCTATCAAATATAGGAGGAAACATGGCAACAAAACAAAAAATCAGAATAAGATTAAGAGCTTATGATCATGAAGTAATCGATACTTCATCAGCTAAAATCGTAGATGCATGTAAGAGAAGTGGAGCAGAAGTTTCAGGACCGATCCCACTACCTACAGAAATTGAAAAAGTAACAATCATTAGAGCTGTTCACAAATATAAAGATTCAAGAGAACAATTTGAACAAAGAACACACAAAAGGTTGATAGATATTGTAAATCCAAATGCTAAAACTTTGGATGCTCTTAAAAAATTAAATCTGCCAGCTGGTGTAGATATAGAAATCAAGCTGTAAGACTTAGTATGATTACAAGTAGTTGTAATCCACTGTAAGAAGGGGGAATAATGAAAGGTATTTTAGGAAGAAAACTGGGTATGACTCAGTTATTTGATGAAACTGGTAAAGTAATACCAGTGACAGTAGTTGAAGCGGGTCCAATGGTTGTAACACAAATCAAAACTTTAGAAAATGATGGTTATAACGCAATCCAAGTTGGTTTTAAGGAAAGAAAAGAAAAACATTCAAACCAACCAATGAGAGGACACTTTGAAAAGGCTAATGTTGAGTTGAAGAGATATTTAAGAGAATTCTTAGTAGAAAACACAGATGATTTCGAATTAGGACAAGAATTCAAAGCAGATTTATTTGAAGTGAATGACGTGGTTGATGTTATGGGTACTTCAAAAGGTAAAGGAACACAAGGTTCAATAAAAAGACATAATTACAGTAGAGGACCTGAATCACATGGTTCAAAATCACACAGAGTGGCAGGGGCTAGATCAGCAGGTTCTGACCCAGCAAGAGTATTCAAAGGTAGAAAAGGCTCAGGTAAAATGGGGCATGATAGAGTAACAGTACAAAATCTAGAAATCGTTAAAGTAGATGTTGAAAGAAATCTTCTACTTATTAAAGGTGCTATCCCAGGACCTAAGGGTGGACTAGTTACTGTAAAAGAAGCGAAAAAAGCTTCTAAATAGGAAGGAGATAGTAAATGCCTAATGTTAATGTATTAGATATTAAAGGTAACAGCGTTGGTAGCATTGACTTACCAGAATCATTATTTGGTGTTGAAGTTAACGAACATGTTGTTTATGAAGTAGTTAAAAATCAATTAGCAAACAAAAGACAAGGTACACAATCAGCTAAAACAAGAGCAGAAGTTAGAGGTGGTGGTAGAAAACCTTGGAGACAAAAAGGTACAGGTAGAGCAAGACAAGGATCTATAAATCTCCACAATGGAGAGGTGGTGGTACAGTTTTTGCACCAAAACCAAGAGATTACTCATACTCAGTACCAAAGAAAGTTAGAAGATTAGCATTAAAATCACTTCTAACATCTAAAGTATTAGAAGAAGAAATTATCGTATTAAACGAATTAAAATTAGAAGAAATTAGCACAAAAACAGCTAAAAAAGTTTTAGAAGCAATCAAAGCAGATAAGACAGCATATGTTGTTGTAGATGAAGCGAATGAAAATGTTTATAGATTATTTAGAAATATTCCAGGAGTGGAAGTTGTTGTTGTAAACAATATGAATGTATATGATTTGATTAAACACAATTCATTAATCATCACAGAAGCTGCGATAAATAAAGCAGAGGAGGTATTTGCGTAATGAAATCACCTTATGACATAATATTATCTCCAGTAGTTACTGAAAGATCTATGGATTTAATGGAATCAAGAAAATATGTATTTAAAGTAGATAAAAGATCAAATAAATCACAAATTAAAGAAGCAATTGAAAAGATTTTTGATGGTGTTAAGGTTAAAAAAGTAAACACAATAAATGTTCTTGGAAAAACAGTAAGAACAGGAAGAACATTAGGTAAAAAATCTGACTGGAAAAAAGCAATAGTTACATTAAAAGAAGATTCTAAAACAATTGAATTCTTTGATAGTATCTAATAGTTAGGAGGATAAAATGGCTATAAAAAAATATAAACCAACTTCTGCTGGGCTTCGTTCAATGTCAGTGTTATCTTATGCTGAAATAACAAAAAAAGCTCCAGAAAAATCATTGACAGCTCCACTTAAAAAATCTGGTGGTAGAAATAACCAAGGTAGAACAACTCTAAGATTTAGAGGTGGTGGAAATAAAAGAAAATATAGAATTATAGACTTCAAGAGAAATAAAGAGGGGATACCTGGTAAAGTAGCAGCGATTGAATATGATCCAAATAGAACAGCAAATATTGCTCTAATCCACTATGTAGATGGTGAGAAGAGATATATTTTAGCTCCATTAGGATTAAAAATTGGTGATACAGTACAAGCTGGACCTGAAGCGGATATAGTGGTAGGGAATGCACTACAATTAAAAGATATTCCTGTTGGTACAACAATCCACAATATTGAAATGAAGCCAGGAAAAGGAGCTCAACTAGTTAGAACAGCTGGTGCACAAGCTCAATTAGCTGGTAAAGAAGGAAAATTTGGTATCGTTAGATTACCTTCTGGTGAAATTAGAAGAATAGATATTAGATGTAAGGCAACAATTGGTCGTGTAGGAAATATTGAACATGAACTTGTAACAGTTGGTAAAGCTGGTAAAACAAGACATATGGGTAGAAAACCACACGTTAGAGGTTCTGCTATGAACCCAGTTGATCACCCACACGGTGGTGGTGAAGGTAGAGCACCAGTTGGTAGACCGCAACCTATGACACCTTGGGGTAAAAAATCTCGTGGTGTTAAGACTAGAAATACTAAGAAAAAATCAAATAAATATATTATAAGAAGAAGAAAAGCTAAATAGATCTAGGAGGTAGAAAATGGGTAAATCTCTAAAAAAGGGACCATTTTGTGATGACCACTTAATGAAAAAAGTGGATGCACTTAACGAAAAAGACGATAAAAAAGTTATAAAAACTTGGTCAAGAAGATCAACAATTTTCCCAGAATTTGTAGGGCATACAATTGCTGTACATGATGGTAGAAAACATGTTCCAGTATACGTTACAGAAGATATGGTAGGACACAAATTAGGTGAATTCGTACCAACAAGAACATACAGAGGACACGATAAAAACGACAAAACAAGCAAAGTTAAGAGAAAATAGGAGGATAGAATGGAAGCAAGAGCAGAAGCAAAATACGTGCGTATTTCTCCGTTAAAAGTACATTTTATCTGTAGAGAAATAGTTGGTAAGAGTGTTGATGAAGCATTAAATATCTTGAGATTCACACCTAAAAAAGGTGCTAAATTATTAGAAGATGTATTAAAATCAGCTATCGCAAACGCTGAAAATAATCACAATCTAGACAGAAGCTTATTGGTTGTAGAAAAAGCTTGGGCAAATGATGGTCCAACCATGAAGAGAATTAGACCTAAAGCAAAAGGTTCAGCTTATCCAATACTTAAAAGAACATCACATATTGGTGTTGTTGTAAGAGAACAAGAATAGGAGGAATAGTTTATGGGTCAAAAAGTTAATCCACATGGGATGAGAGTTGGGATTATCAAAGATTGGAATTCCAAATGGTTTGCAGATAAAAAAGATTTTGGAAAATTATTAGCTGAAGATAATAGAATTAGAAAGTTTATCAAAAAATCACAATATCAAGCTGGTATTTCTAAAATTGATATAGAAAGAACATTAAATAGAGTTAAAGTTACAGTTTACACAGCTAAGCCTGGTATGATTATAGGTAAAGGTGGAGCTGGTGTTGAAGAATTAAAAAATTCAGTTGAAAAAATAACAAGTAAACAAGTAATTATAAATGTAGAAGAAATTAAAGATATAGCATATAATGCTCAATTAACTGCAGAAAAAATCGCTGAAGATTTAGAAAAAAGAATTACATTTAGAAGAGCTATGAAACAAGCAATCCAAAGAACGATGAAATCAGGTGCAAAAGGTATCAAAACAATGGTTTCAGGAAGACTTGGTGGTGCTGATATGGCTAAATCAGAAGGTTATTCAGAAGGTAATATACCTCTACAAACTTTAAGAGCAGACATTGATTATGGTTTTGCAGAAGCAAATACAACATACGGTAAAATAGGTGTTAAAGTTTGGATATATAAAGGTGAAATTCTACCAGGACAAAAAGCAGTTGACCAACCAGCTCCATCTAAAAAAAGAAGTCCAAAGGGTAGAAAAAATAATAGAAGAGATAACAACAATAGATAATTTTTACTCCAATTATAAAATTGGTAGAAGGAGGATACACTATGCTAATGCCTAAAAGAGTTAAGCGTCGTAGAGTTCATAGAGGAAGAATGAGAGGTAACGCGCAAAGAGGTAACCAACTTGCATACGGTGAGTATGGATTACAAGCATTAGAGCCACACTGGATAACTTCAAATCAAATTGAAGCAGCCAGAAGAGCTATGACAAGATATATTAAAAGAGGTGGTAATATCTGGATTAAGATTTTCCCAGATAAACCAGTTACAAAGAAACCTGCAGAAGTTAGAATGGGTTCCGGTAAAGGTGCTCCAGAATATTGGGTAGCAGTAGTTAAACCAGGTAGAATTATGTTTGAAATGGGTGGTGTTTCTGAGGATGTAGCAAGAGAAGCTATGAGACTAGCAAGTGCTAAGTTACCGATAAAAACAAAATTTGTTACTCGTACAAGTTCTACAGAAAGTGAGGGCAACAATTAATGAAAGCTAAAGAAATTAGACAATTATCAGATCAAGAATTAGATAATAAATTAGCTAGCCTAAAAGAAGAATTATTCAACTTAAGATTCCAGGCAGCAACTGGACAAATTGAAAATCTAAATTCAATCGGTAAAATCAAGCAAGACATTGCTAGAGTTAAAACAATAATTACAGAAAGAAAATTAAACTTAAATAGGGGGGGCTTAATATATGGAAAGAAAACAAAGAAAAACCTTTATCGGTTTGGTTGTTTCTGATAAGATGGATAAAACAATTTCAGTTGAAGTTTCAAAATCAGTAAAGCACCCAATTTATAAAAAATATATAGTAAGAAGTAAAAAGGTTAAAGCGCATGATGAAAACAATGTTGCTAAAAAAGGTGACAGAGTATTACTGATGGAAACAAGACCTTTATCAAAAACAAAAAGATTTAGACTTGTTGAAGTATTAGAAGAAGCTAAATAACTTTTATTTCTGGAATAAGGAGGATCAAATGATTCAAGCAGAAACACGTATGAGAGTTGCAGACAACTCAGGTGCAAAAGAACTACTAGTTATAAAAGTTTTAGGCGGATCAAAAAGAAAATACGCAAACATTGGTGACATAGTAGTGTGTTCAGTTAAAAGTGCTACTCCTGGTGGAGTTGTTAAAAAAGGTTCTGTTGTAAAGGCTGTTATAGTTAGAACAAAATCTGGTATCGATAGAGCAGATGGATCATACATTAAATTTGATGATAATGCAGCAGTTATTGTAAAAGAAGATAAAAACCCAGCTGGTACACGTATTTTTGGACCTGTAACAAGAGAACTTAGAGCAAATGGATTTATGAAAATTATTTCACTAGCTCCAGAAGTTTTATAAGGAGGTAAAAATGCACATTAAGACTGGTGATAAAGTTCAAGTAATTAAAGGAAAAGATAGAGGGAAAACTGGTAAAGTTTTAGAAGTATTCCCAAAGAAAAATAGAGTAATAGTTGAAGGTGTAAATGTTCAAATTAAGCATAAAAAAGCAACATCACCACAACAACAAGGAGGTATATTAGAAACAGAAGGAACAATCCACGCTTCTAATGTATTGTTATATGATGAAAAGCTAGGTAGAGGTGTTAGAACAAGAACTGAATTAATTGATGGTAAAAAAGTTCGTGTTTCAACAAAATCTGGCAATAAACTAGATAAGTAGAAGGGAGACACAATGGCTTCTAGATTAAAAGAAAAATATAGAAACGAAGTTTTACCTGCTTTAATCAAAGATTTCGGATACGAAAATGTTATGCAGGCACCAAAACTAGAAAAAATCGTTGTTAACGTCGGTTTAGGTGAAGCAAAAGACAATGTTAAATTATTAGAATCAGCTGTAGAAGAATTAAGAACAATTACAGGACAACAGCCTGTAATAACTAAGGCTAAAAAATCTATTTCTAATTTTAAGTTAAGAGAAGGACAACCAATTGGTTGTAAAGTAACTTTAAGAGGAGAAAAGATGGAAGAGTTTTTTGACAAATTGGTTAATGTAGCATTGCCAAGAGTTAGAGACTTCAGAGGTGTTTCATCGACCGCTTTTGATGGTAGAGGAAACTATGCTTTAGGAATTAAAGAACAATTAATTTTCCCAGAAATCGTATTTGATCAAATCGAACAAATAAGAGGTATGGATATAATTGTAGTAACAACTGCTGAAACTGATGAAGAAGGTAGAGCATTACTAAGCAAACTAGGGATGCCTTTTAAGAAGTAAGTAAGGAGAAAATATGGCTAAAAAGTCAATGATCGCAAAACAAAAGAAAAAACAAAAATTTTCTACTAGAGAGTATACTAGATGTAGTCTATGCGGTAGACCTCATTCAGTATTAAAAAAATACGGAATTTGTCGTATATGTTTCAGAGAACTTGCATACAAAGGTGAAATTCCTGGTGTGAAAAAATCAAGTTGGTAAAAGGGGGTATGTAAAATGATGACTGATCCAATAGCAGATATGCTATCAAGAATTAGAAATGGAAATTTAGCAAAACACAAATCAGTAGAAATCCCTGCTTCTAACATAAAGAAAGACCTTGCACAATTATTACTAGATGAAGGATATATTAAAGGATTTTATGTTACTGAAGATGAAAAACAAGGAATTATTACTATAGATCTTAAGTACGTTGATGAACAAAGAGTTATATCAGGATTAAAGAGAATATCAAAACCAGGACGTAGAGTTTACGTTTCTTCACAAGATGTTCCTCAAGTATTAAATGGTTTGGGTACAGCAATCATTTCTACATCAAAAGGTATTATGAGTGATAAAAACGCAAGAAAAGAAGCAGTAGGTGGCGAAGTTATTTGCTACGTTTGGTAATATTTCAACAAGGAGGAAGATATGTCAAGAATTGGACTAAAACCAATCGAAATCCCTGCTGGTGTTGAAATTAAATTTACGGATGGTTTAGTAGAAGTAAAAGGACCAAAAGGAAATTTAAGTCAAGAGATTAGCAAAGATTTCGTATTAAGAATAGAAGAAAAAGAAGCAGTTTTAGATAGACCTTCAGATACAAAAAAACATAAATCATTACATGGATTATATAGAACATTAATTCAAAATATGGTTATTGGCGTAACAGAAGGATATAAAAAACAATTAGAAATAGTTGGTACAGGGTATAGAGCTCAAAAACAAGGCGATAAATTAAACTTAAGTTTAGGTTTTTCACATCCTGTAATTCTAAGTGATCCAGAAGGAATAACAACTGAAGTTCCTAATGAGAGAGTAATTGTTGTAAGTGGTATCGACAAACAAAAAGTTGGTAACTATACAGCTAAGATAAGAGCATATAGACCACCAGAACCATATAAGGGTAAAGGTATAAAATATGAAGGCGAACACATTAGAAGAAAAGTTGGTAAGACTGGTAAATAGGAGGGAGTGAATTATGTCAAAATTCAATAAAAATTTAGGTAGAAAAGCTAGACATTTAAGAGTTAGAAAAAAACTAAGTGGGACTCCTGAAAGACCAAGATTAAATATATATAAAAGTAATGCAAATATTTACGCACAAATTATTGATGATATCAATGGTGTAACACTAGCTAGTGCCTCAACATTAGATAAAGATTTATCAGGTGAAAATTTAGGTTCTAATATTGAATCAGCTAAAAAAGTTGGTGAATTGGTTGCTAAAAGAGCGTTAGATAAAGATATCAAAAAAGTAGTATTTGATAGATTTGGTTATATTTATCACGGCAAAGTAAAAGAACTAGCAGAATCAGCAAGAGAAGCTGGTTTAGAATTTTAGTCGGGAGGAAAAATGGCAAGAGATAGAAGAAACAATTCAGAATTTGAAGAAAAAGTTGTTGCTATCAATAGAGTTACAAAAGTAGCTAAAGGTGGTAGAACAATGAGATTTTCAGCACTAGTTGTTGTTGGAAATAGAAAAGGCACAGTTGGTGTAGGTATTGGTAAAGCTAACGAAGTTCCAGAAGCAATCAGAAAAG
This sequence comes from Helcococcus sp. SA-HE-C1, assembly GCF_985670335.1. Taxonomy (NCBI): domain Bacteria; kingdom Bacillati; phylum Bacillota; class Tissierellia; order Tissierellales; family Peptoniphilaceae; genus Helcococcus; species Helcococcus sp. SA-HE-C1. The sequence continues at coordinate 394,254 of NZ_OZ484652.1, forward strand.
GTGTTGAAGACGCTAAGAAAAATGCAGTTGAAGTAAATATTGTAAATGGTACAATACCACATGAAATTTACGGTGAAAAGGGTGCAGGATTAGTATTATTAAAACCAGCTGTAGAAGGGGTTGGAGTTATCGCAGGTGGCCCAGTTCGTGCAGTGTGCGAATTAGCAGGTATTTCAAATATTCGTGCTAAATCACTAGGTTCTTCAAATGCTAAGAGTGTTGTTAATGCAACATTGGCTGGACTAAGAGGCGTAAAGACAGTTGAAGAAGTAGCTAGACTTCGTGGTAAAAGTGTTGAAGAAATACTAAACTAGGAGGATATGATGGCTAAAATTGAAATTAAACTTGTAAAAAGTACAATTGGTAGATTAGATAGACATATTAAAACTGTTGAAGCTTTAGGTCTTAGAAAAGTTGGACAAACTGTAGTTAAAGAAGCTACTCCAGCAATCTTAGGAATGACAAGATCAATAGATTATATGCTAGAAGTTAAAGAAGTTGAATAGGAGGTGTACGATGAAATTACATGATTTAAGACCGGCACCAGGTGGAGAAGTAAAAAGAAAGAAAAGAATTGGTCGTGGACATGGTTCTGGATGGGGAAAGACATCTGGTCGTGGACAAAAAGGTCAAAAGGCAAGATCTGGTGGTGGAGTAAGACCAGGATTTGAAGGTGGTCAAATGCCTCTATTCCAAAGATTGCCAAAAAGAGGTTTTACAAATAAATTTGCGAAAGTATTTGCAATTGTGAACTTGGATCAACTTAATAGATTTGAAGACGGAACAGAAGTAACACCAGAATTATTATTTGAATCTGGGATTGTGAAAAAGGGAAAAGCTAAAGACGGTATTAAGATTCTAGGATCAGGTGAACTAGAAAAGAAACTTGTAGTAAAATCCCATAAATTCTCAAAATCTGCAGAAGAGAAAATAACTTCTCTAGGGGGAAGGGCAGAGGTGATCTAGATGTTAAAAACATTTGCTAATGCCTGGAAAGTTAAAGAATTAAGAAAAAAATTAATATTTACATTTTGGATGTTGGTAGTATTTAGAATAGGTAACGCATTACCACTTCCATTTGTTAAACCAGAAGTTGTTAAAGCAATCTTTAGTGGAGCTGCTGGCTCAATACTAGGATTACTTAACTCAATAACAGGTGGTGGATTGGCCAGCCTATCAGTATTTGCTTTGGGGGTAGGTCCATACATCACATCATCAATCGTAGTGCAACTATTAACATTTGCCATCCCTTCTTTGGAAGAACTTTCTAAACAAGGTGATCAAGGTAGAAAAAAAATACAAAAGATTACAAAATATCTAGCATTAGTACTAGCTATTTTACAAGCTTATGGTGTAGTAGTAGGTATTTTTGGTACGGCTATAGCACAAGGTGAAGGATTCTTCCCTAAATTTGTTGTTATAATGATTTTAGTGGCGGGTTCACAATTTGTAGTATGGTTAGGTGAAATGATAACAGAAAAAGGTATTGGTAACGGTGTTTCAATGATAATCTTCTTAGGTATCATTTCTAGATTACCTGAAGCAGTAATTGAGGCAGTTAAAGGTGCCTTTACTAGTGCAAAGGGATACGAATGGTGGAAATCACTTTTATTATTAGTAATAATTATAGCATCAGTAGTATTTGTTGTATTACTAACACAAGGTGAGAGAAGAGTTCCAGTTCAGTATGCAAAAAGAGTTGTAGGAAGAAAGATGTATGGTGGGTCATCAACACATATTCCAATTAAGGTAAATATGAGTGGTGTTATGCCAGTAATTTTTGCTTCATCATTACTAGCGCTTCCTCAGACAATCGCACTAATAGCAGGTGGAGGAGTTAGAGATTTTGTACAAAAATACTTTACCCCTTCAACAACATTAGGTGTAATAGTATTTGTATTAGTGCAATCAATATTAGTTATCTTATTTGCTTACTTTTATAACTCAATACAATTTAATCCTTATGAATATTCTAAAAATTTACAACAAAATGGTGGGTTTATTCCGGGTATCAGACCAGGTAAACCAACTACAGATTTCTTAGGTGGAATTGTAAGCAGAATAACTTTAATTGGTGCCTTAGGATTAGGTATAATCGCAGCATTGCCAAGATTCTTTAGTCATTTCCTAAATGTTCAGTTATTACTTGGTGGTACATCAATAATAATTGCAGTTGGTGTTGTTGTAGAAACAACTAAACAATTAGAAGCAATGATGCAAATGAGACATTATAAAGGATTCTTAAATAAATAAGGGGATTGAAAAATGATATTAATATTATTAGGACCACCGGGAGCAGGTAAAGGCTCACAAGCTAAGAGAATCATTCAAGATTTTGGTGTTGCCTACATTTCAACTGGAGATATTTTTAGAAAAAATATTAAGGAAGAAACAGAGTTAGGATTAAAAGTTAAAGAGATAATATCTAATGGTGAATTAGTATCAGACGAGTTAACAAATAACTTAGTAATAGATAAAATATCTAGCGAAGAATTTAAAAATGGATTTATGCTAGATGGTTGGCCAAGAAATATTAATCAAGCCGAAGCTTTAGATAAGTGGTTAAAAGATACTAATAATGATTTAACAGAAGTTATTTACATTGACGCAGATACAGAAGTTTTAATTAAAAGAATATCTGGTAGAAGGGTATGTAAAAACTGTGGATCAACTTATCATGTGACAAATTTCCCACCAAAAAAAGAAGGAATTTGTGATGTTTGCGGATCTGAATTAATTCAAAGATCAGATGATAATGAAGAAACTGCAAGACAAAGAATTGAAGTTTACGAACAACAAACATCTCCATTGATAGATTATTATACTGAAAAAGAAAAATTACACAGATATGATGGTAATCTTGAAATTGACGATGTTTATAAAGAAATAAAAAAATCTCTGAAGTAGTTCATATGAATTTCAAAATAGATAATAAATGTGATTTGTTAGTTGGCCAATTTTGTATATCAAAATCAGGTAGAGACAAAGGTAATATATATATTGTTTATAAAATTGTAAATGAGGATAGTGTATTACTTGTTAACGGAAAAAATAAAACAATAAATAATCCTAAAAAAAAGAATGTAAAACATTTACAAAAAATTAATCAAAATGTAAAAAACTTTGAAAGAGATATAATCGAAGAAAAGATTAAAGATTTAGATATAAAAAGGATAATAAAAAATAATTATAGGAGGCCAAATGTCAAATAGTGATGTAATTGAAGTAACAGGAAAAGTTGTAAAAGCTTTGCCTAATACAATATTTATAGTAGAACTAGAAAATGGACATGAAGTACAAGCTCACATTTCAGGAAAATTAAGAATGAATTATATAAAAATTTTACCAGGAGATGAGGTAACAGTTGAAATGTCACCTTACGATTTAACAAAGGGTAGAATTACTTGGAGAAAAAAATAGGAGGGTTTATGAAAGTAAGACCATCAGTAAAAAAAATGTGTGAAAAATGCAAAATTATCAGAAGAAAAGGTAAAGTAATGGTAATTTGTGAAAATCCAAAACACAAACAAAAACAAGGTTAAGGAGGCTAGACTTTGGCAAGAATATCAGGAGTTGACTTACCAAGAGAAAAAAGAATCGAAATCGGTTTAACATATATTTTTGGAATTGGTAGATCAAGATCAAATACAATATTGACTGATGCTGGAGTAAATCCTGACACAAGAGTTAAGGATCTTACAGAAAGCGAATTATCAGCTATAAGAGATGAAATTGAAAAATACACTTTAGAAGGTGATTTAAGAAGAGATATCAGCATGAACATAAAAAGACTTCGTGAAATCAACAGTTACAGAGGTCGTAGACATAAAATGAGTTTACCTGTTAGAGGGCAAAACACAAAAAATAATGCTAGAACTCGTAAAGGTAGAAAGAAATAGGGGGTAGACTTTGGCAAAAGTGAAAAATACACGTGGTAAACAAGGTCGTGTAAGAAGAAGAGACAGAAAGCAAATCGAAAAGGCCAAGCTCATATCAACTCAACTTTTAACAATACAATGGTTATGTTGACAGACATGAACGGTAATGCTATTTCTTGGGCTTCTGCTGGACAATTAGGTTTTAAGGGTTCAAGAAAATCAACACCATTTGCTGCACAACAAGCATCTGAAGAAGCTGCTAAAAAAGCTATGGAACATGGATTAAAATCTGTAGAAGTTTATGTTAAAGGACCAGGATCAGGAAGAGAATCTGCAATCAGAGCATTAGAAACAGTAGGTTTACAAATTGTGAAGATTAAAGACGTTACTCCAATCCCTCATAATGGTTGTAGACCACCTAAAAAGAGAAGAGTATAGGGAGGAGATAAGATAATGGCAAAATATAATGGACCAGTACTTAAAAAAGCTAGAGCTTTAGGAGTTGCTCCTCAAGTACTTGGAATTAATAAAAAATCAAATAAAAATCCTAACGCAGGTAGAAAAAAATTAAGCGAGTATGGTTTGCAATTAAGAGAAAAACAAAAAGCTAAATTTATCTACGGAATGTTAGAAAAACAATTTAGAAAGTTATACCATGATGCTGAAAAAATGGCAGGTATTACAGGTGACAATTTATTACAATTATTAGAACTAAGATTTGATAATGTTGTATATAGAATGGGTTTTGCAAAAACTAGAAATGAAGCAAAACAATTAATCTCACACGGACATTTCTTAATTAACGGTAGCAAGGTAGATATTTCTTCATATAGAATGGCAATAGGTGATGTTGTATCAGTTAGAGAAAAATCAAAAAGAAATGGTGTATTTAAAAACACAGAGGACAAAATTTGGAACCAAGCTAAATGGGTTAGTGTAGATATCGAAAAATTACAAGGTAAAGTTGAATCATTACCAAAAAGGGAAGATATCGATTTTGAAATAAATGATCAATTGATAGTAGAGTTGTATTCAAGATAATAGTTAAAGCACAGGAGGTTAATCCGTGATAGAAAATCTAAATACAAAGATAGAAATTTTAGAAATTGACGAAAATAACAATATGGGTCGTTTTGTAATCTCACCACTTGAAAGAGGTTACGGAACAACTCTTGGTAATAGCATGAGAAGAGTACTTTTGTCATCTTTACCAGGTAGTGCGATTTCAAGCATAAAATTCGATGAAGGTGTATTACATGAATTCACAACAGTAAAAGGTGTAATAGAAGATGTTCCTGAGATTATTCTTAATCTAAAAGGTATTGCTATTAAAAAATTAGATGAAAGTTCAGAGCCAATTGAATTAAGACTTGATGTTGAAGGACCTAAAATTGTGACAGCTAGTGATATATCTGAAGATGTAAATATAGAAATAGTTGACAAAGATCATTATATTGCAACAGTGAATGATGAAGGTTCATTACATTTAACATTAACTGTAGTAGATGGTAGTGGTTATTCAATTGCAGATCAACATAAAAAAGAAAATGCTCCTATAGGTGAAATTTCAATAGATGCATCATTTACACCAGTAAATAAAGTTAATTATATTGTTGAAAAAACAAGGGTAGGACAAACTATCGATTATGATAAACTTATACTTGAAGTAACAACAAACGGGACTTTAACTCCGCAAGAAGCGGTTTCTGAAGGTGCTCAAATTCTTATAAACTATTTAGACTTCTTTACTGAACTACCAAATCTTGACGAAGAAGAGACTGTAGTAGAGATAGAAGACGAGGAAGATGAAAGTGATCAACTATTAGAAATCACTTTAGAAGAGTTAGATTTAAGCTTAAGAGCATTTAACTTGTCTGAAGAGAGCTGGCCTAAATACAGTTGGTCAAATCTTAGAAATTCCAATTGATGAATTAGCTAAGATCAAGAATTTTGGTGAAAAATCCTTTAATGAAGTAAAGGAAAAAATCGAGGACTTAGGTCTGACGTTTATAGATGAAGAAGAGGAAAATTAGGAGGCAGTATGTCAAATTTAAGAAAATTAGGTAGAAGAACTGACCACCGTAACGCAATGTTAAGAAATCTTGTACAATCTGTATTAGAAAATGGAAGAATCATTACTTCTGTAACAAGAGCTAAAGAAGCTCAAAGATTAACAGATAAAATGATCACATTAGCTAAAAGAGGTGATTTACATGCGAGACGTCAAGCGTTAGCTTTTATCTACAAAGATGAAGTAGTAAAGAAATTATTTGACGAATACGGTCCACAATATCAAGATAGAAATGGTGGATATACCAGAGTATTAAAAATTGGCCAAGAAGAGGTGATGCCACAGAAATGGCAATCTTAGAATTAGTTTAGTCAATGGGACAGGGTATCTGTCCTTTTTTCTTTATATAAAAATACGAGTTTATCTTCAATAATATGATATAATATATCATATCATATAAGTTAAAGGAGGAAATATGAACAAAATATTAAAGAAAATCTTAATATCAATTATTTCTATAATTATTGTAGTATATATAAGTGGAGTAGTTTATTTTTCAAAATTTACATATCCACGTACTTTTGTAAATGATACTCAAAAAGGAATGAAAAAATATAATGAATTATATGCTATTGATAAAGAAGATTATAACCTTAAGGTAAAAGGTAGAAACAATAAAATATTAGAATTACCTTTAGAAAAAGTTGATTTTAATAGAGAAATAGTTGAAAAATCGGATATAAATAAAAATAATTTATTATGGCCGATAGAAATTTTTAAGATTCATAATTATACCTTCAAAATAAAAACAACTTATAACGAAGAAAAAGTAAAAAGTTTAATTGATAATTCAATATTTTTTAAAAATGTTACTGAGCCTGTAAATTCAGAATTAGTGAAAGATAAGGATAAAGTATATATCAAAGATGGAAATATAGGTGACAAAATTAAAAAAGATAAACTCTATAATGTTGTCAAAAAAGCCTTAGAAGATAATAAAAAAGAAATTGTACTTACTGATGAAGAATATATAAATCCAACGGTAAAAAATGATGATAAAAATTTACTTGAAAAAGTAGAAAAAGCAAATAAAATATACTCACAAAAATACAAGTTTGATTTTGAAGATAGAAAATTTGAGTTGTCTAGTGAAGAATTGTACAATATGTTTGAAATTAAAGAAAATGAACTTGAATTAAATAAAGATTCTGTAACTAAATATGTGAAAGAATTAGCTTCTAAGACGAATACGTATGCAAAAGAAAGAAAATTTAATGCTACAGGAATAGGAGAAGTTACAGTTCCTCCGGGAATATATGGTTGGAGAATGAATGTAGTAGATACAGCAGAAAAGCTTTTTAAGAAAATAAAAAATGGTGAAGAAGGAGATGTTGAAATTGAATACCTTCAAACTGCAAAACAAAGAGGAAAAGATGATATTGGTGGTACATATGTAGAGATAGATTTATCTAGACAGCATATGTGGATGTACAAAAATGGGAAATTACTCGTAGATACACCTATTGTATCAGGTGATTTAAGAGGTGAAACCGGCTCAACACCAGTAGGTACAGGAATGGCGTGGGCAAAAATAAGAAATAAAACATTAAGAGGAAATAATGCGGTAACAGGACAAGCCTATCAGTTTCCAACAAAATATTTTATACCTTTTGGATATACATCAGCGGGAATCCATGACAACTCTGTAAGAAATAAATTTGGTGGAGAAATTTATAAAAAAAACGGAAGTAGTAGCTGTATTAATACACCACCAGATGTAATGAAAACAATTTTTGAAAATCTCCCAGAGAATTCAGCTGTAGTTATTTATGAATCTACAACAAACTACTCACCAACAGACTTTGAGAGATATAGACAAATTCACAGCGGGAATTAATAAACTATGATTAAATTTAAGAATGTTAGCTTTAAATATGAAAAAGAAGACGACTTTTTAGTTTTAGATAATATAAATTTAGAAATTAAAGATGGAGAGTTTTTATCAATATTAGGAAGTAATGGATCAGGAAAATCAACCATGGCAAAATTAATGAATGCACAGATATTGCCTGATTCAGGTGTTGTATCAATAGATGATATGGAAACTAATCTAGAAGATATTTATGAAATAAGAAAAAAAGTAGGTATGGTATTTCAAAATCCTGATAATCAAATTGTTGCAACAATAGTAGAGGAAGATGTTGCTTTTGGTCCTGAAAACTTAGGAATTCCAAATCCTGAATTACGAAATAGAGTAGATAACGCACTTAAGGTAGTTGAAATGACCGAACACGCAAAAAGTGCACCTCACACACTTTCAGGAGGGCAAAAGCAAAGAGTCGCTATCGCAGGAGTATTGGCGATGGATCCAGATATTATCGTGTTCGATGAACCAACAGCAATGCTCAATCCAAATGGTAGAGATGAAGTTATACGACATGCAATAAATTTAAATAAAGAGCAAAAAAAGACGATAATTAATATAACCCATTATATGGATGAAGCAGTATTATCAGATAGAGTGATTATATTAGATAAAGGAAAAATTGTAATGGATGGTACTCCTCAGCATGTATTTTCACAGGTTGATAAAGTAAAAACATACGGGCTTGATGTTCCACAAGTTACTGAGTTAGCCTATTTATTAAAAAAATCAGGAATTAAAATAGAAAAAGATGTGTTAACGATAGAAGATTTGGTAAAGGTGTTATGAGTATAAAATTAACCGATGTAAACTTTAGTTATGAGCTAGATGAATCAAAAAATTCGCTAGCTCTTAATAATGTAAACTTAGAAATTAAAAAAAATGAATTTATAGGCATCATAGGGCATACAGGTTCAGGAAAATCAACTCTTGTTCAAATGTTTAATGGTTTACTTTATTGTAACTCTGGAATTGTAGAAGTTGATGGACAGTTAGTATCAGAAGAAACCAAAGAAGAGTTAAAATCAATAAGACAAAAAGTTGGATTAGTATTTCAATATCCTGACTATCAATTATTTGAAGAAACTATAGCGTTAGATATAGCTTTTGGACCTAAAAATTTAGGTTTAGACGATGATGAAATTGAAATAAGAGTCAAAGAGGCGATGAAACTTGTTGGACTTGACTATGAAGAATTTAAGGATGAATCACCATTTGAATTATCAGGAGGACAAAAAAGAAGGGTAGCAATTGCGTCAATACTTGCAATGAAGCCCAAATATTTAGTCCTAGATGAACCAACAGCTGGGCTAAATCCAAGAGGGAGAGATGAAATATTAAACGAAATTAAAAATATTTTTAATGAGAATGAAGAACTAACAGTGATAATTGTATCACACTCCATGGAGGATATAGCAAATCTAGTTGATAGAGTAATAGTAATGGAAAATGGAAAAATTTTTACTGATGATGTACCTAGAAATGTTTTTAGCATGGAAGATGAACTTAAAAAACTAGGTCTAGATATTCCACAAATTACTAAAGCTACAAAAGCTTTAGAAAAAAAAGGTTATACATTTTCAGAAACTATAATTACTGTAGAAGAAGCATTTAAAGCTATTATAGAGCAGATGAATAAAGGAGAGTTAAATGAATAATATGGTTTTAGGACAATATGTTCCTAGAAATTCAATAATTCATAAAATGGATCCGAGAGTAAAAATAGTATTGGTATTTATATACATGATTACTTTATTTTTTGTAGAAAATATTTTTTACTTTCTTTTAATGTTTATCTATATATTTTTAATTATTAAAATGGCAAGTTTAAGTTTTTTTAAGATACTAAAATCCTTAAAATCAATTATATTTATATTAGCATTTACGACAATAATCCATATATTTAGTACTCCGGGCCAAGTGTTAGTATCATTTTGGGGATTAAATATTACGCAAGAAGGTATACTCAATGCAATATTTATAGGTGTTAGACTAACACTATTGGTTATAGGAACATCTTATTTAACTCTTACAACAAGCACGACAAAACTTACCGATGGGATAGAATCACTTTTAAGTCCTCTTAAAGTAATAAAATTTCCAGCACATGAGTTAGCAATGATGATGTCTATAGCATTGAGATTTATTCCTACATTATTTGATGAAGCAAATAAAATTAGAAAAGCTCAGCTAGCGAGAGGAGCTGAATTCGATTCTGGGAATATAATAAAAAAAGCAAAAAGTATGGTGCCTCTTTTAGTACCACTTTTTATAAATGCATTTAGAAGAGCTGGAGAATTAGCTGTTGCTATGGAGTCCAGGGGATATAGAGGGTCAGAAAATAGAACAAGATTAAATCCATTAAAATTTAATAAGATAGATTATATCATGCTTATAAGTAATTTAATATTTTTTGGATTTATTATTTTGGTGAAATATATATGAAAAATATAAAATTAGAATTTTCTTATGACGGTTCTAATTTTTTTGGTTCTCAAAGACAAAAAGAATTAAGAACAGTACAAGGTGAAATAGAAAAAGCTATAAAAAAAGTAACAGGTAAAGATGTCAACATGAAATTTGCAGGTCGAACAGACAGAGGCGTACATGCGTTTATTCAAGTTGCAAATTTTAAGATAGATTATGAATTGGTAGGTATAGCATACAAACATAAATTATTAAAACATTTACCTGAAGATATTTCCATACTTTCTTCTGAAGAAGTTACAGAAAATTTTCATGCTAGATTCAAGGCGAAGAGTAAAAGATATAGATATATAATATATAATGATAAAGAAATCTATCCTTTTATGAAAAAATACAAAACTCATGTTAAGTATGATTTAGATGTAGATAAAATGGTAGAAGCTTCTAAGCTTTTGTTAGGAGCTCATGATTTTACTGCATTTATGAAGTTAGATGATGATTTTAAGGATCCGATAAGGTCCATAGATGATGTGTTGGTTTACCGTAATGATAAGGATATTATAATTGAGTTTGAAGCTAAAAGCTTTTTATACAATCAAGTAAGAAATATGGTCGGTCTTCTTATCGATATAGGCAGAGGTTTTAGAGAAATTGAATATATACATGATGTGTTTTCGGGAAAAGTAGACAGAGCAGCTAAAACATATGGTGCAGAGGGATTGTATTTACTAAGTATTAATTATAAAAAAATTTGACTTTAAATAGCATTATCTATATAATTAATAGGTATTTAAAAGGAATCTTATTTCTTTTTAAATATCTACGATCATAGATCGCAGCGTCGATGTGCGATTAAAAAATCGTCGAAGATACAAAATCCGCCACCTCATTTGGCGGGGTCTAAATAGAATGGGGCGAAGATATTGAAGAAGAATTAGGAGGAAAAAATGAGTACATTTTTAGCAAAACACGAAAACGTTGAGCGTAAATGGTATGTGATTGATGCAACAGATAAAGTTTTAGGTGACGTTGCAACTAAAGTAGCTTCTATTTTAAGAGGTAAGCACAAACCAATCTACACACCACATGTCGATACAGGTGATTATGTAGTTATAATCAATGCAGAGAAGATTAAAGTAACAGGCGATAAGGCAAATCAAAAAGTTTATAAACACTACACAGGTTATACTGGTGGTTTAAGAGAACTTCCTTATAAAGAAGTACTAGCAAAAAATCCTGAAAGAATTTTAGAACATGCAATTAAAGGTATGTTACCTAAAAATTCATTAGGTAGAAAAATGTTTAAGAAATTAAACGTATACGCTGGTCCAGAACACAAACACGCAGGTCAAAAACCTGAAGTGTTAGAGATATAAGGGAGGTATCATGAGTAATCAATTTTACGGTACAGGAAGAAGAAAATCAGCCGTAGCTAGAGTTAGACTTTTACCTGGTACAGGTTCATTCACTATAAATGGTAAAGATATTGAAAAATACTTTGGTTATGAAACATTAAAAGAATTAGCAAAATCACCATTAGTTTTAACAGAAAAGTTAGGACAATTTGACGTTAAAGTTAACGTTAAAGGTGGAGGATTTACAGGTCAAGCTGGGGCTATTAGACATGGTGTTTCAAGAGCTTTATTAGAAGTTGATGAAAAATTAAAGCCTGTATTAAAAAGAGAAGGTTTCTTAACAAGAGATTCAAGAAAGAAAGAAAGAAAGAAACCAGGTTTGAAAAAAGCGAGAAAATCATCACAATTTTCAAAGAGATAATATTATACAAATTACAAAACGTTGGAATGGCTATATTCCAGCGTTTTTTTATATGTGATTTAAAATTAGATTAGAAATTCAAGTTGAAGAATTGTTTTATTTAAGCAATAGATTTACTTAAAATTATAATTACCTACATATAGATATGATTCATGATATAATGAAGGATAATAGATTATAATTGTATTGTGTATTAAAGTTAATTATTTATATTTGGAGATTAGTGTGAAAGGTGAAAAACTTATAAAAAGTAAAAATAGAGTTAAAAATCATGGTGAAGTATTTACTCCCAAGAGGATTGTTCATAAAATGATAAATCAAGAAGGTATTAAAGAGTCTTTAACAGATATAAGAAAAACTATACTTGAGCCTTCTGTTGGAGAGGGAGTATTTTTGTGTGAAATTTTGAAAAAGAGATTGGATTATATTTTAGCAAATACATATGACATTATAGAATATGAAAATGAATCTTTAATAGCGATTTCCTCACTGTACGGAATTGAACTTTTAGAAGATAATGCACAAAAATGTGTTACAAATATTTATGAAGTTTTTTTAGAATATTATATAATAGCTTCAAATAAATATAATAAAAATATGAGAGATAAAATTAAAAATAGTGCCAAAACAATAATCGCATCAAATATAGTACAAGGAGATTTCTTAAAAGAGATAGACTCTTATGGAAACACGCTTGTTTTTAGTGAATGGAAAGAAATAAAAAGTAAATCTAATAAAATTAAAATTCAAAGAACAGAATATACACTAGATGATATTAGAACAAACAATAAAAATGATAATGGAATTTTACAGAAAAAAATTGTAATAAATAATCAATTGAGTTTTTTTGATGATAAAGAAGATGCTACAATAAATACAATAAGAAGATATGTCCCAGTATTTATAGAAAATGTATACAAGGAAGAGATTGAGGAGATATTAGATGTTTAACAGCGATAAGACTAAAATAATTCCAAATATTAAACAAGAAAGATGGATTTATGCATATACATTACCAGAAGTTAAAGATAGAGAAAAATATCTTAAAATTGGTGATACAACAAAATATCCAGTAAATCTTAGAATAAGAAAGCAAATAGGAACATCAGGATTAACAGAGGACGTAAGATTTGAAAGAGTTGCCAAAAAAATAGATGGTACATATTTTAGAGATTATGATTTACATAATTTTTTAGAGAAAAATGGAGTTGAGAGAGTCGATTTTAATGGAATTGCTAATGAATGGTTTTATTTTAATGGCAGTCCTGAAAAAGCTGAAATACTAACGGATAAGTTTATAAATAATGATTATTCAGATGTTCAAATTTTGGATGAGAAGTTATCATATACGCTAAGAAAAGAACAAAATGAGGCGATTGAAAAAACTCTTAGATATGTTGAAAATTCAGACGATAAAAGAAAAGAATTTCTTTGGAATGCTAAACCAAGGTTTGGAAAAACGTTGACAACATATGATTTAATTCTAAGAATGAAGTTAAGAAATATTTTAATAGTAACAAATAGACCTGCAATAGCTAATTCATGGTACGATGATTTTGTGAAATTTATTTCTCATAAAAAACCTCGATATTCGTTTGTATCAGAATCAGAATCTATAACTAATAATGGAGCAATATCTAGACAAGAGTATCTAGATTCTCTTCTTGTTTCTGATAAAATAAAAGACCATTCGGTTCTATAAATTTTTATTCTCTACAAGACTTAAAGGGGGCTGACTGGGCTGGAGGTAGTTTTGACAAACATCAAGATATAAAAAACATTAAATGGGATATTATTGTAATTGATGAAGCTCATGAGGGGGTAGATACACTAAAAACAGACAAATTATTTGAAAGACTTGAAACTAAATTTATGCTTCATCTATCCGGTACGCCTTTTAAGGCACTAAATAACAATAAATTTAGTAACGAACAAATTTATAATTGGTCTTATGCTGATGAGCAAGAGGCTAAGCAAAGTTGGAATCCAACACAAGATTCCAATCCATATGAAAATTTACCAACTTTAAGTTTATTTACATATCAGATGAGTAACATTATTCAAGATTCAATGAGCGATTATAATATAGAAGATGAAAATAATCTTGATTATGCATTTGACTTAAATGAATTTTTTAAGACAAAAGAAAATGGAAAATTTGAATATGAATCAAGTGTAAAAATATTTTTAGATAATATATGTCAAGGAAAATTTCCATTTGCAAGAGATAAATATAAGCATAAGTTAGATCACACATTATGGCTCTTAAATAGAGTTTCATCCGTAGAAGCTCTAGCAAAATTATTAAATAAACATGAAGTGTTTAAGGATTATGAAATAATAATTGCCGCAGGTAATAATAAGATATCAGAACTCAATAAAAAAGAATTTAATAATGAAGCTACTGACCAAAACTTAAATGAACAGAGTTTAACAAAAGTGAGAAATGCAATAAAAAAATATAATAAAACCATTACACTTTCAGTTGGACAATTAACTACAGGAGTTACAATACCAGAATGGACAGGAGTGATGATGTTATCAAATATTAAATCACCATCCCTATATTTTCAAGCAGCTTTTAGAGCACAAAATCCATATGAATTTGTAGATGAAAAAGGAGATTTATATGTAAAAGAAAATGCATACATATTCGACTTTGCTCCAGAAAGAACCTTGATACAATTTGATAATTTTGCTAACAACTTAAAATCAGACAATATCAACTCTTCAAAAGATAGAGAAGAGAATATAAAAGAATTGCTAAATTTCTTTCCAGTAATAGCTGAAGATGAAAATGGGTATATGAAAGAGTTAGATGCTAAAGAAGTACTAACTATACCTAATAAAATAAAATCTTTAGAGGTTGTGAAACGTGGATTTATGAGTAATTTATTATTTGATAATATTAATGGAATATTTAGTGCACCTGAAGCTATGCGTGATATATTAAACAAAATCACACCAGTTAAAGATAAAAAACTAAAAAATACTGAAGATATTACAGTAAATGATATAAATTTTGACGATGATGGTAATATTAAAATTGATAAAGAAATAGTGATAAATAATACAAATAAAGTTTTGGCTAAAAAACAATACAAAGAAATACAATTAAATGATAATACGGATTTATCCATAAAAAACTTTATTACTAACGCAGTATCTAAACTTAACTTAGATGTATTAAACGATAATTTTAACACTAAAAAAGAGGAAGAAAGATTTAATAAATTTTTAAATAAAAATATTGAAAATAAAATTTCTAAAGAAGTAAAATCGTTCAACTTTGATATTAGTGTAATAGAAAGACAAATTAAAAATATTAATAAAAGTAATATAAAAAATGAGGAAAAAGAAAAATTATATCAAAAATTAAATATTAAAAAGAAAAATATTGAAGAAAAATTTAAGGAAGAAATACCTAAACAGTTTGAAGAAACAGTTAAAGAATCAATTGAAGAGTTGGAATACATAAAAGAAACTAGAAAAAAAGAATCTACTGAAAATGAAGTTAGAGATTATTTAAGAGGTTTTGCGAGAACAATTCCATCATTTTTAATGGCGTATGGTAATAGAGAAACAAATCTTTCAAACTTTGATAAAGTAGTAGATAATGAAAGCTTCTTTGATTTGACAGGTATCACTATAAAAGAATTTATTAAATTGAGGGATGGTTTTACAATTATTTTAGATAGTGGAAGAGAAAAAAATGTAAAAGGTCTATTTAATGAAATTGTATTTAATGAAAGTATACAGAAGTTTTTTGATGTTAAAGAAGAATTGTCAAACTATTATTCGAAAAGTCAAAGTAAAGATATATTTGACTATATACCTCCTCAAAGAACAAATCAAATTTTCACACCTAAAAAAGTAGTAACTTTGATGCTAAATTTATTAGAAAAAGAAATACCTGACGTATTTAAATCAAAACATACAAAATTTGCAGACTTATATGCAAAAAGTGGAATATACTTAGTAGAAATAATAAAAAGATTAAATAAAGGTATTGAAGATAAAATACCAAATGAAAAAGATAGAATAAAGTGGATAATAGAAAATCAAATATACGCATGTGCGCCTACAAATATTATTTGTAATATAGTTAAAAACTATATCATGAGTGATTTTGAATATATAGATTGTAAAAATATAGTAAAAGTTGATATGGCATATTTTAGCCAAGAAGGAACATTGAAAGAAGAAGTAGAAAAAATATGGGGTAAAGGAATGAAGTTTGATATTATAATTGGTAATCCTCCTTATCAGAAGCCTTCTGAAGGAGATAATGATTCATGGGCTACACCAATCTATAATTATTTTTATGAAGAGTCATTTAAATTAGCCAATGTTGTGAGTTATATTACACCAGCGAGATTTTTATTTAATGCGGGGGCAACACCAAAAGATTGGAATAAAAAAATGTTGAACGATATACATTATAAAGTTGTATATTACGAACAAAACTCAAATAAGGTTTTTGATGGAGCAGATATTAAAGGTGGTGTATGCATTGGATATTGGAATAAAAATATGATATTTGATGAAATTGAAGTATTTACTCATTTTGAAGAATTAAATTATCTTCTAAAATCAGTAAAAAATTTTAAGAATAATAATTTGGGACAGTTAATTCATCTTCAAAATAAATTTAATATAAAATTATTATTAGAAGAATATCCAGAATTTTATGATTTAACATCAAAAGGTAAAGAGAGAAGATTAACTACAGCAACATTTCAAAAATTTATGAGAATATTTCACAGTGAATATGATAAAAATAGAATTGGAATTTATGGGCGAAAAAATAATAAAAGAACATTATATTATATAAATAAAAAGTATATAGAAGATAATGGTAATTTAAATTCTTGGAAAGTTTTTTTACCTAAAGCAAATGGAAGTGGTGCTATTGGTGAAAGACTATCTACTCCCCTAATCGGGGAGCCCCTAATCGGGCACACTGATACATTTATATCATTTGGATGTTTCAGTAATAGAGAAGAAGCTGAAAATTTATTAAAGTATATTAAAACGAAATTTATGAGAGCAACATTAGGAATAAAAAAAATCACACAAGATAATAAAAATAAAGAAGTCTGGAAATATGTTCCTTTACTTGATTTTTCAAATAATTCAGATATCAACTGGAGTTTATCTATTTCTGAAATTGATCAACAACTTTACAAAAAATTTAATCTTAATAATAATGTCATTGAATTTATTGAAGAAAAAGTAGCACCAATGGAATGATAGAATCAAAAATAAACCAAGGTAAAAAAATAGTTGTATAGGGAGGTATCCCGATACAACTATTTTTTTAATTAATTTTAAATAGTATTTTTAATTATATTAATCGTAAAGTATCTTATACATATTAATATATAAATTGTTATAGAGTAATGCTTCAGTAAGATAGTAAGAAGAAAGTTAATGAAATATAAGCATTGGAAAAAATTTAAGGTAGTTAATGTGTATGCAGTATATATAAATTTAATATAAATTCGATAAATTAGATGAATTGATAGCTATATTAAAAGAATAAGTAGATAGCGAATGTATAAAAAAATTTATATCATACGAAAAAATAATAAATGAACAAAAAAGAATTATGTTAGGTGATAATAGATATGTGACAAAAAAATAAAAAAATAGGAAGCCATCTGGTAATATAAGTTTAACTACAAACAAATTATCAGAAAGAGAGGCTTCCTATGAAAATTAGTATAACAGAAGAAATGAGATTTCGTCAAAAAGTTGTAGAATATGCGAAAAAACACAAAAACAATGCAGAGGCTGCAAGAAGATACAAAACTAGCAGACAACAAGTGCAAAGATGGCTAAAAAAATATGATGGAAACGTAGAATCCTTAGCAAATAAATCAAGACGTCCACATAGCCATCCCAATAAACATACACAAGATGAAATAGAATTACTTAAGAAAAAATATCAATATCACAAACATGAAGGATTAGCTCAAGTATATAGAAAATGCCTTGACGCAGGATATAAAAGAAGCTATGGCTCAATGTGCAAACAAATAAAAAAACTTAAAAACTATGAAAAACCTAAGAAAATAAGTTATCCAAAAAGCAAATATAAACCGTTGAAAGGAAAATATCCAGGAGAGTTTGTAGAAATAGATGTAAAATATGTTCCGATTGAATGCATAGGTTTTAAAAGCAATCACGAAAGATACTATCAAATAACAGCAATAGACCTATATAGTAGAAAAAGAATCCTTAAATTAGTAAATGAAAATAGCACTTATGAAACCTCAAAAATGCTAAAGACAATAGAACAAGACTTTGGATTTAAGATAAACACAGTACAGACAGATAATGGTAAAGAATTCTGTAATGATAGAGAACAAAAGCAATCAGCATTCGAAAAGGTTCTAGAGTATTTAGGTATAGAATATATACGAACAAGACCATATTCACCGTGGCAAAATGGAGTAGTAGAAAGAAGCCATAAGATAGACAATGATCTATTTTACAGCAAAAGAAGATTTAAGAGTGAAGAAGAAATGTATAAATCGTTTCAAAGATATAGCGTAAGAACAAATAATATAGCAAGAAAGGTATTAGCTTTTAAGACTCCAAATGAGATGGTTGAAAGCTATTTCAAGAGGGCTTCATAAGCCTACAAATAATGCATATCCCTGTCAATATTCGCTTCGCTTTTCCCCTTGACAGAACTATGCATTATTTGTGTAGAATTTATATGCCCTTTAAAAATATTATTAGATGGTTTTCTTGTCACATATGTTTGACAACTCTAGAATAATAAATGAACAAAAAAGAATTATATCTTTACAATTTTTATTTTAACTGTTATAATTAAGACATAATATAATATTAATATTCAAGTAATAGATTATAGATTTATTACCGGGCTACAATAGCGTAGCAGCAGATTGTGATTTTAAGCGCACTGTGAGACAGCATTAGTTGTCTTTCAGTGCGTTTTTTTATACTAATTTAATATATATATTTTTAAATTATATAAATGATATAGAAGAAATACAATTAGCTTAATCAAAGTTTTTTAGATATAAAAAATATAATTTATTAATCAAACTACTGGGGGGAGAAATTATGATTAAAAACTTATTAACAAGCAAAAAGGGAATTTATTTATTCATCGGAATAGTTTTTATTGTTACAGGATATATAACGACATATTTAGATTTATATATTAGTAGATATGCTTTTTATATAGCGATATATTTTTTAGGATATTTTTGTACTAAGGAAGCAATGATAGATACTTTTAAGAATAAAAGACCAAATGTAGATTTACTTATGATACTAGCTGCACTGGGGGCAATCTTGATAGATTATGAATCAGAAGGTGCAATATTGCTGCTGATTTTTGCGGGAGCAGAGTATTTGGAAGAATATGTTTCAAAGAAATCTAGTAGTGCTATTTCAGAACTTATGAATCAAGTACCAGATAAAGCAAAGTTGATAAAAAAAGATGGTTCCATTATAGAGGTAGATACAGAAAATCTAAAAATAAATGACATAATTATAGTTTCAAAAGGTGATCAATTACCAATAGATGGAATAACAGATAGAGAAATTTTAGTTAATGAATCATCATTGACAGGGGAATCAATACCTATTCACAAAAAGAAAGGGGATGAAGTTTTTGCAGGAACTATAAATGAAGGAAATTCTTTTAATTTGACGGTAAGTAAATTAAAGGAGGATACAGTATTTTCTAATATTATAAGAATGGTGAAACATGCAAAGGAAAATCCTTCTAATCGTGAAAAATATATCGATAAAATAGAATCTAAGTTTGTAATAGTAGTCTTACTTGTAGTGCCACTATTTATATTTACTTTATACTATTTCTTAAATTATACATTCAATGAAGCGTTTTATAGAGGTATGGTATTGCTTACAGTTTCGAGCCCTTGTGCACTGGTAGCATCAGCGACACCAGCCACTCTTAGTGCTATAAGCAATGCAGCTAAAAATGGTGTTTTATTTAAGGAAGCAAAAGCACTAGAAATATTAAATGATTTAACTTATATTGCTACAGATAAAACGGGAACTTTAACATATGGTGAATTTGAGGTAGTAGATTATAAATGTTCAGACGAAATACTTAAGGAAGTAGTGTACATAGAACAAAATTCAAATCATCCAATTGCAAAAAGTATTGTTAAAAGATTTAAGAATTTAGATGTTAGTGAGGTTAAAAACGAAAAGATAGAAGAAATTGCAGGTTCTGGGCTAAAAAAAGGAGATATTATAATAGGAAAACCTTCAGTTTTTAAGCATTTTATTGATGAAATAGGGTACTTTTCAAAAGAAAAAGAGTACAATACAATTTCGCTCATTTCTAAAGAAGATAAAATTGTAGGATATATTATGCTTTCAGATAGCATTAGAGAAAATGTAAAAAAAGCAATATCTAGATTTAATTCAAAAAATATTAAAGTTGAGATGCTCACAGGTGATAATCAAAATACGGCAAAAAGAGTTGCTAAAGAATTGGGATTATCTAATTATACAGCAAATTGTTTTCCAGAAGATAAAGTAAAATTTGTAAAAGATAAGAAACAAAAAAATGAAACTATCGCCATGATTGGAGACGGTATCAATGATGCGCCTGCTTTAGCTTATGCAAATATAGGTATAGGAATGGGAAGTGGTTCATCTATAGCCATGGAATCATCAGATATGGTAATTGTTAAAAACGATTTAAATAAGTTATACCATTCATACATTTTAAGTAAAAAATTAAAAAAAATAATACGTCAAAATATAATTTTCTCTATTTGTGTTATAATGATACTTATTGTATTTAATATATTAGGATATTTGGATCTACCAAAGGGGGTAATATTCCACGAAGGATCAACCATTCTAGTAATATTAAATGGATTAAGATTACTATATTTTAAGGGAGAGAAATAGAATAATATGAATAAAACAGCGAAACTTGTACTATTAATATTAGGCGCAATTTTAATTGCTTTTGGTATATTTTACTTATCAAATAAAAATAAGGTGAAAAATAAAATCACCGAAACAAAAATGGAAACTAAAACTGAGCAAGGAATGTCAAGATTAGATAAAGAAACAACTATGGAAAAATCTTCATCCTCAGCATCAGGAAATAAAACTGAGAATTTAAATGACGATTTTTACATTAGATCAGATGATAAATTACAAAGTTTAATATCTGGTGATAAACCGAGTATTGTAATGTTTGGTACGAAAGTATGTCATTATTGTAATATAATGAGACCATATGTAAAGAAAATGTCAGAAGAAAGAAAAGATATAAACATTAAGTATGTAGATATTCAAGATAATCCTGAAATAGGAAAGCAATATCCAATACAGGGAACACCAGGATTCATGTATTATTTACCTGGCAAAAAACCTTATACACCTAGTGAAAAATTTGCTAAATATGGATTTTATTCATATAAGGAAAAGAACAAGGATCAAATAGCGTTGGTTATGTCATTTGGTTTACTTAAAGAAGATATATTAACTGGTATTGCGGAGGAAATGGTAAATGTTCAATAATTTTTTAACTGAAATATCATGGACACTTAGACAAGGCAGTGTACTCGCTCCAATTTTAGCGTTATTTGCAGGTATAATCACAAGTCTTACTCCATGTTCAATGAGTTCTGTACCTTTAATAATAGGATATGTTGGTGGTACAGGAGCTAAGGATACAAAGAGATTATTTTTTCTTTCATTAACATTTGCTATTGGTATGACAATAACATTTTCAGCAATTGGTATAGCTTCAGCATATTTACAAAGAGTAGTAAGCACAGTTGGTGTTTGGTGGTATTTCTTTATAGGGATTTTAATGATTTTAATGGCGATACAATTTTGGGGGATTCACTACTTTATTCATCCTACAAATTTTGTAAATAAGAGTAAGAAAAAAGGATATATTGGAGCATTAATATCTGGACTTTTAGGAGGACTATTTTCATCTCCATGTGCAACACCAGTTATGATTGCTCTTATGTCAATGATTTCAGGAACAGGTGGATCAGAAAATGTAAATGCATTATGGGGGTTATTGCTATTCCTGTTATTTGCAATAGGTCATAGCTTAATAGTAATATTAGCAGGGACATTATTAGGTTTTGTTGGACAATTAAATGGTAAAACCTCATATAAATGGTTTACTAAAATTTCAACATTTGTATTAGGTTTGTTAATATTCGCATTAGGTATTTATTTCTTGTACATTGGATTTGAAGGATTATATGTATAAGATATAGTTACGAAAATGTAACTTTTTCTCAAAAAGTGTAACGATTTTGTTACACTTTTGTTGTTTTTTAAAATAATATATTATACAATTATCTCACCAATGGAGGAGATATGAAAAGAATATTAAAAGTAGGTTCTTTACTAACGATAACAAGTTCATTAATTTTAGGCGGTATTTCATTTGCTTTTGCGGAAAAACTAATCCTTAATAACCAATCTAGTGTATATATGAATTCGATTGATGCTAAAAAAGAAACTAATGCAGTAAAAGTATATTTAGCTGGTGAATACTATGTATACAAAAGATATAATGGAATGGTAAATATTACAAAGACAGAGGGGCAGCCAGGAGCATGGATATCAGAAAAATATTTGAGTGAAATAGCCTCAGTTGAGAAAACTACAGAAAATAAAATTGAAAAGAAAAATAAAACTGTAAAAGTAAAAGAAAATGTTAAAACAAATGAATTTGAACTAAAATATAATACAAAAGTTTATATCAATGCAAAAGATGCAAGAAATGAAAAAGATGCAAGAGCAACATATGTAGCAGGAAAATATTTCATATATAAAGAATACGATGGAATGATAAATATTACAAAGACAGAAGGAGAACCAGGGGCATGGATTAATCCTGATGTAAATGTAGAAAGAGAAACAAAAGAAGATGAAAAAATAACTTCACGAGAAGTTGAAAAAAATGTAAAAGAAGAAAATAAGGTAAAAAATCAACAAGAAGAGACTGAAGAAAAAAATATAACTACCGAAAAATTATATTCATTACAATATTTCAGATACTATGGAATTATTAAGTGGGAAGGATATAAATTTTCATATTATTCACAAAAAGTACTACCAGGATATGGATTAAAAATACCAGGAAGACATGTTAATGATGATGGATATGTTTCAGATAAAGATGGATATATTGTAGTAGCTCATAAAAATGCTCCAAAAGGTTCAGTTATAGATACACCATTTGGATATAAAGCTAAAGTTTATGACAGATGTTCGGGCTGTGCTCTAAATCAATATGATGTTTATATAGACTAGTATTAAGACTTACGAAAGTAAGTCTTTTTTTGTAAATATATTTTGCAAATATTTACATTTTATAATATACTAAATTTGAATAGTTATATACAGATAGGAGAAGTATATGAAAGTTAAAGATTTTATAAAAAGGGGTAGCTTAGTTACTTTATCAACAGCTATCTTATTCTCTCCTGCATCATATGTTTTTGCTGAAAATGGAGAGTTTAAATTAAATAATAGTGTGCAAACTTATGATAGTGAAGAAAATGCATCAAAAAGAAAAAAAAGTTATACTACATTAGATAAAGGAAAATATTATATTTACAACAAAAAGGGCAATTTAATAAATATTTCTAAAATAAAGGGCGAACCTGGAAAATGGATAAATGTTAATGATAATTTAGACCTAGAATCAGAAAAAAAATCATTACAAAAAAAGAATTCTGTTGGAAACAATAGAGTTAACGATAGTTATGAAGTTTTGAGACCTTTAAACGGTTATATGGATGCAAATTCTGCAAAAAATAACAAAAATGCTGTTACAGAAGTTAAAGCTGGAAAGTATTATATATATTATGAGCATGATGGAATGATTAATATTACTAAAATTAAGGGTGTTGCAGGAGCATGGATAAATCCAAACAAAAATATTAATCATACTTCCGAGGTAAAAAAAGAAAATGAAAATGAAAATGAAGAAAAAAAATTTGAAAAATTTGTATTAAAAGCAGATACAAAAGGATATTATAATTCTGGAAATGCAGTAAATGATATCAATGTTGTTACAGAAGTTAAAAGAGGGGAATATTTAATTTATACTAAAGCAAATGGTATGATAAATATTACTAAAGATAGGGATTCTGCCGGTGTATGGATTAATCCAAATTCTGTAGAAAAAGAACTAGAAAAAGAAACAGAAAAAAAAGAAGAAGAAGAGAAAAAGACTTCTAATTCTAAAGATAAAAAAGAAATTACGACAGAAAAATCATTTTTCATACAAAACCCAAACTCTAATATTACTGTATTAGACGTTAAAGACGATGCTGATACTAAAGATGTAAAAATCGTTGAAGAGACATATACAGAAACAATGGAAAATAAAGATGATTATATAATTTCAAAATCATTTGTTAAGGTACCAGAAACCACAAAAGAATCCATAAAAGAAGAAGTCGAAACTGAAAAAGAAGATTTTACAAAAGAAGAAACAAAAGAAGAAACAAAAGAAGAAACTAAAGAAGAAACTAAAGAAGAAACCAAAGAAGAGCTATTAGAAGTTGGTTCAAAACTAAATGTATCAGAACCTACAAAGGGATACAATAGATTCACAGATGCTGTTGAAGAAAACAGTCAATTTGAGGAAGTAAAAGCAGGAGAGTATTATATATACAAGATAGAAAATAAATTCGTAAATATTTCTAATGATAAAGATAAATCTGGAGTATGGATAAAATTAAATAGATAAAATAAACAAAGTAATCAATAAATTTAGTAAAATTTATTGGTTATTTTTTTATTAAAGGGGTATATAAAAATAATAATGGAAAAATTAAAATATAGGAGGAACTATGGAAATACTAATAGTTGGAGGAATTGCTGCAGGAGCATCTATAGCAGCAAAAGCAAAAAGAACAAATCCAGATGCAAATGTGACAATAATTGAAAAAGAAGACTATGTATCATTTGGAGCTTGTGGACTTCCATACTATATAGGTGGACAATTTGACAATAGCGAAAGAATGTTTGCGAGATTTGTTGAAAAAACAAGAGAAACCGGAGTAGAAGTTTTAGTTAAGCATGAAGCATTATCGGTAGATTTTGATAAAAAAGAAGTTACAATCAAAAATTTAGAAAATAATGAAGAATTAGTAAAAAAATATGATAAATTAGCAATCGCAACTGGAGCGATACCCTTAGTGTTTGGAGAAGGTTCAGATGCTGAAAATGTAATTACTGTAACCAAGCTGAGAGAAGCAGATCAAATTAAAGAAGAACTAAAAAATGCAAAAGATGTAGTAGTTGTTGGTAGTGGATTTATTGGACTAGAAGTAGCGGAGCAAATAAAGTCATTAGGTAAGAATGTTAAAGTTGTTCAAAGAGCGAAATATTTAATGGATAATGTTTTTGATACAGATATTTCAGAATTAATTAAAGAAGCACTAGTAGAACATGGCGTAGAATTTCTTGAAGAACATAGTTATGAAAAATTTGAAGTTGAAAATAATAGAGCTAAAAAAGTTATTACAGACAAAGGTGAGTACGAATGTGATTTAGCTATTATGGCAGTAGGATTCAAGCCAAATACGGAAATATTTACAGATGAAAGACTTAATAAATTAAAAAATGGAGCCATTGTAATAGATAAATCTGGTAAAACAAGTATAAAAGATGTCTATGCAGCAGGAGACTGTGCAACAGTTTATAATCCTCAACAAAAAGATTTTTATGCAGCATTGGCTACATATGCAAATAAAATGGGGCGTATAGTTGGTGAAAATATTGTTTCAGATAAACAAAAAGAATATCTAGGAGCGTATGGATCATCATCCCTACAAGTTGGCGAATATGGTGTTGGTGCAACAGGGTTAACTGAAAGCAGAGCTAAAGAATTAGGTATAGATGTCAAATCAAAATTAATTAAAACTAAAAATCAAACTTCTTATGTAAAAGGACAAGAAGATTTATACATCAAATTAGTTTATGAAAGAGATACGAAAAAAATCTTGGGTGGACAAGTATTTGGTAAAAAAGGTGCTGTAGAAAGATTGACTGCAATATCTGTTGCAGTATATTCAGGCCTAACAGTTGATGAATTAGGGTTTATTGATTTTTCATATTCACCACCTTATGCACCTACATGGGATGGATTAAATGTAGCAGGAAATGCATCGAACTAAAAAAGGACATAGTAAAATGAAAGAGGATTACAAAATAGAAGAAATAGATAACATAGAAGAAGAAATTTTAGATGATATTAGAGAAGATTATTTTATAATAAATGACTTACTAGACTTTTTAGATGCATCTGTATCTATGTATCATGCAGTAGAAGAATCAGTGGTTAGACTAGAAGAAGCTGGATTTAAGCAACTAGACTTAAAACAAAATTGGGAAATAAAAAATGGTGGGAAATATTTTATCGTAATAAATAATTCAACGGTTTTAGCTTTCGTCATAGGAAGTAATGTAAAATCAGGATTTAGAATTATTGGAGCACATACAGACTCACCAGGATTTAAGATAAAGACCAACCCTATCGTTAAAGATGAAGGATACTTAAAGTTAAATACAGAAGTATATGGTGGGCCATTACTTGAAACATGGCTTGATAGGCCTCTTTCAATAGCTGGAAGAATTTTCTTAAAAGGAGAAAAATCACACGAACCTAGGATTGAGTTATTTGATTTTGATTATGATTTTCTAACTATACCTTCACTTGCAATTCATATGAAAAGAGGAGATGATAGTGATAAAAAACTAAATCCTCAAATTCATACATTGCCAATTTTAGGTATGGGAGAAGATTTTGACTTAGATCAATTTATAGCAGATGAGTTGGATGTAAATGTAGATGAAATTTTAGCACATGATTTATTCCTTTATAATAGAGAAAGAGCAAATATTTTTGGAGCAAATGCAGAGTTTTTTCAATCTGGAAAAATAGACAATTTAGGGATGGTGCATTCAGGATTAAATGCTTTAATTAATTCTAAAGAGGCTAAAAACACCCAAGTTTTTGTTGCCTTTGACAATGAAGAAATAGGTTCATCAACTCAGCAAGGTGCAGCTAGTGCAATGTTTAGAGATGTTTTAAGAAAAATATCATTGACACTTGGAAATAGTGAAACAGAATTCTTGAATCAAATATATGATTCATATATGATTTCTGCAGATTAGGCACATGCCTTACATCCAAACTATAAGGAAAAAAATGATATTACCAATAAACCTAAAATTAATGAAGGACCAGTAATAAAAGATTCTGCTAGAAAATCTTATGCTACAGATGGATTTGGTAGAGCGGTATTGATTGATATAGCCCAAAAAAATGATGTACCACTTCAGTTTTATCACAATAGATCAGATGTAAGAGGTGGAAGTACTATTGGAGCAATAATAGAAACTAATACTGGTATCAGAAATATAGATATAGGAAATGCAATGCTTGCTATGCACTCTGCAAGAGAAATGGCAGGTGTAAAAGATCAGAAATTTATGCTAGATTTAATGCTTGGATTTTATGAATCAGAATAGAAAAAATTTAAAATATAAAAGGAGATTTAGATGATTCCAACACCACATATAGGAGCAACAAATAAAGACCAAATTGCAAATACAGTACTAATGCCAGGAGATCCTAAAAGAGCAAAATTTATAGCTGATAAATTCTTAGAAAATGTTGAACAATTTAATGATGTAAGAGGGATGCTTGGTTTTACTGGAGATTATAAAGGAAAAAGAGTTTCTGTAATGGGTTCAGGTATGGGGATTCCATCAGCGATGATATATTATCATGAACTTTTTGCATTTTATGATGTACAAACAATTATTAGGGTTGGTACAGCTGGAGGATTACAACCAAATCTTAAAGTTAGAGATATCGTAGTGGCTACGGCAGCAAATACACCATCCTCATGTGTAAATGGAAAATTTGGAGAAATTAGATTTTCACCAACAGCGACATTTGATCTTTTATTGGATGCAAAAAAATATGCTAATGAAAGAGGCTTAAATACTTATTTTGGAACAGTATTATCAAGTGACGAGTTCTATAGAAAATGGGATCCTGCAATTATGGAAAATCTCAAAAAATATGGAACATTAGCAATTGAAATGGAAGCAGCCGGACTTTATATGCCTGCCCTAGAGAATGGAAAACAAGCATTATGTATTTGTACAGTTTCAGATAATAGTGAAGGTGAAGATTCAGCAGAAGTAAGAGAACAAGCTTATACAGAAATGATGGAAATGGCGTTAGAAATCGCCCCAGAATAGGAGTGAAAATGGAATATCCAAATTGTCCTAAATGTAATTCAGAATATACTTATGCACAAGGGAATCTCTTGATTTGCCCGATGTGTACGCATGAATGGACAAAGCTCACAGATGAGATCAAAGAACAGGAAAATGCTGTTAAGGATGCATATGGCAAAGTAATTGTTGATGGATGCGACTTAATAATTAATGAAAACTTAAAATTAGGCTCTGATACCTTAAAACAAGGTACAAAAGTAAAAAATATTACTTTACTTGATGTGCCACATAATGGACATGAAATACTGGCTAAGATAGATGGGAATGGACAGATTTACCTAAAAGGAAGTGTAGTTAGATTAGCGTGATTAAAAAATACCAAAATATATAGTTTATTAAAAAATATATATTTTGGTACTTTTTTTATTTATGAATTAATATACATTTATTGTTTTACAATAAATTATATGCTAAAATCATAATGTTATAAAAAAAGAGGGAAAATATGAAAGAACCAATGTCTATAACACATGGAAAAATCATTTTAATAGGAGAGCATTCGGTTGTTTATAATAAACCGGCAATTGCTGTTCCATTTCTAGCTACAGATTTAAGAGTGTATATTGAAAAAAATAAAGAAAATGAATTAGAATGCAGCTTTTATTACGGGAATTTAGATCAAGCATCAGAGGATTTAGCTGGTTTAAGATATATAATAAAGAGTTTTTTATATGAGTATAAAATAAATGAAAAAATTAAAATAACTATAAGGTCAACTATTCCAAATGAACGAGGGATGGGTTCTAGTGCGGCTTCATCAGTTGGAGTTATTAGGGCGTTGTATAATTTTTTTCAAATAAAACACAATGATGATGATATTAAAAAATGGGCTGAAATATCAGAAAAAATAATACATGGGGATCCAAGTGGTATCGATTTAAGCGTTGTACTTAATGAAAAAAGCGTATATTTTCAAAAAAATAAAGATATAGAAATTTTTCCTATAAATATGGATGGATACCTTGTTATAGCTGATACGGGCAAAAAGGGACGTACAAAAGAGGCTGTTAATGGTATAAAAAAAATGCTCAAAAACAATGACCCAAATATAATAAAATCTATTGATGAAATGGGAGAATTAGCTGAAAAAGCCAAAAATTCTATTTTAAATAATGATATAATTCTTCTTGGTAAAATATTCAATTCATTTCAAAGTAAATTAAGAATTTTAAATGTAACAGATGAAAAATTAGAAGAATTAATAAAAATTTCGAATGAAAATGGAGCATTAGGTTCTAAACTTACTGGCGGTGGCAAAGGTGGTTGCATGATTTCTTTAGCTAGAGATTTTAATTCAGCAAAAAAAATTGCAGATTCATTAAAAAATAAAGCGACTAACGTTTGGTTATTTAATTTAAAAAGTGAGATAGTATGAAAAAATTTAGGGCGAAAGCACATTCAAATATTGCATTAATAAAATACTGGGGTAAAGAAGATGAAGAGTTAATTATTCCAAAAAACAATTCAATTTCTTTAACTTTAGATTCATTATATACGGAAACAGAAGTCAGTTTTACCGATAAAAATAATGATATTTTTTATTTAAATGACGAATTACAAGGGGAAAAAGAGCATAAAAAAATAAGTTTATTTATAGATATTTTTAGAGAAATTAGTGGAAATAATTCTAAAGTTCTTATAAAATCATATAATCATGTACCAACTGCTGCAGGGTTGGCTTCATCGGCATCAGGTTATGCAGCACTTTCAATGGCATTAAATAGTTTATTTGGATTAAATTTTGATAAAAAAGAAATTTCAAAATTAGCTAGGAGAGGCTCAGGATTTGCAGCTAGAAGTATATATGGTGGTTTTGTAGAATGGGAGAGAGGAAATAATCATGAAACATCCTTTGCTGTCAAAATAGATGACGCAGATTGGGATATTGCCATGATTATCTTAGTGTTAAATGAAGGTAAGAAATCAATATCTTCAAGAGAGGCGATGAAAAAAACGATTGACACATCACCATTGTATGATGCACATGTAGAAGCTACACATGTAGATATTAGAAAGATAAAAAAAGCTATTAAAAATAGAGATTTTATAGAAGTAGGAAAAATAGCTGAACATAATGCTATGAGGATGCATGCTACGATGCTTTCATCTAATCCACCTATAATGTATTTTGAAGAAAAAAGTATAAGAGCTATAAATAAAATTAAAGAACTAAGAGAAAATGGTTTTGATATTTTTTATACTATGGATGCAGGTCCAAATGTCAAAATTATTTGTAAGAAAAGTGAAGCAAAAGATATAATTAATCAAATGAAAAATGATTTTGATAATATAATTTTTTCAGAAGTTGGAAAAGATGCTGAGATTAAGGAGATAAAATGATTACTGTAAAAACTCCTGGAAAACTATATATTGCAGGAGAATATGCTGTAGTACAACCGGGGCATAGTGCAGTTTTAATGTCTGTAAATAGATTTATTACCGTTAATATAAAAAAGTCAACTAAGAAAGGGTCTATAAAATCATATTCAAATGTACATATGGTATGGTCTAGACAAGATAATAAAATAGTTATAGAGAAAGAAGATGATAGATTTTTATATATAGTTAAGGCTATACAAATCACAGAAGAATATTTAACAGAGAAAAATATAAAATTAGATTTTTATGATATTGAAGTCATGAGCGAATTAGAATCTACAGATGGAATTAAATATGGACTAGGATCTTCCGCTGCAGTTGTGGTGTCTATAATTAAAGCTTTATTAAGATATTATAACATTATTTATACTAAGTTTGAATTATTTAAGCTTTCAGCACTTGCTAGTATTTTAATTAATACGAATAGTTCATGCGGGGATATTGCATCATCTGCTTTTACAGGAATTATAAGATATACTTCATTTGACAGAGACAAAATACATAATCGATATAAAAATGAATCTATTTCGCAAATTATTCAAAGTGAATGGGAAGATTTAGATATTACTAATATAAATATAAATCAAGATTTTAATTTCTTAATTGGATGGACAAAAACACCAGCATCATCAAATATTTTAGTTGAAAATTCAAAAAAAAATATCAATAAAAAACTCGATTTCTATGAATCATTCCCTATTAAAAGTGATAATATTGTCGATGAATTTGTAGAGGGATATAAAAATAGAAATTTTAAGAAGATTAAGACGGCATTTAGAAAAAACAGAGAACTTTTAAGAGATTATGCAAAATATTTTTCAATTACAATAGAAACTAAAGAACTAAATAATCTGATAGAAATAGCGTTAAAAGATGGAATGGCTTCAAAAACTTCAGGAGCTGGTGGTGGAGATTGTGGGATTGCATTATATACTTCTGATATGGATGCTTTAGAAACTGTAAAAAAATGGAAAGAGAATTGTATATTAAATTTGGATTTAAGAATTTATGAGGATTAATATGAGTGAACTAGATAAAAGTAGAAAAGATGATCATGTAAATAGGGCCTTGGAATATTATAAAGAAAATGAAATTTCTGATTTTGATAGTGTTGATTTTATTCATCATGTTTTACCAGAAGTAAATTTTGAAGATGTCGATATTTCAACGTCATTTGCAGGGTTTAATTTTAGTAATCCATTTCATATTAATGGAATGACTGGTGGGTCAGATTTTACAAAAGTGTTCAATAGAAAATTAGCGATAATTGCAAGAGAAACGGATATATTTATGGCGGTTGGCTCACTATCTGTAGCCTTAAGAGATAAGAGTACTCATGCTTCATATAAAGTTGCAAGAAAAGAAAATCCTAATGGGATAATTTTTGCGAATTTAGGTGCAGATAAAAGTTTAGAAGATGCTAAAAGAGCTTGTGAAATAATAGATGCAGATGGTATTCAAATACATATAAATGCGTGTCAAGAAATTGTAATGCCAGAAGGGGAAAGGGATTTTACTAAGTGGACTGAAAATATTTCAAACATTATCGATAATCTAGGTTTGCCTGTTTTGATAAAAGAAGTAGGAAATGGTATGTCGAAAAATTCAATACAACATTTAATAAATATTGGTGCAAAAACAATTGATATATCAGGAAAAGGTGGCACAAATTTTGCTAAAATAGAAAATAGTAGAAGAAAAAATAATGAATATAATTTTTTAGAAAATTTTGGAAATTCAACAATTAATTCTATGTTGGAAGCACAAGATTTTATACATGACTATGATATTCTAGCTTCTGGAGGGATAAGAAATTCAATGGATATAGTAAAATCACTCTCGCTTGGAGCTAAGTCGGTAGCTATGGCGGGGAGATTTATATATTTAGTAAATGATACTCCGCTTGAAGAAACGATAGAAATAGTTAATAATTGGAAATATGAAATAAAGTCAATAATGACATTATTGGGTGCTTCAAAACTTTCTAATTTAACTGAAACAGACTTAATTATTAGAAATCAAGTAAAAGATTGGTGTGAAATAAGGGGCATTGATTTTAAGAAATTTGGAAATAGATTTAATAAATTTTGAGGAAATTATATACTATTCTACAATTTTTTGTTTAAAAAATATAATTATATATGAAAAATTAATTAAAGTGGTAAATAATATGCTAGGCATAAAAATACGGATTGCACAAAACGTACAATCCGTTAATTTATTTCTTTTTGTTTAACTCACGATTTATTTTATCAACTTCCTTTTTAGCTTGTAAGTAAAAAGCCAACCATATGATCAAGTATATTGCCAACCATATAAATAATGCAATTAGAAGAGTTGTTAAACTTTGATACCATTTCAAGTAATAACCAACTATTAAAAAATATATTGTAAATACCGTGATGTGTGCTAAAGTGCTTTTTAAGATATTTTCACTTTTCATATTTTTTCCCATAAGCCCAATTATACCAAAACCACCATATAAAACAGTTTGAATTATTTTGGCAACAAGTGGAGAACTTTGGTTATTTACAAAACTTGGAGCTCCTATTGTAAGTTTACCTATCATAATTGATATAAATAACTCTACTAAATTACCAATAGCTATTCCGATTAAAAAATTTTTAAAGTAATTATTAACTTTTTTCATATAACCTCCTAAAGTCCTAAAATATTTTTAAAATCTTTTAAGGATCTCCTAGAAACATAGGATACTTTATTATTATCCATTTTTACGGCGATAGTTCCTTTAAAAGACAAATCTAATTTTTTCACATAATTAATATTTATGATTTCATATCTCGATATTTTTATAAAATTCTTATCATATACTCTTTCCTCAATTTCATATAATCTTAATCGTGATATAAAAGTGTCAGTTTTAGTTTCTATATAGATTTTTTTATCTTCGGTATAGAAACGAATGATATCGTTATAGTTAAGTATATATACTTGTTCATTTTGAAAACCAACAATTATATTTTTATTGCTATTTTCTAAGAAGTTTTGCAAGTTTTCTATATCTTTATTGTAAGTCTTTGTATATATTTTT
This sequence comes from Helcococcus sp. SA-HE-C1, assembly GCF_985670335.1. Classification (NCBI taxonomy): domain Bacteria; kingdom Bacillati; phylum Bacillota; class Tissierellia; order Tissierellales; family Peptoniphilaceae; genus Helcococcus; species Helcococcus sp. SA-HE-C1. The sequence continues at coordinate 428,039 of NZ_OZ484652.1, forward strand.
ATTAAATTTTCATCCATTTTATCATCTATAACTATTTTGACTTTCAATTCAACCTCCTTACAAGTATTTATATAAGATATATCTTGATATCATTATAAAATAATTTTTTTTCTATTTCTATAATATTTGGATAAAAGGTATATAATCACTGATGAGCGAAAATTTAAAATAAAAAAAAGCTGCTAAACAGCTTTTAATTATTTCGTATATACATCATAATGATTTGATGCACAGTTTCCGCATCTATCATATACTTTGGCTTTATACCCGAATGGAGTATTTATTACAGTTCCTTTAGATGCTGACCTGTGAGACACTACAATATATCCATTTTCATCTGCTACAAAACCACCACCATTTACATGTCGGCCGGGTATCCTTAGCCCTCTACCAGGTAAAACACTTTGTGAATAGTATGTAAACTTTAGTCCGTTCCAATGGATTATACCATTATATCTTAAGTTACTTAGTGAATACTTACTTACTGTTAATCCACCTGTTGATGCAGGTCTTGGTTTTGTACCGTATTCAATAATTTTAGTTACAGCCTCTGTTTTAACTTCTTTATTGACTAATTTTCTTTCATTTCCATCATTTTCATAAACGTATTCAATTAAACCATTTTTACCTTCTTGAATAGTTTTAGTTTCACCTTTATATAGAGATGAATTTTTTCTTTCGATTGTTTCTTTTTTTATATTTTCTTCTACAATCTCTTTAGTTCCTACCAATTTAATCTCATCAATAGGTTCTTTGATTACTTTTGAATTTGTTAATCTATCAGAAACAACAACTCCATTTTTTGTAATCTTTGTGTATTGCTCTACTTTTGTTCCATTTTCACCAGAAGTTTTTATTTCTGTTTCCCCAAATTTAACATTAAAAGAATTTTCATCTATTGTTTTGTATTCTAATTCTATATTTTTTGTATAATTTTCAATGTTAATATCATCATATGATATAATATCACCATTTTTTATATTTGCGTCCAAAGAAGGACTTATGAAATCTTCTGTATCGGGTTTGATTCCATATTCTTTTAAGAAATCGCTAACTGTTGTGCTATAAGTTGAAACGGTTAGTGTCTTACCTTTATTATTAAAAGTTACATCTTTTTTTGTGTTAATTATAATTTTTTGATTTTTTTCTAACAGTGTGTCTAGTGATACATCAGACTTCAAATCGTATACTTTATACCCTTTATTTAATAGTATTTGATTTAATGTAGTCTCGTTAGTTTTTATAGTTTCAGTTACTCCGTCAATAGTTAAAGTTACTTCGAAAGGAGTGTTAGCTATTACTATGTATCCACTAAAGCTTATTACTGCCGCAGCGAGTGTTGCTGTCAACATTTTTTTGTGTTTTTTCATAAAATTCATTGTTTTCTCCAATCTCACATAACTTATATTAACCTTTTTGTAACTTTTTGTCAATACATTGTAACCAAATAGTAACTTTTTGTTACTTAAAGTTAATAAATTAATTATGCTTGTAGAAGAAATCCCTATATTATGCGTTATACAAGCGTGATTTTACCATTTTTAGTGTTTATGTTAATTTCTAATTTATCATCTAAATCTTCAATATAATCTGACGTGTGAGCAACAGTGGTCATATCATTTCGCACAATTGTAGTAAAAATTGAATCTAATTTCTCATCAAATCTACCAGTTAATTTTGCACGTGTGGGTTTATTATAATTGATATTTTCTACATAAACTCCGCCATTAAAGGAATGTAAATTTATTGAATTTGTAATTTTTGAAATATTAGATAGTAAAATAAACCCATTCATATTTTCAGCAAAAATATGTTCACAGTCAATTCCTCGCACACTAATTTTTCCATTCAAATTCTTCATTTTTAAGTTAGGAGTAGAAATATTTTCCACTGAAAACTTACCATTTATACCATTTATTTTTATATCTTTAGAAGCGACAACATGTTCAATAATTATTTTTGAATTAGTATTGTCTAAATCTATAGAATTGGATGTCACATTATTAATAATAATTTTTCCGGTTATATTTCTGCATTTAATGTTATTAGTATATTTTTTAGGAAGATAAATATATATAGTAGAGTTAAATTTATCTATATTAGAGTTTTCATCTGTTGAAATATGAATATCTTTACCATTGTGAGATTTTGTAATAAAAGTATAATCTTCAGAATACATATTTTCATCAAATGAAATCTTACTTGAACATTTTATATAGTCGTTATCCCAGGATGAGATAAATACTTTACCATTAATATAATCTACTAATAAGTCAATATCTTCAGTAATTTCATCGATTATAAACTCATTAGTAGTTTTTCCTGAAAAGCCAAAATTAAAGTTAATTTCATCAAAATCAATATTGCTCAAATTAATTTTTTCTTCAGCTTTCTTTATGCTCTTTTCTACGGTATTAAATAAATTTGAAAAAAATGAATTAATAGAGGATTCAAATTTATTTTCTGTTTTTTCTTTTTCATTTTTTGAGTCATATTTATCTTCTTTTATTGCATCGAGCAATTTTAGAGCCTCTTCTTCATTTATTTTTCCTTCTTTTAGCATTTTTATGATTAGTTTTTTCTCTTCACTCATATAAATCTCCTATTCTAATTCTTTTAGTAATCTAGTAGCATCACTTGGTGATATTTCATTATTATCAAGCATTGATAAAATTTCAATTTTAGAGGATGAAGTTTCAACTTTGTGGCCCAAGGTTGAAATAATATTATCTAGCTTATTTCTAACAGTTGGATATGAAATCCCTAGTTCTTTCTCTATTTCCTTAATATTTCCCCTTTTTAGTACAAAAATTTCTATGAAATCTAGTTGTTCTTCATTTAATTTAGAAAAACCACTATTATAAAATCTTCCAGTTATCTCTGTGTGACAATCATCACATGTATATTTTGTGATAGTTAAAGTGTTATCGCACACAGGACATTTATTTAAACTATTTTTCATACACTCTCCCAATATTAATATTTATAAATCAAGAATACAATAATTTAATATTAATGTCAAATATATTTATAAAAGAAAACTATTTTATTAAAATATTTAATTTTGAATTTTAAAATTATAAAAATATAAATTTTTATATATGATATTATAATATAACGAGGAGAATAAAGATGATAGAAAAAAAAGAAACAGAAATAAATGATAAATTAGAATTGGAGATAATTGATTCTTGATGATAAAGCAAATGGTATATCAAAAAAAGATGGATTAATTTTTTTTGTAAAAGATGCTAAACTAGGAGAAATAGTTTTGGCACAAGTAACTAAAAAGAAAAAAAGTTTTTGTATATGTAAAAAAATCAAAACAATTGAAAAATCTAAGTATTTGACTGATAAGAAAATTGAAAAGAGTGATTTGTGTGGAATATACGATATTTATGACATAAAATATGAAAAACAAGTTAAATTTAAAAAGAATTTAATAATAAATAATTTAAATAGAATTGCTGGAGAAAATATATTAAACATTAATTTTGTAAAGGCGAATGAAATTTATGGATATAGAAATAAGATAGAGTTAAAACTTGATAAAAAAGGTAAATTATCATATTTTTCACGAAATTCTCAAGATAGTATACCAATCAATAGATGTATAATGATTACTAAAGAAATAAATGATATTCTACCAAAATTACAAGAAATATTAAGTTATCATAAAATAGAGGGGTACGATACAAGAAAAGGGAATGGACTAGTAAAAAATATTATAATAAGATCAACAAGTATAGGAGAAGTACAAGCAGTACTTGTATTTAATAGAGAATATAATTTTAAGGAATTTTTTAAGGATTTAGAAAAATCAAATATATTCGACAGTTTCTATGTTAGTTATAATCCTAAAAGAAGAAACTATAAAATACTTGAACTAACCCATGTATTTGGGAAAATGAAAATTAAAGAAAAAATGGGGGATTTCTATTTTAATATTTCTCCAAAAGCATTTTTTCAGGTAAACAAAGACATTTCATATCAAATATATTTAAGTGTTAAAGAATACATTAAAAAATTAAATTCAGAAAAAATAATTGATTTATATAGCGGGATTTCAACATCTTCAATTATACTCTCAGATACTACTAAAAAGATAATTTCTATTGAAATAAGTGAAGATGCAGTGAAAGATGCTAAGGAAAATGCGTTATTAAATGGTATAGAAAATATTGAATGGATAAATGAAGCAGCTGAAGTTGCTATTAAAAAAATAAACTTAGAAGATGATAATACAGTTACACTGGTAGATCCACCAAGAAGGGGATTGGACGAAAATATAATAAATGAAATTGGTAAATCTAATATTAATACTTTGATTTATATTTCTTGCAATCCTGCGACTATGTCAAGAGATATCAAAAGATTTAAGGACTATGGATTTAAATTGAAAGAAGTTACTGGATTTGATCAATTTGTAAATACTATAGAAGTGGAAACTTTATCAATTTTAGTTAGATAATATTTTACCCAAATTATTGTTTTGTGTTAATATATTAATAAGAAATCAATTGAAAGGGGATAAAATGAATATAATTGTACTAAAAGATGAAAAAGAAGTAAGTGAAAAAGCTGCTCAAATAATAAAAGATGTTATTTCCAATAATGAAGAGGCTGTACTTGGATTGGCAACAGGTTCATCACCGATTAAAATATACGAAAATTTAATAGAGATGAATAAAAATGGTAAAATCTCATTTAAGAAAATCAAAACAATAAATCTTGACGAGTACATTGGACTTGATGGAAATCACACACAAAGTTATAGACATTTTATGAATGAAAAACTTTTTAATCATATTGATATAGACAAAGAGAATACTTATGTACCAAATGGGGTTTCAAAAAATTTTGAAGAAACAGCAAAAGAGTATGAAAAATTAATTGATAATTTAGGTGGACAAGATATACAAATTCTTGGTATTGGTAGGAATGGGCATATTGGTTTTAATGAGCCAAATGAAGAGTTAGAAATGAATACTCATATCGAAAGTCTAACAGAATCTACGATTGAAGCAAATAAGAGATTTTTTGATTCTATAAATGATGTGCCAAAAGAAGCAATATCTATGGGGATAGGATCAATATTTAAGGCGAAAAAAATTATTTTGATTGCATTCGGTGAATCTAAAGCGGACGCTATCGCAGCCTTAGGAGATGGTAAAATTACTACACAAAACCCTTCAACATTATTAAAGTTACATCCCGATATTACAATAATTGTGGATGAAAAAGCTGGAAGTAAATTATAAAAATCAAGAAGTCTTTGTGTGTAAAATCACCAACGACTTCTTTTTAATTTAATATTATATGGAGAAAAACAATGAGCGTGAATGCACCAAAAATCAAAGACATTGAAAAAAAGGTAGAAATATGGGAAAATCCACCATATCATAAAAATAAAAGTAAATTAGAGAAAATGGAAATAGACTATGACGCAAATCGCCTAGATACAACTATAAGATACTCTAAAAAAATAGCTAATAAAGAATATGAAGATATAAAGGAATTGGCAGATACATTTACGTATCTATATGAAATTGAAACAGGATATGAAAGTGAAAAGTACGACGATGTACCATATATTATTCCATATCTTGTAAATAAGGGAAGAAAATCAATAATACTTTTATCTGGGGGAGGATTTTGTTACAAGACTTTCCATGGGGGAATAAATGGTGGTAAAAAAGTTGCAGATATACTTAATAAACATGATATAAATGTTTTTTTACTTGACTATAGAATTGCTCCTTATAAGTTTCCAGCAGCCATGTTAGATCTTCAGAGAGCTGTAAGATATATAAAATATAATGCGTCAAATTTTGATATAGATAAAAATGAAATATCCATTTTAGGTTATTCAGCAGGTGGATATATTGCAGGTAGTTTTATTAATAAATATATGGGATATGATTTTTTTGAAGAATTTGACAGTTCCTATAAAAAAGATGAAATAGATATTATATCAGATGAAGTTAAATCAGTAGCATTTGTATATCCTTGTTTAACTTTTAATTACAATGTACCAATGTTATTTGCAGTAGCAGATGAGAAAAGTGTCAAAAATGAAAAGAAAAGAAAAAAATTACTAGATGAACTAAATCTTTCGAATAAAATAAATTCTGTAGATATAAAGCAATTTGTGACATACTCAAATGAAGATAAAACTGTTGATTATAGGGGAACAGAAGAATATGTTAAAAAATTAAAGTCGAAAGGTGGGAATATAAATAGAATTTTCATTGCAAATGAAGATCACGGATTTGATGAATCACTATTTATAGATGAATATTTAAGATGGTTAGAAGCGTAAAATATGTACGTAATTAGATATTTTTATAAGGAATTATTTACTTTTATTTTTCTAATATGTTGTTATGTATTATGTAAATTTTCAAGAAAAATATTAAAAGGAAAATTTTTATTTATTTAATACTAGAAAAACGTGGTATCGCAGACAATTAATATATAAAAAAATCGGATAAGATTATCTAGAATTTAAAAATCTCATAAATTAAATCTCCTGATTAAGTCAAAGAAAAAACTAATCAGGAGAAAGTTTCTATTTTCTTTTGTAAACTATATATCTGTACTTTGGTGCGTTATCTGAGCATACATAGTCTGAAGTTGATTCTACTTTCCAATTATCCTTATTAAATTTAGGAAAAAAAGAATCAGCATTATGAGCCTTATCTCCAAAAGTTTCATCAATTTCAGTGATATATAACTTTGATGAAACGTCTAAAAATTGATGATAGATACTGTCGCCACCAACAATAAATATTTTTTCATTTGGGTTATTTTTAGCATATTCAATAACTTCATTTTTTGAATGAAGTGTGTATGCTCCTTTATAATTATCACTTGATCTGGTTAATATAATATTTTTTCGATGAGGGAGAGGTCTTTTAGGGAAACTAAAATAGGTTGTTCGACCACAAACTATAGTATGATATAGTGTAGTTTCCTTAAAATATTTCAAATCATCTTTTAAATGGTAAATCATATCACCGTCTTTTCCAATTGCATACGAATCCTTTGTGACTGCGGCAATCATATAAATATTTTCAATCATAAAACCTCCTAAATATAAAACTAGTATATCATACTATGGTAAATTTATGATATACTATGAATAATAAAGAAACCTAAAGTACATTAAGGTTAGGGAGGTTATTGAATCAATGGATTCGAGCGATATATATAGTATATTATTATTTTTTTTATGTGTAGTTTGTTCAGCTTTTTTTTCATCGTCTGAAACAGCATATACATCATTGAAAAAGAACAGATTAAAGACAAAGGTGAAGGACGGCAATAAAAATGCTGAACATGCATTAAAATTACATTCTAAGTACGATGAATTATTAGCTACAATACTTATTGGAAATAATCTTGTAAATATAGCATCATCAGCTATTTCAACCATATTTTTCATGAAATTATATCCAAATTACGGAGCCTTAATTTCAACTATAACAACAACAATTTTACTGCTTCTACTTTCAGAAATAGCACCAAAGTTAGTCGCTAAAATGATGCCTGAAAAAGTTGCAATTACATTTAATACACCACTAAGATTTCTGATTGTTCTTTTTAGACCATTAGTATTTTTAACAAATTTATGGCAAAAATTAATTATGAAATTAATACCTGAAGATGATGAATCTTCAATAAGTGAGGATGAGCTACTTTCTTATGTGGATGATGCAAAAATAGAGGGAAGTATCGAATATGATGAACATAGATTAATTAAAGCTGCTATAGAATTTGATGATGTAAGTGTAGATAGTGTTTTAATACCAAGAGTGGACGTTGTAGCGGTAGATATTGAAGATACAGATGAAGAGATTGAAGGAGTATTTGATGAATATTCATTTTCAAGGCTTATCGTATATGAGGATACTGTTGATAAGGTATTAGGTATCATTCATCAAAAAGATTTTTATAGGTATATGAGAAAAAAAATACGATATGAAGAAGATTTAAGTATTGAAAGTATAATTTCAGAAGTATTATATATACCAGGAGCAATGAAACTTTCAGCACTATTAAATATGATGCAAAGAGAAAAAAAACATATGGCTGTAATAATTGACGAACATGGAGGTATGGAAGGTATAGTTACCATGGAAGATTTGCTTGAAGAGCTGGTAGGTGAGATTTGGGACGAGACAGATAGCGTGGAATTAGATATTCATACTGTTGTAAAGGGAAAAACTTTTATAGCATCGGGAAGATGTGCGTTAGATAAGGCTTTTGAAATATTAAAGATAAAAGAAGATGTAGAAAATTATTATTCAAATACACTTGGTGGATTCATATCAGAAAACTTAGGTAAAATGCCAGAAAGAAATGACAAATTTATTTTTAACGGTTATAAATTTATTGTAAAATCAATCGAAGGAAATAGAGTTGATGAGATAATAATAAGTATAATGGAATAATTTAAGGGTAAGGGAATAGAGATAATAGAATAGTGATGGAAACTCAATGTACCCATCACTATTTTTTTATTTTATTTAATATTCACTAGCACCTGTTGTTGCATCAGCGTAAGGATCAGAGCTAGCATAGAGTCCTTCTCTTTTTTTTCTGGAGTAGTTACTTTCAATAGATTCAAATTTTAATTTTTGAATTATTTTTGAATAATTAACAAATCTAATAAGACAATGTTCAATATAATCAATAGTTCTTTCATCATTGATATCGCCATTTTCATCAAATTTTTCAAGTGCATTTGAAAGTAAAAATTCACTTCCCGGCATAACTAAGGCATCAAGACCTGGAGAATCCAAAATGTTTCTTAGATGTAATTGTGCTCTAGAAGAACCTTGTTCAGTAAAAGAAGCACCAAGTATCATCACGGGTTTATCAATAAATGGATGATAGTCATAAGACAACCACTCTATTACAGATTTTAGTATTGCAGGAATTGTATGGTTATGCTCAGGTGTTACTATGATAACACCATCCGATTCGATTATTTTATCGTTTAATTCTTTTATCTTTGGAAATTCATCTACATCTTCATCTTGATTAAACATAGGCACATCTCTGATATCTAAAATTTCAATTTCTGCCAAATCATTAAATTTTCTTTTTATATACGATATTAATTTCTTATTTACAGAATTTTCGTAAATAGATCCAACCATTGCTACAAACTTCATTTTTCTTCTCCTTTTATTGCATCCCACTTGAAATCATCAAATTCATGTATATCGGAAAGTCCAGTTTGAGATTCGTTTACTAAATTTACAAACTCTAAAAATTCATTAAAATATCTTTCCATCTCTTGAATTTTATCTCGACCTCTTAAATCTCCAATTTCATCAAAAGCGTTACGAGAATAAGGTAATAAATATTGTTTACTAAATACTCTTGCATTTATTTCCGGACAGATCATTATTTGTCGAAGAATGTTTTGAGCTCTAGAGGCACCTAATTGTCCATGTGAAGCACTAACTATCATTACTGGTTTATGCACAAAAGGATGCACTTTATATGACAGCCAAGCTAATAAATTGAGTAAAGAAGCAGTAGGAGCGTGATCATACTCAGGAGTTGCGATTATTACTGCATCAGCATCTTCAATTCTTTTTGTGATATCAGTAATAATTTCTGGAAATTCGTCATTTTCTCTATAATCCATTAGAGGTACACCTTTAATTTCAATAATGTCAACATCGACTTTATAAAAAAATTGAGCTTGTATATATTCTAGTAATTTTCTATTAGTTGAAACTAGTGAATTAGTACCCACTATACCTACTATTTTCTTCATATTATGTCCTTTCAAAACTTGTTATATTACGTAAATTATATCAAATATTAAGGTATATAGTCAAAGATGAAAATTATTTTGATAAAATTTATCATATTGATATAATATTATTATAATTAAAATATAAGGAGAATTTATGGCAGAATCAGAATTTATAAAAGGATTAAATAAAAGTGTACATAAAAAAATTGAGTTATTTGATAATGATATGCCTAGATATTGTGTTAGATCGATTTTAGGTGGTGTCTATCTGGCGTTATCAACTATTGCTGGTGCTTATATGGCAGATGGATTAAACGCTTTGGGAATGTATGGAAGGGCAGCCTTTTCATTTGTATTCTCATTTGGGCTACTTTACATATTATTTTTAGGTGCAGAACTAGCTACTTCCAATATGATGTTTTTTGGAGCTGGGATTTATCTTAAAGAAATTAAATGGTCAAAGGCTATAAAAATATTAACGGTTTGTATTTTATTAAATCTGGTAGGTGGATTAATTATAGGAATTTTAATGAATCAAACTGTAGCTATGATACATATGAAAAATGATAGCCATCTTTTTAAGGTTGTAGGGACAAAGTTAGCACAGACGAATACAGATACATTATTTGGTGGAATACTAGGTAATATTTTCGTAAATATAGCAGCTATTTCATTTATAGTTATTAAAGATGTACCAAGTAAATTTTTTATCATAATATCAGCAATATCTATGTTTGTATTGCTTGGATTAGAACATTTAGTAGCTAATTTTGGATCTTTTTCACTTGTAATGTTTTCAAAATATGCGGGCTCATTAGAAGGATTAAGTTTTATGAATATAATTAGAGCGTGGGGATTGGTTACTCTTGGAAATATAATTGGTGGAGGACTTTTAGGATTGATATATGCGTGGCTGAATAACACAAAAATCAATTATAAGGACTAATTTATAAAAAATAAATAATTTTTATACTATTTAAAAAGGAATGTAATATGTATTTTACAAACTACATTCCTTTTTGTTTTTATATTAATTCTATTTGTTTATAAATATTACACCCACACTATTATATCCACAGTGAGAAGATATAGTGCAACCAGCACGAGATACAATCATTTCATCAAAATTTTGATATTCTTTAACTCCATTTATTGTAGTTTCAATTATTTCTTCCGATGTTCCGGAATTTAATATAAATATCCGTTTAGTATCAATATCATCACGATTTTCTAATCTATCTGAAAGATATTTTTTTATTACTTTAGATAGTTTACCTCTGTATTTATTTCCAACTTCCATTTGTCCATTTTTTTCATGCTTTACTTCTATACAAGGTTTTATATTTAATAAGTTCGAACCAAAAGCTTGTAATGCATTCAATCTACCACCCTCTCTAAGATATGTTAGAGAATCTAAAACAAAAGAAACTTCTATATTTTCTCTAAGATCTTTTAATTTGTTCACAATTTCATCAGTAGTCTTTTTATCATTAATCATATCTACAGCTTCTAATATTAGTAATGAAGAAGCAGCAGATAATGATTTAGAATCAATAACATATACATTTTCAAATTCTTCAGAGGCAACAAATGCATTTTGATAGGTTGAAGATATACCTGAACCCAAGGTAATATGGATTATATCGTATTTTGTAGGATCCCATTTCTTAAAATGTGTTAAATAATCAGCTATATTTGGAGCTGATGTAGTAGGTAAAATTTTATTTTCTTCATAATAATTATAAATAAAATCTGGATTAATATCTATACTATCTCTGTATTCCTTATCATCCAGATGTATGTATAAAGGAATTATCTGAATATTGTATTTTTCGATTAAGTCTTTAGGCAAATCACAAGTAGTATCTGCACTTAATATTATTTTTTTCATTTTTCCTCCATTATAGATAATATTTTACAATATATTAGTATTTTTTTAAACTAAAACTAATGTAAACAAAAAGGTTGGAATTTTTTCTTCCAACCTTAAGGATATTATCCATTTATTTTATTTTGAGTAAATATAAAGTCTTCATTTTTAAGTGCTTCAGTAACCATTTTTTGATAACCATTACCCTTCATTGAAAAATTATCCATTGTTTTTGTTTCAGTATTTAAGCCATTTAATACAACTGGATTTACTTCTTCATATTCAAAATGTGGATCAAAACCTATATTCATAAGTGCTTTATTAGCGTTGTATCTTACAAATACTTTAACATCATGTGATAAATCTACTTCGTCATAAATATTTTCTATTAATGTTAATTGATGGCCATAAAGTTTTGATAAAAAGTCTTTTACCCAAGATTTTAATTTTTCCTGTAATTTTGTATCAAATGAATCATATAATTCGATTGCAATTTTACCTATATATACACCATGGATAGATTCATCTCTTAAAATTAGATTTATAATTTCACCAGCTTGCATTAATTTACCTTGTCCATAGAAATATAGAGGATAGTAAAAACCTGAATAGAAAAGGTAAGTTTCTAAAAATACACTTGCTACACAAGCCTTATATTGAGCAATCCTAAATGCTTGTTCATCAACTTTTTTAAGTCCGTAATTTTTTTCATATGTTAATTTATCAAGTCTTTTGTATTCTCCAACTACTAAATCTAATAAAGATTGAAGTTCTTTATTTTCTTCGCCCCACTTAAACAAATCATCAATTTCTGAACCATTCAAATATGTCATAAAAATATTTGAATATGATTTTGCATGAACTGCATTTTCCATTGCAGCAACAAAATTTAATATTGCTTTTCTTTGATGTTGATCCTCGTCCAAAGATTTTGCAACAACAGGCATTCCGATATCACCTTGATAAGTATCTAAAAAAGTTAAAACTTGAAGATTTCTAACATATGCAGTTTTAATATTTTCTGGCAAAGAACTCCATACATTTAAGTCACCTTGCATGGATATATCTTCAGGTCTCCAAAATTGAGATAAATTTTGCTGATAGAATAATTGGGTATATTCGTCGTCGTTATTATTCCAGTTAGCACCGGTATATACATGTTTATTTTTAGCCATTTTATTCTCCTTAAATTGCACAAGATTCACATTCAGTAATCTTTAGCTTTTGAGTTCTAGTGTAATAAAGTGTTTTAATTCCTTGATGATGAGCATATAAGTAGAATTTTTGTAAATCTCTAGTTGTTAAATCAGATGTGACACATAGTTCAAATGAAATTCCTTGATCAACATGTTTTTGAGCTGTAGCAATAACATCGATAATTTTATATTTATTCATCTCATATGCAGTTGTGTACATAAAGTCTGCCTTATCTAATGCTGGAGCAGGGAAGTAAGACTTAGAATTACCATAAGTTCTTTCTTCTATTAATTGTTTTACAGGTGTTATAGAAGGTGTTGCACTCATAACATATCCACTAGACCCATTTGGAGCAACTGCAAGTCTATTTGAGTTATATAATCCAAACTCAATCACATCAGATTTTAACTGTTCCCAATCTTCATCAGTGGGAATATAGATGCCTTCAAAAAGTGGTATCACTTTTTCTAGAGTAGGCTTGATTTCTCCTCTACCTTCAAAATATTTACCATCTGCATAGTCACTATGCTCAAAACCGTAGAATTTTTGTCCTGTTTCTTTTGCCTTATTCATAGAATGAACTAATGACCAATAGTTAACAATATTAAAGAATATATCAATTAATTCAATATCTTCTTTTGAACCATATGAAATAAACTTTTCAGCAATATAGCCATGATGTCCCATTATACCAAAACCAACAGATCTCATAAGTTTATTTGCTCTAGCCACACCCGGTACATAAGTTAAATCTGTGTTTTCGCTTACAGAATTCATAATATCCATAGCTGCAAATACTGTTTCTTTAATAGTTTTATTATTCATCATATTTGTCATGTGTCCACTGGCTAGATTACAAGAGATATCCATTCCAACTTCGTCCTGTTCTCTCTTATCATAGTCTGCATAATTTGAAACTACTGAAGGTTGTAAAATTTCAGTACATAGATTTGAAAACTTAATATCTCTATTTAATGGATTATGATTATTTACATTATCAGAATACATTATATATGGATATCCAGATTCACCTTGTACTTGTGCAATCATTTCAAGCAGTTTTCTAGGATTGATTTTTTTCTTTCTAATTTTTGGATTTTCAATCATTTCGTCATAGTATTTATCGATGTGGATAGCAATATCTCCAAAAGGTTTATGATAAACATCAGAAACAGTTTTTGGATAAAATAGATACATATCTTTATCATCCTTGGCAAGTTGTAAAAATTTATCTGGTATAACTACACCAAGAGAAAGTGTTTTTAATCTAATATCATCATCAGCATTTAATTTTTTTGTATAAATAAAATCTTCAATATCAGCATGGAAAATGTTTAAGTATGCAGCACCAGCTCCTTGTCTTTGTCCCATTTGATCAGCATATCTAAATGCGTTATCTAACAGCTTTGCTACACCGACAACACCTTTGGCTGCATTTGGATGACCTTTGATAGATTCACCTTTAGCTCTTAAATTGGATAAGTGTAGTGAAACTCCACCACCAATTTTGGATAATTGCATTGCAAACTCACTTGCTCTGGCTATATCATTTAATGAATCGTTCACCTCAATTAAGAAGCATGAAACAAATTCACCACGTTTAGCTTTTGCAGTATTTAAAAGTGTTGGTGTAGCTGGAGTGAAGTCTTGAGAAATCAATCTTTTAATTAACTCCATAGCTTTATCAATATCGCCATTTGCATGATATAAGGCAATAAAAGAAAGTCTATCCTCATATCGCTCTAAAATTTCAGTGTGATCGGAAGATTTTAGTGCATAATCATTATAAAATTTAAAAGCTCCCATATATGTAGGAAATCTAAATTTTTGATCATAGGCATATTCAAAAACCTTTTTAATTTCGTCATGTGTGTATTTTTCTAGAAATTCTTTTTCGATAAATTCATTTTCTGTTAAATATTCTAATTTTTCCTTTAGTGAGTGATAAAATCGAGTTCTCTTATTTATATCATTTATAAAATAAGAATGTGCAGCTTGTATATCTTTGTCTAAGTCCTTAATTTTACCTTCTTCATCTACAATCTGATTATTGAGTAAAATCCAAGGTGCAATGTGATTTGATTCAGTCATTTTTATGCTCCCTTTCATAATTTTTTATATATTCTTTTACTATTTCAACTTCGTGAGGATACCCAGTTCCCTCAAATTTTAGTACTAGTTCAATATCATATATTTCGTTGATTACATCACCAGAAACCCCATAATGTTTACCCCAATTTTTATTACCAGAAACGGCAACACCAATACATTTGTCGGCATGTTTATCAAGCAGTAACTGTGTATTTGTAGGTATCTCTCCAAAATTTTGACATCTTGTAATCAAAAAAAACTTGTCATTTTCTTTGAGATTTTTTCTATCTTTAATTTTTATAACTGGATGACCTAATTTAGATGCAAATCTTAAAGATGTGCCTGTTAATGAGTCTACTACTATATACATTATTTTCTCCTTTTTTATATAACTCTTATATAATATAGTATATATTTATATAATTCAAGCTGAGAAACACTACATATAGAGTGTTTTAATTTAATATATACGATAAATTGTGTTTATTGCTCAAATAATAAACAAAAAATTTTTTTATGGAATTATAAATTGATTACATTGATGTAATAATTTAACTTTTAACAATAGTATTTATTTTTACAAATTTATATGTTAACATAATCAATATAGAAAAATACATTTACTGAAACGATTAGGAGGAATAGTGATTAAACCAAAACAACTCAAAAAAGGTGATAAAATAGCCATAGTTAGTTTATCTTTAGGGATATTAGGTGAAGAATTTACAGAACATCAAAGAAAATTAGCTGAAAAAAGATTGACTGAAGAGTTCGGATTAGAAGTTGTATATATGCCAAATGCAATGAAGGGTATTAAATATTTAGATGAGCATCCAGAGGCACGTGCAGAAGATTTGATTACTGCTTTTAAAGATGATTCAGTGGACGCTATTATGTGTGCTATAGGTGGGCTTGATACATATAGAACCTATGAATACTTATTTGAAAATGAGGAGTTTAAGCAATTAGTAAAAGAAAAGCCTAAGCTATTTACAGGATTTTCAGATACAACAATGAATCATATTATGTTTCAAAAATTAGGATTAAATACGATTTATGGACCAGCTTTTTTAGTTGATATCGCAGAATTAGAAGATGAAATGTTACCATATACAAAAAAATATTTTGAGAAATATTTTAATAATGAAGAAGAAATAAATATTGAAATTGCAGATACATGGTATATGGATAGAGAAAATTATGATAAGCAACAACTAGGTGTTAAAAGAGAAAGAAAAAAGAGGAACATGGTTTCGAAGTGTTAAATGGATCAGGAAAAGTAAGAGGAAAATTATACGGTGGTTGTTTAGATACTCTTGGAGATGCACTTATTGATTTTGCAGATAGAGGAGAAAGAGCGGTTAAGAATATTGTAAATAAATATGAAGTTTTACCAACAGGAGATGAGTGGAAAGAAAAAATTCTATTTTTAGAAACTAGTGGGGAATGCATGCATCCTAAAAAGTTAGAAGAAATATTAAGTGAATTAAAAGATAGGAAAGCATTAGAATATGTTCAAGGTATAGTTGTTGGAAAACCAGCTGATGAAATATATTATGAAGAATATAAAGAGGTGTATAAAAACGCACTTAATGATTTAGATACTCCACTTTTATATAACGTAAACTTTGGACACGCATATCCAAGATGTATAATGCCATATGGAATTGAGGCGGAAATAGATTTAGAAAATAAAACCTTCAAAATAGTTGAAAAAATATTTGCAGATTAGTAATTATAACTATAATCGTAAAATAAAAAGTGTAATCACAAACATTTATAATTAGATTTATAAAAAGTTGTAGATGAATTTTCTTAGAGTTCATTTACAACTTTTATTTATTTTATAAGTTTAAAATTGTAAAATAAGAGTATATATTAATATGTAAGAAAATAACCAAAAATAAAGAAAAGGAAATAAGTAAGATATTATGAAAACATTTGACACAATAGTTATAGGATTTGGCAAAGCGGGAAAAACTCTTGCAGCGAAATTATCTAAAAATGGAGAAAGAGTAGCTCTAATTGAAAAAAATCCAATGATGTATGGTGGAACATGTATTAACGTAGGTTGTATACCTAGTAAAAGGCTAATTAATGAAGCTGAAAATTCACCAGTTAGAAATTTTGATTCTAAAAAAGAGTATTTTAAGAAAACAGTAGTCGAAAAAAAAGATTTTATAAAAAAACTTAATAAAGCAAACTATGATATGTTGATAAATGCAGGAGTAGAAGTTATAGACGGTGAAGGTTCATTTATAAATAATAATACTATTCAAATTAAAGATAAAAATAAAAATTTATCTGAAATAAAAGGTGAAAAAATTATAATAAATACTGGGGCTTATCCATTTTTACCTGAAATTGAAAATCTAAAAGGTAATCCTAAAGTATTTACATCAGAAACTATAATGAATTTAGAAGAATTGCCAGAAAAATTAATCATAATAGGAACGGGATATATTGGTCTTGAATTTGCTTTTATGTTTGCGAACTTTGGCTCAAAAGTAACTATGATACAAAATGATGAAGAGTTTTTACCTAGAGAAGATGTTGATGTGTCTAATGAAATATTAAAGATAATGGAAAACAAAGGCATTAGGTTAATAAAAAATGCTGAAACTAAGAAATTTGATGGTGGAAATATTTATTTTGAAAAAGATGGAAAAGAGCAGTTCTTAGAAGGAGAAGCTATACTTGTAGCAACAGGTAGAAGAGCAAATATTAGCTCCTTAAATTTAGAAAATGCAGGTATTGAAATAACATCAAGAAAAGCAATAAAAACTGACAAACATTTAAGAACAAATGTTGAAAATATATGGGCTGCAGGTGATGTTAGAGGAGAATTACAATTCACATATATATCACTTGATGATAGTAGAATTATACTCTCAGATATAAACAACGACAATAAAAGAACAGTAGAAAATAGAGGTGAATTTGCATATACTGCTTTTATCAATCCTGCACTTTCAAGGGTTGGAATCACTGAAAAAGAAGCTAAAGAAAAAGGATTGGACTATACAGTGTCAAAGATATCCACGAATTCTATTCCAAAAGCAAAAATATTAAAACAAACAGATGGATTTTTGAAGGTATTAGTTGATAAAAAAACAAATAAAATATTGGGAGCAGCATTATTATGTCCAGAATCTTATGAAATAATTAATATTATAAAACTTGCGATTGACAATAATATTGATTATACTGAATTGAGGGATTTTATGTATACACACCCAACAATGGCTGAGGCATTTAATAATTTATTTGATATATAAATAAAACAAACATTTTTCTCAACTTGCTTTATCACCAGCTTTGCTGGTGATTATGTTTTTTTACAAAAAATATCAACCATTATCCATTAATAAGGATTTAGGCTGATATATATAAATTTAATTACTAAAATATTATAATTATTTAGCTTCTTTAATTGCTTTGAAAAGAGCGTTAGAAGTAACAGTTGCTCCAGAAACGACGTCAACGCCTTCTACTGTTCCTTTTTTTACGATATCTACAGTTAATTTTTTAATAGCTTCTCCACCAATTTCAGAAGTTTCGCTACTTTCAGGTACTGATATCTTTTTAATTTTATTATCTTTTTTTGTAACATTTACCACAATTTTCCCACCGTAGCCTTTAGCTTCACCTTTTAGTACATTTTCCTTGCTATTTCCACAAGCTACTAAAGATAAGGTTAAAGCTAGTGCAGAAAATGTTAATACTATCTTTTTCTTCATCTGTAATTTCCTCCTAATACACTTTTAAATATAGAATAACACATATTAAAACATAATTCAAAACACTTTATTTTAAAAAAAATATATATATGATAAAATAGGCTATAGAAATATAAAGGGGTGAATATGAATTGTTTAGTAGGACAGTCTGGTGGACCAACAAGTGTAATTAATTCGTCACTTGCAGGTGTTATAATGGGTAGTTTTGATAATAACTTTAAGAAAGTCTATGGATTATTGCATGGCATAGAAGGTTTATTAAAGAATGATTTGGTAGAAATTGATAGAAAAAAGTATTTGAGTACTAATTCTAATAAAAAACTTAAAAAAAGACCATCTTCAATACTTGGATCTTGCAGATATAAGCTCCCAGACAATTTAAGTGATGATATATATCCAAAAATATTTAAGAAACTTAAAGAGTTAGAAATCACTAATTTTATATATATTGGTGGTAATGATTCTATGGATACAGTTGACAAATTAAATAAATATATGAAAATTAAAGAAATAAATTGGATTAAAATTGTAGGTTGTCCCAAAACTATAGATAATGATTTATTTGGAATGGATTATTCACCAGGATTTCCATCAGCAGCAAAATTTGTTATGAATACAATAAAAAACATACGTACGGATGTGGATATTTATCCCTTAAAAACAGTAACTTTTGTTGAAGTAATGGGAAGAAATGCTGGATGGATAGCAGCTTCATCATATTTGCTTAATGAAGTAAGTAAAAAAGATATTGTAAATTTAGTGTACATAAGTGAAAAAAATGTATCAAAAGAACAAATACTTGAAGATATAAAAGAAGCACATAAAAAAGAACCTAATTTAATTGTTGTTATTTCTGAAGGGTTTATGGATGAAGAAAATTTTTTTGAACATGCAAAATACAGATCATATGATGAGGGATTTAATCACCCTATAATATCGGGAATATCATGCAAGTTATCAGAATATGTATATAATAAAATGGGGTTAAAAACTAAAGCAATAGAACTTAATATTACTCAAAGAACAAATCATATGATATCTAAAATAGATGCAGACGAAGCCTATTTATTAGGTTATAAAGCGTTATTAGGTAGCTTAACTAGGACTAATATAGTTCCTGTGATAAATAGAGTTTCAGATGAACCATATGAGATAGTATATTCATATGTTGAGAGTGATACTATTTCAAATAAAGAGAAGTTTCTACCTAAGGATTGGGTGAAAACAGATAATATTTTAAGAGAAAAGATTTGTAAGTATGTAAAACCACTTGTATGCGGAGAAATTATACAAGAATCAGAAAATGGTATACATAAATATATTGAGTTGGAAGATTTTATTAAATAATATAAAAAAGATGAATATTAAGTGAATTTACACATAATATTCATCTTTTTATATCTATTTTCCAGAAAAATCATCGGATGTTCTAAATTCAGATGCTAAATCTGCTTTTTCTACTTCCCAATGAATTACAAATGTTAGTACTACTCTCAACGCTACAATTATCCCTAAAATCAATAATTCTTCTAAATTTCTAACTATTACAGTTTTTATAATCTCTGAACCAAGCTTAAATTCTAGAGCTAAAGCTAAAGCCTCTCCAAGTATAATTTTAGTTCTATTTTCTCTTAAATCAAATCTATGCATTCCAAAATTAATTAATGCAGAAAGTGAACCATAAAGAATTATAATAATCCCAATAATTTCCAATGTAGGAATGGCTATTGATGCTAACATAAAAACAATATTTTCAAGCAAGTGTTCCATAATTATCCTTTCTAATGGTACTAAAAATTAATATTTTTTTACAATCCTTGCACCAAACGGCATTAATGCTAATTCTGCAAATTTAAGTTGTTGAATTGCAAAAGGGATGCCTACTATAGTAATGGCTAATAAAAAAGCAGATATTAAATGCATAATAGCTAATTGAAAACCACCTAATACAATCCATATGATATTTATAATGGTCTTAAAACTATCTCTTTCACGATAAATTTCTTTTCCAAAGGGGGCGAAAGTAATCCTTGCCATCTTAAAACATTGCAATCCGATTGGAATACCGATAATGGTTATACACCATAAAATACCAATAAAAGTCCATAAAATAAAATTCCAAAAACCACCTAAAATTATCCAAATAAGATTTCCTATACAACTCATTTTATTCTCCTAAAAATTCTTTTATTTTATTAATTGCTTCTTCAAAATTTCTTACAAGACAACCATTTTTTTGTATTGCACCCAATACAAAATGATTCATGCTATATGATGGTATTTCATACTTATTTGCTGATTGCAATCTAATATCAGAATTGATCCCAATTATAAGTTTTGTATCTGTACATAATGCGATACCTAATTCGACCATTACACCTGCGTCTTCATTTGTAAGATTTGCAATAAAAATATCACAATCTTTTACGGCATTCGCATCACCTTCAAAAATATCTATTGGTGTAGGAATATTTTGTTTATTTTCATTAAATGGTTGATCTATAGGGTTGAAAATGCTAAGTGTTGAAAAATTTTCTTTTAATAACTTTCCTTCTAATTTTCTTTGAGCCACTTCGGCTTCATTAAATAATGATCCAGCTAAATATAATTTCATATAACCTCCAAATTTATATTTATTTTACCATATCATGATAAAAAATGATAAAATAATATTGTGATGAGAGGAGAATACATGAAAGTTAATGAAAAATGGTTAGAATGGGCAGTAGAAATACAAGCTATTGCTCAAGCCGGATTATACTATTCAAATATAGATTTTGATATAGAGAGATTTGAAAGACTCAGAGAAATAGCTAATGAAATGATAGAGTATAAATCAGAAATTCCTTTAAATAAAATAAAAGAGATATTTTCATCAGAGACTGGTTATCAAACACCCAAATTAGCTACTAAGGCAGTAATTTTTAAGGATAATAAAATTCTTATGGTACAAGAAAATACAGGGATTTGGACATTGCCAGGAGGATGGTGTGATGTAAATTAATCACTGGTCGAAAATACTATTAAAGAGGCTAAGGAAGAGGCTGGAATAGATGTTGAAGTTGATTATATAATTGGTATCACCTATAGTGGAAAAGACAAAAGGATAGATGCCTTAAAAATAACCACTGCATTTTTAAAATGTAACTATCTAGGGGGAGAATTTAAGAAAAATATTGAAACCATTGATAGTAATTATTTTAGTTTTGAGGAATTACAAGATATAAATATTGGAAAAGTCTCTATGAGACAGCTTAAAATGTGTTTTGATGCTAATGAATCAGATGATTGGAAAGTTGTCTTAGATTAAAATTATTAAAACTATTTATTATGGGTACAAATATAGTGTATATTATAAAGGAGGATTTATGGGATTTACATTTAAGGGAGATATAATAAATTTAGTAGGAAATGAAGTTAGAGTTGGAGAAAAAGCACCAGAATTTATTGCAATTAAACAAGATTTATCAATTTATAATTTGAGAGAAGATTTAGGAAAAGTACTAATAATATCTGTTGTTCCATCAGTAGATACATCAGTTTGTGAATATCAAACAACTCATTTTAATGAAGAAGTAACAAAATTACATGATGATGTTAAGGTGTTGACGGTATCAGTAGATTTGCCTTTTGCACAAACGAGATTTTGTGAGGGTCATGGAATTGACAGGGTAGATATAGTTTCTGATTATAGAGATAGAGATTTCGGTATGAAATATGGTTTTGTTATAGATGAATTAAAACTATTATCAAGAGGTACTATAATTATAGATAGAAATGGTATAATTCAATATGTTGAATATGTACAAGAAGTTTCAGATTCAGTAGATTTTGAAGCTGCACTAAATAAAGTTAGAGAATTATTATAATAATGCAAAGGTAGAATTGAGTTTTACTCGATTCTATTTTTTATTTTAATTTTGTTTTAAACAATTAAATTAATTTGATATAATCAATGTATTATAGATATGGAGAGTTTATGAATTTTATAAAAAGATTTTTTTCGATGTTAGCATGTATATCGATTTTGGGCATAGGTTTAGCATTTATATTAAAAGCATCTATTGGAGTAGCCCCATATGATGCTGTTTCACAGTCAATTTCAAAAATAACTAGTTTAAAAGTAGGAACAGTTATTATAATGCTTAATTTTCTATTTATCTTAGGACAAATTGCAATTAAGAAAAAAAGATTTAAGACCGTACAATTATTACAATTTGTTGTGATATTTATATTTGGTTTTATAGTTAATTTCTTTTTTTATGAAGTATTGAAATTTAATGTTAATTCATACTTTATAAAAATAGCCTTGTTCCTGTTAGGAACATTTATTGTATCATTTGGAGTAGCAGGTATAATGAATATCGATATCGTTTATACACCACTTGAAGGATTTTTGAATGCATTGGCAGAAGCTACAAATGGTAATTTTATAATATATAGAATGGCTTTTGATATATTTTCAATATTTCTAACACTTGCTTTGGCATATTCATTTAATATACCTTTGGCTATTAGAGAAGGGACAATTATATCATCATTGATTTTTTCACCAATAATGGGATGGTTTATTGAATATCAAAAACCAATATTTAAGAAATTAGGAATACTCCAACCAGTAAACAAAGATAGAATACAAGAACAAATGGATATTATTTAGTTTTGAGGAGGCAAAATGAGTAAAATTCAAAAATTTGATTTACTATTGAATTTTCAAATTGCAGTAGCCTTTTTTGTATCTGTATTTATTTCTCAATCTTTAGGGCTTATAAATCCTATAACAGCTGGAGTTGTAACACTTTTGTCAATACAAACTACTAAAAAACAGACGATTCTAATTGCTATAAAAAGATTATTTGGATTTATAATAACTATATTTTTATCAGTATTTATCTTTTACATATTTGGATTTTCACTATTTAATTTTGGTAT
This sequence comes from Helcococcus sp. SA-HE-C1, assembly GCF_985670335.1. NCBI lineage: Bacteria > Bacillati > Bacillota > Tissierellia > Tissierellales > Peptoniphilaceae > Helcococcus > Helcococcus sp. SA-HE-C1. The sequence goes on from NZ_OZ484652.1 coordinate 451,647, forward strand.
ATTTGTTTTAGTTTTTGCGATAATTAGCTCTGCACTTAAAATTTCAATTGGATTAGCTCCAAATGTCGTTATGGCAAGTCATATATTTTTAGAAAATAAAATTGAAATATCTTTTTTAAAAAATGAAATCTATATTTTTTTGATAGGGCTTTTAATAGCTATATTAGTTAATCTAATTATTCCATATTTCAAAAATCGTGACAGAATCGATTGAGTTAAATTAGATAATCATATAAAGAATATGCTCGTGTATCTTTCAAATTTATTAAATGAAAATTATTTAATAGAAGACACACAAAATGATAGAGAACTTTATTTTCTATATATAAATGGTGAAATTTCAAAGATTAAGAAATATATAGAAAAATACGAAAAAGATCTAATAAAAAATATCGAAAATGATTTATTTGGAAATAATTTTTATGATTTAGAATATCTTGAGTTAAGACAAAGACAATTCTCTATATTAACCAAAATATACGAACAAAGTAAGAAAATAGATAGTTCATATTTACAGACTCAAAAAATATCAAACTTTATAGAAGAGATACATGATAACTACGATGAAGAAAATACTGCAATAGAATTAATTGAAAAGGCAAATAATTTATTAATATTTTTCAAGCGAGGAGATCTTCCAAGAACTAGAATTGAGTTTGAAAATAGGGCAATATTATTTATAATATTGGAAGATTTAATAACATTTTTAAGAGAAAAATATAAATTTAGTAAATAGGAGATATATGCAATTTACAATAAAAAATTTAGTAGAATTAAATAATTTTGCGTATTCACTTTCAAAAACGCTTATAGATGGAGATGTTTTTTCCCTGAAGGGGGATTTAGGTGCTGGAAAAACTACATTTGTACAAATGATAGGAAAACATTTAGGAGTGGAAGATTATATAACTTCACCGACATTTTCAATAGTAAATATATATCTTGGAGAGTTTAAAATATATCATTTAGATTTGTATAGACTTGAAGACCCTTCAGAAATAGAATCATTTGATTACGAAACATATTTTTATCCAGATGGTATAAGTTTTATAGAATGGGCAGATAAAGGGGGAACATATATCCCTGATGAAATGATTGAGATATTGATTAATGTTGATGGTGATGAAAGAAATATTGAAATAAAAGAAAAAACAAAAAGAATCAAAAGAAATAGTTGAAAGACTTAAGGTAGGTAACAGATGAGAGTTTTATCCGTAGATACCTCTACTATGATGACTTCAATTGCTATACTTGAAGATGATAGAATTATTGGAGATTGTAGCATAAATCAAGAACAGACACATTCAGAAATGTTAATGACACTTGTAGAAAATTTATTGAAAGGCTTAAAATTAGAATTAAAAGACATTGATTTGTTTACTGTCGCAAAAGGACCAGGATCATTCACTGGGTTAAGAATCGGGATGACTTCGATTAAAGCTATAGTACAAGCATTAGATAAAAAGATTATTGGTGTATCTACACTTGAGGCGATGGCTTTTTCTATTTTAAATGGGGAAAATATATTGGCACTTATCGATGCTCGTGGAAAAAGGTATTTTGCTGGATTATTTAAATGGAATGACAATAGACTTGAAACTTTATTTGAAGACCTGATACAAGAGGAACAATTATTAGATATTATATCTGAACTAGATGAAGTGACGATAGTTGGAGAGGCGATAAAAAAAATACCTGAAGAAATAATAAACAGTAAAAAAGTAAAACTTGCACCCGCAAGCCTAAATAATGGTATTGCAAAGAATCTTTGTGTTTTAGCAAAAGAAAAATTTGAAAATGGTGAAGAGGATAGTTGTTTTGATTTGTCACCGAATTATTTGAGAAAGTCTCAAGCTGAAATCAACTTAAATAAGAGTAAACAATGAAAGAAATATATAAAGAATTGAGTATTGAAGACATAGATATACTATTAGAATATGAAGAAAAATTTCCAAATCCATGGTCTAAAAGATCTTTTGAAATTGAATTTGAAGGAGAGTTTAATAAAACTTTGGCTCTATATATTGACGGTGTTTTAATGTCATATATTTTTTATAGTGAGTATTTAGACGAAGTTAATATTAATCATTTTGCTACAAATCCAAATTACACACAAAAAGGATATGGTTCAAAAATACTTGACCGACTAATTGAAACAATGAGGAATCAATTACTTTACCTTGAAGTAAACACATTAAATATTAAAGCGATAAATTTATATAAAAAATATGGGTTAAAAATAATTAGAATTAGAGAAAACTATTATGGTAAAGGACAAGATGCGTATATTATGCAAAAATATATAGATTAGGAGAAGTAATGATAATTATGGGAATTGAATCTTCATGTGATGAAACAAGCGTTTCACTAATTGAAGATGGAAGAAAAATATTATCAAATACAATTTTTAGCCAAATAAATACACATAAGTTATATGGTGGAGTGGTACCTGAAATAGCATCAAGAGAGCATCTTCAAGCAATAAACTATGTTGTAAAAGAATCATTAGAAGAGGCGAATAAAACTTTTGAGGATATTGATTTAATAGCCGTTACTAAAGGTCCTGGATTAGTAGGAGCATTATTAGTTGGAGTCTCTTATGCAAAAGGAATTGCTTTAGCGCTTAAAAAACCATTGATTGGTGTGAATCATATGGAAGGCCATATCTGTGCAAATTATCTTGAATTTAATGAGTTAAGACCTCCATTTGTGTCGTTAGTAGTTTCAGGAGGACATACATATCTTGTTGAAGTATTGTCTTATACTGATTATAAAGTAATTGGTCAAACTAGAGACGATGCAGCAGGAGAAAGTTTTGATAAAGTTTCAAGAGCTCTAGAACTTGGTTATCCCGGTGGTCCAGCCATTCAAAAAGCGAGTGAACAAGGCAATAAAGAAGCAATAAAATTTCCTAGAGTAATGCTTGATAAAAATACATATGATTTTAGTTTTAGTGGATTAAAAACAGCTGTATTAAATTATATCAATCAAGAAAAAATGGTTGGTAATGAAATAAATAAACATGATGTAGCTGCATCATTTCAAGCAGCAGTAAATGATGTTTTGGTTGAAAAATCTATAAGACTTATAAAGGAAAAGGGATATAGTGCTTTTGTTTTATCAGGGGGAGTTGCTGCTAATAAAGACCTTAGAGAAAGATTTGAAAAAGATTTAGAAACTTTAGGTGTTGATTTTTATTATCCATCAATATCGCTATGTACAGACAATGCCGCAATGATTGCTGCAGCAGGATATTATAATTATTTGGAATATGGTGCGGATGATTTAAGAGTAAATGTTATACCCAATTTAGGACTTAAAAAGGATTGATATGATAGATTTAATAAATGGTTTGAATGAAAGACAAAAAGAGGCGGTACTACATACTGGTGGTCCAATTTTAATATTAGCTGGTGCTGGTTCTGGTAAAACATCAGTGTTAACTAGAAAAATAGCGTACTTGATAAAAGAAAAGAATATAAAGGAATATAATATTTTAGCTTTTACATTTACCAATAAAGCAGCAAATGAAATGAAAGAAAGAATTGGAAATTTATTAAACAAAGATATAAGTCATATGTGGGTAGGGACATTTCATTCTATTTGTTCACGAATCTTAAGACGAAATATAGAAAGATTAGGATACAAATCAAATTTTTCAATCTATGATACTGGAGATACTAAATCTTTAATAAAAGTGATAGCAAAAGATTTGAGAATAGATTCTTCAACTTTTAGGGTTGGAGATATTATTTCAGAAATTTCTAATGCAAAAAATAGATTTGAATCACCAGACTATATGATAGATAACAGCACGTCTACTTATAATAGAAATATTGGTGAAATTTACAAAGAATATGAAAAGAGAAAAAAGAAAAACAACGCTCTAGATTTTGATGATTTAATATTGAAAACTGTAAAACTTCTTAAAAATAATAAAGATGTTTGCGATTATTACGCAGACATCTTTAAACAGGTATTTGTTGATGAATATCAGGATACAAATAAATCACAATATGAGTTAATAAAACTTTTGTCAAAAAACAATTTAAATGTATGTGTGGTAGGAGATTCAAATCAATCAATATATTCTTGGAGAGGTGCAGATACTTCAAATATACAAAATTTTGAAAAAGATTTTAAGAATGTAAAAGTAATTATTTTAGAGCAAAACTACAGGTCGACCACGAAAATATTGGATGCAGCAAATACTCTGATAAAAAATAATTCTAATAGAAAAGAAAAAAATTTATGGTCGAATAAAGATAATGGAGAAGAAATAAAATATATAAATTTACAAACCGATCGAGATGAAGCAAGGTATGTAGTTCAAAAAATTGAACAAATGTATGGTGAAGGTTTTGATTTTCGAGAGATGGCTATTCTTTATAGAACAAATTCACAATCAAGAGAATTTGAAGAGCAATTAATGCGAAATGATATACCACATCAAGTTGTAGGTGGATTAAAATTTTATGACAGACGAGAAGTAAAGGATATGCTTACATATCTTGCGTTTATAGCTAACCCAGACGATAATTTATCACTTAAAAGGATTATTAATATGCCTAAGAGGGGCATAGGAGATACAACAGTAGATAAATTGGAAAATTATGCTATTAAAACAAATCAATCAATATATGATGCTGTGCATGACGAAAATATCCATGAGGTAATTCCTGGATCTACGCTAAAAAAAGTACAATCATTTATAAATGAAATGACTAAATTTATAGATTTTGTTGATGATTACACTGTATTAGATTTAGTCAACGAAGTGTATGAAGTGTCTGGATATAAAAAAATGTTAGAAAATTCAAAAAAAATAGAAGATAAGACTAGAATTGACAATATTTCACAACTTGTTTCTGCTATTTCTGAATTTGATAAAAATAATCAAGGATCAACACTTCAAGATTACTTACAAAATGTAAATCTACTTTCTGATGTTGATAAAACAGAAGTGGAAAAAGGTGTATCTTTAATGACTGTACATGCAGCAAAAGGACTAGAATTTGATGTGGTATTTTTAACGGGAATGAATGAAAATCTTTTTCCTAGTACTATGACAGACACACCAGAGGGTGAGGAAGAAGAGAGAAGACTTTGCTATGTTGCTATAACTAGGGCTAGAAAAATGCTTTTTATATCTTCTACAAGTTCTAGAATGGTATTTGCTACAAAGAAAAGATATATGAAATCTCCATTTATTGAAGAAATAAAAAATCATATTGTTGAAGAAGAAATATCATATAAAGAAAATGAAGACGATATATTAGAATTTATGAAGAGTTTTGAAAGTCTTGAAGCTAAAAGAGATAGAATAAAAAAAGAAGTTTTATCTAATAAAAAGCAATTTAATGATGTCTTAAATATGAATTTTAATATTGGTGATAAAGTTGCACATAAAAAATTTGGGAATGGAATGATAGTATCTATTAATGGAGATGAGTTGACTATAAGCTTTGAAAATAAGGGAATAAAAAAATTAAATTCAAAAATAGCAATGTTAAAAAAAATGTAAAGATGTAAGAAGATTCCTGTTTCAACAGGAATCTTTTGTATTACATATTGGTATAAAATAATATGATATAATTAACATAATAAAAAAATGACTATTTAGTTCAAGGAGCTAATATGATCGAAAATAAAATTTTACGGATTAAAGAATTAATAGAAAGATTAAATGAATTAAACTATCATTATTATACACTTGATGATCCATTAGTAAGTGATAAAGAGTATGACGTACTTTATGATGATTTAGTTAGATTAGAAAAAGAAACTAACTATATTTTCGAAAATTCTCCTACACAGATTGTTGGTGATAAGATATTGGATAAGTTTGAAAAGCATACACATTTAGGAAGATTGTACTCTTTAGATAAAGCAAAATCATTTGAAGATATTGAAGATTGGATTAATAAATCTAAAAAAATAATTCATCAATTTAATCAAACAAGAGATGAAAATTTACCAGAAATAGAGTATATTGTAGAGTTAAAATTTGATGGACTAACAATAAATCTAACCTATGAAAATGGAAATCTAAAAAACGCAGCAACTAGAGGAACTGGAGAAATTGGTGAAGAAATAATTAATCAAGTTAAAACAATAACTTCTATACCAAGAAAAATTAATTATGATGGTGTGATTGAAATAACGGGAGAGGGTGTAATGCCTTTATCATCACTATTTAAATATAATCAAGAAAATGAAGATAAGCTGAAGAATGCAAGAAATGCAGCAGCTGGAGCTTTAAGGAACTTAAATCCATTAGTAACAAGAAAGAGAAATCTAGATTGCTATTTATATAATATTGGATATATGAACACTGATGAATTGAGTAGTCAGGAAGATGTCTTTGAATTTTTAAAATTTAACGGCTTTAAGGTTCATAATTTTGTTAAAAAGGCTAAAAATTTCGAGGAAATAGTTCAAATTATAAATGAGGTTGATGAATTTAGAAAAAATATTGATATCCTAACGGATGGAGTTGTCATCAAAATAAATGATTTTAGGACAAGAGAAATACTAGGTTTTACAAATAAATTTCCTAGATGGGCAATAGCTTATAAATTTGAAGCTGAACAATATACAACTCACATAAAAAATGTTATTTGGAATGTTGGTAGAACAGGAAAAGTAACACCAGTAGCTATACTTGATCCTGTAGATATTGATGGAGTTACAGTATCTAGAGCCACATTAAATAATTATGATGATATAAAAAGAAAAAAAGTTTCTATTGGTTCAAAAGTCCTTATAAGAAGATTTAATGATGTTATACCAGAAATATTAACAGCAGTAGATGTAGAAAAAACAGATATTTTAGAAATATCAAAACCAACAAATTGTCCTTATTGTAATTCGGAGCTATTTTATGATAATGTTCATATTTACTGTCAAAATTCGATTGGGTGTAAGCCGCAGATGGTTGCAAGGATGACACATTTTACATCAAGAGAAGCTATGAATATTGAAGGATTATCAGAAAAAACTATAGAAAAAATGGTAGAAGAATTAAATATTACCAAAATTCATCAAATTTATGATATAACTAAAGATGATTTAATGAGTTTGGAAGGATTTAAGGATAAAAAGACAGAAAAAATATTATCAGCGATAAAAAGTTCGAAGAAAACAAAATTAGATTCGTTTATCTATGCACTGGGAATACCAAATGTAGGTAAAAAAACTTCATTTGATTTAGTTCAAGAATTTAAGACTTTAGAAAATATAAGAAATGCAAAATTTGAAGATTTAATACGAGTAACAGATGTTGGTGATATTACAGCAGAAGCAATTGTAGAATTTTTCCATGAACAGCATATTGTTAATTCGTTGGAAATACTTCTAGATAAGGGAATTAATTTTGAAGAGATACAAGAAAATGCATCGTCAGAACTAGAAGGAGTAACAATTGTTGTAACTGGAACAATTGAGGGGTATAATAGAAAAGAAATAGAAGAAAAACTAAGATTAAAAGGGGCTAAAGTAACAGGCTCAGTATCCAAGAGTACAGATCTTTTACTTGCTGGTGAAAAAGCAGGTTCAAAGTTAAAAAAAGCTCAGGATAATGGGATTAAAATATATCAAGCCGATGAGTTAATAAACTTTTTAGAGGGATTATAAAATGAATGTAGAAAGATATTATGAAAAATCTCTTCTTAGACTTCCTGAGAATAAGAAAGAGAGAGAAGAACAAATTAAAAAATTTAATAATGTAGTAGATATGGTAGATTTAATGATGGAAGTAAATACGGTTGATATGAAAAGTTATGAAATAACATCAGAAATGAAATCACCATTAAGACAAGATGAAATTAAAGAATCTACAGATAGAGAATTAGTTTTTGCTAATACAAAACATAGAGAATATGGATACTTTAAATTAGATAATATTTTAGAAGATTAGAGGTAATATGAATATAAAAACACTTCAAGATAAATATAGAAATCATGAAATTTCTGTATTTGACTATATCACAAAAATTTATGAAAATATTGAAAAGAATAATTATAATTCATACATCACATTAAATAAAGATGAAGCACTAAAAAAAGCAAAAGAATTGGATGCTAAGATAGCAAATGGTGTTGAAGTTAGTGGATTATTTGGTGTACCTATTGCGGTTAAAGACAATATACTTACTAAGGATTTAAGGACAACCGCAGCATCTAAAGCTCTTTCGAATTATGTTCCATTTTTTGATGCGATAATTATTAAAAGAATAAATGAATCTAATGCAATAAATATAGGTAAAGCTAATATGGACGAATTTGCAATGGGATCATCATCAGAGACATCATTTTTTGGACCTTCAATAAATCCATTTAACACAGAATATACACCGGGAGGATCATCATCAGGTTCTGCTACAGCTATAGCTGGAGAAGAGGCTGTTGTTTCATTAGGAACAGATACAGGGGGGTCAGTAAGAAATCCTGCTGATTATTGCCATATTGTAGGATTTGCACCTACATATGGAGCAATCCCAAGACATGGAGTTATTTCAATGTCAAATAGCTTTGACAGAGTTGGAGTATTAGGCAATACAACTTCAGATGTAAGAGAGCTTTTTAAGGTTATAAAAGGGAAATGTGATTCTGATTTTACAACAATTGATATAGAGGATTTTACAGAAGATTTAAGTATTGAGGACCTAAAAATCGCTATCATAGATCTTAAAGATGCTTATGGTATAGACGAACAAATCAGACAGGAATTTGATAAAACCATAGAAAAGTTAAGATCATTGGGAGCGAATATAGATGTTATAACCCTTGAATATATTGAATATATAAATCAGGTTTATACCGTAATCATGTCAATAGAAGTAGAGTCAAATATTGCGAAAATAGATGGACTTAGATACGGAGAGTCAGTAGATGAATATTCGTCCACAGAAGAATTCTATATTAAAAATAGGACTCAAAACTTTGGTGAAGAAGTAAAAAGAAGAATTGCACTTGGAAATTTATTTTCATCTAAAGACTATGATCAAAAGTATTATAAACAAGCTATGAAAATTAGGGGAGAAGTAAAAACTCAAATAGATAAAATTTTTGAGAGTTATGATTGTATAATCACACCAACAACAACTAAATTACCTAAAAAAGTAGGAGAAACAATTAAAGATTCTTACTCATCATTTGATAGTGGAATGTTTAATATGATTACAAATCTATCTAATATACCAGCTATATCAATTCCTATGGAAAATGGTAAATTTGGTTCAATACAAATCGCTGGTAAAAGATTTGAAGATATGAAATTATTAAAAATATCAGAAATTATTGAAGGGGGCATTAAATGAGAACAATCATAGGTTTAGAAATTCATGCAGAATTAGCAACAAAAACAAAAATGTTTTGTTCATGTAAAAATGAATTTGGTGCCACTCCAAATACTTTAGTTTGTCCAACATGTTTAGGGATAGTAGGAACATTTCCTAGAATAAATAAAAAAGCATTAGAACTAGCAATTAGGTCTGGTATTGCATTTAATTGTGATATCAGAAAAAATATGAAGTTTGATAGAAAAAAATATTTTTATCCAGACTTAACAAAGGGATTTCAAATTACGCAACAAGATGAACCTTTTGCTGAGAATGGATTTTTAGATATTGAATCTAATGGAGAAAGTAAAAAAATAAGAATTGAAAGAATTCACGTTGAGGAAGACACTGGAAAATCAACGCACCTTGATAATGGTAAAACATTGCTCGATTATAATAGAGCGGGGGTACCATTAATTGAAATAGTTACAAAGCCAGACTTATCAAGTTCCGAAGAGGCTAAAGAATTTTTAGAGGGATTAAGACAGAGATTAAAATTTATAGGAGCATCGGATGTAAAGATGGAAGAAGGATTCTTAAGATGTGATGTGAATATAAATATTGTGGACGATAATGGTACTAAACATGCTATATCAGAAATTAAAAATCTAAACTCATTTAGAGCGGTAGAAAGAGCAATCCAATACGAAGAAAAAAGACAATCGGAAAATCTTTCAAGAGATATAACTTCATCAAAAGAAACAAGACGATGGGATGAAGCAAGTATGACTACAATATTAATGAGAAAAAAAGATGATGAAAATGATTATAGATTTACAGTTGAATCAGATATACCAAGAGTGATTTTAGACGATGAATTTATAGAAAATATAAGAAACTCTCTTCCTGAGTTACCGAGGGAAAAGAAAACAAGATATATAAAAGAATATAATTTATCAGAATATGATGCAGATGTTTTATCAAGAGATAAGGATATTTCGAGCTATTTTGAAAAACTTGTATCTGAATTTAGTGATGGTTCATTAATTGCTACATGGATATTAACAGAAACTATGAGAAGATTAAAAGAATACGAAATAGAAATTACTGAGATTAAACTTTCAAATGAAAATTTTATAACTTTACTTAAACTTATGAAAGATGGAAAAATATCAAATAATTCAGGAAAAAAAATATTTAGGGAAATTTTTGAAACAAATAGAAATCCTGTTGAAGTAATGCAAGAATTAGGACTAGAGCAAAATAATGATTCTGAATTTTTAATTAAATTAGTATATGAAGTAATTGACGAAAACCCTCAATCTGTTGAAGACTTTAAAGGGGGAAAAGATAGAGCAGTTGGGTTTTTAATGGGACAAGTCATGAAAAAATCGCAAGGTAAAGCAAATCCACAAGAAGCTAATAAATTAATAAAGGAAGAGTTGGCAAAAAGATGAAAATATTACTCTCAACATCTAATGCGGGAAAAGTTAGAGAACTTAGGAGTATATTAGGTTCTGAATATGAATTATTATTGAAATCTGATTTTGATTTAGACGAGCTTGATATAGAAGAAGATGGAGATACACTTGAAAAAAATGCTTATAAAAAAGCTAAATTATTGTATGATAAAGTTAAAATAAATGTTATTGCTGATGATACGGGTCTTTTTGTGAAATCATTAAATGGAGAGCCAGGAGTTTATTCAGCAAGATATGCAGGTGAGGATGGCGATTATTTTGCCAATAATAAAAAATTGTTAAGAGAATTATATGGTGAATCTGATAGAGAAGCATATTTTGAAACGGTAATTTGTCTTATAACACAAAATGGAGATGTGCATTATGCTTCAGGTAAACTTGAGGGATATATTTCTAATGAATTAAAAGGCGAGGGCGGATTTGGATATGATCCATTGTTTATTTTTGATAAAAATAAATCTCTTGCTGAAATAAGTGCAGAAGAAAAAAATAAGATTAGTCATAGATCAAAAGCTTTAGAAAATTTAAGAGTGTTATTAGAAAAAATAAAGAAGGATTAGAATGAAAATATTAGTTGTTTCAGATAATCATGGTATTACGAGGCCATTTATACAAGAATTAAAAAATCATAATGACGCAGAATACATTTTTCATTTGGGCGATTTAGTGAATGATGCAAAAGAAATTCAAAAAAGTACAGATATCCCAGTAAAAATGGTTAGAGGAAATAATGATTTCCTAGATAAGAATATTCCTTGGTATGAAGTTGTTAAAATAGAAGAATATAATATTCTTTTAACTCATGGACATAAAGAAAAAATAAATAATGGATATGGCGATTTGGTAAATAAAGCTAAGGAATGTAATGCAGATATAGCTTTTTATGGGCATACACATATTTATGAAGATACTATAATTGATGGAGTAAGAATTATTAATCCGGGATCAGCTGGGTATGATAGAGGTGGAGAATTTGAATCCTATATAGTTATGAATATCGATAAAGATAATATTGATATTAAAAGAGTAGAGCTAAAATAATAATAAGAAAAGAGTATTGCTTTATAAAGTAATACTCTTTTCTTAAAATAATCTAATTATTTATTTTCGATTGCCATTGATTTGTGTTTTGTTTAATAAGTATAATAGATAAAATTATTAGTAGCATAAATTCAGCAAATATTCCATATATGCCATATCTATATAGTGAAAATATAATTGTGAATATATTTGAGAAAATATTTAGCGTTAATATATTGATATTGTTACTTATTATAGAAAATACTATTGGGAGTACACTCAAACTTAATAGTACAGCATATATTACTATTTTATTATTTATCTTTAAATTTATGTAAATAATAAAGTTGACAATAAAAACTATATTTACTATTCCATAAATCAAATAAAATATAAATATATAAAATAAACGTATAGAAGGTAAATTTACTAAATCAGTATATGATTGAACTACATAACTGAGATTGATTCCAAAATCACCTACTTTAGAGTAAATATATAAAACCATTAGTATTATACTAAATATTAATATTGAATAAAAAATTGATATTTTAATTCTATTTTTTAATAATTTAATATGTCCATTTTTAGTTGATTTTATTAAACCATTCATTTTTAATGAATCATCTTTAAGAAATACTTCAGATATCACAAATATCAAAATTAAATAAAAAATCCCAGAAAACATTAAATTATAGTCGTTATATTGAAAATTATATTCACTTATTTTTTCATCGATTAGATATAAGTTATCTGATTTATTTACATTTTTATTTGCGGTATTTACCTGTTTAAATATCTTGTCAAAACCATGTTTCTTGGCACTTTCGGATTCTATATTGGAAAGTTGTATATTTCTTTCTTGATAATTAATCTTTCCCTGGTTATACTGCTCTTTAATTTCTTCGGCTTTTTTTTCGAGTGAATTATAATATTCTTTTTTTAATTCGAGCCGTTCTAACATATTCTGATTAATTTCCCCTTTAAACTCATTAAGAGAAGTCACATATGAAAATCTGAAAAAGTCGTATTTTTCTCTTTCTTTACTAGGGTATTGATTAGTGGCTATCAAGACCAACAAAATTATAGAGATAAATCCCTTTGAGTCAAAAATAAATCTAATAAATTCATTAGCAAATAGAGATTTAGCCTTTAATTTATTAACTATATTTAATCTATAAGTTGTTTTTGAATCTAGAATCTCATTTTTATTAATAATATATGATATTATTAATGTCAAGATAATCATACTTATCGAAAATATCATTATATACGTATTTGTATCTAAAAAAATAAAAAATAGATAAACATCAGAATATTTACCATATATAGAAAAAACATCAAGCATTGAATAGATTGAAGTGGCTTTAACAAATTCAAAAATACTATTATTAGAAATATTATTATTTAATATATATGAGATACCAATAAAGAATATAGCTACTAAAACTTGAATTCTATTATCTTTAAATAATGAAAATATTAATGAAAAAATTGATATAACAAAAATGATTGTTATAATTTTTTGTAATAGGAAAAATAGTATATATTGTATAATATTTATGTTTAATGTTGCGTCCCTAAAAACCTCGTAAGATTGTATATTTAAGCCAATATCGCCAAAACCAATAAACCTAGATACTAATATTAAATATAAAATATAGCTAAATATTGTAATTACAAATATTATCAAAATATATAGGGATATTTTAGAAAAAGCTTTATTATGACGTCCATTTTTAATTGTTGAAATAAATGAGTTTGTCTTATATTTTCTATCAAAATTAAAAATCAAAAACCCAATAAAAAAGCTAAGGGCAATCAATAAATTATCAATACCTATTGTGTCATTTAAATACAATACACCATCATTTCTGCTATGTCTTAAAATTAAATTTTCATTAGATAATTTTTCATAAGCATCAGCCTGTCTATTTATACTATTTTTGAGTAATTCATTAAATCTAATTTGAGGACTATTAGTTTTATCTCTTAAAGTTTGTACAGACTTTTTAATATTATCTTTATAATTGTCAATATAATTATTTATTTGAGTTGTATCATTTACATTATTTATATTAGGATTATTATTTGAGTTTATTTTGTTAAAATTAAGCAGAGAAAATATTATTAAAAAGGATATTAATAATAATATAAATTCTTTTTGGTTGAGTAATTTTCTAAACTCCTCGCGAATATTTATCCTCATTTAATCACCACCTTCAAAAAGATAAAGATAAACGTCCTCTAAATCTACATCAGCTTCACTAAATTTATAAGATTTATAATTCATAGATTCCTTAAAGTCCCCACATATTTTAATATAATTTTTACCATTTCCTCTAATCTGCATTTGACTCACATTATAGTTTTTCAAAAAGTAATCAGCATCTGAAGGATCAATTTCAGTTTCATGAGAAATATTTTTGAAATTTTTTAATACCATATCAGGCGTATCTTTTAAAATTAATTGCCCCTTTTTTATTATTACTATTTCTTTTGAAATATGTTCAATATCAGACACTACGTGTGTTGAAATCAAGACTATTTTATCTTTTGATATTTTAGATAAAAAATTTCTTATTATAATTCTTTGTTTTGGATCAAGACCAGCAGTTGGTTCATCTAAGATTAATATATCAGGATTGGATAGTAGAGATTGAGATATTAGAAGTCTTTGTTTCATACCTCCACTAAGAGAAGATATTGTATTATCTCTAATATCATATAGTTCCGTTATTTTTAATACTCTATTTATCTCATTATCAATTTCTTTTTTATCTATTCCTTTAAGACTAGCAATATAGTATAAAAATCTTTTTAGGCTATAAGTAGGATATAGCATTTGATTTTGGGGCATATATCCAATATGACCTTTGAAATTTTCAAGATTATTTGAGACGTCGTCTCCATTAAATAATATTTCTCCTGAAGTTTTATCAATTATTCCTGAAATAATATTAAATAAAGTACTTTTACCAGCACCATTTGCACCTAAAATACCGTATATACCAGGTGTAAAATCCATACTTATATTTTCTAAGGCAAAGTTATTTGCATTTTTATATTTTTTGCACAAATTTTTTATTTGAAGTATATTATTTATATATGTCATAAATTTTACCATCCCTTATAATTTTTAGATATCCATTGTGATAAGATAATATTATATCTTTTGAATCGGATAATATTACACTAAAACCATTTCTTCTTATAAAGTGACTGTCGTCTAATTTTATATCTTTTCCTTCAAAATTTAATACGTAATCTGTATTTTCAAGACCATTATCTTTAATGCCGTAAGATTTGTAGGCGGCTAATGCACTGAATGGTGTCTCTACAAAGGCATTATTTGAAAATACTCTATGTCTCAAGAGAGGTAACTTTGTTTTAGTATTATTTTCAACTAATAGTGAAGGAGATTTGGTCCAAGCATGTTCATCGTTAATATCAAATGGTGTTAATAAATCAATTCTACTATCTCCTTGAAAATGATATTGAGAAAAAGCAAAATTTTTAAAATTATCAAAATTATCTACTTTTATACTTTTATCATCGAGATTAATAGAAATTAAACAATCTTTGTTAAATTTATCTCCAGTTAAAACTGCACTCATATATAGTATGTTGTTTTTTATAAACATTTTTTGTTCACTAATTTCATTGACTTTTTGTTCTTCTAAAACTTGCTTTAGACTAATAAATTCTTCGTATTTATTAGTGTTAGTGTCAAATTTTTCTATTATGTCTACATAATCTTTATCAGGATTAATCGGAATGGGGATATAATAAAATACCCCTTTGTGTAATACACGGTTATGTGAATAACCAATTTTATCAAATGTTTTTACAGTATTATTTTTTTCATCAATTTGCTTTATGTAATGGGATGCTGATACATATATTTGTCCATCTTCATAAAAAATTTCCTTAGAATGCTCAAAATATGCATCGGAATTTATACGTTTACTTTCGTCTTTTATAAGTGTATTTAAATCATTTCTCTCATTACCAAATACAAAAGGTTTAAGAGTTTTTTTATCGATAAATGTGAGAATATTGTTATATAAATTATAATATCCAATCTCGGTTTCGACGATATTATGTTTGCCAACGTTATAAAATGATGAATTATCATATTTGTTAACATCTATTTTTTTATTTTGACAAGCTGAAAAAATAAAAACCAAAAAGATTAATATAGTAAATTTTAAATTAAGTATAAAACGTTTTCTTTTCATGTGATAATCCTCTTTCTAATTTAGTAATACGCCAAATAATAGTAAACACAAAATAAGCCTGCTTTTAATTTTTTTTCATCTTAAATCCTTTCTTGCTATGCATCTTTAATATTAATTTCATTATACAAAAAAAAACAAAAATAAACAATCGATTTCATAAAAATTTATAATAGTATAATAAGTGAACTTAAATACATTTCTATAATCTAATATTATGTTATAATATGTGTGAAAAGGAGTTACATATGGAAATAAAAAAATATACAATAAAAAATAATCTTTTAGAATTAAGCATTTTAAATATAGGTGCATCAATTTATGAATTAAAGTATAAAGATAGAAATGTTGTATTATCATACGATAATTTAATGATGTACAAGAATAATCCTATTTATTTAGGGGCAATTGTTGGTAGAGTTGCAGGAAGAATATCAAATGCAAAATTTGATTTAAATGACAATACATATCACTTAGATAATAATGAGTCAAATTATTCTATTCATGGTGGAGACAAAAATCTAACTAAGCAGTATTGGGAGATAAAGGAAATTGAAGATAGATTATCAAATCCTTATATTATATTAAGTACAAAACTTAATGATGGAGATTCTGGATATCCAGGAAATGTTGAAATTTTAGTTAAATATATTTTAATATCGAGTACTTTGAGATTAGAAATATTTGCAAAAACTGATAAAGACACTATTGTGAATATTACAAATCACAGTTATTTCAATTTAAATTATGATAAATCTAATTCTATTAAAAACCATGAATTACTAATAAATTCAGATGAGATATTAGAAGTAGATGATAATTGTGTACCAATAGCAAAATTAAATTCTAAAAATACAGATTTTGACCTTAACGAGCTAAAATCACTGAGGTTATTAGATAGTCTAAATCACGAACAAATTAAAAAGTTTGGTGGATACAATCATACATTCATTTTAAATGGTAAAATACCACATATTATATTAAAAAATGAAGATATGGAAATGGAAATGACTACATCATATCCTTCTATAGTGGTTTATTCTGGAAATGCAATAGGGGAAAACTATTCAATAAGTAAAGGACAGTCATACAATCATCAAGGAATATGTTTTGAGGCACAATATCAGCCAGATTTTATAAACAAAGACTTTTTACCAAATTATATACTAAAAAAAGGTGAGGAATTGATTGAAAGCATAGAATATAATTTTAGAGATAGATAAAAACATTATTAATATTAAAGAAAATCACCTATTTTAACATAGGTGATTTTCTTATTTATTATCATTTTTTATTTAATCTATCACTATTTTTAGTATAGAAGTGTAGTTTTTCTAATACTATGTCTTCAGGAAATTCTTTTAATCTCCAGGTCCAGTTGGTACCAACAGTAGAAGGTTCATTCATACGAGCTTCATTTCCAAGATTTAATAAATCTTGTACTTGAAAAATAGCGGTATTAGCTACTGAATTCATTGCCATTCTAATAATTCCCCAATGATATCCCTCACCATGGGTTAGATTACCATATGCTCTTGCTCTATTCATCATTTCAGTGCCTTCATTTGCTCTTAACCAGCCACCTAAAGTTTCATTATCGTGAGTACCAGCATATACTACAAAATCAGAGGTATAATTGTGTGGTATATGTTCACTATTCATTTCTTCATTAAATGCAAATTGAATAATTTTCATACCAGGAAAGGCTGTTTGTTTTCTAAATTCATAAACTTCTTTAGTCATATATCCAAGATCTTCAGCAATAATTGGTAAATCACCAAGTTCTTCTTTTATAGCCTTAAATAATTCATATCCAGGACCTGTAACCCATCTACCATTTGCAGCAGTATCGTCTTTTCCAGGTATTTCCCAATATGACTCAAATCCTCTAAAATAATCAATTCTGATAACATCGAATAGCTTAAATGAGGCTCTAATTCTTTCAATCCACCATTTATAACCAGTTTTCTTATTTTCGTACCAATCATAAACAGGATTTCCCCAAAGTTGTCCATCGTCAGAAAATGCATCTGGTGGACATCCTCCAACAAATTTTGGAGAGTAATCTTCTTCTAGTTTAAATAGTGAAGGATTTGCCCATACATCGGAGCTATCAATAGCTACATATATTGGAATATCACCAATAAGTTCAATATTTTTGAAATGAGCGTAATCACTTAAATCATTCCATTGTTGGTAAAACTTAAATTGTAGGAATTGATAAAATGAAATATTTTCATTAAATTCATGCTTAAATGTTTTAATGGTATCTGCATCACGTTTCTTAAAATTATCAGACCATTCTATCCAGGACTTTCCTTCATGATGATCTTTTATAGCCATAAATAGTGCGTAATCTTGTAGCCAAAAATCTTCTTTTTTAAGAAAATCTCTAAAACTTTCATCATTTAGATTAAAATTCCTAAATGCTTTTCTTAAAATAGCAAATCTTTCGTTATAAAGCCTACCATAATCAACTCTCTCAGGATCATAATCTTGTCCTAATTGATCTAAATCTTCTTGATTTAATAGTCCATCTCTTTTTAAATAATCCAAGTCAATTAAATAAGGATTACCAGCAAATGTACTAAAAGATTGATATGGACTATCACCATATGATGTAGGGCCTACTGGTAAAACTTGCCAATAGGATTGTCCTGCTTCAAATAGAAAATCTATAAACTTTTTAGCATTATCACCAAGTGTACCTATTCCATATGGACCAGGTAATGATGTAATGTGTAAGAGAAGCCCTGATTTTCTGTCATCATTTATTTTTTGATAATTGTACTTTTCTTCTGTCATATTAACTCCTTATTATTAAATTTGTTTCAACTATAACATCCTTTATCTTTTCATGATTGTTAAATAACAAGTCAACAGCCTCTTTCCCAAGCTCTTTAGCATTTACATCAACACTTGAAAAAGGTATGGGAGAGAATTCAGATAAATTAGTGTTATTAAAACTGTTTATCTTAATATATCTATTTTGTTCATTGTAATATTTAGCTATACCAAAGGCGATTAAATCGTCTGTACAAGCTATTGAATCATAATCTTTATCTAATAATTTTTCTGCCAATTCATATCCGGAATCAGTTGAAAAATCTATATAATAAAAGTCATCTTTATTTATTTCGATATTATTTTCTTTTAATGCAGTTTCAAAACCCAATTGTCTATCTACTGTAACAACATAATCGGAACTACCTCCAACAAATGCTATTTTTTTGCATCCACTATCGATAAGATTTTTTGCAGACAGATACATAGCTTTTTTATTGTCATTGTTAACTGTAAAAATATTATTGTTATCACATCTTCCAACTACAACTGTTGGAGTATTTGTACTTATTAAATAGTCTAAGGTCATATCATCTTTTTGAACAGATAATTTTATAACAGCATCTACTTTCCCTGATTTAATTAATCTCTTAACTTCATTGTATTCTTCATTATATTCACTTTCTTTTATAAGAAGTATCATATCTTTTTTATATTTTGTTAGTTGAGTAACTATAGACTTAATAATTTCAATGAAGAAGGCATTTGAAAAGCTACGGCTTGGACTCCTATCTATAATAACAGCTATAGTGTCGGTAGAGTTTGTAGCTAGAGCTCTCGCCGTATAATCAGGTTCATATCCAGTTTTCTCAATAGCTTCGAGTACTTTTTTTTGAGTCTCTTCACTAACTTTTATTTTACCAGAAACAACTCTAGAAACAGTAGATATACTAACACCTGAAATGTAAGCAACATCTCTTATTGTGACTTTTTTTTTCATATAAATTCCTTAGTTTATTCTTGCTTGTGTATCTCCATCAAAGAAATGTAATGCATCAGTATCAAATGAAAAATTATGTTTTTCATCAGCAGAATAGTCAAAATGACCTGGCTGGGATACGATAAATTCAGTGTTATCTTTAAGTTTTGCGTAAATAATTTTTTCCTTACCTAGCATTTCTACGACATCTATATAACCTTCTATAGAATTTTCAGATTTTTTAGCTAAAAATCTTTCTGGTCTAATTCCTAAATAAACCTCTTTACCATCGTAAGGTTTTAGTGCGTGTAAATCTTCATTATTTGGAACTACATTTATCAAACCTTCATTTGAAGTAAATTTTCCATTTTCAAATTTACCTTTAAATACATTCATTGTTGGTGAACCAATAAATCCAGCAACGAATAAATTAGCTGGTTTGTTGTAAAATTCTTCTGGCTCTCCAAATTGTTGTACAATACCTTTATCTAATAAAATAATTTTGTCTGCCATGGTCATTGCTTCAGTTTGATCATGTGTTACATAAATTGAAGTTGTTTCTAATTGTTTATGAAGTCTAACTAATTGAACTCTCATGTGTTCACGAAGTTTTGCATCTAAGTTTGAAAGAGGCTCGTCCATTAAGAAAACTTTAGGTTTTCTAACCATAGCACGACCAAGAGCAACTCTCTGTCTCTGTCCTCCAGATATATCAGATGGTTTGGAGTACAGATAATCATTTAGCTGTAATATTTCAGCTGCTTCTAAAACCCTTCTATGAATAATTTCTTTTCTTTCATTTTTCATTTGTAATGAAAATGCCATATTATCATAAACAGTTAAATGAGGATATAAAGCGTATGATTGGAATACCATTGCAATATCTCTATCCTTAGGAGCAACTTTATTCATAAGTTTTTCTCCAAATATCAATTCTCCTTCTGTGATTGAATTTAATCCGGCAATCATTCTTAATAGAGTTGATTTACCACATCCAGAAGGTCCAAGAATAGCACAAAATTCTTAATCTTTTATTTCTAAATCTATATTTCTAATGGTAAAATTTTCTCTACTTTCATATTTTTTACCAATATTTTTTAATGTTACTTTCATTTTTCCTCCTAACCTTTAACAGACCCTGAACTTAATCCAGATACTAATTGTTTTTGCAATGTAGTAAATAGTATTACTATAGGTACTGCTGTTAATAATCCACCTGCAGCGAATGCTGGTGCATTCATAGTTCTTATATCTGTTATCATTGTAAATAGCCCTGTCGCTAATGTATAACTTTCGGGACTTGTTAATAATATACTTGGTAGTAAGTAATCCATAAATGGTCCAATAAATGACCACAAGGCAATTATAGCTAACATTGGTCTTGCTATTGGCATTATAATAAGTCTATAAACTTGTAAGTTTGAGCAACCATCTATCCTTGCAGCTTCATCCAATTCCTTAGATATAGAATCAATGTACCCTTTTAAAATAAATGTATTTCCGGCTATACCACCTCCGGCATAAATTAGAATCAACATCATAGATCTTGAAAATACAGGAATCACGCCAGAAACGATTGAATGAATTGCGTAGTATGCGGTAATACCTGCAAATGTAGGTATTACTTGAATTAACATAATAGACATTAAACTTGCTTTTTTACCCTTAAACTTATATCTTGAGTATGCATATCCTGTAAAAGATACAATTAGTAAAGTTAAAATAGCTGTTGCTGATGCTATTATTATAGTATTTACGACCCATTTCAAGTATAGTGTTTTTTCAAATAAATATTTGAAATTTTTTAGTGAAAATATATACTCGCCACCAAATGAAATGTATCTTCCTTGGTTACCGTTAAAGCTTGATAACAACATCATTCCTAACGGAATAATAATAATCAAAGCCCATGCAATTAATATTATATAAGACAATCCTAGTAGTATTTTACCAGCTGTGTTTAATGGTTGTTTGTCTGATAAATATAAATTGTCTGATTTATTTTTTTTCTTAAACATCTAATCCTCCTTAAAAGCAGCTGTATTTTTGAAACCTAACCAAGCAAAGAACATTAATACAAATGATATTACAATGGACACAGCCGCACCTACGGCTTGATAATTATTTTGCATTGTTAATTTATAAATGTATGAAATTAATAGAATCTGAAGATCCAGCTAAGTTTCCATATAGTGAAGGATTGAAAGGTCCACCACCATTAAATAAATAAATTATTGAAAAGTTATTAAAGTTAAATGTATATTGTCCAATCAAGAGTGGGGCAGTTTGGAATAAAACTAAAGGTATTGTTATTCTCCAGGTTTTCTTAAATCCAGTTGCACCATCAATTTCTGCAGCTTCATATAAATCACTTGGTATACCTTGTAATACTCCTGTTGATAATAAGAATACATATGAGGAACCTAACCAACCTTGTAATAACATCAAAGTAATTCTTGTTTGTATTGTGTTATTTTTAACATCCAGTGAAACTCCGAATAATTTATTTATAAATTCAGTTATAGGTCCATTCTTAGCTAACATCAATGAAAAGAACATTATTGTTATAAATGCTGGAACCGCCCAAGGTAACAAGTAAATAGTTCTAAAGAATGTTTTACCTTTTATTCTATCTTGATTTGCTATTAAGGCAAGTATAAATCCTAGAGCTATAGCTAAAGTTGTAGAACCAAATGTCCAGATTAATGTCCAACCAAGAATCAACCAAAATGACTGTCCAACTAGACCTTCACCAAGGAATAATTTTTGATAATTTTCAAATCCTATCCATGTAAATTTAGATTGATGATTTGGATTTAAATTAGTAAATGAAATTAAAATTGCAGTTACAATGGGAACTAATACTATAAACATTGTAACAATCAATGCAGGAGAATTTACAATATATGGGAAACCATTTTTTTCAATACTTTGTTTTGTTTCAAACCATTTATTTTTTCTTATACCTAAAATTTCATTTTTTTCTGTTTTATATACATCTCTAAAGGAGATATATATGATAAAAAATGCTATAATCAAGAGCATTATAGCAATAACACCTTCGATAAGGAATATTATAGATTTATCTAATCTTTTACCTTCACTTGCTAAAGAAATTAAACCTGAAATACCTGTACCTTGATAATTTCCGTAGCCTAATGAATATGGGACAGCAACTAAATAAGTAAATAGTGTGCCTATAAAAAATAGAAACGCCTTGATGTATTGTTTTAATAAAAGTTGTCCTAATCCAGGGAATAACATAGTTAAAAACGCAATAATAGGAGTTTTTTTCTCTACTTCAATAGGAAGTTTTCTTCTTATATCAGAAATATCAGATTTTAAAACATTTTGTTTTGTTTTATAATCTAATTTAATTCTATGTTTTATATTTTTAATGTCTTCTTCATAAGATTTTTTCTTGTTAATGTATTCATATGCATCAACATTTTCCTTATATGAAAGTTTCTCTCTTTTAATTTCATTTTTTAGAGCTTTATCAGAGATAAATCCTGCTTTATTTTTTTCTTTTAATCTTTTAATGTTCATATCTAAGATTCTTTTTCTATCAGCTTTCATTTTAGCGATAGTTTCTTTTGCTTCTTCAACATCTTTTTCAGTGATTGAACTTAATTTCTGCTTCTTTTCTTTAAGCTCATTCTTAAGATTATGATCATTTTCAATAATATCTGGCAAATGTCTTAGCTTAATTGCTGAAACTCTGTACTCTAATTCTGCATCATAAGTTAAATCAATATGATTTTCATAAAAAGCTAATTTTTTCTTAGCTTCATAAATTTCTTTCTCTATTTTTTTTATCTTATCTTTAGTGTCATATTTACCTTCTAATTCTTTTTTTAGATTAGATAAAAAAGATTTTTCTTTATTCTTAAATTCTTCCAACTTTTTAATGTATGGATGACTAGACTTATCAATTTTTTTACCATTGGATAAATCTAAAAGATACTGGTTTTTTCTTGGATGGCTGATCCCAATATCATTCACAACTTTATTTTTGTATGCCATTTTTCCTCCTTCTTGAAATTATAGGTAATGAAACGATGATATATATAAATATTACATACGATATAACTAGAAAAAAATAAAATATCGAATTAAATGAAAATGTTAATACTATAAAAAACAATCTCAATATTATAATTGCAGTGAAAACATATTTATATAATCTAGATAGACCAAATTTATTGATAGTAAATAAGGTAAACAATGAAATTATAATAGGTTCTAATATATTTGTTAAATATGTTACTAATACCAATGATATATAACTATGTGGAGAAAGTTTAGGATTTAGCATGAGGAAATTATTTAATAATTCTTTATTTTTAGCTAAAAACAAAGCTTCCATAGATGCTATAAAAATAATAACTGCCGAAATTATATATATTCTATTAATTTTTTTTCTTTCAATATCCGTAAATTTAATCATTTCTTTCCTTTATTCAAGTAAAGCCAAAACATAATGTTTTGGCTTTAGTTGTTTTATATTATTGTTTAATTTGTGATAACATTGCATCGTATGATGCTTTAATTTCTTTGTATGCTGCTTCTGTGTTAGCAGGTTTTACTGAGTTCCATGATAGAATTGCATTTTCCCATGTTGACCATACACTACCAAATTCTTTAAATAATGGTCTTGATGGTGAAGCTTTGTATGATTCTAAAACATTTTTAATTACAGCTTTATCTAATTTACTTAAGTCAGATTTTTCGTATGTTTCGTATGTTACGTTTTCTAAAACTTTACCTGTTGATTTAAATAACTCTACAGCATTTTCTGGATGAACGATATTTTTAATAAATTCACTTGCTAATGCTATTTTATCTTTATCAGATTCGATTCTTGAGTTTAATCCTAATGCCCAACCACCTTTCCAGTGTGCAAGTGGTTTATTATTTACTGTTATATGAGTTATAGGTTTAATTTCTAAGTTATCTTCACCAACTTTTTCAGCGATTTCTTTTGCAGCCCAAGGACCGTCAATTTTAGCTACACCAGATTTTCCTGTTACAAATTCGTCTGTTGTATATGCATTTGATGCTTCTTTATCGAATAGTGGTGTTCCAGCATCATTGTGTGCTTTCCAGTAGCTGTATAATGCGTTAAATACATCTTGTTTTTCTTTTGGTAAAGATGAAAAGTCATTTGATAAATCTGATTCTTTCTTTTCATTTAAGTGGTTAATTTCTCCAGTATTTGTAATCGCAACACCAAACCATAAGTTAGATGCAGGGATTAAAATATTTTGTGGTTTTTTTTGTGATGTTAATTCCATTGGAGTATCTAACTTATATCCTTCTTTTTCAGCGTTTTTACTGTTAACATATGTGATTAAAGTTTCGATATTCATTGGGAATGCTAGATATTCATTTTTTTGTTTGAACACTCCACCTAAACCTTCATCAAATTTATTAAATCCACCTAATTCTTCAGCAATTTTCTTAGAATCTATTGAACCAAGAACTTGTTTATTTGCTAAATCATTAAATCTATCTGATGGAAAAGCAAAAACATCTGCAAAATCTTTATTATTTGCATCAGTACTGTTTAGTAAATCTAGATGATCAATAGCCCCTTTTGTGATGAAATTAATTTTTGCATCTGGGTTAGCATCTGTTATTTTCTTTGCTACTTTTTCGTAGTAGCTCTTCCAACCTTCCTCTACTTGTACAGAGATTTCACCTTTTAACTTACCTTCTTTTTGTTTTGTCGCAGATGAAGACTCTTTCTTTTTGTTTCCACCATTAGAACATGCAGCTAACACTAGCACCATAGCTAAAAGTAAAGAAACTATTCTTTTGTAATTGTTTTTCATATTTCCTCCTATTTTTTGCAACTATGAAAACGGTTGCGTTTATGTTTAAAGTATAGAATGTTATCACAAATTTGTCAATACTATTTAAATAAATTTGAGATAAAAGTTTATAAACTCATGATATTATATTCATTTTTTATCGGGTTTATAAGTATCTATTAAATAATGTAAATTAAATTAACAAGTTGAACACTGAAAAATAGCAACTATTTCAGTATCTATTATGTGTATATAATTTATATTTCTTATCAAAAAACAAATATAAAAATAATGGTAAATGTTAAAATAAATTAACAAATACAATTGTTTTTATAGACAAATAACATTTACATAATTTTAATTATGTAATATAATGTTGAAGATATAAACAAAGGAGAAACTATGGTATTTAAGAGAAAAGATGGTACAAGAGTAAAGGATATAGATCCATACACAAGGTTTGTGCCTTTAATAATGAAGGAAAGAAATGATGCTCTTGTATATTTAGCAGAGGAAATAGATATTGAGCCGCTCGATGACTATATAAGGAAGGTGTATAATGAGACAGGAAATAGGTTATCATACATGCACATAATTTATTCCGCTATGGTTAAGACTATAAATGAAAAACCAAGAATTAATAGATTTATAATGAACGGAAATTTTTATCAAAGAAACGAAATATTGATTTCTATGGTTGTAAAAAAAGAAATGTCTATAGAAGGAGAAGAAACTGCGTTAAAATTCTCTTTTAATGGAGATGAAAATCCAATCAAAATAAAAGAGATAATAAATGAAAAAATCAATTTAGAAAAAGATAAAGAGACTGAGGGGGGGAATGCAACGGATAAGTATGCAAAAGCATTATCAAGTATGCCAACTTTTTTATTTAAGATTTTTGTAGGCATTGTTAAGCAATTAGATAAGTGGAATTTAATTCCATCAGCACCATTAGAAGCTAGTCCATTTCATGCAAGTGCATTTATTACAAACTTAGGTTCTATAGGATTGGATGCAGGATTTCATCATATTTATAATTTTGGAACTATAGGTACATTTATAACTATAGGAAAGAAAACTAAAAAGATAGTTAAAAGAGATGGGGAGTTTAAGGAAATAAAGGTCATGAAAATTGCATTTGTTTGTGATGAAAGAATATGTGACGGGTTTTATTGGGCGCAAGCACTAAAAATTTTCTTTAAGTTCTTAAAAAATCCCGAAAGATTATAAAAATTAAAGATGAATTTATTAATTATTATTTGCGGTTACAATCAGTAATCGCTTTAACATTTTTAGAGTTTACTATTGTTATTATTAATGGTATTATATATAAATGAGTGATATAAGGAGATACTATGAATTACTTAAAAATGGAAAGTGAAACTTTTTACAGTATAGTAAATATGAAACTAAGAGATTTTTATAATGACATAGAAGATTTATGCCTAAGTGAAAATATTGATTTTGAGAAGTTTAATGAAAAATTAGAATCATTTGGATTTATTTATGAATCTCAAAACAATAGATTACATTCTAAATAGGTATATCGCTAGAATACCTGTCATAGACAGCATAAAAAAAAGGAGGTTATTTTGTATTCGAAATTTTTCAAAAAACAAAAGATGATGAGAACAGTACTCATTTCATTAGTTCCAATTATCATTTACGCAATTTACGTTTTTGGTTGGAGAATATTAGCTTTATTAGCTTTCAATGTAGTTGTTGCTTCTTTAGTAGAGTACATATCAGAAAAAAAATTATACAAGAAGTCACAAGTTACAGAGGCAGCTTTTGTTACAGCAACATTATTTACATTAACATTACCACCTCAGTTACCATTTTGGATGTCTGGTGTTGGGGTTGCAGTAGGTATTTTCTTTGGTAAGGAAGTATTTGGCGGATTTGGTAAAAATGTGTTCAATCCAGCTTTAGTTGGTAGAGCATTTATATATATAAATTTTCCAACACCAATGTTGACTTTTAGCCAAGCAGCAAACAATGGACAACTAATTAATGGACTAGGTGGATTAACTAAATGGGCTACACCATTACTTGATCAAACATCAGGGGCTACCCCAATGAATATACTTTCAAATGGTGGAAATATGAACCTATTAGATCTTTTCTTAGGTACACATAGTGGCTCAATAGGTGAAATTTCTAAATTATTAATTTTGTTAGGTGCAGCATATATGATTTATAAAAAAATTGCTTCATGGGAAATTATGTCAGCAGTTTTAGGTGGATTTGTTGTTACTTCATTGATTTTTAATATGTTAGGGATACAAGGCGTATTACAACCACACCTAGGATTACTTTCAGGTGGATTACTTTTTGGTGCAGTATATATGGCAACTGATCCAATTTCTGCTCCTAAGCAAAAACAGGCAAAATGGATATATGGTGTACTAATAGGTGTGATTACAGTTATAATTAGATCATTTTCATTATTCCCTGGTGGTATGATGTTTGCGATTTTAATTACTAGTGTATTTTCTCCACTACTGGATTATATTTATATGGGAATTAATAAAAAGAAAAGACTAGCAAAAAAGGCAGCACAAGCTAAAGTTAAGGGGGCATAATATGGAAAAGAAAAAGAAAAAATCATTATTATATCCTGCAATATTTATGTTTGTATTGTCTGCAATATTGACAGTTATCTTAGCGACATTGGCTCAACAAACTAAGCCGATAGTCGCAAAAAATCAGGAAATATCATTAAAGTCAAAAATTTTATATGCATTTAACATTAAAAATGACGGAAAAGAAGAAAATATTTTAAAAATTTTTGATGAAAAAATTAAAGATACTGGAGAAAAATTTAATGATGAACCAATTTTTAAGTATGAAGAAAATGGAGATATAAAGGGATACGCTATAGCAGTCAAAGGTCCAGGGCTTTGGGGGGCGATATCAGGATATATTGCATTAGATAAAGATTATAAAAATATATTAGGAATAGATTTTATTAAACAGTCAGAAACACCAGGATTAGGTGGACGTATCGAGGAAGAATTCTATAAATCTCAATATAGAGATGTTTCAATAGATAAGGTTAGCGAAGAAGTAGATGCTATTTCAGGGGCTACACAAACTTCTAGATTTGTTTCAAAATTAGTTAAAGATGGTTTAACAAAATTCTTGAAAGAGAAGGGAGTGTCTAATTAATGAACAAGTATACTAAAATATTAAAAGATCAATTATTATATGATAATCCAGTTTTATTACAGGTTATCGGTATATGTTCAGCTTTAGCTGTAACGAACAATGCAACTAACTCATTAGTTATGGGATTAGCTCTTGTATTTACAACAGGACTATCATCTTTTATTATTTCATTGATAAAAGACATCACTCCTAAACATATAAGAATGGTTGTACAAGTATTTATTATTTCATTTTTTGTAATAATCGTAGATATTTACTTAAAGGCATACATGCCAGAAATGAGTAAAACCTTAGGACCATATGTTGGTTTAATTATTACAAATTGTATCATTATGGGTAGAGCAGAAGGTTTTGCTATGGAAAATAAACCAATAGCATCTTTAATAGACGGTATGGCAGCTGGAGCTGGATATACATTAGTATTATTAGGTGTTGCATTTTTTAGAGAATTATTAGGTTTTGGTACATTATTTGGAATTCAAATTTTACCTAAAACAGCAACAGCATGGACATTAATGATAATGCCACCAGGAGCATTCTTCATTTTACCTCTAATAATGTGGGGAATGTATAATTTTATCAATAGAAAAGATAAGGGAGGTAAATAATGTATATTAATCCTTTAGTTATATTTTTTGCTTCAATATTTACAAGCAATATGATTTTTAGTAATTTTTTAGGAATGTGTTCATTCATAGCTGTAAGTAAAGA
Organism: Helcococcus sp. SA-HE-C1; assembly: GCF_985670335.1. NCBI lineage: Bacteria > Bacillati > Bacillota > Tissierellia > Tissierellales > Peptoniphilaceae > Helcococcus > Helcococcus sp. SA-HE-C1. The sequence continues at coordinate 481,128 of NZ_OZ484652.1, forward strand.
AGTTGAAACAGCTGCAGGTTTAGGTATCGCAGTTACGTTTGTATTGTCTGTAACAACAGTGTTAAATTATTTTATGAATCAATTATTAGTTTCACTAGGAATCGAATACTTGTCATATATTGTATTTATTATTGTAATTGCAGCTTTTGTGCAAGTATTAGAAATGATATTAGAAAGATATATCCCAAATCTATACTATGCATTAGGTATTTTCTTACCACTTATAACAGTAAACTGTGCTATTCTTGGAGTATCACTATTTATGGTGGCTAGAAATTATGACTTTTTGCAATCATTATTATTTGGTATAGGTTCAGGTCTTGGTTGGGCGTTAGCAATTGTATCGATGGCGGGAATAAGATCAAGATTTAATGAAAATGGTATACCTGCAGGATTACAAGGTGCACCAATCACACTAATTATTACAGGTATCATGGCGATGGCATTTATCGGTTTTTCCGGAATGGTGTCAATCTCATAAGGAAAGAGGAATTTAATGCAAGATATATTATCAACAACAGGAATCGTTGCCTTAATTTCAACGGGATTTGCGGTATTACTTACGATAGCTGATAAATTTCTTAATGATTATGGAATTGTTAACTTGAAGATAAATAGCGAAAAAAACTTTGAAATAGAAGGTGGACAATCATTATTAAATACATTAAAAAATGAAAAAATATTCTTGCCATCAGCATGTGGTGGTAAAGGTACATGTGGTTACTGTAAATGTAAAGTTAATTCTGGTGGTGGCCAAGTATTGGCTACAGAAAAACCTTTATTGACAAAAGGTGAACTAAATGGAAATATTAGACTTTCATGTCAAGTAAAAGTAAAAGAAGATATTGATATTGAAATTCCGCAAGAATTATTTAACGTATTAGAATTTAATGCAACTTTAGTAGAAAAAATTCCAATGACTGACAGAATTGTTAAAATTAGAATGAAATTGCCTGATGGAATGAAAATCAATTTCAAGCCGGGACAATTTATTCAATTACAATCTAAACCATACAAATCTGGAGAGGGTTATCAAGCTCAAGATGAATCATGGGATAGAGCATACTCAATTGCATCATCGATAAAAGATGATAATCATGTTGAGTTATTAATCGGTCAAGTTCTAGAAGGTAGAGTATCTACTTATGTTCATAAAATCTTACAAGTTGGAGATGAAGTAACATTGGTTGGACCATTTGGAGATTTCTATTATGAAGATGATGATAGAGATGAAATAGTAATGGTTGCAGCTGGTACTGGATTCGCTCCAATCAGATCAATACTATATCATATGTTAGACAATGATATTAAGAAAAAAGCAAGATTTTACTTTGGTGCAAAAACACCTGATGACTTATTCTTACTTGATGAAATGAAGATGTTTGAAGAAAAATTACATGACTTCAAATTTATGCCAACTCTATCAAGAGCAGAGGAAAAACATAATTGGACTGGAGACGAAGGTAGAGTTAATAATTCAATCGATAAGTATATTGATGAGGAAAAAACATATACAGCATATCTATGTGGATCACCACGTATGATTGAGGGAATTGTAAAATCTCTTAAAGCGAAAAAAGTTGATCCTGATTATATTTACTTTGATGAATTTTAGTTAAAAAAATAAAAAAGTGGTATTTGAATTTGTGGATGGAATAGAATAGAAAATGAGTTATAAAGTAGACTTTACTTCGAATTTAGAAGTAGAGTCTACTTTTTTGGTATGACGGGCATGTCATCAATCTGTGGTGAAAGTCCACTAAGGGCGTAGTTGCCAACGAACCTCACAGTAATTCCCAAGGTTTGCACCGTGAGATGCAGGCGAGAAGAAGGGATAGCAAAATTGTAGCCTGACGAACAGAAACCTAATACTAAGGCTTGCACGGTGGACAAGCGGACCAAAAGTCGTGAAGTCCAAAAGGCAACCGTAAACCATGCAAGTAGATTAGGCAGGTAGACAAGGAAAGATTGATGGCTTATCCCGTGAGGTCTCACTAGCGAATAAGTAGTAACAACGAATAGTGAGAAGTCAGCAAAAGCCATAGTAGTATTGAAGCCTTTGTAATAGAGGTGGAGCGAAGGGCTGAATAATTCAAAGTCAAATGGACTTGCAAAAGTCTGTATCCATATCCGACGAGAAAATCGTACCAAAGACGTAACGGCGGAAAATTTTCACAGGAGTTAGGAGTAAGAGGATACAGAGCATAACAAAGAAAGGAGACAATCCAAATGTCAGAACTGCTAGAACAAATACTCAGTAGAGAAAACATGTTTGCAGCATTAAACAAAGTGAAAGCAAACAAAGGAGCAGGAGGAATAGATGGAATATCCACCGAAGAAATAGACCAACATCTCAAAAACAACTGGGTAGAAATTAGAGACAAAATTCGAAGAAGAAAGTATAAACCAAAACCGGTCAGAAGGGTAGAAATACCAAAACCAAATGGAGGTGTACGCAATCTAGGAATACCAACAGTAGTAGACAGAGTAATAGAACAAGCAATTGCACAAGTTCTAACACCAATAGCAGAACCACACTTTAGTGATAAAAGTTACGGTTTTAGACCAAATCGCAAAGCACAACAAGCGATAGTGAAACTTCTTGAATACTTTAACGACGGATACAGCTATATTGTAGACATAGACCTAGAGAAATTCTTTGATAACGTCCCACAAGACAAACTTATGACCTTGGTTCATAACCTCATAAATGACCCAAACACAGAATCCTTAATTAGGAAATATCTTAATGCGGGAGTAATGATAAAAGGAAATTATGAAGAAACACCCAAGGGAACACCACAAGGAGGAAATCTATCGCCCCTTCTAAGTAACATAATGCTAAACGAATTAGACAAAGAACTAGAAGCAAGAGGACTACACTTTGTAAGATATGCAGACGACTGCATAATAGCCGTAGGAAGTAGCGCAGCAGCTAACAGAGTAATGGCAACAGTAACAAAGTGGATAGAAAAGAAACTAGGACTAAAAGTAAATGCAACAAAATCCAAAGTTACAAAACCAATAAAACTAAAATATTTAGGATATGGTTTTTGGAAAGACAAAGCAGGATGGAAAGCAAGACCACACAAAGAATCAATCCGAAGGTTTCAAAGAAAGTTGAAACAGTTGACAAAGAGGAGTTGGTCAGTACCAATGACCTATAGAATCAACAGACTGAACCAAGTAATTAGAGGGTGGATAAACTATTTTAGACTAGGAGATATGAAGACGGTCCTTAGAAAGATAGATGAACGACTTAGAACAAGAATGAGAATAGTCATATGGAAGCAGTGGAAGACGAGTGGGAAACGCCTATGGGGACTTCGAAAGTTAGGAGTTCCGATGTGGATGGCAAAACAGTCAGTAGGATTTGGAGACCACTATCAAGCGGTTGCCAAAACCACAGGACTACATCACATAAACAAAGAAATCCTCGCAAAGCGAGGACTTCAAAGTTGTTTGGATTATTATTTGAATTAAACCGCTGTATGCCGAACGGCACGTACAGTGGTGTGAGAGGGGCTACATGTTAGCTCCTACTCGATTCATTCTTTGTATAATTAAGTAAAACTTATGAAAGTAGGATATTTTCTATTTGAGCTTACGCCATGTAAAAAATTAGGAATCAGTTTTAATTAGTCTAATAATTTTGCAGCTTCTTTATCTATGATGACAGTTAAGTTTGGATGAAGCTTTAGTATTGAAACTGGAATTAGCGGTGTTATGATATTATCTTGTAATGTGTGTATTATCTTAGACTTAGATTCTCCAGAGGCTATTAAAATTAATTCCTTAGATTTGAAAATACTTCCAATTCCCATAGATAAAGCCATCGTTGGAATATCAGATTTATTTTCAAAGTATTTTTCATTTTTTTGAATTTTTTCTTGTGTTAAGTCCTCAATATGTGTGTATAGCTCCGACTTACTTGATGGGGAATTAAAACTTACAGTACCATTTTCATCTACACCAAGTATTTGAATGTCAATACCGTTTGAGTCTATTTTTTTCTCGTAGTTTTCACATTCAAGTTGTAAATCTTTAGCTACTCCATTTAAATAAAAAATATTTTCTTGTTTAATATTAATATTCTTAAATAAAAAATTATGTAAATAATTAAAATGAGAAATTTGATGATCTTTAGTAATACCAACATATTCGTCAAGAATAAAAGCTTTAGAATCAGAAAAATCTATTTTATTTTCATTATGTTTTTCTATCAAACAATCATATAAGCCTTTTGGTGTTTCACCAGTTGTAAGACTCAAAACAAAATCATTTTTGAGTTGGTATAATTCAACAATTTTATTAGCAACAAGATTACTTATTTCATTATAATTATCTTTAATTATTATATTCACATTGCCTCCAATTTATTTGTATTGTATATTTATATTAATAATACTATTGAAAAGTATAGAAAATATGTTTAAGTCTAAAATAATGGGTATAAATATTAAACACAAAAAAGATAAATGATAATATATAAACAAATATAGGGGGAATCATGAATAATTTTTTTTCAAATTTTTTGAAAATTAGCACAATGCCAACAATTATTGCTGTTGCATTATTGTTAATTGCTATTATTGTGTTAGTATTTTTGAATAAAAAGGTTAGTTTTTCAAGTAAAATGTTAATTTCACTGGCACTTGGTTTAGCTATAGGTATAACGGTTGATTTAATTTTTGGTGCTAATGAGGAATATGTAAATGTAAGTAGGGAACAAATAAGCTTATGGTATAACTTGGTGGGTGGAACATTTGTAAAATTAATACAAATGATGGCTGTACCGGTTGTATTCTTGTCTCTGTTCTTTGTAATCTTAGAATTTGAAGGTAGTAATATAGGAAAAATTACAGCTAAATCATTAACTATGTTGCTAGGAACAACTGCCATTTCAGCAGTTGTAGGAATATTGGTCGTAAATATTTTTGGTCTAACAAGTATTCCAATGCAAGGAGAAATAAATAAATCTTTAGCAGAAAGGATATCAGGAATTTCAAGTTCATCATTTCCGTCATTCTTTGCTGATATAGTACCAAATAATATAATTGCAACATTTACTAAAAATGCATCAGTTATTTCAGTTGCGATTATATCCATATTTTTTGCTGCATCCGCTAAGTTTTTAAAAAACAAAGGGAAAGATGAAATAGATCCAGTAATAGACTTCTTAAAAGGAACACATAAGTTAGTAAATTCTGTATTGATTAATATTATTAAAATTATGCCATATGCTATTGTTGCTCTTGTAGCAAGAACAATTATGTCAAATGGTATAGAGTCAATTATGGGATTAATTGGATTTATTGGAGCTCTATACACTGGTGTATTAATAATGTTGTTGATATATGTACCAATATTATTAGTATCTGGAGTGAATCCAGTTATATTTTATAAAAAAGCGTTTCCAACAATGGTGTTTGCATTTTCATCAAGAATCATCAGTTGGTACACTTTCATACACTATGGATACTTTAGAAAATAAATTAGGTGTTTCAAAAACGACAACTAACTTTATTAGTCCATTATCTACAACAGTTGGTATGAATGGTTGTGCAGGTGTATTCCCCGCAATGTTAGGTGTTCTTGTTGCATCAGCTGCTGGGGTTGAAATAAACTTTGCATTTTACTTTTTATTAGTACTAGTTGTAACACTTGGTTCAATAGGTATTGCTGGTGTTCCAGGTACTGCAACAGTTGCTGCGACTGTAACACTTAATGGTATTGGATTAGGCCAATATTTTGATAGAATAGGTTCTATATTTGGTATAAATCCAATTGTAGATATGGGAAGAACAATGCTAAATGTAACAGGAGCTATGGTTTCAGCAGTATCGGTTGATAGATGGGAAGGAAATCATAATATGGAGCTATTTAACAAAAAAATAGTTGATGAGGATTAATTAATAATATGTAGAAAAAGCACTTTGTTTTATTGCAAAGTGCTTTTTCTATTTAAAAATATATCTTGATATTAAAATAAATTCCAAAAATTACATTTTAGTTACAAAAAAACAACAAAGTACTTGAGGAAAATATAAATATAGTGTAAAATCTTTTTATTAAATAAAAGGAGAAAGTTTTGAAAAAAAGAATATATAGTTTTTTGGGAGTTATATTTTTACTAGGATTAATTATATTTCCAATATCTGAAAATGTTAGTGCGTCAAATGGAAAAGAAGTGTTTGGTTTTACAAATATGGATATTAATATTCGTGATAAGGCAAAAGGTAATCTTTTAGGAGTCATGCCGGCAGGATCATTTATTGTTGGAGTTCTTAAAGATGATTGGATTGAAATGCCAGATGGAAGATATATATATAATTTTGGATTAAGAGAAAAAAATAATGTATCAGGTTATTTAACTAGAGAAACAAATTATAGAGATATTAATGGTAATTTATTAGGTCAAAAATACCCTCTTACAAAAATAGAAGGTATAAAAAAAGATAATTGGATATATTTTAGAGAAAATGGAAGAATTAATAAGATATGGGACTTTGGATTAATTTATGGTAGTTATAATTCAGGATACTTACACCATACAACAAATATTAGAGATTTAAGCCATAATATTGTTGATGAATATAAAAAAAATACATATGTAGAAGGAATACAAGAAGGTGATTGGATATATTTTAAGGAGGGAAATAGACTTCTTAAAGTGTATAATTTTGGATTAAGCAAAACGAAGCAAAAAAGTATATCAGGATATATTGGAAGAGATGTTAATGTTAGAAATTCAATAGGCGGAGATTTATTAGGATATATAGAAGTTGGCACTTATATTAACGGTATAGAATATGATGATTGGTTAGAAATAGATTATAATAGTAAAAAAGCGTATATATATAATTTTGGTGTATATAAGAATAAAACGGTTGGTTATACGGATAGAATTATGAATTTAAGGAATAGCGATTCTTCTAATTCTTCAATAATCGGTCAATTGCCACAAAATTATTATGTAAATGGATATAGCAATGGAGATTACACAATCTTTTATTACAACAATAAATATGTTTATGTGTACAATAAATGGTTGAATAAAACTTCAAATGCAAGCAATGAAACTTCCTCAGATTCAAAAATTGAGAAGTTTGTCTTAGTTCTTGATCCAGGTCATGGACCAGGAATAGGTTCTAATAGAGGTGGTCTTTTATTTAATGAAGGAGATCAAAATTATGAATTTTCACAACATTTGATGAGGGAAGGAAAAAAATATAAAAATCTTATAATAAAAAATACTAGACCAACAGGAAATGAGGATCCATCATTTAAGGAAAGAGTTGCAATATCAAAAGGTGCAGACTTATTTTTATCTCTTCACACAAATGCAGCTAAAAATACTGTAAGAGGAGTAGAGATTTTTGGAAGTAATCAAAATACTAATTTAACATTTGGTAAAGACATTACTGAGGCTTGGTCAAGAATTTTAAATACTCCAAATAGAGGCGTGAAATATGATCAAGTAAGGGGGAGTTTCACTCGTACACCAAAGAAAAATGCTATTGATGCATTTTTTGTATTTAAGAATAATACTGCAAAGCAAAAATTCTTAATAGAATCAGTATTTCATACAAATCTAGAGGACTCAACTGCTTTTTTAAATAATCAAGAGAGATTAGCAAAAGAATTCTTTAAGATATTATCAAAGCATTACAATATAGATTAATAAAATAACTTTTGTAGTTTTTCTACAAAAGTTATTTTATTTTAAAGTTGTTATACAAAAATATGCCTTATTTGATATAATCATAAAAGAAAGTTAGAGGTATATATGAGAGAGACAAAAATTTGGCCAGAACCTAATATAGTTGTGATTGGAGGGGGAAGTGGAATATCGACTATATTACCTGGATTAAAAAGTATTTCATCAAAAATAACAGCTATTATTTCAGTTGCTGACGATGGTGGATCAACAGGAAGACTTAGAAATGATTTTGGTATAATTGCTCCTGGAGATATAAGAAACTGTCTAGTTTCTTTAGCTAATACAGATGCGAATATGAGAGATTTGTTTAATTATAGATTTGATAAGGGAGAACTTAAAGGTCATAGCTTTGGAAATCTATTTATAACAGCTATGTCCGACGTATATAAAAATTTTGCTAAAGCGGTATATAAAGCAGGAGAAGTATTATCAATTACAGGGAAGGTTGTGCCAATAACCTTGGAAAATACGCATTTAGTTGCGAAACTTGAAAATGGTGAAATAGTATATGGCGAGTCAAAGATTGAAAATGCTGTAATATCTGGAAATACTAAGATTGAAAAGATTTATTTAGAACCAGAAAAAGTGGAAATATTTGAAGATGCTAAAAAAGATATATTAGATGCGGATTATATAATAATGGGACCGGGAAGTCTATATACATCAATAATTCCTAATTTGCTAGCAAAAGATATGACTAAATTGATAAAAGAATCAGGTGCAGAAGTTATATATATAACTAATGCGGTTACACAATATGGAGAAACTGATAATTATGGCGTATGGGATCATTATGAAGCGTTGTTAAAGCATACGAAAAAAAAGATAATTGATACTATAATCGTAAATAAAGAGATTGTTGAGTCAAAGGTGTTAAATAGATATTTATCTCAAAATTCACAACTTGTATTATTAAATGATAAAGACAAAGAATTATTTTATAAAGAAGGTATAAGAATTATTGAGGATGATGTTGTCAAAATCGTAGATGGAACAATAAGACATGATAGTCATAAAATAGCAGAACTAATATTTGGAATAGAATAAAAATATTTTTTGATTTTAAGCTTAAATGTATACTATTTAATTGAATTTTAATAAATAGTATACATTTAATTTAAGTTTAAATATTTTATTATTTTGGTAAATTTGTAAACATATCATTAAAAGTTGTTTTATCCAATTCTGAACAATCAATAATAGTGTTTCCAATAAGTATACTTTTTTTCTGCAATCCGAATATATTTCTATCTTCAACTTTTTTGATTTTTTGATTTTTTAAATCCAATATAATAATTTCTTTTTTACCACGCATTTTTTTTAATGTTCTTCCATCTATTTCAAAATAAACTTTGTCAAAAGTATATGTTCTAAATATTAGATAACTATATATAAAAAGTGTTAATACAAGAGCATATAATACGCCTATAAGCATTGAAGCAACAAAAAAAACAACTATTGCAATAAGGATATTTAATAAGTAACTTTTAGAAATTCCGGATAATTTTCTTTTATAAATTTTCATAAACACCTCTAAAATCAATTATATTGTATTAATAAATATATATCAAGTGTTGATTAATTCGGTATTCAAATATATAATTATTTAGATATATATATTTAAATAAATACATTAGGAGTTAAAATGATTTCAGTAAATAATTTGAGTTTAATATTTTCAGATAAAAAATTATTTGAAGATGTTGATTTAATCTTTTCACCAGGAAATTGCTACGGAATAATTGGAGCAAATGGTGCGGGTAAATCAACATTTTTAAAATTATTATCGGGTGAAAAGGAACCAACAAGCGGAAATGTCTCTATGCCTAAAAACACAAAGCTAAGTAAGTTAAGCCAGGATCATTATGCATATGAAGATTATGAAGTTTTAGATACCGTTTTAATGGGGTATCAAGAACTATACAAGATAGCAAAAGAAAAAGAAGCTATTTATATGAAGGAAGATTTCTCTGATGAAGATGGTATGAGAGCAGCTGAATTAGAGGCTGAATTTGCAGAAATGGGAGGATATGAATCGGAATCTGAAGCGTCAACACTACTTCAAGGATTAGGAATAGATGTTTCCATGCATTATCAAAAAATGAGTGATTTAAAAGAGTCCGACAAGATTAAAGTTTTACTTGCCCAAGCTTTATTTGGAAAGCCAGACGTGTTATTGCTTGATGAACCCACAAATGGTATAGATTTAAGAGCTATACTATGGTTACAAGAATTTTTAATTAATTTTGATGGTATAGTTATAGTTGTATCTCATGATAGATATTTCTTAAATGAAGTATGTACAGTTATGGTAGATATTGATTTTGGTAAAATTAGAATGTTTACAGGTAACTATGACTTTTGGTATGAGTCATCTCAATTAGCTTTAAAAATGGCTAAAGACGAAAATAAGAAAAAGGAAGATAAAGTTAAAGAACTTAAAGACTTTATTCAACGTTTTTCTGCAAACAAATCAAAATCGAAGCAAGCAACAAGTAGAAAAAAACTCTTAGATAAAATCACATTAGACGATATTCAACCTTCCACAAGAAGATATCCATTTGTTGGATTTACATTATCTAGAGAACCAGGCAATGAAATATTAAATGTTGAAAACTTAACAATAGAAGAAAACGGTAAGAAAATTATTAATAACCTAACATTTAGAGTTGAAAAAAACGAAAAAATAGGATTTATTGGTAATGAAATTGCTATTACAAAATTCTTTGATTTAATAGCTAAAAATGAGGAAAATAATTCTGGATTTAAATGGGGGCAAACAATTTCAAAAGAATATTTCCCAAAAGACAATACAGAATTTTTTGATAAAGATAAGGTCAATTTAGTTGATTGGTTGAGAAATTACTCAAAAGATCAATCAGAATTTTTTATTAGAGGATTTTTAGGTAAGATGTTGTTTTCTGGAGATGAAGTATATAAAGATTCATCAGTTTTATCTGGGGGAGAGAAAGTTAGAATGATGTTTTCTAAAATGATGGTAGAACCTTCAAATATGCTAATACTCAATCAACCTACAAATCATCTTGATCTAGAAAGTATTGAGGCAGTAAATAATGGTCTTATAAACTATAAGGGAAATATATTATTTACATCACTCGATCATCAATTCGTAAATTCCGTTGCTAATAGAATAATAGAGTTCTTTGAAGATGGAAGTTATAGAGATGAAAAGATTACTTATGACGAGTATATTGAAAAATATGTTAAATAAAAGAATAGGAACAAAATGAAAAATTTTATAAACACAGAGGAAAAAATAATCCTTGTATATAACTTAAAACCGAATAGACTAAAAATAGTTAAAGAAAAAGCTGATATGGTTGATTATAGAATAATAGAGATTAAAGATAATCAAACATACTGTTTAGTAGATGATTTAATTCACGAAAATTATAATCATTGTTTAGTAGAAGATGCAACGGAAATTGATATGGAATTTATCTTATTTGTTAATATTATAAATGACGATTTGTATAAATTTATCGATGAATTAAAAAAAGATAATCTTTACTTTCCTAACAAGGCAATATTAACAGAAACCAGTAGAAAATGGAAGTTTAGAAGGTTACTCGCAGAAAATAAAGAAGAGCATGTTGTAATGACTATGTTTACAAATATAAGACGTGCAATGAAAAAAGCTGAAATATTAAAAAATCAAGGTATAGTTGATGATGAACTAGTGGAATTGATGAAAGAAGCTAAGCATTATTTAAATCCTAGAGAATTTGATTTTGATGAAATGAAATCAATACATAATAGATTAGCAAATAAAGTCAATATATTAGGTGAAAAAAATGAAAAACAAAAATAAAATAAAAAGAAAAATGAATAGCGTTTATGCTACATTTGTAAAACTTGGAATAACAATATTATTTTTGGTTATAGTTTTTATATATTATAAATATTATAGTAATGCTAATAACATACTGAATGAAAAAGGATTGACTTCAAACAAAATGGAAGTTCCAAAAGAAAATGAAAAAAGTAAATCTGAAAAAATAATTGAACAAGTAATGGATGAACAAAACAAAGATAACAAAGAAAACAAAAATAATAAAGGTAATAAAGATAATAAAGATAATAAAGATAATAAAGATAATAAAGATAATAAAGATAATAAAGATAATAAAGATAATAAAGTATTAGGAACTATATCAAATCCTTATTCTGATACAGAATTATCAGAAGCAGAGATAGAAAAATTGGTTGAAAAATTACCTAAAACTTTGAAAGAGAAGGTAAAAAAGTACCCTGAATCCTTAGCTACAACATTAAGGTATTTTGATGTTAAAGATAAAAATATAGATAAAAGCATAAAGAAAGACTATGAAAATGGCCAAGCTTTAGATAGGAATGTAAAATTAAGCTATATTTGTCAATGGGACGAACGTTGGGGGTTTGAGAAAGTTGGAGGTGGATATATTTCTGTTTCAGGATGTGGTCCGACAACATTATCTATGATTTATTCATCTTTAACTGGCGATACATCATTAAATCCAATTGAAATGGCTAAAAAAATGTCAGATAGCGGATACTATATAGGTGGTGAAGGTGGTACCTATGGCTTATTTACAAAAGGGCCACAACAACTTGGTCTTAACTCTAGAGAAATAGTTAAAAGCAAGAAAAATCTAAAAAAAGTATTAGATGAAGGTAAAATAGTTGTTGCATTAGTAAGACAATACGGAATTGGTGACTTTACAAAAGGTAGCGGTCATTATATAGTTTTAACAGAATATGATAAAGATGAAAAGTTAACTATATATGATGTGAATTCATATGAAAATACAAATAAAAAATGGGATATGGATTGAGTAATATCACAAACTCATGTTCTATTTGCTATATGGAAATAAACTCTCAATTTTGAGAGTTTTATTTTTATTGTGGGTTTACCACAATAAAACCCCCGGCTATGCCGGGGGAATCAATAGCTTTAGCTTCAAGAAAAAATCCTCCCGTGATAAAATTGATGTAGTCTGACAAACTGCACAATTAAATACGAGAGGAGACAATCCATATGGATAAAAATAGTTTATCACATACAAGCTGGAATTGTAAGTATCATATAGTATTTGCACCAAAATATAGAATACAAATAATATATGGAAGAATTAAAGAAGATATTGGAAAAATACTTAGAGATTTGCTGACGAGAAAAAATATAAATATAATAGAAGCAGAATTATGCCCTGACCATATTCATATGTTGATTGATATTCCACCTAAATATAGTGTTTCAGAAATCATGGGATACTTAAAAGGAAAGAGTAGTCTAATAATATTTGATAGACATGCACATTTAAAGTACAAGTATGGAAATAGAAATTTTTGGTGTAGAGGGTACTTTGTAGATACAGCAGGAAAAAATGCAAAGAAGATACAAGAATATATAAGAAGTCAGTTAAAAGAAGATTATACAGCTGATCAAATAAGTATAAAAGAATATATAGATCCGTTTTCTGGAAAGAAAATGAAATAAATATAAAGTAAACAAGGTGCTTTAGCACCAGTTGAGAAACTAGTGCAGTTAGCAGACTTTCAATGTGCACAAGGTGCACAGCAGGAAAAAGCCCCTTATAGGGGCAGTGCAAACCACCAGCTAAGCTGGTGGTTATGATTTAATTTTAAGAATAAGCGATTTTGTGATAAAATTATAAGTTGAAGGGTGGTATCAAATGGCATTGTTAAACGACATAAAAATGGTTTTTTTCACAATTAAAATTACCGATATTATAGATATTCTCGTAATGACTTTTATTATTTATAAAGCTATTATGTTATTGAGAGAAACACGAGCAGCACAGTTATTAAAAGGATTATTTGTTATATTAATATTTTCAAGAATAAGTTTAGCTTTAAATTTATATACTGTAAATTGGATGATTTCCAACATTTTTACAGCTGGTCTAGTTTTGATAATTATAGTATTTCAACCTGAACTAAGAAGGGCATTTGAAAAATTAGGAAGATCTAATAAATGGATTACATCATTTACAAAAATAAAAACACAACAAAATGAGTTAAAAACAGATGAAATAGTTAATGCCGTCGCATCATTGTCTAGGCAAAAAATTGGTGCATTAATTGTAATAGCAAATGAAGTTGGTTTAGCAGATATTATAGAATCAGGAACTAGCTTAAATGCTGATATTTCTAGTGAGCTTTTAATTAATATATTCTATCCAAATTCTCCGCTGCATGATGGTGCAGTAGTTATTAAAGATGAAAAGATTTTGTCAGCAGCATGTTTTTTACCTTTGACACAAAACAATAGTTTGTCTAAGGAACTTGGTACGAGACATAGAGCAGCTCTTGGTATGAGTGAAAAATCAGATGCTTTTATAATAGTTGTATCTGAAGAAACAGGAGTAATATCTACGGTAAAAAATTCAAGTATTTCTAGACACATTGATTCGGAAACATTAAGAAATACTTTAAATAAAATGTTTGTAGAACAAGATAATTCAATACTAAAGAAAACAAGAGAGGGAGGAAATGATGGAGATATTGAAAAGAAATTGGAAAATTAAACTCTTTTCTCTAGCTATAGCAATTTTCTTTTGGTCTTTTGTGATAGTTTTAGAAAATCCAAATGTAACTACAAGAATTTCAAATATACCAGTAGTGATAGAAAATATGGAAACACTTGATTCTAAAGGTTTATCTATTGCAGAAAATTTTAAGAAAACTGTAGATATATCAGTTTCTGGACAAAGAAATAGAATAATAAATCTTACACCACAGCACATAAGAGTAACAGCAGATTTTTCAAATGTTGTAGAAGGATCGCAAGTTATAAAATTGAAATATTCATTACCGGATGAAATAACGAGAGAAGAAGGACCTGACCATATCACTGTAGTATTAGAAAAAATAATTAGTACTGAATTTGTGATTAATGTTAAAACAAAAGGAACTGTTCCTGATAATTATATTTTAGAATCTACAAAAACAACACCAGAAAAAATGACGGTAAGAGGACTAAGATCTAAATTACAGAAAATTAGCAATATTAGTGCTACACTTGATTTATCAAATATAACAAAAGATACAATAGTAAATCAGGAAATAAAAGCTTACGCAGAAGACGGAATAGAAATTACAGATGTAAAGTTAGGACAAGATTTTGTAAATGTCAGTGCAGTAATAAAGAAAACTAAAGAAGTTGATATAAATCTTTTAGTAGTGGGTAATTTAGATTCTAATTATAGATTAGAAAGTAAAAATTTAAATAGATTGAAAGTATATATTGCTGGACCAGAACAAATTATAGATAAAATAGAAAAAATTGATACTCATGAAATTGATATATCTAATCTAACTTCTAGTCAAAAGATACCAGTAAAATTAAATTTACCAGCAGATGTTTCTAAATTAAATAAAGATGAGGAATTTCTTTTAGAACTTGAAATTCAATCGAAGACAACTAAAAACTTTGAATTATCAAAAGAAAATATAAAAATTAATAATAATAGTTCTAAAAATTATGAAATATTAAATGATTCAATAAAGCTCCAAATATCAGGATTTTCAGGTGACTTAGATAAGATAAAAAATTCAGATATTGAGTTAAGATTAGATATATCTAATCTTTTCATAGGAACGTATAATTTAGAGCCGAAAATATTTATTGATGGTAAGGAAATTGAAAAAGATAGTATAAAAGAAATTGAAAAGTTAAAATTAAGAATAACAAGAAATTAATATTAGATAAGGAGAAATTAATGAGTGAAGTAAGAGTAAGATTTGCGCCAAGTCCAACAGGGTATGTTCATATTGGTGGGATTAGAACAGCTTTATATAATTACCTTTTCGCAAGACATGAAAATGGTAAATTTATTTTAAGAATAGAAGATACGGATAGAACAAGATTTGTAGAAGGAGCATTAGAAAATTTAATTGATGTATTAAGATGGTCTGGATTAGAATATGATGAAGGTGTATTTTTAGATGAAAACGGAAATTTGTTTGAGAAAGGAAAATATGGCCATATATCCAATCAAAAAGAGTAGAGAAAGGAATATATAAAAAATACATTCAAAAATTATTAGATGAAGATAAAGCTTATTACTGTTTCTGTACTCAAGAAAGGCTTGATAAATTAAGAGAACAGCAAAAAGCTGACGGTATGATGCCTAGATATGATGGATTATGTAGAGGAATATCAAAGGAAGAGGCATTAAAAAAAGTTGAAGCAGGAGAAGATCATGTAATAAGACTAAAGTTGCCTGCAAACAGAGATATTCAATTTAATGATGCTATCAAAGGAAATCTTTCTATTAATACAAATGACCTCGATGACCAAGTTTTAATCAAATCTGACGGATTTCCAACTTATCATTTTGCAGTAGTTGTGGATGATCACGACATGAAAATAACACATATTATTAGGGGGGATGAATGGGTATCTTCAACACCTAAACATGTATATCTTTATGAAGCATTTGGATGGGAATCACCAACATATGTTCATCTCCCAACAGTTTTAGGTAAGGATAAGAAAAAATTATCAAAGAGAAATGCCGATGTAGCAGTTGAAGACTTTAAGAAAAAAGGTTATTTAAGAGATGGATTAATCAACTATATAGCTTTAGTTGGTTGGTCGCCAGAAACAAATGAAGAGATTTTATCTCATGATGAATTAATAGAACAATTTTCATTTGATAGAGTTTCAAGGTCAGGTGGGGTTTTTGATGAAGATAAGTTAGACTGGGTGAATAGCCACTATGTAAAGGATTTAACAGATATGGAATTAGCAGTTGAGATTAAACCATATTTGGTAGAAGAAGGTTATATTTCAGAAGAATATGATGTAAATGATTTAGTTGAAATTGCAAGCACATTTAAGACCGCTTTATCAAAATTTTCAGAAATAGTTGAAAAAACTGATTTTATTTTTAAAAAAGCGGATAATAGAGTATTTTATGAAAAAGTTATAGATAATTTAGGATCAGAAGAAGCTAAAATTGTTCTAAATAAAATGAAAACAATAATTTTAGAAGAAGGCATGAATAAAGAATTAGCAGGCACAATAATGAAACGAATTCAAAAAGAAACAGGGATAAAAGGAAAAGCTCTATTTTTCCCAATTAGATCTGCGTTAACAGGACAAGAACATGGTCCGGAAATGTCAAATATATTCTCAATACTCGGACAGGAAGGGATTTTAGATAGAATAGATTTTGTTTTGGAGAATTTTTAATGAAAATATATAATACATTGACTAGGGAAAAAGAAGTTTTCAAAACTATCGAAAAAAATAAAGTTAAAATGTACGTTTGTGGCCCGACAGTGTATAACTATATTCATATTGGTAATGCTAGACCGCTTGTTTTCTTTGATACGGTAAGAAGATATTTAGAATATAAAGGATATGAAGTTGATTTTGTTATGAATATTACCGATATTGATGATAAAATTATAGAAAAGGCAAAATCAGAGAATGTTGATTTTAAAATGATAACGAACAAATATATCAATACATTTTTAGAAGATGCCAAGTCATTAAATGTAGAAGTTCATAAGATAAAAAAACCTAAAGCAACAGAATATATAGATAAAATGATAGAATTCATAGGTGAATTAGTGGAAAAAGATGCAGCTTATGATACTTCTGATACTGTTTATTTTAGTGTTAACAAAGCAGAAAATTATGGAAAATTATCAAAAAAAAATTTAGAAGATTTAAATCATGGTCAGAGAATTGAAGTTTCAGAAGAAAAAAAGAATCCAGCAGATTTTGCATTATGGAAAAAACAAAAAAACAAGAATGAGCCTGCATGGAATAGTCCATGGGGAAAAGGTAGACCGGGATGGCATTTAGAATGTTCTGCAATGTGTAAATCAGTATTGGGTGAAACAATAGATATTCATGGAGGAGGAGAGGATTTGCAGTTTCCTCATCACGAAAATGAAATTGCACAATCAGAAACATTGAATAATAAAAAACTTGCAAATTACTGGATGCATAATGCTATGATTACTATAAACAAGGATAAAATGAGTAAATCAAAAGATAACTTTTTTACATTAGAAGATATTAAAAAAGAATATGATTTAATTATAGTAAGAATGTGGCTTTTATCAGGGCATTATAGAACACAAATCGATTTTTCTAAAGAAAATCTAGATTCTATCAAAAATGGATATTATAGAATTTTAAATGCATATGAGTATTTAACAAAATTATATGAAGAAACAAAAGAATATTTTGTTTGTTCAACTAATTCTCTAACTATTCATAAAGTAAATCTTTGGAAAGAAAAATTTGATAAATCAATGGATGATGACTTTAATACTGCTAATGCATTAAGTGCGATATTTGATTTTATAAACAATATTTACAATGAAGTCAATGATATGACTGAAAATAGAGTATTAAAACATATTATTGATACATTTAATAAGATGTTAGGTGTATTAGGAATTGAAATTAAAGAATATGAAATTGAAGAAGAAATCGAAAAGTTAATAAATCAAAGAATAGAAGCAAGAAAAAATAAAGACTTCAAAAAGGCTGATGAAATTAGAGATTTATTAAGAGAAAGAGGTATCGAACTTAAGGATACAGCAAATGGAGTTACATGGAGAAAGGTAGATTAGTATGTCAAACTTTGTAATTGGAAGAAATGCTGTTATTGAGTATCTAGAAAACTTGGATGATGTAAAAAAATTATATATTCAAAAAGGAGATACAAAAGGAATTATAGAAAAAATAATAAGTATTGCAAAGTCTAAATCTATTCCTATTGAATATGTAGACAAAAAAAAATTAGATAAAATATTTAAGTATAAAAATCATCAGGGTGTATATATTGAAACAGAAGAATATAAATACCTTACATTAAATGAAGTAATCGAATATGGTAAAAAACAAGATAGAGCTCCCCTAATAATTTTACTTGATGGAATAACAAATCCACATAATTTGGGAGCGATTATACGAACTGCAGAAGCAGCCGGAGCAACAGCAGTTGTTATACCGAGACATAGAGCAGCTTCAGTAAATCATACTGTACACAAAACATCAGCGGGTGCAACTACTTTTATGAAAATAGTTATGGTAAAAAATATAAATCATGCAATTGATAGTCTTAAAGAAAATGGCTATTGGATTTATGGGGCAGATGGTTATACAAAAAAAGAATATACAGAAATTGACTATTCAGGTGCAGTAGGCCTAGTTATTGGTAATGAGGGTAAAGGGATTTCTAAATTGACAAAACAAAAATGTGATGATTTAATTAAAATTCCAATGTATGGTAGGATAGAATCGTTAAATGCGTCAACCTCAGCAGCTATATTAATATATGGGGTTTTAAATAATAGAAAAAAATAATAAAAAGAGTGAAGATTGAGATTTATTTTATCTCAATCTTTCATATATAGTAGAAAATAAAAAACCATCAAGTATAATATAAAAATTATACCGATGGTTATATCTGGAGGCGGCAACCAGATTTGAACTGGTGATCAAGGTGTTGCAGACCGTTGCCTTACCACTTGGCTATGCCGCCAAAAATGTTACTTATTAATTATATCAAATACAGTATAATATGCAAGTTTTTATTGAGGATATTTACAATACTAAATTATTATAAATATATTTGAGTATAAAAAATATAGGGAAAATTATGCTAAAATTATTAAAAAAATTAGAAAAAGAAGAAATAGTTCAAGAAGCAATGGATAAATTAATGCATGGAAAAATATCATTTATAATCGTACATAGACTATCAACCATAATTAATGCAGATTTAATAATAGTTATGAATGACGGAAATATTATTGAGTTAGGGGCACATGACGAATTAATGAATAAAGATGGATTTTATGCAGAACTTTATAATTCTCAATTTAGTTTATAGAAAATATGTAAAAAAACTAATAATATAGAAGAAATCTACGACATAATTAAAAAGATAAATTATAAAATATCAGATAAATTTTATCTGGTATTTTTGTTATATAAGAAAAATAATATTACTAAAAATTAATATTATAAGATCAAAATAGAAAAACTATTGACTAATGATAATCATTCTCATATAATATTAAAGAATGAAAAAAAAATTGGAGGGATGATGAAAAAAAAATTAGCTATGTTTCTTTTAGCTGTTTCATTAGTTGCTACAGCTTGTGGAAATAATAAAAATGAAACCCAAAAAGAGACAAAAATTGAAACAAATAAAGAATCTGACTCAAGTAAAGAAAGCAGTCTAAACCAAGAAGAATTATATATTAATAATCAAAAACAAAAAGTGGAAGTTCTAAAAGGGGAAAAAGGATATTTAATAGGATTTAAGGATAAGGTATATAATGTTACAAATGAGCAATATGAAGCATTAAAAAAAGAAAATGACTTACTTTTTACATTTGATAAAAAGGTAGTTAAAAACTTTAAGGATGAAGATATTGAATCATATGATAACTATGGAAGCTTCTATCAAGTTTTATTAAAAAATGGTGATCAATTTCAAGTTTTTGATAAACCGTCAAAAACAATAGCTGCTAAAAATGATTATTCAAAATTAAATAATGGTAAAAATATAAAAAATATTTATAAACATGGAGATTATTGGCACGTACTTTATCAGGATGGCACTGAAACAATAACTTACAAAGATCCTACAAAAATTTCTGCTAAGGATTTAGAAAAGTCTAAAGTAAAGGTTACTAAGAGTGAAAACATTGATAAAGAAAAAATCGTTAAAGTATTAAAACATGGTGATCATTATCATATTGAATTAGCAGATGGTACAGAATATATCACATATGATAGACCTACAAATCTACCAAATGGTGTATATATTGGAAAGTATGATGGTCCTGAACATGGAACTCAGTCTGCAAGTAATACGCAAGAAAGCAAATCATCAAGAGAAAGAAACAAACCATCAAAAAGTACTACTACCGAAAAAAATAATAAAGCAAGCAAACAATCCACAGTAGAAAGTTCTAAAAAGAATAATAGTGATAAAAAAACATCAATACCAAAGAGAATTAGAGTAGTTAAGATAGATTTCTTAAAGAAACTAAATATAAAAGAAGTTAAAGTTCATGGAGATCATTATCATGTTTATGATGATAAAGGAAATGAGTACATTACTTATGATAAAAATGTTGTTAATTTAGTTGATAAGGTAACAGAGTATGAAGGTTCACACGGAAACGATAAAGAAGAACCATCAAAGCCTGAAAAACCTAAGGAAACAGAAAAAGAAGAACCATCAAAGCCTGAAAAACCTAAGGAAACAGAAAAAGAAGAACCATCAAAGCCTGAAAAACCTAAGGAAACAGAAAAAGAAGAACCATCAAAGCCGGAAAAATCTAAGGAAACAGAAAAAGAAAAACCATCAAAAGAGTCTAAATCAGATAATGAGATAAAAGATATAGTTAAAAAGGATGGTAAATGGGAAATAACGTTAAATAGTGGTAAAAAAATTATTGTTGATAAACTAATTTATGAAGACGGTAAAATTAAATTTGAAAACGAAGCAAAAGAAGAGCCATCAAACCCAGAAAAACCTAAGGAAAATGAAAAGGAAGAAAATCCTAAAAAAGAATACATTGATCCACAAACGGGGGAAAAAGTAGTAAAAGTATTAAAACATGGAGATCATTGGCATGTATACTATGAAAATGGAGAAGAAACAGTTATAGAAGAAGATCCACAAAAAATATGGCCAGGGATTGAAGTTGGAGAATATGAAGGTTCACATGGTGATCATGAAGATTCAGATAATAATCAAAATGAAGACAACAATAAAACAGAAGATGAAAACACAGATAACAACACGAATGAAAAACCAAATGAAAAACCAAATGAGGAACAAAAAAATCCTTCTGGAAAAATAAATTACGATGAAGTTGAAGCGAGATTAGCCGTTAAAGATTATGAAAAAGCAATAAAATATGGTGGAATGATTTATACTGTAGGGTTTAACAAAGAAACCAATGAATTTATTGTTCCGCATCAAGATCATTATCACAATATTTCAATTGAAAGGATTGCGAATTTAGCAGCAAATAAAACGTTTGGTGATTATACTGCAGAAGAAGTAATAGCAACATTAAAATATTTTGTTGAAAATCCAGAAAAAAGACCTAAAAAAGAAGGTTGGGGAGATTTAGCGGGTAAAGGAAACTCAAGTAATGAAAATAGTGGAGAAAAAGAACTGAATGATGAAAAAAAATTAGACTATATTGCAAAAAAATATGGTGTTAATAGGAATGATATTAGTGAATTTTTTAGAATAGGCAGTACAGTAAATATTTACAAAGATGATAAGAGTGCTAAAGTTCAATTAGAAGATTTAGAAGTAAAAAATGGCAAAGTAACTGAAATTGTTCCATTACCATCACTAGAATAATAAATAGAATATTAAGATATACTAATCTCCTATATTGTATGAAAAATCAATTTAGGAGATTTTTAATATAATAAAAAATAATTTTATATATGAAGATTTTCTTAGTGTGGTGATATTAAATGTATAATTTTTCTGACAAAAAATTTTGAAAATATTTAAATAAAAATATTAGATTCAAAATACACAATATAATTCAACAAGTTCTAAATGAACATTTAGGCAATGCAACGAAAAACTCAAAACATCAATTAAAAGGTAAAAAAGGAAAATTAAAAAAATATATACTGAGATGAGGTTTAGTCGCTAGAGCGTGTTGGACAAATTATATGCTGATTTAAGTATTTGGAGTAATTTAAAATAACTACATTTTGACTACAGAAACGTACTTTTACATAGTTTTACATGATATAAAAATTAATAAAAATAAAAAATCCCCCTATATAAATGTTTTAGATTTATATAGGGGATGTATATTCAATGGTGCAGGTAGAGGGAGTCGAACCCCCACGCCGGGTAGGCATCAGATTTTGAGTCTGACGTGTCTGCCAATTCCACCATACCTGCCGATACATGTTATTTTAACATTTTTTGAAATAAAGTTCAAGTTGTATTTTTTTTAATTTTTCAACATATTTGATATACTTATATTATCAAAAACAAATAGTAAAAATAGAAATCATAAAAATATTAACATTAGAAGGTTAAGAATATTATTAAAAGAAAATAGAGGTCAATTAATGAAAAAAATACTACTTATAGATGGATCGAGTTTAATATTTAGGGCATTTTATGCGATTAAGAATTTGTCTACAAGAGATGGAGTACCGACAGGTGCGGTATATGGTTTTATAAATATGTTTAGATCAGCAGTAGACAAGGTAAAACCGGATTATATTTTAGTTGCATTTGATAAAGCAGGTCCGACAATACGTACTAGAGAGTATGCAGAATATAAGGGAACACGAGATAAGACTCCAGATGAACTACTAACTCAATTTGGCATGGTACGTGATTTATTAGATTCATATCACGTAAAACATTATGACATGGATGATTATGAAGCTGACGATATAATTGGGACATTATCTAAAATAGCTACAGAACAAGGTATAGAATCATATATGCTTACAGGAGATAGAGATTATTTCCAATTAGTTAGTGAAAATGCAAAAGTTCTTTATACAAAAAAAGGAATATCAAATTTGGATATATATGATTTGGATAAAGTTAATGAACAATATGAAATTTCTCCAGAAAAATTAATTGAAGTAAAGGGATTAATGGGAGATTCTTCTGACAATATCCCGGGAGTACCAGGAGTAGGAGAAAAAACTGCAATAAAATTAATAAAGCAATTCGGTAGTATCGAAGGAATTTATGAAAATATAGATAAGATTTCTGGGAAAGTTTTACCCCAAAATTTAATAGATAATAAAGAAATAGCTTTTATGTCGAGAAAATTAGGAAAAATATTTACAAATTTACAATTAGATTTTAGTATAGAAGATTTAGAAGTTAAACAAGAAAATAGAGCTGAATTATATGAAAAATATAAACTTTTAGAGTTTAATACGCTAACAAAAGAGTATGCTTCAGAAGTTAGTGAAGCTTATGATTTTGATTCACATGTAGTGGGAATAAATAGAATTGGTGACATTTATGCGTATATAAAAAGAAATAAAAAGTTAGTGTTCGATTTTATCTTTGATGGTGATTATTTAAGTAGTGAACCCAAATATGTAGGAATTAAAGGTGATAAAAGTAAAATTTTACTTGTAGATTTAGAAAAAGACAAAGAAATTTTTAAATCTAAATTTAAGGAACTATTTGAAGATAAAGAAATTGAAAAAGTTGGATTTGATATAAAAGGTCAAATAGTTTTATTAGATAAAATGGGCATAGATTTACATTCTAATTATTTGGATTTAATGCTAGTTTCGTACTTAATTAATCCAAAGGGAGATTATTCAATTAAAGATATATCAATTTCAGAATTAGATGTAGATATAAAATCATTAGACGAGTATCTAGGAAGTGGAAAAAATAAAAAAGATTTATCCTCTCTAGAATTGGTATTAGTTGAAGAATTCGTATCAAATAATATTATGGTTATTTCAAAATCAAGTGAAAAATTATTAAAAAAACTTGAGGATGCAAAAATGAAACACTTATTATATGATATTGAATTGCCCTTAATTAAGGTGTTAGCTGATATGGAAATTGTTGGTGTACAAGTTGATAAAAGTGAACTAGATATTATTAATGAAGATATTTCAAAAAGAATTGAGGATATAACACAAAAAATATATGATATTTCAGGCGAGGAATTTAATATAAACTCACCTAAACAATTAGGAGAAATATTATTTGAAAAAATGAAACTTCCAGTTATAAAGAAAACAAAAACTGGGTATTCTACAAATTCTGACGTTTTACAAAAGTTAAGAGAATATAATGAAATTATACCATTAATTGAAGAGTATCGTACAATAACAAAGTTAAAAAATACTTATTTAGAGGGTTTATCAACAGAAATAAAAAAAGATGGGAGAATCCATTCAAAATTCAAACAAACTGTTGCTGCAACTGGAAGATTATCTTCAACAGATCCAAATTTACAAAATATTCCAATTAGAACATCAGAAGGAAGATTAATAAGAAAAGCATTTGTATCTGGAGATAATAAAAAGTTGGTTTCTGCCGACTATTCACAAATTGAATTAAGAATATTAGCAGCTTTAAGTGGAGATGAGAATATGCTAAATGCCTTTGAGGAGGGCGTAGATATTCATACTAAAACAGCCTCAGAGGTTTTTAATGTTAAATTAGAAGATGTAACAAAAATGCAAAGATCAGAGGCAAAAGCTGTAAACTTTGGGATAGTTTATGGTATATCAGATTATGGGCTTTCCGAAGATTTACAAATTACCAGAAAAAAAGCAAAATCATACATCGAAAACTATTTAGCGTCATATCCAAAAATTTCAGAATATATGGATTCGATTGTAAAATGTGCAAAACAAGAAGGTTATGTAGAAACACTTTTCAATAGAAGAAGATATATACCGGAATTAAAATCATCTAATTTTAATGTTAAATCATTTGGAGAGAGAATAGCGTTGAATACTCCTATTCAGGGGACTGCAGCCGATATAATAAAAATAGCAATGATAAAAGTATATACTAGACTAAAGTCTGAAAGCCTTAAATCAAAATTAATATTACAAATTCACGATGAATTAATAATAGAAGCTCCTAATGAAGAAGTAGAAATCGTAAAAAAAATAATAAAAGAAGAAATGGAATCAGCAATAAAATTATCAGTTGAATTAATAGTTGAAGTGGAAGTAGGAAATAACTGGTATGAAATATAATAAAAAAATAATAGCTATTACGGGATCTATTTCTACCGGAAAATCTACGGTAACAGAAATTATAAGAAAAAAAGGGTATTTAGTTATTGATGCAGATTCAATTACACATGAACTAATGAAAAAAGGAAAAGTCAATTATAATAATATTGTAAATTATTTTGGAGAATGTATTTTAGATAAGAATAAAGAAATAGATAGAAAAAAGTTAGGAAATATTGTTTTTAATAATAAAGAAAAGCTAAAAGCATTAAATAATTTGACCCATGATAATATTTTTAATAAAATAGATATGTTAATTAATCGGTCAGAAATAAATATAATATTTTTAGATATAGCCTTACTATTTGAAAGTTTTAAGAATTATATTACTGACCTGGGAATTGATGAGATTTGGCTGGCATATACAACACCAAATCTTCAATTAGAAAGATTAATGAAGAGAAATTCATTAAAAAAAGAAGATGCAATAAATAGAATTAACAGTCAAATGAGTATTGATGATAAAGTATCTAAGTCGGATTTTGTACTTTATAATACCAAAGATGTTAAATTTCTTGAAAAGCAAGTGATAAAGAGGTTAAATAACTTATGAAAGTTTTAAAAAAATTAATAAAAATAATATTAATATTTTTATTAGTATTTCTAGTAATAATGTTTGGAGTTTTTTATAAGGTAACAAATGATAAACATCAACCATATATGAAAATAATAGATAAATATTCTCAAGAATATAATATTGAAAAAGAATTGTTATTCTCAGTAATAAAGGCGGAAAGTAGTTTCAATAAAGATGCAGTTTCTAAAGTAGGTGCATCAGGTTTAATGCAACTCATGCCGGATACAGCAAAATGGATATCAGGGAAATTAAATGAAAAATTTGATAAAGAGGTCTTAAAGGATCCAGAAAAAAATATTAAATACGGATCATACTATTTATCATATTTGATAGGTAAATTCAGAAATATCGACTATGCTTTAATGGCGTATAACGCTGGTCCAGGAAATGTTGAAAAATGGATACAGGGAGATATATTAAAAGGTACTCCTGATGATGTTGAAAATGTACCATTCAAGGAAACTAAGGCATATATTAAAAAAATTAAAAAAAATTATAAATTAAATAAAAAAATATATAGTTTTTATTATGATACTAATGAGAATAGAGCTAAGAGAGCATTTAAATTATTAAAGCATTCTTTATTGGATATTTTTAGATATTAAGCTTTACAATCTATGAATAATGGAAAATATTAAAATAAGTGAACTAACTAATCTAAATAAAAAGATAGTTGTTCACTTATTTTATTTACAATACTATTTTATTGAATTACTAGTAAAATAGAATCAATTTAACTATTATGTTATAATTAAAACGAATATAATACTAAAAAAAGAAAAGGGGTAAATATGGTATTTTCGAAAGTTATTCGAAATGGATTTTATATTCCAGGCAATAAAGAACTGAGCCGAGGAAATGAATATATAATAATACCGGCATCAAATATAATGAAATTTCCAATGTTGCAACATATTGGTACACCAGCAAAACCAATAGTGAAAGTTGGAGATTATGTAAAAGTAGGAGAGAAAATTGGTAATAAAGTGGGTGCAATTTCAGCCAATGTTCACTCTAGTGTGTCAGGAAAAGTTGTTAAAATTGAATACAGTAATGCTACAAGAGGAAATAATGTATTATGTGTTTATGTTGAAAATGATGGAAAATATGAACTTGGGTATGAAAAAATAGATAGAGATTACCAAAATCTAAGCTCCGAAGAAATAGTGAGAATAGTAGAGGAAGCGGGCATTACAGGTTTAGGTGGAGCATCTTTTCCAACTCATGTAAAGTTATCTCCGTCCGAACAGGTTGATCATGTAATACTTAATGGGGCAGAATGTGAACCATACCTAACATCTGATGATACAATGATGAGAAATTTTGCTGAAGATATTATCGTGGGATTAAAAATCGAATTACATGCATTAAATGCCCCCAATGGCTATATTTTAATAGAAGACGATAAACCAGAAGCGATAAAAGCAATAAAAGATGCATCGAAAGATGATGCAAATATAGAAGTAGTAGTAGCTGAAACAAAATATCCACAGGGTGATGAAAAACGTGTTATAGATGCTGTTCTGGGAAAAGAAATCCCTTTTGGAGAAAATACATATAAATCAGGTGTAATAGTGTCAAATGTTACAACGGCATATGCAATTAAGCAAGCGGTCTGTCACAATAAACCTTTGTATGAAAGGATAGTGACCTTTACAGGAGAAGCTATGAATAAAAAATTAAACGCTCTTATTCAATTTGGAACTCCAGTAAGAGATTGTATAAAATATATAGGTGGAACAGATAAAAATATAATAGATAGAATTATATTTGGCGGACCAATGATGGGATATAATCAAGATGATTTATCAGTCCCTATTGAAAAACCTACAAATGCAGTCTTAGCCTTATCAAAGGAAGAAACAGAAAAACCTGATAGAGATCCATGTATTAAATGTGCAGCTTGTGTTGAAGTATGTCCAGTTGGTCTGCAACCATTTAATTTAGAAGTGTTGATTAGTAATGGAAAAATAAAAGAAGCAAAAGCAAATAATGTTATGAGTTGTATAGAATGTGGTCTTTGCTCATATATTTGTCCATCACATATTCCGTTAGTGGAATCATTTAAAGAAGGTAAGAGAATGATTAGAGATTTAAAATTAAAAAAGGGGGAAAAATGAATAATGTAGTTAAAAATAGATTTAAGGCCCCTCATATTAGAACAAAAAGAACAACTAAATCTATAATGTTAGATGTTATAATTGCACTCTTACCATCAATTTTTGTAGCAACGTATTTCTTTGGTTTGAGAGTATTACTCTTAACTTTAGTCACAGTAGCAGCCAGTGTATTATCAGAATATGTTATTCAAAAATCATTTAAGAAAAAACTTAGAGTTAGAGATTTATCTGCAGTGGTGACTGGCATGTTAATCGCTATGAACTTACCCGTAGGATTTCCTTTTTGGATGGCTATAATTGGAGCTATATTTGCAATTGTTATTGTTAAAGAAATATTTGGAGGGATTGGTCAAAATTTTATGAATCCAGCATTAACTGCAAGAGCTTTACTATTGGTGATGCTGCGCAGCACAAACTGGAACATTTACATGGGATGGTGTAGCAACAGCAACTCCTTTGTCTTGGCAAACCATTTTCTCTTTTAGATTTATTCATTGGTCAAATACCAGGATCATTTGGTGAAGTATCAAAATTGGCAATATTAATAGGTTTAGCATATCTTATCTATAGAAATGTGGTTAACTTAAGAATGCCAATAGCATATATTTTAACTTGTGCAGCGTTACTCTATTTACTTAAATATGATATAGAAGATACGATTTACCAATTAATGTCGGGAGGAATTATTTTTGCTGCGGTATTTATGATTACTGACTATTCAACTTCTCCTATGAGTCCAAAAGGGCAATATATCTATGTAATTGGTGCTGCAATTTTAACTGTTGTTATAAGATTATATGGTGGATATCCAGAAGGAGTTTCCTTTGCGATAATAATTATGAATGTATTTGTACCACTAATTGACAAATATGTAAGACCAAGAGTTTATGGAATAGGAGGAGAAGAACTATGAAAAAAATAACCTCATACTTAAATTTATTATTTATAATTTTAATTTCCATAGCATTAGTAGTTGGTGCAAATTTATTACTAAAAAAGGATGAAAAAAAAGATTCAGGTATTCCTTTAAACGTTTTTCCAAATATAACAAAGGAAGAAGTAGTAGAATTAAAGGAAGAAAATGAAAATATTAAAAGTGTAAAAAAAGTATCGGACGATAGTGGAGAAAAAGGTTATATATTTGAAGCTGTAGCAAAAGACGCATTTGGAGGAGATATAGATTTTAAAATCGGCATTTCAAATGAAGGGAAAATTCAAGGTTTTGAAACTATTTCACATTCAGAAACAGAAGGATATGGTGCAAAAATTGCAGAAAAAAAATATCAAGAAAGTTTCAAGGATATAAATGTTACAAATGGTGTAAAGCCAGGATCAGATAATAAGGAGAATGGAGAAATACAGGCTATATCAGGAGCAACAATAACTACACAGGCACTAACAAAAGGCATAAATAATGTGCTATCGGCTATGTCACAATTCACAGATAATGTCAAACCAGCATCAAAAGAAATGCCATACTATTCAGAAAAATTTAAGGACTTATTTGTTAATATACCTGAAAAACATAGATATCAAGAATTTATGAAAACAGATATTTACAAAGAATCCGTAAAAAGAATAATGAGAGTATATAGACCGGGTAAAAAAGAAGG
This sequence comes from Helcococcus sp. SA-HE-C1, assembly GCF_985670335.1. Taxonomy (NCBI): domain Bacteria; kingdom Bacillati; phylum Bacillota; class Tissierellia; order Tissierellales; family Peptoniphilaceae; genus Helcococcus; species Helcococcus sp. SA-HE-C1. Next base: position 510,970 of record NZ_OZ484652.1, read on the forward strand.
TACATTAGAATTAGATTCATATTTAATATACGTTAAAGCACAAGGATTTGGTGGAGAAATAGACTATGTATTAAGAATAAATAAAGAATTTAGAGTTTTTAATGTATCATTTGCAAAACATAATGAAACAGAAAATTATGGAAAATATATTGAGCATAAAAAATTCATAAATGCATTTAGGGGGCTTAATCTTGAGAAAAACTTTATAACAAAAGCTATTAAATTAAGAAAAAATCCAATTGGAGAAAAAGATATACTTTTAATATCTGGTGCTACAATAACATCCCAAGCGATTCAAAATTCATTAAATGATGTTATTGAAACATTAGCTAAATTTACAGATCATTATGCTTATGACAGTAATTTTAAGACTATTTCAACTGATAAAATTTTTAATGATGTAAAAAAATCGACAAAAAAAGGTGAAGTACAAAAAATTAGCTTTATAGCCGATGATATATTTAAAATAGATGAAAAAGTTGAACAATAGGAGGGAAAATGATGAAAAAAATTAAAGACAATATAATCATGAATAATCCTGTTATGGTTCAAAGTTTTGCTTTAATTCCAATTTTATCTTTAACAAAAGACTTAAAACAGGCGTTAGTAATGGGGCTTGCAGTTATATTTGTAATGTTAAGTTCAAATCTATTTGTGTCGATATTTAAAAAGATAATCCACGAAAATGTAGAATATATTGCATACATGACAATTATATCTGCATTTTCAACCATTTCAGTATTGTTTATAGAAAAATATTTTCCAACCATTGCCTTAAATATGGGGATATATTTACCATTAATTGCCGTAAATACATTAATTCTACATAGAGTTAGAACTTATGCTATTTTTCAAAATGTAAGTAATTCAATAATTGATGCGATAACAAATGGGTTCGGTTTTTTATTTATAATGCTAGATGTAGCTGTTGTAAGAGAATTGTTAGGTAAAGGTAGCATATTTGATACACAAATTATACCTACAAAATTTACTTTACCAATAGTTTCAACTCCTGCATTTGCATTTATAATATTAGGATTATATTTTGGTTTCTTCAATTGGTATGTAAGACATCAGAAATTGAAAGGGGTTAGATAATGGAATATTTAAGCATAATAATTGCATTAGTATTTGTTAATAACATTCTCGTATCACAATTTATGGGATTAAATGAAACGTTAGCATCATCAAACGATGAGGGAAGTGCTTTTTCTATGGCAATGGCTACTTCAATTATTACGACAATAGTGGCTATTGTAACAAAATTGGTTCATGATAATATTTTAGTGAATTTGAATATGGAATATCTAAATTTACTTATATTTGTTCTAATAGTAACAATAATAATTACTATTTATAATAATATATTAAAATTGACAAATAATAGCTCATTTAATTCGCTTCAAAGATTTATGCCAAATGTGGTGGCAAATAGCTTAACTTTAGGAATTAGTTTAATAGTAGTAAATACAAAACAAAATCTATTAGAAACATTGATATATGCAATAGGAGTTTCTATTGGTTTTTCATTAATACTTATTCTTATATCAGCTATAAACGATAAATATAGATATTCAAGTGTCCCTAGACAGTTTAGAGAAAAGGCACTTACGCTTATTTCCCTGGGTTTAATATCATTAGCATTTTATGGATTTAAGGGATTAATATAAAATTTAATCTTATATTAAATAAAAAGGAGAATTATGAAAAAAAAAGAAAATAAAGGAATAAATAGGTATAGCATATTTCTATATTCATTTGCATTAATTTTATTTGAAATATTTATTTTTGAAATAGTTTTAGGCAGAAAGGATATAATAAAATATAGATTTTCATTAACGCTAGGGATACTATTAACAATACTATTAATTTCGATGATTTCAGTAATATATGTATCTAAAGACTTAGAGATACTAAAAGAAAAAATTATAGATAATAAAATTTTATTAATTGTTTTAATTATTGCAACATTTATATTTGTCTACATATTTAATGTATTTTTAAATTTTGTATTAATTAATATTCCAACAATACCTTTTATAGCTACAATAGTAGTTTTATATATTTTTGGAAAAATACTGGAACATAGATGATATCAAACTTCGTATCGTGTAAGAATAATTTTACATGGTACGGAGTTTTTTTAATATAATCTTAATGCTCAATATACTATATATCGATAAAAATATAAAAAAAAATTGACATAAGTACAATATATAGTAAAATTTATATAGGAGGATTATATGAAAGTTATAAAAAGAAATGGTGCCATAGCGTCATTCGACAAAGAAAAGATAATAATAGCTATTGAAAAAGCGATGAATTCATTCACAGGAATTTTTGAAGAAGGTTTATCCCTTAAAATTGCAAATGAAATAGAAGAATTAGCAGAACAACTAAATAGAGAGATTACAATACATAGAATCGAAGATGAAGTTTATTATAAATTAATAAAATATAATAACTTAGCTACAGCTAAAGCCTATGAGTCATATAGATCAGTTCAAGAGTTTAAGCGAAAAATGAACACGATAGATAGCGCTGTTTTAGGAATATTGGATAAAACTAATGACGAAATTCTTAATGAAAATTCAAACAAGGATGCAAAAATCGTAAGTACACAAAGAGATTTAATAGCGGGAGAAGTTTCAAAAGATATAGCTAGAAGAAAATTAATTCCATCAGACATATTATTAGCACATGATACAGGTGCTATACATTTCCATGATATGGATTACATAATGCAACCAATGTTTAATTGTTGCCTAATAAATTTAAAAGATATGCTTGAAAACGGAACAGTAGTAAATGGTAAGAAGATTGATTCTCCAAAAAGTTTTCAAGTAGCATGTACAGTAACTACACAAATAATTGCTCAGGTGGCTAGTGGCCAATATGGCGGACAAAGTATAAATTGCATAGATACCATTTTAGCACCATTTGCAAGAAAATCTTTTGAAAAATATTATAAAATAGCACTTAATGAACAAAGAAATATTTATAATATAGAAGAAGATTGTGAAAAAGCTGAAGAAATAGCATGGTCTAGAACTAAAAAAGAGATACGTGATGGAATACAGACTATACAATATCAGATTAATACTTTAATGACTACAAATGGACAGGCACCATTTGTTACGCTTTTTATGCATTTTGAACCTGGATTTGAATATGAAAAGGAAGCTGTTATAATACAAGAGGAAATTTTGAAACAAAGGTATCAAGGTATAAAAAATGAATCCAATGTTTATGTCACTCCTGCGTTTCCAAAATTAATTTATGTATTAGATGAACATAATGCAAGTGAAGATTCTAAATATTATTATATTACAAAGTTAGCAGCAAAGTGCACTGCAAAAAGAATGTATCCTGATTATGTTTCAGCAAAAAAAATGAAGGAATTATATGAAGGAAATGTTTTTAGTCCAATGGGTTGTAGATCATTTCTATCTCCATGGAAAAACAATAGTGGAAAATATGTTTTTAATGGAAGATTTAATATGGGGGTAGTAAGTCTAAATTTACCACAAATTGGGATATTAGCAAATAAATCTGAAAAGAAATTTTTTGAAATACTAGAAAAAAGATTATTATTAGCAAAAAAAGCACTAGAGCTACGATATGAATTATTGAAGTATTCTACTAGTGATGTTAGTCCAATTCACTGGCAATATGGAGCTATAGCAAGACTAAAAAAAGGTGAAAAAATTGATAATTATTTACATGATGGTTATTCAACACTTTCACTTGGATATATTGGTGTTTATGAAACTACTAAATTAATAACAGGGGAGAGTCATACTACTGAAGTAGGAGAAGATTTTGCTAAAAAAATAGTTTTTCGCTTGAGAAGTGCTTGTGATAAATGGAAAAAAGAAACAGGTTTAGGCTTTGCACTTTATGGAACACCAGCAGAAAGCCTAACTCATAGATTTTGTAAAATTGATAAAGCAAGATTTGGTGTTATTAAAGATATTACAGATAAAGGATATTATACTAATTCATATCACGTTGATGTTAGGGAAAATATTTCTGTATTTGAAAAATTTAATTTTGAGTCCAAATTTCAATCACTATCTACAGGTGGTATGATTTCTTATGCAGAAATACCAAATATGAATAATAATATTGAAGCAGTAGAAACATTAGTTAGATATATCTATGATAATATAATGTATGCAGAATTTAATACTAAGTCTGATTATTGTCATAATTGTGGATTTGATGGAGAAATTAAAGTTAATGAAAAAAATAATTGGAAATGCCCAAATTGTGGGAATGAAGACAAGGACAAACTGACAGTTATAAGAAGAACATGCGGTTATCTAGGTGAAAATTTTTGGAATGAAGGTAGAACAAAGGAAATAAATTCAAGGGTATTACATATATGAAAAATTTCGGTAATTTTGGACAAATTAGAAAGTATGATGTAGCAAATGGATTTGGTATAAGAGTTTCCATTTTTTGTACTGGCTGCACACATAATTGCCCTGGTTGCTTCAACAAGCTTTACCAAGACCCTAATTTTGGTAATCAATGGACAGAAAATGAGACTAATTTAGTAATAGAATATATGAAGGATCCAGCTGTAAAGGGCTTAACACTTTTAGGAGGAGAACCATTTCAAAATACTTGGTTAGTTGATGTTGTTAGAAAAGTAAAGAAGGAAACAGATAAGGAAATCTGGGCATACTCTGGATATATTTATGAAAAGTTAATAGAAGACCCTGACAGATTAGAATTGTTAAAAGAATGTGACATTTTAATTGATGGGCCATTTATACAAGAAAAAATGGATTTAAGATTGAAATTTCGAGGAAGCTCTAATCAAAGAGTAATAGATGTAAAGAAAACTTTGAAATCTGATAAAGTAGTTTGCTTAGATATTGATAATATAGATAGTATTTAAGAGTATTGAAAAAGTTCATGTGTCATTTTATCTTAAATATAATTAGTAAAATTGTATATAAAATGGTAAAATGTATTTATAGAAAGGAGATGAAATGACGGAATATACAAGATGTCACTGGGCTGAAGATAATGAATTGTCTAAAAAATATCATGATGAAATTTGGGGAGTACCATGTAGAGATGATACTAAACTTTTTAAGTACTTAGTATTAGAAATATTTCAGTCAGGTCTTAGTTGGCAGACAATATTAAATAAAGAAAAAAATTTCGTAAAAGCGTTTGATGAATTTGATATTGAAAAAGTGTCAAAATTTGATGATAAAAAAATTTATGAATTATTAAAAAATGACAGTATTATTAGACATGAACAAAAAATAAGAGCTAGCATAAATAATGCGAATAAAATTTTAGAAGTTCAAAAACAATATGGGAGTTTTTCAAACTATATTTGGTCATATACATTTGATACACCTATAATAAATAATTGGGACAATAAATTTGAAGTACCAACAAACAATCCTTTATCCGAAAAAATTTGTGAGGATATGAAAGAAATGGGATTTAAGTTCATTGGACCTACTGTAATTTATTCATATCTTCAGGCCATAGGTATTATTAACAATCATATATCTGACTGTGATTTCAAATACAAAGATTGATACATCTTTTAAAATAATTGAGAGGAGAAATTATGAGAAGAAACAATTTATTAAGAACGACATCAATTTTAATTTTCATTTTTGCAATTTTAGGAATTATGATTATACCATTCTCATGGATGCTATCAACTGCACAAGCATTATTAAATTCATTATTTGATGGAGTTTTTAAGGGCTTTTTAGGAATATTTTTAGGGATAGTTACAATGATAATAAATTTATTTAGATTATATGTTAGTTTCCAAGGTTTTAGACATTCAGGGAACCAATTAAAATCAGAATCAATTAATAAAATTTGGTATTATAATAGTTGCAATAGATATAATCAACATAATTATATCTGTAAAAGTATTTGTAACTATAAGACTAGTATTAAGTATACTCTACCTATGGGGTGCATATCAGTTAAAAAATAATAAGTTTTAATATAAATCACAGAATGAAAGTTCTGTGATTTTTAATGGAGGAATTATGAGTATTTTGACAGTTTCAAATTTATATCATAGCTATGGTGGCAGAGAAATTTTAGAAAATGTAAATTTTAGATTATTAAAGGGTGAACATGTAGGGCTAGTAGGTCCAAATGGAGAAGGTAAATCATCTTTTATGAATATTATAACAGGTAAGCTCATACCAGATAATGGATCTATAGAATGGGCAAAATATGTAAAGGTCGGATATTTAAATCAGCTAGCATCATATCATAAGGATGTAACAATAAGAGAAGTATTACAAGATGCGTATTCAGACTTATTTGAGAAAGAATCAAGAATAAACGAAATTTATAGTGCTATGGCAGATGCGTCAGAAGAATCAATTAAACAATATGATGGAAGAAGTGGGGCTTCTTCAAGATATCATTGAAACAAGAGATTTTTATGTTATTGACTCTAAGATTGATGAAATAGCAAATAGTATGGGGATTATAGATTTAGGACTTGATACAAAATTTCAAGATTTATCAGGTGGACAACGTTCTAAAGTTCTTTTGTGTAAGTTGCTTTTAGAAAAACCAGATATTTTAATGCTAGACGAGCCAACAAACTATTTAGATGAAAATCAAATTGAGTGGTTAAGAAGATATTTGCAAGAATATGAAAATGCATTTATACTGATTTCGCACGATATTGAATTTTTAAATTCTGTAATTAACTTAATATATCATGTTGAAAATAAAGAATTAAATAGATATGTAGGAGATTATTCAGAATTTGAAAGATTACATGAATTAAAATTAAAACAAATTGAAAATGCCTACAAAAAGCAACAACAAGAAATTAGAAGACTTGAAGATTTTGTTGCTAGAAATAAAGCAAATGTTGCAACACGAAATATGGCTATGTCAAGACAAAAATTATTGGATAAAATGGATAGAATAGAACTACAAAGAGAAAAACCAAATCCAGAATTTAATTTTAAGGAAATAGGATCTACTTCAAAACTAATTTTCGAAACTAAAGATTTGATAATAGGTTACGATAAAGATAATCCTTTAACAAAGCCGCTAAATTTAAGAATGGAAAGAGGGGACAAAATTGCAATAACAGGAATGAATGGACTCGGTAAGACAACTCTTGTGAAGACTATACTTGGAGAAATAAAACCAATTTCAGGAGAAATACATTTTGGTCAAAATTTGCATATTGGATATTTTATGCAAGAAGAAACGTATGAATCTCAAACAGCTATTGAAGAAATTTGGGATGAATTTCCTTTTTTATTACAAAATGAAGTTAGAGCTGCATTGGCAAAATGTGGACTGACAACAGAACAATATGAATCACAGGTTAAAGTATTGTCTGGTGGAGAGAAAGCAAAAGTACGACTTTGTAAAGTTATGAATAAGCCAACAAATGTAATTATGTTAGATGAACCTACAAACCATTTAGATAATCAAGCTAAGGATGAATTAAAAAGAGCTTTAAAAGAATATAATGGTGGGATATTTTTAATATCTCATGAAAAGGGATTTTATGATGAAATATCTACTATAATATGGGATATGGAAAAATTTAGTACTATATTTAATAAATAAAAGTTAATTTAATACAAAGAAGCAACAAAAAACTAGTTTGGGTATGAGCTAGTTTTTTGTTGCGATTAAGAGATATGAAATAATAAAAACTAAAGTGAAATTGGGGATTTAAAAGTTTTTATTACAACTGATCTATTGACTGTGTTCTTATCTCTTTAACATAAATAGTAAGGATTACTTACTATATTTTTATTTTAACATGAGCTTAGAAACAAGTGTGTAACAGTTTTGTAATATTTCAATTATTTTAACATTAAATTTTTATATATTTTTAATTCTATTGATTTTTAATTTTAAAATATTAATCATCGATTAAATCATATTTGACTACAGTTATAGTCTAAAATTATTTTATAATCATTGTTAGGTGATAATGGATATGTGACAAAAAAATAAAAAAATAGGAAGCCATCTGGTAATATAAGTCTAACTACAAACAAATTATCAGAAAGAGAGGCTTCCTATGAAAATTAGTATAACAGAAGAAATGAGATTTCGTCAAAAAGTTGTAGAATATGCGATAAAACACAAAAACAATGCAGAGGCTGCAAGAAGATACAAAACTAGCAGACAACAAGTGCAAAGATGGCTAAAAAAATATGATGGAAACGTAGAATCCTTAGCAAATAAATCAAGACGTCCACATAGCCATCCCAATAAACATACACAAGATGAAATAGAATTACTTAAGAAAAAATATCAATATCACAAACATGAAGGATTAGCTCAAGTATATAGAAAATGCCTTGACGCAGGATATAGAAGAAGCTATGGATCAATGTGCAAACAAATAAAAAAACTTAAAAACTATGAAAAACCTAAGAAAATAAGTTATCCAAAAAGCAAATATAAACCGTTGAAAGGAAAATATCCAGGAGAGTTTGTAGAAATAGATGTAAAATATGTTCCGATTGAATGCATAGGTTTTAAAAGCAATCACGAAAGATACTATCAAATAACAGCAATAGACCTATAGAGTAGAAAAAGAATCCTTAAATTAGTAAATGAAAATAGTACTTATGAAACCTCAAAAATGCTAAAGACAATAGAACAAGACTTTGGGTTTAAGATAAACACAGTACAGACAGATAATGGTAAAGAATTCTGTAATGATAGAGAACAAAAGCAATCAGCATTCGAAAAGGTTCTAGAGTATTTAGGTATAGAATATATACGAACAAGACCATATTCACCGTGGCAAAATGGAGTAGTAGAAAGAAGCCATAAGATAGACAATGCTCTATTTTACAGCAAAAGAAGATTTAAGAGTGAAGAAGAAATGTATACATCGTTTCAAAGATATAGCGTAAGAACAAATAATATAGCAAGAAAGGTATTAGCTTTTAAGACTCCAAATGAGATGGTTGAAAGCTATTTCAAGAGGGCTTCATAAGGCTACAAATAATGCATATCCCTGTCAATGTTCGCTTCGCTTTTCCCCTTGACAGAACTATACATTATTTGTGTAGAATTTATATGCTCTTTGAAAAATATTATTAAATGGTTTTCTTGTCACATATGTTTGACAACTCTAGAGAAATATAACATAACAAAGGAAATATATATTTACAAATATATATTTTGTGATAAACTATGATTAGAAAATTAATATTATATATTAATTTTGACAAAAATTAGTAACTTATTTTAATAGGAGGGAAAATGGATGATAAGAAAAAAATAAACAAAAAATTTATTTTAAATACCATCAAGAAATTTACAATTAGTGCCTTAGTTGGTGCAATGTTAATTAATTCAAGTGCATTCACGGTAAATGCCCAAGAATCAAGGGGGGGGGTAGATAGACAAGCTACCCAAGGTGGAGAAAACACCAATCAAGCTGATACTGACGTAGCAGTACAAAAACCTGATGGAGATGGAAAAGTAGTTTTTGAAAAAGACGGATTTAGATTTGAATTAATAGATGATGTTGAAGCAAATAAAAAAGAAAGATATAACGGGGAATATGTTAGTGATTGGCGTCATAAAAGATTAAATATTACTTACTCAGGTGCTAAAGATATTGAAGACGTTTCATTAAAATTATCACTTCCTACAGAAGTATCTAATAAAGAAGAAAATGAAAGTGACTCAAATAAGATTTATCTTAAATTGAATAATGTTGAAGATACTAAAAGTTATACTAGAGAGAATAATCAGTATATTGAAATAAATCTTAAAAATATAACTTCCACTTATAGCCGTTCAATTCCTTTGGAGTTTAAAACAGATTCATATGCTAAATTAGTTGAGAACCTAAGAGTAACACTAAGCAAAGTAGATAATAAACTTATAGACACTAAAATGCAAGTGGAACAAAAAGGACTGCTTAAATTAACAGAAGCAGATTTAATTAATACTAGACTAGATGTTTATGATTCAGGGGACAAGGTTTCAAATAAAAGAATACTTGGATATCAAGATTTAAATCCAGAAGCCCCTACTATAGAACGTAAGAATTTGCATTTAACTTTCAATTCAAGATTTAGAGGTAAAGATGCTCATAAAGGACCAGCATATGTATCTAATATAAGCTCAGAAATAAGATTTCCTTCTGAATTGAAGGAAGTTACAATAGAAGATTTAACATCGAAATATAATACAAAAAAAATAAATGCAACAACATACAATGTAGCATTTTCTAATAAAATAGTTCATAAAAACGATTCTTCAGAATATGAGTTAGATTTAACTATCTCTGAGATTAAACATTCGGGAACGGATCCATTAGTTGAAAATCCAGAGCAATTTATTTTTAGTAAGTTTCATATCGATAGTTATGGTGCACCTCCGATTGAGAAACAAAAAACACTTAGAATGTCAGCATCGATTTTTGGAGAAACTATAAACTATGAAGATAAATTTTATTGGTATTTCAGAAATACAGGTCTAAAAGAACCCAATAAAATTGGACACAACTATAATGATTGTTTAGGATTTCCATCTATAGAAATCCTAAAAAAAGAATATAAAAAAAATCCAGAGATAATATCAAATGTATTCAATAGTCAAATATTTGTTCAAAAAGGTAAAAATAATAAACTTACATTTACCAATATTAAAAAAGAAATTACCATGCCTACAGATAGTGAAAATAAACCACTATACAAGATAAAAAGTATATCTTTTGTTGGCGATGCTAAAGAACAAATTAAAGATAAAGATATTATTGTAAAAATAAATGATACAGTATTAAATAAATCTACTGAAAAAGAAGGCTTTTATGAAAATACATTGAGTGACGATGTATCGAAATATACTATTGACGTAAAATTTGTAGAACCTATAAATTTACCTAAATCTGGAAATCAAGATGAGATTTTTAAATATATTAGAGTAGATTATGATGTAGTCGACATAGATAAAGCTGAACAATTCTTTGAAAAGCCTACACAAGCAAGAACTTTTCAAAAGTCAATTCATGATGTATCATCTGTATATAATAACGACAAACAAGAGGCTTCTATTGTTACAGGTCCAGCATTTGCACAAATAGTCCCGGGAATTTTACAGGATTTAAAAGTATCATCGCCCAGTTACAATTATGGTAGGGAATTATCATTTAATAGGTTGAATCAAACTATACAAATTGGTAAATATCATTTAAATACTGATTTTGGATATATACCCCCTAACGGGTACTCTTTATCTAGGTTTCGTCATCTAGATAAAGAACGTTATAAAGGTGCATATAATATTGGTAAAGTAACCATGAAAGCAGAAGTAACACCAGGTCTTGAAATTGACTATTCTGAATTCAAGAATGTCGAAGGATTTTCATACGAGAAAACTACTGAAGGTGATAAAACTGTATACACCGCTACATTAACTAATGTAGATGCATATAAAGCGTTTTCTACTGATCATGTTGATGGTAATTTAGTAGGTAAGATTTTAAGAGCACCTGCCACAGCTACAGAAGGTATTTTCAAGGGTAAAAAATTTTCAACAGCAAATATTAGTATGAAATATAGCGTATTTGTAGAAGATACACCGGAGAAACTTCAAGTTCCGGATACACTAAAAAAAGGTAGCGAATCATCTCTGACATTTACGGGTCAAATTGTAATGCCACAGGGACTAAGTCTAGAGCATTCATTCTCAACATCACAAGATGAAAACTACAAAAATACTGATACTGTAGGTTCGGTACTTCACAATGAAGATGTCTATCTAAAAGCATCATTTATTAATCTAGATAGTGTAGTTCAAGAAAATAAAGGATTTATATTCTTCTTACCAAGAAAAAATGGATATACATTCACTGGCTCTCAGACAAATAATCATGATGTGTATTTGAAAGAATTACCACAAAATGATAACTACAATGTCTACTATACAACAGATACACTAAGTGAAAGTAGTACGCATGATAACACTACATGGACACAAGTTACCAAACAAAACGATGCTGTTAATTTACAAGATATTACAGCAGTTAAACTAGAGCGTAAAAGTCCACTTCCAGCATATACAGTTGATGAGATTAAACTTAAAGTATTAACACCTAATGAAGACATTGGATATGATGTAGACTTTAAGTCATATGTAAGCTTGTATGATACAAAAACAAAAGTGGTATCATCTCCAAATATATCAACATTTAAGATTGCACCATTAAAAGCAGTTACAACTAATGTTGCTATACCTCACGGAGAAAATGTAACTGAAAATCCAGCAGTACCAGAAGGTGAACAAAGAGTAACTGAAGGTCGTGATGGAAATATTGCAACAACAAAACACTACAAACAAAGAAATGGTGTAATAGTTGATGAAGATAATCCAGTGAGAGTAGATGAACCAGTAAGAAGAGATCCAGTTGCTAAAGAAATAGTAAACGGTACAGGGGTACTACCAACACTTGCCGTAAAAGAAGACTATGTAAATAATGCTACAAACAAAGTAAGTGTAAAACCTGATGATGCAAATACTCAAAAAACAAACGTTAAATTCTATAACCAGGCTGGTCAAGTAGTTGACAAAGAAATAAACGCCCTACAATTAAAATATGGGACAACTCTTGATGAATTAAAACAAATGCTATATGCAAATGATAAAAATACTGGAGATATCGATTTATCACGTGTGACACATACATTTAAGGACGATAACAATCCATTTACTGACAATAAAGCAACAAAAGTTGGAAGTGGATATAGCGTGACATTTAAGATTGTTGATGAGCATATGACTGATAAATTCACAGAACTAACCGTACCATTTGAAGTACTAGAAGCAGATAGAGTATTCTTACCAAAAGAAGATATAGCATTTAATCAAAAAAATGAAACCACTGAAAGAAATCAAGCTGGTAATTTAATAACTTATGTAGGTAATGTAGAAAATAAAACTGAAGCGATACCAATGCAAACTATCTACAAAAAGCTATATAAACAAGATGGTACACTAGCAGATGGTATTACTAAAGACGAACTTCCAGAAGACTTAGCATTTGGACAAAGCTATGTGAAAAATGCAGGAAGTGAAGGAACAAAGAAAATAAAAGTAACTTATGACGTATATCCAAAAACTGGTGAAACTACAAATCCTAGAGAAGAAGTAATAAGTGAAACTACAAATCATAGAATAGAGTATGTAAATAATCGTCAAATGATTAATGAAACTGAGAACTTTACAACACGCTATGAAGCAGATGATACACTAGACTTCAAACAAGAAAAAACAAAGACTGAAGGTAAAAACCGTATTAACAAATACTATGAAATATATCTAATGGATGATAAAGGTAGTGTATTTAAGCCTGAAGAATCACCAAATAAAAAAGATATAGACGGACTATCTGAAGTTAAGAAGATTACAATTGAAAATCAAACTTTAGAAGAAAAAGTAGTTGGTGTAGGTAATGTAGAAAATAAAACTGAAGCAATACCAATGCAAACTATCTACAAAAAGCTATACAAACAAGATGGTACACTAGCAGAAGGTATTACTAAAGACGAACTTCCAGAAAACTTAGCATTTGGACAAAGCTATGTGAAAAATGCAGGAAGTGAAGGAACAAAGAAAATAAAAGTAACTTATGACGTAAATCCAAAAACTGGTAAAACTACAAATCCTAGAGAAGAAGTAATAAGTGAAACTACAAATCATAGAATAGAGTATGTAAACAATCGTCAAATGATTAATGAAACTGACAACTTTACAACACGCTATGAAGCAGATGATACACTAGACTTCAAACAAGAAAAAACAAAGACTGAAGGTAAAAATCGTATTAACAAATACTATGAAATATATCTAATGGATGATAAAGGTAGTGTATTTAAACCTGAAGAATCACCAAATAAAAAAGATATAGACGGACTATCTGAAGTTAAGAAGATTACAATTGAAAATCAAACTTTAGAAGAAAAAGTAGTTGGTGTAGGTAACGTAGAAACCACAAAAACCCCAATCGACTTTAATACAACTTATCAACCAAAAGAAGATTTAACATTTGGTGAAAAGAAGGTATTAGTAGAAGGGAAAACAGGGACTGAAACAATTAAATACCAATATGATGTAAACCCACAAGATGGTTCACTAAGCAATAAGAGAGAACAATCACGTGAAACAGAAGAAAAAGCTAGAGATAAAGTATTTGGTGTAGGTAACGTAGAAAATAAAACTGAAGCAATACCAATGCAAACTATCTACAAAAAGCTATACAAACAAGACGGTACACTAGCAGATGGTATTACTAAAGACGAACTTCCAGAAGACTTGGCATTTGGACAAAGCTATGTAAAAAATGAAGGAAGTGAAGGAACAAAGAAACTTAAAGTAACTTATGAAGTAAATCCAAAAACTGGTGAAACTACAAATCCTAGAGAAGAAGTAATAAGTGAAACTACAAATCATAGAATAGAGTATGTAAATAATCGTCAAATGATTAATGAAACTGACAACTTTACAACACGCTATGAAGCAGATGATACACTAGACTTCAAACAAGAAAAAACAAAGACTGAAGGTAAAAACCGTATTAACAAATACTATGAAATATATCTAATGGATGATAAAGGTAGTGTATTTAAACCTGGAGAATCACCAAATAAAAAAGATATAAACGGACTATCTGAAGTTAAGAAGATTACAATTGAAAATCAAACTTTAGAAGAAAAAGTAGTTGGTATTGGTAACATTGAAACCACAAAAAACCCAATCGACTTTAATACAACTTATCAACCAAAAGAAGATTTAGCATTTGGTGAAAAGAAGGTATTAGTAGAAGGGAAAACAGGGACTGAAACAATTAAATACCAATATGATGTAAACCCACAAGATGGTTCACTAAGTAATAAGAGAGAACAATTACGTGAAACAGAAGAAGCTAGAGATAAAGTAATTGGTGTAGGTGCTAAAAAGGTAGAAGAAGTCACACTAAATCACGGACATCAAGAAACTACCGATAACCTATTAACTAAGGGAGAAAGAAAAGTAATCCAAACTGGTAAAAATGGACTTGTAAAATACACATATAAATATGTGGTAAATCCAAGTACAGGGAAATTTACTGGAAGAGAAGTTCTTGAAAGAGAAGTGTTAGAACAAGCACAAGATGAAGTAGTTGCAGTTGGAACATTTGAATCAAGTAAGGGACAACCAGAAACTCAGGAAACACTTCCTGAAGCTCCTACAGAATCAAAAGGAGAAGCAGAAACTCAGGAAACACTTCCCGAAGCTCCTACAGAATCAAAAGGAGAAGGTAATACACCAAAAGAAACATCAAAAGAATTAAAACCTTCAAAACCAGAAAATCCAGGTACTGGAGATGCAGGAATTGCAGGAGCGGCACTAGTTATGGTAGCATCAGCTGCAGCATACCTAGGACTTAGAAAAAGAAAATAGTTTAAGATAAAGAAGTTGCTTGAGAGTAGAGTAAATCTATTCTGAGCGACTTTTTTTGTTATTTAAAACAGTTTAAATATGATTTAACGATATATTAGATTGCTTTCTTGTCACATAAGTTTGATAATCCTAGATTAGTCTAAAATTATTTTATAATCATAATGTACGCATTTTTAGCGATTTATGATATAATAAAAAAGATTATGGAGGATAATAATGAAAGAAAGATTAGATGAAATTAAATTAAAATCATTAGAGATAATAAAAAATGCAACAGATGAGAAACATCTTGAAGAATTGAGGGTTAAAGTACTTGGGAAAAAGGGAGAATTGACCTTTTTATTAAGAGAAATGGGTAAAATTTCAAAAGAAGAAAGACCTATTATTGGTAAATTAGCAAATGAAATAAGAGATAAAATTTCAAATTCCATTGATAATAAAAAAGAAGATTTCAAGTGGAAAAATTTAAGAGAAAGGATTGTATCAGAAAAAATTGATGTTACTGCGAATACGGACAGCCTACCAATAGGACATAGACATCCATTGAATCAGACTATGGAAGAACTCGAAAATTTATTTAGATATATGGGTTTTTCTGTAATTGATGGTCCGGAAATTGAAACAGTGGAAAATAATTTTGATAAATTAAACTCGCCATTAAATCATCCATCAAGAGATATGTCTGATACTTTTTATATAGACAATAAGAATTTATTAAGAACACATACTTCTCCAGTACAAGTTAGGACGATGCTTACTCAAGAGTTACCAATTAGAATGGTTTCAGCAGGTAGAACTTTTAGATTTGATGATTTAGATGCAACTCATTCTCCAATGTTTCATCAAATTGAAGGTCTAGTAGTTGGTGAAAATGTTTCTATGGCAAATTTAATAGATACTATAAATGTATTTATAAAAGAGCTATTTGGCGAAGAATATCAAACAAGATTTAGACCTCATTATTTTCCTTTTACTGAACCTTCAATGGAGGTGGATGTTTCATGCTTTAATTGCAAAGGTAAAGGGTGTGATATATGCCATAATACAGGTTGGTCAATGGAGTTACTAGGATGCGGTATGGTACATCCCAATGTTTTAGAAATGTGTGGTATAGATAGTGAAAAATACACTGGTTTTGCATTTGGTATGGGAGTAGATCGTATCGCTATGATTAAGTATGGACTAGATGATATAAGATTAATATATGAAAATGACAAGAGATTTTTAGATCAGTTTTAGGAGGAAAGATGTTAGTACCTGTAAAATGGCTTAAGAACTATCTGAATTTAGATAATATTAGTACTAGAGAAATTGCTAATAGAGTTACAGATTCAGGTTCACATGTTGAGTCAATAAATTCATATCAAGATATGAGTAAACTTGTAGTTGCTGAAATACTCGATATTAAAAAAAGTGAAAGTTCAGATAAATTAAATTTAGTAGATATCGATTATGGTGAAGAAAAGTTAACAGTTGTAAGTAGTGCAACGAATATGAAAAAAGGAGATAAAGTAGTTTTTGCTAAAATAGGAGCAAAACTACCTTTTGGTGTAGAAATAAAAGAAGCAACCTTAGGGGGAGTTTTGTCAAGAGGCATGCTCTGTGGTTATAAAGAATTAGGTGTAAATGAAGACCATGTCTTAAAAAATTCACAAGATGGTTTAATAATACTTAATAAAGAGGCAAAAATTGGAAATGATGCAATACAATATTTAGACTTAGATGGAGAGACGATTGAATTTGAAATAACACCAAATAGACCAGATTGTTTATCGATAATTGGAATGGCAAGAGAAGTTGCAGCAGTTTTTCAAGAGAAAATTTTAGAGCCTTCATTAGAAATTTCAAATCAAGTGGGTAAATATAATGACCTTTTTAAAGGTGTTAAGAATGAATCAAAAAATGTAAAAAGATTTTTAACGGCAGTTGTAAAAGATGTAGAAATAAAAAACTCTCCTATGTATATTCAAAATTATCTAAGAGACGCAGGGATAAGACCAATAAATAATATTGTTGATTTTACAAATTATGTAATGCTAGAATATGGACAACCATTACACGTGTATGATCTAGATAAAATAGAAAGTAATTCACTTATAGTTAGAGAAGATAAAGATGGCGAGGAATTAACCACGCTTGATAATGAAAAAAGAATTATAAAAAATGGCGATATAGTTATTTGTGACGGTAACTCCAATCCAATAGGATTTGCAGGAATTATGGGAGGGGCAAATACAGAAGTAAGTGATAATACAAAAAATATTTTAATTGAGGCAGCTTGTTTTGATAGTGAATACATTAAAAAGACATCAAAAAGATTAACGCTTAGAACAGAGGCTTCTTCTAGATTTGAAAAAGGAGTTCCAGCTAAAAATGCAGAATATGGAATAAAAAGATTTTTATATTTAGTTTCAGAAACTAATTCCGGTACTGTAGTGGAAGGTATACATTCAGCGACAGAATTTAAGTTTGAAAAAAAATTTATAAGATTAAGAAATGATAGAGTTAATCAAATACTAGGATTAGATTTAAGTATTGAGAACACTAAAAAATATTTAGATTCACTAGAACTTGATTCTGAAATTGAAGGTGAGGAACTTAAAGTATCAATTCCATATTTCAGAGAAGACTTACAACTTGAAGTAGATTTAATTGAAGAAATTGGTAGATTGTATGGATTTCATAATATTAAGCCTAAGCCATTAAAGGGAGAATTAACGCAAGGTATTAAATCTAATATAAGGAAGTTTCAGGATGAGATTAGAAATACTGTGTATGCTCAAGGTTTTACAGAAATTTTAACTTATTCATTTATTTCAAAAAAACAATTTGACAATTTAAATATTGAAGATGGTAATAAATTACGTGATGTAATCAAAATTTTAAATCCTTTAGGTGAAGACTATTCAGTTATGCGTACAACTTTAATAGGAAATATGTTAGGCGTAATAAAAAGAAATTTAAATAATAAACAAAATGATTTAAGATTTTATGAAGTTGGAAATACATTTCACCACAATGATAATCGACAAATGTTAGAAAATAAATTATTGACAATAGGAATGGTGGGGAATTATGACTATTACTATTTAAAAAATGTGTTAATAAATTTATTTAATAAATTTGGTATTGAAAAGGTCAGATTTGAGAGAGAAGAAAATAATCCTATTTTCCATGCTGGAAGAACAGCGAATATTATTATAAATGGAGAAAGTATTGGTGTAATAGGGGAAATTTCACCATTTGTAGTTAATAATTTCGAGATAGAAAAAAGAGTATATATAAGTGAATTAAATTTAGATAAAATGATAAAATTTATAAATTCAAATATTCAATATAAAATGATTTCAAAATACCCTACTATAGAGAGAGATATTGCATTCATTATAAATGAAGATATAGAATCACAGCAAATCATTGATGTAATCAATGAAAATGGAGGGGAATACCTAGTGGGTGTTCAACTATTCGATAGATATAAGGGTGAGCAAATAGAGAAAGGTAAAGTATCGCTAGCATATAAAATTCTTTTCCAATCTCAAGACTCTACATTAAAAGATAAGGATATTAAACAAGCATTTAAGAATATTGAAAATGGATTAAAATCTACATTTAATACTGAATTAAGGAGTTAATAATGGCTAAATACAAATATGACTTCGTTATAGACTTTAATAATTATGTTTTGCATACTGATAAAAGTAAAGAAGAATCAGAAAAAATTGTAGAAAATGTTAATGAGAGAATAAAAGAGGCTAGAGGATTGATCAAATATAACAATAGAGTTATGTATGCAACTTTGGCAGCTATAAATATTGCTGACGAATTATTTTCTATTAGAAATGAATATAATAATATAAAAGAAAATGCATCAAAAGCTTTAGAAAATTATGAACCACTAAAAGAACAATATTCTCATCTTTACAGTGTATATAATACTACAGTAAGTACTATTAATGACATTAAAGAAAGTAATGAAAAGTATAAAAAAAGAATCGAAGAGTTATCATTAGAAAATAAAAAATTATCATCATTGATAGAAGAAGATAAATCTAAAGTTACAAGACTAGAAAAGGAAAATAAAGATTTATTTGATTCTTTATTTAGTCAGGAAAAAGAAATTAAAGAATTAAAAAAACAAATAACAGAATTAAGAAATAGAAAGTAATGGTATTTATGGAAAATAATACATTTTCTACATTAGAATGGGATAAAATAATTGAAGAGTTAAAAGTATATTGCAGTTCATCATTAGCTAAAAAGAGAGTTTCTAAAATTTATCCATATACAAATATTGAAAAGATAGAATATTTTCAGACAAAGACATCTAATGCAATAGAATTAATTAGAAAATACTTATTTCCACCTTTGTTTGGAATATACGACCTAAAAATAATTATCGATAGATTAAAGAAAAATGCAATTTTAGATAATATAGAATTATTAAATATTGCAAACTCGCTAAGAGTGTCTCAAAGCTTAAAAGATTATGTAGATGAATACGAAAATTTAGAAGGAGAAACTAATTTAGTAGTTGAAGATATCTCTAAACTTTATACAAATTTAAGAGTTCAAAAAGAAATTGAAAGAATTGTAGTTGATGAAGAAACTATAGCTGATGATGCGTCAAAAGAACTTTATCATATTAGAAGTAGTATTAAAGATAAAAATGACGAGGCTAAATCCAAGTTAAATTCAATATTAAAAAGTGATAATGTAAGTCTTCAAGATGAATTTGTAACAATGAGAGATGGCAGATATGTTGTGCCAGTTAAAATAGGTGCTAAATCAAAGGTGCCAGGCATAACACATGATATATCACAATCTGGACAGACTGTATACATTGAGCCAATGGCGATTGTTGAAATCAACAATAAAATTAGAGATTTAGAAATTCAAGAAACTGAAGAGATAAGAAAAATATTAAAAAATCTATCAGAACTAGTTTTATCTTATCATGAAGATATAGGAAAAAATCAATATATTTTAATTGACCTAGATTTTACATTTGCTAAAGCTAAATATGCGATGGAAAAAGGATATACAAGACCAATATTGAATGTTGATAAGATAATAGATATAAAAAATGCAAAACATCCATTATTAAAAGGAAAAGTTATTCCAATAGATATAAGATTGGGAGAAAAATATAAATCTTTAATAATCACAGGGCCAAACACTGGTGGTAAAACAGTGACCCTAAAGACATTGGGCTTAATTACTTTGATGGCACAATCGGGATTATATGTACCTTGTAATGAATTTTCAAAAATTGCAATATTCAATGATATATTTACGGATATAGGAGATAATCAGAGCATTGATCAATCATTATCAACTTTTTCAGCTTCCATGACAAATATAGTTAGAATTTTAGATAAAGCTAATGATAAATCGTTAGTGCTTTTTGATGAGTTAGGAAATGGAACCAATCCCGTGGAAGGAGCGGCATTAGCAATGTCTATAATTGACACACTAATGAAGAAAAAATCACTAATAGTTTCTACAACTCATTACAGTGAGCTAAAACTTTATGCAATGTCAACAGAAGGTGTACAAAATGCCAATGTTGAATTTGATGTCGAAACATTATCACCAACTTATAAATTAATAATTGGTAGGCCTGGTAAATCAAATGCCTTTGAAATTTCAAGACGTTTGGGACTTGATGAAACAATATTATCAAGAGCAAACACATATATAAGTAACGATAATAGAGATTTTGAAGACATAATATCTGATATAGAAAAACAAAAATTGGAATTAGACAAACAATTAGATGAGGTAAATATACAAAAAATTAAATATCGAAAACTTGTAGATGATTTTAATGGAGATATAGATAATAAACGTAAAAGGGCAGAAAAAGAAATTGAAAAATCTAAAGAGGATGCTAGAAAAATTTTAGAAAAAGCAATTAAAGAATCAAAAGAGATGATACAGATTGCTAAAAAACAAAATAAATCGAAGGATAGTAGGGAAATAGATAGAGCATATACAACAATCTCTGATAAATACAAAAAAGTAAGCAGCTCTTATAATCAAAAAACACTTCAAAAACCCCAAAATAATAAAATAATTAAAGTGAAAGTTGGAGAGACGGTTAAAGTTCTTTCAATGGATGATTTAGCAGTAGTGCAGACACTTCCAGATAATAAGGGAGATTTAATTGTGCAAATGGGCATTCTTAAATTTAATATAAATATAAGAGATATTGCAAAAACTAATGAAGATATTGAACAAGACAAATCACAATCTTCCTATAGAAAATTAATGAAAAATATTTCAAATGAAGAAATACAACAGGAATTAGATTTAAGAGGTCACAATGTTGATGAAGCTATTCCTAAAATTGAACAATTTTTTGATTCTTCAATACTAAAAGGTCTTAAAAAGGTTTATGTAATACATGGTAAAGGAACGGGAGCTTTGAGAAAAGGTGTTACAGAGTACCTTAAAAAGAGTAATTATGTAGAAGAATTTAGAATTGGTAATGATAAAGAAGGAGGAGCAGGGATTACTGTAGTAATACTGAAATAGATATGAATTATAAAGATGAGATTGTAAAAATTCTTGCAAAGCAAGATATTGATATGACAAATGATGAGATTCTAAAGTGTATTGAAAGACCATCCAAGTCGGAACTTGGTGATTTTGCGTTTCCATGTTTTAGATTAGCTAAATCATTGAGAAAAGCACCTGTTCAAATAGCAACAGATTTAGCAGAGAAAATAAATTCTCCCTATTTTGATAAAATAAAAGCAGATGGCCCCTATATTAATTTTCATGTAGACCAAGTTAAATTTAATGAAAGTGTATTGAAACAAATTTTTAAAGAAAATACAAAATATGGATCTTCAACAGAAGGTAAGGGGAAAACAATATTGCTTGATTATAGTGCACCTAATATTGCTAAACCTTTCCATATTGGTCATATAAAATCTACCGTAATAGGCGATTCACTTAAAAGAATTTTTAGATTTTTAGGCTATACCGTGGAAAGCATAAATTACCTTGGTGACTATGGAACACAGTTTGGTGTGCTTATTTCTGCATATATAAAATGGGGAGATAAAAAGGCTATTGATAAAGATCCAATAAGAGAATTATTAAGGCTTTATGTAAGGCACACTAAAGAATCTGAATTAGATCCAGCCTTAAGAGATGATGCTAGAAAATGGTTTAAAAAATTAGAAAGTGGTGATGAATTTGCTATCGAAACTTGGAAGTGGTTTAAGGAAATAAGTCTAAAAGAATTTAATAGAGTTTATGATATTTTAGACATTAATTTTGAATCATATAATGGAGAACACTATCACGCACAATTTATTCCTTATATTAGAGAAATTATTAAAAATAGTGAATTGATAAAAGAATCTGAAGGTGCTCAAGTAATTGAAATGGGAGAAAATAACCCACCTGCCTTAATTTTTAAGAGCGATGGCTCATCAGCATATATTACAAGAGATCTTGCTACTGCAACGTATAGAAAAGAACATTATAATTTCTATAAAAATATTTATGTAGTAGCTACACAACAAAATCTTCATTTTGAAATGCTTTTCAATATTCTTGATAAATTGGGATTTGAATGGGCTAGTGATTGTGAACATATTCAATTTGGAATGGTTAGCTTAAAGGGAGAAACTCTCTCAACAAGACGTGGAAATGTTGTATTTCTAGAAGATGTATTAAATAAAGCTATAGATAAGACAAAAGATATAATAGAAAAAAGAAATCCAGACTTAGAAAATAAAGAGGAAATTGCTAATCAAATAGGAATAGGAGCAGTAAAATTCCAAGAATTATTTAATACTAGAATTAAAGATTATGTATTTGATTGGGATCAACTATTAAACTTTGAGGGCGAGACAGGTCCATACGTACAATATGCTCATGCAAGGGCAAATCAAATTTTAGAAAAATTTGATAATGAAATCACTGATAAAGTACAATATTCTTTACTGAAAGAAAAACAAGAAATTGAATTGGTAAAGACATTATATAGATTACCTAGCATAGTAAAAACTGCTGAAGAAAAAAGAGAACCATCTATAATAACTAGATTTGTAACAGAACTGGCTCAAAATTTCAATTCATTTTATAATAATGTAAATATAATGAATTCTAGTGATGAAGAGAAAGAGGCGAGATTGCTATTAGTATATGCAACTAAAACAAGCATTGCTATATTATTAAACTTATTGGGCATTAAAGCGCCAGATAAAATGTAGGAGATAATAATGAATTTAATAAATGACGTAATTAATGTAAATAAGCACGCATTAAAAAAATCAATGGCAAAAATAGTATTTATTCCGATTTTAGCAATACTTTTAATACTTATGAATGTAGGAGAATCCCTAATATTAAATATATTAAGTGTAGGTAGAGGTTCAACAGGATTTATATTAGGATTTGTTAGGTATGCGGTTAGAGTGGTGTTTATGTCAGCAATAATAAATATTTTATCAGATATTGTTATATATGATAGATTTAGAACTGAAAATATGATATATGGTTATAAAACCTGGTTTTCACAAGTTTCCAGTGCATATTTTTATATAGTCCTAGCAGAATGGTTATTTATTTTTGTAGGAAACCAAGGTGTTATAAATATTATAGTTTACTTCGCCTTGCTTATCATCATGAGTGTATTTTATGAAAGTATATATATTGGAAATTCGTATGGCGGAAATGTCTTTTATGATATTTTTAATTTTCTTAAAAATAATATAGCTCAATGGATAATTATACTTTTATTATTTTTAGAATTACAATACAGATTTGATGTATTGATGAGATATTTTTCATTTGAATTACTTTTGAATACCCCATTATATACAATTAATTTAATTGTAGTTTCACTACTTTTGGCGTTTGCTTTTATATTTAAGGGAAATTTATTTTATACATTAAATGGGTCATCAATGAGAAAAAGAGAATTTCAAGGAAGTTTTAGGTAACTATGGATATAATTGAAAAATATTTTAGAGCAAAAGCTGATCAAATAGCATTTATAGAATTAAAAGATAATATTAAATTATATGAAAAAAATGGATTAAAAGATATACCCTTACCAATAATTTTGGATGAAATGTTAGATGGATTTCAAAATGATAATTTCCAAAAGGAAGTTAGCATAGAATATATTGTGAATGGAATTCTTTATTTAATTGCAATTGATTCAGAATTTTTATATGCAAATGAATATAAAAACATATTAAAGAGATTATTAGAAAATCCATCCAAATATGCTCTATCAAAGGCAGTAGAAAACATGGAAAATGATCAAAGATATGAGAAAGCATTAATTTATTCTAGAGCCGCATTTTTGTTAGATGAAAAAAATGAGTTGGCTGCATATAATTATTCTAAGTTTTTATGGAATCTTGATATTAAAGATAAAGAAGAAAGACAAATTTATGTCGAGCAATCCGTTAGGATACTTGAGAGAATTTTAAATTATAATAAAAATAATGTATTAGCTAATTTTGAATTAGGAAATATTTGTGTAGCAATGGGAGATTATATAAAGGCAAATAATTTTTACAAAAACTCCTTAAAAAATTCTGAAAATGAAGAAATAAATGAACAAATTAGAATTATAATGAAAAAGATAGAACCAGACGTAGCAGTCGCTGATTCAATTTATTATATTAATAAAATGGATTACGGAAAGGCACTTGAATTACTTATGAAAGCAAGGCGTAATTCTTCAAGATATGATATCTCATATTATATTGCAATAGCATATATGAATCAACAAAATGCTGAATTATCTGAAAAATTCTTTGAAGAAGCAATAGATAAGGGGGCAGATTTTGCTACTTTATATACGGATTTAGTATATATAAAATATATTTTAAGAAAAGATATAGAAGCTCTTCATATAGCTAATAATGCAATCGAAAAATATCCATCAGAAATAAAATTAAGGTACAATAGAGCAATAATTTTAATTGAATTAAATAAATTGGATAAAGCTAATGAAGATTTAGATTTTATCTTAGAGTATCAAGACTTATCAGATGAAATGTTTAATCAAATAATGAAAATTAAAGAAAAGATAACATAAAAGCTAGAAGATAAAAATCTTCTAGCTTTTTGGATTATTTCTTTGATTTACTTGTAACTAGTTGAGTTAATATCACTATAATTAAAGTAGGTAATATCCAATTTAGTCCATTATCTGACATTGGTAAAAGATTAAATAAAGCAGTTACAACAGGCAATTCTATTTTTTGAGACTGTAAAACAGAAACTGTCGCTATTATAAATGATGTAATAGCAGCAGCCACATAAGAAGCTCTACTAAATTTCACCTTATACTCTAGTACTCCCATTAATATAATTGCCAATGAAAATGGATATATTGTTATTAAAATAGGAACTGAAACAGATAAAATTGAATCTAATCCAAAGTTAGCAACAACAAACGAAAAGAATGTTATTATAGCAGTCCATTGAGTTTCATTAATTTTCATAGTTAATGTTGAAAAATATTCAGATATACTTACTATTAGACCTATAGATGTAGTTAAACACGCAAGTGTGAATATCAGGATAACAAGTGTAGAACCAAATCTTCCGTAAACATGATGACTTAAAAATGTTAAAATTTGAGCACCGTTTGTAAATTTTGTTCCAAGTCCTGAAACTTGCATACCAATAAATGTTAGCATAGCATAAACTAATAGCAAAATAAAACCAGCTAAAAATCCAGCTTTTGTAGTATAACTCAAAATATCTTTTTTATTATTAATATTATACCTTCTTATAGTTATTGCAATTACTAAACCAAAGTTTAGAGAAGCAATGGCATCTAGAGTATTATAACCATCTACAAATCCTTGTACTGCAGCGTTTTTTGCATATTCACCCTTTGGTGCAGATATAGATGATGGATTATTAAATAAAACACCGACAAATAGTAATACAATAAATCCAATTAAAACAGGAGTTAATAATTTTCCCATTCTTTGCACCAATTTACTTGGATTTAGAGCAATTAAATAGGCAACTAGAAAAAATATAAAAGTATAAATTAATCTAATCAGCATTATATTAGAATCCGGTGAGAGATACTGACTTATAGCCATTTCAAATGGAACAGTACCAGCTCTAGGGATGCCAAGTCCAGGTCCAATAGAAAGATATATAGATAACGTATAGATAAGAGCAAATGTAGGATGGACCCTTCGTGTAAGATTTTGTAAACCATCTGTTTTAGCAACTGCAATTACACCTAGTATAGGAAATAGAATAGCAGTAAGTGAAAAAAACAAAAAGCTAGTTAAAGTTTCTGTTCCAGAATTGTAACCTAAGATAGGCGGAAAAATCAAGTTTCCAGCACCAAAAAATAACCCAAATAACATTATTGATATGCTTATAAACTCAAATTTGTTTAATTTTATTTTCATAATTCTCTCCTTTTTTTAGTTTATAATCGAGTAGGAGCTAACATGTAGCCCCTCTCACACCACTGTACGTGCCGTTCGGCATACAGCGGTTTAATTCAAATAATAATCCAAACAACTTTGAAGTCCTCGCTTTGCGAGGATTTCTTTGTTTATGTGATGTAGTCCTGTGGTTTTGGCAACCGCTTGATAGTGGTCTCCAAATCCTACTGACTGTTTTGCCATCCACATCGGAACTCCTAACTTTCGAAGTCCCCATAGGCGTTTCCCACTCGTCTTCCACTGCTTCCATATGACTATTCTCATTCTTGTTCTAAGTCGTTCATCTATCTTTCTAAGGACCGTCTTCATATCTCCTAGTCTAAAATAGTTTATCCACCCTCTAATTACTTGGTTCAGTCTGTTGATTCTATAGGTCATTGGTACTGACCAACTCCTCTTTGTCAACTGTTTCAACTTTCTTTGAAACCTTCGGATTGATTCTTTGTGTGGTCTTGCTTTCCATCCTGCTTTGTCTTTCCAAAAACCATATCCTAAATATTTTAGTTTTATTGGTTTTGTAACTTTGGATTTTGTTGCATTTACTTTTAGTCCTAGTTTCTTTTCTATCCACTTTGTTACTGTTGCCATTACTCTGTTAGCTGCTGCGCTACTTCCTACGGCTATTATGCAGTCGTCTGCATATCTTACAAAGTGTAGTCCTCTTGCTTCTAGTTCTTTGTCTAATTCGTTTAGCATTATGTTACTTAGAAGGGGCGATAGATTTCCTCCTTGTGGTGTTCCCTTGGGTGTTTCTTCATAATTTCCTTTTATCATTACTCCCGCATTAAGATATTTCCTAATTAAGGATTCTGTGTTTGGGTCATTTATGAGGTTATGAACCAAGGTCATAAGTTTGTCTTGTGGGACGTTATCAAAGAATTTCTCTAGGTCTATGTCTACAATATAGCTGTATCCGTCGTTAAAGTATTCAAGAAGTTTCACTATCGCTTGTTGTGCTTTGCGATTTGGTCTAAAACCGTAACTTTTATCACTAAAGTGTGGTTCTGCTATTGGTGTTAGAACTTGTGCAATTGCTTGTTCTATTACTCTGTCTACTACTGTTGGTATTCCTAGATTGCGTACACCTCCATTTGGTTTTGGTATTTCTACCCTTCTGACCGGTTTTGGTTTATACTTTCTTCTTCGAATTTTGTCTCTAATTTCTACCCAGTTGTTTTTGAGATGTTGGTCTATTTCTTCGGTGGATATTCCATCTATTCCTCCTGCTCCTTTGTTTGCTTTCACTTTGTTTAATGCTGCAAACATGTTTTCTCTACTGAGTATTTGTTCTAGCAGTTCTGACATTTGGATTGTCTCCTTTCTTTGTTATGCTCTGTATCCTCTTACTCCTAACTCCTGTGAAAATTTTCCGCCGTTACGTCTTTGGTACGATTTTCTCGTCGGATATGGATACAGACTTTTGCAAGTCCATTTGACTTTGAATTATTCAGCCCTTCGCTCCACCTCTATTACAAAGGCTTCAATACTACTATGGCTTTTGCTGACTTCTCACTATTCGTTGTTACTACTTATTCGCTAGTGAGACCTCACGGGATAAGCCATCAATCTTTCCTTGTCTACCTGCCTAATCTACTTGCATGGTTTACGGTTGCCTTTTGGACTTCACAACTTTTGGTCCGCTTGTCCACCGTGCAAGCCTTAGTATTAGGTTTCTGTTCGTCAGGCTACAATTTTGCTATCCCTTCTTCTCGCCTGCATCTCACGGTGCAAACCTTGGGAATTACTGTGAGGTTCGTTGGCAACTACGCCCTTAGTGGACTTTCACCACAGATTGATGACATGCCCGTCATACCAAAAAAATCCTTTATCCATACGGATAAAGGACGAAATAATCGTGGTACCACCTTTTATTCTTTGTAAAAATACAAAGCACTCATAGATATCAATCAATATCTAGTTCTTTTAACGCGAACTACTGCGTAAAACCCTACTTATTTCAGGATTTAACAATAAAAGATGATTTTCAATAATTTTACGTAGCTGCCTTGCACCAACCGACAGTTCTCTGATACATCAAACTATTTACTCTTTCTTTCTGTTCTTAATGTATAATCTTAAAAAGATTTTATATATTTTAAATAAATTTGTCAAGCTTTTTTAAAGATTTTTATTTTATATAAAAACAGTGTAAAATAGAAAGTAGAAAATTAAATCGGAGGAAGTATGCAGATTGGAGAATTATTGTTATTAAACAAAGAAAAATATACAAAAGTTTTTATTATTGAAAGTGATGAATCAAATAAGGCTCAATTTACAGAGGTTAAAGAAAATACTATTGATTCTGAAAAAATCGAAATAGAGGCTAAGGACTACTTTTTATTAGATAAGGAAGGTATAGAAGAAATTTTTGGAAATGCAGATGAATTAGAAATAAACGAAGAAGATCAAGTTTTATTAATAGGACTATAATATTTTATTACAAACAAATACACCTCAATATCAAAAAACTAAATTGAGGTGTTATATTTTATATTCTTTTAAAACCTTGAGAAAGCAATAATTTTTCTATTTGGTCAAAATTTGAATTTATAATTTCATCAGAAAATATATTATTGTAGTCTTCCTTTTTAATATTTTCGTCCATAAAAATATTTCTATCGAAATCAATAAATATATAATATTTATTTTTAGCTATTTTATAATCAAAATTAATAGATTTTAATTTTTTATACCTATTCTTACCCTCCTCACCAACTTGAATACTTTTTTTGACTTTAGTACCTTTTTCAATATTGGATGCCTCATTATCAAAAATTTTAATTATATGTATTTGAGTGATTTTTTTGACATCAATGTTTTCATGATTAATTATCATATAAGAGTTACTATTATCAGACTCTAATTTGAAAATAGTATTAAATTTATCTTGTTTATATTTTTCTATATCATCTTCTACATTATAATCATTTTTTAATGCTTCATCTAATGCTTGTTTATCATTAATATTCAAAGGATTTAAGCATCCAGTCAAAATAAATAATGTTAAAAATAAAATTACTATTATTTTTTTTTGTTTCATTTTAATCTCCTTATTAAAATTATAACATAATTAAGTATAGAATCATATTATATTTAATTTAATTAAATAATTTTGCTATAATAAATGTATCAATAGAAATGGAGTTTTTAATGAGTAAAAAAAATGAATTAAACGGATTAAAACAATTTAAGGAAAAAAAACATTTAGTAAAACCAATATTAGTTGTAACTTTTTTAATTTTTTTTCAAATGGCCTTTTTAGTATATCTTTATAGAGTATTTAGTCAATATGAAATAGAAATTGATAAATTACTTTCTATATTCAAATTTATAATGATAATATACTTTATCAATATAGATAGACCAATAGATTACCGTGTTGCATGGATTATAGTAATTAGTCTGATTCCTTTTGCAGGAATTCTTTTATATATACTATTAGATAGACTTCCTGGGCCTAAAAGACTGTTAAGGAGATTAAAAAATATAAAGATAAAAAATGCACATTTGCTAAATAAACATGATGTTCTAGATAATAAAATAGACAATGAAAATATAAACTTAGGCTTAAAGAAATATCTTTATAAAAAACAAAATTATCCATTATATGGTAGCACAAATACTGAATATTTTTCATCTGGAGAATCTTATTTTGAATCATTATTAAAAGATTTAAAAAAAGCAGAAAAATTTATTTTGATTGAGTTTTTTATTATTAGACCTGGTAAAATGATGGATTAAATATTAGCTATTTTAAGCGAAAAAATTAATAACGGTGTAGAAGTAAAATTAATGTATGATGGAACAAATGAGTATTATTTACCTAGTGGATATAAGGAATATTTGCAGTCTTTAGGCATAGATATAATGGTATTTGCCGCAGTAAAACCTATATTATCTACATATCATAATAATAGAGATCATAGAAAAATTGTATCAATAGATAATAAAATTGGATATACAGGGGGAATAAATATTTCTGATGAATATATTAATTTAACTGAAAGATTTGGACATTGGAAGGATAATGGATTAAAAATTGAAGGAGATGCAGTTCGTAGTTTAACAATAATGTATTTTTATCTTTGGAATCTTAATGCTAAAGAGGAAATAAATATAGAAAATTATTTAGAAAATAATATTTTACTAGAATCTGAGAGTTATGTACAACCATTTGATGATTCACCAAATGATGAAGAAAATGTAGGGGAAAATGTTATAGTAGATATATTATTACAGGCTAAAAAATATGTATATATAATGACTCCATATTTAGTACCAACGGTAAATATTATAAATGCACTTAAATTAGCTTCTAAAAAAGGAGTTGATATAAAAATACTAATACCTGGAGTTGCAGATAAAAAAATTCCATTTATGGTTGCAAGATCCTATTATCCATTATTAATTGATAATGACATTGAAGTTTATGAATATACGCCTGGATTTTTGCATTCAAAATCAATAATATCAGATGATAAAATTTCCGTAGTTGGCTCAATAAATCTTGATTATAGAAGTTTACATCTTAATTACGAAAATGCAATAATAGTTTATTGTGATAATCTATCAAAATATGTAAAAAATGATTTTATTAGAACACTGGAAGTTTCAAGAAAAATGGATAGAAAAGAATATAAAAAAATAAATATAGTTTACAGATTAGCAGGTAAAGTTACAAAATTACTTGCACCACTTATGTAAAATAAATCAGTATATCATGGAGGTATCGTGAAAACAGTATTAATGAATATGGTTAGAATATTGGATGGAGATAATGTAGTTGTACTGGATAAAAAGAAAAAATATGGATGGGAGGGTTTAACATTTCCGGGAGGTAAAGTCGATGAATTTGAATCATTTGAAGAATCAGCGATAAGAGAAGTAAAAGAAGAAACTAATTTAGATGTATTAAATCTTGAATTTAATGGAATAATTCAGTGGATACATAGAGATAAAAAAATAAGAGAAGTTGGTTTACTTTATACAGCAAAAGGTTTTAAGGGAGAATTAATATCGGAAAATAGAGAAGGAAAATTGTCAATTGAAAATTATGAAAAATTTAAGACTATGCAAGGGCACTCATATTCTATGAATTACCTGTTAAAAATATTTGATGGCACTTTTTTTGAAATCTGTCTTGAATTTGACAACAACGTACTTGTAAATGAAAAATATATTTAATATAAATTATAGATTGTAAAACTAAAAGCAATATCAATACAAAACAAAACTTATAATAATATTAATTTATGCAAAATATAATCACCACAAAAATATAGACATGAAGAAGATTGTTATAAATTATAAGCATATTAACATGCATCGTAGAAATTAAATAGAGGTTTTAGATAATTAAGGATGCTTGCTAGAAAATAGCAGAAAAAGAATTAAATGATACAAAATGGTTATTAGGAGAACCTATAATTAACTTTACTCAATCAGTTGTTGATGACGCCATAAAGCACAATACAGAACTACAATACAAAAGTGGATTAAAACCTAAAATAAAAAGAAAAGAATTTGGCAAGTGTTGTGATTGGTGTAGACAAGTTGTGGGAGAGTACGACTATCCTGATGTTCCTGATAATGTCTATAAAAGGCATAGGTATTGCAGATGTACTGTTGAATATAAACCTGGTAATGGTAGAGCTCAAGATGTTTGGAGTAAAGAGTAGAAAGATATTGATGAAAGTGATAAAATCAAGGAAAGAATAGAGTTAAGTAATCAAAGAAAAGATTATCAAATTGCAGATGATAAAATCGAAAAATAGTTATTAAAAGAGTCTGACAAAAATTGGAAAAAGTTATTGGCAAGTGAGCAAAATACTATTTATAAATATTCGGGTGACTATTATGGTATAACAAATATATATTTGAGAAATGCTTTGTTTCCTGATGATGATGTTGAGTGGACTAAAACACTACAGCGAGTAAAAGAAATAGATAGGGTTTTATCAAGAAATAAGTTAGATTAAGACTTGGTGTTATATAGAGGAGTATCTTCAGAAGAGTTTAATTCTTGGTTAAATGCAAATGTTATAGATACATATAAAAGTACATTAATAAGCGATAAAACTTTTAATTACTTTGGAGACGGACACCGAATTATTATACATGCTCCCAAAAATACAAAAGGTTTTTATATAGGAAATCATTCGAATTATAAGAGTGAGAAAGAATTTTTAATTCACAGGGGACAGAAGTATAAAATTTTAAACAATAAAAATGGAGTATTGGAGGTGGAAATAATTGAATAATAAAGAAAAGTATAGAACTCTTAAAATCAAATCTGATTATAAAAGATATATCAGTGGGGAATTAAAAAGCAAAAAATATACTGACGAGGAACTTCAAAAGATAAGAAATGGATTTGAGAACAAAATACCGAATTCAAAGTTTAACATACCTAAAAAAAGATGGTTGTACGAAATACAAAGGCAATTTGATTTGAATGAGCAGTTTAAAGAATATCCCGACGCAGGAATTGCTAGGTTGGAATATGTATTGAATTATGGGTTATAAAGCACACTAGCTAATAATGGTTGGATGTGCTTTTTTAGTACAAGGATGTAACTATGGATATATTTTTGGGATTAATAGAAAGTGTAATATTAGCACTAGGAACATACAAATTATTGGAAATAACAGTAAAAATCCTGGATAAAATTATAAAAAAACATAATCAAAAATAAATAAAGTCAACAAGGAATTTAGCTACCTTATGACAAGACCTGGATAAGTCTATAAACTGTCTATTTTTATTAGATTGAAAGGATAGGATATGAAAAATAAAAGATTAGGTAATCAAAATCCTATTCAATCGGTAAAAATACCATATTCTGTCACAAAAGGAAAATAAGCAATAGCGTTATATGAAAAAGGAAAATTCAAAGTTATGCAGTGAAAAATATGCTAGATGATTTGTTAGCTATAAATGAAGACGGCTTATGGACGCATACTAAGTTTGGCTATTCAGTATCAAGACGTAACGGCAAAAATGAAATAGTACTCATGAGAGAATTATTCGATTTAAAAAATAAAGCGTAAAAGAACAAGCGATCCTTGTGAGTATAAAGTATGGTGCAGATGATCAAAATATAATACTATCATTATATATATATAATTAAATACATTTTAACTGAAAAATATTATTACATATGATTTGATATAAAAAATAATAAAATATATTCGTATATATAACTTTTATCTTATATATACGGATATATACATTGGTGGAGATAGTGGGAATCGAACCCACGTCCGAAAATCTTTCCGAAAAACTTTCTACATGTTTAGTTGATTTGAATATTTCCCATTTTAACTGATAATCAACAAAACCATTAAAATAGTAGCTTCATAAATTCCTATGTAGCTCAAAGCTTTGCTAAATAGATTTCCCGATATATATGATACTAATTGATAGTTACGGGTCCTACCAATTAGCATAAGCAGTAATTAAGCTGCTAAAGCGAAGTTATTATCTTCTGCGTTTAAATTTAATTTGCTATTTTTAGGAAGTATGCCCTTCCACATGCTTATTTTTGTTCTAAATTCCCGTCGAAACCAGAGTATCCCCCTTATATTATTTTATAATTATATAGAAAAGTATACAATTTGTCAAAATAGAAAAACATAATAAAATTCGTAAAATTTAAATTATATAACTATAATGTAATAACAAATATAAACAATTATGGTATAATAAGCTTAAATAAAATAGTTATTTGGAAATGAGGTACTATGTTAGAAAGTATATTAACTGTTATTGTATTTATTTTGGGGATGATATTATTGCCATTTACAATATATCAGTTTTTTATTGGATTACATTTTTTTAAGAAAGATAAAGAAGTTAGGAAAAGTGAAAAATTTAATAAATTTGCAGTGTTGATTGCTGCGAGAAATGAAGAAAAAGTTATTGGGAAATTAATCGAATCCCTACATAATATGAACTATCCAAAAAATAGATATGAGATAATAGTGGCTGCAAATAACTGCACAGATGATACTCGTGGTGTTGCAGAAAGATTAGGAGTTAGACTATTTGATGTTGAAGGTACAGTGAGAACTAAAGGTGATGTTTTACATGAAATGTTTAATTACTTAATCAAACATGAAGATTATGAAGCATATGTAATTTTTGATGCCGATAATATTGTAACACCAAATTTTTTAATTGAAATGAATAATGCTATTGAGAATGGCTATAGTGTAGCACAAGGATTTAGAGATTCTAAAAATCCTCATGAATCTGCAATATCAGGAGCATATACAATATACCATTATTTAATAAATTCATTTTACAATTATCCTAGAAATAAAATGAATATAAATAATATTTTAGTGGGTTGTGGATTTATGGCTACAAAATCCATTATAGAAGAATTAGGTGGTTGGAATACAAAGACTATTACTGAAGATTTAGAATTTACCGTTTTAACTACTATGCATGGAGCAAAGATTGGATTTTGTGAAAATGCTATATTTTATGATGAACAGCCAAATACATTTGAAGATTCATGGCATCAAAGGATGAGGTGGACAGTAGGACTTAGACAAGGCTTTGATTTAAATATAAAAAAATTAATTTCTCAAATATTCAAAGAAGGTAAAATTAAGAGATTTGATAATGTAGCATTTTTAAGTATGAATCTAATAAGTAATCTTAGTTTAATAGAAATGGTATTAGCTACAATTTTAGTATGCATTAAAACTACATATATAGTAGGATTTACAATGTTTGGAATTAATCTACTTAGCATGATAGTAGTCCCATCGATATTTGCTTTATTTATTTTGGCAATAAATGAAAAACCAATATTGCCAATGTGGAAAGGAATTCTATTTTTCGGTATATTCTTAACATCATGGATTCCAATAAATATTTGTGCAGGATTTATAAAAAATATTGAATGGAAAGAAATGAAACATGATAGTAAAGTTGAAGTAAGTATAAAATAAAAGAAGGTGGTGTTGCAGATTAGCTAAACCTAGTCTGTTCACCATCTTTTTTCTTAAATATTTGAATTAAGACATAACAGTCTGGTCTGAAATTTTTGATATTTCAAAATTTTATTCATACGCACCTAAAAATTAATTTAAGCAGGTCAGTTCATTCTACAATCTATCGTTTTAATGAGCACACAAGTAAATTACTCGGATGCAAAATTATCAAAGTAGCCTTTTATAAGTACTAAAGGGGTACCTTTATCACCACTTCAAGACACCAAAACACATAGTGTACCAACTAAATATATAATTTGTCTTGGGGGAGGATTTAAACTTCCTTTATCATCTTTTAGTTTATTTTTCTTTTCATTTATCTTATCTTTGATTCTTCTTATAGTTTCACTATTATCAGAATCTTTTAATTCTGTATCAGCTATATGCTTTATCTTAATTTTATATGGAATGCCTCCTAGACCTTTAGTATAAGTGGGAAACACAACCGGATTGGCAAGCTCCCAGGTACCACCTACAGGATCCTTAAAGGCTACATCACTATAAACTAACACTTCTATACTCTTGCCGGTCAATTCATTAAAATAATACCGTAAAAAGAGAGTTTAGAGTAATATTAGATTTTATAAATATCATAAGTACTAGTATCTAATAAAATCTTTATATTCTGATTATCTTTCACCATAAGTCCATCATTCACTTTTTCTATAGAAATATTATTATTTTCTAAATGAGTTTTTATCCTATCTAGTTCTTCTTTATCTTCGACTATTATTTCAAAATAGTTTAATCCCAAATCTCCATCTTCTCTAAGACTCATATTTGCTGAATCCCAAATATTTATAGCTATATGGTGATGATATATTCCACTTGCAATAAAAATTGCTTGTCTTGGAAATTCAAATTTATTATCAAAACCTAATATATTTGTATAAAAGTCTTTTGTTTCATCTAAACCTTTTACAGATAAGTGGATATGACCAATTACTGTTCCTTCCGGAAGATTTACTGGAATATCAGTAGTTTTTTCTCCTAAAACTCCTTCTGCATCCATAGCTAGAGTATAACCTGCTATAGTTCCATCTTCTCTAATATCCCATTTATCTTTAGGTCTATCTGCATATATTTCAATTCCATTTCCTTCTGGATTATTCAAATATAGAGCTTCTGAATAGCCATGATCAGAAGCACCATATAAAGGTGCTTTTTTCACTAACAAGCTAAATAGTGCATTCCCTAAATCAGCTCTCGTAGGCACCAAATATGCTATGTGATAAAGTCCTGTTGTTTTCTTATCTATTTCTTTGTCAACTTGCACCAGTTCTAAAAGTACATTTTCATCAACTCCCAATTCAGCAATACCATTTTCGTTTTTTATCAAATCGAGTCCAATTTTATTTGTGTAAAAATCTACTAAAAGATTCAAATCCTTTACATTTAAGGATACTTTTCCAATCTTTATATTTTTTTTTAATTTAAATGTCATTTAGTTCCTCCATTTATTTATACATCTAAAATATACCCTTATTTCAGCTTGTAAAACTTAGTAATTCCAATTGTCATTATTGTCTCACTTAAACTTTTTTAGTTTAAAATATTTTTACAAGGGTATTAATAATGTAAGTGTACATTGTTAAATACAAACGGAGGTATTATGAATTTCGAAAAACTCTATATAAATGGTGAGTATACAGACTCGACTTCTGGTCAGTTTATAGAAGTAGAAAATCCAGCGACAAATGAAATTATTGGAAGAGTTCCTAGAGGAAATGAAGAAGATGTCGAAAAAGCAGCTCTAGCTGCAAAAAAAGCTTTTAAAAGTTTCAGTTTAACTAGTCTTGAAGATAGAATTCAAATAATGGAAAAATTCGCAGATTATCTAAGAGAAAATCTTGATGAAATTGCTGAATTGATTACTAAAGAATTAGGAGCTCCAATTGAATTTTCTAAAAAGACACATGTAGAATCACAAATAGATCGTATCGAAAAATATGTTGAAATAGTAAAAGATTATGATTTTTCAAGAAGAGATGGTGGTGCTCTTATTGTTAAAGATCCTGCTGGGGTTATTGGTTGTTTAACTCCTTGGAACTATCCTCTTGGACAAATAATTCAAAAAGTTGTATTTGCCATTTTAGCTGGTAATACAATAGTACTAAAACCAAGTCAACAGACACCTCTAGTAGCTTACTATGTAGTAGATGGTCTTGAAAAGTCTGGTCTTCCAAAGGGAGTATTAAATCTAGTTACAGGAGCTGGTGGCGAAGTTGGTAATGCCATTGCTTTAAATAAAAATATCGATGTACTTTCCTTTACGGGATCTACAAAAGGTGGAAGTGAAGTTGCAAAACTTGCTCAAGAAACTGTAAAAAGAACTACTCTAGAATTAGGTGGTAAATCACCAGCAATATTTTTAGACAAGGAAAATCTAGAACTTGGAGTGGAGAAGATGCTTGGTATAGTGATTAGAAATGCAGGTCAAACCTGTGCTGCTTGGTCACGTGCTATAGTCTTAGAATCTCTAAGAGAAGAATTTGAAGAAGAAGTTAAGAGACAATTTCCTAATTTTACAGTCGGGGATCCAAATCACCTAAATAGTATATCTGGGCCTCTATCATCCAAGAAACAATATGACAAGGTAACAAAATATATTGAAGAAGGTAGAAAGATAGCTGATGTTTTAATAGAAGGAGACTATGACTTCCCTGAAAAAGGTTACTATGTAAATCCAATAGTCTTTAATAATGTAAATAATGATTCAATTATCGCTAGAGATGAAATATTTGGACCGGTACTTTGTATCATCTATGTAAAAGACAAAGAAGAAGCTATAAAAGTTGCCAATGATACAGACTATGGATTATCCGGTGCTGTATTTGGAAATCAAGAAGAAGCTCTCGAAGTTGCTAAGTTAATCCGTACAGGTACAATTACTGTAAATGATGGACCTGGTGAAACCGGCACACCTTTTGGTGGCTACAAGATGAGTGGCTATGGTAGAGAAGGTGGGATTGAAGGTTTGGAAGAGTACTTGGAGACTAAGACTATTAATGTGAGACAGTAGGGGTAAGTGTTAAAATTTAATTATTAATTATAGAAAACATAAATTTTTTGCTAATATTAATAATAAAATGAAAATCAATGTACTAAATATAAATTGTTAAAAATTTTAAATAAATCAAGGGGCTGTTGCATAAGTTTCCAATCACAAAAAAGACGAGAAACTTGAACTGACCCCCAAAAGTTAGACCTAAAAACTAACTTAAGAAGGTCAGTTCATTCTACAATCTATCGTCTTTAATGAACACACAAGTAAATTACTCGGATGTGAAATTATCGAAGGGGTATATGAAAAGTTTTGTAGAAGAAAAACGTCTATGAGAAAAATTTATGTAGGCCTAAAAGAGAAAGCTATTGTTTTACAAAAAAGTATATTATAAAATAATTTAAAGAAAATGATTTTAAAATTTGGAAGGGATTTATGAAAAATTATATTAATAACCATAGGTACAGGAATGGTGATACTTTTAATAAATAGAGGCTTATATTTTTTTATATAAGAATATACATAATATTACGTTTTCAATTTATTAAATTATTTTAAATTAGAAGATAAAAATGAACAAAAAACTATTAACTAAAATTTTTAGTATAGTATTTTCTATTTGTGTTTTAATTAGAGAGAATACATAGGGGAATTTAAAGGGCGTAAAAATAGAAAATATAATATCTACTTCAGCAGGACTCTTGATTGGTTCTGTGAATTCAAAAGCTGGGGTAGCTTATACAATTTCAGAATTAATTTACAGCATGCTTCCAAAACCAGTTTATACATCAACAAAAATAGAATTTGAAGCTAAACTTCATATAGATGAAAAAATTGAAAAGCATACTTATGTAAGAGAAGGTTCAACAGGAAATTATGATTATGCAGCTTTAACTCAAAAAGCTAAGTATAGATTCCAAAAATCAGTTACGTTACCTGGGAAAAGAACCATAACAGATTATTATACAAATTATACAACCGTTGAAACAGAACATTTCAGTAAGCCAGATAGAAAAGCATGGAATGCTATTTATAATCCATGGATTGAAAGACTAGGAAATGTTAAATTTGGTGGAAAAGTGTTCTCTATTAAATAAAAGGAAAAAGTATTATGAAAAAATATAGAAATTTTATTTATCTAATAATTTTAATCGCATTTATCATTTTAGTAATAATGTGGTTTAATAAAAATAGAATAAAACCTGGAAAAGAAATATTTTCAAATGATTTTGAGTTTCAAACTATTAATGTGATAACTTCAAATGACTTAAGTAAAGAAAATATTAAACCAAATACTTTTGATATAACAACAGAACAAAATAAGGAATTAATCAAAATTGTTAAAAATATGAAATTTAAAATTCATGGAAATAAACACTTTGAAAATTGGAATAAAATGTACACAATGTCTGCAAAATCTAAGGATAAACAGTATCTTGTTAGTATTTCAGATAACAATATTTTAGAATTGCATGAATCATTGCCAGGTAATAATTCTACATTTTATGAAATTAAAGAAGGAAACAAAGAGTTTTATGATATGTTAGATAAAATTTCTATGAAATAGAAAAATTTAACAATTCCTGAGTTTAACAGTTAAAGCATAAAGAAACCTAGAATAACATTGATATTTCAACATCTTCTGGGTTTCTTGATTTTTTTAAAGTATATCTACAATTTAATTTGAGTTTCTTTTCCAACACTTGGTATTTCTTTTAATTTTAGAGCCTTAAACTAAAAAAAATTAACATCAAAGATAATTAAAAACAATTTGAAAATCATAAAATGTAAAACTGCTTAGAAAAATACTTGTAAAAAAGCATAGATTTATTAAGTTCAACCATTTTTAGGTGCGTATGAATAAAATTTTGAAATATCAAAAATTTCAGACTAGACTGTAATGTCTTAATTCAAATATTTAAGAAAAAAGATGGTGAACAGACTAGATTTAGCTAATCTGCAACACCACCTTCTTTTATACATACAAGTAAATAGAAATAAACATTAATAACGCACCACCCAATACAAATAAATGCCATATCACATGTGAAAATTTCATTGACTTTTTCTTATAGAAGTATACTCCTCCAGTATAAGTTAGCCCACCAAGCGCTAAGAAAAATATACCCATTGGAGAAATTATACTCATTAAATCTTTTATCATAATTATACTTATCCAACCCATAGCAATATATAGTAACACGCCTATTTTTAGAGTTTTATTAAACATAAAAATATTTAATAATATTCCTATAAGAGCAATTATCCAAATTCCAACAAAATAGTAAAAGCTACTTTTGTTTTTTAAGCTAATAAGTAAATATGGTGTATAGGTACCTGCTATTAAAAGAAATATTGACGAGTGATCAATGATTCTAAATATTTTTTTTGCTCTTGTAAAGCTTAAACTATGATATAGGGTAGATGATAAAAATAATAGAATAAAGGAAATTGAATAAATTAAATACGCAGCAATCTCTACACTATTTTTAGATTTTAACATTAATAAAATTAATATGATAATTCCTAAAATTACACCCAATCCATGTGTTATAGCATTAAAAACTTCTGTTATAATATTATTTTTCTTTTTTAAATTTTGTTCTTTAATTTTATATAAATTGGGATTCTCATCTTTACTAATATTAAGAACTGTTATTTTACCAATTATCTGTTTAAATTTTATTTTATCTTGCTTTAATTTATAATCTAGGAATTTTTTTTGTTTTTTATATGAATCTATATTTTCTTTAAGTTTATTATATTCTCGCAATAAAGATTTTTTATTTTGTTTTTCCATATAATACCTCCTAGAATATTTTACCATATTATCAATTATTTTATTTTTTGGTTTTATGATAAAATATTATTAGGTCAAGTATATTCAGTAAATAAAGGTAGGGTATATATGAAAAATATAGTATTAGATGCAAAAGATTTTAAGAATAAAGAAGCATTTCACGATATAATGAAAGATAAATTCAATCTTCCCAGTTATTATGCTAGAAATATTAATTCTTTATCTGATTTATTATTTGAAAATAATGAATTAGACATTTTAATAATGAATACTGATAAAATTCTTGAAAATTTAGGAGATTACGGTAAAAGTGTATTAAAACTATTTGATAATTTAAATGAAAAAGATAAGTTCAATGTTAATTATATTTATGCTGGATGTTTTAGAGATGATTTAAATTATACAAAAAAAAATAATCTGTCTAACAAAGATAAATTTACGCTAAAAAATTTAGGCGATGAAAAAATAAAATTATCAGATTCAACATATATTGCAGAAGGTGCAAGAATAATAGGTAGTGTTTTAACTGAAGAAAATGTTAATATTTGGTATAATGCAACAATAAGAGCCGATTATAATTTTATTAAAATCGGAAAGAATTCTAACGTACAGGATAATTCGGTTATACATCTATCACATGATTCAAATGTGGAAATAGGATCAAATGTAACAATCGGTCATAGTGCAATTATTCATGGAGCAAAGATAAATGATAATGTAATAGTTGGAATGGGTTCCATTATTTTAGATGATGTTGTAATAGGAGAAAATACTATAATAGGAGCGGGTTCTCTTATTACAAAAGGAAAAATAATTCCAGCAGGTTCACTTGTATTAGGAAGTCCGGCTAAAGTTGTAAGAGAATTAACGATGGAAGAAATAGAATCGATTATAAGAAATGCAAATGACTATGTAAAAAATGCGCAAAAACATAATAGAAAATAATAAAAGTGAATTAATTAGCTGATCAGCTAATCAATTCACTTTTGTTTATGCTATTTTAATTATGTTAAATACTACTAAAAAAATAAATATTATAATTGAAACTATTACAAAAATATATGGATATATATTTGATGAATTTAGAGTATTTATCTCTTTTAATCTCTCTTTTTTTGCAATTGTATTAACAAATTGCTTACTTTCAGATAAAAATCTAAAAATAGGAACAGCAATAAGTGTCATGATTATAAATTCTGAAAGCATA
Source organism: Helcococcus sp. SA-HE-C1 (assembly GCF_985670335.1). Taxonomy (NCBI): domain Bacteria; kingdom Bacillati; phylum Bacillota; class Tissierellia; order Tissierellales; family Peptoniphilaceae; genus Helcococcus; species Helcococcus sp. SA-HE-C1. The sequence goes on from NZ_OZ484652.1 coordinate 553,905, forward strand.
ACTTGTAGTGTCATTATATAAATATCACCAAATTGAGCAATAAAAGATAATTCAAATCCGATTATAAATGCAAATATAGTTGGCCATAGAGATGCAATAATAATATTTTTAGATTTTGAAATTAAAAATACAGAAATTGCAGTATGAAATGTTCCAAAGAAAAGATCTACAACACCTAATTCAGACCAAAAATTAGATATAAATACACCTAATGTAATCCCTATACTATGTACTGGATTAAAAAAAGCGAGTAAATTTATAATTTCAGCATATCTAAATTGAATTGGTCCATAAGCCAATCCTCCCATGCTTAAAACTAATGCAACATAGAGAGCTGCGATAATAGATTGTTGAGATATTTGTTTAAGTGTCAATTTGTTCATTTTTCCTCCTTGATTTTTTTAGTGGGTGCCAAGTAAACACTTGTCTATGTAGACTAAAAAAGATTATCATAATTTTATTTTATTGTCTAATTAATTATTCTATTTATTTTTGATATAATAAATATATAACGTTACAAAATTTGTAGATAATGTATGAGGAGGGAAAAATGCAAAAATATGTAGTTGGTATTGATATTGGCGGTAGAAGTATGAAATTTGGACTATTTACTGTAGATGGGGAGTTGGTAGATAAATCTAGCATTGTAACTAGAATTGATGATAATGGTAAATATATTTTACCTGAATTGGGGGATTATTTAGAAAAAATAATTAAAAAGTATAATTTAGATAAAAAAAATTTTATTGGAATAGGATTAGGAATACCTGGTCCCGTTTTACATAAATCAATTGCAAAGACTGCTGTAAATCTTGGATGGTATGAAAATGTTCATGTTAAAGAATATTTAGAAAATAGATTAGGTTTTGAAGTATTAGTTGAAAATGATGCGAATGTAGCAGCACTTGGTGAATTATGGAAAGGTGCAGCAGAAGGATTGAAAAATATTGTAATGGTAACACTTGGTACGGGTGTAGGTGGTGGTGTTGTTGTAGATGGTAATATAGTTTCTGGAACAACTGGCTCAGGTGGAGAAATCGGACACATACCATTTTTAGAAAAACCATTAAAGAGAACATGTGGTTGTGGTGGAAATAGGTGTTTTGAACAGGTAGCGTCAGCTACCGGTTTAGAGTATATTGCTCAAGATTATATTTTTGAACATGATAAAGAAACGGTATTGAAAAATTTAGATTTTATTGGTGGAAAGGAAATATTTGATGCAGCTAAAGATGGAGATAAAGTTGCCAATGAAATTGTAGACATTTACGCAAGTCATTTAGGAAGAGGATTTGGAATCATTTCAGCAATTATGGATCCCTCAATGTTTGTAATAGGTGGAGGAGTTTCTGCCGCTGGAGATTTATTACTAGATAAGATAAAAAAATCATATAAAGAAATGGCATTTTCAGTGACGTCTGATTGTCAATTTAAATTGGCAAAATTAGGAAACGATGCAGGCATATATGGTGCTGCAAAATTAATTTTAAGTTAGGAATATTATGGATATTATAGTTTCAAGACATATTAATAAAAACAAAAATAAGTTTTATGAGTTAATTCAAGATGACATAGCCAATGATAACATAGTTTATGTTATCGTTCCTGAACAATTTACACTTGGAACTGAAATAGAAATATTTGAGAAATTTAATTTTAAATCCACATTAAATGTTAGGGTTAAAAGTTTTAAGACTATTTTAGATGAGGTATTGTATCAAAAAGGGGGAAGAGCTCTTAATTTTTTAACGGATAAATCTAAATATGTAATGATTCAAATGATACTTATAAGCTTAAAAAAAGAACTAAGAGTTTTTCAAAAAAATATTTATGATAAAAAGTTTATAGAGTTATTAATTTCTTTTATAGAGTATATTGAGGATAATGATTTAGATATATCAACGTTATTAGATGATAACAATTTTAATAATCCTGAACTATATAAAAAGCTTAATGATATTAATTTAGTGATAAAAGAATTAAATAAATTAAGGAAATTATCAGACTATACAATAAAAAATAAAAAAAGATTAGCCATAGACAATATATCTGAAATGAACGAATATAGAAACATTTCATTTTATTATGATAGATTTAATGATATGTCTCCATATGAATTGGAAATACTATTGGAAATACAAAAAATTTCACATAAAACAGTATTAAATCTTACGCTTGACAGTAGGCTAATATCGAATGGATACGACATAAATAGTATTGGAGACTCTGATATATTTGATATCTCAAAAAAATTTTATGAAAAATTATACAAAAAAGTAAATGGGAATATAAACATTATCACTGATAATAACAAAGATTCACTAAATGAAATTGAAGTTTTAACTGATAATATGTTTAATTATGATATAGATAAAATCAAAAAGATATTTTCAGATAAAAAATTAAAAAATATAAAAATATCGAGATCAAATAATACAAGTGAAGAAATAGAGAATCTTGCTATTAATATTAAAAAAGATATTATAGATGAGAATTATGAATATTCAGATATTGCTATTTTATGTACAAATATATCTGAATATTCATCAAAAATAAAAAGAAATTTTAAATTGAATAAAATTCCTTTTTTTATTGATGAGAAGAGAGATTTATTAGATAATCCAATGGTAAAATTTATTAAAGCATCTATAGATTTATTAATTACCAATATGAGCACAGTTAGTATAACACAATTCTTAAAGGCATCTTTTTTTGACTTTGAAAGCAGAAAAATAAATACATTTCAAAAATATATAGAAAAAGGAAAATAGAATCAAAAATGATATTTGATGATAAATATTTTTCAGAAGATATTCTAAATTCTAGATACAAAGAAGAAGATTTCGAAGATTTTAAAATTGTTAATGAAATAAGAAACTATTTTATAAATCTATTTGACGAGGATATTAAAAATAATCTTATTTTTAATAAGAGAAAACGTGATTTCAAAGAATTTACAAGCTTAGTATATAAGTTTTTTGCGAATGAAAATATATTAGAATCTATATCTAAATATTATTCTAAAACTAATGAAAAATATTTAGATGAATTAATACTAATTTGGGATTCTTTTATAGATTCATTAGATGATTTATATTCGATAAATATAGAAAATAATATTAGCTTTTCAGATTATTGTGATATTTTATTGTCTGTAATAGATAACTTTAAGATAGGAATTATTCCTCCAAGCCAAGATAATGTAATTATAGGTGATATAAAGCGATCAAGATTTAATAAAGTTAAAAAACTTTATGTTATTGGAATGACAAACTTATTTTATCCAATTTCAAATAAAACCAATGATATTTTTCTCGAAGATGAAAAAAATGAATTAATAGAAAATGGATTTGAATTAAATACTTTGCAGGAATATATAAATTCAAATGACTTACTTTCATTCTATACATTGCTAAATTCTAGTGAAGAAAAAATTACATTTTCATACAGTTTAGTTGATTCCTCAAATGAATCTATGCTACCTTCGTCAATCTTAAATTGGATAAATGTGATGATACCTAAAGAAAATATTTTATTATCAACAGATAATTATAAGGATTATATATATAGCAGGACAAAATTGGCAAAATATTTGCCTAATATAGTAAATAAAATAAAAAAAGGCCATCAAAATAATTTTTCAGAAGTAGAATATACTTATTTAAGTAATATACTTGAAGCTGTAAAAAATAATAAAAACTTTACAAATATTAATTTAGCGTTAAATCTACAAAATAAAAATATGAGTAGACCCAAATTAAGTAAGGATATCGTTTCAAAAATATACAAAGGTTCAAAGTTTAGCGTTAGTCAGCTTGAAAGCTTTAATTCTAACCCTTATGAACATTTTATTAAATATGGAATAAAACCAAGAGAAGATAATACTTATGATATTTCTAGATTAGATACGGGAAATGTAATTCATGAGTTTTTAAGTAAATTTATAAATGATGTTTATATCAATAAAAATTATGATTTTGATAATATTTTTTCGGAAACTATAGATAAAACTTTTGAAAAATATAAAATTGCTGATAAAAAAAATAATTTCTTTATCAGCCACATGAAGGAATATGCAAAAACATATTCTGCAATTATATTAAAACAACTTGGAAACAACATAAATCAAATTTATTTTGAGGAACAATATGGAGATTCTAAGATATTTCCAGCAATAAAATTAAATATAGACGGAAAAGAATATAATATAGAAGGAAAGATTGATAGAGTAGATATTTTTAATTACTTAGGAAAAACATATTTTAGAGTTGTTGATTATAAAACAGGAAATAAAACTTTTGATATAGATAAAGTATATTACGGTATTGATCTTCAACTTATGCTTTACCTAAGGGCGGCCATAGAAAGTGTAAAAGATGGGAAACCATTAGGAGCATTTTATCAAAATTTAAGCAAAAAAATAATTTTACAAGAAAATGAAGATTCTATAAATATAGAAAAAATAATAGAAATACCCAAGGAATTGAAATTAAATGGATTAATCAATGATAACAAAGATTTATTTGAAGATCTCAATTTTGGTGATTCGAGTAAAGCCTCAAAATCAGAACATATATTCTTTTAGGGGAAATAAATATGCGTTGTTAGAAAAGGATAATTCTATACCAGAAGAAATGTTTTTTAAATTATTTAAGCTAAATGAAAATAAATTAAAAGATACTATTAAAAATATTTTGGATGGAAATATTTCGCTTTCTCCATATATGCTTAACGGTGTTACATCATATGAATATAGTAATTATAAAACTATAGATAAACAGGAAGGTCTAAAATATAATTATTTAAGTGAAATCAGCGTTGATGAACTTTTTAGAATATTACAGGAGAATGATGATGAGCAAAGTTAAATATACTGATGATCAAAAAAGAGCAATGTATGAAAAAAATAAGAATATAATTGTTTCTGCTCAGGCTGGTGCAGGTAAAACTCAGGTTTTAGTTGAGCGAATTATTAATATAATGGAAAAAGAGAATATCGATATACAAGATATGTTAATTGTAACTTTTACTAACAAAGCTGCTAGTGAAATGAAAAATAGAATTAAAAAGAAATTACAAAAAAAGATAATTAATGCAGCTGGATACGAAAAGAAATTTTATCAAAAACAATATAATAAGATAATTAATGCTCAAATTTCAACAATGCATGCATTTTGTGTAACATTGTTAAGAGGATATTTCTATAAGTTGGGAGTCAGTCCTGATTTTAAGTTGTTAAAAGGTTCTAGCCTTGATTTAATAAAATGGAAGATAATCAATAAAATTTTTGATGATTTATATCAAAAAGAGGATGAAGGATTTCTAGATTTAATTAGAGATTATTCTAGAAAATATTCTGATGAAGAAATAAAAGAAATGCTATTTGAAATATATAGATTTATACAATCTCAAGTTAATCCATTTGGTTGGTTAAGAGAAAAAATAAATTTATATAATGATAAAGAACAATTTAAGAAGCAAGAAAATATAGATAAATTAGATGAAAAAATAACAAAAATATACAAAAACAAGTTTGAAGATCTAAGAACAGATGCTTTATCAACTATGGAATATATTAAATCTTTATATAACGATAAATCTGGTGATCCATATTTTCTAACATTAGAAGCTGATTTAGAATACTTAAATGACAGTATTAGTAATATATCTAATTTTAAACACTTAAAATCTATTTCCGATAGTTTTAAATTTTCTACTAAGAAAAAAGCTGGAAATATAAAGGTGAACAAAAGCGATGAATTGACTAAATTTTCAAAATATATATCTTCATTGATAGATGTTTATAGAAATCCTTTTAAGACATTAGTTAAAGAAATAAATGATATAAATTTTAATGAAGAAGTTGAATATGAAATAAAAATGAAATCTATCTTAAATGTAATTTATATAATTTTAGAAAATTTTGATGAAAAATTTAGAGAAAGCAAGTTAAAACAAAATTCATTAGATTTCAATGATTTGGAACATTATACTATAAAACTTTTAGAAGATGAAGAGGTTGTAGAAGAGATAAAAAATAAATATAAGTATATATTTTTTGATGAATACCAGGATTCAAATCAGGTACAAAATTATATAGTAGAAAAAATAAAATCTGATACTAATTTATTTTTTGTAGGAGATATAAAGCAAAGTATATATAAGTTTAGATTGGCAGATCCCAATATTTTTAAGAATAGATATAATTTATATGCTAATGGAGTAGGAGATAATTTAGCAATTGATTTAGTAAAAAATTTTAGATCTGAAAAAAATCTTTTAGATTTTAATAATATTGTATTTAATTCAATAATGTCGGAAGAACTAGGAGATGTACAATATAACTCATCGGGTCATAGATTTAATAGTGGAAAAGATGAATATAACGGAAATTCTATTGTAGAGACAAATTATATATGTAAAAACCTTTCAGAACACGAAGCTAAGGCAATTTCAGGTAATGATTCAGAAAAATTTTCGAATGAAATTTTAGAAATAAATCCTGAGATAATTTTAGTTGCAAAAAAGATAAATGAAATAATTAATAAAGGTAATGATTACAAAGATATAGTTGTATTGTCTAGAACATCTGAACCTATTAGAAAAACTCAAGAATATTTAGATATGATAGGTATACCAAATTATTCAGATTCAAGCGTATTTTCATATGAAGATATAGAATTAAAAGTATTTATTCAAATCTTAAAGGCGATAGATAATGATAAAGATGATATAGTTTTACTTTCGACAATTACATCTACATTAGGTGGTTTTACAGATGAAGAAATTGCTAAAATTAGAGGGGAAGTTTCAAATGAATCATTTTATAAAAGATTTTACGACTATAAAGGCAGAGATGATTTAAGTGACGAGATTATTTCTAAAATAGTAAACTATATAGATAAAATAGAAAATTACAGACAAGAAGTACCACATGAATCTATATCTAATTTTATATGGAACGTTTTAGTAGATTCAGGTCATATGTCTTATGTTCTTTCTAAAGAAAATGGCGATAAAACTCTAGAAAATATAAAGATATTTATTGATGAAACAAGAGAGTTTGAAAATAATAACTTTCAAACTTATTCCTCATTCATAAATTATATAGATAGAATGATTGAAAAAAAATTATCAGAAAGGGAAGCTGGTGCAGATTTATCAGAGGAAGACAATGTCGTACGTTTGATGACTATCCATAAATCAAAAGGATTAGAATTTAAAAATGTTATTTTAATAAATTTAAACAAAGGTTTTAATAAAAATGATTTACAATCAAAGATTTCTATAAACGATAAATTAGGTATAGCAATAAGATTATATGACAAACAAAAGGATGAATATAAAAAATCTATCAATCAAATACTTATAAACGATTTAAAAGAAAAAGAACTACTTTCAGAAGAAATGAGAATTTTATACGTTGCACTATCAAGAGCAGAATCTAATTTGTTTTTAATATCATCAGGTAAGGAAGAAGATATTAAAATTCCGATATGTAGTTTATCAAGAATGAAATCATATCACGACTGGATATATTATGCTATAAGATCTCAAAATATAAGCGACTATATTAATTATAGACATAATGAATACCATATCAAAGATTTATATAAGGAAATTAAAAATGTTGATAATACTATAGAATACGAATTTTTTGAATCTAAATTTAAAAAAGATGAGACTATTGAAAGAATTATAAATCATGAATATATTGATAACAAAAAAGATATACCTTTTAAGAAAACGGTAAGTCAAATTTCTGCAAAAGAAAGAAATATGAGTTCTGATTTTAAGGAATTTGAACAAATATACCCGGAATATAAATATCAAATAAAATTACGAAGTCCTATGTTTGCTACAGAAAACTCAGAATATTTAGATCCGATTATAAAGGGTAGCCTATACCATTTTATATTTGAAAAAATAGAAAATAAAATTACATCATATGAAGAAATAAAAAAATTTCTGAAGGATTTACAAAATAAAGATTTTATTTCTCCTTTAGAATATAAATCTATAGATATAGAAATAATAAAAAAATATCTAGATTCAGATTTATATGAAAGAATATTAAAATCAAATAATGTATTTAGAGAAAAATCATTTACTATGTATATTAAAGAAAGAGAAAATAAAGTACTCGTAGATGGACAAATTGATTTATTTTTTATAGAAAATGATGAAATAGTATTGGTTGATTTTAAGACAAATAGAAAAATAGACAATAATTTATATGAAAAACAATTAGAATTATATAAAATTGGTTTAGAAGAAGCTACAGGAAAAAAGGTAAGGGAAAAAATACTTTATTGGGTTATGCATGGAAAGGCTACTATTATAAAATAAATATATGGTATTCAATCACACTTCTACACATCATAAATGGTTTCAAAAGGCTATTAAAGGTGATAAAAAATATCAAGATTACTATATATTCAAAGATTCTAAAAAAGGAAAAGAACCAACAAACTGGATTTTAAAATTTGGAGGTAGTGCTTGGAAATATATTGAATGTTTAGATAAATGGTATTTACATTTATTCCATGTTGAGCAAGCAGATTTAAACTGGAATAATCCAGAGGTTAGAGAGGAAATTTTTGATATTGTTAAATTTTGGAAGACAAAAGGTGTAGCAGGATTTAGACTAGATGTAATTAATTTAATCTCTAAACTTGAAGAGTATAAAGACGATTTCTCTGGTGATGATAGAAAATTTTATACTGATGGTCCTAATATTCATAAATACCTAAAAGAGTTGTCTCAAAGAGGAGGTTTTAATGAATTAATTACAGTTGGAGAAATGAGCTCAACAAGTCTTGAAAATTTAATGCCATATCAGGCAGTAGTTTAAAAAAAATAATATAATATATTATATTTAACCTGTAAGAAAAAAACTTCAAATATAATCTTAAAATAGACGATTTTTTATATTATAGAAATGAATATAATTAACATAAATAGTGAGTTTTACTAAATCATAAATAAAACAATCAAAATTGTATTTTATAATAAAATACAATTTTAATTGTTTTAAAAAGTACTTATCAAATATTTTATATTAGTAGTATTGCTGAAATAATTAAAAGTTAATAAACAGCTACTAATCCCTTATCAGTATTTATTATATCAATCTCTGCGTCATATATATTAGATAAAATTTCTTTATTCATTATTTTATCTACTGTATCATAAACTATAATTTCTCCATTTTTCATTGCAATAATATTATCCGAGTATCGTGCTGCAAAATTAATATCATGCATAACTAAAATGATTGTTCTATTGAATTTTTCGCATGCGTCTCTTAAATGTTTCATCATTTGAACGGATCTCTGATATGTCAAGATTATTTAATGGTTCATCTAGCAGAACATATTCTGTTTCTTGACATAAAACCATTGCTACATAAGCTCTTTGTCTTTGTCCGCCTGATAATTCATCCAAATATCTATTTTCCAAATCTTTTAATGATAAAAAGTTAATATATTTATCAATTATTACTTGATCTTCAAATGTTAATCGACCTTGAGAATACGGAAAACGACCAAAACTAACTAATTGTCTAACCGTAAGTCTAGTCACAAAGTGATTTTCTTGTCTTAATATAGTTATGATTTTTGCGATATCAGATGATTTAGATTTTTGAACATTTAAATTAGCAATCTTTATAAGTCCCTCATCCATTTCTAATAGACGACCAATCATTAAAAGTAATGTTGATTTTCCAGCCCCATTTGGACCTATCAGTGATGTGATACCAGATTTAGGGATTTCAAGATTTAATGGACCAATTGAAACTTCTTTGGAATATATTTTTTTTACATTATTTATTTTTATCATAGATTTCCCTTTCTTAATAAGATAAATAGGAAGGTTATGCCACCAAATAATTCAATTATTATTGCAACAACACCTTGAGCATAAAATATATGGTTCATTATAAAATATGATGCTGTTAAAATTAAGTACGAAATAAATATAGACATTGGAAGCATATATTTATGATCAAAAGTGGGACAGGCTTGATAAGTTAGCATTACTACTAAAAAACCTAAAAAATTAATTGGTCCAATTAATGCAGTACTTACAGCTATTAATATAGAAATTAATATTAACATGTATATGGTCATAGTTTTATAATTCACACCTAAATTAATAGAAATATCTTTTCCGAGTCCTATTACATTTAATTTGTTAGAATTCAGCAATAATAAAAGCGTGCAGATTATAACTATAGGTATAGCTATTGGAAAGCTTTCATTACTTGAATTATTTACTGAAGCAAATAATCTGGCTTGTAAAATATCATACTCGTTTGGAGAGATTAATCTTGACATGAAAGATGATATGGATTTAATCCGGATCCTAAAACAATACCGACCAATAAAAGTAGTTGTATATTGCTATTATTATTAGCTAAAAGCCAATAATAAAGTAATAAACAAAAAACAACCATTATAATTACTTGAAAAATAAATGCGTAATTTCCTGTAAAATTAATTAATGCAGTTAATCCAAAAAAATAAAGTGTAGCTGTTTGTATAGTAGAATATAAAGCTCCAAAACCTAATAAAGAGGGTGTAACTATTTTATTATTTACTACGGTTTGAAAGCTTATTGTTGCTACACTATGGCATACAGAAGCAATCGAAATGGCAATAATTGTATCAATTCTTCTTTGAACAACGGGAAGAAATGAAGGAGAGTCTATCGGTACAGGATTATTATACACAAGTAACCCATATGTAAACAATAAAGATAATATAAAAAAAACAAAAATTTTCAAATAATATGAGTATAATGTTTTTTTATCTCTAAAAGATAAATGAAATATCATTTGATCACCTTTCTATTTAATAGTAAAAATATAAATATAGCAGCACCTAAAGTTCCCATTATTAAGGATACAGGCACTTCAAATGGCATTATAATAATTCTCGCTAAAACATCACAAGCAAGCAAGACAATAGCTCCCATTAATGCTACAATAGGTAAATTAGTCCTTAAATCATCACCAAAATATTTTGAAATAATATTAGGAACGATTAATCCTAAAAAAGGAATATAACCAATAACAGATGCTACAATCCCTATTGTCATAGATATTAAAAGTGTAGCAATAACAATGATTTTATCGTAGTTTATGCCAAGGCTAATAGATATATCTTCTCCTAAACCGGCTACGGTTAACTTATCAGCAAATTTATATATTGCAATTGTTACCAATATTATAATCCATAAAAGTTCATATCGACCACTTTCAATAGTTGAAAAAGATCCAGAAAACCATACTCCTAAAATTTGCGTCATGTTTAGTGTTAAACCAATAAAAGTAGAAATAGAAGATACAATGGCTCCGTACATTATACCTATAATTGGAACTATTACCGAAGATTTAAGTTTAACCCTCCTTATAAGGAAGAAAAAAATTATTGTTCCAATAAATGAGAAAAAAATAGCACTGATAGTTCTTTGGAAAACAGTAGGTGATGGTAATAACACGCTTATAAATATCAAACCTAAACCAGCCCATTCGAGTGTTCCAGTGGTTGTTGGCTCTACCATTTTATTTCTTGTTATAATTTGCATTACCAGACCGGATACGGACATGGCAACAGCAGTCAAAATTATTGCTAATGTTCTAGAAACTCTAGAAATTAAAAAAATCTCTAAACCTCTTTTGTTAGTGCTTATATCATAAGATCCAGTAAGCAGGGAAGTTATTGACAGAATAACAAGTAAAACACTAAAAATTTTTATATATTTAATTTTATTAATTTTAAGACCTAAAGGCTGTTTGTTTTCAGTCTTTAGGTCTCTATTTGATTTATTAAACAATCAATTCCTCATTTATTATTTATTTAAAAATGTAGATAATTCAGTAAATATTTTAGTCCATGTTTGTATTGATTCATTAGCATAAGTTTCTTTTGGTGCATAATAAACCTTGTTATTTTTTAAAGCATTTGTTTCTTTTAAAACTTTAGAACCTTCGATAACATCTTTAGCTAATTTACTTTCTTTTTTGCCATAGGCAGCATCTCTATCTAATACTAATAAAGCATCAGGATTATTTTGTGCAATTGATTCAACGCTAATATCATCACCTTTATGATCTGAACTTGCGTTATTGATTTTTAATGCTGGTTTTAAACCTAAGATATCAAATACTGGTCCCCATACTCTACCTGAAACAGGTGCAGAATATCCTATTTTATTTCCTGAAACTATTAAACCGGCAAATTTTTTATCTGTTTTGATATCTTTAGCAGTTTTAACAGCAGTGTCAAATTTAGAAATTAAATCTTTTGCTTCTTTTTCTTTATTAAAAATCTTTCCTAAAATTTCTGTATTTCTCTTTAATCCATCTATTAATAATTTACCTGGTTCATCTGACTTTAGTTCAATATTTATATCTAAAACTATAGAATTAGGTAGTAATTTTTTTATAGTATCATAGTGTTGAACAAATCTTTGACCTACTATTACTATCTCTGGATTTTCAGCTGCAAGTAATTCAAACTTTGGCTCTCTATGATTTCCTAAGTCTTTTACAGTTTCGTCAGATTTTATTTTACTTTCTACAGGTAAAATTAATTTCGGAGCTGATTTTAACTTAATACCCCAATCTTCTATAGTTTGATAAGATCTGCTATCAAGAACAACTATAGACTTTGAATTTAAAGGAACCTTGTGTTTTCCTCTATTATCTTCTATTTCAATAGTTGTAGATTTTTTTTCAGACATGGTTTCTTTTGAATCTTTAGTTTCTTCCTTTATTGATTCTTTCACAGTCTCCTTTTTGGATTCACTTGTTTTGTTATCATTATTTTTTGTGCATGATACAAATATCATCGTTAATATTAATAATGCCATAAATAATTTATTTTTATTTAATAGTTTCATTTTCACCTCTTAATTATTTTGTAGTTTTATCATTTCTCTAGAGATTTTGAATATTCAGTTAAAGTTTTATTTAACATATTTAAGTATAGGGAAAATAAAAAGCGATGTCAATAAATCAAGGAATAAAACCAGACTATTTTACTCTAGTTTTAAAGAAACATTGAAAAATACATACCAATAAAACTTTATAAAAAATTAATTTTTTGTTATAATTTAATGAAATGTTTAAGAGGTATATTACTATATAATTAAAACAAAATTATATAATATAATTTAAGACAGGAGATTATATGGAAAATGAATACAATTCAATAAAATTAATAAATAGATTTATCCCATATTACGCAAAATATAAAAATTTGTTTTTAAGTGATATGTTAGCTGCTATACTCACAGTAGTTGCAGAAATATCGTTACCATTAATTTTAAGAAGTATAATAAATATTGCTACAGACGACATATCAAAATTGACACTTGAATATATTTTAATAATTACAGCGATATATATTATATTAAAAGCAGTAGAAGTATTATCTACATTTTATATGCAAAAATATGGTCATATTATGGGAGCTAAGATTGAAAAAGATATGAGAAAAGAAGTGTTTTCTCATATACAATATTTAAGTGACGAATTCTTTAGTAAAAACAAGATTGGACAACTTTTAGCAAGAGTCACAACAGACTTATTTGATGTGACAGAATTTGCCCATCATTGTCCTGAAGAATTTCTTGTTGCAATAGTAAAAATTGTGGTAACTTTTGTGATTTTAATTTCAATAAATGTTCCTATGACGCTGCTTATGTTTTCCATGATTCCATTAATGTTAATTCTAACAAATAAAACGAGAAAACAAATTAGAATTGAACAAATGTCACAGCGACATCAAATTGGTGAAATTAATTCAAGTATAGAAGATTCTTTATTGGGTATAAAGGTTATAATATCTTTTTCTAATGAAAAAATTGAAATAGAGAAGTTTGAAAAAGGAAACTCTGTTTTCTTTAGGATTAAAGCTAAATTTTACAGTCAAATGGCAAAATTTAATGCAATAACAAAAGTATTTGATGCTTTAATGCATATATCTGTCATTGTGTTGGGTGGTATTTTTCTAATGAGTGGTAAAATAACTTCTGGAGATTATATACTTTATAGTATGTTTACAACGACACTATTATCATCTATAGCAAGAATAATAAATTTCATAGATGTATTTGAAAAAGGTATAACAGGAATACAAAGATTTTTTAAGATTAAGGATACAGTACCTGAAATTATAGATTCAGAAAACGGAATAGAATTAGAAAATGTAAAGGGAAATATAAGATTTAACAATGTTCAATTTTCTTACAATAATTCTAGTGATATTGAAGATAAAAAATTAGTCTTAAATAATGTGAATTTATATATAGAAGCTGGTTCTAAAATAGCTTTAGTAGGTCCGTCAGGTGGTGGAAAAACTACTTTAACTAATTTAATACCACGATTTTATGATGTTGATTATGGTGAAATAACTATTGACGGTATTGATATTAGAAATATAAAATTAAAATCATTGAGAAATAGCATCGGTATCGTTCAACAAGATGTATATCTATTTAGTGGTACAATTGCTCAAAATATCTCTTATGGAAAATTAGATGCATCAGATGAAGAAATAATAAATGCATGTAAAATGGCAGGAGCTATGGAATTTATTGATAATCTACCAAATGGCATCCACACATATGTAGGAGAACGGGGTGTAATGTTGTCTGGTGGACAAAAACAAAGAATAAGCATTGCTAGAGTTTTCTTAAAAAATCCACCAATACTAATTTTAGATGAAGCGACATCATCCTTAGATAATAAAAGTGAACAAATAGTTCAAAAATCGTTACAATTACTATCTAAAGGAAGAACAACAATTACAATTGCTCACAGGCTATCAACTATAGTAAACGCTGATGAAATCATAGTATTAACAGAAAAAGGAATAAGGGAAAAAGGAACACATAAAAAATTATTAGAAAAGAAAGGTGAATATTATACTCTATATAATAGAGTAGATAATCATATAATGGGTTAAAAATGAAAAAAATATTTGGGAATATAATCTATATATTTGGTGTTTTTTTAGATTATTTATTAAGAGGTCTATTGCTTATAGTAGAAGGGATAATTAAAATATCAGATGCAATTAAAAAATTATTTATAATTCTTGCTGGGGTTGCATTGATTGGAATGTTTATGTTTCCTTTACTATTCTTAGCGTTATTTACACCATTAGGAGTAACATTTTTTATATTTGTTTTAATCATTTGGGGGATTTCTTCTCTTGGGCGTTTGTCATATAATAAATTACGTGAGTGGCATTATGTTTCAACAAATTATTTTTATGATTGTGCTAATTTTTATATAAATGGAAACCATAAAAATAAAATATTTAGTGAGTATAAAAAAGAATATTATGATGAATTAAATAGAAAATTTGAAGAACAAAGAAGACGTGAGGAAAAAGAAAGAAGAAAACGTCAAGAGGCAGAAAATGAAAAATGGAGAAAGTTTTTTGAGGAAAATTTTAGAAGTTATAATCAAGGGGGATATTACTCAGGGAATTCTCAAAATTCTAGGTATAATACATTTTCTACCTTTAAATCTCAATATGAAAATGCATGTGATGTGTTAGGCGTTCCATACTCATCTTCTTTTAATGAAATAAAATCTGAATATAGGAAATTAGCTAAAAAATATCACCCAGATTTAAGTGCCGAGAGAAATGCAGAAGAAATGTTTAAGAAAATTAATAATGCATTTGACTTCTTATCAGAAGAAAATGTAAATCGATATAATAATTTATAAATAACAGATACTACAACAATTTATATAAAGCAGAAAATTTAATTAAAGCGAAAAATAATTTTAATATTAAAGGTGGAAAAATGATAAAATCAAATATTACAAAAAAAGAAAATCAAGAAGAAATATATTTAGCAGGCGGTTGTTTTTGGGGGACACAAGCATATTTTGATCAGGTGGAAGGTGTTATATCTACAGAGGTAGGATATGCTAATGGCAAAATAGAAAACCCAACATACAAACAAGTGTCGACAGGAGCTACTGGATTTGTTGAAACAACAAAAATTATATTTGACATTGCTAAAATAAATCTATATCAAATCTTAGAACACTATTTTAGAACAATAAATCCGACATCGATTAACAAACAAGGTGGAGATATTGGTACACAATATAGAACAGGAATTTACTCTACAAGTGATAAACAAAAGTATATTGTAGATGATTTTTTAAGTTACATTCAAGTGAATTATGATAAAAAAATTGTTGTTGAGAATAAAAGAATTGAAAATTATTATATAGCAGAAGATTATCATCAAAAATATTTGTTAAAAAATCCAAACGGATATTGTCATGTTGATTTATCACTCGCAGATGAAAAAACAAAATTTGAAAAATATAATAAACCAGAAAATGATGAGTTGAAAACAAAGTTAAGTCAATTAGAATATTCTGTTACTCAAGAAGGTGCAACGGAAAAACCATTTTCGCATGAGTACAATTCTAATTACGAAAAAGGTATATACGTTGATATTGTAACAGGACAGCCTTTATTTGCGTCTACAGATAAATTTGATTCGGGGTGCGGATGGCCATCATTTAGTAAACCAATTGAAAACAGCTCAGTAAACTATTTTGAGGATAATAGTCTAAGTAGAAGAAGAGTAGAAGTTAAAAGTAAAACAGGAGATTCTCATCTTGGTCATGTGTTTAACGATGGACCAGAAGAAAAAGGTGGATTAAGATATTGTATTAATGGAGCTAGCTTGAAATTTATAGCTTATAATAAAATGGATGAAGAAGGATACTCTGAGTACAAAAAAATAGTGGAGTAATCATGAGTAGAAAACCTGAAACTAGAAAAATAAATAGAAATCGAAAAAGAACTAATACAAGAGGTAAAAGAAGAACTAAGAAAAATAGAAAAAAAAGAATCAATATATTTAAGGTAATTAGATTATTATTCATTATAATTTTAATAGTAGTAATAGTATCTTTTTCAAAAAAACATCTTTTTTCAAAAAAAATAGATTATAGAAATAATATAAAATATTATGAGCAGACAGATTACAATAGTAGATTTAGAGCGTTCAATAATAGTTTATTTCTAAATAGAATAGAGAAAACAGAAAACAATATAAATGAAAAATTAGAATATGATCGTGAATTGAGTAGTTTAATAGATGATAACGAAGAATCATATATACTATCCCAATTATATAGATATTTAAATAAAGAAAAAATTGACATATATAAAATAAGTTTATATGTAAAGACAGATAAATATACATTAAAACTTAATGAAAATAAAGAAATTAAATTTAATAATAAATTTTTTGTTACGGCCAAAATAGTTTCAGAATTAGAAAAGAATAATATAAACTTAAATGAAATGATTAAATTTAATAAAGAGGACTTTAAGATAAGTAGTAAAATATACAATAAAAACTCAACAGAAGATACATTATCAAATTTGTTAAAAAACTATATACATCAGTCTGATGATTTTTCAAAAAGAGTAATAAACAGACATATAAAAGAAAAAATAAAATTGGAGAATAATAATGTATTCGAAATAGAAAACAAAAAATTATCGATGTATCTTGAAGATTTTATATCTTATAATCAGAGTAAATATAAAAATGATATTATATATTCTGGTCTATTAGATAATAATTCTGAATATTTCCTCAATAATCACAAACCCTCAAATTTTGAAAATATTATACTTACATCCAAAGAAAATTATCTAGAAGTCGGAAAATATTCCTATAAAACAGGAATATATTACTCTATATATACAAATGGTCTCCCTGATGAAGTTATAAAAAATATAGGATATATAATAATAAATAGTATAGATAAAGTTGAAAATATAAGAACCTTATACTATTAAGAGTAGTCTATCACAGAATCATGACTGTGATAGATTTTTTTTGAGATAAAAATCTTGACAAAATAAAATAAAATTGATAAGATACAGAAACCGTTGAAAAAACGGTTAAAAATAATATCAAAAAAAACTTGACAATAAGTTGTATAGTTGGTATTATATAAAAGTTGTCGTAAAAAATAATTTACGACAATAAAAAATAAGAAAAAAAACTTGACAAAAGATTTTATTCTTATTATACTTTAATAGTTGTCTCAAAAAAGGCTTTAAAAATAAATATTTGACAAAGCACTTAAAAGATGATAACATTAAATAACACTCTTCTGGCTAAGAAGAAGTGTATATAAAGAACCTAAACAAATAAATAACGTCAATAACTTTTGAGTTGATAATTTCAAAAATAATTATATAAGCTAAATCAAACTTTATTTTGAGAGTTTGATCCTGGCTCAGGACGAACGCTGGCGGCGTGCTTAACACATGCAAGTTGAACGAGAAATTTATGATTGATTCTTCGGATGAAAGATTAAATGGAAAGTAGCGAACGGGTGAGTAACACGTGAGAAACCTGCCTATTACAAAGGGATAGCCTCGGGAAACCGGGATTAATACCTTATGATACATTTTAATCGCATGATTTAGATGTTAAAGTTTTTTCGGTGATAGATGGTCTCGCGTCTGATTAGCTAGATGGTAGGGTAATGGCGTACCATGGCGACGATCAGTAGCCGGATTGAGAGGTTGAACGGCCACACTGGAACTGAGACACGGTCCAGACTCCTACGGGAGGCAGCAGTGGGGAATTTTGCACAATGGGGGAAACCCTGATGCAGCGACGCCGCGTGAATGATGAAGGCCTTCGGGTTGTAAAGTTCTGTCCTTGGTGAAGATAATGACTGTAACCAAGAAGCAAGCCCTGGCTAAATACGTGCCAGCAGCCGCGGTAATACGTATGGGGCAAGCGTTGTCCGGAATTATTGGGCGTAAAGGGTACGTAGGCGGTTTACTAAGTCTGAATTAAAAGGCAGTGGCTCAACCATTGTAAGGTTTAGATACTGGTAAACTTGAGTAGATGAGGGGAAAGTGGAATTCCATGTGTAGCGGTGAAATGCGTAGATATATGGAGGAACACCTGTGGCGAAGGCGACTTTCTGGAATCTAACTGACGCTGAGGTACGAAGGCGTGGGGAGCAAACAGGATTAGATACCCTGGTAGTCCACGCAGTAAACGATGAGTGCTAGTTGTCGGGGGTCAAACCTCGGTGACGCAGCTAACGCATTAAGCACTCCGCCTGGGGAGTACGTACGCAAGTATGAAACTCAAAGGAATTGACGGGGACCCGCACAAGCAGCGGAGCATGTGGTTTAATTCGAAGCAACGCGAAGAACCTTACCAAGGCTTGACATATACATGACGAGTTTAGAGATAGGCTTTTCCCTTCGGGGACATGTATACAGGTGGTGCATGGTTGTCGTCAGCTCGTGTCGTGAGATGTTGGGTTAAGTCCCGTAACGAGCGCAACCCTTGTCTTTAGTTACCAGCGAGTAATGTCGAGGACTCTAGAGAGACTGCCGGTGATAAACCGGAGGAAGGTGGGGATGACGTCAAATCATCATGCCCTATATGTCTTGGGCTACACACGTGCTACAATGGTCTGAACAAAGTGCAGCTAACTCGTGAGAGCAAGCGAATCACATAAAACGAATCTCAGTTCGGATTGCAGGCTGCAACTCGCCTGCATGAAGTCGGAGTTGCTAGTAATCGTGGATCAGCAACGCCACGGTGAATGCGTTCCCGGGTCTTGTACACACCGCCCGTCACACCATGGGAGTTGGCAATACCCGAAGTCGTCGAGCTAACCTTTTAGGAGGCAGACGCCGAAGGTAGGGTCAATAACTGGGGTGAAGTCGTAACAAGGTAGCCGTATCGGAAGGTGCGGCTGGATCACCTCCTTTCTAAGGAAAAGTTAATGGAGAAATAAGTATTCATTAACAAAAAAAAGAAATTACGACTCAGTCAAGTGTTGGCGTTATTGTTTAGTTAATTTAATATTAATCTGATATTTATATCAGATTTTCTTTATGGATATAAGCTCAGATGGGAGAACATATTTTAAGATATTGTTAAGAGTTCGAATCTCTTCAAGTCCACCAATTGAACCTTAAAAATTAAATAGTAAGAAATATTTCTGGTCAAACAGAAAAGAGCGCAAGGTGAATGCCTTGGCACATGGAGCCGAAGAAGGACGTTAGCAAACGAAAGCTACGGGAATATGCAAAAAGAGTCAATCCGTAGGTATCCGAATGGGGAAACCCACATGATGAAGAATCATGTACCTTTAAGTGAATACATAGCTTACTGGAGGAAAACCCGGAGAACTGAAACATCTAAGTACCGGAGGAAGAGAAAGAAAACTCGATTTTCAAAGTAGCGGCGAGCGAAATGGAAAGAGCCCAACTTAGCAACGTGTTTATGATATCTAGTAGAATAAGCTGGAAAGCTTAACCAAAGAAGGTAAAGGTCCTGTATACGAAAGATAAATTAAGCTAGCTAGAAAGAGTACCGTCGAACACGTGTAATTCGGCGGGAATATAGAGGGACCACCCTCTAAGGCTAAATACTACCATGTGACCGATAGTGAAGAGTACCGTGAGGGAAAGGTGAAAAGAACCCCGGGAGGGGAGTGAAATAGAATCTGAAACCTTGTGCTTACAATCAGTGGAAGCAGGCAGGACCTGTGACTACGTACTTTTTGTAGAACGGGCAAGCGAGTTATGGTAATTGGCGAGGTTAATTAATTAAGTTAAGGAGCCGTAGGGAAACCAAGTGTGAAAAGCGCGAATAGTCTGTTGCCATAGACCCGAAACTGGGTGATTTAGCCATGAGCAGGGTGAAGTTGAAGTAAAATTCAATGGAGGCCCAACCGGGTACGGTTTAAAACGTATCGGATGACTTGTGGTTAGGGGTGAAAAGCCAATCGAACCCAGAGATAGCTGGTTCTCCTCGAAATAGCTTTAGGGCTAGCGTTGATTTTAGACTATGGGAGGTAGAGCACTGAATGGTCGCGGGGCGTATGACGTTACCAAGATCTATCAAACTCCGAATTCCCAATAGTTATAATCAGCAGTCAGAACGTGAGGGATAAGCTTCACGCTCGAAAGGGAAACAGCCCAGACCGTCAGCTAAGGTCCCCAAATCATGTTAAGTGGTAAAGGATGTGATTGCTACTTAGACAACTAGGATGTTGGCTTAGAAGCAGCCACTCATTTAAAGAGTGCGTAATAGCTCACTAGTCAAGTGGGATTGCGCCGAAGATAAACGGGGCTAAACATGATACCGAAGCTACGGAATTTAGAGACAAGAAGTAAGTGATTTAAGTTTAATCAGAAATATTAATTCAAAATAATCAAATGAAAAAGACGAAATTATAAAAATTTCATACGTCAGACATCAAGTTATCTCCAGATTGAAGAAAAATCAATTTGAAAGAAAACAAAATGAAGTATAAAAGAAACAATTTCAAGAAAAGATGGATTAAAAAACAGAGTAAACTTAGAAAATTTACTTCTCGTCTCTAGATTGGTAGAGGAGCATCGTGTACACGTTGAAGCTGAATCGTAAGATAGGTGGAGAGTACACGAGAGAGAATGCTGGCATGAGTAGCGAGAAGGTGAGTGAGAATCTCACCCGTCAAAAACCTAAGGTTTCCTGGGCAAGGCTCGTCCTCCAGGGTAAGTCGGGACCTAAGCTAATGGCCGAAAGGCGTAGGCGATGGACAACAGGTTGAAATTCCTGTACTACTAGTAATCGCTTGAGAGATGTGTTGACGCAGAAGGTTAGGTTAAGCGCACGAATGGAAATGTGCGTCTAAGCGTAAAGTTAGGCCTGGGAGGCAAATCCCCCGGGTAACGATGAAACGTGATGGGGATCGAAAAATAAGTAGAGAAGTAACTGACACCAAGCTGCCGAGAAAAGACACTATCGAGATTAAAAGTACCCGTACCGCAAACCGACACAGGTAGGTAGGAAGAGAATTCTAAGACGCGCGGAAGAACCATTGTTAAGGAACTCGGCAAAATGACCCCGTAACTTCGGGAGAAGGGGTGCCCTCGAAAGAAGGCCGCGGTGAATTCGCCAAGCGACTGTTTACCAAAAACACAAGTATCTGCTAAGTCGCAAGACGAAGTATAGGTGCTGACACCTGCCCGGTGCCGGAAGGTTAAGGGGAAGGCTTAGCGCAAGCGAAGGCTAGAACTTAAGCCCCAGTAAACGGCGGCCGTAACTATAACGGTCCTAAGGTAGCGAAATTCCTTGTCGGGTAAGTTCCGACCCGCACGAAAGGTGTAACGATTTGGGCACTGTCTCAGACAATGGATCTCGGTGAAATTGTATTAGTTGTGAAGATGCAGACTTACCCACGCTAGGACGGAAAGACCCCGTGGAGCTTTACTGTAGATTGATATTGGATTTTGAGGCTTAATGTAGAGGATATGTGGGAGACTGAGAATCATTGGCGCCAGCTGATGAGGAGTCGCCGTTGGAATACCACACTTTAAGCTTTAAGGTTCTAACCAGGTGCTATGAATCTAGCACTGGGACACTGTCAGTTGGGCAGTTTGACTGGGGCGGTCGCCTCCTAAACAGTAACGGAGGCGTTCAAAGGTTCGCTCAGAATGGACGGAAACCATTTAAAGAGTGCAAAGGCAAAAGCGAGCTTGACTGCGACACCTACAAGTGGAGCAGATACGAAAGTAGGACTTAGTGATCCGGTGGTACCGAGTGGAAGGGCCATCGCTCAACGGATAAAAGCTACCCCGGGGATAACAGGCTTATCTCCCCCAAGAGTTCACATCGACGGGGAGGTTTGGCACCTCGATGTCGGCTCGTCTCATCCTGGGGCTGGAGTAGGTCCCAAGGGTTGGGCTGTTCGCCCATTAAAGAGGCACGCGAGCTGGGTTCAGAACGTCGCGAGACAGTTCGGTCCCTATCCAGCGTGGGCGTAAGAAATTTGAGAGGAGCTTGTCCTTAGTACGAGAGGACCGGGATGGACAGAACCGCTGGTGTATCAGTTGTCATGCCAATGGCACGGCTGAGTAGCTAAGTCTGGAAGGGATAAGTGCTGAAGGCATCTAAGTACGAAGCCCCCCTCAAGATTAGATTTCTAAAAGAGTCCTTGTAGAAAATGAGGTTGATAGGTCGAAGGTGGAAGTACAGTAATGTATGTAGCTAATCGATACTAATAACTCGAAAGTTTGACCAGAAATATTTCTTACTATTAAAAAAGAGTTCAAAAAAATATATGGTGACAATAGCAAAGGGGATACACCTGTTCCCATCTCGAACACAGAAGTTAAGTCCTTTAACGCTGATGGTACTTGGATGGAGACGTCCTGGGAGAGTAGGTAGTCGCCAAATATATTGAAAAGAGTCATGAAAATGACTCTTTTTTTATATAAAAAATTACTGACATATTCTTTTTTTTTATATATAATATACTAAGACATTATAATAATTAATATAGATGTTAATATAAAAAGGAGAAATGATGAAAAATTATATTGTTAAAGTTCTAAATGGTATGGCTATTGGATTGTTTTCATCATTAATAATTGGATTAATATTAAAACAAATAGGTGTTTTTTTTAATGTTGAACTCATTATTAATTTTGCGAATATAGTTCAAAGACTTATGGGACCGGCGATTGGAGCTGGTGTAGCATATAGTTTAGGAGCTAATCAATTGATTATTGTTAGTGCAATAGCTGCAGGAGCACTTGGTGCTGGATTTGTAAGTAATGTTGATGGCAAAGTTTTACTTAGCATTGGAGAACCAGTAGGAGCACTTATATCAGCTTGGATAAGCACCGAGGTTGCAAAAAAATTTATTGGTAAAACAAAAATAGATATTGTATTTATTCCGACTATAGTCATATTATTAGGTGGATATGTAGGATTTTATTTAAGTCCTCATATAGCTTATATTATGAATAGTATTGGTGGAATTATAAATTTTGCTACTCAACAACAACCTATAATCATGGGATTAATTATTTCTGTAGTAATGGGAATAGCACTTACATTACCAATTAGTTCAGCAGCGATAGGTATTTCTTTAGGACTGAATGGTTTGGCAGCTGGTGCAGCTGTAGTTGGGTGTTGTTGTCATATGGTGGGATTTGCTGTTTCATCATATAGGGATAATGGTTTTGGCGGATTGATATCGCAAGGTTTAGGAACATCTATGCTTCAGATATCTAATATTATTAAAAATCCAATAATTGCTGTCCCTGCTGTTTTATCATCAGCTATTTTAGGACCTTTAGCTACAACTGTATTTAGTATGAAAAGTAGCGCTATTGGATATGGAATGGGGACAAGTGGACTCGTTGGTACTATTTCTACAGTACAAGTTATGGGAAATGAGTCTTTAATGATAATTTTATTAATGCAGTTTGTTTTTCCTGCAATAATATCATTTGGTGTGTCAGAATTTTTAAGAAATAAGAAATTGATAAAAATGGGAGATATGAAGATATAGTATCGATATATATAATAAATTTTTATTTGCTAGGAGATATAATGAAATTAACAAAGGGAGATAAAATTCTCGTAATTTTATTAGTTGTATTTAGTATTGTATTTTCGTTTTTTTCTTTTTCATATAGCCTAAATAAGGGAAGTGAGAAGTTTGTAAGTATACAAATAAATGGAAAAGAGATTAAATCAGTTAAATTATCAAAGGATATTATTGGAAAGACCTATGAAATTGAAACTGAATTTGGTAAAAATGTATTACAATTTGGAGATGGAGAAGTAAAAATTATAGAAGCTTCTTGTTTGGATAAATTATGTATAGAACAAGGCACTATTAAAAATGTGGGACAGCTTCTTGTATGTTTACCTAATAGATTGGTTGTTGAAATAAAATCTATGGATCAGTCACCAAATCTACCAGAAATAGATAATGCGACTTTTTAGTTATGAATAGAGATATAAAACAAATTATTTACACAGCTTTATTGATATCGATGGCTTTAGCTGTGTCATTAATAGAGAGAATGATACCATTACCATTTGCAATGCCAGGAGCAAAATTGGGTTTGTCAAATATGGTAATATTAGTAACTTTAATAATATATGATTTTAGGAGAGGATTAGTTGTTGCCTCTTTAAAATCTGTGTTATTAATGCTTATAATAGGTTTTGGACCTAGTTTTATTTACAGCTTTACAGGTGCTATCTTTAGTACTATAATGATGTGGGTTTCCTTTAAATATTTTAGTGAAAAATATAAAGTATTTAGTATTATAGGGGTGAGTATAATAGGAGCGGTTTCACATAATTTTGCACAGCTTACTGCTGCAACTTTTATATTGAAGTCACTTATGTTATATACTTACTATCTTCCGGCATTAACTATCATAGCAATAGTAACAGGATATTTTGTAGGTTTAGGTTCTTATAATGTGGCTTCGCAATTAAAAAAAATTAATTTTAAATAAGGAGCTACTTTTATGAATTACACTATTAAAGAAATTGCAAAAAATGAACGTCCTATGGAAAAAATGATGAGATATGGAACAGAATCATTGAGTGACAATGAGCTGTTGGCAATATTGATTGGGTCTGGAATTAAGGGGAAAAATGCTATTAGTTTAGCTGAAGATTTATTAAGAAAAAAAATTACTGGAAAAAATTTATTATATACCACGGTTGAACAATTAATGCAAGTAAATGGACTAGGATTATCAAAATCATGCAGGATTTTGGCTGGTTTAGAATTAGGTAAGAGGTTATCTAAAATTGAAAAACAAAATAATATAACAGTTTCAAGTCCACTTTCTATTGCAAATTTCTTATATGAATACTTTAGAGATTCATATAAAGAAGAGTTCTGCGTTATTTTACTTAATACAAAAAATAATATAATTTCAGTAAAGACTGTGTCTATTGGTACAATTAATCAATCTTTAGTTCATCCAAGAGAAGTTTTCAGACATGCAATTATGCAAAATGCAAATAGTATAATTTTAACACATAATCATCCAAGTGGAAATCCAACTCCAAGTAAAGAAGATATTTTAGTTACAGAGAGATTAGTTAAGGTTGGTAATTATATAGGTATAAATGTTTTAGACCATATAATTATTGGAAATATGAAATATATAAGTTTAAGAGAGAAAGAGTTAGTAAGAGGTTTAATATGAGCATGATTGGTGTTTTAAGTAATAATTTAGCTATTGATTTAGGAACAAACAACACTTTAGTTTATAAAACTGATAAGGGAATAGTTTTAAGCTTATCTTCTTCAGTTGCACTGGATATTAGAAGTGGAGAAATAATAGCTGTTGGAAATAAAGCTTTGGAAATGTACGGTAAAACACCAGAAAACATTACAATAGTTAAGCCTTTAGAAAATGGTACAGTTTCAGATTTTGATATTACTAAATTACTTGTGAAGTTTTGTCTTGAAAAATCATTACCCAAATTTAATTTAATTCAGCCTAAAATTGTTATTACAGCACCAGTTGGTGTTAGTGATATTGAATTAAGAGCGATAGAGGATGCATGTATCCATTCAGGTGCTAGAGAGGTATATATTGTAGAATCATCAATCTCTAGTGCTATTGGGGCTGGTTTTGATGTGTTAGCTAGTGAAGGTAGATTAATTATTAATTTTGGTGCTGGAAGCACTGAAATTGCTGTTATTAGTCTTGGAGGTATTGTCATTTCTAAAAATTTAAGATTTGGTGGAAATAAGCTAGATGAGGATATTGCTGATTATGTATATAGAAAGTATTCTGTATTTATTGGAGAAAATACAGCAAGGGAAGCTAAGGAAAAAATTGCTAGTGTGAGAGAATTAAATATAAATAAACATTATGAAATAAGCGGTAGAGATTTACTTTCAGGTATGCCAGTAAAAATAGATATTTTTCAATCAGATATAAAAGAAGCAATTATAAAGAGAATATATTCTATTATTGATGCCATAAAATTTGTATTGGAAAAAAATCCACCAGAGTTATCTTCAGATATATTAAATAACGGTATATTTTTAACTGGAGGCTCAAGTATGTTAGATGGATTACAAGAGCTTTTACAAAATGAAATAGGTATAAAAGTACATTTATCAGAAAATCCATTATCAGACTCGGTTAATGGAGCTGGTAATATAGTAAAAAATTTGAAAACATATAAAAAATTTGGGATGTGAAATGTTATATTATAATCAAAAGCAATCAAACAAAAAACATTACATTAGAATCTTAATAATACTATTATTTATGATTACATCTATGATAAATCCGAAATCATCAGGATTTATTTCTAAAGCTGCAAATATTATAACTACACCATTTGCTGAAGTTACTTCTTTTATTTCATATTCAGTAGAATACATTGTAGAAACAACTATAGGTTCAAAAGCAAATAGAGAAATGGTGAATAAATTATCTATTGAAAATCAAGATTTAAAAAGCAAAATTAATGATTTAAGACATATTATTGATGATAAAGAATACTTAAAAGAAGCGTATAGTTTTTTAGGCAAAACTAATGCAAAAAAAGCAAATGTTATAATGTATGACAATGATACAACTTTTAAGCGTTTTAAGATTAATAAAGGTAAGAGAGATGGTATAAAAGTTGGCGATATTGTTGTTAATCCTTATCAAAATGATCCTAAAAATATAAAAGGAGCATTAATAGGTGAAGTAGTAGAAGTTGAATTAACTAATGCAGTCGTATCTACTATTTTAGATGATACATATAATATTTCTTATACGCATTCTAAATCTGGCGTGAATGGAATTATAGACCAAAGAAATAAGGGTATTCTTACTGGATTTCTATTAAAAAAAACACCAGTAAATGTAGGAGATGCTTTATATACGTCAGGTACTGGTGGAAGGTTTAAAAAGGGTATTTATTTAGGTGATATTAGTAAAAGTTATGAAAGTGTAGATGAATTAAAACAGATTATTGAAATAAAATCCCCAGTTAATTTTTCTAAACTTTATGAAGTTTTTATAATTGAGGAGGAAAAGATAAATGAAAATTATTAAATATACTTTACTATTTGTTCTTAATCTTTTTTTAGATTTATCTGTACTTTCAAGATTTCAATTATTTGGAAATACACTTAGTTTAACAATACCTTTGATTATTGTTTTAAGTATTTATAATAGTGAAGATGAAAATATAGTTTATTATGCGATAATTCAAGGTCTTTTTCAAGATATTGCATTTAATGGAACACTAGGATTAAATATACTTACGTTCTACTTAATTTCATATTATACTTATAAAAACAATTATAAAGATAATTATAGTGTATTATATGGTTCAATAGCAGTTTTTTTAGGTGTTATAACTGAACAAATTATAAAATTGATAGTTAGTTTTATGAATAATATTAATGATTTTAGTATGTCTGTAAATTTCTCGTTATTAGCTACTGTTTCAAATATATTAATCAGTTTGATTATATTTATTATAATATATGTTATTGGCTATTATATGAGAAAGACAAGAATAAGAAAGTATATATAGGAGGGGCGAAATGAAAAGAAATAGATTAAACATTATTTACTTTATTCTAATCGCTTCTTTTTTGATATTAGTTTTTAAATTATTTGACTTAACAGTCATTAATGGTAAAAAATACAGAGATTTTTCTAATAATAACAGAATAAAGCAAATTAATTTACAGGCTAGTAGAGGAAAGATTTATGATAGAAATGGTGAGGTTTTAGCTACAAATGAGCCGAATTATAGTCTTATAGTATATGCGGATAGGTTTAATTCTGTTAAATCTGAAATAAGAAATAAGTCAATTCAAGATTTAATTAGGATTTTAGATGAAGGTGGAGAAAATTATCACAATGATTATCATTTAGAATATCTAAATTTTAAATATAAAAATGAAGAGGACTATTTAAATACCAGCATTACTCCAATTGATAAAGTGATAGATATTATAGAAAAAAATAATCTTATTGAAGAAATTTTAAATTCTAAGATAACTGTCTCTGGTGAATATACATTTTTACCAGCTAAAAGACTTGTAAATTATCTTTCAAAAGAAGATAGAAATATACCAATATCACTAAATACTGATGATGGATTAAGTTTTGAATTTATAAAAGATTATAGATATGAAAATTTAATAAATAATAATGAAATAACAAGTGAAACTGATGCAAAAACTTATTTAATAAAATATATTAATTCTAATAAAAGTTTATTAAATAATATTATTTCACATCCATTATCTAGAAAAATAACATATGATTTGTTACTGAAAAAAAATTTACAAGAAAATTTAGAATTACAGAAAATTGGGTTTTCATTTGACTCATTATTTTTAGAACATAAACAAATGTTACATACATATTCTAAAAAAATAAGAATAAGTTCTGATGCCAAGTCAGATTTTATAAACTTAGTTAAAGGAAACTCACTAAAAACACTACTTTCAAAAGCATATAAAAAGGATAACAGTTTAGTTATACCGGCATCAAAATTAATTAGTTATTTAGAGAAAGAAGGTATAGATACAAATCTTAAATATGAATTAAAGGAAAATAATGAGGTAGAAATTCAATATAAAAATGTAGATAATAGTGGAGAATCTGCACTAAATAAATTAATTGAGATATCTAAAAATAAAATTGATGAGTTTATTTCCAGTGATGAAATAAAATCATTTGCACAAAATTCATTATTTGAAAATAATATTTATCCTAGAATATATATTAGCAAATGGAAATATACATTTAAGAGTGATAAGGAAGATTTGCTTCAAAATAAAGAGAAGGAAATAACACCAGAAAAGTTATTATTAGAGGAAAAAAATAAATACAAAATAAAGTCTGAAAACCAATACCTAACCTTTAATCAGACGTCTATATACAATATGTTAAATAAGCAAAGATACTTATCATATATGCCAATTACAATTGCAAAAAATTTAGATAATAGTACATTGCTTAAACTTGAAGAGAAAATACCTAAGACTACAGGATTGGAAGTTTCAACACAACCATCAAGATACTATCCCAATAATAATTTAGCTTCTCATACTTTAGGTTATATTGGTCCAATATCCAAGGATAAAATTTTTGATAGTTTTACAGAAAATAAAAAATATGATGTTAATGATTTTGTTGGAAAAACTGGTTTAGAAGAATCCTTTGAAGATACATTGAGAGGCTCTAAGGGGAAAAAATTAGTATACACAGACGTGTATGGTAGAACTACAAATGTAATCGAAGAAACTGAGCCTGTTCCAGGAAATAACTTGTACACAACAATTGATATAAATGTTCAACGAGATATGCAAAATATATTTACAGACTTTATAAAAGCTATAAATAATGGTGAGAAATATGATGCATATTATGGAAAGACAAGAGTTAATGGAGCACCAAATGCAAAAGTTGGTGGTAGTATAATAATGAATGTAAAAACAGGAGAAATTATTGGTATGTATTCACATCCTGACTTCAATCCTAATATGTTTGTGAATGGTATATCTTCATATAATTGGAAGTTGTTAAACAAGCATGATGAAAAAAATGATGATTCAGATATATACAGTCCAAGGCCTTTGTTGAATTCAATTGTTCAATCTGCAAATCCACCAGGATCTACTTTTAAGACAGTGACATCATTAGCAGCTTTAGAAAATGGTCTTGACCCAAATGCAACTATAAACACAGCGGGATATATACAAGTTGGTAGCCACAAATTTCATGAATTAATATATTCAACTAGCGGGAGAGTTTGGGGAAGAATAAATTTATATGAAGCACTAAAAGTTTCTTCGAACTACTATTACTATGCGTTAGGATATGGTTCAAATCCACATGATCCATCTGATAATATAACAAAAGTAACATTGGACGATATAAATAATATTACAAAAAAATTAGGTATGCACAATAAAACAAATGTTGAAATTAATATACCTAATGAGTCAAGTGGTTCACATCCTAGTTTAGAGGGAAAAAAACATTTAGTTAGATTACAGTTAAAATATTTTTTAGATAATAATCTTAAAAAATATATAATTAATAATAAATCAGAAGACGAAATTGAATCTGATAAAAAAATTATTTTATCATGGCTTGAAAAAGGTTCTGATATGAGTAGAAATGAAGTTATAAAATCAGTTTCTGATTTAGGATATAACGCTGAAAAACCTTTAGATGGAAATAGAAGTGGATTAGCGGATTCTATAAAATACTCCTACCTAAATATGGTAGTATGGACAAAAGCTGACTCATTAAATATGGTTATTGGTCAAGGACAAAATGCGTATACACCTATTCAATTAGCAAGATTAGTGGCTACTATAGCTAAAAAAGGAAAAATACCTAAACCTACTTTAGTAAAAAAAATTGCTAATTTTGATGATACGAAAACTATTTTTGAAAATTCTTCCAAATTTACGGAATCAGGTATTAAAAAGGAGTATTTTGAAGAAGTAATTAAGGGGATGAAGGAAGTATCAAAAACACAATATGCTAGAAGGTTCTTCCCAATAGAAATTGGTTCAAAAACAGGTACAGCCGAACTAAGTTTAAGAGATGAAAAAGGTAATTTAAGAGTACTAACATCTGAAATGGCTTTTGCACCTTTGGATGATCCGGAAATTGCAGTATACACATTTATAATTGACGGTGGAACATCTGAAAATACAAGAGTTATTAATAATGATATAATATATTCATATTATAAACATGTAAAAAAAGAATCCTAACTTTGTAGGTAGAAGAAAAGATAACAAAATTGTAAATCCTAGATATGCATTCTATACAGCAGAAAAAAGAAGATTAACATTTGATAAAGATTTTAAAACTGATGAAGAAATTAAATTAGAAAATAAAAAAGAAACTAAAAGTGAAGTTGAAGAATAAAATATAATTAAGTAATAAATAATAGTTTATTTTAATTCTAATATCTTACCTATTTATTGCTAAATTATATATCATATGCCAAACTATACATTAAGGGAGGATAGAAATAAATAAAAGTAAAAAAATGTTAGTATGGTACGTATCTTCAGTTATTGTGTTGTAGTTATTACACAGATTTGTAAAGACATGGAGAAAATAAAATTACACAAAATTTAATAATTTAGTAAAATGATTAAGCTTTATAGAAAAGTTTAGCTGATCTTAATATAGTTACAAAAGAAAAGCTTAAAATGGAATTAGAAAAGGTAACTTATGTAGATAGAGAAGTACTCAGTGTAAATAGCCTTGAGTAATGAACCCAAATACTTGTAAAAATTAAATTAATTATTTAATTATCAGTTAGTTAGTATATCAGCAGATATTGTTGAATTAAAATAAAATCAAAAATAAGACATGGATATTGTAGGAGAATTGTAAATGGCAAATTAGTTGAAACAAATGGTTATGGAATGTAATCTATATTAACAAAGATAATAAGTTTTTATGATTTTATATCTCTTGTTTATATTAGAGTAGGGAGAATTTTATTATGATAAAAAAAATTATTTTTAGTATACTTTTTTTAATATACATTATATTAGGAGCTAGCTATACTTTTTTCTCAGATAGTACATTAAATAAAGTATTATCAACAAAATTTGGATTTGCTCAATTATATGCTTTTTCAACACTGATAGGATTTATAGCTATTGTTATTTCGGTATTAATTGTATCGATTTCTATAGTTAAAAATCAATTTAAATTTAAAATTAATGCAGTAAATTCTATATCTATTTTTACTATAATAATTTCTATATTTTTTGTGTTTTTTTCAATGGATAATAAAAAAATTGCAAATGAATGTCTAGATTGTAAAACAATAAAATTAGTTGAGTGGAATACAGCTGACAACTTAAATGAGAAAAATATTCAGGATATTTTTGGAAACTTTGATGCTGATATAGCCGTATTTCCAGAATTTGGAGGATATGAAAAAAACGATACATCCGACAAAAGATTAGCTGATTTATTCGGAAAAACTAATATTGATTTTGAAAAGTATGAAGTATATACTTCAAAACCACATTACAGTAGTATAGCTCCTGTTACAATTGTAATAAAGAAAGAGTTTGGAAATTATACAATTCCTGCTTACAAAAGAAAATCAACAAGTTTAGGAACACTATATCTATCACCAACATCAAATGATAATCCTCCAATTATAGGATTGCATACTTCACCACCACTTGCATTATTAATGTTTCAGTGGAGAATGGATATAAATTCCATTACTAAAATTGCTAATGAAAATGAAAATTCTATTATAATAGGTGATTTTAATGCTACAATGAAACATGGTAGCCTTAATGATATAAAATCACATGTAGATATTTTGGAATATGCTTCAAAATTTAATTCTGGAACATGGAATACAAATATTCCATCAATATTTAGAACAAGAATAGATCATATTTTGATACCAAAAGATAAATATAGTGTTAAAAGTGTAGAAATAAAAAATTATAATAATTCAGATCATGTGGGTGTATTTGCTAAAATACAAAAAAAATAAGGTGAAAAGTGACTAATATTAAATAAGGTGACTTTATAAAATTGTATAAAATACCAGAGAGATTATAATATGACGAATTTTGGGGTTCAGGTCATTATAATACTTCTCTGGTATTTTTTTTATTTTATAGTATTGAAGTAAAAAAATGATGTTTCAACACTTAAAAATGAGGTAATTATAAAAAATATCTGAAAGAAATTAAAAGACAGTAACGGTTATCCTAATGTACGCAAAAACGTGTACAGAAGACATAGATATTGTAGGGTACTGTTGAATATATTCAAGGAAATAGGATAAACAAGAATGTCTGGTCTAAAAAGTGGACTGATATTGATAAAGAAGAAAAGATTATAATTAGAAATATAATAAACATTAAAAAATTTTTTGAAAATAAGTTAAAATACGATATAATTATTTATAAAAATGATAAGCATTATAAACAACTTAACGGTAGTGTAAATAAATTTTCAAGTACATCAGTAAAAAATAATAGTGGAGTAAATAATGATTGGTAAAAAAGTACAAGTAAATGAAAATATAAAACAAAATAGTCTTGAAATGAAGAAATTAAAAGAAGTGCGACCTCAATACTTAAAAAAAAATGAGGGGGGGGTAGATATTTAGATAGTTCTTGAGTAAATTTTTCAAAAGTAAAAATGAACCTAAATAGCATAAATTTTTAAGAGTAATATAGGAGAATGAAATGGGAAATTTAAGAAGATTAATCGAAAAGAAAAAATCAAAAGCAAATGACAAAACTCCACGATATGGAATGAGAAAATTAACCGTAGGACTAGTATCATGCATGCTCGGATATATGATATTTGTTTCGCCAGTTGCTGTTGATGCTGCGTATGCTGTTAGAAGTATATCGAATAGAGCGGCATCTGGAAATACTGAGCATGAAATGATTGGGTATGCACCAAACGATAGATATAATTTTCAGG
Organism: Helcococcus sp. SA-HE-C1; assembly: GCF_985670335.1. Classification (NCBI taxonomy): domain Bacteria; kingdom Bacillati; phylum Bacillota; class Tissierellia; order Tissierellales; family Peptoniphilaceae; genus Helcococcus; species Helcococcus sp. SA-HE-C1. The sequence continues at coordinate 588,251 of NZ_OZ484652.1, forward strand.
ATTTAAAATTTGATCCAGATAATCTATCTAAGACTAATACTACTACAGAGGCTAACTTTAAGATATATGGTAAACATAATATTTCGGCTTCAACAGATAACTGGAAAGTAAATCTACAAATTGATGAGAGACTTGCAAAATACATAACTAAAATTGAGGTGGAACCTAAGAGATTAATCGATCGAATTGGAAGATCACAAAGAATTGTTTTTCAAAGAAAAAACGATTCAATTGGTAGAAGTAAAAATATATGGGTCGCTAATTACATTAGAGCTAATGGTGGGATCTTTGCAGGAGGAGAGACGACAGATACACAAACGGCATACAATGGTAAAATCTATTTTGAAAAACCGGTAAAAAAAATTCTTGAAGAAATAGGAGATAGTAAATTAAGAAGTGATAAACTTTTTTATAGAATCTATCTTACAAGTAAACAAGATAATGATAAAATTGTACCCGGAATTGATTCAACAGGATTTTTTAATGTACAAGGAATTGATAAAAATAACATTGAAAATATATTTTCCAATGGAAATGATTGGTTTAAACACTCATCAATTGAAATCAGATACGAAAAGAATCCAAAAATTGGAAACACAAACGGTGCAATTGTTATGGATCATAAAATATCAAAAAATACCAACTTGAACTACAATATAAGTGCAAAAAATAAACCGTGGAATTTAAAATATTCTGTTGATCCAAGACTTGTGAAATATATTAATGGGGTAGAACTCTATAAAATGGATAATGCCACTGATGTGACCCCTGATTTTTCATTTGATGGAAAAAACAATAAAAAAGCAATAGATTTATCTATAGATAGAAAAAGTAATAGTGCTAAATATGGTTCGGGAATTTTTACGAATAACAATTTAAATAACTATGTAGCGTTTTCGAATGGTTCACCAAGACCTGTTATTATACGATATGTATACAAACTTAATAAGCCGATGGAACAAATTTTGGAAGAACTTAGAAATGAAGCTGGAGTAAGAGAAGGAGAAACTTTTGGAGATAATTTTGTTTTCCATGCATGGCTTACTGATAATACTAAAAATTCACTAATTCCAAACACTCATGGTGCTGGTTTCTATAGACTTCAAGATATCGATGGCGATAAAAAGAGTGACGATGAAGAAGTTAATAACAACCAAAGTCCTTATATTGGGAAACCACAAATCAAGGCACCTTATAGTGGAGACAAAAAAGTAAAAGCCTCCGTTTTACTAAATGAAAATGCAGGAAAAGGAAATAGCGCTCAGCTTATTAACAAACAGGGAGAAATAATAGCAACTATAAATAATCTAAACGCAGAAGAAAACGGCGTGCCTAAGACAATAATAAAAGAATTAGAATTTAATGTAAACAATCCAAGTAAGTTAGGCAAAGTCGGTGATGAACTTACGGTTCGTATTATTTCTTCATATTCAAGATTTACAAATGCAGAGGAAGCAAAAGCAACAGTAAAAGAAGCTCCTAAAGCAGTTACACAAGCAATAAAAGTTACTAAAGATACAGATTTAACAAATGATAGCTCTATTGCAAAATTAGGGATTTCAAATGCAGCCAAAATGCCTGATGGTACAAAATATTCTTGGAAAACAACACCAAATACAAGTGAACCTGGGGAAAAAACAGGAGTTGTTTTAGTAACTGTACCGGATAGAGATGAGCCTTTTGAGGTTACTGTTCCTGTAAAAGTGGTACAAGACTTTGAAGTGGATGTTACTAATCCACCAAAACAAATTGAGGGACAGGAAGTAGCACCGAACACGAAGGTAATTGAAGCAAACGAAGACGGTTTTACTATTTCAGGAGTACATGATGAAGGAAATAACTCTGGGTTGACGATTGATAAAAATGGTAACTTATCAGGAACACCTGACGGTCTTTCATGGGGAGATAAAAATTCAAATACTTACGAAAAACAGGATATCACACTTCATGCAATTGTAACATCAAAAGATGGTAATTCCACAAAGAATGTAGAAGTTACTGTCACAGTACAAAGAGATACAGATAAAGATGGAACACCGGATATCACAGATACTGACGATGATGGAGATGGAATTTTAGATACAGAAGAAATTGAAAAAGGCTCTAATCCAAAAGACCCTAATTCAAGACCTCAAGCTAAAATAGTTGTACCACCAACTGTAAGAGATATCGAAAATCAGACAGTTATAGAAGGAAAAGCAATAACACCAGTAACACCAGAAGTTGCAGAAGGTTCAACAGTAACAGTAGAAGGCTTAGGAAATGGAATAAGCTTTGAAAATGGAACAATTCAAGGAACACCAAGTGTAGACTGGAATGGAGCAGAAGAAACAAAAGATATCACGATAACAGTGAAGGCCAAAAAAGATGGAGTAACAACAAGAAAAACATTTACTGTCACAGTACAAAGAGATACAGATAAAGATGGAACACCGGATATCACAGATACTGACGATGATGGAGATGGAATTTTAGATACAGAAGAAATTGAAAAAGGATTAGATTGAAAAGACCCTAATTCAAGACCTCAAGCTAAAATAGTTGTACCACCAACTGTAGGAGATATCGAAAATCAGACAGTTATAGAAGGAAAAGCTATAACACCAGTAACACCAGAAGTTGCAGAAGGCTCAACAGTAACAGTAGAAGGCTTAGGAAATGGAATAAGCTTTGAAAATGGAACAATTCAAGGAACACCGAGTGTAGACTGGAAAGCAGCAGAAGAAACAAAAGATATCACGATAACAGTGAAGGCCAAAAAAGATGGAGTAACAACAAGAAAAACATTTACTGTCACAGTACAAAGAGATACAGATAAAGATGGAACACCGGACATCACAGATACTGACGATGATGGAGATGGAATTTTAGATACAGAAGAGATTGAAAAAGGCTCTAATCCAAAAGACCCTAATTCAAGACCTCAAGCTAAAATAGTTGTACCACCAACTGTAAGAGATATCGAAAATCAGACAGTTATAGAAGGAAAAGCTATAACACCAGTAACACCAGAAGTTGCAGAAGGTTCAACAGTAACAGTAGAAGGCTTAGGAAATGGAATAAGCTTTGAAAATGGAACAATTCAAGGAACACCAAGTGTAGACTGGAAAGCAGCAGAAGAAACAAAAGATATCACGATAACAGTGAAGGCCAAAAAAGATGGAGTAACAACAAGAAAAACATTTACTGTCACAGTACAAAGAGATACAGATAAAGATGGAACACCGGACATCACAGATACTGACGATGATGGAGATGGAATTTTAGATACAGAAGAGATTGAAAAAGGCTCTAATCCAAAAGACCCTAATTCAAGACCTCAGACTAAAATAGTTGTACCACCAACTGTAAGAGATATCGAAAATCAGACAGTTATAGAAGGAAAAGCAATAACACCAGTAACACCAGAAGTTGCAGAAGGCTCAACAGTAACAGTAGAAGGCTTAGGAAATGGAATAAGCTTTGAAAATGGAACAATTCAAGGAACACCAAGTGTAGACTGGAAAGCAGCAGAAGAAACAAAAGATATCACGATAACAGTTAATGCAAAAAAGATGGAGTAACAACAAGAAAAACATTTACTGTCACAGTACAAAGAGATACAGATAAAGATGGAACACCGGATATCACAGATACTGACGATGATGGAGATGGAATTTTAGATACAGAAGAGATTGAAAAAGGCTCTAATCCAAAAGACCCTAATTCAAGACCTCAAGCTAAAATAGTTGTACCACCAACTGTAAGAGATATCGAAAATCAGACAGTTATAGAAGGAAAAGCTATAACACCAGTAACACCAGAAGTTGCAGAAGGTTCAACAGTAACAGTAGAAGGCTTAGGAAATGGAATAAGCTTTGAAAATGGAACAATTCAAGGAACACCAAGTGTAGACTGGAAAGCAGCAGAAGAAACAAAAGATATCACGATAACAGTGAAGGCCAAAAAAGATGGAGTAACAACAAGAAAAACATTTACTGTCACAGTACAAAGAGATACAGATAAAGATGGAACACCGGATATCACAGATACTGACGATGATGGAGATGGAATTTTAGATACAGAAGAAATTGAAAAAGGATCAGATCCAAAAGACCCTAATTCAAGACCTCAAGCTAAAATAGTTGTACCACCAACTGTAAGAGATATCGAAAATCAGACAGTTATAGAAGGAAAAGCAATAACACCAGTAACACCAGAAGTTGCAGAAGGTTCAACAGTAACAGTAGAAGGCTTAGGAAATGGAATAAGCTTTGAAAATGGAACAATTCAAGGAACACCGAGTGTAGACTGGAAAGCAGCAGAAGAAACAAAAGATATCACGATAACAGTGAAGGCCAAAAAAGATGGAGTAACAACAAGAAAAACATTTACTGTCACAGTACAAAGAGATACAGATAAAGATGGAACACCGGATATCACAGATACTGACGATGATGGAGATGGAATTTTAGATACAGAAGAGATTGAAAAAGGCTCTAATCCAAAAGACCCTAATTCAAGACCTCAAGCTAAAATAGTTGTACCACCAACTGTAAGAGATATCGAAAATCAGACAGTTATAGAAGGAAAAGCTATAACACCAGTAACACCAGAAGTTGCAGAAGGTTCAACAGTAACAGTAGAAGGCTTAGGAAATGGAATAAGCTTTGAAAATGGAACAATTCAAGGAACACCAAGTGTAGACTGGAAAGCAGCAGAAGAAACAAAAGATATCACGATAACAGTGAAGGCCAAAAAAGATGGAGTAACAACAAGAAAAACATTTACTGTCACAGTACAAAGAGATACAGATAAAGATGGAACACCGGATATCACAGATACTGACGATGATGGAGATGGAATTTTAGATACAGAAGAAATTGAAAAAGGATCAGATCCAAAAGACCCTAATTCAAGACCTCAAGCTAAAATAGTTGTACCACCAACTGTAAGAGATATCGAAAATCAGACAGTTATAGAAGGAAAAGCAATAACACCAGTAACACCAGAAGTTGCAGAAGGTTCAACAGTAACAGTAGAAGGCTTAGGAAATGGAATAAGCTTTGAAAATGGAACAATTCAAGGAACACCGAGTGTAGACTGGAACTCAGCAGAAGAAACAAAAGATATCACGATAACAGTGAAGGCCAAAAAAGATGGAGTAACAACAAGAAAAACATTTACTGTCACAGTACAAAGAGATACAGATAAAGATGGAACACCGGACATCACAGATACTGACGATGATGGAGATGGAATTTTAGATACAGAAGAAATTGAAAAAGGATCAGATTCAAAAGACCCTAATTCAATTTCAAAAAATAACTCCGATACGGGTTCAACTTATACATCTTCACAGAACCCAAAAACTGGTGTTGAATCTCAAACTGGTGTGTATGGGGCTTTAGCATCGTTAGCTGCAAGCATATTACTACTTCTTGGTATCAAAAAAAGAAAAGAAGAGGGGAATGAATAAGATTAATTAATGATCATAAATCATTACTAATTACACTAATATATAGTGATAGGTAAGGTTTGTTATACCTGAAAAACAATGTGTTCTAATGTCTTGTTATTTGCACCCTCAAAGCTTACTATAGTTAGTTTATATGAAGAGTGTATATATAGAATGTTTGGGAGGTACCATGAAAAATGTAACAATGGTAAAGTAATATTCGTTTAAGACATAAATAAATACAACTTAATCTAGCAATAACAAGATTGATACAATTTAATATTGTACTTTTAGGAGGACTTTTACGACGTTGTGTAGGAGTCCTCCTTTTTTATTTTTAAAACGAAAATGAAAAAGAAGGATTATACAATGAGTAAAAAAGAATGTCATTTATATACCAAAAGAAAGAAAATTTTTATAAATGAAAAAGTATATAAATCTTTTTGTAAAAGCATTGAGAATGAAAAATATATTAGAAAATTGGATAAAAAAAATAAATTAATACTTTTTCAAAATTAAATCATGCCGAATATTTTAAAGATAATCTTCAAGACAATAGCATTGAGGTAGAAGAAATTGTGGTGACACATTTTATAATTAAAACTACAAGAAAAGCGATATCAAGGTTGTTTTTAAATTTATCATATTCTATTATTGTCATAAAAGATTCCAATTAGATATTGTACCTTTTAGATTTTAAGCTTGTATTTTTTTTGTAACATAACAAGAGAGATGATACAATAATAATGATTAAAATAAGGACTAAGTAGAAAGAAAAGTGATTGAAAGTTGTATAAAAAAGATAGAAGAATTTCAGACAAACAATTTTACTTAAGATACCTTATTGACTATACTGAAAAGAGCTTTGCAAGAAAACTACTAGGGGAAATTCAGGCAGATATCCCAAATACTTCTAAAAAAACTAAGAGCATCCTTTTGAACATTGCAAAAATTAGAAATAAATTCACTAGTGTAGTAGACGAACGTTTATTTATCCCTATTGGTATATCATTAGTAGTTAGAGCGTTTAATAACTAGTTAGATAAAAACTATTGAAGAAATTCGTACGAGCCACTTGATGTTGAATTTAAGGAAACGAGACTTGAAAATTAAAATGGAATATACTTGATTAAGTTTCACAAGGGAGTTAGGAGTTTATAGAGATGATGCGACCAATTTGCCAGAAAGATTTATTTTTGATACTGTTGTTTATGATGGATTAGCAGAAAGATATACTATCAAAAAAGTGATGTTAACGACTAGACATATCAAAATTGTATACTAATTTTTTGTATTGGAGAAACTATGAAAATATATTTAGATGTAAAAGTTAAAGAATTACAACAGATCAAAAATTTAATTGATTTATTTGACGGAAGAAAAATTATTGTAAGTTTGATACAAAATAATAGGAAATTAGAAGAATTATTAGGTGTGTCAGATTTTATTATTTATGATAATTCTGATGTTATGACACAAATTATATCTATGGAAGATGCAGTTATAGAAGTGGATGAAAATATAGATTTAATACCTTCTTCATATAAGAAAAAGACTGATAAATTTGATTATAATATACTTTCAATCGATTTTATCGATGATTACGACTTTGCATTTATTTTATTTGATGAAAATATTGAGTATATCAATAAGCCAAAGACTATAATTGTTAAAGAAGATGCTAGTAATATTTCCGAAAAAAATCAATACATTTTATTAAAAAAAGAAAAAATTAATTATGAAAAATATAATATTATTGGATATCTACAAACAAATCGTTTACAAGAATTAAAAGATAATATACAAAATAATAAAAAAATTAAAAAAAGTAATAAATCATTTTTTGAAAAAATAAAAGGAATATTCAAAAATGGATAATTATAGATTTGTATATAAAGAAGAGAATGATATTTTTTATGGAGAAATAAAAAATAAACGACTCATAGATTATGGTAAAAAATCAGATAAAATAGAGGGAAATATATACAGAGGAAAAATAGAAAAGTATATAAAATTACTAGATGCTTTTATTGTAAATATAGGACTATCTAAAAATGCTCTGCTTAGAAAAAAGCATACTTTTGCAGAAAGGAAATCTGGAGAAGATGTTATCGTTGAAGTTATAAAAGTACCTAATGGTGAAAAATTAATAGAGATTACTGAAAAAATTACTTTATCTGATGGATATATTGTCTATAGTCCGTATTTTAAGGATAAAGATTATGTTCTTAGAACTAAAGGAAAATTATTAAATGAAAATGAAATAGTATATAGATATCAAACTATAAAAAAAGAATTTAATGCTCTTATGAAAGAAAAACACAGATTGCCTACACCTAAGCTTTTGGTAGATGATAAATTTATAAGAAATTATATTTTAGATTATAGTAATTCTACAATTTCTAATATCAAAGATTTATATAATTCAACTTATGATAAAACATTTAATCCAAAATATAAAATGGAAATATCTTTAGATTTAAAAAAATCTAAAGATAGAATTGTCAATTTTAGTCAAGGAAATATTGTTATAGATAGATTAGAAGCATTGACTGTGATTGATATAAACTTAAGTGGAAATTTTATAAATATTGAAAAAGAAAAATTAGCATTTAAGGTGAATTTAGAATCAATTGAGGAAATAGCCATACAAATAAATTTAAGAAATATAAAAAAAATGCTTATCATAGATTTTATAAGAATGAATCATAACGAGGAAAAAATATTAATTACAAAAATGATTTCTATACTTAGAGATTACAAATTAAAATTTAAAATTTTAGGTTTTACAAAAATGGGATTATTTGAAATGATTGTATTTTAATTTGACTATTATATATACAAGTGATATACTTATTAGGTATCTAAACCGCATGACATAGGTTAAAAGCAATGCACCTATTCAGCGAGAATAAAAATAAAGGAGGAAGATACATGTACGCAGTTATAAAAACTGGTGGTAAACAATACCAAGTAAAAGAAGGCGATATATTAAAAGTAGAAAAATTAGACGTTGAAGCAGGTACAGTATTTGATTTTGAAGAAGTATTATTAGTTTCAAATGAAGGTGATGTAAAAGTTGGAAAACCTTTCGTTGATGGTGCAAAAGTTTCAGCAGAAATTTTAGAACACGGTAAGAACAGAAAAATTACTGTTTTTAAATATAAACCTAAAAAAGGTTATGCTAGAAAACAAGGTCATAGACAACCATATACAAGAGTTAGAATTAATTCAATAGGATAATGATAAGAGTTAATATAAAGAAAGAAAAAGGCTTCATAACTGGATTTGAAGTGAGTGGACATGCAGAGTACAATGAGTATGGAAAAGATATTGTATGTTCAGCAGTTACCATATTAACATTTAATACAATTGATACATTTACAGATATATTGGATATGTCTGATAAAATTAAAATTAACATATTAAATAACGAGATATCGTTAAATTTACTAAACAATGAGTTTAAGACTTATGAAAAATATCAATTAATAATGCGAAAATATGAATTGGGCATTCAATCTATAGTTAAAAGTTATGGAGATTATATAGAATTAAATTATACGGAGGTTTAAAATGTTAAGATTAGATTTACAGTTTTTCGCTAGTAAAAAAGGGGTTTCTTCAACAAGAAACGGTAGAGATTCAAGATTTAAAAGATTAGGTGCTAAAAGAAGTGATGGACAATTCGTTCTTGCAGGTAATATCTTAGTTAGACAAAGAGGAACAAAAATTCACCCAGGTACAAATGTAGGTATCGGTAAAGACGATACTTTATTTGCAAAAGAAAGTGGAATTGTTAAATTTGAAAGACTAGATAAAAAGAGAAAGAAAGTTAGTGTTTATCCAAAAGAACAATTAGCTTAATATTATGAGATATCCAGAAGAATCTTCTGGATATTTTTTTTAAAAGAGGTGAGATATGTTTTTAGATACAGCTAAAATAACTCTAAGATCTGGTGCAGGGGGAAATGGTGCCATTGCTTGGAGAAGAGAAAAATTTGAACCAGATGGAGGTCCAGCTGGTGGAGACGGTGGAAATGGTGGAAGTGTAATATTTATTGCGGATCCAAATATACAAACTTTAATGGATTTTAAATATAAAAGACATTTCTTTGCTGAAAATGGAGAACCAGGTAGAAATAAAAATAGATATGGTAAAAAAGGTGAAGATTTAATAATAAAAGTGCCTGTTGGAACAATTGTTAGAGAAGCAGAATCGAATAAAATTATTTGTGACTTAGTAGAAGATTATGAAGAATTTAAGATTCTTCAAGGTGGAAAAGGTGGAAAAGGAAATTCTAAATTTGTAAATTCTATAAGACAAGCACCAAAATTTGCTGAGCCAGGAGAACAATCAAAAGAAATAGATGTAATATTAGAAGTAAAATTAATTGCTGATGTTGGGTTAATAGGTTTGCCAAATGTTGGAAAATCATCACTATTGTCAATTTTATCAGATGCAAAGCCTAAAATTGCTAATTATCACTTTACAACACTAACTCCAAACTTAGGTGTTGTAAAAATTGATGTTGAAAATTCATATGTAATTGCTGATATTCCAGGTGTTATAGAAGGAGCAAGTGAGGGGGTTGGATTAGGACTTCAATTTTTAAGACATATTGAAAGAACTAGATTGTTGATTCACGTACTTGATATGTCAGGAAGTGAAGGAAGAGATCCAATTCATGACTTTAATGTTATAATGAACGAACTTTCATCGTATAGTGATAAATTGGCAGAAAAAGATTTATTTGTTGTTGCAAATAAGATGGATCTAGATGGTGCTAAAGAAAATTTAGAGTTATTTAAGTTAAATTTTCCAGAATTGAATATTATAGAAACTTCCGCCGCTACAGTAAAGGGAACAGAAGAGTTAAAATATTATATATTTGATAGATTGAAAAATATCAAAAAAGAATATAATAGCCTTGATGATTTAGAAAGATTAGATTTAGTTACATTTTTCAAGGTGGATAGAACAATTAATGTATTTAAGGATAACGATATATATATTGTTGAAGGTAATCCGATTGATGAATTAATAAGAAAAACAAACTTCAGTGATTTTGAGTCACTTAGCCATTTTGAAAGTGTACTTGGTAAAATGGGTGTAATGTATAGACTTGAAGAATTGGGAATAAAAGATGGAGATACCATCAATGTTGGTGGTGTAGATATAGAATATTTTGGATAGGAGAATTATGTTAAACTCAAAACAAAGAAAATATTTAAAATCTTTCGCAAATACTATGGATGTAAAAATAATAATTGGAAAAAATGGTATTAGTGAGAATTTAATTAAGCAGGTAAATGATACTTTAGATGCAAATGAATTGGTTAAATTAAAAATATTAAAAAATAATTTATTTGAAGATAAAGAAACTATTGATGAAATTTTAAGCAAGTGTAATTGTGAATTAGTTACACATATGGGATCAAAATTTGTAATTTATAGACAAACTAAAGAAAAATTAATTGAGCTTCCATAGGAAATAATATGAAAAAAATAGGTGTTTTTGGCTCTGCATTTAATCCAATACACATAGGTCATTTGATTATGTCAGAACAAGCTAGGGTTAGATTAGGATTAGATAAAGTATTATTTATACCAACACTTAATCCTTACCATAAAAAAGTTGATCTAATTAATTTTGATCTAAGATATAAGATGACAGAAAATGCTATAAAGAATAATAAGTATTTTCAAGTTTCGTCTGTTGAGAAAGATATATCGGGAAATTCTTATAGTTACGATATAATGCAAAAGTTAATTGAGAATGAAAATGCTGAGTACTATTTTATAATGGGGACGGATAGTTTTAATCAGCTCGACACATGGTATAGATATACTAATTTATTAAGTATAGTAAAACTTATTGTATTTAAGAGACCAGGATATAAAGTTGATATTGACAAATTAGAGCAATACAAGAATTTGACAAATATATATTACTTTGACAATCTACAAATACAGATATCTTCAACATTTATAAGAAATGAAATTAAAGAAAATAGGTATCCTAAATATCTATTATTAGATAATACTATTAATTTTATAAAGGAATATAAATTATGGTGATGAATCTTAAAAATATAAAAAAAGAGTTAAAAAATGTTTTACAAGTAAAAAGATACGAACATGTAATTAGAGTTTGCGATACTGCCGTTAGACTAAATAAGGACTTATCACTAGGTCTGGATGATAAAAAGATAAAATTAGCGGCTTTATTACACGATTGTGCTAAAAATAATGAAGAAAAATATTTCAATTTTTATAGAGAAAAGTATAATTTAAAAGAAAATATTTTTGAAGATTTTGTTATAGCGCATGCTATACTTGGTGAAATTGTTGCAAAAGAATTATATGGTGTAGAAGATGATGAAGTTTTAAGTGCGATTAGATGGCATACTACTGGGACAGTAAATATGAATTTGCTTGAAAAACTTATATTTATATCAGATTTTATTGAACCTGGTAGAGACTTTAAAGACTCAAAAATTGTAGAAACAAAGATTTATGAAAATTTTGATAAAGGTATCTTATTGTGTCTCAATTTAACAATTAAGCATTTGATTGATAAAAATGTTATAATAAATTTAGAAACAATAAAAGCTAGAAATTATTTACAAAGGAGAATTAATGAATAAGCTAGATATTGTTGTAAAAGCTTGTGGAGACAAGTTGGCGAAAGATATTAATGTTATTGATATTAGAGAGAAGTCAACTATTGCAGATTATTTTGTAGTTGCGACAGGTAGCTCAAATTTACAAATAAAAGCTATACATGAAGAAATAGAAAAGAAAGTTGTAGAAGCAGGATTTGAAATTCTTGGTAATGAAGGATTTAGAGACTCTGCGTGGTTACTATTAGATATCGGAGATGTAATAGTGCATATCTTTAGCGAGGAACAAAGAGAGTTTTACAATTTAGAAAAATTATGGGATTAATTTAATCTTGACAGCTCACCCAAAGGAAGGTGAGTATGAAAATCAAAAATTACTTAGATAAAATTTTACTAATTGGAATAGCTGTAATATTTATAGTTATAGGATATTTCAATATGAAACGTGATGATAGTGTTGAATTAATAAAGCAAGTTGAAACCAAAGAAGAGAGTAGTGAAGAAAATACAAAAAATGAAAAAATAAGTGAAAAAAAGGAAAGAAGTATTTTTGTTCATATTTCAGGGTGCATAAAAAACGAAGGCGTCTATGAAATGAAAGTAAACTCCAGAGTAACTGATTTAGTGAAAGTCGCAGGTGGACTTTGTGATGAAGTAGATTTAACAAGTATAAATTTATCAAAAATATTAAAAGATGAAATGAGAATTCATATTTTTAAAAAGAATGAAGAAAAGCCATCTAATATTATAAACGATGATTTATCAACCGAACCATCTCAAAGAGGTAAGCTTAATATAAACAAAGCTTCGTTAGAAGAATTAACGACACTACCAGGATTAGGTAAGACAAGGGCTAAGGCGATAATTGATTATCGAACTAAAAAAAATTTAATACTATTGAAGATATAAAAAACATTTCAGGTATTGGTCAAAAATCATTCGAGAAATTGAAAGAAAAAATTACTGTTGATTGATATTTGAGTATATTTTTGGTATAATCTTAATATTGTACTAAGAAATTGAAAGGAATTAATATGAATACTATTTTTATTATTTTGTTATTAATTTCTAGTATTGGTGTAATTTTATCTACTATACTTATGGAGCCTAAGGCTGAAGGTATGGGATCAATTACAGGTGGACATGCTAATATGTTCAATACCCAATCTAGAGGTAAAGAAAAATTATTAAATAACTTAACAATTATTTTTGGGATTGTTTTTGCAATTTCAACAATAATATTAACAATAATTTCATAATTAAAATCAGGAGTATTTTTATTCCTGTTTTTTTTTACCTACTTAGTGTTATAATTATATATAAAAAATAAAAAGGTGAATAAAATGAATGTATTAGAAGGAAAATTAACTCTTAATAAAAAGGGATTTGGATTCTTTATTTCAGATGATGAAAATATAGAGGATATATTTATTCCTAAAGCCTCATTAAATAGGGCTTTGAATAACGATAGAGTTAAAATAAAAATAACAAAAGAAGCTGATAGTAATAATAAGCCTGAGGGCGAAGTGATAGAAATATTACAAAGAAATCAAGACGTACTTGTTGGAGACTTTCAAAGAGTTAAACAATTTGGATTTGTAGTACTTGATGGAAATAAATCTAATTATGATATTTATATTCCTAAAGAACATATTAATGGAGCAAAAGATAAAGATAAAGTTATAGTGGAAGTGCTTTATTTTAATAAAAAAGATAAAAATCCAACAGGTAGAATTGTTGAAATTTTAGGAAATGTTGATGATACTGGTATACAGATATTGGCAATAGCAAAGAAATACGAACTACCTGATGAATTTTCATATGATACATTAAATTACGCAGAATCACTACCTAGTGAACCTAAAAAATCAGATTTTAAGAATAGGAAAGATTTTAGAAATTTATATACAGTGACAATTGATGGAGCAGATGCAAAAGATTTTGATGATGCAATTTCTGTAGAAAAAAAAGGTGACAATTATATTCTTTATGTTCATATAGCTGATGTTGCTCATTATGTTTCTGAAAATAGCGCCATTAACCAAGATGCATTTGAAAGAGGAAATTCTATTTACTTATTAGATAGAGTAATACCAATGCTTCCAGAAGCGCTATCAAATAATTTATGCTCATTAAATCCACACGTAAATAGATTGTGTGTGACAGTAAAAATGGAAATAAATGATAAGGGAAATATTGTTGATTATCAATTTTTTGAAGGGGTAATAAATAGTGATCATAGATTAATATATGAAGAGGTTTCAGATTTTCTTGAAGATAAAAAAAATATATATAATAATGAAGAGTTAGAGAATACTCTAAAATTAATGCTTGAAGTACACAATATACTTGATGAAAAGAGAGCATTTAATGGTGTGCTTGATTTTGATTTTAAGGAATCAAAAATTATATTGGATAAATATGGTGTACCTTTAGATATTAAAGAGAATGAAAGAAGAGTTGCAAATAAATTAATTGAGTCATTTATGGTTACAACTAATGAAGTAGTTGGTGGACATTTTGCATCTATTGATGTACCATTTATTTATCGTGTTCATGATGTACCATCTGAGGACAAAGTATCAGAATTTAGATCAATAATATCTAAATTTGGTTTACAAATAAAAGGTGCAAAGTTATACCCTAAAGATTTTCAAAATATATTAAAGGAGGTGGAGGGAACTCCGTTAAGCTTTTTAATAAATAATATTATGCTTAGAACAATGAAAAAAGCTGAGTATAGAAGAGAACCTGATATACATTTTGGTCTTGCTACAGAAAATTATTCACATTTTACTTCTCCAATTAGAAGATATAGTGATCTTGTTGTGCATAGAATTGTAAAGGCGAGTATTCACAATAATTATAGAAAAGAAAAAAGATCCTATTTAAGAAAATTAGATAGAATTGCTGAACATGTTTCTGAAACTGAAAGAAAAGCAGAAGAGGCTGAAAGAGATGTAGCTTCACTTAAAAAATGTGAGTATATGAAAAATAAAATCGGAAAAATTTACAAGGGGATTATAAGTTCGGTTACAAATTTTGGAATATTTGTTGAATTACCAAATACAGTAGAAGGATTAGTTCATTTTAAATCTTTATCAGATGATTATTATCAGTTTGATCAAGAAAATTATAAAATAATTGGTGAAAGAACTGGGCAAGTATACGAACTAGGACAGATGGTAACAATTAAAGTAGACGATATTGATACGGATTTAAGAGAAATTGATTTTAAGATTATAAGAGAGAATAATGAAAACAACTAAGACTATCGCAAAAAATAAGAAAGCAAAACATGATTATCATTTAGAAGAATACTTTGAAGCGGGAATTGTACTTGAAGGAAATGAAGTAAAAAGTATAAAAAATGGTCAAGTGTCAATAAAAGAAGCATTTTGTAATATTAGAAATAATGAGGCTTTTATAATAGGTATGCACGTTACAGAATATAATTATGCAAATAATTTCAATAAACAAGAACCAACTCGTACTAGAAAATTATTATTAAACAAGAGAGAAATAAAAAAAATAGCTAGTAAAATTAATGAAGATGGATATTCTTTTTTACCTATTGAGGTAAAAGAGGTGAGAGGACTTATTAAGATTGATATTGCAATAGGAAAAGGTAAAAAATTATATGATAAACGTCATGATTTGAAAGCAAAGGATGATAAAAGACGAATTGAAAGAGCATTAAAAGAGAGATACTAAAATATAAAATATTTAAGTTTTAAATTAAGTGTTAGGAGTTAAAATAATGGAGTTAGAAGAGTATTTAGATTTAGTTACAAAACCAAGTTCTAAAGCAGGTGGTGGTTCGGTTGCTGCGCTATGTGGTGCAACAACATGTAGTTTGATTTTAAAAGCTTATAACCTTATTAAGATTAGATTAGATAAAGAAATTGAACACAAGTTACCACAAAATTTTTATAATGATGTATTGAGTAAAAGAGATTTTTTTAAAGAAATGATTTTATGTGATGGTGATTCATTTCAATCTGTTTTAGATGCTATAAAACTTCCAAAATCAACAGATGAGGAGAAAAAAAATAGAGATTTAGAGTTACAAAAAGCGTATAAAAAGGCATTAGAAGCTCCACTTAAAGTAGTTTTAAATTTAGTTAATTTATTCGAGTATGCAGGAACTATAAAAAAATATACAGATTCAATTCTAAGAACTGAACTTGAAGTCGCAATGTATCAATTAATCGCAGGTGTAAAAAGTGCAAAAACACTAGTTTTCATAAATGCAAGATATATTGATGATTATAAATATGTAAATAATATCACTGTAAAAATAAATGTTTTAGAAGAACAGATTAATAGAATCTCAAAATTATTAGATAATAAATAAATTATTAAAACCTCTAATTAGGATAAATTTAATTAGAGGTTTTAATTTAATTGACAATATTTTTTGGTTTTTTGTCTAGATAAGAAAATAAATTATTGAACGCAATTTCAGCTCTTTTTATCATTGATTCTTTTGTATGGTATGCTATATGAGGTTGTAGAAGAGTGTTTTTTGAATGTAATAGTGGATATTCACTAGATATTGGAGGTTCCATATCAAAGACATCGATACCTGCAAATGCAATATTTTCGTTATTGAGTTCATCAGCAAGAGCTACATTATCTACTATTGGTCCTCTAGCACAATTTATTAAAACTGCTGTATTCTTCATAAGTTTAAGTTTTTCTCTAGAAATCATTCCTTTTGTTTTTTCATTTAATGGTAGGTGAATAGAAATAATATCTGATTTTATCATGAGATTATCTAATTCTACATATTCAACTCCAATTTCTGTTAATTCACTTTTTTTAGTATTTGAAAATGCAATTACCTTACAATCAAAAGCTGTAAAAAGTTTAGCGACCTCACAACCAATTTCTCCTGTTCCTATTATTCCAACAGTTTTTCCTTTTAATTCAAAACCTGAGTAATAGTCTTTTAATGTTTTTGAATCTCTCGTATATTTGTCACCTTTACATATCATCCTGTATATATTTAAGGTCATTCCTATTACAAGCTCTTTAACTGAAGTATTTGAATAGCCGGATGCATTTGATACCTTTATATTATTTTGATTACAATATTTCATATCAACATGATCAAAACCTGTAAAAGCAACATTTATATATTTTAGATTCTGATTGTTAGTAATAGCTTCTGTATACAATTTTTTTGAACCAATCATAACTATATCAGCATTATCAATCATTTTTTCTTGTTCTTTATAGTCAATATTATCAACTAAAAAATACTTAAAATTATGTCCTTTTTTTTCAAGTTTTAATTTATATTCATTTAATAAATCTTCACTTATATTTAAATCTTCTATTAATCTTATTTTCATTATTTCTCCTGTAAAAGTGCATTAAAATCTATATCGCTTGGTAGAACAAATCCATTTCTATGATCAAGAGAGTAGTCAAGGATTTGTGGTGCATCAGGAGATACATTTCTCTTAAATGCTTGTGTAAAAAATCTATAAATAAATTTATTAAACCATTTTTCAATATCACTATCTGTATACTTATCTTTATATGCAAGTTTTGCCATAAATTTTATATTATCTAATTTAGACTTATTTTTAACTAAATGATATGTAAAAAAGTCATGTAGTTCATAAGGACCGATATTATTTTCAGTTATTTGAGAAATTTTTCCATCACTACTTGTAGGTAATAGTTCTGGTGAGATGGGAGTGTCGATGATATCTAATAAAGTAGTTTTCAATAATTCATTGGATGTACTATTTGCAACATATTTAACAACTTCTCTTAGTAATGTTTTTGGTAATCCAGAGTTTATTCCATACATTGACATATGATCACCATTATAAGTTGCCCATCCAAGAGCAATCTCAGACATATTTCCAGTTCCTAGGACTATTCCTCCAAATTTATTAGTCAAATCCATAAGTACTTGTGTTCTTTCTCGAGCTTGTGCATTTTCAAAAGTAAGATCAAAGTCATTTTCATCATGACCTATGTCTTTGAAATGTTGTAAAACAGAGTCTTTTATAGAGATTTCCTTAAAAGTAGTATTATATACCTTAGCTAAATTTATAGCGTTATTTTTAGTTCTATCAGATGTACCTAGACCAGGCATAGTTATTGTAAAAATATTCTTACTATCTATATCTAATTTATAAAATGCTAGTGATGATACAATTAAACCTAGAGTTGAATCTAAACCACCGGATAATCCTAAAAAGATTTTTTTGTCAGGAAGCTGATGTAGTCTTCTAACTAAAGCTTCTGATTGTATTTCTAAAATATTTTTCATAAAAGTATCCCAATTTTCTTTGTTTGGATAATAAGGATATTTATCAATATCTCTCTTTAGATTGTATTTTTTTTCTTCTATATATATATTAGAAATAATTTTTGAATTAGATTTTCTATTATTTTTAATAGAATCAATATTTATATCATTATATATTAAGCCGTTTGAAAAAACTTTACTCTCATCTAAAAGTATTCCATTTTCAATTATATACTTTTGTGGGGCATATACACCCTTAGATGAAGATTCAAAGTTAGAAGCGCCAGAATATACTAAAGCTATATTAGATTGTTCAGATATATTCTGTAACTTTAATTTATTGTTAGTGAGCTTATATGAATTAGTAATATTACCTCCTGCAACTAATAGTATATTTGAATTTTGAGAAATGGAATTTAAGTTATTTTCAAAACATACTTGAATTTTTGTATCATTAATTTGAATTAAATTATTGGTAGAAAATATGTCATGATGTTTTTGACTTAATTTACAATAAAAAGTTGAATTACAGTCTATCTCTGAAAATATTCTCAATTCATCGGAGGAATAATCTTCTTTTGATATAATTGCTTTTATTTCACCTCTATATAAAGCAAATATCGTATTTATGATACCTGAATTTACTTTTATAGGTAATCCTATAAATAGTACAGAATCAATTGAATTAGTTTCTTTTAAAATCTCATATAAAGCATTCTCACATTTATCAATAATTTCTGTGTGAGCAATTAAATCTCCACCAGTTATTCCGCTAAGAGTTAGTTCTGGGAAAATTGTAATATCAATATTAGAATTTCTGATAAATTCTATATATTTTAATAATTCATTTTTATTTTCTTCGATATTTAATACTCTTGTCTTTATATTTGCACTTGCAACACGTAAAAAATTTTTATGCATTTATTGCTCCTTACTTTTGTTATAATAATATTATACAGAAAAACTTCATTAACTTAAACAAATTTACATCTATATCTGTATAAGATATAATATAAATTTAGAAAACTTTAAAACTGGGGAAGAGGAGAATATGAATAAAAGAAAATATGATATTGAAGGAATGACATGTGCTTCATGTCAACTGACAATTGAAAAAGCTGTTAAAAAATTAGCTCCTGATTCTGTAAATGTTAGTTTGTTAACTAACTCTATGGAAATAGAAGGTGATAATTTATCAGATGAAGATATAATAAAAGCTGTAAGAGACTCTGGTTATAAAGCAATACCGAGAAATGGTAATAAAAAAACCAATGTCAACAATCCTAAAAAACAATACGATAAAGAAAAAAATAGATTAGAGAATGTATTATGGACATCTGTTCCATTTATGATTTTTTTAATGTATATAGCAATGGGAGAGATGTTTAACCTTCCATACCCATCGATATTAAAAGGGTACGAAGGGGCAGGTATATTTGCTTTTATACAACTAATAATTTCTCTACCAGTACTATATGTCAATAGAAATTATTTTATAAATGGATATAAATCTTTATTCAATGGAAATCCAAATATGGATACATTGGTTGCTTTAGGAGCTTCTGCTGCTGTAATATATGGAATATTTGCATCTCTTATGATTTTTTATGGTTTGGGAACTATTAATAAAGAGATTGTTCATACATATAGGCACGATCTATATTATGAAGCAGGAACGATGATATTAGCTTTAATTAGTTTTGGCAAATATTTAGAAGTAAATTCAAAAGCAAAAACTACAGAAGCTATAAATAAACTTATTGAGTTGCAACCTGACAATGTAACTGTTATAAAAAATGGGAAAGAGATTTCTATTCCTGTTGAAAATATTAAAGTAGGGGATTTAATAAAAGTTATTCCTGGAGAAAGGATAGCCATCGATGGAATTGTAGTAGAAGGAAAATCAAGCATAGATACATCTGCCATTACGGGAGAGTCTATGCCTGTTGAAATTAAAGAAAATGAAAAAGTTATATCAGGTTCAATTAATAATGAAGGTTCATTCATAATGAAGGCGAGTACAGTTGGATATGAAACGACAATATTTAAGATTATAAGCTTAATGGAGGAGGCTTCAGCAAGTAAAGCACCCATTTCTAAACTTGCAGACAAGATTTCAGGTATATTTGTACCAATAGTTATTGTGATATCGATAATTGCTTTTTTCACTTGGATAATTTTAGGATATTCATTGACATTTTCACTATCTACAGCAATTGGTGTTCTTGTAATATCATGTCCTTGTGCATTAGGGCTAGCGACACCAGTATCAATGATGGTAGCAACTGGGAGATTGGCAGAAAATGGTATATTAGTTAAAAATACAGAATCACTTGAAATATTAGATAAAATAAATACAATTATATTTGATAAAACAGGAACGATTACAAAAGGTAAACCAGTCATAACAGATATAGTAACCGTAAATGACTTTGAATTAAACGAAGTCGTTAAGATAGCAAATTCATTGGAAAAAAATTCTCAACATCCATTAGCGAAAGCTATAAGAACATATGCTAAAGAAAAAAATTTAGAAGAGTATAATATAAAGGATTTTAATTCTATTACAGGTAAAGGAGTTGAAGGGTTGATTTATGATGAAAAATATTATTTGGGTAATGATAAACTACTAAATGAAAAATTTGGATATATAGATGAAATTTATAAAATAGGAAATAAATTATCAAAATATGGAAAGACAGTTGTATTTTTATTTAGTGAAACAAAAATATTAGCTATATTTGCAATTGCTGATGCTATCAAAGAAACATCTAAGTATGCTATAAATGAAATTAAAAAATTAGGTATAAAAACAGTTATGCTAACAGGTGATAATAAAATCGTTGCTAAAAAAATAGCAGAAGAAGTTGGAGTTGACGAATATAAAGCAGAAATGTTACCAAATGAAAAAGATGATGCAGTACAAAAATATCAGAATGATAGTAAAAAAGTTGCCATGGTTGGTGACGGTATAAATGATGCTCCGGCACTTATGAGATCAGATGTTGGTATAGCAATAGCAGATGGTACAGACATTGCTATAGGATCAGCAGATTTAGTGTTGATAAAATCTGATTTACAAGATATATTAACATCTATAAAATTAAGTAAACAGACAATTAAAAATATTAAACAAAACCTATTTTGGGCATTTTTCTATAATATTTTAGCGATTCCAGTTGCGTTTGGAGTGTTTTATCCTTTTTTTGGTTTTAGATTAAACCCAATGATTGGAGCTCTAGCAATGAGTTTATCATCAGTATTTGTAGTAAGTAATGCTTTAAGACTTAGAGCATTTAAAATTGAAAATAAAAAATTTAATAATGAAAAGTCATCATCAAATATCGTAAATCATGATAAAATTAATATTAATGAAGTTAATAAAGATGATAAAATAAAAGGAGAAATAAGTATGGAAAAAAGAATAATTGAAATAGAAGGAATGTCTTGTTCACATTGCAAAATGTCTGTAACAAAAGAGTTATCAAAAATAGCTAAGGAAGTAGAAGTTTCTTTAGAAAAAGGACAAGCGATAGTCTTGGTAAGTGAAAATATATCAGATGATGATTTAATTCAAGCTGTCTCAGATGCTGGATATGAAGCGATAAGCATAAAATAATAATAAAATTGTAAATATAGATAAAATAGACGTATCGATGTCATAGAAAGATACGTCTAAATTTTTATAAGATTATTTGATAAAAAACACATTAACACAAAGAAGAATAGGAATAAATTATATGAAAAAAATATTTGCCACAGACTTAGATGGTACATTGCTAAAACCTGGTAGTAAATTAGATGATAGTGTGAAAAATGCTATAAAAAAACTTAAAGATAATGACTTTAATATCATTGGAGTATCTGGTCGTGTGCAGAGTTCAATTAGATATTTTATGAAAGAATTAGGAATAGATTATTACATTATTGGAAATAATGGAGCAATAATAACGGACAAGGATGATAATATAATTTATAATATGTCATTGTCAAAAGAAAATTTAAAAAATATATTTAAGATAGCAAACAAATATAATATAGATATAAGAATGTATGGTAAAGATACTTACTATGCGGGGGAATTGAAACCAGAACAGGTTAATCATTTGAAAATTTCTGACAATCAATATTCAGTAAAATTTGAAGTGAAAAATGATTTTCAAGAATTTATTTTAGATAATGAAATAAATATATTTAAGATTTTATTAAACACTAGTCAAGAGTTATACGAAAAATTTTATGATGAGATATTAAAGTTAAATTCATTGTATATAACAAGATCAGGAGAGAAAAACATAGACATATCTTCAAAAGGAGTTAATAAATACAATGCATTGAAATATTTAATTGAAAATATTTATGGTGAAGATGAAGACGTAATTTTATATACTATTGGAGATTATTACAATGATATAGAAATGATAAAAAACTCTGATTTTGGAATAGCAATGGGAAATGCTTGTGAAGAATTAAAAAATGTTGCAGATTATGTTACAGATAATGTAGATAATAATGGATTCGAAAAAGCTGTCGATTATATTATTAAAAAATAGTAAAGAGGGTATATGTTAAATATAGTTTTATTTGAACCTGAAATAGCACTAAACACTGGAAATATAGGAAGAACTTGCTATCTTACCAATACAAGGTTACATTTAATTAGGCCTTTCGGTTTTATTATGACGAATAAATTGATGAAAAAATCAGGTCTTGATTATTGGGAAAAGGTTGACTTAGTAACACACAATACTTTTGAAGATTTTATAGAATACAAAACTAAGGAAAATGCAGAATCAACAATATTTTTAGCAACCACACATGCAAAAAAATTTCATACAGAAGTATGCTATAAGGATGGAGATTATATAATGTTCGGTAGTGAATCAAAGGGGGTATATGATTACATTCATGAACAGTTAATTGAAAATGGAATTAAAATTCCTATGAGATCAGACTCCGATAGATCATTAAACTTAGGAAATTCAGTAAATATAATTTTATACGAAGGATACAGACAATTAGATTTTAAAAATATGAAGTAGGAGGAAAGATGAGATACGATGTTATAATTTTAGGTGCAGGACCAGCAGGATTGACAGCAGGTTTATATGCAGCTAGAGCAGGGCTAAAAACAGCAATAATTGAAAAAGGACAAATAGGAGGGCAAATATCACTTACACTTTCTGTTGATAATTATCCTGGATTAGACAATGATCCAAATGGTCCGGATATGACTAGAACTATGTTAAATCAAGCTGAAAGTTTTGGTGCAGTAAAAATTTCTGATGAAATAATATCCATTGAAGTTGAAAATGGATTAAAAATATTAAAATCTGAAAAAAATACTTATGAAGCAAAAGCTTTAATTTACGCTGCAGGAGCTAATCCTAGAAAAATGGGTATAGAAGGTGAAGATGAATATGTAGGTAAGGGTGTAGCTTACTGTGCTACATGTGACGGTGCATTTTATCAAAATTCAGACATTTATGTTGTTGGTGGTGGAGATGCTGCCGTTGAAGAAGCAATCTTTTTAACAAAATTTGGAAAAAAAGTAATCATCTTGTATAGAGGTGAAGAATTAAAAGCTGCAAATAGTATAAAAGAAGAAGCTTTCAATAATGAAAAAATTGAAATTAGATATAATACTGAAGTTAAAAAAATAATTGGTGGACAATTTGTTAAATCATTAGTTTTAGAAAATAATAAAACTGGTGAAACATATGAAGTAACAAACAATGAAGGTGATCCAGATATTGGCTTGTTTATATTTATTGGATATATTCCAAATACAAATTTAATAAAAGATTTAGTTGAATTAGAAAGAGGATATATCAAAGCTGGAGAAGATACTAAGACTAATGTCGAAGGTATTTTTGCCGCAGGAGACGTTAGAGTTAAAAGTGTAAGGCAAGTAGTAACAGCTACAAGCGATGGAGCAATAGCTGCAATTCAGGCAGAAAAATATATTGCTCATAATGACAATTAATACAAAATAAAAAAATCAAACTATATGTTAAAAATTTGTCTTAAATATTGTTTATTAAATAAAATTTAGGATATATATATTGATGTATGGATTTGTATAGGCTATACTAAATAATGGAACAATTAAAGGGGCATACCCTAAAAGTAGGAGGAAAAATGAAAATAGCAATTAATGGTTTCGGTAGAATTGGTAGAGACGTAGCAAGAATCATTTTAGAAAATAATACTGAAGGATTAGATTTAGTAGCAATTAATGATACAGGTAAAAAAGAAACTTCAGCAAAATTATTTAAATACGATTCACTTTACGGAAAATTCAGCAAAGAAATTGAACTTACAGAAAAAGGCATGAAATTTGGCGATAAAGAAGTTATATTTACATCAGAAAGAGAACCAGAAAATCTACCTTGGGAAGAGTTAGGTGTTGAATTAGTAATTGATTCTACAGGTGCATTTAGAACAAAAGAATCAGCATCAAGACATTTAACAGCAGGTGCTAAAAAAGTATTAATTACAGCTCCAGCTAAAGGTGTTGATAAAACTATTGTTTTAGGTGTAAATGATAAAGATTATGATCCAGAAAATGACATAATTGTATCAAATGCGTCATGTACAACAAACTGTTTAGCTCCATTAGTAAAAGTTCTGTTAGAAGAGTTTGGGTTAGAAAAAGGTTTAATGACAACAATCCACTCATATACAAATGACCAAAATATTCACGACAATAAACATTCAGACATTAGAAGAGCTAGAGCAGCAGCGTTATCACAAATACCAACAACGACAGGGGCTGCAGAAGCAGTTTCTCAAGCTATTCCAGAAGTTAAAGGTAAACTAACAGGTTTAGCAGTTCGTGTTCCTACTCCAACAGTTTCACTAGTTGACTTAACAGTTCAATTAAGTAAAGAAGTTTCAGTTGAAGAAGTAAATGCAGCATTTAAGAAACATGCTGAAGGCGACTTAAAAGGAATTTTAGGATACGCTGAAGACGAATTAGTGTCAATTGACTATCAAGGAGACTCAAGATCATCAATTTTCAATCCTTTCTTAACATACGCGATTGGAGATTTAGTAAAAGTTGTATCATGGTACGATAATGAATGGGGTTACTCAAATAGAGTTGTAGATTTAGCACAATTAATAGCTACAAAATAATTGATTTATTTTGCCCGGTTCATTGAGCTGGGCATTAATTTTATGGAGGAACGATGAAAAAGACAGTTAAAGACTTAGAAGTTAAAGGTAAAAAGGTATTGGTTAGAGTTGATTTTAATGTACCATTTTCAAAAGAAGATAACACGAAAATCACAGATGATGCAAGAATTGTTGCAGCATTACCAACAATCAAGCATTTAATTGAAAATAATGCGAAGGTTATTTTAATGAGTCATTTAGGTAGACCAAAGGGTGAACCAAAGCCAGAATTTAGTTTAGAACCTGTTGCAAAAAGACTTTCCGAATTATTAGGAAAAGAGGTTAAATTTTTAGACTCAGATACAGTAGTATGTGAT
Source organism: Helcococcus sp. SA-HE-C1 (assembly GCF_985670335.1). Classification (NCBI taxonomy): domain Bacteria; kingdom Bacillati; phylum Bacillota; class Tissierellia; order Tissierellales; family Peptoniphilaceae; genus Helcococcus; species Helcococcus sp. SA-HE-C1. Next base: position 614,085 of record NZ_OZ484652.1, read on the forward strand.
AATGTAAAGTCTCAAGTAGAAGAGTTAAAAGAAGGTGATGTAGCATTATTACAAAACACAAGATATAGAAAAGAAGAAACAAAAAATGGTGATGAGTTTGCAAAAGAATTAGCTTCATTAGCGGATTTATTTGTAAATGATGCTTTTGGTACATCACATAGAGCACACGCTTCAAACGTTGGTGTTTCAGCATTATTACCATCAGCTTTAGGTTTCTTAGTGGAAAAAGAAGTTGAAATAATGGGCAAAGCTATTACAGATCCTGAAAGACCATTTGTTGCTATATTAGGTGGTGCAAAAGTATCAGATAAAATTGGTGTTATTGAAAACTTACTTACAAAAGTTGATAAAATTCTAATCGGTGGTGGAATGGCATATACATTCTTAAAAACACAAGGCAAAGAAATTGGTAAATCATTGTTGGAAGAAGATAAACTAGATTTAGCAAAAGATTTAATCAAAAAAGCTAAAGAAAATAATGTAGAATTATTATTACCAATTGACTTCATAGTTACAGATCACTTTGGTGAAGATGCAGAAGCAACTGTAGCAGAAGAAATTGATCCTGAATTAGAATCATTGGATATAGGACCAAAAACAATCCAATTATTTATTGAAGCGTTAGAAGGTGCTAAGACAGTAGTTTGGAATGGACCAATGGGAGTATTTGAATTTAAGCAATTTGCTGAAGGTACATATGCAATAGCAAAAGCTTTAGCAGAATCAAATGCAACAACAATTATCGGTGGTGGTGACTCAGCACTAGCAATTGAATTATCTGGATATAAAGACGAAGTTACTCATGTTTCTACTGGTGGTGGTGCAAGTTTAGAATTGCTTGAAGGTAAAGTTTTACCTGGCATCGACGCAGTAGAAAATAAATAATTAGGAGGAAAGATGAGAAAGCCAATTATAGCTGGTAACTGGAAAATGAATAATTCCTATAGTGAATCTAAAGAATTATTAAAGGCAATAAAATCATTTGATTTAGATAAAGACGTTGAAGCTGTTGTATGTCCACCATTCACTTCATTAGCATTGGCTAAAGAAGTGCTAGATGGGACAGATATTAATGTTGGAGCACAAAATGTTCACTTTGAAGATAGTGGTGCATTTACAGGTGAAATCTCTCCTTTATTTTTAAAAGATTTAGATATAAAATACGTTATATTAGGACACTCAGAAAGAAGAGAATATTTTGAAGAAACTGATAATTTAGTAAATACAAAAGTGAAAGCTGTACTAAAACATGGTTTATCTCCAATTGTTTGTGTTGGTGAAACACTTGGCGAGAGAGAAAATGAAAAAGCTAAAGAAAAAGTAAAAACACAAATAACAGAAGATTTTAAGGGGATAAATGCATCAGAATTTGGAAGTATTGTAATAGCATATGAGCCAATCTGGGCTATAGGTACTGGTGAAACAGCTTCAGCAGATGATGCAGAAGAAATGTGTGCATATATCAAATCTTTAATTTTAGAACAATTTGGTGAAGATGCAGCAGAAAAAATTAGAATTCAGTACGGTGGATTTGTAAAACCAGATAATGTAGTTGAAATTATGTCAAAAGAAAATATCGATGGAGCATTAGTCGGTGGAGCAAGTCTAGAATCAGAAAGCTTTTCAAAATTAGTTAACTTTAAGTAAGAGGATAATATGAATAAAAAAGCAATGTTAATTATCATGGACGGATGGGGATTAGGTAAAGATTATGAGGGTAATGCGGTTACTTTAGCTAATACTCCTGTGTTTGATGAAAATATGAAAAAATATCCAAATACAAAAATAAAGGCAAGTGGCCTTGAGGTTGGATTGCCGGAAGGACAAATGGGTAATTCAGAAGTTGGGCATCTAAATATAGGTGCCGGAAGAATTATATATCAAGATTTAACTTTAATTTCTAAAGAAATTAAAGAAGGAACATTTTTTGAAAGAGAAGCACTTGTAAAAGTTGTAAAAAATGTTAAAGAAAATGATAAATCACTTCATTTGATTGGATTAGCTTCATATGGTGGTGTTCATTCACATTTATCACATTTATTTGCTTTATTAGAATTAGCAAAAAAATATGATCTTAAAAAAGTTTATATTCATGCCATTCTTGATGGAAGAGATGTTTCTCCAACATCAGGTTTAGGAGATATTGAAGATTTACAAAATAAGATTGATGAAATTGGATATGGTAAAATAGCTACTATTATAGGTAGATATTATGCAATGGATAGAGACAAAAGATGGGATAGAACTGAGTTAGCATATAATACCTTGACATTAGGACAAGGTAAGTTAGTTCGTGATCCACTTAAATCAATAAAAGAAGAGTATAATAAATCTACTGCTGAAAATAATACAACAGATGAATTTATGGTTCCAACAGTTATTGTAGATGAAAATAATGAACCAACCACAACGATACAAAATGAAGATAGTATTATATTCTTTAATTTTAGACCAGATAGAGCTAGACAATTAACAAGAGCAATAGTAGATAGTGATTTCCAAGGATTTACAAGAGAAGTTATTTTAAATACAAATTTTGTATGTATGACTACATACGATTCATCAATTGAGAATGTAGATATAGCGTATCCACCAAAAAATATTGTAAATACATTTGGTGATGCAGTATCAAATGCAGGATTAAAACAATTAAGAGCTGCAGAAACAGAAAAATATGCTCATGTAACATTTTTCTTTAATGGTGGTATTGAAGAACCATTAGAGGGTGAAGAAAGAATATTAGTTGCATCGCCAAAAGTTGCTACATATGATTTACAACCAGAGATGTCAGCATATGAATTAACAGAAAAAGTGGCTGAAAGGTTAGAATCAGAAGAACCATCAGCGGTAATATTAAACTTTGCAAATCCAGATATGGTCGGACACACTGGTGTGATACCAGCAGTTATAAAATCTGTTGAAACAGTTGATAAATGTGTCGGAAAGTTAATTGAAGTTGGCTTAAAGCATGGTTATGAATTTATAATTACAGCTGATCATGGAAATGCTGAACAAGAAATAGATTTTGAAACAGGTAAACCATTTACTGCTCATACAACAAATCTTGTTCCGGTAATTTATGTGACAAGAGACGCAGAAAATGTTACACTTAGAGAGGGTGGTAAATTGGCAGATTTAGCACCAACATTACTAGATATAATGGGAATTGAGAAACCTTCAGAAATGACGGGTAGCTCATTGATAAATAGAAAATAATAAGTAAAATTAGGAGGTAAGATTATGGGTTTTATTACAGACGTATATGCAAGACAAGTGTTAGATTCAAGAGGTAATCCAACAGTAGAGGTAGAAGTATTTACAGATTTAGGTGGTTTTGGTAGAGCATTAGTTCCATCAGGAGCATCAACAGGTCAATTTGAAGCGGTAGAATTAAGAGATGGTGACAAAAGTCATTTCTTAGGTAAAAGTGTATTAAATGCAGTAGAAAATGTAAACACAGAATTAGCAGAAGAAATTATTGGCTTAGATGTATTTGATCAAGTTGGTATCGATAAATTAATGATTGAAATTGACGGAACTCACAATAAAGGTAGATTAGGTGCTAATGCAATTTTAGGTGTATCTATGGCTGTTGCAAGAGCTGCTGCTGATGAATTAGGTATACCTTTATATAACTATATTGGTGGTTTTAATGCAAAACAATTACCTGTTCCAATGATGAACATATTAAATGGTGGTGAACACGCAGATAATAATGTAGATATTCAGGAATTTATGGTTATGCCAGTTGGTGCTGAATCATTTTCACATGCACTAAAAATTGGTGCAGAAATTTTCCATAACCTAAAGAAAGTTTTACATGATAAAGGCTTAAACACAGCCGTTGGTGATGAAGGTGGATTTGCTCCTAATTTATCATCAAATGAAGAAGCTTTATCAACAATTATTGAAGCTATTGAATTAGCAGGTTACAAACCAGGAGAAGAAGTAAAAATAGCTTTAGACGTTGCATCATCAGAAACTTATGAAGATGGAAAATATAACTTCAAAGGAGAAGGTGTTGTAAGAACTAGAGAAGAAATGGTAGCTTGGTATGAAGAATTAGTTAATAAATACCCAATTATTTCTATTGAAGATGGTTTAGATGAAGATGACTGGGAAGGTTGGAAGTTATTAACTGAAAGACTTGGACACAAAGTTCAATTAGTTGGTGATGACTTATTTGTAACAAATACTGAAAGACTATCAAAAGGAATCGAACAAGGTGTTGCAAACTCAATCCTAGTTAAAGTTAACCAAATTGGTACATTAACAGAAACATTAGATGCAGTTCAAATGGCTAATAGAGCTGGATATACTGCTGTTATATCACATAGATCAGGTGAAACAGAAGATACAACTATCGCTGATTTAGCTGTAGCATTAAACACAGGTCAAATTAAGACTGGTGCTCCATCTAGAACAGATAGAGTTGCTAAATACAATCAACTATTAAGAATTGAAGATGAATTATTTGACACATCAGAATTTTTAGGTCAAGATTCATTCTTTAACTTAAGATAGTTTAATAAGAAGTAAACTTTAAGGACTCGGCATATGTCGGGTCCTTATTATAAATAATATTACACAAAGAAAAAGGATAATATGAATAATTTTGATAAAGAAAAAAACTATGGAGTAAGACTATCTGGTAATATATTTTTAGTTAAATTAAAAAAATCAGATGAATGGAAGGCTGCAGTCATTTTAGGAGCTGATAGCGTTAAAGAAATTGGTAGATATTTTACTTTTGATCATGACGGTAATATATTAACATCATTACCTATGCAAATAACTGTAGATAATGTAAAAAATAGCAATGATAAGGCTAAAAGCTTAAAGATTAACATTAATGAAGCAATGATAATTCATGAATTTTCAAATGGTTTTATAAAGCTTATTGATGTTAGAGAAGAAGATGAATTTAATTTAGGACATTTAGAAAATGCTGAATTAATAAGTCTTGACAATATTGAAAGTACAATCGATAATAAAGAATATGAAAATTGTACAATATTACTATATTGTAGAAGTGGGCGAAGATCAGGTTTTGCTCAGGAAAAATTAGAAGAAAAAGGATATTTTGCAATTAATATTGGTGGTATATCAGATTATAAGGGTGAATTAATCACTGATTAAATCCTTTAAATTTAATAGTATAAAATTTAATATAGCCAATTAACTAGCGTTAATTGGCTATATTTTATTCAAATTTTGATTTATTTATCTTTCTATTTTGAATTCTTTTTTCACATTGTTTTCTTAGAATATTATTTAGTAAATCTAATCGTTTATTATTGATATTATCAAAAAGAGGATTTTTATTATTAGAGCGTCTATTATCTGCATTATATTCAAGGAATAATCCAGAAGTAATAAAATCCTTTATTAATTCATCATTAAAGATATTATATCCAAATTTTTTGCCACCATCATTTAATAAATTATTTTCAAAAATTAAATCTTCTATAGCTGTCTTAATTAACTTTGTTCCCTCTAATTCTGAATAGTAAAAAGAGTATCCAAGTCTTAGATTTATTGCAGTTATATATATTTTTCCATCATTGTCATTAAACTTAAAATCAATATTAAATAATCCGTAATAATTTAAGTTCTCAATAATTTTTTTAGAATCTTCACTTATTTTTTCTATATCAGAATCAATTAATACAACATGATTTCCTAAATCATCTGTTAATATGCTCCTTGCCTGAGATATATTAAAGTTTCCATCTTTTGATTGATATCCATTTATAGAAAATTGATTTCCATCTTTACCATCAATATATTCTTGTATAAGCAAAACATCATGGTAACCAGAGTTGAATATTTTTTTTATAATGGATATAGCTTCACCAGCATCCGTTGTATGGTAAGAGTTATCTTTACCCTCAAATTCACAATTTTCATATTCATTAATGTTGCTTGGACGAATAAACAACTCTCCATTCGGTAAACTTTCAATTTCTTGATGCTCATTAAGTTTTATGGTTTTAGGATATTCAAATCCTAAATCGTCTAAAATTTTATAAATATTATCTTTATTGGTAAAATCTTCTTGGATTTTACTATATGGCAAAACTGGAAAAAATTTTAAATTTGATAAATTGTTGAATATTAGATTTAAATAATTTTCATTTGAAGCAAACAATATAAATTTTTCATACTTATTCTTAAATGTTTCATAAATTTCATTAAGTCTATTTACAAATAAATTTGCATTAAATATTTCTCTTTCCACAGTTACATCAAAAAAAGAATCAATAAATAACTCATTGCTATAATTATTGATTATTAAAGGTTTAACACCATAATCATCATGTAAACATTTAGCTATTGAATAGGTTTTAAAATCCGCTCCTAGTATTATTGGTAAAAATTTTTTCATGTATTCCTCCTTATCTATATACAATTATATACGAGTTGTTAATTAAATACTAATTAATTTCATAATAAAATTTTAAAATTATGGAAATTGTATGTATAATCATATTGTAAATAAAATTTATGAGAGGGTTTTTATGATTGAAATCAAAAATTTGAAAAAAGTGTTTGATAATAAGTTTGAAGCTTTAAAGAACATTAACTTAAAAGTTGAAGATGGGGATTTGGTTTGTTTACTTGGACCAAGTGGTTGTGGTAAATCTACTATTTTAAATTTAGTTTCCGGGTTATTAGATCCAACTGAGGGAGACATATTATTTGATGGAGTTTCTGTAGTTGATTTACATCCAAAAGATAGGGGAATTGGATTAGTATTTCAAAATTATGCTCTATATCCGCATATGACTGTTTTAGAAAATATTATGTTTCCACTAACTGTAGGTAAAAATAAAGTTTCAAAAGAAGAAGCTAAAAAAATAGCTGAAAAATATATGAAAATTACAAGTATAGAAGATTTGGCTAATAAAAGACCAGGAAAAATGTCTGGTGGTCAGCAGCAAAGAGTTGCTATTACAAGAGCTTTAGTTCAAAACCCAAAGATTTTATTACTTGACGAGCCTTTAAGTAATTTAGATGCAAGACTTAGACTTAAGATTCGTGAGGAAATTAGATTATTGGTAAAAGAAATTGGTATAACAACAATTTTTGTTACTCATGATCAAGAAGAAGCTTTATCAATTAGTGACAAGATAGTTCTAATGAATGAGGGTGTTGTTCAGCAGTACGATATTCCACATAATTTATATTTGGATCCAGTGAATCTATTTGTTGCCAAATTTATGGGAAATCCAATCATTAATATATTAGAAATGAAGAAAGAAAAAAATAATTTATATACAAGTGAATTAAAAATTGAATTTGATGATTTAGATAAATCAAAATTAAAAAGGGAGTTAAAAGATGGTGAAATATACTCAATTGGTATAAGACCTGAATATTTCGAAATTGACGAAAATTCAGATTTAAGAGTTAAGGTAGAAACAATAGAGTTAATAGGAAAAGATTGTATTGTCAACTTTAAACTTAATGGTAACTATTATAAGACAATTACAAGTGTTGAAGATAGGGTTGAACCTGGACAAATAATTGGATTAAAAGTTGATGTTGAAAATATTTTTATATTTGACAAGGATGGAGGTAGGTTGTATTAATGAAAAAATTCAAGTATAGAGCAGAAAATTCACCTCATGCATGGATTTTTTTGCTACCGTCATTATTTATAATTGCAATATTTAATGTGTTACCTTTGATTAATACTTTTATTATTTCTTTCAAAAAAGGAACGCTAAATAATTCAGAATGGAATGGAATTAAAAATTTTGAGATTGTCTTAAAAGATCCAAAATTCCATAAAGCACTTTCAAATACTTCACTATATGCATTTACAGTTGTTCCATTGGGATTAATAATATCTCTATTTATAGCTATTACTATTCATGAAAGAATTAAATTTAAGAAAGTATTTGAATCAATCTTTTTTATTCCATATTTAACAAGTATTATAGCTGTTGGATTAGTATTTAGATATATGTTTAACGATGATTTTGGTATAATAAATTACGTTTTAAGTTTATTCGGGATAGCTCCTGTAAGATTCTTAAATGATCCAAATGTTGCTATGACAACTGTTATTATATTTGGAGTTTGGATGGGATTAGCCTTTAATATATTAATTTTGTTAACAGGAATTAGAAATATAAATCCATCATACTATAAAGTAGCAGATATGTTTGGAGCAACAAAGTTTGAACAATTTAGAAAAATTACATTGCCACAATTATTACCATTAACAACATTTCTATTATTAGTTAATTTTATAGGTGCATTTAAAATCTACGGTCAGGTATTTGCTATATTTAATGGTTCTCCAGGAATTGCAAATAGTGCGACTACGGGTGTATTCTATATATTTACTAAATTTTATACAGAAAATAGATATGGACAAGGTATGGCTGCAGCTGTAATATTGTTCGCTTTAATACTAGTATTCACATATATACAAAATATTGTGATGAAAAAAATTGTAAAGTAGGTTATTATGGATAAAATATTCGGTACATTATCAAGGATTATAATTATAATATTAGCTATAATTACTATATTTCCTTTTATATACATGATTCTAGGATCTTTAATGTCTTATCAAGAGGCAACAAGTATACCTCCGACATTATTTCCAGATAAAGTATTATTAAGCAACTACACGGAGGCTTTAACTAAAGCTCCCTTTGTAAGATATTTTTTAAACACTTTATTTACATCAATTACAACAACAATTGGAACATTATTAACAAGTATTTTTGCAGCATTTGCATTTGTTCAATTAGAATTTAAAGGAAAAAATATATTATCACTATTTCTTGCTTCACTATTAATGGTGCCGTACGAAATTACTGTTTTTACTAATTATCAAACAATTGCAAGATTGGGAATGTTAAATACATACTATGCGCTTATAATACCACATCTAGCAAGTATATTTTATATCTTCTACTTAAGAGGATTTTTATCTAGCCTCTCAAAATCATATTATAATGCGGCAAAAGTTGATGGGTGTTCAGACTTAGAATATATTTGGAAAGTTTTAATTCCAATGTCTAAACCAGCACTATTTACTATGGGGATTTTAAGTTTTATAACAGGTTGGAACTCATTTTTATGGCCAATTTTAGTAACTAATAGCAAAAATATGAGATTAATAAGCAATGGTCTTTCTGCTTTCACATCAGAAGCGGGTACAGCGGTTCATTTACAAATGGCAGCGTCAACTATTGCTATTGTTCCAATTTTAATACTCTACTTCATCTTTAGAGATAGAATAATGGAAGGCGTGTCAAGAAGTGGTCTTAAAGGATAAAAAAACTAAAATTACATTCTATGCAGGTATGAGAACTATAGGTGGTACTTATATAGAGGTGAGGTATGAAAATCAAAGAATAATTTTTGACTGTGGTTCTGTATTTGATGGTACTATAGAAGATGAAAATATATCTCTAAAGGAAATATTAGATAAAGAATTAGCACCAAAAATTAATAACTTTTATGATAAGAATATTATTAAATTTGAAAAAACAAATTTAAGTACAGCAGTATTTGTGTCACATGTTCATCTTGATCATACAAAAATGATAAATTTTATTGATTCAAGTATTCCAATTTATACATCTGAGGATACAAAAAAATTATTGGAAAGTCTTAATGTAAAAGGAGACTTTATTTATAAAAATAATAATATTGATAAAATTACTAGAGATATCATTGGTGTAGATTACGATAATATTATAAAAGTTGGAAAAATTGAAGTGAAATTTATTAGAGTAGATCATGATGCTTATGGAGCTTGCGGCTTTATTATTAAAACACCAGATCTTAAGATATCATATACAGGTGATATAAGATTGCACGGATACTTAAAAGATGAAACTATGAATTTTCTTGAAGAATCAAAAAATTCAGATTATCTTATTTGTGAAGGAGTATCAGTATCTTTTGATGATAGACCGAGGAGTATAGGGAAGATATTGGATAGTGAAGAAAATTTATTACAGGAGGTTATTGATATTGTTAAGGGAAATCCTGATAAATTGATATTTTTTAAATACTATTATGCGAATATTGAAAGAATAGAAAAAATGATCGAGAATATCGATAGGAAATTTGTTTTTTCTGATTTTTATGCCTATATATTAAAAAATATGTTGAATATTGATTTACCGTATTATAAAACATCTAATATAGATTTTAATTTAGATGATAATTTAGAAATAGGATTTGATGAGATTAAGAAGAATGTTAATAAATATATCCTACAAGTTGATGAAAACATTTTTGATATATTTGAAGAATTCAAAGATTACATTGGATTATATATGCATTTAGATGCAAGTCCGTTAGGAGAATTTGATCCAACATTTAAACCGTATTTTGAAGAAATTTTAAAATATAACATTATTGTAAAAATCTTAAAGTGTAGTGGCCATGCGAATCCTAAAGATTTGCAATATATAATAAACCAAATAAATGCAAAAGTTCTAGTGCCTATTCATTCATTTAGACCGGAATTGTTGTATAATGTAAGAGGCAGGTTGTTGCCAGAAAAAAATGAAATAATATAGTTGGAGGATTATATGAAGAAGTTAACATCACTTTTATTAGCGCTTGTTTTAGTTTTTTCTTTAGTAGCATGCGGTAAGAGTTCTAAAAAAGAAAAGCCTACTGAATCAAATAAAGAAACAAAGACTGAACAGAGTACGGAAAATTCTAAATTAGAAAAGGCTAATATAGTATTTTGGCACGCAATGAATGGTGCTCACGAAGAAACACTGACAGAATTGACAAAAAAATTTATGGAAGAAAATCCAGATGTTAAGGTGGAATTGCAAAATCAAACGGGATATAGAGAATTACAACAAAAAATAACAGCAACTACTACAAGTCCTAAAGACTTACCAACAATAACACAAGCATATCCAGACTGGATGTTAAATCCAATTAAGGATGGTTTAGTAAATGAATTAACATCTTTTACAAAAACAGTGGAAGATTATGAAGACATAGTTGAAGGATTTAGAAAAGGTACAGAAATAAATGGTAAAGTATATTCAATGCCATTTAATAAATCTACAGAAGTATTATTCTATAATGAAGATATATTTAAGGAATTAGGATTAGAAGTACCAAAAAATCTTGATGAATTAGTAAAAGTATCTAAAGTAATTAAAGAGAAAAAAGGTATACCAGCAATAGGTATAGATTCATTAAGTAACTATTATACAACATTTTTAAAAGCTCAAGGTGTTGAATTTGATAATAAATTTGATCCTACATCAGAAACATCAAAAAAAGCAGTACAATTTTATTTAGATGGAGTTAAGGAAGGATACTTTAGAATTGCAGGTACAGATAAATATTTATCAGGACCATTTGGTAATCAACAAGTAGCAATGTATATTGGTTCAAATGCTGGTGAATCATATGTGGTAAAAGGAACAAAGGGTAAGTTCACAGCTAAAGCAGCTAAATCACCATTTTCACCAACAATACAACAAGGTACAGACTTATATGTATTTGAAAGTTCTAGCGATGCTCAAAAAAAAGCAGCATACGCATATATGAAATTCTTAACTAAAAAGGAAAATCAAATTTTATGGGCACAAAAAACTGGATATATTCCAGCAAGAAATTCAGCGATTAACTCAGACGAATATAAAAATTCAAAATCATTAATTGCACCAATATTAAGTGATGTAACTAAAAATTTATATACAAATCCTGTTTTACCAGGTGCAAATCAAGCGTATAGAGAAGCTGGAACAGTTTTAGAAACAATTTTAGCCTCACCCGATTCAACAAATGTAGATGCTGCTTTAAATTCATTCAAATCAACATTAGAAGGAATTTGGAATTAATAATTTGATATAAGATTATAAAAACTAACTGTATATTGAGAAAATCGATATACAGTTTTTTTATTTATTTAAAATTTACAACAAATATATGATATCATATTGTATATAATTTAAAATTATGGGAGTTAAAATGAAAATAGCAATATATCATACAACTGATATTCACGGATATATATTTCCGACAAACTATGTAGAATATCAGGAATTAGGACTGTTGAAAATAGCATCATTTATAAAAGAGGATAAAAGAAAATATGATAAATCTTTATTACTAGATGGGGGAGATTTAATTCAAGGGTCTGCAATGACTAATTACTTATCAAAGGCAAAGTTTAATGAAAACCCAATACTAAAGCTTACCAGAGCAATGGAATATGATGGATATGTAATGGGTAATCATGAGTTCAACTATGGACTAGATTATTTAAGAACATCATATAAAATTGTGGAAGATAAAATCTTAAATGCAAATATTTTAGGACTTGATTTAGGAGATAAACCATATAAAATATTTGATTATGATGGATATAAAATAGGAGTTATTGGTCTGACAACTGCATATATACCAAATTGGGAACAAGATAAAAATATTGAAGGGATACAATTTTTATATCCAGTAGATCAATATGGAAAATATGAGAGTGAACTAAAAGAAAAATCAGACAAAATAATTGTACTTTATCATGGTGGATTTGAAAAATCGTTAGATGAAGACTTTATTCCAACTGAAAAACTAAATGGGGAAAATCAAGCCAGTGAGATGATAGAAAAATATGATAGCATCGATATAGTTTTAAGTGGACATCAACATAGGTCATTTATTACTAAAATAAAAGGTAAAATTTGTTCACAACCCATAAATAATGGAAAAACTTTTACTAAGATAGTTATAGATACAAAAACAGATGAAATTGAATATGAATTGATAGATGTTCCAGAAAAAAATATTAAAATCGATAGTGAGTATGAGATATTTTTTAATAAAACAAATGAAAACTTAGATAAATATTTATCTCAAGTTGTTGGGCAACTAAACGAGCCCATAAAGATAACTGATCATTTTAAGGTTAGATTTGAAGGAAGTCCGTACATTAATTTACTGCAAAAAATACAAATAGAAGCAAGTGGAGCAGACTTCTCATCTACAACATTATTTGATTCAGCGATTGGATTTGATAAAAAAGTAAGTATTAGAGATATATTAGTTAATTATCCATATCCGAATTCATTAAAAGTTTTAAAAATAACTGGACACGATTTAAAAAAAGCTATAGAAATTTCAGCAACGTATTTTATAATTGATGATAGCGGTGATGTTGCTATAAATTCAAGATATATTAAACCAAAAATTAGACATTATATTTATGATTTTTATTATGGGTTGGATTATGTAATTGATTTGAAAAGACCATTTTTAGAGAGAGTGGTATCAATGAAAAAAAATGGGAAAGAAATTGACTTAGATAAAGAATATACTATTGTTGTTAATAACTATAGAGCTTCGAATGTTAATGAATATCCATGTTACGAAGGAAAAGAAGTAGTAAAAGAAATCAATTTTGAAATGAGTGAATTAATAATTAATTATATAATGAAGCATAAACATATTAAAATCGATGACACAAAGAACTTTAGATATTTAGTATAATACATTTGTATATGCAAATATTATGGTACTTTCAGGTGGTCTATTAATAGTTATGAGGATTAAGAGAAGAAAAGAATATAATAAAAATATATAGTTTCTCAATCATATATAGTCCATAAATAATAGAAATACCTTAGATAAACTTGAATATTTTAAGTGACAACTAAATCAATAAAAAGGAGAATTAGAAAGTGAAATTTCCAATTCTCTTTTTTACTTTAAACCAATTAATATATACAATTAGACATAATTTTAAGATAGGAAAAAGATAAGATAATTCGTATTTTGATAATATGATTAAAAAAGGATATAATATATATAGTTATATAGTATATATTTGTCGATAAAACATATACAAGGTAATTTATTATTTTGGAGGAAAAGGCATGGATGAAAAGAAATTTACAGAAAAACAAGCAATGAAAGCTTTAAAAAGTGGCTATTCAAAAGCAAAATCAATGTTAAATGATACTGATAAACTTGAAAATTTTTTACAAAAATTAGAAAAAAAATTAAGATTTATACCATTTGCAGGTGATAAATTAGCAAGGATTCCTATAATGGTTTCCTTAATAAGAAATTATATAAAAGGAAGATATAAAAGTATCCCAATCGGTGTAATAATAGCTGTATTGAGTGCTTTAATTTACTTTTTTACACCTCTTGATGTAATACCTGATATAATACCTGGAATAGGATATATTGATGATGGATTGGTTATAGCAAGTTGTTGGAAACTTGTAAATTCTGATTTGGAAGAATATATTAAGTGGCGTGAAGAAAAAGGAAAAGAAAAATAAAATTTAATCATGTTGTAAATGATATCGTATTTTTTGATAGAAAAAAACCTCCAGATTAGTTTTTTCTTTAAATCGGGAGGTTTAAATATGCAAAATGTTATAAAACACCATAATAACATAATAAATATAGAATTTAATAAAATAATATATTAATGTATTAAATTATTTTTCCTTAAATAATCTTTAGCAACATCAGCTGGATTCTTTCCATTTACATCTACATCATAATTCATGTTTATCATTTCCTCTTCATTTATTTTATCTGATAATTTATTTAATATATTCTCAATATTGGGATATTTATCTAATAAATCCTCTCGAATAATAGGAGCAACTTGATAAGGAGGAAATAAATTTTTATCATCTTTTAAAACAACTAAATTATACCTCTTTATTTCACTATCTGTTGAATAGCCATCTATTAAATTCACATTTCCAGACTCAATAGCTTGATACCTAAGAGCTGGCTCTAATGTACTTACGTTTAGATTCAATTTGTACAGGTCTTTAAGTCCTATATTTCCATCTTTTCTGTCATTAAATTCAAGAGTAAAACCTGCTTTTATATTATTTTTAATATTAGAAAGATCAGATATATTTTTTAAGTTATTTTTTTTTGCAAAATCTTTTTTTAAGGTAAGAGCATAAGTGTTTTGAAAATTCATAGGTTCTAATAATAGTAATTTATCTTGATTATAAATCTCTTTTTTTGCCATATTATAGGCTTCAACTTTTTCATTTTTAAATTCAACTTTTTTATTTAACAATGAAGTTAAAATTGTACCTGTATATTCAGGATATATATCTATATCTTTAGACTTTAAGGCTTCAAATAAAAATGAAGTTTTTCCAAATCCAGGCTTTAGTTCGACCTTTATATCAGAATTGCTTTCTATAAGTTCTTTATACATATTAATTATAATTTCTTGTTCTGTGCCTAATTTACCTGCGACTATAATATTTTTATTATTTATTTTAGAAAATGGTAAAAATGAAGTTGTAACCAATATTGTAGTAACAATAAAACTTATAAATATAGTCTTTAATGATTTTTTCTCTAAAAAGTTAATTGCACTGCTAAAAATAATTGCGAGTAGAGCAGATGAAAATGCACCGATTAAAATTAGAGATGTATTGTTTCTATCTATACCTAATAAAATAAATGAACCTAAACCACCAGCTCCGATAAGTGCTGCAAGTGTAGCCGTACCGATAATCATAACAGCAGCAGTTCTAATACCTGAAATAATTACAGGCATGGCTAGAACAAGTTCAAATTTTTTTAATCTTTCAATCCTTGTCATGCCAAATGCAGTTGCAACCTCTTTTAATGAAGGATCAAGTTCATTTAGAGCGGTGATTGTATTTTGTAAAATTGGAAACATAGCATATATTATTAAAACTATAATCGAAGGTAATTTACCTATACCAAATATTGGAATAAATAAGCCAAGCAATGCTAAAGAAGGAATAGTCTGCATTACTCCTGTAACTTGTAGTAAAATTTCTGAGATTTTTTTATTATTAGAGGCTAATATTGCAATTGGCACAGCTATCAATATCGTAATCATAAGAGCAATCAGAGAAATTTGCAGATGCTGTCCTAAAGCTACTAAAAGTTCGTATTTTCTTTCTATTAATGTTTCTATTAATTTATTCATATTAATTACACTCTTCCATTTTAAAGAATTTTTCAACAAATTCATTTGCGGGACTATTTTTTATATTTTCTGGAGTATCAATCTGTAAAATTTCACCATTATTCATAACACAAATTCTATCTCCCAGTTTTAATGCTTCATTCATATCGTGTGTAACAAAAACAATAGTCATACCTAATTCTTTGTGTAGTTTTTTTATAATATGCTGAAGTTGAGTACGGGAAATTGGGTCTAATGCGGAAAATGGTTCATCCATAAGTAAAATTCTTGGATTAGCAATTATTGCTCTTAAAATGCCAATTCTTTGTTGTTCCCCACCAGATAAATCTTTTGGATATCTATTAAAATATTCCTTATCATCTAATCCAACCATATTTAATAACTTTCTGGTCTTATCAGAAATTTCATTTTTATTCCATTTCTTCATTTCTGGTATTAAGGCTATATTTTCATAAACAGTAAGATTTGGAAAAAGTGCAATCTGTTGCAAAACATATCCTATATCTAATCGTAAATTCCTTAAATCATATTCATCAATATTTTTACCATTAAAGGAAATACTGCCCTCATCAAGGTTATTTAATTTATTAATCATTTTTAATGTAGAAGTCTTTCCAAATCCACTTGGTCCTACAAGTACAAAAAACTCTCCCTTATTTATGTGAAAATTTATATTTTTAACTACGGAATTATCTCCATAGCGTTTAGTTACATTTTTAAATTCAATCATTTTTTCTCCTATCACGACTTTACTCTACAATATATTTATCCATAATTAAATTTTTATAAACAAGGATATAAAATAATTAAAGATGTTATAATATTAAACGATAAAAGTTTTTAATACAATAGTAAATATAGCAAAAAAAATAATATTTTGATAAATTCTAATTTTATTATATAATAATATTTGTAATAAGTCGAAGTGGTGGAATGGCAAACACGCAGTCTTGAGGGGGCTGTGCCGAATGGTGTGAGGGTTCAAATCCCTTCTTCGACACCAACATTTTAGAAGGATACTTACACATGAGCTTATGCTCATTTTTAATTTTAAAAGGATCAAATAATGAAATACATTAAACAATTTGGAATAATACTTTTAATAACTACACTGGGAGATATTATAAAATATTTTATAAATTTGCCCATACCAGGAAGTATATATGGACTTGTCTTAATGCTTATTGCCTTAGTGACAAAAATAGTAAAAATTGATGATGTTAAAGATACAGGATTATTTTTAATTGAAATTATGCCATTAATGTTTATACCGGTCGCTGCAAATCTTATAAATATGTGGGAGAAACTTCAAGTTATTATAATTCCCTTAATAATAATCTTACCGCTTACAACAGTAATTGTTATGGTATTTACTGGAAAAATAACAGATTACATAATATTTAAAAGTGAGGATGAAATAAAATGAATGAGTTTTTTGTTAATTCTACTACAATAGGTGTGATAATAAGTTTAATATCATATGCAATTGGAGTTATGCTGAAAAGAAAATTTAAGAGTCCAATTTTTAATCCATTACTAATATCTATTGCACTTGTTATTTTATTCTTATCAATTACAAATATTGATTATGATACATATAATAATAGTGCAAAATATTTAAGTTACTTACTTGCACCAGCAACTGTTTCATTAGCTATACCGTTATATCAAAAAATAAATCTGCTTAAAGAAAATAGTAAAGCTATCACAATTGCCTTATTTGTTGGTGTACTTAGTTCCCTAGTTTCAGTACTCTTGTTAGCGATAGTATTTAAGCTTGAAAAAGAAATTTATGTTACATTATTACCAAAATCTGTAACTACAGCAATAGGAATGGATATTGCTGATGAATTAGGTGGGATAGGTTCAGTTGCAGCAGCATTTATAATTATTACTGGAGTTATTGGATATATTACAGCAGAAATAATTTTTAAGATATTTAATATTAAGCACCCAATTTCTAAAGGTCTTGCAATTGGAGCTTCAGCTCACGCTATGGGAACAGCCAAAGCTGTTGAAATAGGAGATATAGAGGGAGCAATGAGTTCACTTGCAATAGTTATTTGTGGGATTTTAACCATATTTGGTGCTAGTATATTTGTACAATTTATATAGTAGGAGTAATTATGAGTAGAATAGACGATATTTATATTGAAAAAGCAAAAGAGATAATAAACTACGGATACAGCGAAAAGGATGTAAAATCAATGGTTCGACCTGTTTGGATAGAGGATGAAAATAAAGAAGCAGCATATACAAAATATTTAACTCAACAATTTTTTGAATATAAAGAAGATGAAGTACCGATAATAAATTTAAGGAAAATTGCCTGGAAAACAGCTATTAAAGAAATTTTTTGGATATACAAAGATAAATCAAATGATGTTAATAAATTGAAAGAAAATTATAATATTAATTATTGGGATTCATGGAAAAATAGTGAAGGTAACCTTGGTACAGCTTACGGATATCAAGTTGCAAAGGAATTTATATCACCAGAAGGTGATATAAAAGTAAATCAAATAGATAGATTAATTGATCAACTTAAAAATAACCCATTAAATAGAAGGTTAATTATAACTTTATATGATGTAGACGATTTATCCAATATGACTTTAATACCATGTGCATTTATGACAATGTGGACAGTTAGAGGTGAGTATTTAGATATGACTTTAGTACAAAGAAGTGGAGATTTCCTCGCTGCAGCCGGTCCTGGAGGAATAAATACGTTTCAATATTATGTATTATTAAGGATGATAGCACAGGTTACAGGGTATAAAGCAGGCAAAATGGTACATTTTGTACAAAATTTACACATTTATGATAGGCATTTTCCAATTGTTGAAGAAATTATCAGTAATCAAGATAATATTGAGGGGCCAAAGTTATGGGTTAATCCTGCAATTTCTAATTTCTATGATTTCACAATAGATGATTTTAGATTAGAGGGATATACGCCATTGAATAAAAAATATCATATTCCCATAGCTATCTAGAGGAAAATAATAGTCAATTATGTTTAATTTAATTAAATAGTGAAAATCTATGAAAAGATTATATTTATTACACAAGTACTTAAAATGTACTTGTTTTTTTGGTATGACGGGCATGTCATCAATCTGTGGTGAAAGTCCACTAAGGGCGTAGTTGCCAACGAACCTCACAGTAATTCCCAAGGTTTGCACCGTGAGATGCAGGCGAGAAGAAGGGATAGCAAAATTGTAGCCTGACGAACAGAAACCTAATACTAAGGCTTGCACGGTGGACAAGCGGACCAAAAGTCGTGAAGTCCAAAAGGCAACCGTAAACCATGCAAGTAGATTAGGCAGGTAGACAAGGAAAGATTGATGGCTTATCCCGTGAGGTCTCACTAGCGAATAAGTAGTAACAACGAATAGTGAGAAGTCAGCAAAAGCCATAGTAGTATTGAAGCCTTTGTAATAGAGGTGGAGCGAAGGGCTGAATAATTCAAAGTCAAATGGACTTGCAAAAGTCTGTATCCATATCCGACGAGAAAATCGTACCAAAGACGTAACGGCGGAAAATTTTCACAGGAGTTAGGAGTAAGAGGATACAGAGCATAACAAAGAAAGGAGACAATCCAAATGTCAGAACTGCTAGAACAAATACTCAGTAGAGAAAACATGTTTGCAGCATTAAACAAAGTGAAAGCAAACAAAGGAGCAGGAGGAATAGATGGAATATCCACCGAAGAAATAGACCAACATCTCAAAAACAACTGGGTAGAAATTAGAGACAAAATTCGAAGAAGAAAGTATAAACCAAAACCGGTCAGAAGGGTAGAAATACCAAAACCAAATGGAGGTGTACGCAATCTAGGAATACCAACAGTAGTAGACAGAGTAATAGAACAAGCAATTGCACAAGTTCTAACACCAATAGCAGAACCACACTTTAGTGATAAAAGTTACGGTTTTAGACCAAATCGCAAAGCACAACAAGCGATAGTGAAACTTCTTGAATACTTTAACGACGGATACAGCTATATTGTAGACATAGACCTAGAGAAATTCTTTGATAACGTCCCGCAAGACAAACTCATGACCTTGGTTCATAACCTCATAAATGACCCAAACACAGAATCCTTAATTAGGAAATATCTTAATGCGGGAGTAATGATAAAAGGAAATTATGAAGAAACACCCAAGGGAACACCACAAGGAGGAAATCTATCGCCCCTTCTAAGTAACATAATGCTAAACGAATTAGACAAAGAACTAGAAGCAAGAGGACTACACTTTGTAAGATATGCAGACGACTGCATAATAGCCGTAGGAAGTAGCGCAGCAGCTAACAGAGTAATGGCAACAGTAACAAAGTGGATAGAAAAGAAACTAGGACTAAAAGTAAATGCAACAAAATCCAAAGTCACAAAACCAAGAAAACTAAAATATTTAGGATATGGTTTTTGGAAAGACAAAGCAGGATGGAAAGCAAGACCACACAAAGAATCAATCCGAAGGTTTCAAAGAAAGTTGAAACAGTTGACAAAGAGGAGTTGGTCAGTACCAATGACCTATAGAATCAACAGACTGAACCAAGTAATTAGAGGGTGGATAAACTATTTTAGACTAGGAGATATGAAGACGGTCCTTAGAAAGATAGATGAACGACTTAGAACAAGAATGAGAATAGTCATATGGAAGCAGTGGAAGACAAGTGGGAAACGCCTATGGGGACTTCGAAAGTTAGGCGTTCCGATGTGGATGGCAAAACAGTCAGTAGGATTTGGAGACCACTATCAAGCGGTTGCCAAAACCACAGGACTACATCACATAAACAAAGAAATCCTCGCAAAGCGAGGACTTCAAAGTTGTTTGGATTATTATTTGAATTAAACCGCTGTATGCCGAACGGCACGTACAGTGGTGTGAGAGGGGCTACATGTTAGCTCCTACTCGATTTTTAAATTAAATATCTTAAATAATTCCTAATAATTTTCAAGTTTTTAAAAATTATATTCTATTCTATATTAGAAAAAGTGAGTATATAATAAAGCTACAAAGAAAATATTTAAGGGGGGAGATATGATACAAAATGAAATATTAATAAGTTCAGTATTTATTGCAGGTTTTTTATCATTTTTTGCACCATGTACATTTCCTTTAATTCCAGTATATGTGGGATTTATGACGGATAAGTCTGGTGAGTACAAAAAGATAAAAATAGGAAATCTTGAAATAAATAAGGGAGCAATAATAAAAACTATATCGTTTGTACTCGGGCTTTCTACTAGCTTTGTAATACTTGGATTTGGAGCAGGTATAGTAGGCAGAGTGCTTAATAACAGGTGGATATTAACAATTGCGGGATTTTTAGTATTTTTATTAGGGATACATCAAATGGATATTATTCATTTTGAAAAAATGAATTCATTTAAGGGAATAAGATTCAAAAATAATAAGAAAAAAGCATTGGGAACATATCTAATGGGAATATCATTTAGTTTAGGATGGACACCATGTGTTAGGCGAATTTTAGCGGCAGTTTTAGTGACATCTGCAAGTAGTGGGCAACAATTTTATGGAGCTTTTCTAATGTTAATTTATTCAATAGGTCTAATGATTCCATTTTTAATAATGGCAGTCGCATCAAGTGCATTTATGAATAAATTTAAATTTTTTGAAAAACATTTAATTACAATCAAGAGGATTGGAGGCTTTTTAGTAGCATTAATGGGCATCGTACTAATGAGTAATCAATTAGCAAATTTAACAGCATTTTTTAATAATCTATTTAGTTAGAATATATAGAAGGAGGAAAATATGAAAAAGAGAATATTATCAGGATTAATGGCATTATCACTAACTATAACAGCTTGTTCAACAGGTACAAAAAATAATAAGGATATGATGAATAGCAAAAATGAAACTAAAATGGAAGATAAGATGGATAAAATGAAATCAGATACAAAAGATGAAATGAAGGGGAAGATGATGAATCAAGGTGATATGGCACCAGACTTTAATTTGCCAGATATTAATGGAAACATGTATAAATTAAGTGCTCAAAAAGGCAAAAAAGTGTATATAAAATATTGGGCTTCATGGTGTTCACTATGTTTAGCAGGATTATCAGAAATAGATGAAATGTCAAAAAATACGAAAGATTATGAAATAGTAACAGTAGTATCTCCGGGGCATCTTGGAGAGAAGAATAAAGAAGATTTTATAAAGTGGTTTAAGAGTCTAAATTATAAAAATATAAAAGTATTATTAGATGAATCTGGTAAATTTATAAAAGATTATGGTGTGAGATCAACTCCAACAAATGCAATAATTGGTTCCGATGGTGTATTAGTTAAAGTTGTTCCAGGACAATTAAATAAGCAAACATTAAATGAAATATTTAAAGAGGTAAAATAACTTAAAGGGGTAAAAATGAAAAGAATGTTTTTATTAGTTGTTTTAGTTTTTATTTTTATTATTACGGCATGTACCAACAAATTAAACAATAAGGATGAAAGTATGAAAAATAAAGATGACATAAGTAAAAAAATAGATGATATTATTAATAAAGAACAAAAAAAAATAGTAAATAAAAATCCTAACGATGGAGTAGATTATTCAAGAACTAAATTAAAAACTATTTATTTAGCAGGTGGTTGTTTCTGGGGAATAGAAGCATATATGGAAAAAATTTATGGGATTGCTAATGCTGAGAGTGGATATGCAAATGGAAATAGTGAAAATCCATCTTATGAAGATGTGTTATATAAAAATACAGGACATGCAGAAACCGTAAAAGTTGATTATGATCCAGAAAAAATCTCTTTAGAAAAAATACTTAACTATTATCTATTAGTTGTTGACCCTACAAGTTTAAACAAGCAAGGAAATGATAGAGGAACTCAATATAGAACGGGTGTATACTTTGCTGATGAAAACGAAAGAAAAATAATAGAAGACAGATTAAAAAAAGAACAAGAAAAATATAAGGATAAAATTGTTGTAGAAGTTTCTAAAATAGAAAATTTCTATAAGGCTGAAGAATATCATCAAGATTATCTAAAGAAAAATCCTAATGGTTATTGTCACATTGATTTATCAAAAGCTAATGAAGTTATCATTGATAAATCAAAGTATCCAAAACCTTCTGATGAAGAATTGAAAAAGAAATTAACGGATATTCAATATAAAGTTACACAGAAAAATGATACAGAACATGCATTTTCAAATGAGTATTGGGATAATAAAGAAAAAGGAATTTATGTTGATGTTGCAACAGGGGAGCCGCTATTTAGTTCAAGTGATAAATTTGATTCTGGATGTGGTTGGCCATTATTTACAAAACCAATTTCAAAAGAAGTAGTTACTTATCATAAAGATTCGAGTTATAATATGATTAGGACAGAGGTTAGAAGTAGATCAGGAAACTCACATTTAGGGCACGTATTTAATGATGGTCCAAAGGAATTAGGTGGATTAAGATTTTGTATTAACAGTGCATCTATAAGATTTGTTCCTTTGCAAGATATGGAAAAAGAAGGATATGGTTATTTAACACATATCGTAAAGTAGGTAAAAATGTATAAATTATTAATAGCTGATGATGAATCAATCATTAGAAAAGGTATAAAAAAACTGGTAGATTTTCATAAATTAAAAATTACAGAAGTATTTGATGCAGAAGATGGAAAACAAGTAATAGAAATTGCAGAAAATCAATCTCCAGATATAATTTTAATGGATATAAATATGCCTGAAATTGATGGATTAACAGCAGCAAAATTAATAAAAGAGAAAAATCCAAATATATATATTGTGATTATAACAGGATATGATTATTTTGAATATGCACAATATGCTATTAGAGCGAAAGTAGATGACTATATATTAAAACCTGTTTCAAAAAAAGATATAGAATATATACTCAAAAATGCTACGGATAAAATTGACTATGCAAGAAAAGAAATTTCCATAAAGAACATATCTGATTTTAAAAATAATATAAAGATAAATGATGAAAACAATTTGATAAAGGATTATTTAGATAAAAATATATTTAATGTAAATCTATCATTAAATAAAATGGCTGAAGATATAGGTTATAATAGTAATTATCTTAGTGTATTATTTAAGCAAATATATGGTTTAACATTTCAAGACTATATTAATAAAGTTAGAATGGAAAAAGCAAAAATTTTACTTCTTTCCACTGATATGAAAAATTATGAAATATCAGAAAGTATTGGAATAGAAGATATAAACTATTTTGTTACAAAGTTCAAAAAATTTTACAATATAACACCTAAGCAATTTAAACAAGGATTTAAAAATGAGTAAAGTTTTTAAAAAATTTAGTACAAAAATTAGTGTTTACTTTTTTATAATTTCTATTTTATTAACTATAATTTTATCGTATAGGAACTATCAATATTCTGTTAATATTTTAAGAGATAGTAAGTTAGAGCAAACTAAACAACAACTAAAAAATGCAGGAATATATATTTCTTCATATCTTGAAAAAATAAAAGGGATTTCAAGTTTACTGTCTATGACACAAGAAATTGTAAATATTAATGATTCTAAAGATGAAATGATAAGAAATATAATAGATTTAACTAAAAATAATGATTCATTAATTAAAAGAATAATTATAATTTCAAAAAAAGGAAAATTGGTATCCACTACACCTATAGATTTAGAAACTTCTAAAGATATGAATAATTTAGAATGGTATCAAAATCTAAAAAAATCAAATAATATGGCTATGGTTACAACTGAAAATCATAAAGGTTTTTCAATGAATAAGACCGAAAGAGTTATCTCAATAAGTCATAAAATAGAAAAGAATAAAGAAGTACAAGGTTATGTCGTGATAGATCTTTCATATAAGTTTATCGAAGACTATGTCTCATCAATTAATTTTGGAGAAAATGGTTATGCATTTATAACTACATCAGAAGAAAAATTACTTTTTGACTCTAAACAAATGGATACTAATTCGTTAGTAGAAAATGAAAAATATTTAAAAATAATAAAGAATAGAATGAAACCTATAGAAAATGATTTCATTGCTTCGAATATATATATTTCAAATACTGATTGGCTTCTCGTTGGTGTATCATCGACTGAACAAATAATTGAACTTCAAAATAAATTAATAGTAAATATCATTACTTCATCACTAGTAATTTTATTTTTAACTATTGCATTATCAGTTTTTGTTTCTAAATGGATTAGTAAACCCTTAACAAATTTGGTAGAAGAAATGAAAAAAGTTGATCAAAAATTTTCTAAAATTAAATTAGAAGAAAATGATTCCATTGAAATTTATACATTAAAAACAGAATACAATTTGCTATTAGATAAAATTAAAGAACTTATGAAAAATATAGAAGAAAAAGAAAATTCTAAGAGAATATTTGAACTTAAAGCTTTACAAAGCCAAATTAATCCGCATTTTATATATAATACACTTGATACTATATTGTGGCTTATAGAATTTGAGGAAAATGAAAAAGCTATAGAGGTTACAAAATCTTTAGGGATGATTTTAAGAAGTACATTGAGCATAAATCAGGATTTCATAATGTTATCAAAAGAATTGGACCATGTAAAAAATTATATGGATATTCAAAAAATTCGCTATGATGATAAATTTGAATATATTCTCAATATAGACAAAAATACACTTGATATAGTAGTTCCAAAATTAATTTTTCAACCAATTATTGAAAATGCCATTTATCATGGAATCAGGCCAAAAAAGAAAATTCATTTATTAAAATTTCGTCATATATAATTGATGAAGTTCTGATAGTTAAAGTTGAAAATAATGGAATTGACTTTGAAACAGATAATCAAAACAGAATAAAAACTGTTCTCGGTGGAATAGGTATGAGTAATGTTCAACAGAGAATTAAATTATTGTGTGGGGAACAATATGGTATAAGAATATATAGAGAAAATGATATAACCATAGTTGAGTATACATTGAGTATATAAAATAAATTAATGTTTCTAAGAATTTGGAATAAGTTAAGTTTACAATATTGTATAAATTAATCTAGTATTATATTTATTTTCAGAATCAAAATAGATTGGGAATCACATAATACCAGTAGAAGTTAAAATGAATAAAAGTGTATAGAGTCAAACAATAATGATAAATATTACCTGAAAAATTTATTGAATAATCTAACAATCTAGAAAGAGAAAATAATAGTCTTCAAGCATTATATTATATCCTGATACTATTTTACAAAAAGCTCTTGATTATTTTATCAAGAGGTTTTTTATATAATATTTTGAATAATATTTTGAATAATATTTTGAATAATATTTTGAATAATATCTTGAATAATATTTTATGAAAATATATTAGAAAATTTATGCTAAGTAATTCTATTTGTCTAAATATTCAACTGCTGACTCTCCAGCTATACCACCAAACAAAATGATATCTGTTACCGAATTTCCGTCCGATCTATTTCCACCATGAACACCACCTGTTACTTCTCCGGCTGCGAAAAGTCCTTTTATTGGATTTCCTTTTTTATTTATAACTTGAGCTTTAGTATCTATTTGAACTAAGAAAATCTAAATAAAATAGAAAACTAGCTTGTAAGTAAAATTGTAAAGCTAGTTTTCTAATTTAATTTGACTATATTAAAATGATTGCTATAATTATAAATAATAAAAATAGGGGGTGTTATGAAATTTTATAAGGATAGCTTAACTTTTGATGATATATTGCTTGTACCGGCATATTCAGAAGTTACACCAAGTAATGTAGATTTGAAAACAAGGTTAACAAAGAAAATAAATCTCAATATTCCATTGATTTCAGCAGGAATGGATACTGTTACTGAGTCAGATATGGCAATAGCTATGGCTAGAGAAGGTGGAATAGGTATAATACATAAAAATATGAGTATTGAAGATCAAGCAAAATTAGTAGACAGAGTTAAAAGATCAGAGCACGGTATAATAACAAATCCTTTTTATCTTTCAAAAGATGATACCTTAAAAGATGCAAATGAATTGATGGGGCATTATAGAATTTCAGGTGTTCCAATTATTGATAACAAAGGTGTACTAATTGGAATCATAACAAATAGAGATATTAGATTTGAAACAGATTTTTCAAAAAAAATTGAAGAATCTATGACAAAGGATAATCTAATCACCGCTAAAGAAGGTGTAAAATTTGAAGATGCACGTGAAATTTTAAGAAAAAATAAAATTGAAAAACTACCAATTGTTGATTCTAACTACAAATTAAAAGGTTTAATAACAATAAAAGATATCGAAAAGAGAATATCATACCCAAATTCTGCTAAAGATGAAAATGGTAGATTGCTTTGTGGTGCTGCAGTTGGTGTAACTTCAGACATAATGGAAAGAATAGATGCTTTAGTAAAAGTGAAGGTTGATGTCATAGTTATTGATACAGCTCATGGTCATAGCAAAAACGTTATTGATACAGTTAGAAAAGCAAAAGAAAAATATCAAGATGTACAAATCATTGCTGGTAATATTGCAACATCAGAAGCAGCAGAAGAATTAATCAAAGCTGGTGCAGATGCAATAAAAGTTGGTATTGGTCCAGGTTCTATTTGTACAACTAGAGTTATTGCAGGTATAGGTGTACCACAAATTACAGCAATAATGGATGTATATGAAGTTGCAAAAAAATATGATGTACCAGTAATTGCCGATGGTGGTATTAAATACTCTGGAGATATTGTAAAAGCATTAGCATCAGGCGGTAGTACGGTTATGATGGGCTCTATGTTTGCTGGATGTACAGAATCTCCAGGTGAAGAAGAAATTTTTGATGGAAGAAGATATAAGGTTTATAGAGGAATGGGATCAATCCCCGCTATGAAATCAGGATCTTCAGACAGATATTTTCAATCTGAAAATAAAAAACTTGTGCCAGAAGGTGTAGAAGGGAGAGTACCATATAAAGGTTCAGTTTCAGACGTGATATTTCAGCTTTTAGGAGGATTAAGAGCGGGAATGGGATATGTTGGATGTCCAACTATCAAACAACTGCAAGAAGATAGTAAATATGTAACAATAACCTCTGCATCTTTAATAGAATCTCACCCACATGATATCAACATTACAAAAGAATCACCAAATTATTCTAAATAGGAGAAAAAATGATATTAATAGTAGATTTTGGAGGACAATACAACCAGCTAATTGCTAGAAGAGTAAGAGAATTAAATGTCTATTGTGAAGTCGTACCATATAGTAAAGCTTTAAATAAAGTAAAAGAATCTAGACCTTCAGGTATTATCTTTACGGGAGGACCAAACTCAGTCTATGACGAAAAATCTCCCAAAATAGAAAAAGAAATTTTTGAACTTGGAATACCAATATTAGGATTATGCTATGGTATGCAATTGATAGCACACACATTAGATGGAAAAGTAGAAGCTGCATCTCAAAAAGAATTTGGAAAAACATTATTAAATATTGAAGAAAATAAAATATTTGAGAAAATTTCAAACCCTACCCAAATATGGATGAGTCATATAGATCAAGTTGTAGAAATACCGAAAGGATTTGAAATAATTGGCTCTACAGATAATTGTAAAATAGCAGCAATGCAAAATATTGAAAGAAAAATATACGCCTTTCAATATCATCCAGAAGTAAATCATACTCTTCAAGGTGAAAAAATGCTTGAAAATTTTGTAGTAAATATTTGTAAAGAAAACAAAATTTGGACAATGTCCAATTACGCAAAACAAGCTATTCAAGACATTAGAAATATTGTAGGAAATGGAAAAGTATTATTAGCACTATCAGGAGGTGTTGATTCATCCGTTGTGGCTGGATTACTTTCAAAGGCAATAGGGGATAATTTAACCTGTATTTTCGTTGATCATGGATTGATGAGAAAAAATGAGGGCGATGAAGTAGAAACAGCATTTAAGGATTCAGGTATGCACTTTATTAGAGTGAATGCTGAGGAAAGATTCCTAAATAGACTTAAAGATGTAACTGATCCAGAAGAAAAAAGAAAAATTATTGGAGATGAATTTATTAAAGTTTTTGAAGAAGTTGGTAGAGATATTAAATCGGTTGATTTTCTAGCACAAGGTACGATTTATCCAGATATAATAGAATCGGGATTCGGAGATTCCGCTGTAATTAAATCACATCACAACGTAGGTGGACTTCCTAAGGTAATAGACTTCAAAGGTATAGTAGAGCCATTAAAAATGCTATTTAAGGATGAAGTTAGAAAACTCGGAACTGAAATAGGATTACCACACTACCTTGTAAACAGACAACCCTTTCCAGGGCCAGGATTAGCAATAAGGATTATAGGAGAAGTTACAAGAGAAAAACTAGAAGTACTTAGAGATGCAGACTATATATTTAGAGAAGAACTGGAAAAAGCAAAATTTAAGGATGCTAATCAGTACTTTGCGGTATTAACAAATACGAGAACAGTTGGTGTTATGGGAGACTTCAGAACTTATGACTACACATTAGCACTAAGAGCAGTTTCCACAACAGATTTTATGACAGCTGACTGGTGTAGAATACCTTATGATGTTTTAGACAAGATATCTACTAGAATAATAAATGAAGTTGGAAATATTAATAGAATCGTGTATGACGTGACAAGTAAGCCACCTGCAACTATTGAGTGGGAGTAAAATTGTGACAAATCACAATTTTACGTCACGATACGACAAGCACGAACAAAGTGAAGTGCGAGTCGATGTCTGGTGCTTCGTCATCGAATGAAGAAAAATTCGACCGAGTAAGGAGAGTTTTTTAGAATGAGATGTGAATGGGAATAATTGTAAAATTTATAAAGTCTCGGAAAATCAACGGTTATATAAGACGAAAGACTGTAACTGGGATTAAAATGGGAACATTTGTTAAAAAGAATAAATTGAATAATAATTCCAAGTGGTTTACATGAGGACAAAAAATTAGATCATAGCTTAAGTGTTATGGTCTTTTTTATTTTATAGGTTACACACTTAAAAGCGACTTTTAGTATAATATAAATTTAAAAATCAATTAAAAATATATTTAACAGATAAAGAAAAAAATTTTTTGAAAAGAAAATGAAATTCGCTAATTGTAAAAAAATGTCCCACTTTCTTATGAAATGTGTATTAGAAAAAGAAATTTATATTGTAGACCTAGAACCATTTATAAATCTCTAATGGTTACTTTCAAATGTAACAAACAATATAAACCAGATTGCAAAAGCTACTAATACAACTGGTGTCATTTACAAGAAAGATATTGATTATATGAGAGAAAAAATAGAAAATTATTAAAAGAAATATGGGATATACATTCCTTGTTGTTAAACAGAAGTAAATAGAATTATTTCCTTAAAATATATTAGACCTGTAAGAAGTTTTAAAAATATGATAAAATATAATTAATTAAAATGCCGTTTTTAAAATTACAAGGGAGAGAATTTTATGCAAAACTTTGGGAAAATTATTTTTAAGATAGACCAAGTTTTAAAAGAAAAAATATAAGCAAAAACAAATTAGAAAAATAAGCAAACCTTCAAAGGACGTAACTTAATTTTTATTGTAATAATAAAGTTAAAAGAATTGATTTGGAAACTATATCAAAGATATGTTGTGTGCTAGATTGATAAGGCATTAAATGAATATGCTTCTAAAAGTGGTGGAGCTGGTGGAAATAGACCCGATGCTAAATTATTATTACAAGATGAAGCCTTAAACTATTATCCAATTTTAATTGAATATAAGGGATATAAGGATAAATTAGTTAAACTAAGTAAAGATGGAAATGTAGATAACATAACTACTAAAAATACACCAAACTATAAAAATATTAATTCCTATGCAGTTAATGGGGCTGTTCATTACGCAAATGCAATTTTGCACTACACCTCTTATACTGATGTAATTTCTATAGGTGTAACAGGCTATAAGAAAGCAAACGGATCAATAGAACATTCTATAGGAGTATATTATGTATCTAAAGAAAACTTAGGTATAGGTCAAAAAGTTGATGAGTACACCGATTTGTCATTTCTTAGAGAAGATAATTTTAATAATTTTATAAAAAAGGTCAACGAATTATCTTTATCTAATGAAGAATTGGATAAGTTAAGATTAAAAAGAGAAAAGGAAATAGAAACATCTTTAACAAAGCTAAACAACGATATCTATAAAGAAGAAAAAGGATTAAGCGAAAATGATAGGGTTTATCTAGTATCTGCATCAATTATGGCAACACTTGGCATACCTGGCAAAGTTCGTCCGTTAGAAAAATCAGACTTAGAATCATCAACAGAAGATGGTAACACTGATGGAGAAATTATTGTAAGAAAAATAGAAGCATTTCTTAAAAATAAAAATTTACCAGAGAAAAAACAAAATCTTATTGTTAGAACATTAAAAAACACCTTATTATCTGACAATATAAATAAACCTTATAGTGGAGAAAGTCAATTAAAGAGAATTTTCTCAAAAATAGTAGATGATCTAGGTATTTATTATAAGATAGGTTTAACTACAGACTTTACAGGGAAGCTATTCAATGAAATGTATTCTTGGCTTGGATTTACTCAAGATAAATTAAATGATGTTGTTCTAACACCATCATATGTTGCAAATCTACTTATTAAACTTGCAAGAGTAGACAAAGATTCTTATGTATGGGATTTTGCAACTGGCTCAGCGGGGCTATTAGTTGCGGCGATGAATGAAATGATGATTGATGCTAAAGAAAAGATAAAATCACCTTTAGAATTAGAGAGAAAAATTGTTCAAATTAAGGCAGAACAGCTTTTAGGTATAGAGCTTTTACCAAATATTTACATGTTAGCAATACTTAATATGATTCTTATGGGAGATGGTTCTTCAAATATTATAAACCAAGACTCAATTATGGATTTTGATGGTAGATATGGATTTGGTAAGACTGATGAAGACTTTCCAGCTACTGCCTTTGTCTTAAATCCACCATATTCAGCTGATGGTTGTGGAATGATTTTTGTTGAAAAAGCCCTATCTATGATGAATAAGGGATATGCTGCGATTATTATTCAGAATTCAGCAGGTAGTGGAAAGGCTAAAGAATATAATAAGAAAATATTGGAAAATAATACGCTACTAGCAAGTATAAAGATGCCAATAGATTTGTTTATAGGTAAATCGAGTGTTCAAACCAATATATATGTATTTAGAGTTGGAGAAGCTCATAAAAAAGATGAAATTGTTAAATTTATAGATTTTTCTAATGATGGATATGCTAGGAGTAATAGGAAAAAAGCCACTAATAACCTAAGGGATACAGATAGAGCTAAGGAAAGATACCAAGAAGTGGTAGATTTAGTTAGATTTGGTAAGTCAAAATTAAATATCTTAAAAGAAGAAGAATACTACGAAGGAACAATAAATCCAAAAGATGGGGCAGATTGGAACCAATCAGCTCCAATAGATACTAGACCAAGCCTTGACAATTTCAAAAAGACAGTAGCTGACTTTCTGGCTTGGGAAGTATCAAACCTTATGAAAAATAAAAGTGAGGACGAATCCCTAAAAAAATAGATGCCCTACTCAACGAAAAACTGCAAAATGTTGAGTGGGGTGAATATAGGATTGGAGATTTATTTGATGGTGAATCTGGAGATTTCGATATACAGAAGAATCATATTAATGGTAAGGGAGAGTATGTAATAACTGCAGGATTATCAAATAATGGTATATTAGGAAAATCTGATGTAGAAGCAAAGATTTTCGAGAAAAATACAATTACGATTGATATGTTTGGTTATGCTTTTTTTAGGCAATTTAAATATAAAATCGTGACTCATGCTCGTGTATTTTCAATCATCCCAAAGTCTGAAATCAATAATAAGATAGGGATAGCAATTACAAGTGCTTTTAGCTTTTTACCTAAGCTATTCGGATACCAAAATATGTGTTCTTGGAATAAAATTAAAAATTTTAAAATTAAACTACCAACTAAAAATTGGGAAATAGACTTTGATTTTATGGAATCTTTCGTCGCCGAGCTGGAAGCTCAGCGTGTCGCCGAGCTGGAAGCTTATCTAAATGTTGCAGGATTAAAAGATTATAAACTAAATGATGAAGAAATAAATGCAATTGATAATTTAGAGAAAGTTAAGTGGCATGAATTTAAAATGGGAGATTTATTTGAGAGGATAAAAACAAAAAAATTACCTTATAAGGCAAAAGAACTTCCAAAAGAGCCTAAAGATAATTATATACTTCCTCTTTTGACTTCAAGTTTTATAAATCAGGGTCTAAATTATTATGCACCTGAAACAAATGCTACTGTGTTAAAAAATGTAATTTCTATACCTTCTAATAGCGATGTATATAGGTCATATTACCAATCAAGGGAGTTTTCTGTACTATCAGATGCTTACGCTATTAAATGGAAAAATAAAGAAATAGAATTAAGTCCTAATGGTTATTTATTTTCAGTATCTTGCATTAATAAAGTTACTAATCTACCAATATATTCATATAAAAATAAATTAGGTGGATGGAATGTAGTTAAGAATAAATATATTAAACTTCCTATAGACCCGAATGGAGAAATTGATTTTAACTATATGGAGAATTTAACACAAGCTATTAAAAAGTTAGTGATAAAAGATGTCGTAAAATACTCAGATAGAAAACTTGAAACTACAAAAGAAGTATTAAAATACACGAGATAATATATTAGAGAGAAATTATAAGGGGGAGTTAGTTTATGAAAGCTGTAGACCTGCATATTCATACTGTCAAATCAATTAGTGATAGTCAATTTACATTTTCGATGGAATCTTTAATTAGATATGTCGATTCAATGAAATTAGATATAATCGGAATTACGAATCATAATTTATTTGATATTGAGCAATTTAATCAAATTTGTGATAGATTAGATGTCAAAGTTCTTCCAGGAATAGAGATTAATTTTGAAGGTGGACATTTGCTACTGTTAAGTGAAAATGAAGAATTAGAAGAATTTTCAAAAAAATGTAAAAAGGTTGAGGAAAGAATTGGAAGTCCAAGTGACCGTATTGACAAAAATGAATTAGTGGAAATATTTGGAGATTTAGAAAAATACCTATTGATTCCGCATAATCCCAAAAAGCCAAAAGTGCCTATTCAAATTATCAAGGAATTGAATAAATATATAGATGCAGTAGAGGTATCTAGCATAAAAGATTTTTTAAGGGAATATAAGATCAATAAGGACCATGTCCCAGTTTGGTTTAGTGATATTAGAATTAGCAATAATCTGGATATAAAAAAGAGAGGAAGAATTTATTTAGATATAGATAATGATTCTCTTAAATCAATTAAATTAGCTTTTTCAGATAAAAATAAAGTTAAGTTAACGATTGATGAGTCTAATTCTTTATTTCCGATAAATAATGAATCCTTTCAAGTTTCAACAGGTTTAAATGTATTGTTAGGAGCTAGATCAAGTGGAAAATCTTATTTTTTAAATAAAGTTGAAAGTACCAATGAAAATGTAAAGTATATTAGACAGTTCTCATTATTGGATAAACAAAATTTGGATAATAATAAATTCGATGTTCGTTTAAGCAACGAAAATAGTATTCAAGGAGAAAAAAGGTTTATAGATTTTAAAAACCTAATAGAAGAAATATCTAATATTGATATAAAAAAAATAAAGAAGAATGTAGATGACTATGTAGAGTCTTTATTGAAATTTGCAAATGAAAAAGAAAGAAGAGATATTTTTTCAAAATCAAAGCTCTATACCCAGAATGTATACCCCATAAAAGAAATTAAATCATTAGATAAATTGACTAATAGCATTGAAAATTTAATTATAAATATAGAATACAAAAACATAATTGAAAGCCACTTAAATATAATTGATATCTAAAAATCTAGTGATAGAACTATCTAAATTAGCTAAAAGCAGATGTAGAGAAAATATAATAAGACAAAAAGCAAATGAAATAATTGAAGCTGTTAAACCGAACTTAGAAATTAAAACTGTATCTAACAAAATCATAGATGTAGATTTAAAAGAATATTTAAGTTTACAAAGTAAAATAGAAAAATTTAATGATATTTGTGAATTGGTAAAGAAAGAGCGAACAATTGAATTAGATAAAATTGGGAAGTTTACTTTAATAATGAAAACAGGATGTTATAAAAAGGTTACCGAAATACAAAAACATACAAATAGGCAAATTGCCTTAGCTGATATATTTAAGTCTTCATATAATGATGGTTACAAATATCTACAAAAATTAAGTGAAGTAAATATTCCAAAGGTGGATTATTGGAAATATTATGTTAATGTAAAGTTTGATATAATTAATGAACTTAAGTTATCAGCATCAGGTGGAGAAAGAACTGAATATAATTTACTCAATGAAATAAAATCATCTAACGATTATGATATTCTTCTTATTGATGAGCCAGAATCTTCATTTGATAATAGATTCTTAAATGAAGAAGTTAATATACTGATAAAAGATATTTCGAAAAAAATTCCAGTTATTTTAGCTACTCATAATAATGCAATAGGATTGTCAATAAAACCAGATTATATATTGTATACTAAGAGAGTGGTGTCTAATGGAGATTTCAATTTCAAAATATATAGTGGAAATATAGCATCAAAAACTTTAGCATGTGCTGAGAATGAAGATGATACTGTTGAAACTTATGAAATTTTGATGGATTCGCTGGAAGCAGGTGAAGATGCATACAAAGAAAGGGAGGGCACATATGAATTATACAAAAATTGAAAATAGAAATGTATACTTTAGATTGAGTAGTTCAGATAACTGGAAACCAATTTCAGACATAACAGGTGATGATTTAATAAAACTTATAGAAAAATGTATAGATGAGGATGATTTTGATTTAGAAGAGTTTGATGATATGCTTATTGAAAATGAAGCTCATAAGATAATTTATAAAAGTATTTATCAGAAGATTAACGATATATATCTAGAAAAAGATAATATAATTGATGAAAATACTCAAAGATATAACGATATAATTGAAAAATACAGTAATTAAGATAAGTATTATTAAAAGTTCTCCGGTACTGGGACTGGGACGGGACTAAAAATCTGAAAACGTCCTGTAATTAGATGAATTAGTAATATTCTAAAAAATAGAATCTAGTATTTTGAATGATTTGGAATATATCGTACGTTTGGGAAAGAAGAATGGGAATAGAGTAACAAATATGTTTCTGTTATGAAATCGCTGTAATATTTGCAGGTGTTTCGACAAGAATAGTTAGAGTAAGACTTCATAAAAAAGTGGAAAATTAGAAGAAAGAACACGGGATATAAGCCGATGTAATAATACTTTCTTACTTAATGCAGCAAAGATACAACAAAAGTACAGACTTAGCTTTGAGAAATATTTTAAGCGCATTTATCTACATAAATTTTATCAGCAGGAGAAAAGAGCGAGAAAAGAGATTTATATTGAACAAGAAAAGAAAAGTTAAGCTAATAAGTCTTATGCAAAACAAAAAGACATTGAGAAGTCAAATACAATAATTTCAGTAATTATTCAAAGTAAATTGCAATAATATATATAAAAAATTAGACCTTAGCTTAATTTTATGATTTTTTATTTTAAGAACTTCTCTTTACTTATAATAAATCAAAAAAATAAATTTATTTAAGAGATGAAGGATAGAAATTTTTGAAAAGAAAATGAAACCTGCAAACTTCAAAACCATGTCTCACTTTTTTAAAAAGTGTGTATTAAAAAAAATAATGGAGGTAAAAGTATGGATTTCATAATTTTGTTAGCACTGGTGGTGTTATACTTCTCGTTGGATGAAAAAATTGATAAATCAAATAAATTATTAAAAAAATTTAATATAAAAAATCAGGGGGAAAAAGAGATGTCTAAAGTGATTCAAGGATTATTGAATAATAAATGCAAAGTAAATACAGAAGAAGCATTAACACTTGTAGGTAAAATGGAAATTGAAGGTATAATATTAGAATCCGATGAAGAATGGATAAAACTAGAATATACGTATAAAAATAATGAAAAGAAAATTAGTATTTTTAGGATAGATACAATTAATAATATTTCAGTTATTGAATAAAGATAGTTTAACGATGGATTATTTACAAAAATATAGTATTAATATGTTTTCTTACGCTATCTTTATTCTTGAATAGTATAGGTGTATTTTGGCTACTTGGAAATATTTTCAAATTTATTTTTTGATAATTTTATTGATAGTAAAATATCAAGTGTTATTATTTAAATAATAAAATATCAAATAAGAAAATAATTAACTAAAATATAGAATTTGTAGATGGCACATATATTAAATTTTAATAATTATTGTGATATATATCCTAACAAATTTAAATAATGTTAAAATGCTCAAATGTCATAATCAAAACTACCAGCCTAGCTGGTAGTTTTGATTATGACATAATAATTTAATTATAATTTTTTAGAATTTATCAAAAAATTTTCAAAAAAAATATTGTAAAATTTAAAAAAATATTGTAAAATATCGGATGACTAACGTCGAAATCTAAAAATACACAAGGAGAAAATTATGAAGAAAAAGAAAGTATTAGCAATAGCTCTTTCTGCCGGAATGTTATTAAGCGGAAGTTATGCTTTTGATGCTACTAAAATTTCATATGCTTCAAAAACAGTAAGAGAGCTTGATTCACATATTAATACATGGGAAAAAGAACTTGAAAGCCGTAAAAATATTATTAAAAGAAATAAAGAAAATATTTTGAAATTAGAAGAACAATTAGAAAAAGGTAATAAAGATAAGGCTAATCTTAGTTCTCAAATAGATATATTAAAAGAAAAAAGTAAAAATATAGAAGAAACTATTAAAAATATAGAAGAAACTTTACCTAAAGTAAAAAAAGAAAAGGAAGAACTTTCTGAAAAATTAAAATCGGAAAATTTAAAACAAGTAGAACCACGTGTAAAAGAGATTGAAAAATGGGAACAAGAAGTTAAAACTCAAAAAGATACCATTGAAAAAAATAAAAAAGAAATTATAAATTTAACAAATAAAATAATAAACGATGCAACAATTGAGGAAAGACGTGAATTTAAATCTAAACTGGATAGATTAAAAGACAGAAATGAAAAAATAAACGCAAGTATTACGAATATAGAAAAAACTTTACTCAAATTAAGAGAAGAAAAGGAAGACCTTTTTGCAAAGTTAGAAGACGAAAGATTAAAAAAAGTAAAACCGCGCGAAACAGTAATTATGATTTGGGAAAAAGAACTTGAAAATGCCAATAAATCACTTGGAAAAAATAACGAAGAAATTAAAGAATTAGAAGAAAAGCTGAAAGAAATAGATGATTTTGGCTCTAAAATAAATAGGTTAAAAGAAAGAAATAAAACAATAGAGGAATATATTGAATATATAGAAAAAACTTTATCAGAAATGAAAAAGGAAAAACAAGACCTTTCTGATAATTTAGAATCAGCAAAATCAAGAGCAGTTGCAGAACTTGGCAATAAAAAAGGATTAACTAATAATGTAAGAGAAGAAGCAATAAAAGATGTAACAAAGGCTCAAACAATAGATGAGATTAATGAAGCATTATATCAAGCCAGAAAACTTGAAAAAGAAGCATTAGAAAAAGAATTAAAAGAATTGCAAGATGCAAGAGTTAAAGCAAATTATATTATAGAGCAAAATTTTGAAGCAAACAATATTACAAAAGCTCAAAGAGATGATTTTAATAATAGAATTGAAGATGCTTTAACTAAAGATGAAATAAATAAAGTATTATCAGAAATACACCAAAAATATGTAGCAAATCAATTATCAGAAAAAACATTATCAGATGCAAAAGAAAAAGCTAAGAAAATAGTAGATAGCAATATTGATGCACAAAATATAACAGAAGCTGAAGGAAAAGTATTTAAGACAAAAATTGATAATGCACCAACTAAAGATAGTATAAATAAGATTTTATCAGAAATACATCAAAAATATGTAGCAGAAAAAACATTATCAAAAGGAAAAGAAGAATCTAAGAAAATAGTAGATAGCAATATTGATGCAAAAAATATAACAAAAGCACAAGGAAATACTTTTAAGAAAAAAATTGATGAGGCAAAATCTATTGATGAAATTAATGAAATCTTAAAAGAAATTTATGACATCTATAAAGCAAATATTGCAAAAGAAGACAAGAAAAATATACCTTGGACAAAACTTCAACCATCAGCTACTAACAAAAAGAATAAGGATAATATGAAACCAGCTCCAGAAAAACAAAAACCATCACAAGGAAAATCTCAAAATCCTAAAACAGGTGATGCAGGTATAGCATTAGCATTAGGATCACTAGCGATGTCAATAGCGGGTATTGTAGGCTTAAGAAAGAAAAAAAATAAAAAATAATATATAAATATTATAATCAGATATAAAAGACTCGGGAAACCGAGTTTTTTATATTTGATAGATAAAAAATAATAAAATTACTTCTTTTTTTACAATAAATGTAATAATATAATATTGTATATATTAAAATATAAAGTATATTATGTTATAATTACATAAGATAGAAAATTGGTATGGAGGAAATATGATAGGAGCAAATGAATTAAGAAAAGGAATCACTTTTGAATATGATAATGACACATATGAAGTTTTAGATTTTCAACATGTTAAACCTGGAAAAGGACCAGCGTTTATTAGAACAAAAATCAGAAATATTCATAATGGTTCTTCAAAAGAGGTGACTATTAACCCAAATGAAAAATTTAATCAAGTTATAGTAGAAACAAAAGAAATGCAGTATCTTTATAATGACGGATTATTATACTATTTTATGGATCCTGAAACTTTTGAACAAAAACCTATGGATAAAGTTATATTTGAAGAAGCATCACAATTTGTTAAAGAAAATGAAATGGCAAACATCAAATTTATTAGCGATAAGCCATTTTCAATAGAGGCCCCAAATTTTGTTGAATTAGAAGTTACTGAAACAGAACCAGGTTTTAAGGGGGATACAGCACAGGGAGCAACTAAACCGGCTACTCTAGAAACAGGATATTCTTTACAGGTACCACTATTTATCGAAATTGGCGATGTATTGAAAGTTGATACAAGATCTGGCGAATATTTATCAAGAGTTTAATGATGAATAGAAGTGAACAAAGAAAATGGATTGTAAAAATAATTTTTCAACATAGCTTTAATGATGTAAGTGATTTAAATAAGACCTTAGAAAATTTAGAAATTAGCGACAATGGATTTATACAAGATTCAGTAAAATCAATTTTAAATAATATTGAAAAGATTGATTCTATTGCTAACAAGTATATTACACAAATAAAATTTGATACTATATCAGCTATTGATAAAGCTATATTAAGAGTTTCAATCAATGAATTTTATATTGAAAAAAAAGTACCTACATCAGTATCTATAAATGAAGCTGTTGAAATAGCTAAAGAATATTCAAGTGAAGGAAGATATAAATTTATAAATGGCGTATTGTCATCTATAGCAAAAGAAATGGAATAGTATGAAAAAAGCTATCACTGTAAGTCAGTTAACAAGTTACATTAAACACGAAATACTTTCAGATATATATTTACAAAATTTACTAGTAGAGGGTGAAATTGTAAATCTAACGATTAATAAATTCACTTATTTTTCATTAAAAGATGGAGACGATTTAATTTCATGTGTATTTTTTAATAATGATTTCAATTTTAACGAAGGTGATAAAGTAATTGTAAAAGGTTCGATAAATATATATGCAAATCAAAGTAAATATCAAATTAAGATAAAAGAAATATCTTTTTATGGAGAAGGTGAAGAGTTAAAGAAAATTATTGAGCTTAAAAATAAACTCGAAAAAATTGGATTCTTTGATAAAAAATATAAAAAAGAAATACCTAGATTTGCATTAAATATTGGACTTATTACTGGAAAAGAATCAGCGGCATATTATGATTTTTTAAGAATATTAAGAGATAATTCGTATCATGCAAATATATATTTAGAAAATACTTTAGTTCAAGGTAAAAACGCAAGTAATGAAATTATTAATGCCTTAAAAAAACTAGATAGTAAATCTCTAGATTTAATAGTTTTGACGAGAGGTGGAGGATCAAGTGAAGATTTATCAGTTTTTAATGATGAAAAAATAGCTAATGTTATTTTTAACTTAAAAACACCAATAGTATCAGCTATTGGTCATGAAATAGATATTTCTATAGCTGAGTTGACTAGTGACAAATACTTTTCAACCCCGACAAAATTAGCAGAATATATTGTTTCTAAATATACTTTATCAAAAGATCAAATACACACTACTAAAATCATGATTGATAAAAGTATAAATAATTACTTTATAAAGTTGAATACAAGTTTAAATGAGATAAATTATAAAATACATTTAGCTAGTCCGGAAAAAATTATAAATAATGTAAAATATAAATTAGATACACTAAAAAATGATATTTATAATTCTGTTTATACTAAATTTAATTTTAGTGAAAGAGCTATACTTGAATTAAATAAAAAAATTGAATATAATATAAACTTAAAAATTAGAAAGAGTAGCGTTTATATAAAAGATGTATTTAATAGACGTGTAGAATTAAAAGATGTAAAAATCAATAACTACTATTACTTATTTAATGATAATTTTAAATATAAAATTTTTGTGGAGAGTGAAGAAAATGCAAAGCTATGAAGAGTTATTAAATGAATACAACGAAATAGCTAATAAACTAGAAGATGAAAATATTAAACTTCAAGATGCTATTAAATTATATGAAAAAAGTAATCATATATATATTAAACTTAATAAGTATCTAGATGAATCAAAACAAAAGATTATAGATTGTAGAGAATCAAATGTTTGATGACAAAAGAATTAATTTTAATAAAAGATTAAAAAATATATTTAGAAACAAAATCTCAAATGATATTTTATCATATTCCATTAAAGAGGGAAAAAGAATTCGTCCAATTATTTTACTTGAAGTATATAAAATGTTAAACAAGGATATAAATGATGATATCTATAATTTTGCGATTGCACTTGAATTGATACACAATTACTCGTTAGTTCATGATGATTTACCTTCTATGGATAATGATAATTATCGTCGTGGAAGAAAAACGACTCACTATAAATTTGGAGAGGCGAATGCTATTTTAGCTGGAGATAGCTTATTAAATTATGCCCATGAAATACTTTTAGAATTAATAACTAAAAATTTATCATTAGAATATGCTAAGTCAGCAAAATATATTTCAAATGCTTCTGGTATAGATGGTATGATACGTGGACAAATACTTGATATTAATAATAATCTAGATACAGAAGATGCATTAATAGATATGTACACAAATAAAACTTGTAAGTTAATTATGTGTGCAACTACTGTACCAGCAATACTATCTAATCTATCAGAGGAAGATATTGAAAAATTTAGTGAATTAGGTTTTAATATTGGTATGGCTTTTCAATTACAAGATGATATTTTAGATATAGAAGAAGATAAAAAAATTGATAAGAAAACTTTAATTAACTTTTATGGAAAAGAAAAGACATTGAGTGAAATAGAAAGATATTCAGAAAGTTCAATAGAATTTTTAAGTAAATATGAGGACTCTGAATTTTTAATAGACTTAATTAGAAAATTAATAAAAAGAAATTATTAGAGAGGTAAAAAATGAGAAAATATGACAGACAAAGAATTATACTAACACTAATTGAAGAAAATGAAGTAGAAACACAAGAACAATTAACAGAATTATTAAAGAATATGGGAATTGTTGCAACACAAGCTACAATATCAAGAGATATTAAGGAATTAAGAATAACTAAGGTTCAAACAAAAGATGGTATATATAAATATACTGTTTTAGAAACAATGCACGATACCTTAAATGAAAGATTATCTAAGATATTTAGATTATCTGTTTTATCTATTAAAGCAAATAGAGGACAGATTATTATTAATACAGTATCATACGCAGCAGCAGTAACTTCACTATATTTAACAAATCAAAAATTTCCAGAAGTTGCAGGCATAATTGCAGGTGCAGATACCATTTTAGTTCAAGTTCATGAAAATGCTGATATGGGAGAATTAAAAGCTAAAATAGAAGGTTTAATTTATTAATGTTAATTAATTTGCATGTAAAGAATTTTGCAATAATAAAAGAATTAAATATCGATTTTGAAGAAGGCTTGAATGTTTTAACGGGTGAGACAGGTTCTGGTAAATCTCTTATTTTAAAAGCTATTTCTTTCATTAAAGGTGAAAGATTTAATAAAGATTATTTGAGTAATTTTGGAGATAAGACGATAATAGAAGCTGTATTTACTACAAATGATAATATAAACACTTTTTTAAGTGATCACGGATATGAGTTAAACGAAAATGTAATAATTTCAAGAACATTTTCGTATAATAGTTCTATTAGCAAAATAAATAATAGTGCATGTAATGTAAAATTACTTTCAGAATTAGGAGATATGCTGTTTGATATTCATGGACAGCATTCCCAATTAATTATTTTAAATAAATCAAATTATATTGATTTAATCGATAAATTTAACAATAATACAATAGAATTAAAACATAAAATATCCAAAAATTTAAAAGAAATAGATAAATTGAATAAAGAAATTGGCGAATTAAATTTGTCTGATGATGAAATAGAAAGAGAAAAAGATTTATTAAAATATCAAATTAATGAAATTGAAAAGTTTGACTTCGATAATTATAACGAAGAAAAATTGAACAAAGAGTATAAGAAGCTTACCAATCAATCTGAGTTAATAAGAGGTACTGATAATTTATTAGAAATTATCAAAAATGGAAATAAATTTGATTCTCTTTTTGATTTATCATCAAATGCGTATAATTATATACTTGATTTGCAAAAATTAGATAATGATTTAAGTGAGATTACATCTGATGTATTAAATATTAGAGAATTAATAAGGGATTTAGGAAATAAAATTGAAAATTATAGCTTCACCTTAGAAATAGATGAAGAGAGAGTTCAAGTTATAGAGGATATGTTTTCAGACTTTCAAGTATTAAAACTTAAATACGGTAGAAGTGAAGAAGATATACTTTCTTTTTTAAGTGATATAAAGAATCGCTATGATCTTATTATAGATATTCATAATAGAAAATCGGAAATTTCAAAACAAATTTTAAGGCTAGAAAATGAAAATGATAATTATGCAGAAAAGTTAACAAAACTCAGAAAAGATATAATAAAAAATTTAGAGATTGATATAATAAAAGAATTATATCAAATGAATATGCAACATATTAATTTTAAGATTTCAATTTCAAAATTAGAGAAGATTAAAAATAACGGAAGAGATGATGTAGATTTTCTCATTTCAACGAACAAGGGGCAAGAACTTAAAAGTCTAAATCAAGTTTCATCGGGTGGTGAAATTTCAAGATTTATGTTAGCTTTAAAATCTGTTTTTATTGAGAAGGATGATATTAATACAATTATATTTGATGAAATAGATGCTGGAATAAGTGGAAAAACAGCTGATATAGTAGGTGATAAACTAAAAGATATCTCAAGTAAAGTTCAACTAATTGTTATCTCACATCTTCCACAAATTTCTAGCAAAGCTAAGCATCATTATTTAAT
This sequence comes from Helcococcus sp. SA-HE-C1, assembly GCF_985670335.1. NCBI lineage: Bacteria > Bacillati > Bacillota > Tissierellia > Tissierellales > Peptoniphilaceae > Helcococcus > Helcococcus sp. SA-HE-C1. The sequence goes on from NZ_OZ484652.1 coordinate 658,701, forward strand.
TACTAAGAATATTGCTGACGAACAAACTATTTCATCTGTAAAAAAATTAAATATGGATGAGAGAGAATTAGAAATTGCAAGACTTATATCTGGTTCTAATATAACTGAGAATAGTATTATATCAGCGAAAGAGTTATTAAGGGGGATAAATGGATAATATTAAATCGGAAGAGACGATTAAGACTGAAAAGATTTACGAAGGAAAAATTATAAAGGTTAGGGTGGACACTGTTGAGCTACCTAATAGATCTTATGCTAAAAGAGAGATAGTTGAGCATGATAGAGGAGTTGGAATAGTTGCTTTAACTGAAGATAAAGAAATTTACTTGGTTAAACAATTTAGAAAATCTATTGAAAAAGTTATTTATGAAATACCAGCAGGTTTAGTTGAAAGTAATGAAAATCTTTCAGATGCGGCAATTAGAGAGGCACAAGAGGAAATTGGGATTAAACCAAATAATATGGAACTAATATTGGAAGCGTACGCTTCCCCCGGATTTACAGATGAAATTTTTTCTATATTTTTAGCTACCGATTTAGAAGAAAGTAAATTAGAACTTGATGACACAGAATTTTTAGAAGTTGAAAAAATGCCCCTTGTTAAAGCTATAGAAATGGTAGAAAATTTTGAAATAATAGATGCAAAATCAGTAATGGGAATTTTATATGTGGCTAGAAGGTTTAATTTATGATTCCTAATTTAGAAAATATTATTATTACAGCTATTGCTATTATATTTACATTGGTAACACATGAAATAGCACATGGATATGTTGCATTGTTGAATGGTGATGATACAGCAAAAAATTTAGGACGATTATCACCTAATCCATTAAAACATCTTGATCCTTTAGGTACATTATCTATGCTAATATTTAAATTTGGATGGGCTAAGCCAGTTCCGATAAATCCTAATAAATTTAAGAATTATAGATTGGGAATGTTTACAGTTTCAATAGCAGGTATTATTGTAAATTTACTGACAGCTTTTATTTCAGTTATATTATTAACATTCGCAAAAAATATAATTTTAGTAAATTTACTAAAAGCTTTATTATCCTATGGTGTTATTTTTGCTATTTTCAACTTGATTCCAATACCGCCATTAGATGGGTCAAAAATTTTAGCTAGCTTATTGCCTATAAAATTTACTAATTTTATGTACAAATATGAAAGATATTCTTCAATTATTCTGATAATATTACTTTTCTCTGGGATTATTGATAAATTATTAATACCACTTGTTAATTTAACATTTAAGTTCTTAATTGATATTGTTAATTTTATGGGGTTACTATGATAAATGTTAAGACGGGCGAATTTTATGGTCCATTTGACTTATTGCTCGATTTAATAAAAAGCTCAAAATATGATATATATGATATACAAATTTCTGAAATCACAAATAAGTATATTGAGTCATTAAAAACTTTAGATATACCAGCAGATGAAACATCTGATTTTATTTTAATTGCAACACAATTGTTATATCTAAAAACTAGATCATTATTAAAAGATACTATTGAACATGATGATGAAGATGAAGTTATATCTCAAGAAGAACTTATTGAAAAATTAAACAAGTATAAGATTATAAAATCTATAATTCCTAATTTACGTATTTTAGAAGACGAAGGAATGCTCAAATTTTTTAAATTTCAAGAGGATTTATCAGAATTTCAAGAAAAAAAAGAAAGTAATATTACATATGATGTTGAAAAATTAAAATATTATATGGAAATTATAATTAATAAGCTTTTTGAAGATAATGATTTTAAGGTTGATGAAATCTTAAATAGAGAAGAATATTCACTTGAAAAGTATAACGCTGATATTAAAATAAAGCTAATTAAGGAACGTTTTATTAATATTACTAATACTTTAAGAAAAGTTGAATCAAAATCAGAAGCAGTAATAATATTTTTATCAATATTAGAATTAGCTAAAACTAAAAATTTAATTATCTCACAGGATAATGAGACATTAGAAATATTAATAAATATAAGAGAAGACGGGGGCAAAGATGAATAAGAGAGAAATAAAATCAATTATAGAATCTATTTTATTTGCCTGGGGTGAGCCTTTGCACATCAATGAATTAGTAAATATTTTAGGAATAAATAAGAAAGAACTGAGAGAAATAATTAAGGAAATGCAAAAAGAAATAGAACATTATAGGCGAGGTATCATCATTAATACATATGACGACAATCTACAAATGTCTACTAGAATTGAGCATAACAAATATATTTCTAAATTGGTAAAAACAAGCAATAGAAAATTAAACAATTCTACTATGGAAGTACTAGCTATTATAGCGTATAACCAGCCTATAACAAGAATAGAAATAGATAGTATTAGAGGTGTAAAATCATCTAGTTCTGTAGAGACATTGAAATCTAAGCAATTAATAGAAGAAGTTGGAAAATTAGATGCGGTAGGAAAACCAATCTTATATGGTACTACTGTGGAATTTTTAAGAGCTTTTAATATTTCATCATTGAATGAATTACCAAATATTGAAGGTTTAGATAATATAGAAAAATTACTGGATAGTGAAGATGAGAATTAATAAATATATTGCACATTGTGGTATTTGCTCAAGAAGAAATGCTGAGGATTTAATAATAAATAACCAAATTAAAGTCAATGGCGAAATAATGAACGATTTAGCATATAAAGTTGATATTAAAAATGATATAGTTACATATAATGATAATCCTATAAATTTAATAGACAAAAAATATTATTTTTTATTAAATAAACCTATAGGATATACCTGTACAAATAAAAGTGCCTTTAATGATAAATTAATTTTCGATTTAATTAACATTGATACCAGGCTATTTTCTATCGGGCGTTTAGATAAAGATAGTCGAGGAATTATAATCATTACAAATGACGGTGATATATATAATAATGTAATCCATCCAAGAAAAGAAATACACAAAGAATATATCGTAACTTTAGATAAAAATATTTTATATGATGATATTCAAAAATTAGAAACCGGAGTAGATATTGGTGGATATATAACTAATCCATCTATAATTAAAAAGATTGACAATAAAAAAATATCTATAAAAATAAATGAAGGTAAAAATAGACAAATCAGAAGAATGTTTAAAAAACTAGGATATGAAGTTATAGATTTAAATAGAATATCCATAGGAAAAATAAATCTTGATAGTCTTAAAATTGGTGAATATAGAAAATTAACTGATAAAGAGATTAAGTACTTAAAAAATTTATAGGAGATTTTATGTATAAATCTATAGCGATTGATGGCCCTGCAGGAGCAGGAAAGAGTACAATTTCAAAATTATTTGCGAAAGAAATAAACTTTGATTATTTAGATACTGGAGCAATGTATAGACTATTTACATACTATTATCTTTCAAATAATATTGATATTAAAAATGAAAATTTAATAAAAAATAAAATTAAAAACATTGATATTCAATTAAGAGATGGAAGGTTTTACTTAAATGGAAAAGATGTATCAAGAGAGATAAGAAGTGATAAAGTAACTCAAAACGTATCATTATTATCTTCATATAAGTCTGTTAGAGAACATTTAGTTAAATTACAAAGAGAAATCGCATCAAAATCAAACATAATTTTAGACGGAAGAGATATTGGTTCGCATGTATTAAAAGATGCCGATATCAAATTTTATTTAGATGCTAGTCCTGAGGTTAGAGCACAAAGAAGATTGGATCAAATGTCCAACAATAATATATCTTATAAAGAAGTATTAGATGATATTAATAAAAGAGATTATAAAGACAGTAATAGAGATATTAGTCCACTAAAAATTGCTGATGATGCTATTTTAATAGACAGTTCAAATATGACTATTGATGAAGTAGTGAGAAACATGAAAAAATGTTGTGAGGAAAAAAATGTTTTATAAAATCATAAAATTAATTCTTTATCCTATATTTAAGCTTATATTTTTATTTAAGGTTAAAAATAGGCCAAAAATTGAAAAAAATAAACGATTAATTATTTGTGGTAATCATATAAGTAATTTAAATCCAATTTTATTTGAACTAATAAACCCTGAAATGATTCATTTTATGGCTAAGAAAGAATTATTTGACAATAAATTTTTATCTTGGATACTACCAAAATTTGGAACTTTTCCCGTTGATAGAGGAAACAATGATATTGATGCTATAAGACAATCTATAAAAGTGTTGAAGGATGATAAGATTTTAGGTATTTTTCCTGAAGGCACAAGAATTAAACAAGGGCAAACATCTAGAGAAAGATTTATAGATGGCATAGCAATGATTGCAGTAAAAGCAAATGCAGATATATTACCTATTCAAATAAAAGGAGAATACAAACCATTTGGAAATATTGAATTTATTTATAAAGATATAATCAAAATTGATAAATTTGAAAATAAAAATAAAAAAGAGTTATATAAAGACATTATGGATGAAATATATGATTCTATTTTTAACAAATAATATAAAAAAAAACAATATTTTTATATTATAAAGCTAAAATATATTATTTTAATGAAAATTGCGTAAAAAAGTTGCAAATATACATATTATGATATAAAATAAGTTTAAATATATGGTTACAACCATATGGGAAATTTAGGAGGAAGTCAATTATAATGGACAATATTAGTAACGAAGAATTTATGGAGCAAGTAGAAGAAAGCATGGTGAAAATTTATCCTAAGGATATAGTAAAGGGTACAGTAATCAATGTTAAAGAGGACGAAGTTTTTGTAGATATCAGATATCGTGCAGATGGTATTATTAAAAAAGAAGAAATGTCTGATGAAGAAGCTAAAAATATTTTAGAAGCATTCTCAGTTGGTGAAGAAATTGATGTTTTTGTTATCAAATTAGATGATGGAGAAGGAAATGTTGCTTTATCTACAAGCAGAGTAGAAGGACTAAAAAACTGGAAGAAACTATTAGAAGCATATGAAAACGAAGAAGTGGTAAAAGCTTCTGTTAAAGGAATAAACTCTGGTGGATTAGTAGTTAAAGTAATGGGAATCAATGGATTTATTCCTGCATCTCAAATCACTACTTACTTTGTAAAGAACTTCAAACAGTACGTTGATCAAGACTTAGATGCTAAAGTATTAAGTATTGATGAAAAGAAAAAAAGAGTTGTACTATCAAGTAAAGTATTAAAAGAAGAAAAACTTGATGATATTTGGGCAACATTAGAACAAGATGCTATTGTTACAGGGAAGGTAGTAGAAATGGTAGACTTTGGTGCTTTTGTAGACCTAGGTGGTGTAGATGGATTAATTCACATTTCTGATATTTCATGGGATAGAATTGAAAAACCATCAGACGTTTTAGAAGTAGGGCAAGAAGTTGAAGTTAAGATACTAAAAGCAAATAGAGATAAAAATAGAGTTTCTTTAGGATTAAAACAATTAACTGAAAAACCGTTTGATGCATTTGCGAACAATAATAAGGTTGGTGATGTAGTAGAAGGTGAAGTAGTTAACTTATTAGACTTTGGTGCATTTCTAAAATTAGATGAGGGTGTTGAAGGATTAGTTCACGTATCACAAATCAGCAACGAACACGTACAAAAGCCTTCTGATGTATTAAATGTTGGTGACAAATTAGAGGTTAAAATTTTAGAAATTGATGCTGAAAATCAAAGAATTTCTTTAAGTAGAAGAGCATTATTAGAACCAGCACAATCTTCAAGAGAAAATAATGAATCTTCAAGACCAGCCTCATCATCAAATAATAGAAAAAAAGATAGTAAATCACATAACAAGAATGAAAGCAATGACGATAACTCATTTGGTTCAAATCTTGGTGAATTATTAGATGATTTAAATTTATAGAATAAAATACAAGAGGGATTAATACCCCTCTTTTTTAATTGGAGAAAAAATGAAAATAGATTTTAAGAATAAAAAAATAGTATATTTGATATCAATATTTTGTATGTTTTTATGGGGCTCAGCTTTTCCTACCATAAAGACAACATATAAATTAATGGGAATAAGTTCTAACGATTACTTTTCTATGATTTTTGTAGCAGGAATAAGATTTCTCATAGCGGGACTCATTATTTTATTAATTATGTATTTTATCGATAGAAAAAATATACATCAATTAAAAACAGAGTTTCCATATTTATTAAAATTATCGATATTAGTAGTATCTTTAGGATATTTTTTATTTTATATTGGTACAGGAAATACAACAGGTATGCAAGCATCTATTATATCGTCTTCATCTACATTTATAATTATAATACTCTCACATTTTTTATTACCAAGTGAGAGATTTAACAAATATAAACTTATAGCCATTTTTCTTGGTCTATCTGGAATTGTTTTGTCAAATATTAATAAGGAGTTAATATTTGATTTTAGCTTAATAGGAGAGGGGTTTTTATCGATATCATCATTTACAATGGCTTTAGGAACAATACTTGTTAAAAAAAATACTAAAAATATTTCTGCTTTTGCAAAATCATGTGGGCAATTTTTATACGAATCCATACCATTAATTATTATTGGTTATGTTGGAATGGAACATAAGCTTGTATATACAATAGAATCTTTTTTATTAATATTTTATGGCGGGATAATTTCATCTGTAGCCTTTACACTATGGTATTTAATTTTGAGACAATATAAAGCAAGTGAAATTTCTTTTATGCGTTTATTTATACCATTTTTTGGTACATTTTTAAGTGCTGTATTATTAAAAGAGCAGATCAATATTTGGATTATTTTTGGACTATTATTGGTTATATTAGGTATATATATTATTAACAGATATAGTAGTAAGGAGAATTGAGAAAGATATGAAGCTTAAGGATATAGATAAAGAAAAATTGACCCCTATGATGAAACAGTATGCCAAAATAAAGGAAGATAACCAAGATAAAGTACTCTTCTATCGTTTAGGAGACTTTTATGAAGTTTTTTTTGAAGACGCTATTACTGTTTCAAAGGAATTAGAACTAGTTTTAACAGGTAAAGATTGTGGTTTAGATGAAAGGGCACCTATTGCCGGCATACCACATCATTCTTCGCTAACTTATATGAATAGACTGGTAGAAAAAGGCTATAAGATAGCTATTGCTGAACAAATTGAAGATCCGAAACATGCGAAAGGTATAGTAGAAAGAGCAGTTGTAAAGATTGTATCTCCAGGTACCTTATTGAGTTTAGAGGGACAGTCGAAAAACAATAATTTTTTAACCTCTATATATTTAGACAATAATTCATATGGTGTTTCTTATATCGATATTACAACAGGGGAGTTTTATACCACTGAAACCATTAATTCTATAAATACAGAAAGAGATTTAATTGATTTTTTAGTTAAGATAAATCCTAGAGAAATATTGATAAATAAAGAAATTCAATTTAAATCTTTTAATGACTATATTGCATCAAATAAAATTTATATAACTAAAATAGATGCAATCTTAAATGCTAAAGAAGCTAATTATTTATTAAAAAGAAAAGTTAGATTTTACGATGAAAATTTTTACAAAAATAAAATATTTTCAGTATTAGCTTCATCTATGTTACTTGATTATATTTATCTATATAGACAGGAAAATTTAAATCATTTAGATTTAATTAAATATATTGAATCAGAAAGTTTTATGAAGATAGATGCAAATACGAGAGAAAATTTAGAAATTCATAAAAATTTAAATGATAATTCAGAAAAAAATACGCTTTATTATATTTTAGATAAAGCTAATACATCTATGGGGTCAAGAAAAATAAATTCGTGGTTAGAATTTCCTCTGATTAGTAAAAAAATTATTAATAGTCGACTTGACATTGTAGATTATCTTTTTACAAATACATCGGTGAGAAATGAATTATCAGATATTTTATCAAATATATATGATTTGGAGAGAATACTCTCAAAAATTTCATTTCAAAGTGCTAATACAAAAGATTTAATTATATTAAAGAATTCATTAGAATACTTACCGAAATTTTTAGAGCTTCTAAAAAAATCTAATGCTAAAATTTTTGAAAAATATATCAATAAATTTGATTCATTAGAGGATATATATACACTTATCGATAAATCTATAAAAGAAGATGGGGCAAATACAATTACTGAAGGTGGTATTATAAAAAGTGGATATGATTTAGAATTGGATAAATTAAGAAAATCCGCAATTGAAGGTAATAAGGAATTAATTGATTACGAAAAGTTAGAAAGAGAGAGAACAGGTCTAAATAAGTTAAAAATATCTTTTAATAAAAATACGGGATATTATATTGAACTTACAAAATCTGTAATTGATAAAGCTCCTGATAATTATATTAGAAGGCAAACATTAAAGAATGCTGAAAGGTATATAACTGATGAATTAAATTTAATAGCAGATAAAATATTAAATTCAGAAAATAATACCATGGATTTAGAATATAAAATTTTCTGTAAAATAAGAGATACAATAGCTGAAAATGCAGCTAGAATAAAGCAAAGTACCGATACTATTTCAAGTATTGATGCTTTAAATTCATTCGCTAATGTTGCAAGTTCATATAATTATACTCGACCAATTTTTAACAACGAAAATTATATATCAATTATTGATGGTAGACATCCTGTAGTCGAAGCATCTCTAGGACGTCATCAATTTATTTCAAACAATACTAGTATAGGCAAGGACAATACAACAATACAAATCATAACGGGACCCAATATGGCAGGAAAATCTACATATATGAGACAAGTATCTCTAATACTTTTAATGTCCCAAATCGGATTCTTTGTTCCGGCATCATCGTGTGATATATCTATTTCAGATGCAATTTTTACTAGAATTGGTGCATCAGATAATCTTGCGAAAGGTGACTCAACTTTTATGGTTGAAATGAAAGAAATGTCAAATATAGTTGAAAATGCAACTAAAAATAGCTTTGTTATACTTGATGAAGTAGGAAGGGGAACCAGCACAAATGATGGTTACAGTATTGCAAAATCAATAATTGAATATATCAGTAAAAAAATTAATTGTAAAACACTTTTTGCAACACATTACCATGAACTAACCGATTTAGAAGAAACACTTTCTAATGTGGAAAACTTAAAAATACTTATTGAGGAAGAGAATGATGAGATGATATTTTTAAGGAAAATTGTAAGTGGAAAGGCAGACAAATCTTACGGTATCGAGGTTGCAAAATTATCAGGATTACCAGATGAAATAATATTTAGAGCAAATACAATATTAAATTCATTAAATGATTATAAAATAGAGGAAAGTACACAATTATCATTTGATTCTAACAATTCTAAAAATATTAAGACAGATATTATATTAAAAGAATTAGTGGAATTAGATGTAAATAATATGACTCCGATTTTTGCACTTGATATTTTAAGCAAATTTCAGAAAAAGGCTAAGGATTTATTAGATGATTAGAATATTAAATGATGACACGATACAAAAAATTGCAGCAGGAGAAGTTGTTGAAAGACCTGTTTCTATCATTAAAGAATTAGTAGAAAATTCAATAGATGCAGGGGCCGATGATATAATAGTTGAAATTGAGAATGGTGGTAAATCACGTATAAAAGTCTCAGATAATGGAAGTGGTATAAAATCAGATGAAATTGATTTGGCTTTTACTAGACACGCAACATCTAAAATTGAAAGTTTTGACGATTTGTATAAAATTTTTTCTATGGGATTTAGAGGGGAAGCTTTAGCCTCTATAATTTCTGTATCTAATGTCAAAATTATTACTAAAACAAAAAATGAAAAAGTTGGTACACAAGTAATTTATGAAAATGGATTTAAATTAGAATCTAAAAGTATTGGTACAAATACAGGAACATCCATAGAAGTCTCGGATCTTTTTAAGTATGTACCGGCAAGGTATAAATTTTTATCAAGCGATATAACTGAAGAAAATAAAATAACTCAATTGATGTACACATATGCAATTGGACATACAGATATTTCAATCACATATATAAAAAATAATAAAGAAATGTTTAGCACAAATAAAAATAATAGTAAATTGATCAATTTTGAGATATTATTTGGTAGAGAGTTTGTTAAAAATTCGGGTGAAATTAAAGCAACATCAGATAATTATAAGATAAATGGTACTATTTCTAACAATAGATATTACAAAGGAAATAGATCTATGCAATTTATTTTTGTAAATGGAAGATATATTGAAAATGATGAAATAACTTCTTCCATTGAAAAAGCATATAATAATTTAATTCCAAGTGGTAGATTTCCAGTATTTGAATTAAATATTTTTGTAGATCCAAATTTAATTGATGTAAATATTCATCCAAATAAACAAAAAGTAAAATTTTCATTTTCTGAAGAATTATATAATTTAATTACAAATACTACTATTGATTTTTTATATGACACACAAACAGAAAAAAAAGTAGAGTCTAAAAATAGAATCGATACTAAAATAAGTTTTCATAAATTAAATGAGGGAGAGGGTTATAAAAGAATATTAGATGCATATAAAGAGCCATTAATCGTAAATGATGAAAATATAATAGAATATTCTTTAAAAAAAGAAGATAAAAACGAAGGTATACAGCTTAATCATTTATATAATCAAGAAGATGAATATAAAAAAATATATCATGATATTATAGATGATTCATCTGTATATGAAGGAAAAAATCAATATAATTTAGAAACTCTCAGCCAGCAAATCTCATTTGATATGGATAGATATATATTTAAGACAGTGCTTTTTAATAAATTTATTTTATTCGAGGATACTAAAGATTCGAGTATACAAGTTATTGATATTGATAGGGCGAATACTAGAATAATTTTTAAAAATTTAGAAAAAAAAATATCTATATTTAGTCAGGATTTATTAGAACCTATCATAGTTAATTTAACGAAAAAAGAAATTGAACAATTTAATCAAAATAAAGAAAAATTTGAAGAAGTGGGTTATAATGCTGATGTATTTGGTGAGGATAAAATTATAATAAGATCAATTCCTTATTATCTGGGGGAACCAAAGACAGAGAAGGATTTTAGAATATTGATAGATGATGTAAATAAACATGATGATCTTAGACATTTTATTAGAAAATCTGTTTCTTTAGCTATAAATAAAATAAAAAATATAAATGAAAAAGAAGCAATATACTTGTATAGAGAATTAAATAATACAGTTAATCCTTATACAAATCCAAATGGAAATACGATTATTTATAATATTAGTAAAGAACAATTTGAAAAAATCTTAAAGGCTTAATATGAAAGATGTAATTATAATAGCTGGTCCTACGGCTGTCGGTAAAACTAGATTGGGAATACAATTAGCAAAAAGATTAAATACCGAAATAATTTCAGCCGATTCCATGCAAATATATAAAAATTTGGATATAGGCACGGCAAAAATTAAAAAAGAAGAAATGGACGGAATCAAACACCATTTAATTGATATTAAAAATCCGTATGAAAATTATTCTGTACAAGAATTTCAAAATGATGCTCTTCAAATAATAGAAAAGCTCAATAAGGAAAATAAAATACCTATAATTGTTGGGGGAACAGGATTATATATAGATTCCTTGACCTATAACTATGATTTTTTAGGTGTTAAACCGAACAAGGAACTTAGAAATGAACTTGAAGAAATATATACTAATGATCCCAATAAATTATTAGAAAGATTGTATTCAATTGATAAAAATCATTATGCACATTTAGGGGTATTAGATAAAAAGAAGATAATCCGTGCTATAGAGGTATATGAAGAAAAGAAAATACTTATAGACTATAGTCGAGAAAAAAATAATAATAAATATAAATATCATCTTTATGTATTAAATGATGATAGAGAAAAACTATATGATAGAATAAATAAACGCGTTGATTCTATGATTAACAATGGTCTCATAAACGAAGTTAAATATCTATTAGAAAATGGTGTAAATATAAATTCTCAATCTATGAAAGCGATAGGATATAAGGAAGTTGTATCGTATTTAAATGGTGATATTAATATTAATAAAATGATTGAATTACTAAAAAAAAATTCTAGGAATTATGCTAAGCGTCAATTAACATGGTTTAGAAGAAATGAATTTACGGAATGGATAAATATCACCATGTATAATAGTAACTTTGATATAATAGAGAAAATAATTAAAGATATAGGATTGGATTACAATTTTTAATATAAAACTAAATAAAAAGCAATATCTTGATATATTTTGTAAAATCAAGATATTGCTTTTTTTATTACATACTTAACCAAAAATTACTAAAGATAATACTTTTGGTAATATTTCAAATTTCATTTCCTTAAATTTATATAAATTGCCATCTATATTGCCTATTAATTCTTCATTATTGATTGTAACTATTTTTCCACTTATAAGTTTGAGATTATGACTAATATCAAAATTCATATGCTGTTTTGTTTTATAAACTCCAATTAGACTTATCAATTTAAATATTCCAACATAGTCTATATAGTTAAAATCAATTATTGAATCAGTGATACTTGCGTCAGGGGCAGGTAAAAAGCCTCGACCATAATATTTTGAATTGCAAATAGCATTCATTATACAACTATTTTGTCCTGTGTTTATAGAACCATCAGAATATTTTAAAGTATACTTATATTTAATAGGTTTTAATTTTTTTAGAGACATAAATATTCCGGCAAGAAAGGAAAATCGAGCTAAAATAGGAAATTTTTTCTTAAATTTAATTGAATTTTCTAACACAACACTTTCAAAACCAAAAGCAGCTACGTTAATTGATGTTTTATCATTAATTTTAATTAGATCTATTTTTTTGATTTTTAATTTATCCATTCTATCAATAATATCATTTTGATTCATATTAGGATAAATTGCCCTAGAAAAATCATTTCCAGTACCATTAGGGATAAAAGCAAAATATATTTTATTATTCCCATATTTATAAATTGCCTCTGTTACCTCACTTATTGAACCGTCTCCTCCGATAGAAATTATTAAAGAATTAGTATTATTTTGTACAAAATTTATTGTATACAATCTATTTGATTCAATATTTTCAGTTAATTTAATAATGATTCTATGTTTTTCTACATTTTCAAACAATTTATCTTTAACTCTTTTCTTTATTTTCTTATATTTTCTAGCACTAGTAGAAATTATTACAAGAATTTTATTAAAATCTTTTAAGTTCATAAAAACCCCCGCTAATATAGTTTCTATTATACTATATTAGTGGGGGAAAGGATAATATAAAATGTAAATTATATTATTTTAATATAATGGTATATAGATTTTATCGCCTGGTTTAATTGATGCTGATTTTATACCGTTTATATTTTGTATATCATATATAACTTCTCTTATGTCTCTTCCGGAATTTACTTTAGAAGCAATACTCCAAAGTGTATCACCATATTTTACTATAACGACTTCTTTATTTGATTTACTTTCTGTGATGCTTGAGCTGTTTGCTGTTATAAATGCATAGATTACTACTGTAAACAATATTACAGTTATAAATATAAATCTATTAAATTTTCCTTGATCTTTAATTCTAAATTTCATTTCCCCTCCACAAACATTTGTTCTACATATAATATAACAGAACATTTGTTCGATGTCAAGAAAAAAAGAACATTTGTTTTATTTTTTTTATTTTGTTATAATATATTTAGAAATTATTGAAAAGAGGATATTATGCTTAATGAAAGACAAGAGAAATTATTTAATTTCTTAGTAGAATATATCACAACTAATCAGTTTCCGCCTTCAGTTAGAGAAATGTGTGCAGGTGCAGATATTAAATCGACATCTACTGTTTCAAATGATTTAAAAATTTTAGAAAAATTTGGATATATAAATAAGAATGAGTCAACTAGCAAATCAATTGAACTATTAAAAGATAAATTAGGAAATACAATAATTGGAAAAGAAGAAACTATAGATATTCCTATTGTAGGAAAGGTGTCAGCAGGAACTCCAATTACTGCTATAGAAAATATAGAATTTTATTTCCCTATTCCCAGTTATTATTCAAAACAAGGAGAATTATTTATTTTAGAAATCGATGGAGAATCCATAATCGAAGCTGGCATATTAAATGGTGATAAAGTACTCGTAAAAAAAACAAATATTGCAGATCACGGAGATATAATTATCGCACTTATTGATGATGACGCTACCTGTAAAAGATTATATAATAAAAATGGTCAGATAATGTTAATTCCAGAAAATTCAACAATGGAACCAATAATACCTGACAATTTTACAATACTTGGTAAGGTTATTTCATTATTTAGAGAAAATATTTAATCATCATTTTTATCCATTTTAATATCATTAAGTGGGTTTACATCTATTGCTTTTCTTAAATTGTCATCAACTACATGTGTGTAAATTTGAGTTGTAGCAACTGATGTATGCCCTAAAACTTTTTGTAATGTTCTAATATCCACACCTTCTCTATACATAAGAGTTGCAGCTGTATGTCTTAATTTATGTGTAGAATATCTGGTTACATCAAATCCGGCTTTAACTAAATACTTATCAATCATATGTTGAATAGCTCTATTGCTTATACGATTTTTTCTATTACTTAGAAATAATGCCTTCTCATCTTCTACATCAGGTCTAATACTTAAATATTCATCTATTGCGTATTTACAAGCATCTGTCATATAAACTAGTCTCTCTTTATTACCTTTTCCTATTACATTAAATTCCTTTTCTTTAATATTTGAAATATTAAGACCGGCTAATTCAGAAAGTCTAATTCCCGTAGTTAAAAACATTAATACAATAGCAAAATCTCTTGTTCTAGTAAACATATTTTTTTCTTTTGCAATAGTTTGTAAAAGTATTTTAGATTCGTCTAAAGTTAAATAAATTGGATTTCTTCTTTTTCTTTTGGGCGTTTCCAATTCAAGTGTTGGATTTTCATCTAATTCTTTGGAAATTGTAGTAAGATATTTATAAAAAGTTCTTAGTGAGGAAACTTTTCTTGCCCTTGTAGTAGAAGAGTTATCTCGAGCATTATCTCTATATGAAATATATGAATGAACATCTATAATTGATATTCCCTTTAAATCTTTTGCTCTCATTTTTTTTATGTCGATATTTTCAATTTCATCAATATTTTCAATATTGTGATCCAATACGTTCAATCTAAATACCATATATTTTAAGTATAATCTTATATCATAATAATATTCATTTATTGTATTTTCAGATAAACCTTTTATGGTTTTGTTGTAGTTTAAAAAATCCTGTACAAATATCGGAATGTCCTTATTCATAAATTCCTCCGTTCATATATATTATACAACATTTATGATATAATGTAATTTAGATTATAAAAAGGAGTTAAGATGAGTTCAATTATTAATAATATCACACAGTTTTTTAGAACATTTTTTTCACCGGAATTAACTGTAGCAATAGTATCTATGATTCCATTTATTGAGTTAAGAGGAGCTATACCCATCGGGGTAGCTATGGGATTACCTATTAAAACTGCAATAATAATTTCTTTAATAGGTAGCACTATACCAGCGATATTAATTATATACTTAATAGGTTATGTGTTCGATATTTTGAGACATATTCAATTTATGGATAGACTAATAACAAAAATTAATGTTAAAACTTTAAGTAAAAGAGAACAAATTGAGAAATTTGGATATATTGGTTTAATTCTATTTGTTGGTATTCCATTACCAGGAACTGGAGCATGGTCGGGGTCACTATTAGCACATTTATTAAATTTAGATAAGAAAAAATCTATTTTATCTATCGCATTGGGAAATATGGTAGCAGCAATTATTATATCCACTTTAAGCTATGGTATATTTAAATTTATAAGATAATTTAAGGAGATAAAATGCACGATATATCAAAACTAAATGAGATTGAAAACATTGAAATTACAAAAGAAGAAATAATACAAAAAGTATCTGAAATGGCCTCTATAATAACTAATGACTATAAAGATTTTCAGGAAGATGTTGTATTAATAGGAATACTAAAGGGAGCGTCAATATTTTTATCAGATTTATGTAGAGAAATTGAGATTCCTGTTCAATTAGAGTTTATGTTCTGTTTCTAGTTACGGTATGAGTACAGAATCTAAGGGAAATGTTAGAATAATTAAAGATTTAGATTCAAACATTGAGAATAAACATGTAATATTAGTTGAAGATATTATTGATACAGGTTATACATTAAATTATTTAATAAATAATTTTCAATCTAGGGGTGCAAAAACTGTTAAGATTGCAACACTACTTAACAAGCCATCACGAAGAGTAGTTGATGTGAACGTTGATTATGTTGGATTTGAAATTCCAGATAAATTTATAGTTGGATATGGCATAGATTATGCTGAAAAATATAGAAATTTGCCGTTTATTGCCTCAATAAAAACGATTATATAAATAATAAATAGGAATTAGAAATGGGAATAAAAACAAAAACCATAAAATTATATGGAACGACAATAAATATAAAAATTGAGTCTATGAATGCGGAAAAAATTTTGGATAATTGTATAGACTTACTTTATAAATACAATCTTATATTCAGTGCAAATAATCAAAAATCAAAATTAATGGAAATTAACAATCATGCCGGTATTAAACCTGTTAAAGTTGATTTTGAACTATTTGAATTGATTGAAATTGGTAAATATCACAGTTTACAAGAAGATAGCAAATTAAATATAAGTATAGGCCCATTAGTAAAAGCCTGGGGCATAGGATTTGATACCCCTAAAGTATTATCTGATAATGAAGTGAAATCACTTCTTCCTATCACTGATCCAAATAAAATTATTCTAGATAAAAAAAATTTAACAATATATCTAAAAGATAAAGGAATGGAAATTGATTCTGGAGCTATAGCAAAAGGATATATCTCTGACAAAATAATGGAATATATTAAA
Source organism: Helcococcus sp. SA-HE-C1 (assembly GCF_985670335.1). Lineage (NCBI taxonomy): Bacteria > Bacillati > Bacillota > Tissierellia > Tissierellales > Peptoniphilaceae > Helcococcus > Helcococcus sp. SA-HE-C1. Next base: position 675,636 of record NZ_OZ484652.1, read on the forward strand.
AATCAAGATGTAAAATGTGCCTTGATAAATATGGGTGGTAATGTTCTTACATATGGATCTCCAACACATAATATAGATGGCAATTGGAGAATTGGTATACAAAATCCAAAATTAAAAAGAGGAAATCATGTATTGATGCTTGCAGTTAATAATATGTCTATTGTAACATCTGGAGTATATGAAAGAAAATTTGAAGAAAATGGTAAATTATATCACCATATATTTGATCCTCTTACAGGATATCCAACTAAAACAGATATACAAAGTATCTCAATACTTTCAAAAAGGTCCGTTGATTGTGAAATTTGGACAACTAGATTGTTTGGAAAGAGTGAGCAAGAGATATTGAGAGAAGTAAATCAACAAAATCATATTGAAGTTGTTATAATTAAAGAAAATGGTAAAGTGATTATATCTAGAGGTATTAAGAAATATATTATTATTTAATTAACGCTTATCTTGAATTACGTTATAGACAAGTCAAATTGTAAAAATTTTTTAGTTTAATGTCTAGATATTCTAAAAACTTATATAGGATTTTGAAGCAGTTTAGATTGTCCGATAGAGCCTTTTTTAATCTTGATTATTTTAGAATAATCCCGAAATCTATAAATATGGAAATATAGCTTTTGTTCAAAATGAACAAAAGTGAATACAAAAAAGAGAAAAGTAAAATTTTCTCTTTTTTGTAATTTTAACACTTAAATGAATGTGCGTAAGCACGATTATAAAAAAATGTAGCGAAACGACCTTTTAAGCATAGTGAAAAAGTTCAATAATAAAGAAAGAGGAAAAATGAAATTAAAATGTAAAAATATGAAAATAAAAATAATTTCTACACAATAGAAAAATATTCTGGAACTTGCATTAATATCTTTAATAATAAAGGCGAAGTAGATGATAGTTGTCCAAATGCTGAAATATATAATCACGCAGAACATAAATTAACAAGTGTTTATTATTATTGTTATGAATGCAATAATATAGTATCTAAAATACCAGTCGACGAACTATATTAGAGGACTTGGGTTAATACTTGAAAACGAAATCATAAAGTAGTATAATGATATTAATAAATAATGCATTATTAAAGATAGATAAGAATAAAATTTTATAAGCCTTAAGAAAGGGTAGAATATGAAAAAAAATGCTCTTATATTAATTTTAGCTTCCTTATTACTATTTAATGTAACTAATGTGGCTATGGCAAACAATGTTTATGATAATGTTGAAAATAAATTTTCTGATACTAATTACGATTCTACTTTTAGTTAATAATTTTAGAGCTTCAATTTTTAGTTTTACTTATTTTAATTCAATATCTTGGATTTCAAGAGATGGTAAGATGTCACTAAGTTTAACTCCTAAGTCTCCATTTTTACTAACAAAGAGTTAAGTTGGCAGGAAGCGATAGATTTTTTCAATATCATCCTATGTGTAGACAAGAAACTAATAAAACTAAATTTATGAGTATGTATAATCAATATGCTTGTCATGTAGATTTTGTAAGAGGAATTAAAACTCCATGGAATATTGAACCATGGAAAGCTGACAAAGGATATTGGGGGTTTGTTCAAGGAAGATGTAATTAGAAAGGTAGGATATTTATATGTTTGAAAGTTATATGGTAGTGAACTTAGTACAAAAACAGAATCAAATGTATTTCTTTTGGATTACTATTCCTATTTTTATTATTGTATTACTTATGACTTATAATGTAACAAAAAATATAAATATTAAAAACTCCATATTTAGCACAGTTTTATGCTCATCTTCATTAGCCGGATTGCTAATTCTTGGAGGCTCTTTAAGTGATGAAGGAATAATAGAAGCAGATGCACTTTTCTTTATTCTAATTTTTATCATATCTTTAATTTTACTATTGATACAAATTACTTATTATATAAAGACAAAATCAAGGTTAGGTCCTAACAATAAAATATGACTTTTGTTCATTCTGAACAAAATAGAAAGGGCTAGATTATGAAAAAAAACATAAAATTATTATCAATAGCAATATTAACATTGTCGTTAGTGTCATGTTGTAGTAATAATAAAGAAAAATCTAAAGAGACACAAAAAGAAGTTAATTTACAAACAATTGATGAAACAGAAACAAAAGAAAAAGAAGAATTTTCAAAACTTGAATTAGAAGCTAAGTTAGAAAATTACGATATAAATAAATCAAGTAAAATCATTGCAAAAATAACTGATACGAAAGAAAAAGAAGATACATTTTCAGTAATGGATATAAAAAAAGGTAAAGAAAAAGATCAATTTATTTTATCAAAAGATTTATTAATGAACAAATAATATGTGATTTCATTAATACCATCAATAAACAAAGATGGATCAATAAATGAAATTAAAAATGATTTCAAAATAAATACCTCATCTAAAAACTTTACGGAAAAAGTAAATTCAAAATTTATAAAAAAAGAAGATGTAACAAAAACACAATTAGAAGATATTATCAAAAAGACAACTGTAGCAGTACAAAATGGTGATGAAACTTTAATAAATGAAAATGGAAAGAAAGTGTTAGCTTTAGTAAATACAAATGTTAAAAACACAGAAATAGCTAAAAAAGACGATATTAAAGTTGTAGATGTAAAAGCAGTTCAAGAAACAAGAAAAGAAACAAATAAAAAAGATTCTAAGCCTATAGAAAAAGGAACACAAAAAGAAAAATCTGTTTCAAGTAAACCACAAACACCAAAACAAAATACAAAGACAGAAAAAACAAAAGAAAATAAGGTGACAAAGCCATCATCAAGTAAGCCAAAAGAAACAAAGAAAGAAGTAGTTAGAACAACTGAAACACAGTCAATATCATTTGATACAATAGATAAATATGCTTATACAGGTGGAAAATCAAGAGTATATCAAGAAGGAAGAAGTGGAGTAAGAACTATTGTAAAAGAAGATGGTAAAGTAGTATCAAATACAATTACAACACAAGCACAAGATAAGATAATAGAAAGATATGTAAAAGTACAAAGTGCAAAATATAAGACAGTAAAAAAAGAAGTAGATGATTTAGATAAACCAGTATATAGAGAAAGAGGTAGAGCAAGATGGTTTGTAAAAAATGATTTCACAGGTGAAACTAAGTATTTTTACTCAGCAGAAGAAGCTCACGGAGAATATTCTAGAAATGGAGATAAAGGACAATTATCTTCATGGGGTACAGCCGAAACTGAAATAGTTGTAACAGATGAAATCATTGGTTATGAAACTAAAATAGTAAAAGAAGAAGTTAAAGTATCAGATGAAGTATGGGAATGGAAACATTAATAAATTTTAGAAGATAACTTTTGTTCAAAATGAACAAAAGTTAGAAAAGAGATAGAGAGATCTATCTTTTTTTATTGAAAGAGAACTAAAATTATCGGTATTTTGTATATAAAAAATTTCAAATATGATAGAATTAGATTAATATGATAGAATTAGATTAAAGGGAAAGATAAATATGTAAATAAAGTATTAAAATATTTTTCTATTGAAGAAAAAGATAAAAAATTAATGTTAAGTATAATAAAAAGCAAGAATATTATACTAAATTATCTGACGATAATATTAAATTAAAATATATTGAGTTGCAGTCTTTGTATGAATATAAAAATAACATTCTACGTCTAATACTGATTGTATTATTAGTAGGAATAATATCAGGTTTAACAACAAAAGTATTTAATCTAATATATTTTATATTAAACAAGGGACTTACTTTAACAGATAAAGAGTTATCTATAGGAATATTATATTTAACGATAATAATTTATGGTTTTATTTCAATTCTTATTATATTTAGTCTAATTAGTTTTATAAAAGATATAAGAGAAATAAAAAAAGAAATATTATTAATTGAAAAAATACAAAATGAACAAAAGTATTAATGAGAGAGAAGTAAAATTCTCTCTTTTTAATTTTAAAGAGGTGTGTAAATGGAAGAAAAATTAAGAAAGATATTAAATATTTTATATAAACTTACTAATGATAGAAACATACTATATATAAAATCTTCATTAATATATTCTACAAATTATTCAATTATTAAAAGTAATTTACTAATATATATGGATACTAAATTATTAGAAATGATAATTAGCAATTTGTGTATATATTATTTTTCAGAATTTGATATTAACCTGGAATACTATTACCTTTATAATTATGATATAATTTTAACTGAAAGAGGTGTAGACATGAAAAATATATATAATATTGATATTCCATACGGTTATAGAGAAAAATATGTTGATGCAATTTATGAAATTAATAAAAATATTGAAGAAGAAGGAGTTGTTTTCTTATTTATTAATAATATTCCTTATAATTTACAATCTTTTTTATATATTGAAACAAGTAATGTCGAGATAATAAATATTATTAATAAATACAAATTAAAACAATTAACTTATGGTAAAAACATGTTTGAATATATTAAACAAATGGCGTCAAAATCTTGGAATAGTATAGGATTAAGCAAAGAGATGGGCAAAGAACAAATAAACTTATAAATTCAAAGTTATTATCAAATTCCAAGTATAAGTGTTTTTGAAAAATTGGGTTATAAAATACCAATAGATAATAGAAAAATATTTATATCATACTCTCATAAAGATAAAGAAACCGTTATACCTTTTATTGAAAAATTAACTAGTATTGGTTTATCAATTTGGATTGATCAAGTTGAAATAGATTTTGGAGAAAATCTTACTGAAATAATACAGGATGCAATGAAGAATTGTGAAATGGCTCTTTTATTTTTAAGTCAACATACAAAAAACGCTTTATATCAAAAACATGAATTAACAACTATATTTAACGATGTAATAAACAATACAAAGAAATTTATTCCTATAAAGTTAGATGATATAAATTTAAATGATGTTTTATATGGATTAAATAATTATTTATATGTAGATTATTCATCAGAATATGATGTTAATAAATTAATTAGTATGTTGATATACGATTCAAATATATATAATAAATAGGATATAACTTAAGTTCAAAATAAACAAAAGTTACAATTATAGAGAGAAGCAATTCTCTCTTTTTTTATTTTAAAGGAAAAGAATAAATTTTTTAACTTGCAAAATAAAAGATGAGTTGTTATAATTATAACAAAGATAACGTTATAAAAAAATATAAATATATAAAGGAGATTATATGTCAAAAAAAAATTAATAAAATAGTCGCTATATTTTTATCATTAGTAATAGTTCTAACAGTATTTACAAGTAATAGTAGTGTGATACATGCTAAAAGAGAAGTTGAAAATTCTAATTATTCAGAGTATATTAAAAATATAGAAGAAGAAATTAAGTTTATTTTTGAAACAGCAAGTAGTTATGAAAATGGTGAATTATTAATTAATAAATATTTACTGATACAAAAATATGGAGTAGAAAAATCTAATAATATTGAAAAAGGTATAAAAAAAATATACAAAATTGGTTCTGATAATTATACTAAAAAATATGCGGTAAAATCTGCTTTTATTGACTGTATGAAAGGTGAATTAGTAGGAATGATTCCTGGAATGGACTTTTATCAATTATTAGAAAGTGGCGATGTGGCGGCTTACATTCAAGACAAAGCATGGGGAAAAGCAGCAGAATTAATTGGAAAACAAATGTTAAGATTCGGTATAAAAGCAAATGTTGGTACATTGATTGCAAGTTTAGCTTACTCAGGAGTAAAATGTACATTTTGGGGATAAATAATTATTAAAATTAAATTAATTAATGTTGTGATATTTGACAGGAGAAAAAATGGGAATATTATCTAATAAAAATGAAGAAGTAAGAACAGCTGTAAAAAATGATTTTAGTACAGATAGAGACTATTTAATAGTTTTAAAATATAATTCAACATCAAAATCCTTACTAAAAATACTCATAAGTAATTTATGGGGAATTTATAGTTCTAGCAGAACTTTTATTTTATATTTTAATTCTGATGGAATTCATATTAAAGAAATTAGCACATCAATGAAATATAAATTTAATTGTCATTCATGGTGTGATATTAAAAATTTTAAATCAGATGATAAAGGTAATAAAGCAATTATAAGTTTTAATTATTTACAAAAAGAGCACTCGTACGAAGTTCCTTTTGATAATACAAAATATTTAAAAGATAATAAAAAAAGGTATTATGAACTTAATGAAAAAAATTTTTACAAGTAAAGAATGTATAATTAGCCTGTTAATAAGAAAATAATTTTTGATTTCATTATCAAATACACTTAAATACATACATAAAGAGAGAAAAATAAAGTTCTCTCTCTTTATGTTTTAAAGGTAATTATAATGAAGAAAGGAAGAAATATCTATATATGAATAATATTAAAGACATTGGAAGGGTAGAATTGACATATGAAAATTATCTAGTTTTTTCTACTGCTAATGGAGTATCTGAACTCATAAGTGTTATAGTTACCTCAATAGTAATGTTATTAAATATTGTATTTAAACCAAGTGTTACTATCATGATGTACTCAATGTTAACTGTAGCGATATTTTGGTTTACTAATCTTATAATAAGCTTGATTTTTATTGACAATTATCCTTTTGTGGAGTTTTATATAGTAGATTTAGATAATCAAATAGAATTTGAAATAGATAAAAAAGAATTTTTAAAATTAAAAAATCTAAAAAAGTAGAAAAAGATACAGTAAAATTTAAATATGAAGAAGAACAATCGATAGCTTATAAAAAATTTAAAAACAAAATAAATTTAGATAAAGAAAAGAGTTTAGAACAATATAAAAAAGTAAAATATTAAATAGTCGTAATAATAATAACAGTATTTAATTATAACAATTTGATATTATTAATTTAGGGGAAAATAAATTAATGGGTGAGAGAGAAGTATAATTCTCTCTTTTTTAATTTTAAAGGAGAAAAAATGTATAGAATATTTATTTATCTATTAATGATAAAATTTTTTGCTAAAATGCATTAGTGAAAAATAAAATTGAAACACCTAAAAAAAAGGAAGAAGTAATAAAATGAAAAAAGTAATCTATCATAAACTGTAAAAAAAAAGACAATTTGAAACTCAAGAGGAGGAAAATTAATGAAAAAAAATTTAATCAAGAAAATGTCAAGTATATTACTTGCATTCATGTTATTATTTACAGGAATGTCAAGTGCATTTGCTGGAATTGCACCAAGTGGAAATTTAAGAGTAAAATACCTAAATGGATATATCAGATTATCAGGTGGATTTTTCCAGCAAGCAACAAGACTGTCTATTAACGGAGTGGAAGTTTTTTGTATAGACCCTAACAGAATATGGGCAACTAATCAAAATTATAGAGCAATTAATCCATATAAAAATCAACAAACTATTCATCATGGATCACAGTCAACAAAACTAACAGAAGATAAAATAGAAACTTTTGAAAAAGATAAAGATATTGATAACGATGGGGTTGTAGATAGAGCTGATATTGATCCAAATAGACATGAAGTTTCTGATTTTAAAGATTTGAGTATAAAAAATAAAACAAATATAAAAGAATTATCTGAAATTGAAAGATAAATATGTTAAAATATTATTAAATAATAACTTTGTTCAAAATGAACAAAATAAGAGGGTAGTATTTATGATAAGTCTTATAATCACATTTGGTATATTATTTATAATTTTATTTAGTGCTTTTATTACATTTTTTGAAATATCTATGTTTTTAATGTTAAATAAACACTTGATAGCACAATACATTCAAGCACCAACAATAATTCAAATAGGTGTGTATTTACTTTTAATTATTATTTATTTACTAATATTATTTTTAATAAAAAGAAAATGTAAGATATTATATTTAATATACACAAGTTTTATAGTATTTGGATTAACATCTTATTTAATATATGATTCATACAAACCTAAGGATAGGTTAAACTGGATAGTATTTATTCTTGCAGTAATCATATCTGGTATATTACTATATTTAATTAGATCTAAAGTAATTGTGGGATTAGCTGAAAGAATTTTTGATGATATTTTTGATAAAGATGATGATTTATGGTTTTTTGGATTATTTGAATTTAATGAATTAAACATATATTCTAAATTCATAAAAAAAGAATCATCTCACGAAAATAATTATGAAAAAACTAATCTTCCAAATATAATGGAATATATGCATGAGTGGAATAACATTGAAGAGATACCTAAAATAGTAATTATAGAAACAGGTACAAATACACATTACAAATTAAATAAATTAGAGCATAAATTCGGAAAAGAAAATCTAATTTCAGCAATAAGAAAAATAAATAAATCAAGTTTCTTAAAAGGGTATAAAACAAGTTTTATAATCACATTTGAATGGTTTTTAGAGGAAGATAATTTTGTAAAAGTATTGTCTGGTAGGTATACAGATAGAAGAAAGACATATAATAAATCTTATAATTCAAATTCTTCTAAAAATACTGAACAATCAAAAAATAATTCTTTAGAAGAAAAATATATAAGCTATTGTGAAATTTTAGGAGTAGATGTTGATTGTGAAGAAGCAGAGTTAAAAAGAAAGTATATGCAATTATCAAAAGTATATCACCCAGACCAAAACAAAAACGAAAATGCACAAAAGAAATTCGTAGAAATAACAACAGCATATGAATTTGTAAGAGATAATCAAGAAAAATATAAATTAAACAAAAATAGAAAGTAGTGGGAGATAAAAAAATTTAATCAGATAAAACTTGTAAGGATAGTGAATAGTGTTTTATAAGCCTTAAAAAGGGGCTATACGCTTTTTAAATATATTAGACATACAAAAACCTAGCCTATAAGATGTTAAAGGCATATAAGCCACTCTATGAGTTTTTAAGAGCTATTTAATTTGGTATATATAATAACCTATCATACTAAAATTTAATTTTTAATCATAGTTGAAATACCTAGAGAAAATAAAAATAAAGAAAGGGAAAATAAATGAAAAATAAAATAGCATTAACATTAATTCTAATACTAAGTATTTTACTTGTAGCTTGTAACGACAAAAAAGAAACCTTAAAAGAAACAGAAGCTGAAGCTACTGTAGAAACAAAATTAGAGAAAACTTCAAAAATAGAAATCACAACAACCCTAAAAAACTATGATATAAACAAATCAACAAATGTAATAGCAAAAATAACAGAAACAAAGGATAAAAAAGACCAATACACAGTAATGAATGTAACAAAAGGCAAAGAAAAAGACGAATATATAATCTCAAAAGATTTGTTAGAAAACAAAGAATATAATATAAACTTGATACCAACAATAAATGAAGACGGTTCAATAAATGAGATAAAAGAAAATTTCAAATTAAAAACAAATGGTAAAAAAATATTAGTAAATGCAAAATCAAAACATATAGAAAATGACAAAGTTACAAAAAAACAGCTAGAAAATATATTAGAACAAACAAAAGAAGCTCTAGAAAAAGGCGATAAAAGCTTAATAAAAACAAATGGTAAAAAAATATTAGAAAAAGTAACTGCAAATATGACAAAAATAGAAGTTGCTAAAAAAGAAAATATAAAGCCATTAGATACAAAAGTGATAAAAGAAACAAATAAAGAAACTGACAAAAAAGTAGAACAATCAAAAGAAAAAGAAACACAAGAAAAAACAGTTAAAAACAATACATCAGTATCTATACAACAAGAAGATACAAAAACTGTAGAAAAAAATAAGGCGACAAAGCCATCACCAAGTAAACCAAGTGAAACAAAACCAACTCAACCAAGTAAACCAAAAGAAACAAAAAAAGAAGTAGTTAGAACAACTGAAACACAGTCAATATCATTTGATACAATAGATAAATATGCTTATACAGGTGGAAAATCAAGAGTATATCAAGAAGGAAGAAGTGGAGAAAGAACTATTGTAAAAGAAGATGGTAAAGTAGTATCAAATACAGTTACAAGACAAGCACAAGATAAGATAATAGAAAGATATGTAAAAGTACAAAATGCAGAATATAAGACAGTAGAAAAAAAAGTAAATGATTTAGATAGACCAATATATAGAGAAAGGGGTAGGGCAAGATGGTTTGTTCATAATGGCTCGACTGGAGAAACAAAGTATTTTTATTCAGCTAAGGAAGCTAGTGATTATATGACTGATAATGAGATCTTAGGAAACTGGGGGACAGCAGAAACTGAAGTAGTTGTAACAGATAAAATCATTGGCTATAAAACTAAAATAGTAAAAGAAGAAGTTAAAGTATCAGATGAAGTATGGGAATGGAAACATTAATAAATTTTAGAAGATAACTTTTGTTCAAAATGAACAAAAGTTAGAAAAGAGATAGAGAGTTCTATCTCTTTTTTATTGAAAGAGAACTAAAATTATCGGTATTTTGTATATAAAAAATTTCAAATATGATAGAATTAGATTAAAGGGAAAGATAAATATGATAAATAAAGTATTAAAATATTTTTCTATTGAAGAAAAAGATAAAAAATTAATGTTAAAGTATAATAAAAAGCAAGAATATTATACTAAATTATCTGACGATAATATTAAATTAAAATATATTGAGTTGCAGTCTTTGTATGAATATAAAAATAACATTTTACGGCTAATAATGATTGTATTATTAGTAGGAATAATATCAGGTTTAACAACAAAAGTATTTAATCTAATATATTTTATATTAAACAAGGGACTTATTTTAACAGATAAAGAGTTATCTATAGGAATATTATATTTAACGATAATAATTTATGGCTTTATTTCAATTCTTGTTATATTTAGTCTAATTAGTTTTATAAAAGATATAAGCGAAATAAAGAAAGAAATATTATTAATTGAAAAAATACAAGATGAAAGAAGAAATAAATTTAATGATAAGAGAAATAAAAAAAGAACTTCAAGAAAACATTTTTAAATATAGTATTTGGATAATTTTTCTATTGCTAGAAATAATTTTCATTTTTTGCTTAAAGGATTATAATAAATATTTATTTAGTTTAATAGATTCAGGATTAGGTTATTATGGGGTCTGTAAATAATTTTGTGTATCAACCTAAATCCTGATATAAAAGGGTATGGGTTGATACATTTTTTGTATCAATAGATATTCATTTCTTAAGAAATGAAGCTTAACTTAATTTTACACATTATTAATACACTGTCAAATTTTGTTAAAAATTTGCAGATATTTTTTACTATTGCTTTCTATTTTTTTTTATTATATCCTCCCTTCAAAATATATTGATAATTGTGATAACACCTTATCCCAACCTCTTATTCTACTAGTCCACTTAGCTGAAGCATCTGCCATAGCTAGATAAAGACTTTTTTGTAATGCATAATCATTTGGAAATATTGCTTTATTTTTAGTTACTTTTCTTAACTGTCTATTAAAGTTTTCCATAGCATTTGTTGTGTATATCATCTTTCTAATATCTTCAGGATACTTAAAATATGTTGATAATTCAGCCCAATTATTTCTCCATGAAGATACACATGTAGGATATTTCTTACCCCACTTATCTTCAAATACATCTAAATTGGTTAGTGCTAAATCTTCTGTAGGTGCTTTGTATATTGACTTTAAGTCCTTCATCAACTCTCTAATATCTTTGTATGATACATATTTAGTAGAGTTTCTTATTTGATGTATTATACATTTTTGTATTTCTGCTTTTGGATAGACTGCTTCTATTGCTTGAGTAAATCCTGCTAGATTGTCTGTTGAGAAGATTAATACATCTTCTAGCCCACGTTCTTTTAATTGATTTAATACTAAAAGCCAATATTTACTTGATTCATTTTCTCCAACCCACATACCAAGTATTTCCTTAAAGCCTTCTAAATTGTATCCTAAAGCTATGTAAACAGCTTTTTTAACTACAATATTATTTTCTCTAACATGATAGTGGATTGCATCTAAAAACACCATTGGATAGACTTTATCTAGTGGTCTGTTTTACCACTCTTCTATTGTTGGAAGTATCTTGTTAGTTATTTTACTTACCATAGTTTCTGATAATCCAAAACCATAAATTTCTTTAATATGAGCTGATATGTCTCTAGTAGTCATACCTTTTGCATACATTGATATTATTTGATTCTCTATATTTGATATGTCTTTTTCATATTTTTTAAGTACTTGTGGTTCAAATGAAGCATATCTATCTCTTGGAATATTAAGATCTATATTTCCATATGAAGATTTAACAGTCTTTTTACTTGATCCATTTCTAGTGTTTAGTGATAGTGGAACTTGTCCATATTCATAGTCTAGATGCTCATCAAGTTCAGATTTAAGCATTTGTTCCATTGCATCACCTAAAAGGTCTTTAAGTGCATTTTGTAAATCCTGAGCAGTTTCTGGTTGATATTCTTCTAGTAACATTTTAGTTATTTTATTTAGTCTTGTTTCTGGTCTTTTTCTTGGCATAAAAATTCCTCCTAATTAGTTTTTCTTTACCCTAATCAGGAGGTTTCTATACACAAAATTTTACACAGTCTCTTATTATGAAATATTTCTCAGTAATTTATATGATATACTTTTATTTTTCGTTTTTACATTAATGATTTTATTTATATCGTTTTACTTTTTTATTATAAAAATATTGAAAAGATTGTTTTCTAACTTTTCAATATTAAATGAAGAAGTTTTTTTATTATTAATTTTTGTTGTTGTAAATATTTTTTTATCACTAATATTAATAAAATTAATATATATTCCCATAGTTAGAATGATATTATATGGTGCAATTTCCGTATTTGCAATAATATCTATTAGTAAATCATAATAAAATATAACTTTAGTTTAAAATGAACAGAAGTTAGAAAGAGAGAGAAGTAAAATTCTCTCTTTTTTACGTTTTAAAGGGAGATGGTATGAAACTAAAAGGTGTAGAAGAAAAAGGACATAGGGAATAGATAAGCTCAAAATATTAAATAATTGTAACAAATATTGAGAGTATAAAACAAAAAAAATTTAATATAATAAATTTGGTGAGAGAAAAAATAAAAATTTTCTCTCTTTTTTTGTTTAAAAAAATAAAAGAAAGGGGGTGTTTAAATAAAAAAAATTAAAAGTTATCATATCAAAATTTAATTTTTAATCATGGTTGAAACACCTAAAGAAACTAAAACAAAACAAAGGAAGGAAAAATGAAGATAAAAATAAAAAAAATATCAAGTGTATTAATGGCTTTTTTAATACTAATTGGAAATGTAAGCGGGATATTTACAACTCACGTATCAAACGCAGCAAGTCTTTATGTAATTGAAGATTTTAGGGGAAATGAAACCAGTTATACTGGTAAAGTAATATATACTCCTAGATCTCCAAATGGTCTATCAAATATTGTTCGTAAAGGACAAGTTGAGAGTACACAAGACTTTAAGTTTGCAAGTGGGGGACATATAACGATATTGTATTTAATGACGTGATATGTATTGAAGCAGGTACAAACTTAGCAAAGGTAAAAAATGATAGAAATGATAAACTTTCAACTAGGTCTAACTATTCTAGAGATTATCCCATAACAAATAAAAAATTGTTATCAGCATTTGCTTGGGCAAAAAATGAGAATTTAGGAAAACACGCTATTCAAGCCTTAACTTGGCATGTATTAGGTCAAATAAGCTACAAAGGCTATTTATTTGAATCAATTGCAAATAAATTTGATAATGAATATAAAGCAAACCCTAATTCATATAAATTTAAGGGTGCTACAGGATATGTATATACAGATTCAAAATATGATGGGCAAAAAATGGCAAGATTTGATTTTACACCAGTTCCAAATGAAATAGAATTTAGAATTAAAAAAGAATCATCAAAACCAAACTATACATTAAATAATCCAAACTACTCTCTAGAAGGAGCAGAATATGGACTTTATGCAAATGAAGAGAATGCAACAGAAGATCAAGATAGAATTGGAACATTTACAACAAATGCAATTGGTGAAACAAACTCAATAACCTTAGAAAAAGGAATCTATTACATTAGAGAACAAAAAGCACCAAAGGGATATAAGCTAGATAGAGAATCAGGTGAAAATGAAGATGGTATTATAAAAATTGAAGTAGTAGATGAACCAGTAACATTTACTGTAAAAGATGAACCAAAGACAGACCCATTATCATTAATGCTTAAAAAGACAGACGAAAATGGTAAAGGTATAGCTAATGCAGTATTTGAAATTAAGTATTATCAAGAATTAACAGATAATGTAGAAGGTTTAACACCAAAATATACATGGAAATTTAAGACAAATGATAATGGATTTTTACAATTTAAAGATCAATTTAAGATAGGTGGAGATGAAATTCCAAAAGATGAAAATGGTGTAGAAGCAGGATTTATAGGAACATATACAATACAAGAAACCAAAGCACCAAAAGGATATAAATTAGATGATACCCTTTATATAAAACAATTAAGAGAAGGTACTCGACTTGATGAACAATTAGTATTTAATGCACCAACTCATGAAAATAAATCCCAATTAATGAATTTTACACTTAAAAAAGAAGATGTAGTTACAACTTCATCACAAGGAAATGCAACGCTTGAAGGGGCAAAATATAAAGTAGTTTTAGTTGAATCTAAATATACTGATATAAAAGCAGGAACTATTGTAAAAGAAGTAGTTACAAATAAAGATGGTGTAGTAAGTGTTAAAGACTTGCCACTTGGAGTGTATGATGTAGTTGAAGTTGAAAATTCATTAGGATATACACTAAACCCAGTTGCAGTAAGAGTAGAAGGGGTAGAAGATAATTTAGGTGGAGAATATACAACTAAAGTAACTCAAACTACAACAAACTCAAAGACATTAATTGATATGTTAAATTCAAAAATTGATGAATTAAATATATTAAATAAAGCAAATGCAAATGGTGATGATTATAGAAAAATTGAAAATGTAAAAGATAAAGAATTTAATCAAATAACAAGTGAAAATCCAACAGTTATTACAAATGAATTAGTTGAAATGGGAAGAATATCTGTAACTAAACACCAAGATGGAGAAAATGGAAAAGATAATTCTTCACAATCTGGTGGAAGAATACCAGAAGAAGGTATCAGATTTGATATATACAACTTAAATGATGAAAAAGTAGATAGTTTTGTAACAGATAAATTTGGTAGAGGAACAAGTAAATGGTTACCAAAGGGAATATATATAGTAAAACAAGCAAGTAGAAATCATGGCTTTATAAATATAGAACCATTTAAGGTAGAAATAAAAGGTGATTGGACTGAATACCAATACAATTTAGAAAACTACGCTAATGAAAAATGGTTACAAATATTCAAAAAAGATGAAGAAACTGGAAATACAATTCCACAAGCTGGAGTTAAGTTTGAACTATACAAAGCAAATGAAGATGGAAGTAAGGGCGAAAAAGTAGTACAAACATTAAGATACCAAGAAACAAAAGAAATTTCAGAATTTGAAACAAATGATAAAGGTATGGTTCAACTACCTGAAAAAATACAAGTAGGAAAATACATTTTAGAAGAAATAAAAGCACCAAAAGGCTATTATTTAAATCAACAAGGAGAAGCATTACAATTTAAAATAGAAGATGATGGAGATAAACCAGCACAACTAACAAAGATATTTGTAATTGAAAAAAGAAATACCCCACAAAAGGGTAGATTAACACTTGAAAAAACAGCACCAATATTAAAAGGATTTAGTGTAAAAGATGGTGTTACAAAATTAGAATTTAAGGATGGATATTTAGAAGGTACTAAGTGGGAATTAAGAGCCAAAGAAGATATTATATCAGGCGATAAAGTTACAATCCTTCATAAAAAAGGAGAATTAGTAGATACAATAACTACTAATTCAGAAACATCAATAACAAGTAAAGAAGTTCCACTTGGAAAATACACACTTAAAGAAATAAGTGTACCAGATAAATATGTATTAGATACAAGAGAGTATGATATAGAATTTACTCCCCAATCACAAAATGTAAGAGTACATTCTGTAACAGAAATGAAATTCAATGAAAGAAAGAATATCGAATTTGAATTTACAAAGAAATTTGAAAATGATCCATACTTTACAACTAATCCAAAAGCTGAATTTGGTATTTTCTTAAAAGAAGATTACAAAGAAAATGGTGTAACAATTCCAAAAGATTCAATGCTTGATAAAGTAGAAGTTGAAGCAAAAGAATTAAATGGAGAAAAGAAGGTTGAAAAACCAGTATATGAAATAGTTGAATCTGAATTTATTGAAACAAAAGTAGATAATAAAGATAAACCAATTATTGAAAAAGTAGAAAATATAATATTTAAGCTAACTTATACAATTCCAAGCACAAAAGAAGTGGTATCACAAGAATATGATACAAAAGAAAAAGGACATGAAGCACTAGAAGAAGCAGTTGATAGATTAAAAGAAGATATTAAAGATTACAAAATAGAAAAACTTGTATCACAAGAAAATATTGTTAAAGGATATGAACAAAAAACAACGAAAGAATTAGCTGAAGTATTTAAGTTTAATGAAGAAGCTAAAGCTAAAGAAAAAATTGAAGAAATTGAATCTAAAGGGAATATATCAAAATTAGAAGTTATAAAAACAAAGGTTCAAGAAAAGGTACAAGTAGGAGTAGAAGAAACTAAGGAAGCTGAATATGTAATTAAAGGAAAATTCAATAGTTTACCTATTGATGGTAAATTCTACATTAAAGAATTATCAGTTGATGGAAAATATGTATTAGATAATAAGAAACATGAAACAGGGTTTAAGTTTGAAGATACAAAAGAAAAAGAAAATAAAGTTGAAGCAGCTGAAATAGAAAATGAACTACAAAAAGTATCAGTAGTAATTGTTAAAACAGAAATGGGATCTAACAAAGAAATTCCAGTTGTTGGAGCAAAATATAAATTAGTTGCAGTAGATGAAATTAAAGGAAAAACAGAAGTTGGAGAATATATAACTGATAAATTAGGTAAGATTGTAGTTAAAGGATTGCCAAAAGGAAAATACTACTTAGAAGAAGTAAAAGCACCAAAAGGCTATATCAAAGATGATAAAAATATAGATCTTAATTTATCAAACAAAAATCATGGTGATGTAGTAGAAGTAGAACATGAAAATGAAAAAATTCCTGAAATTAGAACAACAGCAGTAGATAACGAAACAGGTAGAAAGACTGTAAATCCAATCAATATAATTCAAATTAAAGACATTGTAAAATATAAAGATTTTATTATTGGAAAAGAATACAATGTTAAAGGTGTATTAATGGACAAGGAAACTAATAAACCAATTCTTGATAAAAATGGTAAAGAAGTTAGAGCAGAAAAAACATTTATTCCTAAAACAAGAAATGGTGAAGTTGAATTAATTTTTACAATAAATGCTGATATTTTAAGAGGAAAAACAATAGTAGTATTTGAAGATTTATATAGAGAAGGTAGATTATTATATTCTCATGCAGATATAAATGATGAAGATCAAACTGTTAAAGTAAAGAATCCTAAAATCAAGACTACATTTGCTGAAATAAAATCAGGTAAAAAAGTATTTGATCCAGTAGGAGTAGTAAAATTAGTTGATAAAGTTTACTATGAAAATTTAGTAATAGGAAATGAATATGTTGCTAAATTAAAAGTAATGGATAAAGAAATTAACAAGCCTTTATTAATAAATGGAAAAGAAGTAGTAGTCGAAACAAGATTTATAGCAGAAAAAGAAACTGGAGTAGTTGAAGTAACAGTTGAAATTGATTTAAGTCAAGTAAGAGGAAAAGATTTAGTTGCATTTGAAAAATTACTTTACAATGGAGAAGTAATAGCAAGTCATGAAGATATAAATGATGAAAGTCAAACTATCAAAGTAACTGATCCAAAGGGAAAAACCTATGCAGAATGGGAAAATGGAACAAAAGAAGTAGAAGAAGGAAAGACATATAAATTAATAGATAGATTTGACTATAAAGATTTAATAGTAGGAAAAGAATACAAATTAATTGGATATGTAGTATTAAAAGAAAATGGAAAAACAATGACAGAAAAGAAAGAAGTAAGGTTCATGCCACAATCACAAAATGGATCAGTAAATATTGAATTTGAAATTGATACAAAGGGATTAGATGGAAAAGAACTTGTAGTATTTGAAGAAGTACATGATTTAGAAGGAAATTTATTAATAGATCATAAAGATATTAATGATAAAGGACAAACAGTTAAAGTATTACCAGTTCCAGATACACCTTATAATCCAAATACAGGAGATACAGGAATATTTGCAGTAATATCAACACTTGTAATTTCAGTAGTAGCTTTATATTTTGTAACAAAAAAACAAAGACAAATTAATAGATAATAACTTATGTTCAAAACGAACATAAGTTAGAAAGAAGTAATTTATGAAATAGATGATATAAAAGTATATGGTGGATTTTCTTATGGTATAAAATCTATCGATCATAATATATTAAAAGATAAATATATTGATTGGGAATAAATACTATCTTTTGAAACTGTTATTGTACCAAAAAATCAAACGTATATAAGTAATGAAAAAATTGATCATTATAAAAATTTAGGATTTAATCAATTACCACTTGATAATAATTATATTATCAAGAAAATAAATAGAGAAGAATTTGAATTAGAAAGATAGAACATGATATTATAATAATAAAGTTATATATGATAAAAAATAACAAGAAAGGGCATTACAATATGGTTGATGAAGAATTAAAAAGCAAAAAAAGAGCATTAGAATTATGGGATAAAAAACTTATTGATAAATTTGAAGTAGGAACATATAAAGGATTACAACAAATCCATTATTATCTTTTCCAAGATGTTTTTGATTTTGCTGGGCAAACAAGAACTGTTAATTTGGCAAAAGGTAATTTTAGATTTGCACCTTTACTATTTTTAGAAAATAATTTATCAACCATAGAAAAAATGCCAGAAGATAGTTTTGATAATATTATTAGTAAATACGCTGAAATGAATATAGCACATCCTTTTAAAGAAGGGAATGGAAGATCAACAAGAATTTGGTTAGATTTAATTCTTAAAAAAAATTTAGAAAAATGTATTGATTGGTCTTTAGTAGATAAAAATGATTATTTAAGTGCGATGGAAAGATCACCGGTAAATACTTTAGAAATTAAATATCTTCTTAAAAATGCATTAACTGATAAAATTCATGATAGACAAGTTTATATGCGTGGTATACAACAATCATATATATATGAAAATCAAAAAAGATATGATATAACTAAAATAGAAAAACAGTAGAATTAAAAAAATATACTAGACTTAGGATATTCAAGGCATTGGAGTATTGCAAAGAAAACTAAAATAAAATTACCAGTAAAAAGTGATAATTCTCAAGATTGGGAATACATGAAAAGATATATAGAAAACTTAAAATTAAAATGTAATATAGCAAACTATAATATTTAAACAAAGGACGATTAGAAATAAAAATCTAGTCGTTTTTTATTTTAAGAAAGAACATATTATGAAAAGTAAAAAATTAAGTATTGAAGAACAGATTGAAAAGAAAGAAGGAAGCATTAAATAATTACAAAATCAAAAAAGACAATTGAAAAAAAACTTAATGAACAAGAAAGAAAATCAAGAAATAAAAGACCAATAGAAAAAGGGGCAGTGTTTGAAAATGTTTTTGAGGAATAAAATTATTAATGATATAGAAAAATTTGTACTAGGACAAATTAAAATCGAATTAGATGATAAATATATTTTGTCGCAAAATGATAATTTTGTGACAAAATGTGTATAACAAATAAAATCATTATTTTTTAGTAAAATATTTTATATAGACGATATTAATGTAAAATAAAATAACAAATTATATCAAATTAATCTTACAATAACTTTTTTTCATCAAAACCAAAAAAACAACGCTTTAATTTGAATTATAAGCGCTGTTTTTTTGGTTAGACATATAATTATATACTTAACTTATTATATTGTTTTTACAATTACAATTTTGCTATTTCTGAAAATTCACTATAGAAATCTTCAACTTGGTCTCCAATAATTACTTGAAATTTACCATCTTGAAAAAATGTTCCTTTCACGGATGAAATTTTTTCAATACTTTTTGAATCAACTTTATTCATATCCTTTAATACAAATCTCATTCTAGTAACACAATAAGTTGCCAATTCTATATTTTCCTTACCACCAATAAATTCTAATAATTTTTTTGCTTCATTATATTTTCCCATATTTTCCTCCAAATATTTTAATTAAAATCATTGTTATTAGTATAGTATTTATAAAATTAAAAGTTAGATATCCCTAAATATCTAACCTTAATTTATTTATTTAGCATAAGAGATAGATTTAGTTTCTCTAATAGTATGCACTTTAATTTTTCCAGGATATTCCAGTTCTGATTCAATTTGTCTAGCAATTTCATCAGATAATAACGTTAATTTATCATCAGAAATATTTTCTGGATTTACCATTATTCTCAATTCTCTACCAGCCTGGATTGCATAAGCTTTCTTGATTCCATCATAAGAATTTGCAATATTTTCAAGATTCGTTAACCTTTGAATGTATGCTTCTAATGCTTCTCTTCTTGCTCCAGGTCTTGAAGCGGAAATGGCATCTGCAGATTGAACTATCATTGCTTCTAAAGTATTAAATGGTACATCAAAATGATGTGCTTCAATACAATTTACTATATCTTCCTTTACTTTATATCTTCTTGCTAAATTCACACCAATTTCGACATGAGTTCCTTCAATTTCATGATCCAAAGCTTTACCAATATCATGTAAAAGTCCACCACGTCTAGCTATTCTGTCATTCAATCCTAATTCTTTTGCTAACATACCTGCAATATTAGCGACTTCAACAGAGTGCCACAACATATTTTGTCCATATGAAGTTCTAAAGTTTAATTTACCTAAAACTTTAACTAATTCAGGATGCAATCCATGTACTCTTGCTTTTTCACAAGCTTCTTCACCCAATTCTTTTATCCTTATATCAATTTCTTCTTGAGCTTTTTCATACATTTCTTCTATTCTAGCTGGATGAATCCTTCCATCTAGCATAAGTTTCTCAAGTGTTATTTTAGCAATTTCTCTTCTACGAGGATCATAACATGATAAAACTATTGCTTCTGGCGTATCGTCTATAATTAAATCTACACCGGTAAGTAATTCAAAGGCTTTGATATTTCTACCCTCTTTACCAATTATTCGTCCCTTCATATCATCGCTTGGCAATTCTACTACAGTGACTGATGTCTCAGTTACAATATCAGATGCATACCTTTGTATGGCTGTAGTAATCACTTCTCTTGAAATTTTATTTTGATCTTCTCTAATTCGAGCCTCATACTCTCGTAAGATTAAAGCTCGCTGATGTTCAGCATCTTCATTTGCCTTTTGAAGAATTATATCTTTAGCTTCTTCATTAGTTAAAGATGCGATTTTTTCAAGTTCTAGAGATTGTTGTTCAATAACTTCATCTACTATAGCAAGTCTTTCAGCAACTTCATTTTCTTTTTTTTCTATATCTTTTAATTTGTTATTAATTTTTTCGTTTTTCTTATCTAATTTATCAATTTTTTTATCAAGATTATCTTCTTTTTTCACTAACCTTTGTTCGTGTTTGTTTAATTCGTTACGTCTATTCTTTTCTTCATTTTCTATATTTTGTTTCAATTTATAGATTTCTTCTTTAGCTGTCAGTATAGCCTCTTTTTTTGCTGTTTCAGCATCCATATTTGCTTCTTCAATAATTCTTCTTGAAATATTTTCGGCAGAATTAATCCTCTTTTTATCAGCATTGGATTTAACAACTGAAACAACAATATAACCAATAGCAACTCCCACTAATAAGGCTAGTGCAATGTATAACATATCCATTTTACACTCCTTATTATCTGGTTATTAATTCTGTTCTTCTTCGCTTTCTTCAGCATCAGAATTATTAGAATTATTAACTTTTATTTTTTCTCTAATCTTTTTCTCAATTTCATCATAAATATTCTGATTATTTGTTAAATATTCTTTAACATTTTCTCTACCTTGACCTAATCTTTCATCTCCATAACTGTACCAGTATCCAGCTTTATCTATAATACCCATTTCAACGCCTGTGTCTAGCATAGTACCAACTTTTGATATACCTGTTCCATACATTATATCAAATGTTGCTACCTTAAATGGTGGTGCTACCTTATTTTTAACAATTCTTACTTGAGTGCTATTTCCAATTACATCATCACCATTTTTGATTTGCTCTTTTCTTCTTATATCTAATCTGACACTTGAGTAAAATTTTAATGCTATACCACCAGTTGTTGTTTCTGGATTACCAAACATTACACCAATTTTTTGTCGTAATTGATTCAAAAAAATTACGGTACAATTAGATTTTGCAATTGCACTTGTTAATTTTCTCATAGCTTGTGACATTAGTCTTGCTAATAGACCAACGTGACTATCCCCCATATCACCTTCAATTTCTGCTCTAGGAACTAATGCAGCAACAGAGTCAACAACGATTATATCTACAGCATTTGATCTAACAAGTGACTCAGTTATAGCTAAAGCTTGTTCACCTGTATCAGGTTGTGATAATACGAGATTTTGTACATCAACACCTAAATTTTTTGCATAATTCACATCAAGTGCATGTTCTGCGTCTATAAATGCAGCTATACCTCCTATTTTTTGAGCTTCGGCAACACAATGTAAAGATAGGGTTGTTTTACCTGATGATTCAGGACCATAAATCTCTACAATTCTACCCCTTGGTATTCCACCTATACCTAATGCTATATCAAGGTTTATTGCACCTGTTGGGATAGCATCAATATCATTTCTTCTTTTATTTTCTCCAAGAACCATTATTGAACCTTTTCCATATGCTTTTTCTATATGAGATAATGTTCAATCTAATGCCTTTTTCTTGTCTTTATCTAATTCTTTATTACTAATAATACACCTCCTATATATTCTCTAAATCCAAAATTTTTATACTTTTTACTAAATAGTCATAACCAGATAATAGCGTTAAGAATATAGAAATGTATAATAAAACATCTAAAACTAATTTGTTTATTGAAAATACACCACTGATTAAAAATATTATAATTGTAATCATTTGACTAATTGTTTTTAATTTTCCATATATTGATGCAGAAATAGTAACACTATTGGATGCTGCTAAAATTCTTAAACCGTCAATTAATAATTCTCTAAAAATCATTACTATAACAGTCCAAGATGGAATCATTCCACTACCAGCCAATAAAATAAATCCAGATTGTGTCAATACTTTATCAACTAATGGATCCATAAATTTTCCAAATGTTGTGACTAAATTTCTTGATCTCGCTAAATATCCATCAAGAAAATCTGTTGCAGAAATCAATGAAAATACTATTGCAGTAGTTAGATTAACAACACCGAAATAGTTATAGATAATCACAAAAATTGGAACCATCAAAAGTCTCACCATTGTTAATTTATTTGCTATATTCATCTTCAGCATTTATTTCCTCATCTTCATTATTATAAATTTCGTTTAAATTTTTTAATACATTTCTTGGCTTACTTCCGTCTTGTTCACTTACTATTCCCCTTAAGGTCATTTGATCAATTATTCTGCCAGCTCTTGCATATCCGACTCTAAATCTTCTCTGTATAGCAGAGATAGATGCTTGATTTTCATTTATTACAAATTCAACAGCTTCATCAAATAATTCATCAACTTCTTCCATTGGATCTACTGGTTTTACTTGTTTTTCAATTTCTTCATTAAAACTACTTTCTACCTTAATAGTTTCATTTTTATCTTTAATAAATTCTAGCACTCTTTCAACTTCTTTATCTGTAACAAATGCTCCTTGTGCACGTCTAGGTTTTGGTAATGAACTTGGATAATAAAGCATATCTCCCTTACCTAATAACTTTTCCGCACCTGAAACATCTATAATTGTTCTGGAATCTACATTAGAAGCAACCTGGAATGCAATCCTAGATGGAATATTTGCCTTGATAACACCTGTAATAACATTTACACTAGGTCTTTGTGTAGCTATTATTAAGTGAACACCACTTGCTCTACCCATTTGGGCTAAACGTGTTATATAATGCTCTACATCTTTTGAAGCTTCCATCATCAAATCAGAAAGTTCATCGATAATCACAACCAAATAAGGCATTTTTTCCAGATCATTGTCATCTTCTTCAACTTTTGCATTATAAGCTTTGATATCTCTGCAGCCATTTTTAGAGAAAGTTTCAAATCTAGATGTCATTTCCTTTACCGCTTCATGTAAAGAGGCTGTTGCTTCAGTAGCTTTTGTTACTACTTTTCTTCCCTTTAAGTGTGGTATTTCTGAGTAAATCTTTAATTCAACCATTTTAGGATCGATCATAATAAACTCTACTTCACTTGGAGAATATTTATATATAATACTCATAATAATGATATTCATAAGCACAGATTTACCTGAACCGGTAGCTCCAGCAATCAATAAATGCGGCATGGCATTAATATTTGCATATATAGGATTTCCAAATAAATCCTTACCAATAGCGACCTTAATATCATCATCCTCTTTTATAAATTCTTCAGTAGAAACTAAAGATTTAAAAGTTACTATATCTTTATTAATGTTTGGAACTTCAATCCCTACATAAGGTTTACCTGGGATTGGAGCTTCTATTCTAATACCAGGAGAAGCAAGGGCCATAGATAAATTGTTTGATAAATTGACTATCTTACTTACCTTAATACCAGATTGTGGTTTTACCTCATATGAGGTAACTGTAGGACCATTATTTATGTTTACAATCTCAGATGAAATACCAAAACTATTAAGAGTTTCAACTATTGTATTTGCATTTTTTAGCAATAAACTTTCATCATCACCTGATGATTCATCTATATCATTTAATAAATCTAAAGGTGGTTTTGAATATTGATAATTGTCATCATAAACAATTCCTATTTGATTAAAATCAATACCTGTATTCGTAGATTTTAAATCATTAAAATTATTGTAATATGAAATTTTAGGTTCCAATTTTTCATTGTTCGTCTCAATATCATATATACTTTTACTTTCATTTTTATCTATAGTAAGATCTGTCTTAGTATTTATTTTTTTATTCTTCTCATCTACTTTATTATTCCCGTTATTTGTATGATTTTTTTTACTAAAAATATTAGAAATAAAACTCTGAAATAATTTAGAAAAATTTTTAAAAAATTCAATTATAGATTTATCAAAAAAATAGAAATATGAAACAAATACTATCACTATAGATAATATATAAAGTCCAATATCAGCTATAAGTTTATTTATTAAAAAATAAATACTACTGAAGATAACACCTCCTCCAGTATACATGATAGCCTGATTGAATGAGTCATTAACAACATTGCTAAATGTATCTACTTTTATATAAAAACTTGCTAATAAAATGGAAAGATTTATAAGTAATAAAAATCCTATAAAAATTTTCTTTTTATTTTTTTCAATGAAGTCTTTATTTAATAAAGCAAAAAATAGAAATATTGCAAAAATTGGATAGATATAAGCTGTCAATCCAAAAAGTATAAAAATGCCTTTACTTAAATATTCGCCAATAAATCCCATACTACTTTTAAAAATAATAGTAGATACTAAAAAGACAAATACTATTAAAGCAATAAATATTTTAGTTAGTATATTATCGTTTTTCTTTTTAATATTTTTTCTTTTTCTTGCCATATATCCTCCAATAACTCAATTATAATTATAACACATATTAGCGAATTTTTGTAATTAAAGTATAGATAGTAAAAAATATTTTCTATACAAAAATCTCATTTAAATCATAAAAAATAAATAACTTTAAGATTTTATAATAAAATATTTTATATTCTTTAAATAAAAAATTCACTATATTTTTATAGTGAATTTTTATATTATATGTCTTGTTTAGCTAGACTGATTCTTCCTCTGTCGTCAATTTCTAGAACTTTTACTAAAATTTCATCCCCTTCTTTAACCACGTCTTCAACTTTGTCAATTCTCTTTTTAGATAGCTTTGAAATATGAACAAGACCTTCTGAATTTGTTCCAAATGAAACGAAGCATCCAAAATTCATAATTTTTATTACCTTACCTAGATATACATCACCTATTTCAGGTTCTTCGACTATTCCTTCTATAATTTCGATTGCTCTTTTACCATTAATAGCATCTGGAGCGGTGACGGTTATAAGTCCTTCATCAGTAATGTCAATTTTAACACCTGTTTCATCAATAATTTTATTTATAGTCTTACCACCAAATCCAATAACTTCCCTTACCTTCTCAGGCTTAATTTGAATAGTAAATATTCTTGGTGCGTTTGGTGCGACATCATCTTCTAGGTTTTTCAATAGTTTTATGCATCACGTCAAGAATTCTAATTCTTGCATCTTTAGCATCAGACAAAGCTTCTTTTAATATTTCTCTATTAATCCCATCAATTTTAATATCCATTTGCAATGCAGTTATACCATCTCTTGTACCAGCAACCTTGAAGTCCATATCACCTAAATGATCTTCCATACCTTGAATATCTGTTAGTATAGAGAAATCATTTCCTTCTTTTATCAATCCCATTGCTATACCGGCAACTGGAGCCTTTATTGGCACACCAGCATCCATCATGGATAATGTTGAACCACAAACTGAAGCCATAGATGAAGAACCATTTGACTCTAAAACTTCTGATACTAGTCGAATCACATATGGAAAATCTTCTTTTGAAGGTAATACTGGTTCTAATGCCCTTTCTGCAAGTCTACCATGTCCAATTTCTCTCCTACCTGGTGCTCTCATTCTACTTATTTCACCAACGGAAAAACCAGGAAAGTTATAGTGATGTATATATCCCTTTTTCACTTCTTCATCAGTCAAGCCATCAATGTATTGAACATCTCCAGGAGAACCCAATGTAGCGATATTTAACACTTGAGTCTGACCTCTTGTAAATAAACCTGAACCATGCACCTTAGGTACTAAAGCAACTTCTGCAGATAGTTGTCTTATTTCATGCATCTTCCTGCCATCTGGTCTAATCTTGTCAATGGAAATTAATTTTCGAACTATCTCTTTTTTTAGATCTTCAAAAATACAATTAACTTCCTTAATTTTTTCAACATAATCTTCGTCTTCTTCATTAGTAAATTCAGTTAAAATTTCATCTCCAACACGTTGAATATCTTTATCTCTAGTTTCTTTTTCGTGTGATTGGAGTGCTTCCTTGATTTTTTCATAATACTTATCGGAAATTGATGATTTTAACTCGATATTTACATTTTCATTGACGAATTCTTGTTTTACAACATTATTATCATTAATTATTTCTTGAATAAAATCACATATTTTTTTTATTTCTTCATGTCCAAATAATATTGCATCTAGCATTTCATCTTCTGTAAGTTCTTTAGCACCTGCTTCAACCATCATAATCGCATCTTTCGTACCAGATAATGTTAACTCTAATTCATTTCTTTCCTTTTGTTTTTGATTAGGGTTTATTACGTACTTACCATCAATGTATCCAACTGAAACAGAACCGGTTGGCCCATTAAATGGTATATCTGAAAGTCCTAAAACTATAGATGATCCTATCATACCTAATATACCAACATCATAATTTTCATCTGCTGATAAAACAGTAGCCATGATTTGAACATCATTTTTATAACCCTCTGGAAAAAGAGGTCTAAGTGGTCTATCCATCATTCTAGCATTAAGTGTTGCTTCATCTGATGGTTTCCCTTCTCTTTTTATATATCCTCCAGGAATTCTACCTACTGCATACATTTTTTCCTGAAATTCACAAGATAGTGGAAAAAAACTAATTCCTTCTCTTGGTTCTTTAGATCCTACCACTGTAACAAGTAGCATGGAATCTCCAGCTTTAATAGTACATGAAGCACTAGCCTGTTTTGCCATTCTACCAATTTCAACTTCAAATTCAGTAAAATTAGATTTGTATTTATAATTTTTTATCATTTGTTCTCCTATATAGCACCTGCTATAATATTTTATTTTCCATTTACTTATTTTCTTTATAATATAATATCATATAAAAAGATTTAGGTAAATGACATAAAAACAATAAAGTATCTATTATAAACTCTGATTTTATTTATAACTAATATCAATGTTTGTATAATCAAAACTACCAGCTTAGCTGGTAGTTTGCACAGCGCCTATTGGGGGGCTCCGAGTATTCTATCAGATGCACCACTATCCCAACTACTGCTAAAGCAGTTTTCTATTTGTTTTTGTTTACTGACTCACCCGTAAACGGGTCATAGTATTCTTTAATACTTATTTGATCAGCATAATAATCTTCTTTTAGCTGATTCTATATATATTCTTTTATTTTCTTTTCATTACGTCCTACTGTGTCTACATAATATCCTCGACACCAGAAATTTCTATTCCCATTCACATCTCATTCTAAAAATGCTTCGGTCGCGTTTTTCTTCATTCGATGAGGAAGGCAGACATCGACTCACACTTCACTTCGTTCGTGCTTGTCGTGTCATGACGTAAAATTGTGACTTGTCACAATTTTATTCCCATCCTGCGATTATACAAAAAAACGGAAGATTTAAGTACGTTTTTAGATTTTTTCTGCCATTCCACTTCCGTTTCCAGTTCTAAAAATTAGAGCAATAGAATTATTTCTTATAATGATAGGTATATAAATACAAATATTTAATCCAAAAACAGAGTTAGAATTTTGTTACTCTAACTCTGAAATAATTGCTACTTTAATTCTCCATCAACACTATTTGACAAAGAACCCAGACATTTTGTTTTTCAAAATGGTTAACTACTTATTTAATTTTTATGGATTGATTTCCAAGTTTTTCTAAATTCATCAGTATATCCTTCAAGTTCGATTCTTTTAATTTGCATATTCAAATCATCGTCACCAAATATATCTATTGGTGCATTACCAAAATAGTATTTAAATGATGTTTCATTCCCATACGTAGATACACTTTCGTTGTATAAATCTTTACATTTTTTTATAAGTTTTTCAGAAGTATTTGAATCATAGTTAGAATGCAAAGCTAATCTAACTATAGCTTGATTAGCTATAGTTATAATTTTTATACTTTTAAAAAATTTATCATCTTCAGACTTTATACTATCTATAAATTTTTCATACCAAAGCAATAAATTATATGCCTCTTTATAGTTTTTTAATTTTTTTAAGGTTTCTACTACACCATCAATAATTATCATTGTATCTGTTATATTTTTTATATAAGACCTAGACAAATATTCTAAGGCTTCATAGGAGGTATTCTTTCTTAAAGATAAATAAACTCCAATTAAAATATCATGCACATTGTCATCATTATTATCTTTTAATAAAGATATAGATTTATCTACCTCGTTTATAGAACTATAAGCATTAGCAAGTTCCACTATGATTTGTTGTTTTGATACCTTAAAATTTTCACTGTAATCCAATAAATATAATGATTTATATAGTAATTCAATTCCTTTTTTAATCTCTTCATTTTGTTCTTCATAAATTCCAAAATAAATGTAAAATAAAGCAGATCTATATACTATTTCTAAATTATTTGGATAATATTTTAGTCCATTTTTAATAATATCCTGTTTATCAATAAAATCTTTATTTTTCAAAGCTTCCTTAATTGTTCTTAAAAAATAATACGTTCCATTTGATTCTAGTACATATCCAATTAAAAAATCAACAGACACTCCAAATATTTGAGATAATTTTATTAGATTAGTAATATCCGGAGTAGTTTCTCCAGATTCCCATTTTGATACCGCTCCAGTACTTACATCTGCATACTCTGCAAGTTTTTCCTGACTATATCCTTTTTCTTTTCTTAGATTTCTAATATTTTTATGTATATTTTTTTTCATGATAACTTCCTTTTAATAAAAGTATATCATTTTATTAAAAATATATCATTTTATTATAATTACATCATCAAATAAGCTCTCATTTTCTTTGTTTATAGAATGATCTACCATTATCACACCTCTATCATTTTTATTTAAGAGTTTTTCGTATAAAAATAATTTACTTTCAATATCAATGTTAGAAGTTGCCTCATCTAAAACTATTGTATCTACATCTCTCAATAAATGTCTAGCGAGTATGAACCTTTGTTTTTGGCCACCAGATAAATTTTTGCCTTAATCCGTAATCTTATAATCTAGTTGTCCTGGAAGACCTTTAACAAATTCAACTAATCCCAAAGTTGCTAAAACTTCCCAAATTTGTGAATCATTTACATCCAAGTTAAGTTTAATATTATTTCTTATGGTATCAATAAATAATTTAGGTGATTGCTGCATATATGCGATTTTATTAAATATTTCCTCTTTAGTAATTGCAGAAACATTATTGTCATCAATGTTAACAATCCCTGAGTTAACTTTATATAATCCTAATATTAAATGAAGTAGTGTACTTTTACCACTACCATTTGCACCTTTTATAAGAGTTTTATTAAAGTTGTTAATATCTAAATCTGGAAAATTTAACTTTTCACTATTATCGTTATAACTAAAACATAAGTCCTTTGTTTCTATTTTAAATTTATCATTTAATTCTATAAATTTATTCTGGTTTAAAGCACGTTTCTCAATGTTTTCATATTTCTTAAAGAAAACATTTGAACTTTTAATAGAAATTAGACTATTAACTATTCCAGAAATCCCACCCATAAATACCTGTCCTAAGCCAGCCATTGCAATGATAGATCCGATTGGAGCTTTTCCAAGGCTTACAAAAATCATTGTTAATCCCAATAAGCATAATTGGGAGAAAGAAGATAACCCAGATGAATAGACTGCAGTTTTGAGTTGGATTATTAAAAATTGAAAATAATTTAACTCATAGACATTGCTATATTGTTTCAATCTAGCATCAAAATAATCTTCACTATTGCTAACATATAAATCCGGAAATCCTTCAATCAAAGATTTTACTTTAGAAATATATGATTCTTCTTCTTTTGTATGTTTTTCTCCGATTTTTTGAATTGTATTATTCATTAGTTTTGGTAGAAATACCATTGTAATAGATAAAACTGTTGTAGCCACTGAAATCCAAATATTGAAAGTTGCTATAGCTATAAAAGTACCTATTACACTTGTTATTGAATGTATAATATTAAAAACTCCTTCAAAACATCTATTGTCTATCTCTTTAATATCATTAGTAAACCATGCTAAATATGTTCCAGAATCACGTTTAATAAAATTCTCGTAGTCCTGATGTATTATTTTATTTGACAATTCTAACCTAACTTCATTTCGAAGTCTTGATTGTAATTTTGATTGATAATAGTACTTTATATACAATGATGTTAAGGACATTATATCTATAAATAGGATAACAAATATCACTTTAAATACATCTTTAATAGTAGTATTATCTTTGTCAAATATATTTACCATAAAAGAAAGACTATAACCTGATAATACACTTAATAAAGAATATATTATAATTAGTACTAAAACACCTATAAACAACTTTTTGTGCTTATTAATTATTTTATTTATCATTTTGTTCATGAATTAACTCCATTTCTCTATCTAAGAATGGTATAAAATTATATTTTTTTTGCTTTACAAGTCTATCTAGGAACAATGCAATTCCACTAGACCCATAATCAAATGAAAATGAAAGATTTTCTGCATCCCTTGTATATCCTGATATAAACTTATTATTTATATGTAATGAATTACTTATATCATTCGCCATTCTTTTTGCAACATTTAGATATTTAACATCTCCAACTATAAAATAACAATCTAGAAATGTGTTCGCAATACCAGACATCCCTTCAAATAAACCTGTATGAAGCGATAAATTATATATTAAAGAGTCCATATAATTCTAACAGTTCAGAAAATCTAAGAATTTGTGAATAGAATCCTGATTTTTTAGGATCAATATTATATTCTAATTTAAATTTTAATTGGATTTCTTTTTTCATATACCCTCTCTTTTTTTATTTTATTATATATTTATGAGTCACATCCTCTGCAGCATATACTTTTTAAACTATTGATTTCAAATCCTGATGGTTTAGTTGTCGGTAATTTTTGTAAATCTAAAATATTCATTCAACACTCCTTTTATTTTTTTTCAAATTAATATTGTTGATAAAGCTGATATAAGCATATATAAATACTAATTAATATGCAATATAGTGTAGATACAATTATTTTATTTTTTTTATATCTTCACTATATGTAAATATTCTATTTTTTGAAAACATTTATAATATTTTAAGAAAATCTAGAAAATATTCATCCTACAAAGAACCGGTAGGAAAAATATCAGACAACAAAATAAAAAGAAATTTTAAAGTAGAAAAACCATACACAAAAATAACAACAGACACAACAGAATTTAAGTATTTTGAAAAAGATAAATCAGGAACATATCAAATAAAAAACTCTATCTAAACACATATCTTGATATGTACAACAGTGAAATACTAAGCTATGAAATATCAAAACACCCAACAATAAAACCAACCCTAAAAGCTTTAGATAAAGCCATAAAAATAACTAACAAAAGTAAAGAAAAAAGAATATTCCACTCAAATCAAAGCTGGGCATATCAAAAAAATCAATATACATCAAGGCTAGAAACAAAGGGAATCACCCAATCTATGTCCAGAAAAGGCAACTGCTTAGACAACTCGCCAATGGAAAACTTCTTTGGAATACTAAAACAAGAAATATATTATGGAAGAAAATTCTACTCATATGAACACTTAAAACAAACAATAGAAGATTTTATAAAATATTACAACGAAGAAAGAATAAAAGAAAAATTAGGATACTTATCACCAATAGAATACAGAAAGAAGAATGCAGCATAAAACTTTCCTACCCCTAGGGGTAGGAAAGGAAATAAAAAAAAACTAGAAGAAAAACTTCTAGTTTTAATATTTACTATTTTTTTAATGAAACTCTAATTCCTAATTTTTCTATTAAATCTCTATATCTTTCAATATCTTTCTTTTCTAAGTAATTTAATAAACCTTTTCTCTGACCAATTAACATAAATAATCCTCTTCTTGAAGCATAATCTTTCGGATTTGCCTTTAAGTGTTCTGTTAATTCTTTTATTCTGTGTGAAAAGATTGCAATTTGTACTTCTGGAGAGCCAGTGTCCCCTTCTTTTCTACCAAACTCTTTAATTAATTCTAATTTTTTTTCGTGTGAAATCATTTATTTCTCCTTTTATATTATTTTCACTATAACCGAGCCATGAACGGAGTTCTCATTGACCAAGTTAAAGTACTAAAATAGTATAGCATAAATAAAACTTTTTTACAAATATTTATCACTATATTCTAAAGCTTCTCTCAAATCTTCATTCATTTGTTTAATAAGTGCATCTTTTGTATCAAACTTTATTTGATTTCTTAATTTTTTTATAAATTCAATGCTTATATTCTCCCCATATATATATTTATCAAAATTTATTATATACACTTCTATTTTTATTTCCCTATTATCTGTTACTGTTGGGTTTGTACCAATTGATGTAAGGGATAAATATTTTTCATCTTTATAGTAACAGTAGGTAATATATACCCCCTCCTCAGGTACAATATATTTAAAACTCAATTCAATATTTGCTGTTGGAAAACCTAATTCTTTAGCTCCAATCTTAAAACCATGAATTACTTTTCCTTTAATTGAGTAATTTTTAGTTAAAATATTTGATACTTTATCTACCTCTCCATTTTCGATATATTCACGTATAGTTGTTGAAGATATTTTTTTATAGTCATGTAAAATATAGTCTTGAACGTAAAAATCAATTTTTTTATTATTTTTATATTCTTCCAAATCTTTTACTTGCCCTAAAGATTTTTTTCCAAAGGTATAATCCGGTCCACAAACAACTGTATCTGCGTTCAAACGATCTCGAATAAAATGTAGCATAAATTCTTCATTATTTAATTGTGCAAACTCAAGTGTAAAGTTAATTATAAATATAAGATCTATGCCAAGCTCATCAAATGTATTTATTTTATCTTCTAGTGATGATAGATAAAATCTTGGAAAATGTGGAAATACTTCATTGGTATGTTGCTTAAAAATAAGTACTGAGGATTTTACTCCCTTTTTTTTTGCAATAGAAATTACCTTTTTAATAATATTTCTATGTCCTAAATGAATACCGTCAAAATTCCCTAAACCTATTACTGATTTAGGAAATATATTATTTTCTTTATCCAAATCTATTATTCTTGCCAAAGTACTTTCTCCATCTTCAATATATCTTCTTTTATTTTTCCAATACCTAAAAATATTCCCTGGACAATAACACAAATATCTTTATATTGCACAATATCTCCATTAATATCTTCAATAGAATTAATATTAATTCTCTGACCATTTCTAAGCCTATCAAACAACTCGTCTTTAATAGTGATTTTAGGGAGATTAAATAATGCATCTTCTATATCTACAAAATTTTTTTGTAAATCATATGAAGTCATTTTCTGTATGTTATCTATATTAATTGAATCTTCTAATTTAAAATTTCCCACTCTAGTTCTGACTAAACTTGTCATTGTTGCGTAGGAGTTTAATTTTATACCAATATCATGTATTAAAGAGCGAATATATGTTCCTTTTGAACATTCAACTTCTATTTTAACAATTCCATTAGAGTAGTCTAAAAGTTCTAATCTATATATCTTAACTTTTCTAGATGTAATTTTTACATCTTTATTTTCTCTTGCATATTGATATAATTTTTTACCATCTACTTTTATTGCAGAATATATAGGTGGAATTTGATCAATTTCTCCCATAAAATTATTCAATACTTCTCTTATTTCTTCTTTGGAAAAATTTATATTTTCAGAGGTTTTAATTACTTCTCCTGTAATATCGTATGTATCTCTTAATTCTCCAAATCTAAACTCAGCAACATAACTTTTCCCTTGATTCATTATATATTCACTTATTCTTGTTGCGTTACTAATGCATATCGGTAATACACCAGTTGCCATAGGATCAAGTGTTCCTGTATGACCTATTTTCTTAAAGTTAAGTTTTTTTCTTAAAATTGACACTACATCATGTGATGTGAATCCTTTGTCCTTATTTACTATTAAGATTCCCATCTTCATACAGTTTCTCCAATCTTTTTTGCACTAGCTTGAAGACTTCGTCATTTGTACCTTTTACAGTAGCACCAGAGGCTCTTATATGCCCACCTCCACCAAATTCCTTAGCTATTTCAGATACATCAATAATATTATGTGATCTAAAACTTAATTTTTGCTCATCATCTTCATATTCTTTAACTATACATGCAACTTCTATACCATCGATAGTTCTTAAAAGCGATACTATTCCTTCTACATCATCAAATGTATATCCATATTTTTCTATATCTGTTTTCTTTATATCTACTAATATCACTTTGTCACCGATATGTGTTGCTTTTTTAAGCATATCAGATTGAAAAATTATTGTACTTGCATCCATTCTTTCATAAAGATTATCATGAATCAAATTTTTATCAGCATTTATATCTAGTAAATTAGCCGCAACTCTTAATGTCTGAGAATTTGATGTCTGATAATTAAATCTTCCTGTATCAGTTAATATTCCTAAATAAAAATATGTCGCTGCATCTTCTGGGATATAAATGTTATTTTCAATTAACATATATGCTAAAATTTCACATGTAGAGCTAGATTGTATTACTAGATTCATTTCTGCGTAACCTGTATTTGTAATATGATGATCTATACAAACCGTATTCTTTGCTTTATTAAAATATTTTATGCTATCACCTAATCTATCTATGCTCGCAGAATCTAACGCAATAAATAAGTCTATTTCATTCATATCACTATTTAGGTATAAATCTTCTCGGTAAAGAAAATCTAAATATTTTGGATAATCATCATTTTTAATGATTTTTACATTTTTACCTAAATGCTTAAGAACAAGTGCTAATCCAAATGAAGATCCAATAGAATCTCCATCAGGATTTATGTGTGCACTTATTAAAATGTTATTTGACTGCTGAACTGATTTTAAAAAATTATTCTTCATTTCGTTCACTTCTAGCCTCTTCATCTTGTTTTATTGCCTTATCTATAAGACTTTCTATATGCATTGCTTGTTCAATTTGTGTATCCAAAATAAATTTTATATCCGGTATATGTCTTAAATTCATTCTATTTCCAAGTTCTCTTTTAATGAAGCCGATAGAATTTTTTAAACCTTCAATTGTTTCTTTTTTCTCTTCATCTTCACCTAAAACAGATACATATATTTTTGCAGATTGTAAATCATCTGTTAAATTAATCTCTGTAATTGAAGTAATAGGAGCAATTCTTGGATCCTTAATATCACTTCTGATCATCATAGAAATTTCTTTTGTTAATTCTGATTCAATCCTACGAATTCTCTTTTTATCCATTTTATCTCTCAACCTCTTTATCTATAAATGCTTCTAGTGTATCACCTACTTTAATATCGTTGTAATTTTCGATACCAAGACCGCCTTCAAACCCTTGTTTTAATTCTTTTACGTCGTCTTTATATCTTTTTAGTGATGTAATATCACCTTCATGAACTACAACATCATTTCTTAGTAATCTTACTTTAGCATTTCTTTGTATTGAACCATTTTGTACCATTATACCAGCGATATTACCTATATTTGGAACCTTAAATACTTCTCTAATTTCAGCAGTGCCAATAATTTGTTCTACAAATTTAGGTGCCAACATACCCTTTATAGCATTTTCAATATCTTCAATCGCTTCATATATAATTCTATATGTTCTGATTTCAATATCTTGTTCTTCTGCTTGTACTTTCGCTCCCACATTAGGTCTTACATTAAAACCTATAATTACAGCTCCTGATGCTGATGCTAACATTACATCTGATTCTGTAATTCCACCAACGGCGCCATGAATTACATTCACATTTACTTCATCATTCGATAACTTTAATAATGATGAGGTAACGGCATCAATAGTACCTTTAACATCTGTTTTTACGATAATATTTAATTCTTTAGCTTCTCCATCTGAAATTTTTTCAAATAGCTTGTCTAAGTTTACTTTTGATGTACGTTTAATATATTCATCTTTTTCTTTTTGTTTTTGCTCTTCAGCAAATTTTTTACCACGTTTTTCATCCTTTACAGCATAAATCTTATCTCCTGCTTCAGGAACATCAGAAAGTCCTAAAATTAGTACAGCTGTAGATGGTTTAGCTTTCTTGACTTGTTTTTGATTACTATCAAACATAGCTCTTACCTTACCGCTTGCAATACCTGATACGATAAAATCACCTTGTTTTAATGTTCCTTTATTTATTAAAACAGTAGCAACCGGTCCTCTACCTTTGTCCAATTGAGCTTCTATAACAACACCAACAGCAGGCCTATTTGGATTAGCTTTTAACTCTTCCATTTCAGCAACCATCAAAATCATTTCTAAAAGCTCTTCAATACCGTCACCAGTATGTGCTGAAACTGGTAACATTATTGTCTGACCACCCCAATCTTCTGGTGTTAAACCATATTCTGATAATTCAGCCTTTACTTTTTCAGGATTAGCTTCATACTTATCCATCTTATTAATAGCTACTATAATTGGAACTTCTGCTGCTTTTGCATGATTTATAGCTTCTACTGTTTGTGGCATAACACCGTCATCAGCAGCTACCACAAGAACAACCACATCAGTTGTATTTGCACCTCTTGATCTCATTTGCGTAAATGCTTCGTGTCCTGGAGTATCTAAAAATACAATTTTTTTATCATTTACATAAATAGATGATGCTCCAATATGTTGTGTAATCCCACCAGCTTCACCTTTTGTTACAGTTGTATTTCTCATCTTATCTAATAATGAGGTTTTACCATGATCAACGTGTCCCATAACTGTCACAACTGGTGCTCTGCTAACTAAATCATCAGGATTATCTTCAAAATCAAGACTTTCTATAGTGTTTTCATCTATAATCTCTTCAAATTCTTTTTCTTGAACTAAAATATCGTATTGTAAACCAATTTCTACTGCATCATCTAATAAAATAGCCTGATTCATATTGGACATAATACCTTTTTTCATTAAATCGCCAATAATAGTTGTAACGGGTTTATCGATTAACTCTGCAAACTCTTTAATTGTGATACCATTTTCAACATACACAACTCCTGAATCATCTTCATCTTTAAATTCGTTGTATTTAGATTTTTTACTTTCTTTATTTTGTTTTTTCTTCTTATTTTTGTCAGATTTTTTAGGTTTATTTCTTTTTTCTTCTTCATCTTCAAAATCTTCGTATAAATCTATTGTATCTTCTTCAGATTTTTCTAATTCTATAAAATATTCTCTTATTAACTCTAAATTTTCACCTTCAAGTACCGCCATATGACTGGTAATATCAAGCTCAAATTCATCTGCTAAAACCTGGATTAATTCCTTACTTGAT
The DNA here is from genome assembly GCF_985670335.1 of Helcococcus sp. SA-HE-C1. Lineage (NCBI taxonomy): Bacteria > Bacillati > Bacillota > Tissierellia > Tissierellales > Peptoniphilaceae > Helcococcus > Helcococcus sp. SA-HE-C1. Next base: position 714,182 of record NZ_OZ484652.1, read on the forward strand.
AAATTAAGTTCTTTTGCCAACTCATAAATTCTAACTTTTGACATATATCCACCTTTCTACATAGTTTCAAGCTCCTTATATATTTCGCTATCCACATTTGTTTTTAAATGTCTGTTTAATAGTTTCTTTATAATGGTAGTTTTTATACATTCATTATTTTTACAAATATATGCACCCCTACCATTTAATCTCTCACTATTATCTATCTTTATTTCACCATCTTTATTTTTTACTACTCTAATTAATTCATTTTTTTGAAAATGTTCACCACAAACAATACATTTTCTAATTTTTGTGACTTTTTTTTTCATTTTTTCTACTCATTAATTTCTTTTGTTTTTTCGACTATATCTTCATCTTCATTTTCAATTGTATTTTGAATATTCTCTGAATCACTATGTTCTCTTATGGATTTCTGTTTTTCTAGTTCAGCTAAAACTTCATCTTTCATTGATTCAGGTTTAATATCTATTTTCCATTTTGTGAGTTTTGCGGCCAATCTAACATTTTGTCCTTCTTTTCCAATAGCAAGTGATAATTGATTATCCGGAACAAAAGCAATAGCTTCCTCATTTTCATTATCAATATAAACATCTACTACTTCTGATGGAGATAGTGAATTTGAAATAAATGTCTTTATGTCTTTACTCCAAACGATAATATCAATTTTTTCTCCATTAATTTCTTCTACAATGCTATTTACCCTAGAACCTTTAATTCCTACACATGCTCCAACTGGATCTATATTTTCATCTTCAGCATATACAGCAATTTTTGTTCTAAATCCACCTTCTCTAGAAATAGACATTACATCGACTATCCCCTGTGCTATTTCTGGAACCTCTAATTCAAAAAGCCTAGTTACAAAATCTGGATCTTTTCTTGAAAGTATTATTTGTGCACCCTTACTTGATTCTTTAACTTCTTTAACAAAAAGCTTAATCCTATCTCCTGGATTAATTATTTCCCCTGGCACTTGTTCCTTTTCAGGTAGTATACCTTCTGATTTTCCTAAATCTACATATATATTATTAAAATCTGTTCTTTGGGCAATACCATTGATCAATTCTTTTTCTTTATCTTCATAGTTTTTGTATATTGCATGTCTTTCAGCATCTCTAATATGTTGTATAACTATGTTTCTTGCTTTTTGTGCGGCAACCCTAGCAAAATTTTTAGTTGTAACCTTTATTTTTACTTGACCACCAATTTTTGACCTCTTTGAATATACTAAAGCTTCTTCTAATGTAACTTGTAAATTTGAATCGATAACGTCTTTTTCAGATTCTACTACATCCTTTATTGCATAAACATTAATTTCACCAGATTTTGAGTCGATATCAATTTCAACATTTGATTGTCCATAATTGTCTTCATAACTTTTTATTAACGCTTTTTCTAAAACTTCAATTATACTGTCTTTTTTTATCCCCTTATCCTTTTCTATTTCGTCTAAGGCTCTTATAAAATCTTTACTCATATCCTTCCTCTAAAATCTTAAAAGTATTTTGATTAGACTAATATCACTTCTATCAAGTTCTATTATCTCATCATTTGATTGTAATAACTTAATTGCTTTTTCATTATAATCAACTAAGAAACCTTCATAGTTTTTTTTGTTATTAATTTTTTTATAAAGGTTAACGGTCAACTCTTGTTCTAAGTTTCTTTTTAAATCAGAATCCGTTTTTAAAGGTCTACTTAGATCTGGAGAAGAAACTTGTAAAAAATAGGATCCTTTTACATAGTCATGTTCTTCTATTTTAGGATCTATGTATTTTGATACTTTTTCACAGTCTTGAAGACCTATTCCATTTTCATTGTATATATAAAAAGTTAAATAATTATCTCCGTCTTCATTACTAAATTCAATATCAACAAGTTCATACCCCATTTTTTCAATATCAGGAGTAAATATTTCTTTCAATTTTTCAAGTAATTTATTATTCACTTCCTCTCCTTTCTAATAAATAAAGAGTGGGCATCAACCCACTCCAGTAACAATCTATCTATTAAATTAATTTTAACATAATGTAGCATTAATGTCAATTTTCTGTTTATTTATATCATTATAAACTAAAAAAGTCAATTTGATTAGTATCTTGCATTCCCTTAAATACTCCTGCATTTTCCATTGCTTCTAATGCCGTCTTATTTACATTTGTTCTTCTACTAAAATCTTCCTTTGATATAAATTCCCCATCCTTTCGTGCTTCTGATATTCTAATAGCCATAGCTTCAGATATATTTTCTATAGCCATTAGTGGAGGAATTATAGTTTTATCATCAATAACATTAAAATCAGTTGGATGTGATTTATATAAATCAACATCTATAAACTTTATATCTCTTGCATACATTTCTTCAGCAAGTTCATATGTGTAAAATTCATCATCAACCTTAAAACTACTATCTTTTCTTAAATTAGTAATATGATTAGTTAAGTAAGTCAATCCTTTTGAAATATGTTCATACTTAAAATCAGCGATTGAATTACTAAAATATACGGCATAAAAATAAGCTGGTTTATGCACTTTAAAATAAGCAATTCTGTAACTCATCATTACATATGCTACGGCATGTGCTTTAGGAAACATATATTTTATTTTATTACATGAATCAATATACCATTGAGGGACATTATTTTTTATCATTTCCTCAACTTGAAAATCCTTTAGACCTTTGCCTTTTCTAACTTGTTCCATTATATCAAATGACATTTTATTATCAACGCCCATTGATATTAAGTAATTCATAATATCATCTCTAGTACATATAGCTCCTCTTAATTCGCATATTCCTTTTTTTATTAGATCTTGTGCATTTCCAAGCCACACATCAGTACCATGAGATAATCCTGAAATTCTAATTAATTCTTCAAAAGTAGTTGGCTTAGTATCTTTAAGCATTCCTCTTACAAAAAGTGTGCCAAATTCTGGTATCCCCAGAGAACCATCATTAATATTTGTGTATTCATGTTTTATATTTAATTTTTCAGTACTTCTAAAAATTGACATTGTATCCTTATCACTTAAATCTACTTTACTTGCATCCACTTTGCTCATATCAGATAAAAGCCTTATAATAGTAGGCACATTATGCCCTAATAGATCTAATTTTAATAGATTTTTATCAATTGCATGATAATCAAAATGTGTAGTGATTATATCTGAATCTTTTTTGTCTGCAGGATATTGAATAGGTGTAAAATCCTCTATATCCTTATCTTCAGGCACAATAATTAATCCACCAGCATGTTGACCTGTCGCTCTTTTTACACCTGTAATTTTTCTTTTTACTCTATTTTTATTTGCCCTATCTATCTTAATACTTTCTTCTTCTGGATAATATTCATTAAATCTCATAGCCATACCTAGTGCAGTTTTATCAGCTATTGTTCCTAATGTTCCAGCTCTAAATACTTTCTCACGACCAAATAATAATTCGGTATATTTGTGTATTTTAGATTGATATACAGATGCAAAATTTAGGTCTATATCAGGTTCTTTATCTCCTTCAAATCCAAGAAATACTTCAAATGGTATATCAAATCCATCTCTCTTCATTTCAGAACGACATTTAGGACAATTTTCTATAGGTAGGTCTACTCCACAAGAATATTTTATATTTGTATTGAATTTTGTATACTTACAAGTTTCACAAATGTAATGTGCTGGTAAAGGGTTTACTTCTGTTATCTCCGCCATTGTGGCAGCAAAACTTGAGCCTACTGAACCTCTTGATCCTACTAGATATCCGTCTTCATTAGATTTTTTAACTAATTTTTTTGCAATAATGTATAAAGCAGCATAGCCATTAGATATAATTGAATTTAATTCTCGTTCTAATCTTTCAGAAACTTCAACGGGTAATTCTTGACCATAAATAGACTTTGCTATTTCGTATGATTCTTCAGTTAATTCTTTTTCAGCATCTTTTATTTTAGGTGGAAATGTACCATCTGCTATAGGTGATATATCTTCAATTAATTCGTTTAACCTTCTAGGATTATATATTACAATTTCTTTTTTAGTCTTTTCATCTAAATATTCATAATTTTCTAACATTTCAAATGTATTTTTTAAATAAAATGCCCCAGAAATCTCAAGACCTTTTTTCCTTGGATAATTTTTTAAAACATTTCTATATGGATAGTCTTTTTTATCTAAATAATATACATCCCCAATTGCTATTGCTAATTTTCCTTGAATTTTAGCTAATTCAATAATTTTTTTGTTTATATCTTGAAGATGCTTAGCATCTCTAATATACCCACGTTTTATTAAATGACTGGTAAAATCTAATGGAACAATTCCTACAAAGTCGAAATATGAAAGCTCATCGAGTAACACTTTATCGTCATATTGTAGAGATACTAAATTAAATAATTTACTTTTATAATTTCCAGTTCCAATCATAAGTCCTTCTCTAAGTTCATCCAATCTTTTTAATGGGATCCCTTGTTCTCTGCCTAAATATTTTAGATTTGATTCTGAAACTATTTTATATAAGTTTTTTAGTCCAATTTTATTTTGTACATATATTAGACCTTGATATTCCTTATGATGTGCAACATCAAATTCAGTTTTTATATCATTTACATTTTCAATACTTTCAATTTTATCAAGCATTTTTATGAATATTTCAGATGTTGCCTTTGCATCATCTGAGGCTCTATGATGATTTAATAGACTAACATTATATTCTTTTGCCATAGTATTTAACTTATGATTTCTTAAATAAGGATTTAATGCTCGTCCTAAAAATAGTGTATCTATATAAATTGGCTTAAATTCTAAATTAAGTATATTACACTTTTCTATTATAAATTCAACATCAAAAGCAGCATTATGAGCAACAAGTATAGAATTTTCACAGAAATTTAAAAATCTAGGCATTACTATATCTATTGTATCTTTATTAATTACCATTTCATTTGTTATGCCTGTAAGTTCTGTTGTAAAACTTGAAAGGGATTCGTTTGGATTTACAAATTCTTGATATACTTCAATAATTTCTTTATTTCTTATCTTTACAGCTCCTATTTCAATAATTTTATCTGTAAAGTTAGAAAGACCAGTTGTTTCAATGTCAAATACAACAAAATCTTTATTATTTACATCTAAATGATAATGGTTCGTTAGTATTGAGATTTTGTCTTCCAAAAAGTTAGTCTGCAAACCAAGATTAAGTTTTATACCAGATGATTTTGCTAAGCTATAAATTTCTGGATAGGCATGTACATTAAATAAGTCAGATATACCTACTGTATCATGTCCCCATGATTTTAATCTCTTAAATAACTCTTTAACATCAACCAGAGATTCAAGATTGGAATATTTTGTGTGTATATTAAATTCAATACGTTTTTCAATACTTGTATCAATTTTTTCGGGTAAAACTATTTCTTCAATGGTATTTACATTTAGGACAGAAGATTTTTCATAATCATCATAATTGTATACTCCAGTTAGTTGAACCTGCATTCCATTTTTAAATTCATTTTTGAAATATTCAATCTTATCATGCTTAATAAATACCTTACAAGAAATAGCAAAATACCCATCGTCCAAATCAAATTTAGCAAAATTAACTTTTGGATATTGTAAAATTTCTAATTCATATACCGTTCCCTTAACTTTAACTCTATTTACATCATTGATTAAACTTGATAGATCAGAAAAATTTTCAGGTACTTTTTTATAATTCCCAAAAGTAAACATATCATCTGAATTGTTTTTTTGTATAATATTTTGAGTTTTTTGATTTAATTGATTTTTATAACTTAAAATCTTTTTGCTAATTTCTTCATCTTTTTTCAATATTTTTTGCTCAATCAGTATTTCATCTTCAATTTCTTTTACATTGAATTTAAATTGAATATCTAGTAAACTTAATTTCTTTTGTAAGTCTATGATATATTCTTTCTCAGAATAGAATTTTATTTGATGATGATTATTTACATTACAAATTAATTTATTTTCATTAAATATGAAGTTTATCTCTTTATATTTTTTATTTAAGTCATCTATAATATTAGGTATATCTTTAATATATATCTTTATATCCATATCCAAATTTTTCAATTCAAATAAAATGTTATTTTTAATCTTTGTATCATAGTCACCTAAATCTCTTACACTTATTAAGTGAATCTTTAACAAGTTCGATAGTTTAAAAAACGAAACATTATCTAAAATAAGTTTCGTCATAAAAGTTTTATTTAGTTCGTTAAGTATTTTTTCAAAATTCATATTTCCTCTAATCTAAAATATAGAAATAACATCTTTGGCAGTAACAAATAACATAAATGCCATAAGAATTAAAAATCCAGTAATTGTAATTCTCTCTTCAAAGGTCTTATTTACTTTTTTTCCAGTAATCATTTCAAAGATTATAAATACTAATTTAAATCCATCAAGAGCTGGTATAGGAAGTAAATTAAATATTCCAAGATTAATTGAAATCATTGCAGAAAAGTTTAAAAATGATTGCAAACCTAATCTAGCACTTTGTCCCACTTGTTGAATTACACCAACTTGCCCAGAAAGATTGTCCAAGCCTACTTTTCCAGTAAATAGTCCGGCTAAAGCTTTTAAAATTAATATTGATACATGTAAAGTCATACTAAATGCATAGACAAAACTAGATAAAAAATCTCTCTTAAATAATGGTTTAAACCCAATAATTTTTCTTTCATTTACAATTTCAGGTTTTACTTTTATTTCCTTTTTCTCTCCAGATCTATCTATAAGTAAATTAACTGCTCCATTTGATTTTTCTATTTGTTCGGCTACTTCTGCAAAAAAACTTGTCTTTCTTCCATTTACCGAAAGTATTTTATCTCCTACCTGAAGCCCTGATTGTTGTGCAGGTTTATTTGGTTCTAATGAAGAAATTTCCGTACTTGCATGTCCGTAAAATAAGGATATTATAAAAAATATGATTATCGAAAAAATAATATTTACAGCTGGTCCAGCAAAAATAGTTATAAAACGCTTATATGCTGGTGCATTATTATATGCTCTTTTGTCATTGGAATCTTGTTCTTCACCCTCCATCATCACATAACCACCAACCGGCAATGCTCTAAGAGAGTAAAGCGTTTCTTCTCCTTGTTTTTTTATTAAGGATGGACCCATGCCAATAGAAAATTCATTTACTTTTATTCCTGATGATTTCGCACCAAAAAAATGCCCAGCTTCATGTATTGTAATAAGGAATAAAAATAGCAATATTCCCAATAAAATAGTTATAAAATTCATACTTACCTCAAATTACTTATTAAAATATATATAATTGGTGCTACTAGTAATAATGAATCAAACCTATCCATTATTCCCCCGTGCCCCATTAATATATTACCGTAGTCTTTAATTCCTGATATTCTTTTTATATATGAAGCAAATAAATCTCCAATCTGAGAAATTATTGTTATAAAAAATGCTGCAATATAAATCGACCATCTATGATCAATATTAAATATTATTAAAAATATATACGTAAATAAAAGACCACCTATAATTCCGCCAATTGAACCTTCAATACTTTTATTTGGAGACAATCTTTCTATTAGTTTATGTTTTCCAAATAGCGTACCAAAAATATATGCAAATGTATCTGTAACAGCTGTTACAGCAAAAGCGTACAGAACCCATTCTCTTTTATGTAAAAATAGCAAATACGCATATGGAAATGTAATATACACTGATATAAATACATTTGAAAGTACTTTATTAAAAGATACATTTTCATCTAATACCATTATACTAAATAAAAATATTATATATATTGTGAACATAGGAAATATATTTCTTTCATTAAAATTGTATGATGCAATTAAAAAAATAGTATTAAATGTGTATGATACAGAAAGTATAGAAGAAAGATTCATTTTAATTAAAGCTTCGTTTATTTCATATATAGCTATATTTGAAATTAAAATTAAACCAAAAATTAAAACAATTCTATTAAACCATACCATGGAAATTACCACAACAACTAAAAATATAGCTGTTATAAGTCTTTTTAGAAAATTATTCATTATTTAACCCACCAAATCTTCTATCTCTTCTTAAATAGTCTATTATAGCTTTATCTAATTCACTTCTATCAAAGTCAGGCCATAAAACATCTAAAAAATATAATTCTGAATATGCCAATTGATAAAGCATGAAATTAGATAATCTAATTTCACCACCAGTTCTAATCAAAAGATCAGGATTTGGGAAAGTACGAGTGTATAGATTATTTGAAATTAACTCTTCGTTAATATCCTCAATATCAATTTTACCTTTTTTAAAATCATTGGCAATTTCTTTTACAGCCATACAAATTTCATTTTTAGAACCATAATTTAATCCAATATTCAAAACTAAACCTGTGTTATTTTTAGTTTTATTAAGTGCATAATTTATAGATTGTCTGTTTAAAAATGGGAGTGCTTTTATATCTCCCATTATAGATAATCTTACGTTATTTTTATGAAGTTCTTCCAACTTATTATTAATAAATAAATTTAAAAGTTTCATTATAGTATTAACTTCTTTTTTAGGCCTAGACCAATTTTCTGTAGAAAAAGCATATAGACTCAGATGTTTAATACCTAATTCATCACAATATCTGGTAATATCTATCACTCTATCTGAACCAACTTTATGTCCTTCAGTTCTTTCTAGATTCCTTTTTTTTGCCCATCTACCATTTCCGTCCATAATTATTGCTATATGTTGTAATGAGTATTCTTTTATTAATTTTTTTAAGTCTAAATTTTCCACATCTTTTCCTAATATATTAAACAGTTAATAGTTCTTTTTCTTTTTTTCTAGTTATTTCATCAATTAATTTTGTGTATTCATCAATTAATTTTTGAACATCATCTTCTAACAATCTTCTTTCATCTTCAGATATTTCTTTATTTTTTTCTGCTTTTTTTACTTCATCAAGTAAATCTCTTCGATAATTCCTTATACCTACTTTAGACTGCTCACCTTTAGCTTTAACATCCTTTACTAAATCTTTACGTGTATCTTCATTTAGTTCTGGGAATGGTAATCTTATAACTTTACCATCATTAGATGGAGTTATACCAATATTTTCTGATAAAATTGCTTTTTCAATTTCCTTTAATTGGCTAGCATCCCATGGTTGAATTACAAGTAATCTAGCTTCCGGAACAGAAATTGTAGCTGCATTTTTTATAGGCGTAGATGTGCCATAATACATAAATTCAATATTTTCTACTAATGAAGGGTTTGCTCTTCCTGCTCTAATATTTGTTAAAACTTCTTTGTATACCTTTAAGTGATCTTCTAAATGTTTTTTTCCATCTTTTATTAAACTATCTATCATATTATCCTCCAACAATAGTTCCTATTTTATCGCCTTTTACTACCCTTACAAGATTATTTGGATCATCGATTCCAAATACAACAAGTGGCATTCCATTTTGTTCGCATAGAGATATGGCAGATGCATCCATGACACCTAAATTTCTATTTAGAATTTCTCTATATGTTAATTTACTAAATTTAGCTGCATCGTCAAATTTATTTGGATCTTTGTCATATATGGCATCTGTACCAGTCTTTCCTATTAAAATACTATCCGCACCTATTTCTAATGCTCTTAGAGCAGCTGTCGTATCTGTTGAGAAATATGGTAATCCAGTTCCTGCAGCAAATATAACTATTCTTCTTTTTTCTAAATGTCTTATGGCTCTTCTAACAATAAATGGCTCTGCTACCTGATTCATATGTATAGCAGTCTGTACTCTAGTGTCTAATCCTAACGCTTCAAGTGCAGCTTGTACTCTCAGTGCATTCATTACTGTACCAAGCATACCTATACTATCCGATACTGTTCTATCCATATCATCATTGCTTCTACCACGCCAAAAATTACCACCACCAACAACAATTCCTATTTGAACGTTTAGATCATGCACCTCTTTAATATGCTTTGCAATGTTTGCTATAGCATCTTCATCCATACCAAATCCTTGATTTCCTGCTAAAGATTCTCCACTTAATTTGATTAATACTCTTTTATTTATATACATATTATCTCCATACATTAAAAGAGAACATAAAATGTTCTCTTCCTAAGTTAAAGTAAAATTTTATTGACCTTTCATTTGATTTGCAACTTCTTCAGCAAAGTTTTCTTCTTTTTTATCGATACCTTCACCAACCTTAAGTCTTTCAAATTTAACAATTTCAATTTTACCATTTAATTCTTTAGATTTATCTTCAATAGCTTGTTCTACTGTCTTGTCTGCATCTAATACGTATGCTTGACTGTATAAAGCATATTGAGAATCAATTTGTGTGTTATCCTGGAAGAATCTATCAATTTTACCTGGTAATATTTTATCTAAAATGTGTTCAGGTTTACCTTCTGCAATTAATTCTTCCTTGATTGCTTGGGTTTCTTTTTCTAAAACTTCATCTGAAATTTGTGATTTTGACCCATATTTAGGAATTGCTTTTAAAGGTTTTCCTAATCTTTCATTTTCTTCATTTTCAACTTGTAATGATCCGATTAAAGCAGCTGTTTCTTTTTCAACAAATGTAGGATCTAATTCAGTATGTGATATATATTGTGGTCCCATAGCTGATATGTGCATAGTTATATTTTGTAATAAATCCTTTGCACCTTCTTTAGTTTCATCACTATCAAATTTCGCTTTTAAGATAACACCATTTGTATTGTTGAAGTGTTTGTATCCAGCAATATATTCATTTTCTTTTGCATCATATGTTGCCAATCTTCTTACTACAATATTTTCTCCAATACTTGCAATTTGACTTGACATAAATTCTTGGAAATTTTCACCTTCAAATGTTGATTCATTTAATTCTTCAACTGTTTTAATATCATTATCAAATACGTGTTTTGCAATTTTTTCTGATAATTCAACAAATTTTTCATTTTTAGCAACGAAATCTGTCTGTGTATTAATTTCTAATAATGATGCTTTTGTGTTATCATCATTGATTACTAATTTAATAATACCTTCTGCAGCAACTTTACCAGCTTTTTTTACAGCTTTTGCAGCGCCTTTTTCTCTTAAAATATCAACAGCTTTATCTACATCACCATTTGTTTCTTCTAAAGCTTTTTTACAGTCCATCATTCCTGCACCGGTTAATTCTCTTAATTCTTTAACTTGTGTTGCACTAATTGCCATTTTTCCTCCTAATATTATTCTATATTAATTATATCATATATTATTAAAGGAAGTAGCGAACTACTTCCTATTAATTTTGTTATTTTATTATTCTGCTTCTTCTTCAGATTCAGATTGTAAATCTTCTTTTAATTCTTCTACATTTACATCAACTTGTTCTGTTTCAGTTTCAGATTCGGTTTCTACTTCAGAAACTTCTTCTTGTGATTCAAAATCTTCTGAATCTAAAGATTCACCTTGTCTTCCTTCAATTACTGCATCTGCCATAGCTGCTGTAATCAATTTCACTGCTCTAATAGCATCATCGTTACCAGGAATCGGAAAATCTAAATCGTCAGGATTTGCATTTGTATCACAAATTCCTATTACAGGGATACCTATTCTTCTCGCTTCTTTAATAGCGATGTTTTCATTTTTTGGATTTATTACAAATAATGCATCTGGTAAACCAGGCATATCTTTAATACCACCTAAGTATTTGTTTAATTTTTCTAATTCTCTATTTAATTTAATAACTTCTTTTTTTGGCAATAAATCAAATGTTCCATCTTCAGCCATTACTTCAATTTCTTCTAATCTATTTATTGATTTTTTAATAGTATTGTAGTTAGTTAACATACCACCTAACCATCTTTGTGAAACAAAGTATTGGTCACATCTTTTTGCTTCATATTCAACAGCATCTTGTGCTTGTTTTTTTGTACCAACGAATAGGATGTTTCCACCTTCGCTAGCAATTTCTCTAATTGCATTGTATGCATCATCTACTCTTTTTACAGTTTGTTGTAAATCTATAATGTAAATACCATTTCTTTCTGTAAAAATGAATTTTTTCATTTTAGGGTTCCATCTTCTTGTTTGGTGTCCAAAGTGTACACCAGCCTCTAGTAAGGCTTTCATTGATATAACTGACATATCTTTTCTCCTTGTGTTTTATTGTGCATCCATTATCCTATAAACATTTAACCTTTCGGCACACAAATGCAAACGAATAATGTGTTTATTTGCCTTAAAAAGTATATCATAAAAAAATTATTAAAACAAGTAAAAAAGAGATTGTTAAAAAACAATCTCTTTTTTTAAGTCTTTATCTTTTTCTTTTGAATACAAGTGATAGGATTCCTTTTGCTAAACCAACATAATCTGTCGCGCTTGTAACTGATTTTGTAAATCTATTTGCAGTATCTGCTGCAGCTAATCCAACAACTTCTACTGTATCTGAAAAGTTTGTAGCTACGTTGCTTATCTGGCTTGTTACGTTATTTACGTCATTTAATGTAGAAACGATAGGTCTTTTTGCGTCATGAACTAAACCATCTACACTTGTTAATATTACATTTACATTTCTAGTAACCTTAGGAACTTCGGCTATCGTGGAGTCGATACTTCCTCTATTCTCATTAACCACTCTACCTAAACTATCAGTTAACTTTGTTATAGATGATAATAATTTAGCTAGAAATACAAGTGCAACTATTGCTGCCACTACTACAAGTAGTGATGCTAAAGTTGATAAGAAGAACCATAATCCTTCTAGATTTAATGTTAAGCTATTTGTTGCTAACATTTATTCCCCCTATTTACTTTTCTTTTCAGCTTCTTTTTTTACTTTTCCAGCTGTGTCTTCTACTTTTTCAGCTGTTTCTGCTACTTTTTTAGCACCTTCTTTTTTTACTTCTTCAGCTTTATCTTTTACGTTTTCTTTAGCTTCTTTAGCTTTATCTTCAGCCTTGTCTTTTAAATCTTTAGCTGAATCCTTAACGTCTTCGCCAACGTTTTTTAGTTGAACTAATTTTTCTTCACCAAAATCGCTAATTCTTTCAACGGTTTTTGATACTTCTTGTCCTAGCTTATCAGCTTGATTTTTAACTTGTTCTGCTGAATCTTCAGCAAATTTTTTGATATCTTCTCTAGTTTCTTTACCAGATTTAGGTGCAAATAAAACTCCTGCTACTGAACCCACTAAAGAACCAATTACAAGTCCTAAACCAACTTTTTCAGCTGTTTCTAGTCTTTTCTTTCTTTCATATTCTCTTTGCTTTTGAACAAAATAGTCCTTAATTGACATAAAATCCTCCTACAGATTGTAATAAAATCCACAAAGAGCCACAATTACACCTTCGTTCATGAAGGTGGGCTACCTGTCGATACTCTCTGCAGTCCATCTAAGGCATTGCATTAAATAACGAACCCCGGATGCCCTTATAATAAGTGTAGGTTAATTATAAAACTCTTTGTGGATATGTTACATTATAGCAAATGTTTGATATAATGTAAAGAGTAATAAATTTTCATTTTTTATTTATAAGTTATATATACTCAATTTTTAAAATTTCAAACATAAAGGAGGCGACATGTCTAAAAAAGTTAATATATTTTCTAATTTATATGCGATAACATTAGAAATAAGAGAAGTCTTAGAAAAAGAACTTCAAAGTAATGGTTTTATTATAATGGAAGAATTTGATGCTAATGCTGACTATAATATTGTTATTGGCGGTGATGGTACTTTTATAAAAGCTGTACACGATTCTAATTTTTCTCAAATACCATTTATAGGTATAAATACAGGTCATCTTGGATTTTATAATGATGTTGATTATAGCGATGTTGTTGAAACTATTCAAAAAATTAAAAATGGTGATTACATAACAAATAGTTTACGTGTAATTGATTGTGTAATAAATACTGACGAAACTTCATACGCTTTCAAGAGCTTAAATGAAATTGTACTAAAAACAAAATATACAGATGTCTTACATTTTAATTTATATGTCGATGACATGCTTCTTGAATCTTTTGCCGGTGATGGTGTTATATTTTCTACCCCATCAGGTTCAACAGCATACAGCTTATCTGCAGGTGGTTCTATAATTTATCAAAATATTGATGCATTTCAAATTACACCACTGGCACCAATAAGAACAGCCTTGCATAAATCTCTAGATAAAAGTGTGTTAGTACCTAAGAACACTAAAATTAAACTAATCACTAGGAGAAGAGAAGAAACAGATTTTGCACTTGGTATTGATGGAATTAGTCAAGAATTTGATAATATTAATTTTATTGATATCAGATTAGCTGATGAAAAAATAAATAAGATAGTTTTTGATAAAAATTGGTTTTGGAAAAATATCAAAGATAAATTTATTTAATTAAAAATAATAAAGTAGATAGAAAATTCTATCTACTTATTATTTTATTTACTAAAAATATAGTTTAGAATGCTAACCGATTTAGGTACTGCCAATTTACTTGCAAGTCCATCAGAATTTTCAAGCAAAACTAAAACTACGTACTCTGGATTATCCGAAGGTGCCATTGATAAATACCATAAATGATTTTTATTTCCAGATGTTTCAGCGGAACCAGTTTTCCCCGCAATACTTATTCCATTTTTTAATCTTACACCATTTGATTTTGCAGTGCTTTCAAGATAAGATTTTATTGTATTTGCATCATCAGATTTTATTGAATTTGAAAGTATTTCATTTGGAATTTCTTTTTTATATTTTCCATTTTCTATTTTGTTGACAATTTTCGGTTTCATAACCACGCCATCATTTGCTATCCCCATTCCAATTAAAAGCATATCTAAAGGATTAATATATGTTTTACCTTGTCCAAAAGATGCATATGCCTTCTCAATATTAGACAAACCACTTTTAAATGGAATTTTTGAATTATTTCTTAGTAATGGAAAATCAAATTTTTTATTAATTCCAAAATCTTTAACTACACTAGAAAAAATATCATTTGAGATTTTTTGTGATTTTTCAAAAAAATATGTATTAGCTGATACATTTAAGGCTTTTTCTAAATCCATCTTTCCATACACATTTTTATTCACGTTTCTTACCGTATTTCCAGCTATTGTTGCACTTCCAGTATCGTTATAATTTTGATCAATACCACTTCTTAATATAGCTATTGAAGTTAATACCTTAAATACTGATCCAGGTTCATAAAGACCTTGAGTAGCTCTATTTAACAAAATTGCATCTTCTGACTTTATAATATTTTCCCAATTTGATTCTATTTTATTAATATTAAAACTAGGTTTGGAAACCATTGATAAAATCTCTCCCGTTTTGGGATTAGCTACTAGTACTACACCTTTACTTTTTCCAAGCACATCATAGGCATAGGATTGAATTTTATCATCAATAGTTAAATGAAGATTTGAGGGTTCATCTTTTTTATAAATATTTTCAACTTTATCGAATATATCTAAATTTCTAGATATGTTTAATAGTTCATTATTATAAAATAATTCTAATCCACTTTTACCATATTTTTGTGAATTATATCCAATAATATTTGAATATAAATAGTCATATTTATATTTTCTTGTATACTTTTCATCTTTTAATACTGAACTAGCTAATTCTACTCCATTAGAATCAAAAATCGATCCACGTTTGTTTTTTGTTTCATCTACACTATTTCTAGGATTAAGTACGTGTTTATTTAATTTATCTGATTTAAATATTTCAAAATATACTAAATAAAGGATAATTAATAAAAACAATATCGTTATTGTTCCTAATAAAAATATTAATTTTTTATTTTTAATATTTTTCATAATTTTCTCCTAATTTAGATGTTATATACTGTAAAATACCTAACAATATAAAGTTTGAAATAGTGGATGAGCCACCATAACTTAAAAATGGTGTTGTTATACCAGTAAGAGGTATAAGTTTCAATATTCCACCAAACATTATTAAAGCTTGTAATGAATATAAAAGACCAATTGACATAGCTATAGAGCTATAAAATAGAGATTTAAATTGCAACGAAACTTTAATTGATTTATAAAATATAATTATATAAATCAAAATTATGACCACGGCCATTAAAATTCCCATTTCTTCTATTACTGCAGCTAGAATAAAATCTGTTTCTACAACTGGGACTAAGTTTGGATTTCCGAGACCAATGCCTGTACCAAAAAAGCCTCCATTTGCAATTGAAAATAAACCTTGTATAATTTGATATCCTTTATTTCTAAAATCAGACCATGGATCAAGCCAAATATTAAATCTAACTTTTATATGTGACAACACTAAAGACGCTGCATATACAGCTATTAAAGCTAATATTATATTTAATATTATAAATAAATATCTTTCTTCAAAAATAAATATCGAAGATAAAACTAATGCAACAAAAATAATTGCAGTTCCTAATTCTCCCTGATAAAAAAATAATAGTGAAAATATATATGTACATCCTATTAAAATATATTTTCCATATACTTTATCTGAGAACTTATTATTTCCTCCGTAGTATGAAGCTATAAGTAATATAAACAGTATTTTTGCAAATTCGGAAAGTTGTATAGTAAATGAACTACCTATTCTAATCCAGTTTTTAGCTCCCCCACTCGTATATCCAAGTACAAAGGTCGCTAAAAAAGTAAATATTATTAATACGAAAAAGAGAATAAATTTATCTTTTAAAAATTTATCAAAATACTTAAAAAAGACATATACAAATAGATATACGCCTAGACCTAATACATACCAAATAACATGATTTTTTACAATTGAATTACTTAATCTAATCATCATAATTAAACCAATTGTATATAATAAGTTTACCAAAAATAAAAATGTTTTATCACCTTTAGTAATTTTGGGTATGGATAAATTAAATATTAAACTAATAAGTATAAATCCATAAGTATAATATAAAGTTGATGGTTGCAATGATTTATTTGATAAAATAGCTATTGTTATACCTAGTATTTGTATTAAAAATAAAGAGAAAATTAATGCTGTGTTGTATGATTTTTCTAATTTTTTATAGTTGATATCCATCACTATCATCCTTTTTATCATAAATTAATTCATCTCTAAATTCGATAATAAAATCACCAATTTTTATTACATCACCAACTAATAATTCTATATTTTCATCAATCAATACTCCATTCAAATATGTTCCATTTGAAGAATCATTATCACTTAAATAAAAAATACCCTTTGTCTCAATTATTAATGCGTGTTCTTTAGAGACTAATTTACTATTTAGTATTACATCATTGGTTATGCTTCTTCCAAATTTATTTAATGACTCAAGATTATATCTTTTTTTTATTTCATTTTCTCTTCCATAAATTATATAATATATTTTTCTCTTTTTACTATAATCAATAGACTTTATATCTAAAATAATAATCTTTACAATCATATGTATATAGTACAAAGCTATAAACACAAGAACAAATTTGAACATAACTGAAATAATTGTATATAAAGTTATGTCTCCAACTATCTTAGTAAAAAATACATCCCTTAAACTATTCAATAATTTTTCCATAATTCACCTCTTTTATATTACAAACATTATAACATAATAAAAGAGGTGAACAATAATATATTTTCCTTATAATATAAAAACTTATTTTACAGATTTGATTTTTGAGTGAACTTGTTCAAACATTTCTTCTACCATTTTGTCTGATTTTTCTTTATTTTCAGCTTTTGAGTAAATATAAAGTTTTATCTTAGGCTCTGTACCTGATGGTCTTACTACGTACCATGAACCGTCACTAAACTTATATTTTAAAACATTAGATTTTGGTAATCCGGTTTCATTATTTTCGTAGTCTATTATTTCAACTAAATTTTGTCCTGCTATTTCATTTATTGGATTTGTTCTAAAATCTTCCATTATTCTGCCGATTAATTTTTGTCCATCTAAACCTTCAAGGACTATAGATATTAATTTAGAACCATGATGTCCAAATTCTTTATATAAGTCATCTAAGACATCAAGCAAGCTCTTTCCTTTAGATTTATAGTATCCAGCCATTTCTACTATCATCATAGCTGATGAAACAGCATCCTTATCTCTAACATTATCACCATAAGAATAACCAATACTTTCCTCATAACCAAATATGAATGTTTTTTCTTTGGTTTTATCCCAAACATTTGCCGGTGCATAAATATTCTTAAATCCAGTCAATACACTTAAACTTTCAATTTCATATTTTTCAGCTATTCTATCTGGTAAATCTGAAGATACTATTGATTTTACGATAGCTCCATCTTTTGGTAATTTTCCTTTAGCGTCTAATCTCGATAGAATATAATAAGCTAAAAGTGAACCAATTTCATTACCTGTTAAAAATATATATTTTCCATCTTTATCTCTTACTTCTAATGCTGTTCTATCTGCATCTGGATTTGTTGCTAAAAGCAATTCAGCTCCAACTTTTTCTCCTAATTCTTCTGCATATTTAAATGCTTTCGGATCTTCAGGATTTGGATATCCAACAGTAGTGAAATCTGGATTTGGGTCTTTTTGTTCCTCAACTATATGAACATTATCAAACCCTCTTTCTTTAAGTATCCTTTGTATTGGCTTATTACCAGTACCATTTAATGGAGAATATACAATATTAATATCTTTATCAACAGCATCATCTTCAATGCTTAATGCTAATACATCATTAATATATTCATCAATAATTCTATCGTCTAAAATTGTTATCAAACCTTCTTTTACCGCATCTTCAAATTTCATATTTTTTATACTACTAAAATTTTCTATTTCATCAATGTGATTTAATATTTGATTAGCAATATTATCCAATATTTGTGAGCCTTCTTCCCAATATGTTTTGTATCCATTGTAGTCTCTTGGATTATGCGATGCAGTAATCATAACACCTGAGATTGTACCTAATTTTCTAATTGTGTAGGATAATATAGGAGTAGGTGTGATATCATTATAAATATAAACTTTAATACCATTAGCAGCAAGTACAGATGCAGTGATTTCAGCAAACTCTCTTGATTTATGTCTTACGTCATGAGAAATAGCAACACCTCTTTCCATTGCTTCTTTCCCATGATCTATAATTGTCATTGCAAGACCTTGAGTTGCCTGAGCCACAGTATATCTATTCATTCTATTTGTACCGGCACCAATTTTACCTCTTAATCCTGCTGTACCAAATTTTAAATCCTGATAAAATCTATCTTGAATTTCTTCCTCGTTATCTTTCAATAATAAAAGTTCATCCTTAGTTTCCTTATCAAAAAAATCATTTTCTAACCAATCAATATATCTATCTTTGTATCCCATATTTCCTCCTATATTTTATATATGTTAGTAGAATATCTTTCTATTTTTATCTCATTTACAATTTCGTTAACAAAATCATTTTTCCAAATTATTTTTAGTTCATTATCAATATCAAAAATCTTTTTATCTAAATTTTCAGTATTATCAGAAACATTATGTATAATAAGATATTTTTCATTTTCTCTCTTTATAGTATATGAGATAATATAATTTTTCAATCCTCCATAAAATTTAAGATTCTTTTTAACTTCGTCACTATCTTTCATATTAAAAATACCAAGACTTTTTCTTAACTCAATAATGTTTTTTATCTTTAAGAATACATCATAATTCTTTTCTTTTAGTGACCAATCAATTCCATTTATATCGCTTGAAGAGCTGTAGGAATTATGATCCAATTTTTTTGTTCTCATAAATGAATTTCCAGAATGGAAAAATGGAAGTCCTTGACTTGTCATTAAAATTGAAAATGCCATATATGTCAGATCGCCCATGTTTTCTTCACTAACATTGGATTTTATTAATTTATCTTGAAAAATCAAATTATCGTGTGCATTAAAATAGTTTATAGTTTCTAAAGGAGATGCAAAAGCTGTATCTGTGTTAAAAATACCTACCGAGCCAGATATTCCTTCTTCAATAGAAGGCTTCATATGATACTCCCCCTGAAGATATCCTTTAAGACTTCCGTCATTATCACCTCTAATTGAATCTCTAAAAAATGGATTAAATATTGCAAATCCATGATTTTTTTGAGAACCAATTAAAATTTGTTTATCATATGCAAGAGGAGATGGTAATGCCATCCATGGTTCTCCATATATAAAGAAGTTGGAGTTGATTTCTTTAAGTTTCTTCATAGCTATTTTAATTGTATCAATGTCTATTAAAGCCATTAGATCAAATCTGTATCCATCAATTTTGTATTCTTTAGCTAAATAACAAAGAGATTCAATAATAAATTTTCTAACCATAGGTTTCTCTGACGCTAATTCATTACCACATCCTGAACCATTAGAAAAAGTTCCATCGGCATTTTGTCTGTAATAATAATTTGGTTCCAGTATATTAAAATTAGAATCAAATGTTCTAAATGTATGATTATATACTACATCTAAAACAACAGAAATCCCCTTTTCATGATAAGCCTTAACTAATGACTTAAACTCTTTAATTCTAGAATATGGATTATCTGGTTGTGTAGAAAATGATCCTTCCATATTATTATATAATTCTTGATTGTATCCCCAGTTATAGTTTTCAGGATAATCTTTTAATGGCTTATTTTCATCTACTGTAAGGTAGTCAGTAACTGGCAACAAGTGAATATGAGTAATACCTAATTCTTCAAAATGGTCAATTCCCGTCTTGACATTATTATATAGTAAACCGTTTTCACAAGCTCCTAAAAAAAGACCTCTATGCTCAGCATTTGAAGACTTATCAATACTTATATCTGCTACATGTGTTTCACAAATTATTGCTTTATCTTTATCATTAAAAGGAATCTCATGTTCCAAAAACCCTTCAGGATTTGTTTTATCTAAATCAATAATTGCAGTTCTTTTACTATTAGCAGACGTTGAAAGTGAATAAGGATTTGTTATTTCACTATCTCCTACTAAATATGTATAAAATTTACCATCCAAGTTACCATCTATTGTGTATTCAAAAATATCTTTAGAATTTTTTTTCATTTCAAATTCATCTCTAAATTGTACTTTTGAATCATTGTATATGCATAAAGTTATTTTGTTATTTGATGGTGACCAAACTCTAAATACACTTTTCTCTTTACTGTAAATTAATCCTAACTGTTCGTTTTCAGCTGCTAAATTACTCATCTGAACCTCCTAAATTATTCGTATAGTCATGTAGACTTTGATATTTTTTTTTACTTAAAATTGTTTCAATGTTTTTTATTGTTATTTTACCCCATTTAATTTCATTCGTATAATCTTTAATTGCTTTTTCCATAGTTTTAATATATTCAAATAAATCCTTAAATATCTTATATTCATCATTGAAATAATAAAGTGCGTTATAGATATTATTTATGTCATATGGAAAACTTTTCTTTGGTAAATCCCTATAAAAATTAAACATCTTTTTTATTTCTTGATTTTTTTGTAAAAAATCATGCATTTTATAATCATCTTTATCTTTCATAATAGTCTCTCTATCACTTCCGAAAAGATAAAAATCAATATCTTCCTTAGGTATATCTAAGCTATTATATGAACTTTTTGTAGATACAACATTTGAGCAACATAATAAAGACTTTAATAAAAATATTTCATTTTCCTGCATAGAAGTTAAGTATAATTTTTGATTTATATCACATGCCGGTAATATCATATTTGATTTTCTAGTATCAAAATTTTCAATAAAAATAATTTTTATCTTGTCTTTAATAAATAAGTCGTTATTTATTTGTTTTGCTAGTGCATTTATAAATTTTATACATTCCTTTGCTACATAATAATTAGGGTATGATTTTCCAGCATAAAAGTATACTCTCTCAGGTATGTCTAAATTTGGATTTACTTTTAATTTATAATACTGATATGCAACACCTAATATAGAAAGTATTTGTCGTTTATATTCATGAAAAACTCCTAGGTGCATAATAAATGGCGCTCTCTCATTTATGGTTTTTTTATCTATTTGTAAATAATCAAGCAATGCCAATTTATTTTTTATTTTACTTTTTAACACAGTTTCAATTGTGTTTACTTTATCAATTTCATAAGTTCTACATTCTTCAATATTAATTTCTTTTATATATTTTTCTATGTCAAATTGTAAATTAATCGTTCTAATTTTGTCATGATAGTAATCATATTGATTTATCATAAATTTATTTTTAATTAAATAAGAATAATCCTTAGTTAATGTCAGAATATTTTTAGATACAAAATATGCTACATTTACAGTGTCTACACTACCATTTCTAATAACTTGAAGTGATTCGGTATATTTTTCATCCTTGTCAGTTAACATATCCTTAATATTAGAATCTAGATTCTTAATTACATCTACTAATTCAGGTGCCACCTCATTAATCAAAGATAATTCCCATTTTTCGAAAGATTCTGGTAGTAATGATAAATGTAAAAATATAAATGTTTTTTTTGCAACTTCCAGTGCAAATTCAAAACTAACTCTATATTTATCCATCAATAATTTTATAAATATTATTATAGAAAATATAGGATGTACATCATTTATTTGAATTTGTACTTTTTTATAGAATTTTTTTATATCATTATCTGTATATTTTTTATATTTTTTTAAAATATCTTGTATACAAGCACTAGCAAAAAAGTATTCCTGAATAAATCTTAATTTTCTACCTTGAATATTATTTTCATTTGGGTATAAAAATTCAACGATAGAATTTGCTCTATTAAGATCTGTATATGATTTTAAAATATCTCCTTTTGAAAAGCTATCAAAATCTATATTTTTCACCGAAAAACTTTTCCATAATCTTAATGTGTTAACATGATTACCATCTTTTGAAACTATTGGTAAATCATATGGAATCGCTTTTACGTCAAGTACATTTAAATTGACAATATGTGAAAATCCCTTCTCATGTTCCCATGGATTTTTATTAACCTTCCAATCATCTGGTTTTTCTACTTGTTCTCCATTTACTATTTCTTGTCTCAACATACCTTTTCTATATCTTAACCCGTAAGAATATACATTCTTATTTAGTGAAGAAAAAAGATCTAGCAATTCTGAGGAAACTTCACCTAAATCGCTAAAACTTAATGGAAATTCAATATCTTGATTTTTAATATCTGCAAATTTAATATTATGTTTTTTTAATATATTCTTCGTTTCTTCTAATAAATCTAATTTCATTAAATTTGTAATCAACTGATCTCCAAAAGTATACTCAAATGATAATATATATAATCTTTTTTCATCTGAATTTTCTTTTAGAGTGTTAAACCATTTTTTTCCAATTTTTTCTCTTATACTATATGCAAGAGATATAAAAATTTCCATATCTCTTGCATGGTCAAAGTCTTTAGCAAATAGTGAGTATAAATTATTCTCAATTGATTTTTCTAACTCTAATTCTTTATCTGTCACTATAATCTCCTATAAAGTTCAATATATTCTTTTGATGAATTTTCCCAATCATAATTGGTATTCATAGCATTTTTGATTAATTTATTAAACTTATCTCTCTCATTATAAAATAACTGAATTGCTTCTTTTGTTTTGTATAGCAATTCATGTGCATTTACATTTGCAAATGTAAATCCTGTACCC
Organism: Helcococcus sp. SA-HE-C1; assembly: GCF_985670335.1. NCBI lineage: Bacteria > Bacillati > Bacillota > Tissierellia > Tissierellales > Peptoniphilaceae > Helcococcus > Helcococcus sp. SA-HE-C1. The sequence continues at coordinate 737,769 of NZ_OZ484652.1, forward strand.
TCATCTGTAAATCGATTAAAAGGTACTACAGTATCTTTTAATCCACCTGTTTCTCTAACAATTGGCAATGAACCATATTTCATTGCAATAAGCTGCGATATCCCACATGGTTCTGCAATTGAAGGCATCATATATAAATCTGAAGCGGCGTATATCATATTAGCTTCTTTCGCATTAAAATAGATTCTTGAAGCTACTTTATCTGGATATTTATATTCAAAATACTTAAACATTTCTTCATATTCATATTCTCCAGTACCTAATAAAACAAACTGAACATCTTCTTGCAATAATTCTTCAAAAATATATCTAAGTAAATCTATTCCCTTCATTGATGTAAGTCTTGTAACCATACCTATCAAACATACATCTTCACGTACTTCTAAACCGTATTTTTCTTGTATAAGTTTCTTACTTTCTTTTTTATTTTTGAATGAATTTGAGTCATAACTTTTAATAATATTTTTATCAGTTTTAGGATTCCATACATCGTAATCTATTCCATTTACTATACCTGAAAGTTTATATTCATGAAATTTAATAACATCTTCTAAACCTTCTCCAAAAAAACTATTTTTTATTTCTTGCGAATATGTTTCAGAAACTGTATTAAATTTGTTTGCGTGAACTATACCAGCTTTCATAAATGAAATTGCATTATTAAACTCTAAATCATTATAATTCATGTATCCAGATGGTAGACCAGTCATGTGAAATACATTTCCATCAAATATTCCTTGATACTTTATATTATGGATTGTAAATAGTGTACGAGTATCTTTATAAAAATCATCACCAATTCTAAAATCATTTACATAAATAGGTACTAATCCTGAATGCCAATCATTTGCGTGTATTACATCACACTTAAAATCTAAAAATTTTGGTAATATAACTACAGCTTTCGAATAAAATATAAACCTTTCAGCATCATCATATTCTCCATATAAACTATTTCTATTAAAATATTGTTCATTATCTAGAAAATAAAATATTACACCGTCATGCTCACATTTAAATATACCGCAGTATCTATGCATCCATGCTATATCTACATAGTAATATCCAATGTATTCCATTTTACTTTTATACTCATCTGATATTTGAGAATATAAAGGCAAAACAACTCTAATATCTTCTCCCTTTTGTTTTAATGCTTTTGGAAGAGAACCAGCAACATCAGCTAATCCACCGGTCTTAATAAAAGGTGTAGCTTCGCTAGTTACATATAAAATATTCATCTATTTCTCCAATACTTGATTTTTCTTTACTACGTATGGATTATTTTTTGTACCTTGTACAAAAACTCCCTCTTTAATTATTGCATATTTATCTACTACAGAATTTACAACAATAGCTCCATCTTCTATAACAGTTCCTTGAAAAATAACTGAATTCTTAACTATGGCATTTTTCCCTACTTTAACACCTCTAAATATAACCGAATCCTTTATTTGCCCTTCTATTATACATCCGTTGGCTACTACACAATTACTCACTTCACTGCCTCTTGCATAAAGTGTAGAAGGTTCATCTTTGTTTTTAGTTAAAATTCCTGATTTCAATAAAAATAAATCGCTATATATTCTCTCATTTAATAAATTAAGGTTTGCATTATAAAATGAATTTAAATCTTTAATATATTCCAAATGTGACACGACCTTATATGTTCCAATCTTTAATTCATTTTTATGATTTAATGCTGATTCAGATAATGTTGATGCATTATCTTTTTCATACGAGTCAGTAATTATTTTCTTAAATACATCTTTTTTTATAATAATATAATCCATAAATAAATTAAATACTTCTTCTGTACCTAAATTTAATCCTATGTTTAAAACTTCTCCATTTTCATCGAAATTTATTTTTCTAGCATTTAAGTATCTTCCACTTGGATCTTCCTGTTTCTTATATAGAAACATTACATCGTAATTATTTTTCTTAAACTGTTCATATGCCTCACTAATATTTACCTGGGATAAAACCATAGGATTTACAATATAAATATCTGTTTTTGATGTTTGTTCAAAAAAAGTTAGTGAATTATAATAAGATGAAATTCTTCTATTTCTGCTTGTTAGTTCATCTTTTGAAGGTGCCGTAATTACTAATCCATCTGTTCTTTTGTCCATTTCCCAATGTCTTCCATTACCAACATGATTTAATGTAGATCTAATATTTTGCCCCCCATGTAATAGTACCTTTGAAATATTATGAGCACAAAAGTTGGATAATACAATATCTATTACCCTATATCTAGCACCAAAAGGTAACATGTAATCAGGTCGGTTATTAAGTAACGCACCATATGGGCTAGTGTCGAATGCTGATTTAATCATTCCCATCAAATTGTTCATATATTCCTACCCTTCTATAATTCCTTCTTGTGATACTAAATACACAATATCATCGGTTTCATTACCTAATTTAAATCCTTCTTCAACTTCCATCTCTTCAGTAAATACACAATTATATATTTCTGCATTTTTTCTTACAGTAGCCCCTGGTAAAAGTACTGAATTAAATACTTTTGCCCCTTTTTCAATTGTAACTTTATCAAATAACACAGAGTTTTCTACATATCCATGTACTTGACACGCTTCATTTACCAATGTATTTACAACTTTTGCACTTTCTCCAATATATTGAGGAGGTAAATTTTTAGATGTAGTATTAATTCTCCAACTTGTATCATAGACGTTTAATTCATTGTCGTCTTTGATTAAATCTAAATTAGCTTCCCAGTAAGATCTTACTGTTCCTACATCTTTCCAATATCCTTCGAATCTATATACTACCATTTTTTTATTTTCATTTAATAGTGCAGGTATTATATCCTTTCCAAAATCATATGTTGAACCTTCTCTATCATAGTCTTCAATTAAAGATTTTCTTAAAACTTTCCAATCAAAAATATAAATTCCCATTGATGCAAGATTGCTTTTTGGATTATCAGGTTTTTCTTCAAATTCTATAATATTATTAGTTTCATCTGTATTCATAATACCGAATCTAGAGGCTTCTTCCCATGGAACTTCCATAACAGCAATAGTAACGTCTGCTTTATTTTTTTTATGAACATTTAACATTTTGTCATAATTCATTTTATAAATATGATCGCCTGATAATATTAAAACATACTCGGGATTAATAATATCTAAGTAATCTATATTTTCATAAATTGCATTAGCTGTTCCTTTATACCATCTACCACCTTCTTCAGTATAATAGGGTGATAAAAGTTTTAATCCACCTTTTAATCTATCATAATCCCACGCTTGTCCCAATCCTAGATGTTCATTTAAATAAAAATGTTTGTATTGAGTTAATATCCCGATATGATTTATTCCTGAATTTGCTGCATTTGAAATTGCAAAATCTATAATCTTGTATTTCCCTCCAAAAGGTACAGCAGGTTTTGCTGTTTGGCTTGTTAATGCTTTTAATCTACTTCCTTGTCCACCTGCTAAAAGCATTGCTACCATTTCATTTTTAGCTGACATATTCCCCCTCTATTCTATTTATTTAATTTTACAAAAATTGCTTGATAAGGTTCTAAATTTACTGTTATTGAGTATTCTTTTCCGTCAGCTGCTATATCCTTAGAGTAGAGAGGTGTATTTCTAGAAACCTGTCCTCCAAATCTCTTATGTGCTGAATTTATTAAAACTTTATACATTCCTTTATTTCTAACGCCGAATCTATATTTATGTCTATATACAGGAGCAAAATTGAATAAACATAAAACAGAATTTCCATCTCTATCTATTCTTTCAAATGCTAGTATGTTCTCATTATTATTTTCATGTTGTATCCATTCAAAACCATCATATGAATCATCAATCTGATGAAGTGATTTTTCAGTCTTATATAAATGATTTAATTTTTTAACGAAATTTTTTAAATATACATGATTGTCATAATTTAAGACTGACCAGGATAATTCTTGATTTTCATTCCATTCTTCAAATGTTCCAATTTCATTACCCATGAAGTTAAGTTTTTTACCAGGTTGTGCATACTGATATGCATACAAAGCTCTTAAAGCCTTAAATTGTGTATCATAATCTCCAACCATTTTTCTAATCATAGGCTTCTTTAAATGTACAACTTCATCATGAGAAAATGGAAGTATATAGTTTTCGTTGAAACAATACATTATGGAAAATGTTAAGAGATTATGATAATCTTTTCTATTATAAGGATTTAATTCAAAATAATCTAAAGTATCATGCATCCATCCCATATTCCATTTAAAGTCAAAACCTAATCCTCCATGTTCAATTTTATGAGTTATTTTTGGAAAGGCTGTTGATTCTTCAGCAATCATTAAGATGTCTGAATGGAATAAATGCACTACTGAATTTAATTCTTTTATAAAGCTTATTGCTTCGTAATTTTCATAACTACCATCATCATTTACTAAATTTTTATCACCGTAGTTTAAGTAAAGCATAGCAGAAACTGCATCTACTCTTAATCCGTCTATATGAAAATATTTTAATAAAAATAGTGCTGATGATATTAGAAAGTTTTTAACTTGTTGCTTTCCAAAGTCAAAATATAATGTTCCCCAACCTTCTACACTAGCTCTATATTCATCATCTTTTTCAAATATAGCTGTACCATCAAATTTACTTAATCCATGTGCATCTCTCGTAAAGTGAACAGGCACCCAATCTAGTATCACACCAATATCATTTTTGTGTAATTCATCTACTAATTTCATAAATTCTTTTGGAGTACCAAATCTTGAAGTTATTGAAAAATATCCTGTTACTTGATATCCCCATAATCCATCATATGGATATTCTGTTAATGGCATTATTTCTACATGTGTATATCCCATATCTTTAATATATCTTGGTAAAACTTCTGCCAACTCAAGATATGTATAATATCTATTATCTGGATGTCGCATCCATGAACCTAGATGTAATTCATATATTGAAAGTGGCTCATGTAAATGATCTTTTGTAAATCTTTCACTAAGATACTTTTCATCATTCCACTCATACCCTTTTATATCAAAAATTTTACTAGCGGTATTTGGTCTATATTCTGAAAAAAAAGCATACGGATCAGATTTATAAATTTCTTGATGATTATGAGAAATAATTCTATATTTATAATTATCATACTCATTAAAATTTTTTATACATATATTCCAAATTCCAGAATTATGAATATTACTTAATCGTAAATTAAACTTATCCCAATAGTTAAAATCTCCAACTAAAAAAACTTCTCTTGCATGAGGTGCCCATACAGTAAAACTCATATAGGTTTCATCATTTATTTCAATCTTTTGTACGCCCATAAATTCATAAGATTCATAGTTTTTACCTTCATTAAACAAATGTATAGATTCTGATAAATCTTCCCTATATTTAATTTCTTGCATATTATCCCCTCTCAATATTTTTAATACTTCTCGTTAAAGCTGGTATGAATTGTTTTTTTCTTGATAATAATCCTTCAACAATATATCCATTATCGTCATATACTTTACCAAATTCTTTAGCGAGTTGTTTATTAAATTCTCCAATAGTAAATACTAATGATTTTTCATTAAATATATCTGTTATAAATAGTGCTAAAAAGTCTGTACCTTCACTTTCTTTAATTGATAGCATTGTACTTATTAAGTCTGATTTCATATTTTCTAGATATGGTAAATTTGTAGTAAAAGCTTGTGAAACTCTTACTTTATAATCAGATATTATAAAATTTTTTGAATCCGTTAAAATTAATGTTTTTGCACTAACTCCTTCTAGAGATGTTCCTGCTGCAAACATTTCAGAAGCATATTCTTGTAAATCTATATCTATGATATCAGCGAGTTCTTTCAATATTTTTTTATCTACATCTGTTGTAGTTGGAGATCTAAATAAAAGTGTATCTGAAATTATAGCTGATGCCATTAATCCTGCCATTTCTTTAGATGGCATAATATCATGTTCTTTATACATCATTGCCAATATAGTTGAAGTACACCCAACCGGTTCATTTCTAAAATAGATTGGCCACTTGTATTTATATTTGCAACTCTATGATAATCTATAATTTCCATAATTTCAACACTATCTCTATCATCAATAGATTGATTCGCTTCATTATGATCCACTAAAATTAATTTCTTCTTTTTGTCAGAAATTAAATCATTTCGATTTAATTGACCAACAACTTCATTTAAATGGTTAACAATAGGGAAATTACGTATTCTAGTATTTCTAACCTTTTGAGATACTTCATCAAGAAAATCATCTTGTGTAAAAGTGATTAGATCATTTTTTGTCATAACAAAATCTACTGGAACTGCTTGTGGTATAAGTCTAGCAGTCATAAAAGAATTATATTTTGTGGTTAGCACCGTTACATTATTTTTTTTTGCAAGTTCAACTATTTCGTCTTCTGGAGTATGTCCTGAAGAAACGATAAGCGCTCCTGCTTTTCTTTTTACAGCTTCTAATTGAGCATCATATCTATTCCCAACAATTAATATATCTCCTTTAGATACATGACCTTTTTCATCTACATCTGAAGCATAAACCAACATTCTTCCGTCCCATTTATTTGGGTTTTCTGGAAGATAAACAATCTCACCTGCAATTGTCTCAACTATATTTTCGATACTTGTATTAGATTTACCAAGTATAATATCATCCCAAACATCCATATAAGATTTTGTTAAATTTGATAAGGTTACAATGCCTTCAATCTTATTATTTTGATCAACAACTGTCAGAAAAGATACATTTTTCGGCTGTAAATAATTAGCTGCTTGATAAATGGATATCTCTTTGTTAATACTCTGTGGCTTAGGTAAATTTAAGTCTTCGACTTTAAGTTTTAATGTACTTACAAGTCTTGGTTCTTTTTGTTTCCATCTATCCAAAACCCATTTTGATTCTAAATTTAATTCACCTAATCTAACAGGTATATATTCGTTTTTTTTATCAATTTTACTTTTTAAATCAGCATAGACTATAGACGATGCTATAGAATCTGTATCAGGATTTTTATGTCCTGTTATAAAAATTTTATTATTCATTTGTCACCTCTTATATTAATTTTAACATACAAATAAATCTCTAACAATCTAAGTATTTTTAATTAATTGATTACATTTATTTATAGGAAAAATAGTTTTCGCAAATTATAATATTTGTTATCAATATAATTATATAACATAGAAGATTATATTCAATAATAAAGATTTCTTAAATAAAATTTTAGTTCAATAAAGTTAAATTAAAAATTTTTATTTATGTATAAGATAAAAAATTATATATAAATTTAATAGTCCCCTTAAAGTTGCTCTAGATGCAAACTTTAAGGGGACTATTTTCTTTATTTCTTTAGTTTATAAAATATTTTTTTAGTTATTTATAGAAAATTTAAACTCTATTAATAATTAGTTTATGAGTTTAATTTTTCACCTGGAATAAATGATTCAACAAGTCCATATACAACACCACCAATTAAAGCACCTAATACAGTAACTTTATAACCATCAATAATTTGACCTGATAGATATAAAATCAATGCCATTACTAAAAATCCGGATGCTCCTCTTGCTGACTTTGAAAGACCTACAAATGTAGCTAATAAGTGCTCTATTACTGCTATTGCTATTGAAATTAGAATTAGGTTTCCAAATCCACCTTTATTTGACATTCCTGGTACTAATATGTTTGTTAATCCAACTACTATCATAGATACTAATAGTCTTGAAATTAATCCAATAAAATTAAATTTATTATTCATTTTTTCTCCTTTTTTACTATAGTTTTTTTACTATAGTTTGGTTTATAATATATCATTGCAATGATACATTTATATATAACCACTTTTTATCAATTTAATCATAATATTTATAAAATATATATATTGTCGATTTATTTAAGTCTGATATCTTAAAGCTTCCATAATATCAATATCTATTATATTTTCCCTATTTTCTAAATCAGCAATTGTTCTAGCAACTTTTATTATATTATCAAAGCTCCTCTTTGAAAGATTATATTTTTTTATAGCTTTTTCGATAGATGGTTTTAACGTATAATCTATATAAATATATTTTTTTATTTCTTTTGAATTTAATAGTCCATTACTCATTTCAATATTTTTATATCTTTTTTGTTGTATATCAATAGCATTATTTATGTTTTCTTTAATTTCATCAATATTATATTGTTTTCTAGAATTAAAATTAAATTCATTTATTGTAATTTTAATAGCAAATCTATCTAAAAATGATTTATCAATTTTTTTATTAAATTTATTTATCTCTGAAATACTGCAGGTACATTTTTTATTTGTTCCAAAATTCCCACATGGACAAGGATTCATTGTAGCTATTATAGAATAGTCAACGGGATATTGATAATATTTACATCTATTATTTCTAAAAGCTACGTCATTGTCCATCATAATCTTAAATTTATCAAGTATCAACTTTGAAAAAAGATTAATTTCGTCTAAACATATATATCCAAAGTTTGCTAAAGAAATTTCTCCTAATTGATTTTTTGATCCAAATAAGCTTTTAGAATTTACATTTGTTGCTGGATAAATTATTTGAGATTTTTCTATAAATTTGTTTTTATCATAAAATCTAGTATAAATATCTGATAAAAGAATTTGTTTATATGGGTGCAATGTGTTTAGTATCGAATTTATAGCCTTTATTGAAATTGTTTTACCAGTACCAATAGGACCTTTTATTATAATATTATGTTTTCCTGTTATAGCAATAATTAAAGCTCTTATTACCGATTCTAATGAAATCACATCATTTAGATCAAATTCATATTCAGTATTTATTTTTTTATATTTGAATTTATTTGATATTATGTTAATGTTTCTTAAATGTGATACAACTTCTGATATATTTCTTGCAGGAAAGATGCTAATTTTATCAAAAATTTCTAAGTAATCATAATTTCCATATGGCATAATTATTTTTTTAAGATTGTTGTCTATGGCACATTTAATTACACGAAGTGGATTTTTAATTGGTATTAATTTTCCATCGATTCCAATTTCACCACAAATTAAATATTCATCAATATTTTGAAATTCAAAGATATTTGAAATGATTGATATCGCAATTGGTAGATCAAAGTGATCCCCATACTTTTTTTGACTTGCTGGTAGTAGATTGGTAGTGATTCTACCATATGGTATTTTGATATTATTAGATTTAAGAGAAAGAAGAATTTTATCTTTTGATTCTTTTATGCTTCTATTTGTATAACCAGAGATATTAAATTTATTAATACCCCTAGTTATTTTACTTTCAACTTCAATTATATTAGTTTCTAAATTTGCATAATTTAAAGTTTTTACTTTTGTAGTCATTTATCCTCCCTAAAAATGATATTATGGTATTTTTCAAATTCAGGGTACATAGGAATTTCAATTTTAATTTTTTTATTTGATATGGGATGATTAAATTCTAGAGAATATGCTTGTAATAGTTGACAGTTCAAATTAAATTTACTTGATATATTGCAATAGTCTGCATCACCTAAAATAGGATGATTTATATATGACATATGAACCCTAATCTGATGAGTACGTCCAGTGTGAAGCTCAACATCTAAATATGAAAATTCTTTATTTTGTTCAATCACTCTGTATGTGGTTTTTGCCTCTTTACCTGTATTGTTTACCTCCATTAGTTTTCTATTCTTTATAGATCTTCCTATAGGTTCATTAATTGTTCCTTGAATGTTATTAAATCTATGAAAAACTACAGTTCTATATTTTTTAGATACCAATCTTTGCTTAAATATTTCTTTTAATTTTATCATTGCGTTATCACTTAGAGCAATAATCATTAGACCACTTGTATCTTTGTCTAGTCTGTGAACAATTCCCGGTCTTTCATCACCATTTAGATACGAAAAATCCTTAAATTTTGAAAGTAAAAAATTTACCACAGTATTTGTTCTAATTGTGTTGGTAGGATGAGAAATAATCCCACACGGCTTATTTATTATTGCAATATCATCATCTTGATATACTATTTCTATATCTAAATTCTCTGCTTTAATTGGTTTTAACTTTAAGGCGTCTAAATTTATATTTAATAGATCATTTTCTTTAACTATATAGCTAGGTTTTTCAATTTTACCATTAACTGTAACATCATTATTTTTAATTAATTTTGTTAATTTTGATCTAGAAATATCTTCAAAGTATTCAGATAAATATTGGTCAAGTCTTAAGTCATTACTTTCTTCAACATATACTTTCATAATGTACTCCAATCTATCTCTTTTTTTCCTAAACTAGATAAAATTTTATTTACTTCTGAAAAGTGTCCACATCCATTAAATCCTCTATAAGCAGACAATGGTGACGGATGTGTTGTTTTTAGAATATAATTTCCTTTTTCAATAATTGGGATTTTGGATTGACTATTGTTTCCCCAAAGTAGGAAAATTATGTCACCTTTTTTAGAAACTTCGTGGATGATTTTGTCAGTAAAACTACTCCATATCGTTTTTGAAAATGAGTTTGGACACGATTCTTTAACGGTTAATACATTATTTAGTAAAAGTACTCCTTGTCTAGCCCAATTAGTTAGATCCCCTGATATATTATCTATTCCAGTATCTCTTCTTATTTCATTAAAAATATTAATAAGTGACGGCGGAAGTTTAGTATTACTATTCACAGAAAATGCTAACCCATTAGCCTGTCCTTTTTGATGATACGGATCTTGCCCTAATATTACGATCTTAACATCATTATAATCAGTTAATTTTAAGGATCTAAAAATATTTTCTTTTTCAGGGTATATATTCATAAATTTGTACGATTTCATTAATTCACTGTAAAAATTTTGAAATTCTTCTGTATTCATAAAATCACTCAATACTTTATCCCAATTATTGTTAAACATCTTTACCTTCTAAAAAGTAGATAGCAAAAATTAAATATATCGCAGAAACTGTTACAAAGATATCAGCAAAATTAAACACTGGAAAATCATATATTCCACCAAGTGGTGTATAAATAAAATCTACAACATAACCTAATCTAAGTCTATCTATTAAATTTCCTAATGCACCCGACATAATCATAACAAGTGGAAGCTTTATATAAGTGTCAATATTATTACTATTTTTTAATAAATAGTATGAGATACCAAAACAAACTGCAATAGTAATTATTGCAAATATTATTGTTGCACTTTGAAATATACCAAAAGCCGCCCCAGAATTTTCAATATAACTTAAGTGCAACCAATCTTTAATAACGATGATAGAATCTTTATTTTTAAGATTACTTATAGCCCAAATTTTTGTAAGTTGATCTAATATAATTCCTACAATTAATAATATTATATACATATTTTTTCCTTTTATTTAAAAAAGGGCTTTCGCCCTCTTAATTATGTTATATTTGATATATAGATTTTTCAGATAACTTATCTTTTAATTTACCATCAACCTTTACACCAGCTGGAACTAAAACATAAATATCTTTGGTTACATTTTGAATTGAACCTTCTAGTGCGTAAACTCCACCACTTACAAAGTAAAATATTTGTGTTTTATTATCTACTTCTAGCATTTCTAAGTTTAATACAACTGTTTTTCCTTGCTTTACATCATCTATAATTTGTTTGCCATCTTCGTATTTTAACGGTTCTTTAATTGTTACTACCATATCATCATTAGAACTATTATATTTAGTACGCATATTCATAGAATCAGATTCTTTATAATTATCACTGGATGTAGAATAAGATCTATATGTACTAAATTTTCTAGCTTTATCCTCCTTGCTAGTTTCAAATGTTACTTTATTCTCATCTATAACATTTTGTACAGTATCATTATCGTATTTCGATTCCTCATAATCTTGGTAATCTTCATCATCATAGTTATCTTCTATACCAACAAAATCTTTTACTTTATTCCAAAAACTCATACTACCTCCTACTTTATATTAATTTCATTATAATATATTTTTTTTATTTTTCCAAATAATTTAATAGAAATCACCTATTTTCAAGTTTCTATTATTAATAATAACTTTTGTAAATGAAGTTAGTTCCTTAAAATGACCATTTTTAATAGTATTTGGCATATTTACACTAACATATGAAAATTGATCATCTTCTGATATTTTAGTTATTGGAGTAAAATCTACCCGCCCATTTTTAATATAATAAACGCCCTCATAACCATTAAACTTTGTAATACTATTTTTAGGGATTTTATAAACCATTCCTAATTCTATCTTAATATTAGTGTTAAAAAATCGATTTTTTAGTGCTGATTCTATGCCATCATTTAATTGATATTTTAATATATAAAAATCTTTATATTCTTTAATACCTTCTAGATACGCTCTATATTCGCCACTCTCTATTTTTATATTTAAATTTTTAAATAGTTTTTCATTAAAAGATATAGTTTTTGAAATTTTTAAAAGTATATTATATTTCTTATTATTTACATATTTTAATCCAATTAATTCATTTTTATTTGTTATGTCAAAATTTATTTTATTAAAATTAATATTTTCAAAATCATCAAATCCAATTAAATTTTCGTATCCATCTGTTCTATTAAGTATATATCCAGAATCAAAAGTTATAATTTTTTGATTCTTAATAAAAGAATCATAATATTTCTGATACGTTTCAAAACTATCTGACTTATTACTATTTGAAAAGTGGTTAAAATTATTTTTATATATTTCATTGTTTAATATATTGCTTACAATCTTATTTATATCATTTTCACTATCTTTATTTTTTAGATTTTTATTTATATTATTTGCTTTATCCAATGCATCAAAATTATTTGTTCCTTCAACAATTTGATGTCTACCATATATTTTATATTTTTCTAAAGTAATATCTATATTCTGAAAATTATCTAGTACAATCTCATCAAATAACGAATATACTTTAGCCTTAATTTCTTTTTTAAGCATGAATGGATTTTTTATATTGTATAAATTTTTTTCTTTTTTTAATTCATTTATTTTTTGCAAACCTGCAAAAATAAATATTAATGTAATTAATATACCTATAATATAAATAAAAAAATTTTTCCTACGTCCTCGTCTTCTTCTTGCTCTTTTTTTAGATTTCAAATTCATCTTTACCACTTTTATTCATTAAAATTTCAATAGAATCTTCGATAGAAAGATTTTCATATAATACACTATAAATTATATTTGTTAAAGGCATATAAATATCTTTTTTTATGCTTATATCATGAAGCGCTTTGCATGTGGATATACCTTCAACAACCATCCCTATATCGGCTTCTAATTTTTTAACTGTATTACCTTTTCCTATTAATTCACCAGCTTTTCTATTTCTGCTATGTTTCGAGGTGGCAGTTACTATTAAATCTCCAATTCCGGCTAATCCATAAAGAGTGTTTCTTTGTCCTCCCATTTCTATACAAAATCTTGTCATCTCATGTATTCCTCTAGTCATCATGGCAGCTTTAGTATTATCTCCAATATTTAACCCATCAAGAATACCAATCCCTAGTGCTAAAACATTTTTTACAGCACCACCATACTCAACTCCAATCAAATCATCATTTGTATATATTCTTAGTGATGAACTAATCATCATATCTTGTATTTCTTTAGCTATCTTAAAATCATCACTAGAAACAACTATAGACGTTGGGACAGACTGTATAACCTCCTCAGCATGAGAAGGCCCAGATAAAGCTACAAATTTATTTTCAGGTAAAAATTCTTTAAATATATTTGATATCCTCTTATTTGTAGATACTTCAATACCTTTAGATAAATTAATAATTATGGCATCTTTATTAAATAGATGATAATTATCTTCAAGCATAGATTTAATTTTTTGTGTAGGTATCGCATTTATTATATATTTATTTTTAAGTGCTTCCTTGATATCAGAAGTCGCTACAATATTTTCAGGCAAATCATGCTCTCTTAAATATTTTTTATTTCTATGATTTTTATTTATATAATCTTTACATTCTTTATCTCTGATATACATTAATATATCATATTTTTTAGATAATTCTTTAGAAATAGCTGTTCCCCAGCTACCACCACCTAAAACAGATATTTGCATATTCACTCCTTTATCTCTTAAAGAGTTTCTCAACTATATTGATCTTATTTTCATTTCCATTTATTAATTTATTAATATTTCCCTTATGCTTGTATATGAGTACAACTGAATTTATAACTAACATAATAATAAATGGTGTATTATTTGTTTCAAAAAGTAAAACATATATTAGAACAAAAAGTGTACAAATAATAGATGATATTGAAACAATTTTTGTGAAAATATTTACAATTACAAAAATTATCAATTGTATCAACAATATTAAAGGGCTAAACACTAAATTAACACCTAAACTTGTAGCCATACCCTTTCCACCACTAAATCCATAAAAAATTGACCAACAGTGACCAATAACAACCGCTGCACCTGCAATATAACTACCATACTCTGAATCTAAATACGCTCCAATCAAAACTGCTATAGAGCCTTTTAAAACATCTACAAGTAGTGTGATTACAGCATATTTTTTTCCATAAACTCTTAATGTATTTGTCGTACCAGCGTTTCCACTTCCCTTACCTCTAATATCTTCATTAAAATACTTTTTTACAATTGTGATTGAACCTGAAATAGACCCTATCATATATGCAATAATAAATATAAGAAGATACATCATACATCAAATCTCCTATTTCTTACCTCTAATTCAATTGGAACGCCTTCAAAATTAAAATTATCTCTAATTTTATTTTCAATAAATCTAAGATATGAAAAATGCATCAATTCTTCATCATTTACATATATTAAAAATTTAGGTGGTCTCGTGGTAACTTGTGACATATAATATATTTTTAGCTGTTTACCCTTTTTAGATTTTGGCGGATTAATTAGCATCGCATCTCTCAACATAGTATTTAATGTTCCTGTAGGGATTCTAAAAGAATAATTTTCATCTACTGCATCAATAACTTCAAATAATTTATCAATTCTTTGATTATCTTTTACAGAAATAAATGTAATTGGCGCATATAAAGTAAATGTAATTTTATTTCTTATATCAGTGATAAAATCCCTCATAGTATTAGTTTCTTTTTTAATTAAATCCCATTTATTTACTACTATTATTGAGGCTTTTTTTTGATTGTGTGCATAGCCAATTATTTTTGTGTCTTGTTCAGTAATCCCTTCAGTTGCATCAACAAAGAATAGTACCATATCTGCTCTATCTACAGCACTGTATGTTCTTATTACTGAAAATCTTTCAACCCTTGAATCAACTGATCTCTGTCTTCTAATTCCTGCAGTATCTATAAATGTATATTTTTTACCATTTCTTTCAAATTTAGAATCAATAGAATCTCTTGTAGTCCCTGCTATACTAGAAACTATTGCTCTTTCTTCACCTATTATAGTATTAATAAATGACGATTTTCCAACATTTGGTTTACCAATAACTGCAATTTGTAAAGTTTCTTCTTCCTCTTCTTTTAAGCTACCTTCTGGAAATCTATTAACAATTTCATCAAGTAAATCTCCAAGGCCATATCCTTGCTCAGCAGAAATTGATAAAACTTCACTAATTCCTAGAGTATAGAAATCATACACTTCACTTGGCGTATCTCTTACTTCAATTTTATTTACAACAACAATTACTTCTCTTCCTGATTTTCTTAATTTTTGAGCAATCATTTGATCTAAAGAAGTCATACCCTCTCTGCCATCAACAAGAAATAAAATTAAATCAGACGAATCAATTGCAATATCAGCTTGAATCTCAATCTCCTTATTAAAATCTCCCGAATACTCTAATTCCAATCCACCTGTATCTACTAAAACAAAAAAATTATTTTGCCATTCTACTTCACTATATAGTCTATCTCTTGTTACACCAGGTGTGTCTTCAGTTATTGAAATTCTTTTTCCAACTAATTTATTAAATAATGTTGATTTTCCTACATTAGGTCTACCAATAATACTTACTATAGGTTTTGCCATAATTTCTCCTTAATAAAGAGGATATTTTTTTACAATTGATTGAACCTCTTTAATTATTTCTTTTTTTTCTTTTCTCTCTAATAGCACATCACATATAAGTCTACCTATAATTTTGAAATCTTCTTCTTTTAAACCTCTGCTAGTCATTGCAGCCAATCCTAATCTTATTCCAGAAGTTATAAATGGACTTTTTCTTTCATTTGGAATTGTGTTTTTATTTACAGTAATATTTACTTGATCTAATAAATGTTCTGCATCCTTTCCAGTCAATCCTACACTCGATACATCAACTAAAACTAAATGATTGTCTGTTCCGCCTGAAACTAATCTAATTCCTCTACTTTCAATCTCTTGTGCTAATGCTTTGGCATTTTTTATTACTTGAGATTGGTATTTCTTGAACTCTTCAGACATTGCTTCCTTAAAACATACAGCTTTAGCTGCAATAACATGCTGTAATGGACCACCTTGTGTACCAGGGAAAATTGCTTTATCAATTTTGTTTGCATACTCTTTTTTACATAAAATAAATGCACCTCTTGGCCCTCTTAATGTTTTATGACTTGTAGATGTAACAACATCTGCATAAGGAACTGGATTTTGATGTAATCCAGCTGCAACTAAACCAGCTATATGTGCCATATCAACCATATATATAGCGCCTACTTCATCTGCAATTTCTCTGAATTTCTTAAAGTCTATTGCTCTAGAATATGCTGATGCTCCAGCTAGTATCATCTTTGGCTTTTCTTTTAATGCAATTTCTCTGACCTTTTCATAATCAATTTTTTCATCAAGATTCTGATACACCATAATGTACAAAATTATAATATGATCCAGATATTGATACTTGAGCTCCATGAGTTAAATGTCCACCTTCTGTTAGATTCATAGATAAAACTTTATCGCCTGGATTAAGTAATGCAAAATAAACAGCTACATTTGCACTTGAACCACTATGAGCTTGAACATTTGCATGCTCAGAACCAAATAATTTATTGAGTCTATCTATTGCTAACTGTTCAGATTTATCAATTATTTGACAACCACCATAATATCTCTTATTTGGATAACCTTCAGCATATTTATTAGTCATTATAGATCCAGTAGCTTCTAAAACTGCTGGAGAAACAAAGTTTTCAGATGCTATAAGTTCAATATTATTCTCTTGTCTTTTCTTTTCCTCCATAATAATATTATATATTTCATCGTCAAACTGCATTAAATTTTTCATATTACATCCCCCTAAATTCAGAAATTGTAATTAGTTCTTTTTTTTCTTTATTTTTGTCAAGTTTATTTAATATTAAAAAGGAAATTCCTAATAGTAAAACACCTACACCAAACGAAATTAAATCATTTGAGTTGCTTCCTTGTAAATAGTTTCCTAAAAATATCCCTACAACTAGCATTATTAAAGGTAGTAAATATAACATTGCTGAAGTTTTCAACATTTTTAATGTTTCAAATTCAATATTTACAGGATCTCCTACTTTTCCATCAATAGTATTTTTGACTTTAATATATCTATGATTGTCACATAATTCACCATTTTTTCTGGTGAGTGCTCCACAACCGCAATTGCCACAAGTTTTTGCACTTCCAACCATTACAATCGCTTCACCATTCCCAATTTCAGTAATTACTCCTATTTTATTCATTCTTACCTCTATTCTTCAATAAATTTAATATTTAAATCATCTAATTGTTGTTTTTCAATTTCAGTTGGTGCAGATGTAAGTAGATCTGAAGCGGACTGTGTCTTAGGAAATGCTACAACATCTCTTATATTATTAATATTTAGCATTGTCATAACCAATCTATCTAGACCAAATGCAATACCACCATGTGGAGGTGTTCCATATTTTAATGCATCAATAAAAAATCCAAATTTATTTTCTATATCATCTTTTGTTAATTTTAATGCATTAAATATCTGTTTTTGTAAATTAGAATCGTATATTCTAATTGAGCCACCTCCTATTTCATCTCCATTAATTACAATATCATATGCTTTTGCTCTCATATCTTCTGGATTATTATTTAATTTATTTAAATCTTCATCTATTGGATGAGTAAATGGATGGTGTTTTGCAACATATCTTTCATCTTCTTCATCATACTCAAACATTGGAAATTCATTTATCCATGTAATGGCAAATTCATCTTCATTAAATTTTAAACTTTCTTTTGCTATATGAGTTCTTAATGATCCCATTAGTTCGAGTACTTTTGGAGCTTTATCTATTATAATCAGTGCCAAATCTCCATTTTCTAGACTTAATTTTTCGGTTAATTTTTTATTGAAATCATCATTTAAAAATTTATTAATAGATGAATTTAATTCTCCATTTTCATATCTAAACCAGATTAATCCACTTGCCCCCATCCCTTTTACAACTGATGTTAGTTTATCAATTTGTTTTCTAGAGTAACAACTTGATAATCCATTAAAGTTAATCGCCTTTATAAATTTTCCTTCTAATACAGAATCCTTAAATAAATTAAAATCAATAAATTCCGATAAACTTGAAATATCTTTTATTTCAAATCCATATCTTAAGTCAGGCTTATCAGAACCAAATCTATTCATTGCTTCTTCATAGCTCATTCTTGAAAATGGTAATTGTAAGTCAATTCCTTTTACTTTCTTAAATATCTTTTGAAGCAATCTTTCATTCAATGAAATAACATCTTCCTCATCGACAAAGCTCATTTCAATATCAACCTGTGTAAATTCAGGTTGTCTATTTGCTCTTAAATCTTCATCTCTAAAACATTTTACTACTTGATAATATCTATCTAATCCACCAATCATCAATAATTGTTTAAATAGCTGTGGTGATTGTGGCAAAGCATAAAATCCATGTTTTGACAATCTAGACGGTACAATATAATCTCTGGCACCTTCTGGAGTTGGTTTCCCTAAAAATGGTGTTTCAACTTCAATAAATCCTTCTTCATATAGAAAATCCCTAAAGGCTTTTACAATTTCAGCTCTTTGTTTTAATATATTTTGCATTTTAGGTTTTCTTAAATCTAAATACCTATATTTTAATTTTAGTTCTTCAGAAACATTATCTTCGTCCTTGATATAAATAGGCGGAACATCTGACTTGCTATATAATTTAAGAGAATTGGCAATAACTTCAATTTCTCCTGTTGGTATGTCATTATTTTTATTTTCTCTTTCAAAAACTTTGCCTTTTACACCAATTACATATTCTGATTTTATCTCTTTAGCTTGATTATATAAATCTTCATTTTCTTCTTTCTTAAAAACAATTTGTGTAATTCCACTTCTATCTCTTAAATCTAAAAAGACTATTGGTCCTAAATCTCTAGTTTTAGATACCCAACCGTATAACTCGACATCATGTCCTAAATTTTTAATTCTTAATTCTCCGTTATAGTGACTTCTTTTCATAATTACTCCTTAACTGCGGGTACGAATGGATTGTACATTTTTTCCTCACCTACTGTTGTATTTTCTCCATGTCCCGGCAATAACTTAATATCATCTGAAAATTTGTAAATTTTATTTCTAATTGAATCTATGAGATCTCTTTGATTGCAACCCTTTAGATCAGTTCTTCCAACAGCTCTCTTAAATATTAAATCACCACAAAATATTATATTGCCAAGTATTATAGATATACTATCATAACTATGTCCTGGTGTTGAGATGTATTTAAATATTTCAAATTCTCCAGAATTTCCTTCTAAATAAATATCTGCATCAGTAGTCATTTCTGGTATATAAGTACCTGATGCATTTAAACTAATATCATGTAGATAATCCTTAGTAAGCTTATGAGCAACAATCTTTGCTCCATATTTTTCTCTCCAAAAATCAACATGATAGATATGGTCCCAATGTCCATGAGTAAGTAAAAGATATTTAACATTAAGATTTAATTTTTCTATCTTATCTGTAAAAGGTTTAGTTTTTGTTGGTGCATCTATTATATATGCATCTTTACTTTCTTCATCATAAATTAAATATGAATTTGTATTAATTGGATTATTACCATCTTTTAATATTTGTATTTTCATAAATACTCCTAGTAAAGTTTACTTGAATCTAACTGTATCGTTACAGGACCATCATTGCTATATTCTATTTTCATATCTGATCCAAATACACCGGTGGATACATTACTTACTTGCTTTTTTATTTCTCTAACAAATTGATTATATATTTTTCTTGCAAAATCACCTTTTGCAGACATCATATAATTAGGCCTATTTCCCTTTCGCACATCTCCAAACAATGTAAATTGTGATACTATCATAATATCACCACTTATATCTTTAATTGATAAATTCATTACAGAATTTATATCATCAAAAACTCTTAAACCTATAACTTTTCTAACTATATAATCTAAATCTGATTGTTCATCTTCTTTATGTACCCCCAGATAAACTAATAGACCATTATTTATTTCAGAATATAAGTTTTTATCAATATACAACTTTGCATAATTAACTCTTTGTATTATCGCTCTCAATTTTGCTCCCTATACACATCTATTGTACCATCTATTTTACGAATAATATTAAATATCTTATTGATTTCATCAACATTTTTAATTCTAATTGACAATTGAATATTTATTGTTGTATCAGAATTAAGTCTTGTATTAATACTAGTAATATTAAATCCGGCCTTAGATATTTTTTTAGTAAGATTCTGCTAAATATCCTGGTTTATCTATTATTATAATTATAATAACCACATTAAAACTAGAATCTGAATTTCTATTCCATTTAACGTCAATTAATCTTTCTTTATTCCTTAAGTTATTAATATTATTACAATCTTTTCTATGAATTGAAACACCATGCCCATTTGTTATATATCCTATAACCTTATCTCCAGGAACAGGATTACAGCATTTAGCATATTTGACATCCAAATTAGATATATCATCAATTGTAATACCTTCAGATACATTATAATTTTTATTAACTTTATTATCAATTTCAATATTAGCTAAATTTGAAAGTTCCTTTTCTTTCTTAAATTTTTCATCATATTTTTCTTCTAAAAATTTAATTACATTTTCAATATTTAAACTTTGTTCTCCAATTGCACTGTATAAATTTTCAATACTATTTTTATTGAATTTCTCTGCAGACTGCTGTAACCATTCTTTTTGAAGTATTTTAGAAAGATCATATCCCTTTCTTCTAACTTCTTTTTCTAATAAATCTTTTCCTTCATCCAGATTTTTATCTTTTGACTTCTTCTTAAAATATGATTTAATTTTATTTTTTGTATGTGTGCTTACAACAAATTCTAACCAATCAATATTTAGGCAGGTTGAGTTTTTAGAAGTTAATATGTTTACGATGTCACCAGTCTTTAATTTATAAAATAAAGGTTGAATTTTACCATTTACTTTTGCTCCAACACATCTATTTCCTACCTCTGAATGCACTTTGTATGCAAAATCAACAGGAGTAGAAGACTTTGGTAAATCTATAACATCACCTTGTGGAGTAAATACATATACTTCATCATTAAAAAGAATCTCCTTTAAATGAATCCATAAATTCATATGCACCCGTATCTTTTCCCCACTCTATTAATTGTCTAATCCAATTTAATCTACTATCAAAATTAGAAACTTTCTTTTTACCTTCTTTATACTGCCAATGAGAAGCTATACCAAATTCTGCGTTTTGATGCATATCTTCAGTTCTGATTTGTACCTCAAATATCTGCCCATTTTCACCAATTACTGTAGTGTGAAGTGATTGATAAAAATTAGGTTTTGGCATAGCAATATAGTCCTTAAATCTACCTGGTAATGGTTTCCAAAGGTTGTGAACTATGCCTAAAACAGCATAACATTCACTTATATTCTTAACAATAACACGAACAGCAATAGAATCAAATATATTATCTATTGTTGTATCCTGTTTTTTCATTTTATTATATATGCTATAAATTCCCTTAGGTCTACCAGAAATATTATAATTTACGCCTATTTTATCGAGTTCTTTAGATAAATTTTCTACAATAATATTAATTATTTTTTCTCTTTCAGACCTCTTTTGATCAATTTGTTGTGCTACAGAATAGTATGAAATAGGATCAATATACCTTAAGCATAAATCTTCTAATTCCCATTTTATAGTATTAACCCCTAGTCTATGAGCAATAGGAACATATATTTCCAATGTTTCATGAGCAGTACTTATTTGCTTATCTCTCTTTTTGTATTCAAGTGTTCGCATATTATGCAATCTATCAGCCAATTTAATTATTATTACTCTGATATCATTTGCCATTGCAAGTACCATCTTTCTGATACTTTCAATTTGAGTTTCTTCTTTGGTTTTGTATTGAAGATTTTTTAATTTTGTAACTCCATCAACTAATACAACTATTTCTTCTCCAAACTCTTCTTCCATTTTATCTTTTGGATAGTCTGTATCCTCTAAGACATCATGCATTAACCCAGCACATATGGTTTCATCATCCATTTGTAATGATGCTAAAATCATACATACTTCTACAGGATGAACAATATACTCTTCACCAGAATTACGTACTTGTCCCTTGTGCATTTCACGAGCAACATTAAAAGCTTTTGTTATTAATTCAACGTCTGGATTATAATTGTATTCTTTTATTTTGTTAATTAATCTATCTAACATATTACCTCATTGAAGTTATTAATAATTGAATATTTCTATAAAAATTATACTCATTTATGTTTAATTTATATGCAATATCAATTTTTCTATTTTCTAAATTTTTAATTGACATAATATCTTTTACATCGTATTTTTTTGAAAATATCTTATAAAAATATTCCACATCAAAAGAAATCCCTTGTAATCTTTTATTATCTTTTTCTAAAATTAATTTTACAACATTTTTATTTTTTCCAATTACGTCTATTTTTCTCACTATTACATCTTTAGAAGCAAATATTGGTTCACTAAATCCAAAACCATATGGTCTTAAATATTCTTTTTCATATATAATTTTTTCGTTAATTTGTGAAAAAGAAAGATTATAATCAATTTCTATTTCTTTACTAAAGTCTTCCGTAGTTAACGTACTTGCATCATTTATTTTCTTTCTAAATTCATCTAAATAATTTTTATTAAAAGATATTCCACACGCCATTTTATGGCCCCCAAATGAAATATAATCATTTCTATACTTATTTAATTCAACGAACATATTATAGGCTGCAATGCTTCGACCACTTCCTTTTAAAAAATCTTTGTTTTCAGAATATGATAAAACTATAGTAGGTTTATTATATTTTTCTTTTATTTTTCCAGCAACAAGCCCACAAATTGATTCGTGTATAGATTTATCATATACAACTATTATATCATCTTTGTAAAGTTTTTGAGAATTTATTGTCTCAATGGCTCTTTCTTCTCCATTTATTGTCATTTGCTTTCTTGTTTCATTTAAATCAATTAATGTTTTTGAATATTTTTTTCTTATATCTTCGTCTTCTTCTAGAAATAATTCAACTCCAAGATTTGCCGTATATATTCTTCCTGATGCATTTATAGTTGGACCAATGATAAAGCCTATAGTGTAGATATTTACCGGAAAATCTAAATTTCTTGTTTCTAAAAGAGTTGATAGTCCTTTTAAAGGTGATTCATTTATTTTTTTTAATCCTTCTATAACTAATACTCTATTCTCATCTATTATTTCCATCATGTCACAAACAGTACCCAACGTAGCAAGTTGAATCAATTCTATGAAAATGTTTTTATCGAGTCCGATTTGTTTTCCATATAAATGATGAATTGACTCTATAAATTTATAGGCAACCATTGCACCACATATCCCTTTAAAAGGATACATACAATTGAATTGATGAGGATTTACTATCGCATTTGCATTTGGCAATACTTCTTTTCCTTCAAAAATAATAGGCTGATGATGATCAGTTACTATAACTTTTATTCCATTTTCTCTTGCATAATCAATAGGTTCAATAGCAGAAATACCATTGTCACAAGTAATAATTAATTTTACGTTATCTTGTATACACTCATCAATAATTTTTTTATTAATACCATATCCATCTTCGACTCTATCAGGAATGGTATATGTGATTTTATCATAAAAATCTTCTATACCTTTAATTAAAATAACGGTAGCTGCAACACCATCCTGGTCATAATCACCAACAACTCTAATCTTCTCATCCTTCATTATTGCAGAAAACAAAATATCAACGCTTAATTTCATATCTTTCATCAATAGAGGGTCATGCATATTGTTTATATCATGGGAAACAAATATATTCACCTGATCGGGTGAACTAATTCCACGATTCGCTATAATCATTTTTTGAAAATTAGTTAGTTTATCTGTATCTATTTTTTTATAAAGTTCTATTTGGTTAATTAAATACCAGTTTTCCATAATTTCTCCTTGATAAAAAAAATGAAAAGTAATAAACTTTTCATTTTTCTAAATTATTTTCTTGGATTTATATTTATAAATCTATCATTATTTTCATTAGGTTTTGTGATAACTCCCAATTCTGTCAATTGATCTAATATATTTGTAGCTCTTTCTTTTTCAACTCTAAAAGTTTTTTGAACTTTATCTTCATTACCAACTTCTTCAATCACTACAAATTCGTAAACATCTTCAATTAGAATATCTAATTCTTTATCTATCTTCTTAGCTTTTTTCAATTCTTTAATCTTATTTATAAATCTTACATCATTTCCATAAGATAAATCTCCAACTGGTGCTCCTGCAAATGGATTTTCATGGTTTGTTTGATCCTGTGGATTTTCAACGTATGAAATTGCTTGTTTTAGAAATTCTAATTTAACTCTTTCTGGTCCAGATTCTAAAATAAATGAATCCCCTTTTAATTGAACAACTTCTCCCCTCATACCTGCTCTTGTAATAATATGATCTCCAATTTTTAAGTTATCTAAAGTTTCCTTAAATTGCTTTTGTTGTTTCTTTTGTGGTTTTATTATCATAAAATAAAATATTAAACCAATTACACCAAACATTATTAATGGTGAAATCAATGATCCTACTCCTTGTGCTTGTGCTAAATACATATGTTAATCCTCCTTTGAATATCCATATTCTTTATAAAATTCTTCCTTAAACTCTAAAAATCTATCTTCTAATATAGACTTTCTTATATTATTCATCAAATTCGTTAAAAAGTAAAGGTTGTGATATGAAATTAATCTTGCTCCTAAAATTTCTCCAACATTTACTAAGTGTCTAATATATGCTCTCGTATAATTTTTACAGGTATAGCAATCACATTTATGATTTAATGGAGTAAAATCTTCCTTAAAACTTGCATTTTTTAGATTCATTTTACCTTTTGATGTAAGTGCAGACCCATTCCTTGCGTTTCTTGTAGGAAGCACACAGTCTGCCATATCTATTCCAGCTTCTACCGATTCAAATAAATAATCTGGTGTGCCTACTCCCATATTATATCTAGGCTTATCCTCTGGTAAAAGCGGTGTAGTATATCTTAAAATATCAATCATTTGTTCCTTTGTTTCTCCTACACTTAAACCACCAACTGCAAATCCATCACAATCTCTTTTTATAGTTTCTTCTGCAGATTTTTTTCTTAAGTCCTTAAACAATCCACCCTGTACTATACCAAATAGTGCTTGATCTTTATTTGTATGAGCTTTTATACATCTATCCAACCATCTAAGAGTCATTTCTAATGATGATGCAACATACTCTTTTGTTGCTTCGGGATATACACATTCATCAAAAGCCATCATTATATCCGCACCTAGATTTTGTTGAATTTCGATAGATTTTTCAGGAGAAATAAATTGTTTAAATCCATCAATATATAATCTAAATGTAACTCCTTCTTCACTTATTTCATTCATATCACCTAAACTAAAAACTTGAAAACCACCACTATCTGTTAATATCGGTTTTTTCCAATTCATAAATTTGTGTAAACCACCTGCTTTTGCAATCAAATTATCACCTGGTCTTAAAAATAGGTGATAAGTGTTCCCTAAAATTATCTGTGCGTTTAATTCTTCTAATTCCTCAACAGTCATAGTCTTTACCGTTGCTCTAGTACCAACTGGCATAAATACTGGTGTTTCAATATTTCCTCTACTTGTATGTATAATACCAGCTCTAGCCTCGCATTCTGAGGATTTTTTGACTAATTCATATTTAATCAACATTACTTCTCCTAACTAATAAACATAGAATCACCAAAACTAAAAAATCTATAATTATTTTCTTTGGCCTTTTCGTATGCTTCCAAAATACTTTCCCTATTATAAAATGTGCTTACTAACATAATTAACGTAGATTTAGGCAAATGAAAATTAGTTATTATACCATCAACAATCTTAAATTTATATCCTGGAAAAATAAATATATCCGTCCAATCACTATCAGCTTTTATTGAACCAAACTTACTATAAATTGATTCAAGAGTTCTAACAGATGTTGTACCTACTGCTATTACTCTTTTACCTTTATCTTTTGCATTTATAATTTTCTTTGAATTTTCTTCTGTTAACTCATAATATTCACTATGCATTTTATGATTTTCAATTTTATCATCAGAAACAGGCTTAAATGTCCCTAATCCAACATGCAATGTTACATAAGCTATTGTAATACCCTTAGCTTCGATTTTATTCAATAATTCTTGACTAAAATGTAGTCCCGCTGTAGGGGCTGCTACTGAACCATCATTTAGGGCGTATACTGTCTGATATCTAGATTTATCTGATAAATATTCTGTAATATATGGTGGTAATGGCATGTTTCCTATTTCTTCAAGAATTTCATTAAAAATTCCTTCATATTTCATCTGTATGACTCTATGTCCTTCAGAAGTAATATCAATAACTTTACCATTCAATTTTTCGCTAAAAATTACATTAACACCTATTTTCATTTTTTTACCTGGTTTAACAAGACATTCCCACTTCTTATCGCCTACATTTTTCAATAGAAAAACTTCTATAGCCTCTTTCCTATCCTCTCTATGACAAAAAATTCTTGCTGGTATAACCTTTGAGTTATTTACAACTAAACAATCACCTTCATTTAGATAATCTATGATGTCATAAAAATGCTTGTGTTTAATTGTATTGTCTTTTCTATTTAATATCATTAATTTAGATTCAGTTCTTTTATCCTCTGGATGTTGAGCAATAAAAGATGGATCCAATTCATAATCAAAATCTTTTGTGTTCATTAATCTTCCTCGTATCTTAATCCAAAATGTTCGTATGCTTTTTTAGATAAAACTCTACCTCTAGAAGTTCTATTTAAAAACCCAATTTGAAGCAAATATGGTTCATACACATCCTCAATTGTAATTGCTTCTTGACCTATTGCTGCTGCTATTGTATCAATACCAACAGGCCCACCTCCAAAATTATCTGCAATGATTTTAACTATTTTATAATCTAATTTATCTAATCCCATACTATCCACTTCGAGAAATTCAAGTGACTTTTTCGCAGTGTCAATATCAATTTTTCCATTATTTTTAATGTCTGCATAGTCTCTTACTCTTTTTAATAGTCTATTTGCTATTCTAGGTGTTCCCCTTGATCTTTTACCAATTTCAATTGTAGCTTCTTTGTCTATATTTGTTTTTAAAATAGAGGCTGATCTTTCAATAATATGTGATAAATCCTCATTTTTATATAGATCCAGTTCAAGTAAAACTCCAAATCTATCTCTAAGCGGTGATGAAAGCATACCTGCTTTTGTGGTAGCACCAATTAGTGTAAATTTTTCTAAATCAATCCTTAAAGACTGAGCAGACGGACCTTTACCCACAATAATGTCCAGCGCAAAATCTTCCATAGCAGGATATAATACTTCTTCAACCGATTTATTTATTCTATGTATTTCATCAATAAATAAAACATCATTTTCATTTAGATTAGTTAAAATACTTGCTAGGTCCCCTGGTCTTGTTATCGCTGGTCCAGATGTAACTTTAACATTTACTCCCATTTCGTTTGCTATAATATGTGACAATGTGGTCTTTCCTAAACCTGGAGGTCCTTGTAATAGGACATGGTCTAAACTTTCATTTCTTCTTTTACTTGCTTCTATAAATACAGCAAGTTTTTCCTTTGTTTTATTTTGTCCTATATATTCTCTTAACCATCTCGGTCTAAGTGAATACTCATTTAAATCATCATCTAAAATTCTATTTGATTCTATAATTCTATTTTCTGACATTATATCCTCTTTAATGCTATTTTAATAATATCTGGTAATTCCATATTATTTGTATCTAAATTTTTAATTATATTCTCTGCATCACCCTTATTATAACCCAAGTTTACTAACGCATCTACTGCAAAATAAAAGTTGTTATTTTGCTTTGTATTTAATATATCCGAGCTAACATTTAAGGACTTAAGTTTATTTATGTCTATCTTATCAGATAAATCAAGTATTATTCTACTAGCAGTTTTTTTCCCTATTCCTTTAGCTTTAGATAGACCATCAATATCATTTTCAATTATAGCTTTATTTATTTGATAAACAGTTAAACTTGAAATAATTGCAAGAGCTGCTTTTCGCCAACACCAGATATGTTATTTAAAGTTAAAAACATTTCTACCTCGTCAAAATCTAAAAATCCATATAATTCTATAGCACTATCATTTACATTGAAATGCGTATATATTTTTCTGGTTTCTCCTTTGACTATTGAAGAAATGTGTCTTTCTGACATAAAAATTTTATATCCAATATTATTATTTTCTAAAATAATGTAATTTTCCCTTATAATATTAATTTCACCAATTATGTATGAAAACATCTTCACCCCATTTTGTACATTTTTTTTAATTTTCCACTAAAAGAATGACATATAGCTATAGCTAGTGCATCAGCAGCATCATCTGGTTTTGGTAATTCTGATAAATTAAGAATCCGCTTTACACCTTCTTGCATTTGTATTTTAGTAGCACGACCATAACCAGTAATAGCCGTTTTTATTTGCAATGGAGTATATTCATATATATCTAAATTTTTTAGTTTTGTAGCTAATACTTCAACACCTCTTGCCTGACTAACATCAATAACTGTTTTACTATTTTTTTGATGAAATAATTTTTCAAAAGCTACTTCATCTGGTCTAAAGTCATCGATTAAAGAATTCATTTCATTAAATATAATAGCTAATCTTTCTTGAATACTTTTATTTGCTTTAGTTTGAATACTCCCATATTCTAAAACTTTTATTTTATTTCCTTTAACTTCAATTACTCCATATCCAACTATTGCTAATCCAGGGTCTATTCCTAAAATTATCATTGATACCTACACAATACTGCATCATTTAGTGAATTCCAAAATTGATTAAAATATGCTATATTCAGACTTCTGTTGATGTAGAATTTTGCTTTACTATAAATATGTAATAATTCATTTATAGTTAAATTTTTTCCTTCTAATGTTAATATGTCTGTGTTACTATAGTCGACTATGACTTGCTTGTCCATATAGAAGTTAACTCTAAAAAATTTATTTTTAATGTATTTGTCCAAAAACAAATTAATATGATATTCATTATTTGAAACAATTTTTGACTTAATTAATGCTTTTTTAACTTCTTCCTTAAATTTTTCTACATCCTTATCTTTACTATCATGAAACAAACATTGCATTGTAGATAGTTCATTTGGATTAAATTTTTTTAATGATAAAATTTCTAATGTATCAATCAAGTTATTAAAGTTTTGTGCATTTCTATATCCCTTGATTGTAAAAGCCATTTCAAGTCTATTTAAATCTTCTGAAACTAATTTACTAATGGCGTCTACAATAGATTTTTTATCTTTCCTGCTTCTTATACTTCTTCTTAAACCCGTCAAAAGTGCCTTTGTAACGATATATTTAGGAATAAAATTATATCCTATCCTATTATTTTCAAGCCAAGATAATAGCAAGAAAACAGAATCTGGATCTTCATTATATAAAAATTGATATTCTAAACTTCTTTCAAAGTCTACACTTTTTTCTTGCATCTCTCACTCCAATTACTTTTTTATGTATTTAAAATTATACTATAATATAAAAAATATTTCCATTTAAAAATCAAAAAATCTAGATTTAGATTCTAGATTTTGGATGTTAAATATTTTTCTTAAAATGAATCTTGAATTATGCTCTTTAATGTGTTAATAGATTCATGCATTCTCTCTTTTTCAATATCTGTAAGTGGTACTTCCAATACTTTATGAACTCCTTCATTATTTAATACTGCTGGCACACCTATATATACATCTTTCGCATCATACTCACCATCAAGATATGCTGATACAGAAAAAATACTATTTTCATCATTTAATATAGCCTTTGTTATTCTCGCTAAAGCAACAGCTATACCATAGTATGTAGCACCTTTTCTATTTATTATTTCATATGCTGCATTTCTAACTTTATTAAATGAATTTAACAATATATTTTCGTCTACATTGTGGTCATGTTGGTTAACCCACTCATTAATTGGAAGTCCACCAATATTAGCATGTGACCAAACAGGAAATTCTGTATCTCCGTGTTCTCCCATAATATATGCATGTACAGATCTTGCATCTACATTTGTTAACTCTGCGATTTCTTTTCTAAATCTTGATGAATCTAATACAGTTCCTGAACCAATTACTTTATTTTTAGGAAAACCTGAGAATTTCCAAGTAGCGTATGTTAATATATCTACAGGATTTGTTGCTACTAGGAATATTCCATTAAATCCGGAGGATACAACTTCATCAACAATATTTTTAAATACTTTAAGATTTTTATCCACTAACTGCAATCTTGTCTCACCTGGTTTTTGAGGTATGCCAGCTGTAATTACAACTATACTGGCATCCGAACAATCTTCATATTTTGCTTTATATATTTTCTTAGGAGCTGTAAAAGCAAGAGCATCAGATAAATCCATTGCATCACCTTCAGCCTTTTTTTCATTTAAATCAATAATACCTATTTCTCTTCCAATACCTTGTATGGTCAAAGCAAATGCATAACTTGAACCTACAGCTCCATCTCCAACGATTATTATCTTATTTTTCTTTGACATTTTATCCTCCAGATATTTAGTTAATATTATAATTTTATTATACCCAAAATTTATAGTTAATAATATGCCAATAATCACACTAAGATATATTGACAGTATTTCTCTTTTCATCTACATCTATATTGTTGACTGGAAATTTTGTAAATTCTGGCATACTTAATACTTTATTAAGGTATATAACTACAAAGCCTGCTCCACTTCTAATATTAATATCCGTCACTGTTATTTCAAAAAATGATTCCTTCTCAAACTTTGACCCCTAAAATATATTAATTTTTCTAAATCCTCTTTTATTCATATCGATAACATATTCAAATTCAACTTTATCAAATTTTAATTCATTTCCTTGAAATATATGATTATTTATAAGCATCATAATTACATTATAATCTTAAGGTATAGCGTGTAAATCACCATTGATGTGTAAGTTAATTCCATTCATTGGTACTACTTGTGTATATCCTTCACCTGCAGAGCCACATTTTTTTTCAAGAACTGGACCAAAAGAAGATTCTCTTAATGTAACTATAGAATTTTTTATTTAATTCATCAAAAAGACCCACAGTAACCGTAAACTTACCTTCTCTTGTTGAAGTGGTGTTTATGTACGTCACTAGAATTAGATTTTTTGATAAATTATTAAAATTATTAATTTTAGTTTTAGAAATTTTTCTTCAAATTTTATTTTTATAGTTATTAAAATACATCATAAGTATACTTAATAAGACAATTGTATTCAACTCGATTCTTAAAAATATATTTGTATTTTATATATATTTAATATAAAATATTTTCGTAATAATGTTGCAAAAAAAATATATGAAGGGTTAATATGAAACTCAAAATTATGCAGACTCAAAAATGGTAATCATCTCTTAATATTTATGAATGATGTATCAAGATATCCTGTCATAAATGAATACATTGTTACTTTATTTAATATTATGACAGTTAAGCAATACAGTGATATTAAGTCGTTAAAAAATGAAATATATGATATAGTCAAAAGTATCTTAAAAGAATTCAATCCTGATTTATAAGGTATTAAACTTAAATTTGATAGACACTGGGAGATGAAATCCTTCTTATTTACAAATATTGATGAAATTTACGCTGGTAATATAAAAGTTTATCAAATGATAAATATATTGAACCACTTGAGTTATATAATATAATGTTTAACTCTAAAAAATAATAAGGAGTAAAAATATGACAAGATTAATAGGTACTACCGCAACTGGTATTAGACTTCCAATTGTAAAACAAGATGATAATTTGGTGAAAATTGTTACTGATTGTTTTATTGAATCAGTAAATGAATTAAAATTCGATGTTAAAAATACGGACATTATTGGAATCACCGAATCATTACTTGCAAGAGCACAAGGTAATTATGTAAAACTATCCGATATTACCGAAAATATTAACAATAAATTTAGTGACGAAATAACATTAGTGCATCCAATATTAAGTAGAAATAGATTCTTAAATATCCTTAAGGCTATAGCAAATACAAATAAGCGTGTAAAAATTTATTTATCTTATCCTTCAGATGAAGTTGGTAACTTAGTAATGGATAGGTATGAAATAATGAGAAAAAATGTAAATATCTACAAGGACACGCTTACTCAAAAGCAATATATCGATTTATTAGGTGAACAATATTTACATCCATTTACTAATATAAATTATCCAGAAATTTATAAATCAGTTTTTAAAAGTGGACAGGTCGAAATTCTTTATAGCAATAATCTATATGATATTGCAGAAAATTCTAATTCAGTTTTAATTGCAAATATACACGACAAGAATACTTCAAAGAATTTTTTATAAATAAAGGTCTAAAAGAGGTTTACACTTTAGCTGATATAATGTCAGCACCTGTTAATGGATCAGGATATAATTCAGATTACGGACTATATGGTTCAAATCTTTCATGTGATAATTCATTAAAATTGTTTCCTAGAGATGCCAAAAAATTTGTAGATGAGGTTCAAATTTCAATATTAAAGAAAATTGGTAAAAAAGTTGAAGTAATGGTGTATGGTGACGGAGCGTTCAAAGATCCTGTAGGTAGGATTTGGGAGCTTGCTGACCCTGTAGTATCTCCAGGATTTACTGATGGATTAATTGGTAGACCAAATGAAATTAAAATTAAATATTTAGCTGATAATGATCTTGTTAATATTACTGGAGATGAAGCGGTACATGCAATTAAAAACTTAATTAAAGATAAAAATGAAGAAGTTGATAATAACTCTAAACTTGGTACAACACCTAGACAAATAACCGACTTAGTTGGTTCTTTATGTGATTTAATGAGTGGTTCTGGTGACAAAGGTACACCGGTAATTTATATCCAGGGTTATTTTGATAATTATTCAAATGAATAAAAGAGGGGAAATCCCCTCTTTTATTTTTTTAATAATTTGATTCTATTTTAGTATTCAATACTTTTAATGTCATTTCGTTAGCTTTTTCCATACATTTAATTTCTTTTTCTGTTGCATCTTTTGATTTTGGACCATTATTTATATAATCAGAAACTAAGTGAACTCTTGTCCCTCTTCCTTTTTCATTATTTCAATACATAGTCCATATAGTGTGATCAATAAGAACAATAGATTCAACTTCATTATCTTTATTTGTTTTTTTATTTTAACTTCTACAGTAACTTCATGTTCAGTCCTATAATCTCTTAAAGAATCCAACTTTGATTTGAAAACACATTACCAAGAGAATAGTAACAATAACCAACTCTTTTATTCCTTGTAATATATTTACTCTATTTTTTATACATACTATTCTTATAATTATATACTTCTTTATTTTCGTTTAATATAACAATTTCTGTATCCCCAGAAATAGAATTAACACCATTTTCAATTTTGCTTAAATATGTTATATACTCATCTTTAGCTTCATTTTTCGACTTAATTATAAAGTTTACTTTGTCTTTTATTGTAGCCTCAATTTCACCTTCAATTAAAAATCTATTTTCAGTTACTTGATTTTTTTCCACTAAATTTATCTCTTTAATTATTTTACCATTTTTTTCAATCATTAATGTATGATTTGTAAAATTAGATTTTCTAAATTTGTCTATCTTTTTTATCGTGTAGTCATAATTATAAGTGATTTTTTTAGGTTCAACTTTTACCTGCTTTTTATCGTAAACATAGAAAATTTTATCAAATACTATATCACCATATTTAGTTTCATCTGAGAGCATCTTCTCCTCAAAGTATGGTGTAAGTTTAAATATTCTAGATGTAGAATTATTTCCAACAGAATTTTTATCAGTTTCATCTAAAGAGTTATTAAGTCCTTTAACATTTGCGTATGTTGGAATATTTTCATTTAAATTAACATTGATAATACGCTCAAAAAAATTATTATTTTTATTTAATTTGTACAAATTATTTTTTTCATTAAAAATTTCAATTTCAATTTTATCGCTTAAAATCTTAGGTAATAAACTTAATTTTATTTCCACTTTTTCTCCATTGAAATTTATAACTTCAAAATTATATTTCTTTTCAAAATTAGTAGTATCTTCTTTATAATCTAATATTTTTTTTACCTTCTCTTTCAAATCAATACTGCTGTCTTCTAAACGAGTTATTTTATTTGCTAAATTTTCAACTTCTTTCTTTTGTGAGTTATTAACGTTTTTTATCTTCTTATCTAAAAATCCAATTTTATAAGCTATAAAAAACAAACTTAGTAGTATAAGTATAGAAACTAATAGAGATTTTTTATCTTTCATTATTTATCCTCTTTCAATATTATAATTTACTTGGTATTATATTATATTTTAAATTAAGTAAAAAAAGACTACTTTATCTGTAGTCTTTGGCGCGTCATAAAGGATTCGAACCCTTGACCTTCTGGTCCGTAGCCAAACGCTCTATCCAGCTGAGCTAATGACGCAAGAATATTAAATAAAATAAAAACTCAGTATATACCGAGTAAATTTTGGAGCGGAAGACGAGATTCGAACTCGCGACCCTCGCCTTGGCAAGGCGATGCTCTACCTCTGAGCCACTTCCGCAGGTTGGTAGCGGTAGACAGATTCGAACTGCCGACACTACGGGTATGAACCGTATGCTCTAGCCAACTGAGCTATACCGCCAAATTTTCAACAACATAATTATATTACCATTGAAAAAAGATATTGTCAAACTTTTTTTTTGATTTAAGCTTTATGAAAATATAGGAAATTACAATTTTAAATAAAACTGTAATTTCCAAATAAATTCAAATAACTAAAGTGTTATATTTTCTGATGTTTCTGGATCAAAGAAATGTAGTTTATCGGGATCAATATATAATTTGATTTTATCATTTCTTTCTACAGGATTATCAGAATTAATTCTAGCTACAATTTTCTCATTATTTACATATAAATGAAGATGTTTTTCTGATCCTAATAATTCAGACAGTCTTACATCTGATATAAATGGCATATTTGTAGTCCTATTTTCATCATAAATATGCTCCGGTCTAATGCCTACAATTAAAACTTTATCTAAAGAATTATTCAATTCTATCTTTTTACCTTTTTCTTCATTTAATGGTAGCTTTACTCCATCAAATAGTGTAATAAAGTATTTATCATTTTCTTTATTTACAGTAGATTTTAAAAAGTTCATTTGTGGTGAACCTATAAATCCTGCTACAAATTCATTTACAGGATAAAAATACACATTATGAGGGGTATCTACCTGTTGTATAATACCATCCTTCATAATAACAATTCTATCTCCCATTGTCATAGCTTCAGTTTGATCATGTGTTACATATATAAATGTGGATTGTAATTCTTCGTGCAAATTAACAATTTCTGATCTTGTCTGCACACGTAATTTTGCATCTAAATTTGATAAAGGTTCATCCATTAAGAAAACTTTTGGACTTCTAACAATTGCTCTACCTAAAGCAACCCTTTGTCTTTGTCCACCTGATAGAGCTTTTGGTTTACAATTTAAAAGTCTTTCTATACCTAATATATTTGCAGCTTTTTCAACTTTTGTATTAATCTCCTCTTCAGAAATTTTCTTTAATTTTAATGCATAACTCATATTTTCTTTTACAGTCATATGAGGATATAATGCATAATTTTGAAATACCATTGCGATATCTCTGTCTTTTGGTTCTAAATCATTAACTAACTTATCACCAATATATAATTCACCTTTTGTAATATCTTCAAGTCCTGCAACCATCCTTAAAGTTGTTGATTTTCCACAACCTGAAGGACCAACAAATACTATAAACTCTTTATCTTCAATTTCAAGATTAAAATCAGTTACAGCTTGAAATCCCCCCTCATATATTTTATAAATATTTTTAAAACTTAATCCTGCCATTTATCTTAACCTCTCAATCTATTTATAACTTCTTCTGATACATTACCCTCAGATTTCTTATAAGCCATCAAAGCAGAACCAATATGCGGTTCTATAGTTGTGTATACTATTTTAATTCTCTTATCTACATAAAGGAGTTTTTTTATTCTATCAACTAAAACATCTCCCATGTTAAATACTCCGCCTGTAAATGATACAAAAATATCTTCATCTTTCTTAAAATTCAGTTTTTGTATTACTGCTTCTATTGAAATCTTAGCCTCGTACGCAATTTCATCAATTACTTTATCTGCATGTTTATCACCTTGTAAATATGCTTCTAGTATAATTGGTGATAGTGTTGCAACCTTATTTCTTTCACAATTCATTTCATCGATTGTTATTCCTATTATTTCAAAATCAGAATTTAAATTCAATTTGTTTTTAACTATATCGTACAATGGACCTTTTTGATATCTTCCGTCAGACTCTTTTGCAAATATCTCAATAACTTTTTTTGCAATCCAAAATGCTGAACCTTCATCTCCGCAAAAATCACCCCATCCAGATGATCTAGCTTCATTTCCCTGGTAATCAATTCCATAAGCAATTGCACCGGTTCCTAAAACCATATTTACACCAGGTCTTAGCGCTTGTCCTGCAGCCCATCCAGCTACACAATCATTTCCACAGCTAAATCTATCATGTCCCAATATAGATTTAAAACTATTATGAACCTGATCAATTAATTCAGGATATTCTCCATATGCTGGAACTCCTGCGAAAACAAAAGAGATATCTTCAAGTTTAAGTTGTGAAGCCTTTAATAAGTCATTAATTCCTTCAGTTATAATTTGTTCAAATTCATCCTTACTTACTTGTTTAATGTGAATGGTCCCTTTAACTGTTTCTGAAAGTAGTTTACCATTTTCGTCAATAATGGAAAAAGCTGTTTTTGTCCCGCCTCCATCAATTCCTAAAAATATTTTATTCATAATATCCTACTTAAATTTCCTATTATATATCCATAGACTAAACAATAAAATTGCTAAAGATATAAATTGGATACCAAGTCCCTTTAAGCCAGGGATTTTTCTACCTGTCCATTGTAAATATAAACCAACTATTGTTCCTATTGTTATAACAATACGTCTTATATTATCTTTTTTATACATATCCATATTAAACCTCATCAATCCATTTAATTTCAGCTACGTCAAGTTTAACCTCTTGCATATTACCATTTCCGTCATATACATTTGTAATTATTTCCTTATCTGAATTGTTTAAGATAGCATATTTTTTAACATCTGGATATGCTGCAACTTCAACATTAGTATCTTGAGCAAAATATTTATACAACTCTTTTTCTTTATTCGATACAAAATGTATGGCTCTCTTTAAGATTCTATTATTTTGTAAACTATGTGGCATACCAGACATATAAAATGCTCTTCCCTTACCGTATTGATTTGTAGCCATGTGTACTTCATTATTTGAGTATTCTATAATTTGTGTTTTTTCTGATGTTGCAAATACATTTGAAGTCGATTCTCCAAATTCAAAATCTTCTACACAATCTTCAGTAATAAAGTGTTTATCAACAGTCTTATTAAAGTATTTATTGGTACTTTGCCCAAATCCTAACTCTTTATCTAAGCCAAATATATCATGTAATTGGAAGAATTTTCCTTCTCTTTGATATGCTGATGGTTCACCAATTCCGATTAACCCACCACCATTATATACATATTTTCTTATTTCACTCAATACCTTTTCATCTTTAAATGCATCTCCACCACTAAATGCGGTATATGCATCACCAGCATTGATTACAGCATCAAAATCTTCTAGTCTTCCATTTTTAACATCCTCAAAGTTAATAAAATGTACATCCATATCCATACCAGATAATGCTTCCATCATTCCCATGTATGAAT
This sequence comes from Helcococcus sp. SA-HE-C1, assembly GCF_985670335.1. NCBI lineage: Bacteria > Bacillati > Bacillota > Tissierellia > Tissierellales > Peptoniphilaceae > Helcococcus > Helcococcus sp. SA-HE-C1. Next base: position 776,209 of record NZ_OZ484652.1, read on the forward strand.
AACTTAATTTATACCATTTACCATGTGCTACAATATATGGTTGCCATGCTCTTATTTTACCCCAGCTATTTAAAATAGCCACTTTTGCTGATGAATATGATTTATTGTTTTCAACTATTTCAATTATAGATTTAAACTCATCTGCTACTTTAGCAATATAATCCATAAATTCTGGGAATTTATATGCCAATGATAGATACCCCCCATAACCAATTCTATTTATAGGTTTTCTCATAATTGCTCTTCTTGCGGTCAACCAATTATGTCTGGCTTCTATTGTTGGATCATTACCTTCATAAAAAGTATCAGGGAAAAAGTATGGTAAAAATCTTCCTTCTGTATATTTTACATCTTCTATATCACTTATTATTCTTAAAGTAACTCCATCTCCTACAGAACCAACAACTGCATCTAATCCGATATTTTTGAAATATTCTCCATGAGGTTCAGTTCCTATCCAGTTATCACCTAAGAACATCATTGCTTCTTTTCCAGCTGCATGAACTTTATCTACTAATTTTTTTGCTTTTTCTGTTACTTTTAGTTGTACAAATTCTTGATAATCCTTAAATTCTTTTGAAGGTACTCTAAATGGTGAATTATAAAATCCTTCATCCACGATAAATTCAGGTCTAAATTTATATCCATATTTTTCTTCAAATTCTGTTATTAATTCTGGAGAAACTGATTGAGAATAACCAAACCAATCAACATACTTTTCTTTTCCTTCTTCATTAAATACAATTGTAAAATGATAGAAGAATGTAGTAAATCTAACTACATCTGTTTTAGGATTTTCTTTTAACCATCTATCTAATTGTTCTTCCATAAATCTAGAAGAATTCGGTTTAATCATATTAAAAGGAATTTGGTGTTCTCTATCTCCCCAATCATTTGTTATATGATTATACATAGATGTAGTATCCCATATAGCATCTGCTAAAAATGAAAGTGTGTATTGATGAAATTCTTTAGCATTTTTAATTATAACTTGCTCATTTTTTTCATCTACTTCCCAATTATCAGTTGGCACTACTTCTCCCTTTGTCCAATCAATTACTTCCCACCACTTATGTGGATCATGTTTATAATCAGGTCTTACTTGTTCTCTAAAATACCCTTTCATGATTGGAATCTTTAACGTGCTGGATGTAGCAGTATTATATTCTGTCATTAAATAAAATTGTTGAACTTCATCCATGTTTTGTTTTGCAAAATCATTATATTCTCTTGCAACAAAATATGTTGTATAAATCTTGGCATCTAAATCTTTAATATCTTCTGGTAACTTTGTTCCATCACTGTCTCTTAAGGCATCTGCTCCCAATAAATTCATACATTTTTTTGTTTCTTCATAAAAATTTGCTTCACTTGGAAGTGTAAGTCTACCTACTACTTTTTTCATAATTACTCCTAACCTTTATCTCCACCTACCATCATACCTTCGGTAAGTTGTTTTTGTACTAAAATATATAAAATTAATGTTGGTAACATTACAATAACTAGACCAGCATATAATGTACCATAATTTGCTGCACCCCTTGCAACTTGTTGTAAATTAATAAGTCCTACTGGCAATGTCTTTCCTGCTGAAGAATTTATTGTCAATGAAAGAATATATTCATTCCAAAAAGCTAAAAAGTTAAATAAAATAACTGTTATTATACTTGGTTTTGCCATTGGTACCATAATATCAACCATTGTTCTAAAATATCCAGCTCCATCAACATATGCAGCTTCCTCATAAGTTTTCGAGATAGCTCTAAAAAAGTTTGTAAGTAAATATATTGTAAATGGTAATGCCGTTGCTGCATAAATTAACGCTAGAACAAATGTATTATTTAGAAAAAATGTTGTTTTAAGTAATCTGTTCCAATTTAGTAGCATTAAAAATATCGGTATTACTATATATGATAAATTAACAAATAGCCCAGCCTTAAGGTATGAATTTAAGAATCTAAATCCAAAAAATTTCATTCTTGCTAAAACATAAGATGCTGGTATCCCTATTATTAATAATAATACTAATGCTAGTGAGGTAGTAATTATTGAGTTCAAGAAATATTCCCCATCTTAGCTTTTGACCATGCGTCTGCAAAATTTCTAAACTGAAGTCTGTTTGGTAAATCCCACGCATTACCACCTACAAATTCTGCATCATTTTTTAATGACGCTAAAAACACCCATAAAACAGGAATTAAAATTAAGATAGCAAGGGTAATAATACTTACGTATATAAATAATTTATAAGTCTTTGATGTATTTTTCATTATTCCCTCCTAGAATTGAATTAAATCTCTTTTTGTTATATGACTAACTATTGATGACAATCCAAATGAGAACAAGAACACAATAACACCTATTGCTAGCCCATAACCAAATACAGAGTTTGTGTACGCTTGATCATACATATAATTTAATAATGTTGCTGATGATCCATTTGGTTTAGAGTCTGTAAGCACCTTAACAATTTGGAACGCTATATTTATATTAGATATAACATAAAATGTAAGTGTTGTTCTAACTGTCTCCCATGACAAAGGTAGCGTAATATCGAAAAACTGTTTCATAGGGCCAGCTCCATCAATATTTGCTGCTTCATATAAATGTTTTGGAATTTGTGACATTGTAGACATATACATAACCATATAATAACCTACTGCTTGCCAAATCATTGCCCCAGCGATTGAATATACAACTAAGTTTTCATCACCAAGGAATGAAATATTACGCCAGGTTTCGGGATTCATTAATCTAAATAGCCCGTTTATTAATCCATCATCCTGACCATAAATTACTGCAAAAATAGCGGCAATAACTGCAATGGAAAGGATGTTAGGAATATAAAATATAATTCTAAAAAAAGTCTGCCCTTTTATATTTTCTTTGGTAAAAACAGATGCAAAGAAAATTGCCATTATCATAGTTACAAAAGTTACCATAACTATTAAAAATACAGTATTTTGAAATGCGGTTATAAATTTATCATCATTTAACAACTTTCTAAAATTTTCTAATCCTATAAAAGTTTTATCATTTGATAATCCTCCCCATTTATATAAAGAATTTCTAAATATATCCAAGGTCGGTAATACCATAAATATTGTGTATAGGAGTATAGCTGGAAATGAACTTAAAAAAATAAATACCTTTTTATTTTTACTACTTTTCATAATATCTCCATTCTAAAAAAATAGGCGATGGACCTACGTCCACCGCCGTATTGAATTATTATTGTTTATCAATAGCTTCTTTTATTGCTTTAATAGTTTCAACGAAATCGTTATGCCATTGTTCAACAGTTTTTGATCCATTCATTACACTGTCAACGTTTTGGAATAATTCTCCTGTTGATTTTCCTTCTACAGCTGGTGATGCTGCAAATGATCCTAAAGCAGGTTTAACGCCACTTTCATAAACTTTGTATACATTTTTCATAAAATCATCTTTTACTAAATCTGCTGCTCCAGTTATAGGTTGGATTGCACCACCTTTATTTACTTCTTTTTCTACACCTTTTTCATCAACTTCTTTTGTTGGATAAGTAGCTGCGAATAATTTAGCTGCTTCATCTGAGTATAGGTATGATACAAAAGCTTTAGCTAATTCAGGTTCAGCTGCTTTTTTGAAAATGAAAGCTTGTTCAAAGAAGGTATATGCATATCTACCATGTTCTGATTTTAATTCAGGTAATGCCATGAATCCCCATTTGAAGTTTTCTGGAGTTGATTTAGCCATTTCCCCTACAATCCATGTACCGTTTGGCATAAATAATGCTTTACCATCGATTACTGATTGTTGATTTTTTGTAAAACCTTCGTTGTTAGCTTGAGCTACTGTATTTGGTTCTAGATAAGGTTTGATTTTACCAATTGTTTCAAATACTGGTTTAGCGTCTTTTTTCCATGCATCAACGTCATAGTTCATTAATTTATTGAATAAATCTGGTCCACCAACTTCATTAATTAAAGCATATGTGAAACCGTCAAAATATCCTGTTGTTGGATAAGTAAATAATGATTTTCCATCAGCTTTTGCTGTTTCTCCAAGTTTGAAGAATTCATCAAATGTTTTTGGTAAGTCATATTTTCCGCCATTTTCCTTAAATAATGATGCATTATACCATAGTCCTGTTGGTGAATAGAATAATGGAGCCAAATATGTTTTTCCATCTCCGTAAGGATTTGTCATAAATGTATCCAAGAAACCAGGTAGAATTTTTTCTTTAACTGTCTTTTCTTCACCTAGTACTTTTTGATTTAGCATATCTGTTATATCCATTAAAGCTTTTTCTTTAATCAATGTTTCTGTAAATCCAGATTTTGCACCAATACTATAGTACATAACATCAGGAATATTATTTGCTAAAATTTGAGGTCTGATAACTTCATCGATATTTTTTTCGATAGTTGCCTCAACCTTAGCACCAGTTTTTTCCTCAAATTTTTTGATTACTGCTTTCCATGCTCCGTCACCATAACCACCATTAAACCCAGCAAATTTTAATGTTTTTCCTTTAAATTTACTTGAATCATTTTCTGCATCTTTTTTAGTTTCTGTTGACTCCTTCTTTGTTTCTTTTTGAGTTTCTTTATTTTTTCCACCTCCACATGCTACAAGTGAAAATACCATAATTAACGCTAAAAATAACGCTAAAAATTTCTTCTTATTCATTTTGCCCTCCTATTTTTTTATGTAACTATATTATATCATGAAATCGATACCAGTATATAAATATATTTATTATAATTTTATATATATTGCGTTATATCTTTCTTTTTATAAATTTATTTGATAAAATAAACTCATATAAAGGAAGGTAGATATATGAATAAATTTGGCAAAAATAACAGTTTTAATGAATTTCTTAAAATAAATGCGAATTTAATATATTCTAATAGAGTGACAGTAAATAGAAATTGGCAACCAGAATTACATACTCATCCTCATACCGAGATATTCTATGTTATAAAAGGGTCAGGAAAACTTATTCTTAAAGATTCAGAAATAGAATTAAGAACTAATGATTTCTTAGTTATCAATTCTAATTTAATGCATACTGAAGCAAACGCACATTCTAATAAAGACAATTTTAAGGAATTAGAATATCTTGTTATAGCTGTAAAAGGTATATCAATTTCAGAACTTAATGCTAGTAAAGATAACGATAAATTTATAGATTATTTTATAAATAAATATATTTTTAAGATTTCTTTTGAAAACAATGATAATATATTTTTTGATTTAATGAAGCGAATTCATAATGATTTTATAAACAAGAATCCATATTATACTGAATACTCTAACTCATTGTTAAATATGTTATTAATTGAGATATTAAGACATAACAATAAAGAGATTTCTATAGAAAACGATTTTAAGAAAAATAAACAATTAGAATATATAAAAAATTATATTGATTCACATTTTGCAATGGATTTAAAATTAGATGTGTTGTCAGAAATTGGATATATCAATAAATACTATTTAATTCATCAATTTAAGAAATTATATGATATTACACCAATGGATTATGTAAATCATGTTAGATTAAATGCTGCAAAAGATTTGTTAAAAAATTCAGACTTGACAATGCAAGAAATCTCTTCTACTGTTGGCTTTAATTCTCAGTCATACTTCAATCAACTTTTTAAGAAAAAAACGAATTTAACACCATCAAAATATAGAGATATACATACTAGAAAAATCGAGTAGTAATTACTACTCGATTTTTGATTTTTCATTATTCATTTACAATAAATTCATCTTCTCCATTTTCTAAATAGTTTTTTGATGAATCTAAAGCCTTTTGAACTAAGCTAGTTACTGCTGTTTCAGTAAAATATGCTGTATGAGGTGTATATAAAATATCATCTCTTTGTATCAATTGTAAAAATATATCATCTTTTATTTCTTGTCCTCTTAAATCTTTAGGAACAAATTGTCCCTCAAATTCATATACATCTAAACCAGCTCCTAGTAATTTTCCACTATCTAGGGCTCTAAGCAAAGCCTCTGTATCAACTAATGCTCCTCTACCAGAGTTGATTAAAATTGAATTATCTGGCATTAAGCTTAAAAATTCATCATTTATAATATGATGATTTTCTTTTGTTGCTGGCATGTGTAAGGAAATTATATCAGATTGTTTTGCTAATTCTTTTACACTGTCGATATAAGATAGATATTCTTTAGCTTCATCATTTGGGTAAAGATTATATCCAATAACTTTCGCACCTAGAGCACTAAATAATTTAGCTGCAGCTCTACCTATTCTACCTGTTCCCAAGATACCTACTGTTAATGTTCTCATTTCTCTAGAAACAAGTCTCTTTTCCCATGAAAAATTGTGTTCTTTAACATTTTTAACAATTTTCTTAATATTTCTTGAAATAATTAAAGAAGCTGTAACAGCGTGTTCAGCTATAGCATTTGGTGAATATGAAGGTACATTTGTTAATTTAATGCCTAAATCTGTTAATTTATCAACTTTATACATATCAACTCCTGCTGATCTTGTTGAAAATATTTTAATATTATTTTCTTTAGCAAAGTCATAAACAGAATCTGGTATTTCTTTTATTTGAGATATACACACAGCATCAGCATCTACTAATAAATCTTTAGTCTCTTCACAGAGATCTTCTTCTGTTACAACTAGTTCAATGTCTGAATTTTGCTCTTCCCATTCTTTAACTGCCTTTTCTTCTACTTCTTTATAATTAAAAAATACTATTTTCATAAATCACCTTTCTATTTTTCTTGTCCATAAACAAAAATATTTCTATCATATAATTTCAATACTTTTGTACATAAAATATCTATTAGATATGCTGATGTAAACGGTATTATAAAAAATACAAATAATAATACCAATATACTCTTAAACATACTTCCATTCATAAATGATAATGCATTAATAGGGCCTACAAGACCTGAAAACCCAAAGCCTGCTGATGCAGTTGTCCCTTGTATATTAAATAAATAAGCCAATAAACCTGTAATTATAGCATTTGCTATAAGTGGAATATTCATAATCGGATATCTTAACCAATTAGGCATAAACATTTTCATAGAACCTAAAAATACTGAAAGTGGAACACCTATTTTATTTACATACATAGCTCCTACTATTAATGTCATTGCTGCAGAAGCAATACCTAAGTTAGCAGCCCCTGACGCTAGACCTTCAAGACCTACTGCATATGCTATTGCAACTGTTGATATAGGTGAAACTATTATTAAGGCAAAAGATATTGACAATAAAACGCTCATGAGTAATGGTTGAAGTTCTGTAAAGTTACGTATTATATATCCAATAGCTGTTGTAATTTGCTTTACATAAGGTAGTAGTAGTATAGATATTGTACCTACTATTAATACAACTATAACTGGAGATAAAATCATTGTTAAACTGCCTAATTTACCTCTAATTAAACTTAATAGGTACACAGCCATAGCACCAGAAATCATCGTGTTTATTAAATCGCCTATACCCTTAGCTACTAAACCAGCATCTGTTGATACCAATATACCTGAACCTATCATTGTAGCTACCCCTACTAAAGCAGTCTCAATTGGCTGTAATTTGAATTGATAACCAATGAATACACCAACTAAAAGGGGTGTAGCTGATTGAGATACTAATAATATTGTACGAATAGTTTGAAATATTTGTGCTTGTGATGCTAACGCCTTAAATATTTCACCTAATATAGCATTTGGTATTAAACCCACTACTATACCCATCGCAGTTCCGTTAAGGATTTTCATTAAAAATCCGTTTAATTCTATTTTATTTTCCATAAAATAACCTTCCTTTTCTCATAATTTCTCCATTAATATATTAACACTTCGTTATTTACTTGTCAATTTTGTATAAAAAATTATATACTCAACTTAGCGATATTATAAAAATATTATTCGTAAATTTTTATATTTGGTTTTCATAAAAGCCACCGTCTAATCTTTATTATTAATCTTCACTTTCTAAAAAAACTAAATCATTATTTGTATCTTCTTGCCTATCTGTAAATTTTCTTTCAAAGTCCTTAAATACTCCGCCTTTCCTTATTTTTCTTTGAGTTTCAGCACTTATTCTTAGTTTATTTAGCTTCTTAGTAAGAAGTTTCTTTCTGTTTCGTGTCTTTTAATTTTATTAGTTTCCTTTTTTATTTGTTCCATTACTTTTTCTAATTCTTTCATTTTAATTTTCTCCATCTAATTTTCTACATAACAAAAGCAATCAAGCTCTTACTCGATTGCTTTTCAACTAATATTAAGTTGTAATTATACCAAATATTTACTTTAAAACGTAGGTCGTCAACTGCAATCCACAAATCTTCTCATTTATCAAAAACTGAGAAATAAGGCTTTTTTGATATTTTTCAATTTTTGACGTTCTAGCAAACTGATCATAGATTTTTGTACGAGATTAAGTAATTATATAAAACTGAAAAAAGTTTTAATTTATTCTATACATAAATAGTATATTTACTTCTGTTACAAAACTATTTATGAAATAGAAATGGATTTTATTATTTTCAAGTTAAATATAGAACTATACTGTTAAAAGCATTAAAGAATTTTTTTCTCTGCCAAGTTCCTTTAATAGGTTTTTATTTAGCATCTGTGTCCTCTTTCATAGTCTTGATTTTGAAGAAAAAATAAAAATAATGGAAAATTAAAACCAAAATCAAACATATCCTTACATAAAGAATATCCACTAGATAAAAGGAAATGGAAATAAAAAATGTTATTAAAGCTAAAATTCTAATTTTCTTCTTAAGGCTAAGGCCTTTTTTGCTTTTAATCGGTTCTATATTGTTCTTATAAATACTAGTTTGTATAAACCAATTATAAAACCTTTGAGAGCCTTTAGCAAAACACCATGTTGCAAGAAATAAAAAGGGTGTCGCTGGTAAAAGTGGCAGATAGATTCCAACAACACCTATGGCTAAAAATATAAATCCTAAAATAATAAAAATATATTTCATCTTCCCTCCTGATAACCTTTATCAATATTATAATTTTATACTATCATATAATCAAGCTAATATAAAGGTCTTGATATTAATATTTTAATTTTGAATTTAATTTTGTTATAATTACAAGGTTTTAGAAAGTCATCTTTATTAAATGTTTATTCATTTTACTTGTTTCGTTTTACTTATAAACATTTCCAACGAAAAATGAGGCCTACATGGCATTTTTATTTTTTTTACTTATAATCCTACAAAGACATCTACTAGGTTTTGGATTTTCATTAAGATCTCTTCTTTTAGTTTTATCTAATAATATCTTTTGTTTATTGCCATTCTAATCCTCCTTGAAATAAAAAAAGAAGTAGATTTTTTCTCTACTTCTACTTATAATTTGTTTTTCATTATTCGCAAATTTTTTATAATTTTCTAGCTAAAAATACTATATACTCCTTCATTGCATATTAGAAACTAACCGTTCTTAACTAGAACACGATGGATTTCCCTAAAAGGTACTTCTATGTTCTTCTAAAAATAAATAGTTTCAAAGGCAGTTCCTATATTTATGGATTCATCTTCAAAAGGTAGTTTAATACGACCAAAAGTCGGTTCAACAAATTGTTTATACATATAGATGTAATTTTTAAAGCTATACTACTAGTTTATTTATCATTATAAGATGTATATTAATTTATATTATTCCTCTTTATCTAAAGTAAAATTAAAGGACATTCTTAGTGCAATTATTCCTGATATAACTAATAGTGCCAGCATGCCTACAGTTACATATAATACTCCAAAATTTGTTACTATCGATACCATAAAAACTGTTAAAAATGTAGGAATCAAAAGACTAACTGCATTTATAGCCGACTCTATAGCGCCCATTTTATTTGTTGGTACTGTACCAAATATTATAGATTGTAGTCTTGGACTTATCAAGCCTACAGATATTGAACATAAGATTGAAGATATCGCTATTATAACAAATGAATTCAAAGTAAATCCAAGCAATATGGATACTTGTAAAATCAGACATATAAATACTATCGTCTTATTCTTTAGATTTTTTAACAAGCCACCACTAGATATATTTCCTATAATAGCTCCTACAAACATTAAAACAGTAAGTATGGCAATAGCTTGGCCTGTTTCAAAATTATAAAATGAATGTTTTATTAAAATTAATGTTGTTACCGGTATAATAAGATTACCTACAGTTTGCAATATAGATGTTATAATTAATAATTTGCCCATTTCATTTATCTTAAATAAAAGTTTTGTAGAATCGATTAAATGTCCAAGATAGTTTTTAAAGTTTAATTTTTTATCTATAATAATGCTTTCTTCATACTTAGATAAAGATTTTTTTATTATGATAAAATAAAAGAATCCAAATAAAAAAGTTATAGCATTAATCAAGGCAAATACTTCTATAGAAAATAAACTTAAGGCAATACCACCAATTATATTACTCAAAGTCCTTATAATCATTTTGCTTCCTTGCATAAATCCCATACTACTCGTAATATCATCTCCTACAATCTGCATGTATATAGGTATCAACATTGGATTAGTTAGTCCTCCAAGTAGATCTGATAAAATATTAATGAAACATATTATAATAACTACTTTTAGATTGAAATTTAAGTTATACAATATCCAGGCTATCGATAAATAACATATAAACCTTATAAATAAGGAATAAATATTTTTTTGAATCCTATCCTTTTGAAAATCAGCTACAGTCCCAAAAAATATTTGGCCAATTTGGGGCAAAGTTTCAGATAAAATTATATAAAATATTGCCTTTTCGGCAAATTCAAAATTTGCCACATAATTAATAAGTGCTAAATAAAAAACTATGTCCCCAAACATTGAAATCCAACTGTTTATAGTTAAATTTCTAAAATCTCTATTTCGTAAAAAAACATTCATAATAACTCCTTTAGCATTTTAGTATATGAATAAAATTTGGATTGAATTATCTATTCAAAAGGAAATCCATAACATTATCCTTTCATTTATTTTATTTTTATTGTAAAATATTAATATATAGAAATATTTTACTTGTATGAATTTTAATATATTTTTATATAATATACAACGACAAAAATGTCATAAGATTTTAACAATATTCTCTATAAGGTAAATATAATTATGGATTTAAAACTAAAATTAAAAAATTTAAGAATAAAATATAAATATTCTCAGGAAAATATTTCAGAAATTCTAGATATTAGTGTAAGGCAATATCAAAGAATTGAAAATGGAGATAATAAGCCGAATCTTGACATGTTAATTAAATTGTCAAAGATTTACAATAGTAATTTGATAAATGATTATATATTATCTAATGATAATTCTTATTTATATATAAAAGAATTAGAACTAAAGTTGAAAAATATAATGTTTAATATGGATATAAATAATTTAAGAATATTTATAAATAACATTCAATCAACTATTAATCAAGAACCTAATTCTCACCATTTATTACAAATACTATATTTTTCTAGGGCTTATAAATCAATGATAGAAAAACAATATATAAAAGCGAAAAATTATCTTGAAAGAGCTATTTTTATATCAATTCCCAATTTTGAAATTAATAATATTGAAAATTATTTATATAATAAATCTGATATAAAAGTTCTATTGCATTTAGGTATTTCTTATAAGTATTTGGGACAAAGGAATAAACACGAAGATATAATAATTTTTTTATCTTCACTAAATTTAAATGATATTGAACTTAAATTGCAAATCGAACATGAGAAAATTAAAATATACATTTCAAAGAAAAATTATATATATTCTTTAGAAATGATAGATAATTGTATAAAATTAATTGAAGACAATCACTTATATCAACATAAATTTAGATTTTCCTATCTAAAAGGACTTTGTTTGCATAAACTTGATGATTCTAAATATACTAAATATTTTGATGATACATTAAAAACACTGAAATATTATAAATTAGAAAAGCTGTATGAGCAATATAATAAGTCTATTTTAAAATATAAAAAGTTCAACAAAATCTAATCTAAGTTAGTTTTGTTGAACTTTCATATTATTTACTTCTATTTCTAAATATCAACCCTACTATCAAATAATTAACTACATCATGGACTATCCTTGCTGGCACGTCTTAAACTACATTTTATTTTACTAAATCAGTAGTTGCTCCAATAAAATTATTCTAATTATACATCTCATACATAGTTTTAAAAATTAAACTGAGATTCATGAGAAATCCCAGTTTAATAATTTGCGTGTTTTTTAATATAATTTTGATCCTGCTGGAATATTATCATCCAACATTATTAGGTTAAGTTTTTCTTTATCTTCATATTCATATACAGCTGATATAATCATACCTTCTGAGTCGATTCCCATCATCTTACGTGGAGGAAGATTACAAATCGCAAGCAGTGTCTTTCCAATTAAACTCTCTGAACTGTAATATTCCTTAATACCAGATAAAATAACTCTTTCTTTTTCAGAACCATCATCTAACGTAAATTTCAAAAGTTTTTTTGACTTTGGTACTTCTTCACAATTTTTAACCTTAACAACTCTAAAGTCTGATTTAGAAAATGTTTCAAAATCAATCATATCTTCAAATAAAGGCTCTACCCTTAATTTAGATAAATCAAGCATTTCTATTGTTTTTTCTGTATTTGAATTATTTTCTGATTGATTTTCTACTGCATTTTTACCAAATGGCTTCATTGTTGGGAACAATAGCACATCTCTAATTGTAGTTTGATCTGTTAAGAACATTACTAATCTATCAATACCTATTCCTAAACCTCCTGTTGGTGGCATACCAACCTCGATAGCATTTAAGAAGTCATAATCAATCATATTTGCTTCATCGTCACCCATTTCTCTTAATTTTAATTGTTCATCAAATCTTTCTTTTTGATCTTCTGCATCGTTTAATTCTGAGTATGCGTTGGCAATTTCTTTACCATATATAAAGGCTTCAAATCTTTGTGTCATTGCTTCATTTTCTGGATTTCTTTTAGTTAATGGCGAAACTTCAACTGGATATTGTGTGACAAATGTTGGTTGGATAAGTTTCTCTTCACAAAATGTTTCAAAGAAACTTACAATTATATTACCTAATTTATCACTAGGCTTCAATTCCACTTTATGTTCTTTTGCTAATTTAACAGCCTCATCATAGTCAGTGATTTCATTAAAGTCTATTCCAGTTTCTTCCTTAATGAGTTCAACCATAGATACTCTTTTCCATGGTGTAGTAAAATCAATTGTTGTTCCTTGATAGTTAACGGTAAATCCTCCATTTACCTTTTCATTTACATATAAAACTAAATTTTCGGTTATTTCCATCATATCATTATAGTCAGCATACGCTTCATATAACTCCATAGCTGTGTATTCAGGATTATGTGTTGCATCCATGCCTTCATTTCTAAACATTCTACCCATTTCATATACTTTATCAAACCCACCTACAATAAGTCTTTTTAAGTATAGTTCGTTGGCAATTCTTAAATACATATCAATATCTAAAGTGTTGTGATGGGTAACAAAAGGTCTTGCATTTGCCCCACCTGGTATAGTATTCAATATAGGTGTTTCAACTTCTAAGTATCCGTTTTTATCTAAAAATTCTCGTATTCCTGATAAAATTTTTGTTCTTTTTCTAAATACATCTTTTATCTCCGGATTAACAATTAAATCTACATATCTTTGTCTATATCTTAAATCTACATCTTTTAATCCATGAAATTTTTCAGGTAATATTTGTAGTGATTTAGTTAATAATTCAAAATTATTGTTAAGTACTGAAATTTCTCCAGTTTGTGTTTTAATTACTTCACCAGATACTTTAACTATATCTCCTACATCTAGATCTTTAGTATCTTCATAGATTTCACTACCTAACACATTCTCTCTATTAAAAATTTGAATTTTACCTAAATCATCTTGCAGCACCCAGAAACTTATTTTTCCAAATGTTCTTTTACCTAAAATTCTACCTGCCACGGTAACTTCTTTACCCTCAAAATTTTCAAAATTTTTTATAATCTCTTTTGATTTTGCTGTAACAATAACTTTTTCTATAATATGAGGGTTTTTACCGTCATTTTTAAGTCTTTTTAACTTATCTCTTTTAATTTGTAACATCTCGTTGATATTTACATCTGACATAATTACCTACCTAATAATTTCTTTTATTTTATATTTAATAGTATTTGCTTTTGTTTTTACACTAACAATATCTCCTGCTTTTGAATTTATTAAGGCTTTACCTAACAAAGATTCATTTGAAATTCTACGTTCAGCAATATCAGCTTCTACTGTTCCTACTATTTGTAATTGCATATCAATATTTTTAGATAAATCCGTTATCAAAACTTTATCTCCAATATAAACTATTTCTAAGTCTAAAGAAGTTGGTCTTGCAATAATTTCAGCTTTTTTAAGTTGCAATTCAATTTCACTAATTCTTGTTTCAACTTTTACCTGCTCAGCTTTGGCTTCATCATACTCTGCATTTTCAGATAAATCTCCAAATCCTCTTGCAATTTTTATTTTTTCAGATACTTCTCCCCTTTTTTCAGTTATTAAATAGTTTAATTCTTCATTAAGCTTATCGTATCCTTCTTGCGTTAATAATACTTTACCTTCTGTCATTTTTATCTCCTGTTATATTTCTTTTATTTTTACGGGAATAAAATTAATCTTATCACCTGAAACACAAATATATTTAATGCCATTTATTTCACCTTCAGGAGCTGAATTTGCAGCAACTCCATGTAAATGACCATATACAACTGTTTTTATATTATACTTCTTAAATATTCTTTCAAATTCGTTTGGTGAATTATCTCTATTGAAAGGTGGATAATGTAGCATGGCAATAACTTCATGAAAGTTATCAAAATTTTTTAATCCATATTGAATAGATAATTCTAATCTATGTAGTTCTCTAACAAATATTTTCTCGTCATCTTCGTTAAATCCAATTGAATCTCTACTGTCCCAAGCTCTTGTACCTACTATTAAAATATTTTTGTGAATAAATGCATTGTTTTGTAAGAACTCGATAGTATTTAATTTTAAGTCTTTTATTTTTTTTAGTGAACTCCACCAATAATCATGATTTCCTCTTAAGACAATTTTATTTCCATTTAATTTATCAACTCTTTTCAAATCAAAATAGGCATCTCCCAATTTCATAGCCCATGAAGTATCCCCTGATATCAAAACTAAATCATCTTTGGCAACGTAATTATTCCAATAAGAAAATATTTTTTCTTCATAGTTTTCCCAGTTGCCACCAAAAACAGACATATCTTTTTCTTTTGTTATATCTAAATGCAAGTCTGCAATTGCTAGTATCATCTTTTCTCCCACTACAATATTATTTTTAAAGACTTACCTTAAACAGTAAGTCCTTAAATTAATTATTTGTTAAATTCATCAATTAAAATTTCTTTTAATACTTTAGCCTCTTCTTCAGTAAAAGTAATTCCCTTACTCATTCTTGTATGTTCTTCATTCCATTCTCTTAAATCAAATTTTGCTTCTCTTTCATTCCAAGAAACGATATTTAATTCTTTTCTCCATCCTTTAGCATTTGTTGATAAAACGCCTAGATTTTCAATTATTTCAAATTTTAATTCAGCCATTATGTCTCCTATCTGTCACGTACTTGCAATAGAATACCATTTATTGGCTAAATTGTCAAACTTTATTAGCTATATACATTGAAATATTAAACTTGTACGACAAATAAACTTTCTTATATTTAATATGGATATATTTTTTACATTTTGACATTTGCGTATGCAAGTTGTATGCTTATTTAGCAGGAGGAAATATGTTTGTTGAAAAAATAACATTTATTGACAGTAAAGGATTATTTGAAATAATAATTGATAAAGAAATATTTTTAATTTCTTATGAAAAATACAATGAATTAAATATAAAAAATCAAATGCAAATTGATATTGAATTATATGAAGCCGTAAAGGATGAATCTATTTATCAAGAATTAAAAAAAATAGCGGATGTTTATATAAACTATAAGCGTAGAACTACTCAAGAAGTTCGTAATAAATTGTATAAGTCATCAAGAAATACTTCTTATATAGAAAAGGTAATTAATTATTTTAAAAAATTAAATGTTTTAGATGATGAAAAATATGCTAAAGATTATATCGACTATTCTATTTACATTAAAAGAAATAGTATAAATTATACAAAAAACAAACTTTACGAAAAAGGCATACAATCTAATATATCAAATATATACTTAAGAGAAATAGACGATGATGTAGAATACCAAAATGCAATATATGTTTTTAAGAAAAAGTATAAAGATAAAGATATTTCTGATATTAACGTGAAAAATAAGATAACTAGATATTTATCATATAAAGGATATACATATGATATTATAAATAAAATTTTAAGAGAATTTAAATGAAATCATACGTATATATACTTGAATGTAATGATAAAACCTATTATATTGGTTATACAACTAATTTAGAAAAAAGATTGAAATTACATAATGAAAAAAAAGCTTCAAAATACACAAGAGGACGAACTCCTGTAAAATATGTATATATTAAAGAGTTCAACTCGAAAAGCGAAGCTATGAGAGCAGAGGTATATCTGAAACAGTTAAATCGAACTGAAAAAAAAATGCTTATTGATGATAAGATCGTTTATGAAAATATATTAAATAAAAAATTAGGAGATAAAACAATAAATGAATAAGAAAAAAATGAGTTTATTAGAAATGTTTTTTATTTTTACTAAAATCGCATTATTCACTTTTGGAGGTGGATATACAATTGTACCTGTAATAAAAGATGAATTTTCTACAAAATCCAATTTAATAAATGAAGAGGAAATGATAGATATAGTTTCAGTCGCTACATCTGGGCCTGGTCCTATGGCTATAAATGCATCAATATTAACCGGATATAGACTACATGGTTTTATTGGTGGTGTAGTCGCGGCCATTGCTTCTGCATTACCCTCTCTTGTTATAATAACTATACTCTCATTTTTTTACGAATCATTTTCTAAAAATTACTTTATTAATGCCGCATTAAAAGGGATGGGTGGAGTCATTGCAGCAACTTTAATGATAACATCATATAGAATGGCTAAACAATCATTACAAACAAATAAGGTGCTAGGAGTGTGTATAATGATTTTATCATTCATTGCTAGTTATATTTTCAATATTAATACCGGGCTTATCATTTTAGTAGTTGCTATATTTGGTCTATTTGTGTATTCCATTATAGATACGGAAAAGGAGAAAAAAAATGATATTAATTAAACTTTTTCTTATTTTTCTTCAAATTGGATCTCTTGCTTTTGGAGGTGGATATGCCATACTACCCTTTATAAAAAATATTGTTGTAGATCAATATGCTTGGTTAACAATAAATGAAATGACTGATATAGTTACCATATCACAAATGACTCCTGGTCCAATAGCTATAAATGCTGCAACATTTGTAGGGACAAAAGTATATGGAATAATAGGATCTATTGTTGCAACTACCGCTACTATCATTCCTCAAATTATTATAATGACAATATTAGCAAAATTATTTTTTTCTTCAAAAGAAATTTCTTTTATGGATAAAATAATAAAAGCACTAAAACCTGCTGTAGCAGGATTGATATTCATAGCTTCATTAAATATGTTTTTTGAATCTGTATTTAATAGCTCTTATTTTACGTTGGCTAATATTTCCATTGTAGGGGCAATAACTTTTATAATTGGATTTATATTATATTCAAAAAAAATGGGGATAATTCATTTAATTGCAATAGGTGCTTTTTGGGGGGTTATATTAACTCTACTTACGGATTTTTTTATGTGAATATTTTATAATTTAAAACTCTATATTTAAAATAAAATATAAATTTTAAATATAGAGTTTTATTTTGATTTTTTGTTATATTCTTCAATTAAAGAACTTGCAACTTCAACATCACTCTTAATTGGAATATATTTTCCACGTTCTTTTTGAAAATCTTCTGTTCCTTTTCCAGCTATAAAAAATATAGTTTTCTCTGAGGCATCCATAAAAGCTTTTCTTATCCCCTCTTCTCTTGTATTTGATATTTCATATTTATCTGTGTACTTAATTATTTCTTTTGATAAAACTTCTGATATTTTAGAATATTCTATATATTCTGAATCTTCTGGTACTATTATTATATAATCAGAATTTTTTGACGCTGATCTGGAGTTTCCTTCAATTCTATTTCTTGCTAATTTACCACTATTCCCAAAAATTGAAACTACTCTATACTCAGGATATTTTATTTTAATAAATTCATAAGCTTTATCAAAACTCAATTCATTGTGAGCATAAGAAATAAACATAATATACTTCTTATCAATTGATTCTATAATTTTTTCTCTAGCATCAATATTCGCATTTATTAATCCCTTTTGAATTAAATTATTATCCACACCAAAATGTTTAGAAACCATAATTGCTGCTATTGCATTTTCAATATTATAAATACCTAATTGATTTATTTCTGCTAAAATTTTTTCTCCTTTATAATTTAATGTGAATCTTAAACTAGATTTCAAGAAAGTATATTCAGCTAATGATGTTTCAGTTTTCTTATTAATTGAAAATGTTTCTGATGGAATATTTAGTTTTTTAATTCTATTTTCTATTTTGTGTATATAATCTGAGCCTTTGTTATAAATTGCAAAATTTGCATTATTAAAGATTTGTAGTTTGGAATTAAAATAATCTTCAAAGGTTGGATGTTCAATATCGCTTACATGGTCATCCCCAATATTCAAGAATATTGCTACGTCAAGAGAAATGTTGTTCATTCTGTAATATTTAAAGGCTTGTGATGATGATTCAATTATCATATATTCTAAACCTGCCTTTACTGCATTATTTAAATATCTATAAAGCATAATTGACTCTGGAGTCGTTAAAGTCGATTTAAAATTCTCAAATCCATCATATGTATTGATACTAGATATGATTCCAGCAGTTTTTTTACCATTTTTAAGTAAATATACATCTAATATACTTTTAATATATGTAACTGTGGTTGACTTTCCTTTAGTGCCTGTTACCCCTATAGTTTTAATTTTTTTATCAGGAAAATCATAAAAATACCTTGCAATTTCTAACATTGCTTTTCTAATATCTTTAACAATTATATATGGTAAATCTATATTTAATTTTTTTTCAGATATATATGAATTTGCACCTCTATTTTTCGCATCAAATAAATATTCTTCCTTAAAATTTAATCCTTTACAAAAAAACAAAGTGCTTTCAGATATATCTCTTGAATAATAAGAAATATTTTTTATTATTATATTATCGTCCGTGCTTTCAATAAAATTATCAGTTTTTTTTATTAAATTAATAATCTCTAGTAAATTTTTCATTTTTTCACCAATTTCCATTTTTTTATTATATAATATATTTGTTCTAAATTAATACTAAATTAATTATATAGCTATAGTATTATATTTTCAACAAACTAACTTAAAATAGTATATGTGAGGATAAAAATGAAAATTGATTTTATAAAGATTCCTATGTATTATGGATTTGATAGAGCTGGTGTTGAATTTGGCACAGATAAGATAATAGAGGAAGGTATTGAAGATATCTTCAATCAAAATAAAATTGTAACAGAAGTAAAAAATGATATCTTTGTTGAAAAAGTATCAGAAGAAGATAAATATAGCGACCATAAAAGCTTAAAATTTTTAAGACCTATAAAAAATGCAGTTGAAGATTTAGCAAATGAAGTTCATAATTCTCTTTCCTCTGGAAATATGCCATTCGTAATTGGTGGTGATCATGCCCTAGCTATTGGTTCACTTGCAGGTGTATCCGGAGCAATCGGAAATGATTTTGCTGTTATATGGGTAGATGCACATACTGATATTAATGATATTGAGTCTTCTCCGTCTGGAAATATTCATGGGATGCCAATTGCTGCCTCCTTTAATTTAGGTCACGAAGACTTAGTTAATGTTCATTTTGACGGAGCTAAAATAAAACCTGAAAATGTATATATAATCGGTGCAAGAAGTGTAGACGACGGAGAATATGATATCATTGAAAAATATAATGTAAATGTATGGTATATGGATGATATTCATTCTAAGGGAATTGAAAAATGTTTAGATGAAATTATTAATGATATTAAAAGTAAAGGAATTAATAAAATTCATTTAAGTTATGATATTGATTCAATGGATAAGTCATTGGTTCCAGGTACAGGTACTCCAGTTGAAAATGGACTAAATTATAATCAGTCTGAAAAAATAATAAGAAGATTAATACAGACGAGATTAATTAATTCAATAGATTTTGTAGAATATAATCCTAAAAAAGATATAAATGACATCACACTAAAATCAGTTTTCAAAATGTTAAATATCTTTGCCGAAGAATTAGGGAAGTATTAATTAATAAAAATATATAATTAAATTTTACATATCATTAATTCATAATAGTAAATGGACAACTCATGATTAATTCAATTTTGGAGTTAATCAAAATGTGAGTGTACATTTACTATTTTAATTTTTAAAATTTATGCCACATCAATAAAACATTATAATCTACAATTTACATATTTGGGAAATTTTAAATCAAAAATTATATAAATTAATCTTTGCTTAATATTATATATACCCCACCTTGATGCACAGTTAGTTTAGCATCTTCAATAAATTTATTTGAAACTGTTAGAGCTTCTCCATAACTAACTTCAAATTTTTCAAGTTCCCACTTTACCCCTTTAAGAGAAATGATGGTTCTTAAATTCGCTGGTAATATTGAAATATTTTCTAATTGTTTTTTTATGAGTGTATTTTTATTGGTATAAAATACTACGTTATATTTATTTATAATCGTAATATTTAATCCTTTTTCCTTATATCCCTTTAATAATTGAAGATTTGCAAATGTATGATCTAGTCTGGTACCTGTAGCTCCATATACTTTAATATCACTAAAATTATATTTTAAGCAATATTGATATGCCAACTCTAAATCTGTAAAATCTTTATCCTTACTAAATGAATGGACATCTATTTTATCAAGTTTTTCTATATATTTTGAATTGATGGAATCAAAATCACCGATTGCAAGGTCAACATTTATATTGTTGTCAACTAAAAATTCAAATCCTTTATCTACTGCAATTATATATGTGTTTTTTATATCGTTATTATTAAATCCACTTATACAACCACCGGCAAAAATTACTGCTTTTTTATTTTTCATTGTTAATTTCTTTATAAAATTTATCTATGTTATTTTGGATTCCATCTTCATTAAATATAGCGGAGCCTGCAACGGCTAAATTTATTCCTAAATCTATTACCTTTTTTACGTTATGAAGCTTTATTCCACCATCAATTTCTAGTATGATATCACGGCCAGAATCTTCGATAAGTTTTTTTACACGTATAATTTTATCAAATATTTGTGGAATAAACTCTTGTCCACCAAATCCTGGTACTACTGACATTATTAAGATTAAATCTATGTCTTGAATAAGATATTTCAAAATATTCTCATCTGTATGTGTATTCAAAACTATACCAGCTTTAATACCACCTTTTTTTATTTGACTAACCACCCTGTTAGGGTGTTTGGTAGTTTCTGGATGAAATGAAATAATATCTGCTCCTGCACTTACATACTCCTCAATATGGTTTTCTGGATTTTCTACCATAAGATGTACATCAAAAATTAGATTTGTGTGTTTTCTTATGTTTTTTATTATGTCAGAACCATATGATATGTTTGGTACGTATCTACCATCCATAATATCTAAGTGTAAATATTTTACTTTTGAATTATTTAATTCTCTAATTTGAGATCTTAAGTCATAAAAATCTGCCGCTAATAAAGATGGTGCTATTTCTTTCATTAATATACCTTTCTATTCATTATTTCATTTCTAATATGCGTATAATTTACGTATCTTGAGGTGCTTATTTCACCTGCTTCTAATGCTCCTTTTACTGCACATTTTGGCTCATTTATATGTTCACAATTCTTAAATTTACATTGATTGCTGTATTTTTCAAACTCCTTGAAATAAAACTTAACATCTTTGTAATCTTCTATAAAATCTAGTGATAGTGCCGTAAATCCAGGTGTGTCGTATATAAATGTATCTTCATCAATTTCAAATATTTCTACGTGTCTAGTAGTATGCTTTCCTCTTGAAGTTTTTTTAGAAATATCTCCAATTTTCATATTAATATCTTCATGTAAAAGATTTATAATTGTAGATTTTCCAACTCCAGAGGGCCCAGCAAATGATGATATTTTATTTTTTAATACATTTCTTAAATTATCAATGCCTTTTTGTTCAATGGCTGAAGTGTATATAATTTTATAGTCTGTTTTTTTATAAATTTCTTCAAATATTTTAATTTCATCATCATTTACAAGCTCTATCTTGTTAATTAAAATCACCATTGGAATATTAAAGTGCTCTAGCATGGCTAAGTACTTATCCAATATTAAATAATTTATCTCTGGATCTTTTAATGAATAAACCATAACTATTTGATCTATATTAGAAATTGGTGGTCTAATTAAATGATTTTTTCTTTCATATATATTTTCAATATATCCTGTGTTATCATCTAAAATTTGAATGTCTACTCTATCTCCAACCAAGGGCTTAATATTTTTATCTCTAAATAATCCTCTGGCCTTACAAAGATATATTTTTTTGTCCATAGTTTTTACGTGATATAACTCTTTTTGAGATTGTATTATTAAACCTTTTTTCATTAAATTCCCTTAATTTATTTCTGCTTTTTTACCATCAAATTCAGCTTCAAATTTAGAATCGACAGTATCAATTATAGATATTCTAATTTTTCCATTTTCATCCGCTTTGGATTTTTCAATATTTTTATCAAATACTAACTCTCTATTTCTCGTTAAATTATATATTTTCAAATTAAATTTTTTTGAATCTCCACTAGGTACTGTTATCTTAAATATATATTTTTTCTTCTCAGCTTGAGATGGTGGTTGTGGGTTATTTTGAGAGTTATCATTTCCATTTGATTCATTCTCTTTTTCTATATCCGTCTGTTCTTCACCAATACTAATAACAATATCTATTGCTGTACCACTTTTTACTTCTTCACCAGGCTTTAATGATTGTGATATTACAGCATTTTTTTTGACATCATTACTATGTTTTTTTGTTATTTTTCCCAAAGTTAATCCTGATGAATTAATTGTAGAGATAGCAACAGCCTGATCCTGATTTTCAACATTTGGTACTACTACCTTTTTTTCAGGTCGGCCTGAACTTATAACTAAATTAATCTGAGAACCTTTTTTTACTTTTTCCCCGGCTTGTGGTAATTGTTTTATAATTAAATCTTTTTTTGTATCTGATTCTTCATAAGTCTTTTCACTAATTTCTAAACCATAATCTGCTAGTAACTTTTTAATATTATCAATATCAAATCCAACAACATTTGGTACTGTTACCAATTCACTTCCTTTACTTATAGTTAACTCAACTACTGTATCTTTTTTAATTTTTGTTTGAGGACTAATTGATTGAGAAATTACATTTCCCTCTATAATTTGTGGATTATATTCTCTATTTTTTATTGTTACAGATAATCCTCTTTCCTGGAGCATTTTAATTGCACTTTCTTCTTTTATATCAATAACACTTGGCATCGTGATTTCGTCGCCAAGAGATTGTTTATTTACCTTTGAATCAACAATATAGTATATTGTAAATAACGAAAATCCAAGTATCATAATAACAATTAAAATATTTATCCAATTGGTACTATTTTGAGTTTTTTCTCTAGAATCTATCTTTTTCTCCGATTTATAATTTACTTCATTTATTTTTTTTGTATATTTTTCATTTTCCATCGCTTCAAGTTTTAATGTGTTATCTAAACTTATTCCATTAGAAATTTTTTCTAAATCTGTATATAAATGACTTGAAGTTTTATATCTATTTTCCGGTTTTTTTTGTAATAATTTAGCAATTAACATAGCTAAATCTTCGCTTATATCGGGATTTAGTTTATTGACCTGTTCAGGACTTTCTTGGATATGCTTTACAGCAATTCCTACTGGACTTTCTCCATCAAAAGGAACTTTGCCTGTTGCCATTTCAAATAATAATACCCCTAATGAATATAAGTCAGATCTGGAATCTATTAATTTTCCTTTTGCCTGTTCTGGAGAAATATAATGTACTGTACCTAAAATCGATGATGTGTATGTTAGAGTTGCATCTGATGTTACACGAGCAATCCCAAAATCAACTACTTTTACCTTATCATTTTTAGTAATCAAAATATTTGCAGGTTTAATATCTCTATGTACTAATCCATTCATATGAGCAGTTTGTAGGGCTTTTGCAATCTGAATTGCATACTTCAATATTCTTTCATTACTTAAAGGTGCCTCATTTGCGATAACATCTTTTAAGGTCTGTCCCTCAACTTTTTCCATTACAATATATTCAACATCTTTTCCATTAATGGTTGTATGGCCAACATCATAAATACTTACTATATTGTCATCACTTAATGATGCAGAATTTTTAGCTTCACTTTTAAGTCTATCAATAAAATCTTCTTTTTCAATCAAGGAATCTTTTAGTATCTTTATCGCAACTTCCCTTTGTAGTAATGTGTCAAAACCATCATATACTATTGCCATACCACCGGTTCCAATTATATCTTTTATTTGATATCTATTATTTAATAATTTATCATTCATAAAAAACCTCATTTACTTTAACACAAGTAATTGTTATATTATCTTTTCCCCCTGTAGAATTAGCCATATATAATAATATTTCAGAGGTGTGCTTTACACCGTAATCTTCTACCAAAACATTTTCAATATCGGGATCATCTATCATATCTGTTAATCCATCAGTTGCTAATAAAATCATATCTCCTGCATCTAATTTCCTTACGTCAACATCAAGCTTATAATCTAGTCTTGTACCTAGACAGCTAGTAATCTCATTTCTTGGAAAAAATATTGCTTCTTCTTTACTAATCGCACCTGCATCTAATAGTTCTTGAACATATGAGTGATCTTTGGTTAATTGTTGCATATTATCTTTAGAATATAGATATATTCTACTATCTCCAGCATTAGCAAAATATAAAATATCATCAACAATAAGAGCAATAATAACTGTAGTACCCATATTTTTATGTTTGGAATCCTCAATTGATTTTTTGTATATTTTTTGATGTGCATTTTCAACTGCATTTGATATTAATGTGAAATTATCTTCAGAATCAAAATTTAATACTATATATTCTTTTATGCTATTTGCTGCTATTTCAGATGCTACTTCACCAGAATTGTGACCACCCATTCCATCACACACGACAAACAAGCCATATCCCTCACCTTCATGATTTATATAGCAGTCTTCATTATTTTTTCTGACTTTTCCTGTATCTGAAACACTAAAATATTTCATATCTACCTTCTTTAAGATTAATAATATTCATTATATCAAAATTTTAATCTTTTTTCATCTTGCATATGAAAAAGCCGTCATGATTACTATCTGGTAGTATTTCTATATAATTACTACCATTTATATCTACAAACTTTATATCTTTATTTCTTTTTATAAAATCGTTAACAACAAATTTATTTTCTAAATCACCAATAGTACACGTACTATAAACAATGTATCCACCAGACTTTAAGTATTTATATGATTTATGTAAAATATCTTGCTGTATTTTTACTAAAGACTTGATATCCTTTATGCTTCTATTTATCTTTATTTCAGGTTTTCTTTTAATTACTCCAAGTCCGGAACAAGGAGCATCAACGAGTATATAATCAAACTTGTTTTCAAAATCATTTATAAATTCTGTTGCATCGTAATTTGTTATTTCAAAATTAGTTAATTTTAGTCTTTCAAAA
The DNA here is from genome assembly GCF_985670335.1 of Helcococcus sp. SA-HE-C1. Classification (NCBI taxonomy): domain Bacteria; kingdom Bacillati; phylum Bacillota; class Tissierellia; order Tissierellales; family Peptoniphilaceae; genus Helcococcus; species Helcococcus sp. SA-HE-C1. The sequence continues at coordinate 802,193 of NZ_OZ484652.1, forward strand.
TTTTCTTTTATTTTATCCATCTTATTAAGTGAAATATCATTTGAAACAACTTTTCCTTGATTTTCCATTATTTGTAATAAGTGTGTACTTTTAGATCCAGGTGCTGCACATAAATCTAAAACTAATGAATTTTTTTTTGGATTTAATATTTCAGATACTAAAATACTTGCTTCATCTTGTACTGTAAATTTTCCTTCTAAAAATTCACTTATATCAAATAAACCACTCGGGTTTTCAATTATTAATGCATTGTTAGTTAAATCTGAAGTTAAGACACTAAATCCTTTTTTTTCAAGAGTTTCCTTTAATTCCTTTTTCTCAATTTGATTTGTATTAACTCTGATAGATAAATTAGATTTATCTGTAAAGCTAGCTATAATTTTTTCATAATTATCATAGTTTTTCTTAATATATTTTACTAATTCTAGTGAAACGCTATATTTTATAGATAGTTTTTCATCATTATCTTTTACATTTATATCAAATGAATTTTTATCTCTATCTATGTTTCTCAAAATTGCATTGACCATATTTTTAGCCTTAAAATTGACTTTTTTTGTATTATTCACTGCTTCATTTATCACTGCATATTTTTTTGATTTTAAAAATTTTAATTCATATACTGCAATTCTTAATATATTTAAAACTTTTTCATCTAATTTTCTTAACTTCATTTTTGAATATTTTTGAATTACATAATCAATATATTTTACATTTTCGATAACACCGTAAATTAGTTGCATATATAATTTTTTGTCCTGATCTACCACCTTTTCTATATCACTATTTATTACTTCTTTAGAAAATTCATTTAATTTTAGTATTTTATATATTGTATTAATACTGACTTCTCTTGCTTTAATACTCATCACCTTCCTTATTATGTCAATTTTATTATATAAAAATTACCGTAACATCAAAAGAATGTTACGGTTTAATTTAATCTCTTCTCATATTTAGGAATCTTAGCAATTGAGCTAACGATACCAATGCTGCCGCTACATATGTTAATGCTGCTGCTCCTAAAACTTTTTTAGAACCCTTTTTTTCATCCTGTGTAATTACTCTATAGTCTTCTAAACAACGTAATGCTCTATTACTTGCGTCAAACTCTACCGGAAGAGTTATTATTTGAAAAAGTAATGTTAGTGAAAATAGAATTATTCCTAAGTTTACTAATGATGTTATTTGTAATATAAATCCAGCAATTATCAACATAAAAACAAAATTAGATGTAAAGCTTACAATAGGTGCTAAAGCTGATCTAAATGTTAAGAAATAGTAGGCTTCGTTATGTTGAATTGCATGCCCTATTTCATGTGCAGCAATAGATACAGCAGATATGCTTGTTCCATCATATACTCCTTCTGATAATCTTACAGTTTTATTTCTTGGATTGTAGTGATTTGTTAAATTTCCAGAAACTTCTTGAACAGTAACATCATATATACCTTGTCTATTTAATATTAGTTTTGCAACTTCTGCCCCTGTCATTCCACTATTTACAGCAACTTTGGAAAATTTTGAATAATTTGACCTAACTTTAATACTTGCCCAAAAGCTTAAAATCATTGCTCCTAAAAAAAATAAAAATGGCCAATCCATATTCATATTCCCGTAACCATATCTATAATATGCTAACATATAATCCTCCTAATTTAATTTTTCCCCAATTTCAATTTGATTTCCTAGAAGATATGTATCTACTGTCATCGCTTTCTTTCCTGGAAATTGAATTTCTTTAATTACGATACATTTATCAAGGCAATTTACAAATATTCCGTCTTTATCTGCCTTAAATATTTCTCCTATTTTAATTTCATTATATTTATCAATTATAGAAATCTTGTGTATTTTCATCTTCTGGTTTTTATAATTAACAAAAGTAGATGGCCATGTAGAAAATGCCATAATTCTAGCTTTAATATCACTCGCTTTATTATTAAAATTAATGTGACCCATTTCTTTTTCGATTTTATGAGAATATGTTGCAAAATCCTCATTTTGCTCTATTCTGTCATTATATAAATTTTCATAATTTAGGATTGTATTTACAATTAAATCTTTAGATAATATTGATAGTCTATCATGTAAACTCTTTATATCTGTGTCTTCATTTATATCAATTTTTCTACAATCTAAAACATCTCCTGTATCCATAGATTTTTCTATTAGCATCGCACAAACACCAGCTTTTTCATCTTTGTTTAATATTGTCCACTGCATTGGCGCCGCTCCTCTATATTTGGGTAATAAAGATGAGTGTATATTAATTATTCTATTTTTGTATGCTTCTAATAATTCATCTTTTATTAGCTGACCAAATGCTATAACTACTATATAATCAGGATTATAATCATATATTTTTTTTAATGAGTCTTTTGAATTTACATTTTTGGGTTCATAAGATTCAATACCTAGTTCTAATGCCATTTTTTTGACCGGTGTTGGTGAAATCTTATTTCTACCTCTTTTCTTATCTTGACTTGTAATTACAAATCCTATTTCAATATCTTTGCAATCATTCAAGGCAATAAGAGGATTTACAGCAAATTCAGGTGTTCCCATAAATATAATTCTTTTCATTTGTTACATTTCCTCTTCAACTTTATGACTATCTAAAATTTCTTGATATTCTTCATCAGATATTTCTTTTATGTATTTAGATTTAATTAATACACCATCTAAATAATCACTCTCATGTTGAAAACATCTTGCTAGAAGTCCTTCTGCCTCTATTGTTTGTTCTTTACCATTTTCATCTGTGTATTTCATCTTAATTTTTTCAGCTCTTTCAACGGTTCCTCTAAAATCTGGCATTGATAAACAACCTTCAATTTGAACTGCTTTTCCTTCACGTTCTATTATTTCAGGATTAATAACTTTATATACTTCTCCCTCATTCACTTCAGCTACAAAACATCTTCTTAAAATACCAACTTGTGGTGCGGCTAATCCTATTCCATGATGCTCTCTCATAGTTTCAACCATATCATCAAGTAATGATAATATTCTATCGTTAATGTTTTTTATTTCTCTTGTTTTTTTATATAATATTGGATCGTTTTCTAATCTAATTTGTCTTAATCCCATTATTCCTCCTCAAGTTTATAATTTAAATAAACCTTATTATCCCTTTTTTCCTCTCTTAGTCTTTCAGAAATTTTTATTAATAAATCTTTATCTTTTGATTTTAATATAATATCAAATTTATATTTATTATTTATTTTTTCAATCTGGCTAGGCACTGGTCCAGTAAGTTCTATATAATCAGCATTATACTCTCTTAAAAATGCATTTATTTTTATCATTATCTTTTGTCCTACTTTTATTGCGTATGCTCTTTCAGATGAAGATAAATTAATATTTAATATTTTAATAAATGGTGGATAATTAAATTTTTTTCTTTCTTGTAATTCTAACATCAAAAATCTATCAAAATCATTTGATGCAGCTGTTTCTATCGCAAAATTATTCGGATTATATGTCTGGATTATAACATTTCCTTCTATTTCACCTCTACCAGCACGTCCAGAAACTTGTGTTATTAGACCATAAGTCTTTTCATTTGCTCTAAAATCTGGAATATTAAGACTTACATCAGCTGAAACTATTCCAACAACCGAAACATTTGGAAAATCCAGTCCCTTAGCAAGCATTTGAGTTCCTATTAATATATCAATATCACCATTTTTCATGCTTCTATAAACTTTATCATAATCACCTTTACTATTTATACTATCGGCATCCATTCTAAATATTTTAGCATTTGGAAATATTTTTTTGGTTTCTTCTTCCAACTTTTCTGTACCTGCTCCATATTCTTTTATAAATGAACTTCCACAATTAATACAAGTTTTATGTTTTAACGCTGTTCTACCACAATAATGACAAATTAATCTGTCATTTTTTTTGTGGTATGTCATTGCAACATCGCAAGCATCACACTTGTGCACATATCCACAGGATTTACAGAAAACAAATGATGTGTGTCCTCGTTTGTTTAAAAATAAAATGATTTGTTCTTTTTTTACAAGTGCTTCATTTATTTTTAATTTAAGTAAATGAGAAAACATCGTAAAATTATTTGATTTTAATTCTTCTCTCATATCTACAATTGATACCTGTGGGAGTTTTATGTTATTTACTCTTTTCTTTAATGTAACCATTTCAATTTTATTATTTAATACATCCGACATTGTCTTTATTGAAGGAGTTGCAGTTCCTAATATCAATTTTGCATTATTATACTTTGCTCTTTCTTTTGCAACTTCTATTGCAGAATATTTACTATTATGCTCTGATTTGTAGGAAGATTCATGTTCTTCATCAATAACAATTATTCCCAAATTTTCAAATGGAGCAAATATTGCCGATCTAGCTCCTACTACTATTTTAACTTTTTTATTTTTAATCAAACTCCATTGATCTGCTCTCTCACTAATACTTAACTTTGAATGCAATACTGCAATATTTTTTCCAAATCTACCTTGAAATCTATCTATTGTTTGTGGGGTAAGTGATATTTCAGGTACTAATATTATTGCTTCTTTTCCTTGGCTTACAAAGTGACTAACCAACTGTAAATAAATCTCAGTTTTTCCCGAACCTGTAACGCCATGAATTAGAAAATTATTCTTATCTGAATTGATGATTTTATCAAAAACGGCTTTTTGCTCTACATTCAAAATATGCTGATTATATATAGGAACATCTGATAATATATCCCTCGTAGTTTTTACTTTTTGTATTTCAACAATATTTTTCTTAACCAGCGATTTTAAGCTCTGTAAACTTGAATTGGAAAGCATTAATAGTTTTTGTTTTTCAATCTTATTTTCTTTTTCCAAAACTTTTAATATTTCTATTTGTTTAATTGCATCTTTTCTAATCTTATTTATATAATCTTTATCGATAAGTATTACATATTCTATATACTTAGTACTAGATTTTTTAACTAGCTCAAATGTTGATTCTAAAATATTTTTATTTACCAAATGATTTATATATGAACGACTATATTTTGAGCCAAATCTTTCTGAAATTTGTTTAAAGTTATGTTCTTCATATAAATAATTTTTTAATTCTTGGTCTATTTCTTTATTATCATTTTTTATTTTATAATATTCTTCAACTTTATCAATACTTCCTGGAGGTAATATAGTGCTTATTGCAGAAGAATAGTCAGAAATATTATTTTTTATAATATAAAAAGCGATTTTTAATAACTCTTTGCTTACAATAGGCTTATTATCAAGTATAATACTAATTTCTTTTACTTTATAATTAATATTATTCAAATTTTTTCTAATTACAATTCCAATTACTTTTTCATTACCTCTACCAAACGGAACAATAACTCTTACACCCGGTTTAATTTCTACATCAGATTTATATGTAAACATTTGATCTAAAAAGGAAGCTTTAGACTTTAATATAATGTCATAATACATCATTTCACCAATTTATCTAATATTTTTTTTGCAATTTTTTCTTTACTCATAATTTGAAATTCTTCAATATAATTTTTTCCTATAAATGTTACGATATTAGTATCTACATTGAATCCAGCACCTTCTTTTGATATATCATTGGCAACAATAAAATCTAAATTTTTTTTATCCAATTTAATTTTTGCATTTTCAATTAATTTTTCAGTTTCTGCTGCAAATCCGATTATTTTTTGATTTGTCTTTTTATTAGTAAAATATTTAAGTATATCTTCAGATTTTCTCATTTCAAATGTTATTACATCGTTCTTTTTGTCATTTTTTTTTATTTTATGTTGGTGTGTTTCTAAAAATTCGTAATCAACAGGTGCAGCAGCCATTATTAATACATCTGCATCATCAAATTCACTTTCAATGGCCATTTTTAATTGTTGATTATCTATAAAAGAAATATTTTTAACTTTTTCAAGCTTTGGAGTACTAACATTTCCTGTTATATGAATAACTTCAGCTCCTCTATTTCTTGCATTTTTGGCTATTTCATATCCCATTTTTCCACTTGAATCATTAGTAACATATCTTACTGGATCAAAACGGGAAATAGATGGACCAGATGTAACTATAATTTTTTTCCCTTGTAAATCTTTAATTTCAAGTTTAGCGTCTATGTAATCTAGTATTTCGTCTGGTTCTGCCATTCTACCTTTTCCTACTGTATTACAAGCTAATTGTCCTTCATTTGAATTTATAAAATTATATCCAAAATTTCTTAATGACTCTATATTTCTTTTTGTAATAGAATTTTCTAACATTAAAGTGTTCATAGCTAGTGAAAAAATTACGGGTACTTTTGAAGCAAGTATAGATGTAGTTAATAAATTATCGGCAATACCAGCATTTACTTTAGCGATTGTATTGGCTGTTGCTGGTGCAATTAAAAATAAATCTTTATCATTAGTAATATCTATGTGAAGTACTTTTTCAGGGTGAATCCACATATCAGTATAAACTTTATTATTAGAAATAGTTTCAAATGTTATTGGACTAATAAATTTAGTTGCAGCTTCCGTCATAATAACTTCAACTTCAGCACCCTTTTTTCTTAATTTTGAAATAAGACTTAGAGTTTTATATATAGCAATTCCACTAGTTACACCAATGAGAATTTTTTTGCCTTTAAGCATTATTTTTCCTCACCTTCAGCATCATTAATTTCAATTTTTTCTGACACCTTATTTGGATCAATTTTTGTTACTGTATCTGACATAATTTCACTTAAAGCAATAGTTACCGGTTTTGAACCTTTGCCTTTAACAAGAGGTTTGTCACCACTAACTATTTGTTTCGCTCTTTTTGCAGCCATCATGGCAATTTCGTATCTTGATTTACTAATTTTTTCTAATTCTTGAAAAGATGGATTTATCATATTATGCTCTCTTTCTTCTTTCTTCATTTATTATACTTTCTAATCTTCTTGTTGCTACATCTATATAATCATTTACTAAAAAATAATCGTAATATTTTATTTGCTCTAATTCGACATCAGCATTATTAATTCTAGTCTTTATTTTTTCTTCCGACTCAGTTCCTCTTTTTCTAAGTCTTTTCTCTATATCAGCTTTTTTAGGAGGAATAACAAATACATTAACTGCATCATTAAAATTATCTCTCACTTGCTCTGCACCTTGAACATCAATTTCCAATATTACTGTTTTCCCTTCTTTAATATTATCTTCAACAAATTTTTTGGGCGTACCATAAAAATTATCGTGTACACGAGCAGATTCTAAAAGTTCATTATTTTTTTTCATTTTATCAAATTTATCTTTATCGACAAAAAAGTATTCTCTACCCTCTTGTTCATTTTTCCTCTTGTATCTAGTAGTAACAGATACTGAAACTACTACATCATCATGCAATTTTAATATTTCTTTTACTAATGTGCCCTTACCCACACCTGATGGTCCTGACATTACTAATAAAAATCCTGACATTTCTCCTCCTATTTCATTTATATGGACTTAGTTTATACTTCTTATATTATTGTAGTACAAAATATAATCTTATTGTTGATAATAATATTATATTTGGCAAGCTTTTTTCAAATAAATGTTAATTTTTTTTAATATTTTATGTGTTATAATAGACTATAAAGGAGTAATTATGGCAATAGATGGAATAACAATTAAGGCAGTTACAAATGAACTTAAAAAAGAGATTATTGGAGGAAGAATACAAAAGATTTATCAAATAAATGACCATGTTATAATTCTAAATATTTATAATAATAAAAAAAATTATAGCTTATTAATTTCAAGTAATCCTCAGAATACTAGGATACATTTTACAAAACAAAATTACGAAAATCCTACTAAACCACCTGGCTTTTGTATGATATTAAGAAAGCATCTTCAAAATTCAATTATTAAAGGCATTTATCAAATTAATATGGATAGGAGTATTGAAATCGTAGTAGATAGCAAAGATGAACTTGGTTTTAATGTTGATAAAAGACTCATGATAGATATAATGGGAAAACATTCAAATATTGTATTGACTGATAATAAGTATATGGTAATAGATGCGATAAAGAGAATTTCACATGAAATGAGCAGTGTTCGTGCTGTTTATCCAGGCACTCATTTTTCTAAATTGGAGGATGATAAATTAAATATACTTGAAGTTGAAACTTCCTTAAACAATTTAAATATACCTGAAAATTACAAAATAAATAAAATTTTTTATATGAATTTCACTGGATTTGGACCACAAATCGGTAATGAAATAGCCTTTAGGGCAGAAATTGATTTAAATTCGAAATGGGGACAACTAAGTGTTGATGAAAAAAATAAATTAAATGATGTATATAAGAATATTACCACACAAATTAAAAATAGCAATTTCACACCACATCTATATGTTAAAAATTCAAAAATTATCGACTTTTATCCGTTACAATTAAACCATTTAGGAAATAATTTTCATATTTATAGCTCTATAAGTGAAGCAATGGATATATATTATCGTGAAAATGTCAATGATAATAGCTTAAATCAAGCTAAAGAGAATTTAAGAAAAAATATTGAATCGTTAGTTTTAAGAGCGATAACTAAGCTAGATAATCTAAATTTAGATTTAGAACAATCTAAAGACTATGATACATATAGAATTGAAGGAGACTTGCTTTCAACTGTCGCACATGAAATCAAAAAAGGTGAAGAGAGTATCGAGGTAAATAATTACTATACCAATGAGAAAATTAAAATCAAACTAAATCCCAAAAAGAATGCTTGGGATAATATTGAGCAAAAATATAAGATATCAAAAAAATTACATCGTTCATATAATTTATTACAAACATCGATTCCTGATCAAAAAAATTTAATAAAATACCTAAATTCATTAATAAATCAGATCGAAAATGTTGAAAGTCATAGTGAAATTGATGAAATAAAAGATGAAATGACAGAAGAAGGATTAATAAAACGAACAAAGCATAAGAAAAAAAAGAATGATAAACCATCCAAACCTCTTAAATTTATTACTAACTCTAATAACTTTATATATGTAGGTAAAAATAACAAGCAAAATGAAGAATTAACTTTAAGAGAAGCAAATTCAGATGATTATTTCTTTCATATAAAGGATTTTCCTGGATCACATGTAATCTTAAAATCCACATATGAGATAAGTCAGGATGATATTATTAAAGCGGCATATTTAGCTGCAAAATATAGTAAAAATTCTAGTGACAGATTTATAGATGTGGACTATACACAAAAGAAAAATGTATATAAAGCTAAAGGTTCAAAACCGGGTATGGTCTACTACAATAATTTCAATACAATTAGAATTAATCTAGAGTCTGATTTAGATGGATTTGAATTAGTTGAATAAAAAAGTCAGGTTTTAAGCTTACTTAAAACCTGACTTTTTATTATATTCATATAATTTAATTTTCTTTTTTCTTTATAGCATATGTGTATAGCATTGTAATTAACAAAGCTATCACAGATGTCATAATTATTGCACCACCCGGCTTAAGGGATAATACGTATGCACCAGTCAATCCTATAAAAAAGAATAAAACACCTAAAATAATAGAAATAATTACTGTTTGTTTATAATTTTTACCTATTAGCATTGCAGTAGCAACAGGTAATATCATCAATGATGAAACTATTAATATCCCTACAATTCTAGCTGAAACTGCTATTGTAATTGCTAGAAGCAATGTAAAAAGATAATCTATTAATTTAGTTTTCACTCCAGAAAGCCTCGCCGATGTTTTATCGACAGATATAAATAATAGCCCATAAAAAGTAAATATAAACGAAATAACAACAATTATAGACATAGCCATAATTATATATACATCAAAGTCTGTTACTGCTACAATAAATCCAAAAAGAAATGATTCAAAATTTTTAGCAGCTGCAATATAGTCAGAAAGTATCGAAGCCAAACCTATACCGAAACTCATAACAATAGCAGTTGCCATATCTCCATTTTTAGGGAATTTTGACCTTAAAAACTCTAATGAAAAAGCAGAAAATATACTAATTATAATCCCACCAACAATTGGATTAAAACCTAATAATACCCCTAAAAAAATACCAGATAAAGTTGTATGTGATAATGCATCTCCTATTGTTGATGTTTTTCTATTGACTACAACTGTACCAATCATGGGTATTATTATTGAAATAAAAAATCCAGCAATAAATGCTCTTCTCATAAAGGATAATTCAAATATATTAAGCAAGTTCATTAATATCACCATCCTTTAATTCTAATCTTCTTACTTTAGTTAGCTTTTCTTCTTCTATTTCATGTGTAACTAATATAATAGTTATATTATGATGAGAATGCAGATGTTCAATTAATTCATAAAATTTCTTTTTATTATTTTTATCTACGCCAACTGTTGGTTCATCAAAAATTAGTATCTCTGGAAAATGTACCATAGCTTTTGCAATCATTACTCTTTGTTTTTCTCCACCACTTAATTCATTATAATTTTTATCTGCTAATTCTCTTAAATTAAAGGTGGTTATTGCATCATTTACCATTTCTTTATGTTTCTTTTTTGGAAGATTAAAAATATTAAAATCATAATATAAATTAAGCATTATCATTTCTCTTACTGAAATTGGAAAATTGGTAGTATTATGAGTATCAATTTGTGGTACATAACCTATTTTTTCCCATGAATCAAAACTTTGTAAATTTTTATTAAAAAGTTTTATTTCACCTTCATAATTCTTCAATTGGCCGATTATAAGTTTTAAAAGGGTTGATTTTCCACTACCATTATTTCCCCTTATTATAATAAAATCATTTTTTTTAACTATAAAATTTAAATTATGTAAGATTTGAGCCTTAGCATAGCTAAAACTCAAATCTTTAATTTCTATTATTTTCATTATTTTCCTTCAAATGCATCTGAAATATTTTTTAAGTTCATTCTCATTAAACTGATATAATCATCACCTTTGTCAATGTCGGCTTGACTTATAACTTCTAATGATGAAATTGGTTTTACATCTCCACCAATTTCATTGGCAATTGCTTTAGCTGTTTTATCAGAACCACCGTATTCATAAAATACTGTTTTGATATCATTGTTTTTTAATAATTTTACAATTTCAGCTAGTCTTGTAGCTGTTGGTCCTTCTGTTGAATTTATACCTGAAATACCAATTTGTTTGATCTTATATGGAGTAAAAATATAATTAAATGCTACATGAGGTACAACTATGGATTTTCCTTTGTGCTTGCTTAATGTTTCGTCATATTCTTTAGATAATTTTTCTAATTCTTCTTTATATTTTTTGTAGTTTGCTTCATAATAATCTTTATTTTTAGAATCTAATTCTACAATTTTATTTTTAATAGACAACAACATCTTTTCAGCAAGTTTTGGACTTATCCAAATGTGTGGATCAATTTCTTCACCATGGTCGTGGTCATGGTCATGATCGTGGTCATGGTCATCTTTCTCATTTATTATGTTATACTCTTTAACATCCTTCATTTTTAGTAATTCACCACTCTTAGCTAATTCTAAAGTATCTAATTTTGGAAAATTAGTTTTAATATTATTAACCCATGGCTCCATACCAGCACCATTAATAACTAACAAGTCTGATTTTTCTATGGTAGCCATATCTTTAATATTAGGTTCAAATCCATGTGCATCGCCACTTTTAGTTAAATTTAGAACATTTGCTTTATCCCCTGCAATTTTTTTCGTTAAATCATATACTGGAAAAAATGATGCAACTATATTTAGTTTTTTACCATTAGCTTTATCACCTTTATTTTCTTCTACATTTGTTTCTTTCTTACTTTCATTATTTTTGTTACCGTTATTAGGATTTGCACATGCAGTCAATAATAGTGTAAATGCTAATAAAAACGATATAACTCTTTTTTTCATCTTTCCTCCTAAAATATTCTTATTGAGAATTATTATCATTATTATTATATACATTTATTGAAAAAAGTCAAATTTATGAGTATAATACCAATAGAGGAGAAAAAATGGAAATTTTAAGAGATGTAGGGCTAAAAACTACAAAAACGAGAATTAGTATTATAGAGTTATTAAAAAATGATTCTTTGTTAAGTGCCGAACAAATTAGCAGTAAGTTAAATGGTCAAAACATAAAACTTTCATCTATATATAGAAATCTTTCTATTTTCGAAGAAGAAGGAATATTAATTAAAACTATAGGCTTGGATGGTATTTCATATTATCAATTAAATAGTAAGGAACATAAGCACCAATTAGTATGTATAAAATGTGGAAAATCGGTTATCATAGATGATTGTCCATTGCGTGACATAAAAGAAAAACTTGAAGCTAACACTAAATTTAAAATTAAATCACATAATTTTGAGTTTTCTGGCTTATGTGAAAATTGTAAATAAAAAAGGATTTCAAAATGAAATCCTTTTTTTATTCAACCCAATAAGGGATATTTCTTGTAAAATCATCATATTCTGTATATATAAAATTTATAAATTCATCATATTTTTCCAAAATTTCTTCATCTTTAATCTTCTCTTTTTGTATTAAAATATCTATGAGATATTTTGTTGTATAAAGCTTAAATAATTTAGCAAAAGTTAAATTTTTAAAATTTAAGTCAAAAGTTTTTATAATTTCTTTAGCTAAGTATTTATCATTAAATGCAATAAGATTTAAGTCTACATAATCTTTTACAAAATCACCATACTGAGATGAAAAAGCCTTTTCAATCATCAAATTTTCATTAAATCCTAATTCTATAATGGAAGAATTTTCTATTAATCTATACATTTTTCGATTTTTACATATATATAAATTTTCTTTAAGATAATCAACGATAAGATAGTTTTTATATCCCTGGTCTTTTATTAATCCATGTTGATACATGGAATAATTTACATCCACTAAAAATTGATCATACCATGATCCTTCAGAAGTAATATTATGACAATCCAAAAAATATTCTCTTAAGTTATTAATATATTCTTTTTTTTCAATATTATCTAGTTTATTTAATTTATCAAAATATTTATTATAATTCGATTTCATTAGTTTTAGACTCTAAAAGCTTTCTAATTTCTTGTGTATCATGATTTTTTAGAATTTCATTTGCAAATTTTTCTGATTCAGAGAGGCTTGAATTAATTATTATACTTTTTACCTCAGCTAATTTTGTTGCAACACCTGAAAATTCATCCAATCCCATACCTAATAATAAGTATGTTGCTAATGGATTTGATGCCATAGATCCACACATTCCAGTCCATTTATTTGCATCATGAGATGCATCAATTACCTCTTTAATCGCTCTTAATACCGCTGGATTGAAGTAATCATACAAATGAGAAATTTTTTCATTCCCTCTATCTACAGCTAAAATATATTGTGTTAAGTCATTTGTTCCAATACTAAAGAAGTCACAAAATTCAATTAAATCTTTTGCCATAAATACAGATGCTGGAGTTTCAATCATTATACCTACCTCGATATTTTCATCAAACTCTATACCTTCATTTCTTAATTCTTGCTTAAAATCTTCTATAAATCCTTGTACAGTTTTAATTTCATCTACACTAATAATCATCGGTAATAAAATTTTTACATTTCCAAATGCAGAAGCTCTTAAAATTGCTCTTAATTGTGTTCTTAGGATATCTTTTCTATCAAATCCAATTCTTAATGCTCTCCATCCTAAAAATGGATTTTCTTCAATAGGGAATTTAAAGTAATCTAAACCTTTATCTCCACCTATATCAAGTGTTCTAATTATTAATGGTTTACTTTCTAATTTTTCTGCAGCTTCTTTATATACTAAGAATTGCTTATCTTCACTTGGAAAATCTGAATCTTCCATATATAAAAATTCTGTTCTAAATAAACCAACACCTTCAGCACCATTATCTATTCCTAATTTTAAGTCTTCAATACTACCTATATTGCATACAACTTCAATGTCTTTACCATCTTTTGTAATGGCATGATCAAATTTATATTTTTCAGCAAGTTCTTTATTTCTTATAATATCCTGACGTTTTACTTCGTATTCTTTTATCTGCTTATCTGATGGATCTGTTATAATCTTTCCTTCAAGTGCATCCAAAATAATAAAATCACCATGTTTTAAATCTGCTGTCACAGTCTTCATCCCCACTACAGCAGGTATCCCTAATGTTTGTGCAATAATAGAAGAATGACTTGTTTTTCCTCCAAAATCTGATGCAATACCAATTACATGATTTTTATCCATGGTTGATGTGTCCGTTGGTGTCAATTCTTTTGATACAATAATATAATCAGAATCAAGATTTTCTAATGAATTAGCTTCTATTCCTTTTAATTTATATAAAAGTCTTTCTCCTATATCCCTATAGTCAGCTGCTCTTTCACTTAAATATTCATCATCCATCATTTCAAATACTGATGCCATTTCATCAATAGACCTAGACAAAGCTAGTTCTACATTAAATAATTGTGATTTAATTTTTTCAGATACTGTATCAATCATAGCTGGATCTGTAACTAATTCAATATGAGCTGATGCTACTTCTTTTTCTGCGTCAGTAGTTGTTTTCCTATTTTCTAAATCTACTTTATATTCAGAAATAGCATTTTCAATTTTTTTTATTTCATCGTCTACATTACTTTCATCTATCTTTTCTTCGTTGATATCCACTTGAGTTTTTTCAAATAAATATACTTTTCCAATAGCGACTCCTTCTGATGCTGCTATTCCTTGTAATTCTTTACTCACTTTTCCTCCTAAGAAAAAGGACACCCTATTAGAGCATCCTACATAAATTAGTCAGCTAAATTTTCAATAAACTGAACAACTTTATCACAATCTTCTTCTTCATTTTCTCCAGTAACTCTAACTAATACTTCTGTATCCTTAGATATACCTAATGACATAACGCTAAAAATACTTTTTGCATTAGCTACTTTTCCATCTTTTACTAATTCTACTTCGCCTTCAACACCTTTTACAAACTGTACTAAAGCTGCTGCTGGTCTTGCGTGAAGACCCGTTTCATTTTTTACTACTATTTTTTTTTCTACCATAATTTCCTCCAATTATTTTTTATTTGTTTAATTTTTTTATTGTATCTCTAACTAAAATTTCATAATTTAAGTTTACAGTTTGATTAAATTCAGCTTCTTTTCTTATGACTTTTATTAATAATCTTACAGCTATCGCTCCAATATCATAATACGGAAGTCTAACAGTTGTTAAACTCGGTCTTACTAAAGAAGAAAAGTCTCTATTTCCAAATCCTGATATTGAAATTTCTTCAGGAACATTTATATCATTATCTAAGCAATAATGTAACGCCCCCAATGCAATATCATCTGATGTTGCAACTATAGCAGATATTTTATTATCTTTAATTTTTCTTATATTTTTTTCCATTAAAGAATATCCTGCTTCTATGTTATCTCCTACAGCATTAAACACCCATGTTTCTAGGTTACTTTCATTGATAGAACGAACATATCCATTTTCTTTTAAATCTGTCGATGCTGATGCTGATTTTTCTCTAAATAGAGCAATATTTTTGTGATTATTCTCAATCACAAATTTTGTCATTGATGACATTGCTTCTTCAAAGTCAACTCCTACAGTTTTAACTTCTTCTGGACTATAATAATTATCTAATATGATATATGGTATATCATGCTCTTTTATTAAATAAAGTATTTCTGTATTAATTTTTTCAGAAATAACAATTATTCCTTCTACTTGTTTTGAAGATAAAAAATCTACAGCTTTTTTTTGAATTTCAAAATCACCAAATGTTGAGTATAACAAAATGTCATATTTATACATTTTACCAATTTCGTCAATTCCTCTAATATACTGTGCCATGTAACTATATCCAATATCATCTAAGATAATTCCCAGAGTGTTAAATCTCTTCATAACTAAAGATCTTGCTAACTCGTTAGGTTTGTATCCCAATTTAGCGATTGCTTTATTAACAGCTTCAGTCTTTTCGTCTGAAACTTTTCTAGTTCCATTTATTACTCTTGAAACTGTTGATATTGATACACCAGCAAGATTTTTTACATCTTCCATTGTTGGTTTTCTAGACATAAAAATCCTCCTAACTATTTTAGCTATATTTTAACATAAAAAACCTTTTCATTCAATTTATTTATTCTTAGCACAATTTTCATTGTTACATATAATATGATCAACTTTCCGATTTTTTTCATGAACCATTAAATCACCACATTCTGGGCATATATCTCCTGTAGGTTTATTCCAGGAACTCCAATCACAATTAGGATAATTTTCACAACCGTAAAATACTTTACCTCTTTTAGTGATTTTTTCAATAATTTTTCCACCACATTTAGGACATTTTACACCTATTTCTTTAACGATATTTTTTGTAAACTTACATTCTGGAAAATTTGAACAGCCGATAAATTCTCCATTTCTACCTTTTTTCTTTACGAGCTGATGTCCACATTCTGGACATTTTTCATCAATTAACTCATCTGCTATTTCAAAATTATCATTCGTTTTTTTTGCTTCTTCTAATTTAGGCTTAAATGTTTTATAAAAATCTGCCAACAATCTCTTCCAATCAATTTCGTCTTCTTCAATACTATCCAATTCACTTTCCATTTGTGCAGTAAATTCTTCATTAATTATTGTATTGAAATATTCTGATAATAAATCATTAACATTAAATCCAACTTCTGTGGGAACTAGAGATTTGTTTTCATATATTACATAATATCTTGAAAGTAGAGATTTAATAATAGAAGAATATGTAGACGGTCTTCCGATACCATTCTTTTCAAGTTCTTTAACTAGTGTGGCCTCTGTAAATCTTCCCCTTGGTTTAGTAAAGTGTTGCGTCTTTTCTTCTCTTTTAGATTCAAATTTATCTCCAACTTTCATATCTGGTAAAACTGTAGTTTTATCGTTTATATTCCAAACTTTAGTAAAACCATCAAATGTTACTATTGAGCCATTTACTCTAAAAATTTCACCATTATTTTCTAAATCATATCTGGTTGAAAGGTATTTACTTGGTTTCATTTGTGATGCAACCGTTCTTTCCCATATCAACCTATACAATTTATATTGATCATCACTCAAAAATTCTCTTATACTATCTGGAGTCCTATTTACAGATGATACTCTAACGGCCTCGTGTGCATTTTGAGAGTTTCCTTTTGTTTTATTGTATGATATTCCTTTTGTTGAGTATTCTTTTCCATAATTATCTTTTATGAATTTAACAGCTTCATCAATAATGTTTTTTGAAATTCTGGTCGAATCTGTTCTCATATATGAAATCAATCCGATTGTACCTTCGTTTAATTTAATACCTTCATATAATTGTTGTGCCACAGACATAGTCTTTGACGTAGAAAAATAAATCCTTTTAGAAGCTTCTTGTTGTAGAGTAGATGTGGTAAATGGCTGATACGGTGATCTCGTTCTTTCATTTACATCTTTTGAAACAACTTCATATTTCTTGCCAATGCTTTTAAGTATTTTATCAGCATCTTCTTCATTGTTTAGCTTTATCGTGGTCAATTTATTTTTTTTGTATCTTCCATAGTAATCTGCTTCAAAATCCATATTATCTACATTTGCGTTCATTTCTATTGTCCAATACTCTTCTGGAATAAATGCCTTAATTTCTCTTTCTCTATCAACTATCAATTTAAGTGCTACAGATTGAACTCTGCCTGCAGAAAGTCCATTTTTTACTTTTTTCCATAAAATTGGTGAAAGTTTATATCCTACAATTCTATCTAAAACTCTTCTTGCTTGTTGTGCATCAACAAGATTTAAGTCAATTTTTCTTGGATTTTTTAATGCTTCATCAACTGTATCTTTTGTAATTTCATGAAATACAATTCGATTCTTAGAATTAATATCTAGACCCAATAAATATGATAAGTGCCATGCAATAGCTTCACCTTCACGATTTGGATCAGATGCTAGATATATGTTCTCTGCTTTACTTGCTTCTTTTTTTATAGCATTAATTGTTTTAGCTTTTCCACGAACTTTGATATATTCTGGTTCAAAATCATTTTCAATATCGACCCCTAATCTACTTTTGGGTAAATCACGTAAATGACCAATGGATGCCATAACTTTATAGTTTCTTCCTAAAAATTTTCCAATAGTCTTAGCTTTTGTAGGAGATTCAACAATAATTAAATTTTTTGCCATATAATCCCCTTTCATTAATTATTCAAAAAAATATAATATCATATATTTTTTTTTATTCAAGTATGATTATACCCTATGATAAAGCAAATAACCATCAATATAGTATAAATTTATTATCCTCACTTTTAATAATATCGTTAAATTCGAGCTTTGTGAGTATTAAGTATAAATTTCTTAATTCAATCTTAGTTTCATATGCAATCTCGTCTATTGTAAGAAAATTTTGACTTAAAATTTCTAAAACTTTTATTTCATCTTCTGATAGATTGAATTTTTTAGAATATATACTTATTTTGTCCACTTCATTTATAAATGGTAACTCTTCTATAATATCACTTGCCGATTCTACTAATTTTGCTCCTTTTTTTAATAAATCATTACATCCCATCGAATATATTTGATTTATATTACCTGGTATGGTATAAGTTTCTCTCCCTTGCTCTATAGCATAGTTAGCCGTAATTAAAGAACCACTTTTTTGTGCAGCTTCAATTACAAGTGTACCAAACGAAATTCCGGATATAATTCTATTTCTAAGTACAAAATTTAATTTTAATGGTGGTGTATTTAATGGAAATTCAGAAATTAAAAGTTCATTTTTCATTTTTTGATATAAATGATGATTTGATTTTGGATATTCGTATTCTAAAGATGAGGCTAGAATTCCAACTGTAGGTATGTTATTATTAATCGCTTCATTATGTGCGTAAAAATCTATACCTGTTGCCATTCCTGATACAATTTGTATATCGTATTTATTAAATTCAGAAACTATTTTCTTTACTGCCCATATACCATAACTAGTAGCCTTTCTAGTTCCGACAATAGCTAAGGGATTTGTTAAAATATCAAGATTTCTACCTTTGTAGTATAAAATACTTGGAGGGTTAAAAATATTTTTTAGTCTTTCAGGATAATTTTTATCTATAATTGTTGTATATTTGATATTAAATTTATGTAGTTTGTTTAATTCTTCTTCAATATTAAATTTTGAAAATTCACTTACAATTAACTCACATTCTTTATTTGTTAAAAAGTCTAATTGTATCAATTTATTTTTTTTTAAATTAATTAAATTATCAAGTAATCCCTTTTCAAGTAATAACAAAGTTTTTTTATTTGAAAATTTTATTATATTTAAGAATAGTAAGACTTCACGTATATTTCTCATAACCACCTCAAAATGCATTTTTTATATGATTAATTTTTTTATATTGCCAATAACACTCAATAATATCAAATCTAATATTATAATCATAAATCGATTGTTCTTGTATAAAAATATTCGTCAAGTCTTTAATTTTATTTTGTTTTATTTGATTTACTGCATAAGATGCCTTTGTAAATTCTGTATTTTTCCTAGTTTTTACTTCAATAATAACAATTATATTATCGATTACAGCTATTATGTCAATTTCAGCAAATCTTTTTTTATAATTTCTTTTTATTATTTTATATCCTTTTTTTATCAAGTAATTTACAGCGATTTCTTCGCCTAATTTTCCTATTAAATTATTTTTTTCTTTCATAATATTTTTTCATAAAAGTTTTTCTATGAATCTTAGTTATACCATGTACATCAATTGCATCATAGTGTTTTTTTGTTCCATAGCCTTTATGTGCTTCAAACATAAAATCAGGAAATTCTTTTGAATACTCTATCATGATATTATCTCGATATACTTTTGCTAAAATAGAAGCACAAGATATATCATAAACTAAATCATCCCCTTTTATTATGGATATTTGATCAATTTCAGATTCAATAGTTTCCGCATCAATTAATAATAGATCTGGGGCTATTTCATTACCATTTTTATCTTTAAGATTATTTATTGCAAATTTCATTGCATCTTGACTTGATTTTTTTATATTATTTTTATCAATATAATCATTATCGATAATCCCATATCCTATTGCTATTGCGTTAGATATAATGTTTTTAGCTAAAATCCTCCTTCTTTTATCACTTAATTTTTTGGAATCTTTTACGCCTTCTATATTTTCTCCACCCATTATCACAGCACAACTTACTACTGGACCAGCAATGCATCCTCTGCCTACCTCATCAATTCCACTAACTAAATTGTACGATTTTCTCTTTTCTACTAAAATATTTAATTGATTCTTTTTTTAGTTTTACTCTCATATATCCTCATTATATAATTTTACAACACTTTAATACTGTCAAATTTATTACAAAATATTAATATAATCTTCGACCCTTTCTAAAGTAATTCTCTTCATTCTCATTTTTCTGAAATCGTCTAATATAATATTTGATACCTTATAATAATCTATTTCCATACCTTTAAGAATGGATCCTGTTTTTGTAGCAATTTTGTCCATTATTTCAAGAGCTTTCAATTCTGATGAAATACCATATCTTTCTTCTATTGCTTCTGGTGCAATTTCTTTTATTTTTTTTATAAATTCAAAACATAAATCTTCTATATTTAATATTTCATCCTTAATAGTTCCACAAAAGGCTAAATTTAATCCGTTATCAGGTAAATCTAATTTTGGCCACAACACTCCTGGAGTATCCAATAATAATAAATCAGATGAAGTCTTTATCCATTGATTAGAGCGTGTAATTCCAGGTCTATTCCCGACTTTTGTTCCCTTTTTCATAGAAATATTATTAATAAATGTAGATTTTCCAACATTTGGAATCCCTACAACCATCATTTTTATAGTTTTATTTGTTATCTGTTTTGATTTTCTTTTTTCAAATAATTCAATTAATGCTTTTTGAGCTATTTTATAAAGTTCATCCGTTTTTTTATCTTTTTGTGAATTATATTCTAAAACTTGAATTCCTTTTCCATTAAAATATTTAATCCATTTTTTGGTTTCTCCATGATTTGCCATATCGATTTTGTTTAGAATTATTATTCTTGGAAAATCACCTAAAATATCATCAATAACTGGATTTCTTGACGAAAATGGAATCCTTGCATCGACTAATTCACATACAATGTCAACCTTTTTTAGTGATTCCTTCATCTGGTCAATAGTTTTTTTCATATGCCCTGGATACCAGTTTATTTGCATAAATCCTCCTTATTATATATATTAAAAAATCAGTTGAGTTAATATTCTCAACTGACTTTCTTTTAGTAATCTGTTTTTTCTCTTAATTTAGCAGCTTTACCAACTCTATTTCTTAAGTAGAATAATTTAGCTCTTCTTACTTTACCATGTCTTACAATGTTGATTTTTTCAACTCTTGGTGAATGTAACAAGAATGTTCTTTCTACACCTACACCGTAAGCAACTCTTCTAACTGTAAATGCTCTTCTTATACCTTTACCTTGAATTTTGATGATTGTACCTTCAAACATTTGTATTCTTTCTCTTAATCCTTCTTTAATTCTGTAATCAATTTTTACATAATCACCAACAGAGATTTCTTCTACAGAATCTTTTTTTTGTTCCTCTTCTAATTGTCTTATGATATCCATAATTATTCCTTTCCTTTCAGACTTTCTATATATTTATCATATAAGTCGGGTCTTTTATTCTTAGTGTTTTCAATACTATTTTTAATTTGCCATTCTTTAATTAATTTATGATTACCAGAAAATAATACTTCTGGTACCTTATGCCCCCTATATTCTCTGGGTCTAGTAAAATGATCGTGCTGTAATAATAAGTTGTAATGTGAATCCGTTTTATATGATTCATCATTTCCAAGTACACTGTCTATAAGTCTTGTAACTGTATCTATCAAAACCATTGCTGGAATTTCTCCTCCGGTTAAAACATAATCTCCAATTGATATTTCTATATCAACATAATTATTAATCACTCTAGAGTCAATTCCTTCATAATGACCACATAATAATATCAAATGTTTTTCTCTAGATAAATCTATCGCCAATGACTGATTAAGTACTCTTCCTTGAGGACTTAAAAATATAACTAATGATTCATCTGTTCTAACACTTTCTATGGCATCGATTACAGGTTGACATGTCATCAACATACCAGCTGAGCCGCCATAAAGTTCATCGTCAACATTTCTATGTTTATTTATCGAAAATTCTCTTATGTCAATTCTATTAATATTTATAATATCGTTTTGTATCGCTTTTCCAATTACTCCATATTCATCTAAAAAATTAAATGAATTGGGAAATAAAGTAAGGATGTCTATTTTCATTACATACCTTCTATTAGCTTTACATCTATCTTGTTATTTTCGACATCAATATTTAATATAAATTCATCAACAGCTGGAATTAAAATATCTCTATCTTCTGCTCTAACTGTATATACGTCATTTGCTTTGTATGAATCTATATTGATTAATTTACCAATTAATTTGTCATTTTCAAAGACATCCATTCCAATTAAATCAATGTAATAATATTCATCTTCAAGATCAATCAAATCTTCATCAGAAATATAAATTGATTTTCCCTTAAATTTTATTACATCATTTATATTGTCATAGTTTTTCAATTTTACAATAAATGAATTTTTATGAAATCTTGATTTTTCAATAATAACTTTTGTTTTTTCAATAAAATAATTAATATCTCTATTAAATTCTTCAGCACCAGTTCTAATAATTTTTAACTCACCTATAATTCCATGAGTGTTAACTACATCACCAACTTTTATATAATTCATATTATTCTTTTGCATCAATCACTAGATTAACTTTTTTTTCTTCTTTAATAGCGCAAGCCTTTAATATGAATCTATAGAATTAGCAATTTTACCTTGCTTTCCTATTACCTTACCCATGTCTTCACTATTCACTAGTAATTTTATATCTACAATTCCACCATCTGTTGTTACATCTACTTGTACGTCCTCTGGATGATTTACTAGGACTTTTGCGATATATTCTACTAAATCATTCATTATTCTTCGTCCGATGCTTCTTCAGTTGACTCTTCAACTTGTTCTTCAGCTTTTGCTGCGGCTTCAGCTTCTTGTTTTGACTTTTCTTCAGCTTCTAATCTTTCTTTTTCTTCGGCTTCTAATTTTAATCTTAGTTCTTCAGCTTCTTTCGCTTTTTTTTCTGCTTCTGCTTTTTTCTTTTCAGCAACTTTTTCTGCTAAATCTTCAAAGTCTGTTTTTAATAATCTTGCTACTGTTGTTGTTGGTTTTGCACCTACTCCTAACCAATACTCAACTCTTTCACTGTTAATTTTGAATTCCTTTGGTTCTGAAATTGGGTTATAGTATCCAATTTCTTCGATGAATTTACCATCTCTTGGAGATCTTTCATCTGCTACTACAATTCTGTAAAAAGGTCTCTTCTTAGCACCTAATCTTTTCATTCTAATCTTTACTGCCATATCCTATCCTCCATTTTAATTATATAAAAGGAAACTTAAATTTTCCTTTTTTAGATTTCTTTTTGAATCCACCCATTTTTTTCATCATTTTTCTGGTTTCTTCAAATTGCTTTAGTAATTTATTTACATCTCCTATTGTTGTACCTGAGCCGTTTGCAATCCTTTTTTTTCTAGAATTGTTGATTAATGTAGGTTTCTCTCTTTCTTTTTTTGTCATAGATTTAATTATCGCTTCGATTCTATCTATTTGTTTAGAATCAAAATTAAAACCTTTGAGTGCTTTTTGATCTACACCTGGTATCATTTTAATTAAATCTTCGAGAGGTCCCATATTTTTCATTTGTTCTATTTGTGAAAGAAAATCATTGAAATTGAATGTTTGATTTTTTAATCTTTCTTCAAGTTCTTTAGCTTTTTCTTTATCGATTGCTTGTTCAGCTTTTTCAATTAGTGATAAAACATCTCCCATTCCTAAAATTCTAGATACCAATCTATCTGGATGAAATTGTTCCAAATCTCCCATCTTTTCACCAACACCGATGAATTTTATAGGTTTATTTGTCACTGCTCTTATTGAAAGTGCAGCACCACCTCTTGAATCACCATCAAGTTTAGTCATCAAAATACCAGTTACATCTAATTCTTTATTAAAAGTTTCAGCAACATTTACAGCATCTTGACCAGTCATAGCATCAACTACTAAAATAGTTTCAGTTACATCTACTGCTTCTTTGATAGATTTAAGTTCTTGCATAAGCTCTTCATCAATATGCAATCTACCAGCAGTATCAAGTATAACTATATCATTTCTATTTTTCTTAGCTTCTTCAATCGCTCTTTTTGCTATTTCTACTGGACTGATTTTTCCTAAAGAAAAAACAGGTACATCTACTTGCTTACCTACAACTTTTAGCTTGATCGATAGCAGCAGGTCTATATATATCTCCTGCAACAAGTAATGGTTTTTTGTTTTTCTTTTTTAAATGTAGAGCTAACTTACCCGTTTGAGTTGTTTTACCTGCACCTTGTAAACCACACATTAAAATAACTGTTGGTGATTTTGATGATATTTTAAGGTCTTGTTCTTCATCGCTCATTAAATTTATTAGCTCTTCATTTACAATTTTAACAACCATTTGTCCAGGAGTTAAACTCTGCATAACCTCAGCACCTAAAGCTCTATCTTTAACTTTAGCTACAAAACTCTTTACAACCTTAAAATTAACGTCTGCTTCTAACAAGGATAGACGAATTTCTCTCATTGCTTGGTCAATATCTTTTTCAGAAAGTTTACCCTTTCCTCTAAGATTTGACATTAAGTTTTGAAGTCTTTCTGATAAATTTTCAAACATTTAGCACTTCCTATACTAGTTTTGATTTGATCTCATATATTAATTTTAGATATTTACTGTATTTATAATCATCTAAATCTTCGATCAAGTTTTTGTCTAAAATATCAATTAATTCACTTAAACTAATCATTTTTTTATATAAACCGAGATTTTCTTCAAAATTCAATAATGTCCTCTCAGACCTTTTTAAATTTTCTGAAATACTCTGTTTTGAAACACCCATCATATCGGCTATTTCTGTAATTGATAAATCTTCTAAGTAATATTTTTCAATTGATTCAGACTGTGTTTCTGTTAATAATCCTCCATAATATTCATATAGAATTCCTATTTCCACATTTTTGTCCATCTTTACTCCTGTCAAGGTTTTTCATTGACACTTGTATATATTAGTATATTTCATCAATAAAGTCAATTTATTAGAAATATTTTTAGTTCATCTAGATAAAATATATAATTTTTGAAACAATTATTTATTAATTTTGTATAGATTTAATATACTTCCTAAAAATGACATTAAAATGAATGTAAACATATGTACTATAATATGCTCCATCTTTAGTATATTTTCTACTGAGATTTTTGTTAAAAATGGAAATATATATATTAAAACTACTCCAATTAATGAAGCTATTATAGAAATTAAAATTGATTTTATAATACTATTTTTCTTTAATAATTTTTCCAAATAGCTTGCACATGTAAAAATTGAAAATAAAAATGCTATTCTTACAACATCTACTCCACTATTACTTGACTCATTAGAAAAATTGTATATTGGAAATGATACTATAGATACGGATATCAATAACACAATTATTGTTCCTATAACTATTTTTTTATTTTTTAATAAAGTTGACACTTTTCCTCCTTTATAGTTTCCTAGTCGACTTACTCTTTCAATGTATTATATCATACTAATATCTAAAGTTGATTTACATTAAATTGTTCAAATGTATTCACCTCAGTATTTCTATAATTTTTATAAACTTTTTATTGTGTTTCATTATATATTAACTGTTTATTTTTCTTTATATCGGTAAATTTAACACTATTTAGATTGATTATAAATTTTTTAAAAATAACGGTTATAAAATATTAATAAATATTTTAACCACAAAAAGATTAGAAACTTACATCTGTTTCTAACCTTTTTCGATAACTCAATGCTCTATTCTATCCAATTAATTTAATAAATTCCTTGATAAATGCTGGTATATCATTAGGATTTCTTGATGTAACTATGTTTTTATCTACAACAACCTCTTCATCAACCCAATTGGCACCTGCATTAATTAAATCTGTTTTAATTGTAGGTGTAGATGTTAGTTTTACTCCATCAAGATTTAAACTTTCTGCTAACATCCAACCTGCATGACATATTGCGGCAACGGGTTTTCCTTGCTCATATAATTCTTTAACAAATTTTACAGAATCTTCAGACCTTCTCATATAATCAGGTGAGAATCCTCCTGGAATTATCACACCGGCAAAATCATTTGCACTAATATCTCTAGATGCTACATCACTTTTTTTAGTATAGCCTGACTTTGATTTATAAATTTTATCTGCTTCTGTACCGACTAATACTACTTCATAATCTTCTCTTAGTCTATGGTATGGTGCTATTAATTCTTCTTCATCAAATAAATTTTCAACTAATATTGCTATCTTTTTCATATCCATCTCCTTATTTTTGTATCAACTTCTTTATATATTTATACCCAAATACATTGATTTTAATTATTAGTCTAATGTAAATTTTGTTTTTAAATGCAAGTCTCTTTGTGGGAAAGGAATTTCAATGTTATTTTCGTTAAGTTTCTTAAATATCATAAAATTGGCTGCTGACCTTAATTTAATACCTTGTTTTGGATCCGAAGTCCATAAGAAAAGTTCAAAATCTAAAGATGAATCTCCAAAATTCTTAAAAAATACAAAAGGTTTTGGATTCAAAATTACTGCACTATATTTTTTTTGCATTTCATCAGCAACTTCCATTAATATTCTTTCAACCTCATCTACATTACTATCATATGAAACTCCAATAGGTAGAGTTAATCTAGTGATTGGCGAACCATGTGATAAATTAACAATTGAATTTTCTAAAAAATATGAATTTGGTACAATTATTCTTTTATCTTCTAAAGATTTTACAACTGTTGCTCTAAAATTTATTCTCTCAACGTCCACAACTTCATTATCAACAATTAATCTATCTCCAATTTTTATATGTGTACCAAACATTAGAATAATACCAGATACAAAGTTGGATGTAATATTTTGCAATCCAAACGCTAGTCCAACCCCTAATACTGAACCAAATACAGTTAAAGAATTTAGACTAAGCCCTAATGAATTTAATGAAACAATCAATACTATTACAATTGAAATAAATTTAATTATTGAATTAAATGTAAATCTAGAGTTTTCGTTCACACCATATTTTATATATATCTTATCCATTAATGTTACTATTAAAAGTTGTGATATTTTTGACGCTAGTATTCCTGCTAACGTAATTATAAGAATAAATTTCATATTGATTACAAAATTTTCTATTCTTATTATTTCAGTATTCATAAAAACTCTGTCACCAAAGAAATTTAAAATGAATATTATCATCATTGATATAAATATCCAAGATGTAAAGTTACCCTCAATATTTTTCTTATTTAACAAAGTTTTAATAAAGATTGTTATGACAAAAATAATTAAAATTGCAATTGATGCTTGTATATACTTATTATCAAGTAATTGTAATATATTATCCATATTTTCTCCTACTTACTTGTAAATAACGCATCAACAAATTTCTTTGAATCAAACTTTTCAAGATTATCTTTTTGCTCACCTATACCAATATATTTAATTGGAATATTATGCTCAACTTGTAACGGAAATACTACTCCACCTTTTGCAGTACCATCAAGTTTTGTAAGTACAATACCAGTAATTTCTGTTACTTTATTAAATTCTTTAGCTTGATACACTGCATTTTGTCCAGTTGTGGCATCTAACACTAATAAAGTTTCTTTATTTGCACTTGAATGTTCTCTATCAATTATTCTATTGATTTTTTCTAATTCATTCATCAAGTTTTTCTTATTATGAAGTCTTCCAGCAGTATCTATTATCAAAACATCTTTATCACTTGATTTTTGTGATTTAATTGCATCATATACTACTGATGCTGGGTCAGTTCCCTCATGATGTGAAACAATTTCAACATTTACTCTTCTTGACCACTCTGTTAATTGTTCTATTGCTGCTGCTCTAAATGTATCTGCGGCAGCAAGCATAACTGTTTTTCCTTCTTTTTGAAGATTATATGCTAACTTTCCGATGGTTGTAGTTTTTCCTACTCCATTTACACCAATCACTAGTATTATTGAAGGTTTTCCATTATAAATATTTAATTTATTATCTTTATTTTTTAATTCCAAATTATTCTTTAATATAATTTCAAGTTCAATCTTAATATCCTTAGTATTTCTGATATGTTTTTTAGCTACAACATCTCTCAATTCATCTATAACCTTGATTGTTGTTTCAACGCCAATATCAGCAGAAATTAATATTTCTTCTAACTCTTCGTATAATTCTTCATCAATAGTTGCTTTACCATTTATTAAATTGTCAAATGCAGAATTCATGGCGTCACGAGTCTTAAATAAGCCTTCTTTTAATCAATCAACGAATCCCGTCTTCTTAGGTTTATCTTCATACAATTCCGGTTTATTAAATGATTCTTGTACATTATTATTTAATGTGTTTTCTTCTTTATTTTGAAACTTATTTTTTTGTAATTCATTTTCAATTTTATCAAAATATTCTACTTCAATAAGTTCCGGTTCTAATTTTTTAACCTCGTGTTTTATTTCAGAGAAGTTTTCTATATTCTCTTTTTTAGATTCTTCTTTATATTCATTAAAATGATTTACACCTTCACCATGCAGCTCATTATCATGTAGTGATGAATTTTCAATATCTTTTTCATTAACGATAGATTTTTCTAATTCGTCCTTTATTTTTTCTTTTTCTTTATCTTTTTTCCCAAACCCAAATAATTTTTTAAACATATTCACTCCTTAGCTCTTGATACGCTTATTATATCATAAATGCTTTTTCTTATTATTAGATATTCTAAAACCAGAGACTTAATATCTCTGGTTTCATAGTTATTTCTTTTCATCAAAATCTTCTAGCATTAATGTTACAACTTTTGAAACTCCTTGCTCTTCAATTGTTACACCATATAGTATAGATGCCATTTCCATTGATTGTTTTCTATGGGTGATAATTATAAATTGAGACTTATCTACAAGTGATTTTAGATATTCAAAATATCTTCTAATATTTCCTTCATCAAGTGCCGCATCTATTTCATCAAGTACACAAAATGGTGCTGGATTTATCTCAAATATTGAAAATAGTAATGCAACTGCTGTTAGTGCCTTTTCTCCCCCCGATAAAAGTGTAATATTTTTCAATGATTTACCTGGAGGTCTAGCCGTGATATCTATTCCTGCTGTAAGTATATCATCATCATCTAGTTTTATTGTCGCTTCTCCTCCATTAAATAATGTAGAAAATATTTCATTGAATCTAATTTGAATCTTCTTAAAAGTTTCTTCGAATGTTTCCTTCATATCTCTTTCTATGTTTTTTATCATTTTAATTATATCATTTCTAGATATAACTAAATCTTCATATTGTTTTTGCATAAAGCTATATTCTTCTTCTACTTTAACATACTCTTCAATACTTTCGTAATTGAAGTATCCTATTTCTGAAAGTCTATTTTTTATATCTATAACTTCTTTTTTTGTTGCATTAATATATTCTAGATTTTCCAATTTTAAATTAAATTCTTCATCTGATAGAGAATATGTTTCCATATAATCTAATCTTAAATTTTTAATTTTATCTTCATTATTTTCAATTTTTAATTCGATACGATATTTTTCTTTCTCATTTTCTGAAATATTTTCTTTCAATTGATTAATTTTTATTCTATCGGATTTTATAGACTGCTTATCTAAAACAATTTTTTTATTCAATATATCTATATCTAAGACATCTCTATCAGTTGTTGATTCAAGATTATTTAACTCATCCTTTAATTCATCCAGTATATCTATAGAATTTTTTAATTCTGTAGATATTTTTTCACTGCTCTTAATACCAATTTTGATATCAGATTCTAAATTTTCAATTTCTATTTTAATGTTTTCTATTTCATTTTCTAATATAGATAAATCTCTAACTACTACATCTTTTTCAGAGTTAATTTTCACTAATTTCTTGTCTGATTCTAATTTTTGATTTAAATATTTTTCAAGGCTTATATTAATTTCATTTAATCTTTGAACATTTTCATCTATATCAGATTTAATTTTATCAATTTGTGAAAAATCTTTGATTTGTAATTCTTGATTAATTTTATTTAGACCTTCTTCATATTCACTAAGACGCTTATTATTAAATCCTATTTCTAATTTAACTTCTTGAATAGAACTAATTATAGAATTTTTTTGTGATAATAATTCAATATTTTTGTTATCTAAATTTTCAAGAGTATATAAAATTTCAGAAAGTAAATTTTTACTATTCTCAATTCTAGTATTAATTTTTTCTATTTCCGACTTTTTTATTTTAAGCTGTTTAGTTATTTCATCTAATTCTTTTTTTCTATTTAGAAGAGAATTGGATTCTTTTTTAAATGTATTACCACCTACCATAGAGCCCCATGAACTAATAATTTCCCCATCAAGCGTGATTATACGAAAACCTTTTGTTTCTTTTGACACTATGATCGCATCATCCATATTAGAAACTAAAATTGTTCTTGATAAGAAATGATTTATTATGCCATCAATTTTATTATCATTTTTAACTAAATCATTTAGTGTTCCTATCGACTTTGGATGATTTACATTGTGTCTATTTCCGCTAATTTTATTTATTGGTAAAAATGTAATTCGCCCAATATTATTTTTTTTAATATAATTAATAAGATATTTTCCATCGTCTTCATTATTAATAACTATATTTTGAAGAGAGGAGCCCAAGGCAACATCTACAGCTACTTTGTATTCATCTTCTACTTGAATTAAATCTGCTAACACACCAACAATTCTATCTGAAATATTATTATCTCTTTGTGCCGTTTGTAAAAGATTTTGAACAAATCTATAATACCCGTCATATGATTTATATTGTTTTTCTAATAAATCCTTTTTAGATTCTAATTTTATATATTCATCTTTTATAATGTCTTTTTTATTTAATAAAGATTTTATTTGTAAATTGTACTCCGTTCTCTTATCAATGCTTTCATTAATATAATTTCCATTTTTATCAAGCAATTCATTAATACTTTTTATATTATTTTCTTTTTCATTAAGATTTTTGTTTTTTTTCAAAATTAAAGATTTAAGTGATAAAATTTCTGATAAATAATTTTCTTTAAGTTTTTCATTACTTATATCAAGTTTTTCTTTTGTTGACTTATCAATTTGAAGATTCGATAGTATATTTTTATTTTTTTCTATAAAATCATTAATTTCATTTTTTTCATTAGTTAAAATTGATATTTCATTTTCAAACTTGCCTACCTGTTCTTTTATTTCTTTATAATTTTCATTGATATTTTCTTTTTTTTCTAATAAATCTTTATTCTCTTTAATCTTGTTTTCTCTAATATTGTTGAAATCAGAAAGTTTTTTATTTTTATTTTTTAAATCTAAAATGATTCTGTCTTTATCCTGATTAAAGAATTTAATTTTTTCATTTAATACATTTATTTCAGAGCTTATTGTTGATATTTTTTTATCTTTATTTATTTGTTGAGATCTTAAATTTAAGAGTCTATTTTCATCCTCTTCTATCTTATTTTCTAGGGGAAGAATATTTTGTTCTAAATTTTCTAAGATATCAATTTCTTTATTTAAGTTTAGATTTAACTCAATTAAATTTTCCTTATCTTTTATTAAATCTAAGGAGTATTTTTCAATTGACTTAAATAATAAATTTAATTCTAATTTCTCTAATTTTGAAGTAAGTTTTATGCCTTCCTTTGCGTTTTCAGACTGTTTTTGTAAGATATCAACTTCTTGCTTCTTAAGTTTTAATTCTTGCAATAAAAATTTAAGGTTTTCCTCATTTTTTACAAGTTTTTTTTCTGATTCACTTTTTTTATACTTATTTTTTGAAATACCACAGGCTCATCAAAAATATATCTTCTATCTTCATTCTTACCGTTTAATATTTCATCTATTTTCCCCTGACCTATCATAGAATAACCATCTTTACCTAGACCAGTATCTAAAAAGAGTTCTTTTATATCTTTTAATCTAACTGTAGCTTTATTTAGTAGATATTCACTCTCACCGGTTCGATATACTCTTCTAGTTACATTTACTTCATCAAATGCAATAGGTAAAGATTTATCGCTATTATCTAATATCAACGATACTTGTGCCATATTCATAGGTTTTCTTTTATCGGTACCTGAAAATATTACATCTTGCATATTTGAACCACGCAGCGATTTTGCTGATTGCTCTCCAAGAACCCATTTTATAGCATCTGCAATATTAGATTTTCCATATCCATTCGGTCCAACAATAGCCGATATTTCTTTATTAAAATGCAATTTTGTTTTTTCTGCAAAACTCTTAAACCCGTATAATTCAACGTATTTTAATTTCATATTATCTTCCTAAAATATTCCTCTAAAAGAATTGTAGCAATTCTACCAATTATATTGATAAATTTGCTACATTTTTTAGATAAGTCTTAAATTTTCTAATGCATTTTTAGCCGCCATTTGTTCGGCTAATTTTTTATTTTTACCATTTCCACTTCCTAATAATTTTCTACCATAATACACATCTATATAGAAAATTTTATCATGCGATGGGCCTTCTTCTTTTTGTAGCTGATATTCACAGTTAATATTTTTAGTTTTATGCAAATGTTCTTGTAAAACAGATTTATAATTTTTAACATTATTTTTATTTTTTTGGGATTTTATTTCTTTTACTCTTTTACCTATAATTTCATAAATAAAAGTATAAACAACAGAATATCCTCCATCTAAATACATTGCTCCATTTAAAGCCTCAAATGCATCCGATTTTATTGATGGTTTATTTCTCCCATTTGTTTTTTCTTCACCTTTACCTAAAAGCAAATAATTTGATAAATCTATATAATCAGCTAATTCTGCAAATCCCTCTTCACAGACTAGGCTTGCTCTAAGTTTTGTTAAGTAGCCTTCATCTTTGATTGAAAATGTTTTGTAAAGTATTTCAGTGTATACCAACTCAAGTACTGCATCACCTAAAAATTCTAATCTTTGATTATCCTTTCCTTTAGTTGTTGAATGCTCATTTGTGTATGATGTATGAGTTAAAGCTAAATTTAATAAATTTTTATTCTTAAATTCATAGTTTATTGTCTTTTCTAGATTATTTAATTTTTTTAATCTGGACTGTAATATTTCCATACTTAAAATTATTTTTGTTTATTTTCTATTAGTGCAATAATATCAT
Source organism: Helcococcus sp. SA-HE-C1 (assembly GCF_985670335.1). NCBI lineage: Bacteria > Bacillati > Bacillota > Tissierellia > Tissierellales > Peptoniphilaceae > Helcococcus > Helcococcus sp. SA-HE-C1. Next base: position 835,614 of record NZ_OZ484652.1, read on the forward strand.
TAACTGATTTTAATTTATTTAATTCTTTTTCTGAAATTTCAACATCAAACTCTTCTTCAATTGTCATAATAAAATCTAATAATGCAATCGAGTCTAAATCATATTCTTTAGTAAAATCTGCATCCAAATTTACATTATCTAACATCAATTCATCACTTGCTAATTCTAAAATTCTTTCTCTTACCATAAATTTTCCTCCATTTTTTTATTTGTATTACTCATTATAAATTCTTCGGCCTTAAAAATTGCGTATTTTATTGCTTCTCTATTTGAACTACCATGAGCCTTAAACAATGGCTTATTTATACCCAATATTACTCCAGCTCCAACTTTTTTATAATCGTATTTATCTTTAACAGCCTTCAACGCTGGTTTCATTAATAACGCACCTAATTTAACTAAGAAACTACTTTCTACTTGCTCTTTAATTTCATCAAATAAAACTGATGCAGCACCTTCAGTCGCCTTTATCATCATATTTCCAGCAAATCCATCAGTTACTATAACATCTGCTTTCCCCGAAAGGAAATCTCTTGGCTCAATGTTTCCCATAAAATTAATCTTATCATTTTGTTCTAACAATTCATAAGCTGACTTTGATAAACTATCTCCCTTACCTTTTTCAGTTCCTATATTTGCTAGATATACTTTTGGATTTTTCTTTCCAATAAAATTTCTTGAAGTTATGGATCCCATTATTGCAAATTGGTCCAGCATCTCCGGTTTTGAATCAACATTTGAGCCACTATCAACTAATACCGTCACGCTTTTTTGTTTATTTGGTACAAATGTAGCAAGTGTTGATCTTTTTACACCATTTATTCTTTTAGTTATAAAGATACCACCTGCAAGCAGTGCTCCTGTACTTCCTGCAGATAAAAAGCCGTCACCATCTTCATTTAACTTATTTAATCCTAAAGTTAAACTAGAATTTTTCTTTCTTCTTATTGATTTAGCCGGATCTTCTTCGTTACTTATATAATCATTTGTGTCAATAAATTCAAATCTTTTTAATTCAACATTCTTTTCTTTCAATATTTCTTTTGCTAAATTTTCAGGACCAACCAAAACGAAGTTAAACTTTGTCTTTTCTAGAGAGTCTATTACACCATTTATTATCTCTTTCGGACCTAAATCAGCACCCAATAAATCAACTATTAATTTCATATAATCTCCATTTCATATATTTTATATAATACCATATATGAACATTTATATAAAACAAAATATAAATTGAAATTCGATTATATTAATTTCTAAAATTTTAATACAATATTAGCTAATTATAGAATATACTTTAAGGTAATAAATACGAAATGTAAATTCCGTATTTATTTAATATCTCACTATTTAGTTTTCTTTTTAGACAAAATTATACTTCCTAAACTTGCTGTTGCTATAATAATAAATTGTAATCCAATCCCCAAATCTCCTGTATTAGGATTTGATTGATTATCTACGTTTTTATCATTATTTGTTTCTTTTTTAGTTTCTGTTTCAGTTTCTGTTTCAATTTCTGTTTCAATTTCTGTTTCAATTTCTGTTTCAATTTCTGTTTCAATTTCTGTTTCAGTTTCTGTTTCAGTTTCTGTTTCAGTTTCTTTAGATGAATCTTCATCAATTTTTTCAAGATTCTCAAAAGCACTTTTTAATTTATCTTTTGCTTCATTTACCATTTCTTGTGTTGCAGATATGTCTTCATAAACTCTTTGAGCTTCACCTAAATTTCTTCTAATTTCTGCACCACTTTCATGGGTATATTCATCTACACTTTTTATAGATTTAATTTTATCTACTAAATTTTTTAATTCTGTTTTATCAGCTAATTTTTGTTTCTCAGATGAAAGTAGTACTAAAGATGACAATGCTTCGATTTCAACTTTTCCATTTGTAACTTCGATCTCTTTTATACCTTTATGATTTACATTTTGATTTTTTACTAAAACTTTATATTTTCCATTTGGAAGTTCAATTTCCTTAGTTTTCTCTGAACCGTTATGACCAATATATAGTCTAGATTCATCTTCATTTAATAAGCTGTATGCGACTACGCCATCTGATTTCTTAATTGTAGTAAATACTTTATCTATTTCATTATAATCATTTATATTGAAAACATCATATGCTTTTCTAATTTTAATTATTTCTCTAAAATAGTCTATATTTTCACTCATTTTTTCAACTCTTGTCCAATCGAATTGATTTACTGAATCCGGAGATTTATATGAGTTTTCATCCCCATTTTTTGTCCTAGCAAATTCTTGTCCGGCATGGAAAAATGGTGTCCCTTGTGAGAACATAACAATAGAAGTTGCCAATTTTTGTCTTTTTAAGCTTATTGTATCATCTTCGTTAGGATTTGTAGCCTTTATTTTATCCCATAGTGTTAAGTTATCATGTGCCTCTGCATACTGAATTACTTGACTAGCTGATAGATACGATTGTAATCCCTTACCACCTTTAATATTTTGGATGATATAGCTTTCATTTGTCGGTTTTCCAGTAGCAAACCCTTTATCTTTTTCTTCAAAAACTGATCCTCTAATTCCATCTCTAATGTTATCACTGAAAAATGCTAAATTAGGCATTTCTTTTGCATTTCGTTGTGTAGCTCTCAAATCTTCTGGAATGCCCATATCCATATTCCAACCCTCACCGAGAATAAATATGTTGGGATTAATCTTTTTAAGTTCTGCATGTATTTTATTCATTGTTGCAATATCATGAGTTCCCATAAGATTAAATCTAAACCCATCTAAATTATATGTTTTTGCCCAATAGGTTATAGAATCTATAATAAATTTTTGAACCATACTTCTTTCGGATGCAGTTTCATTACCTACTCCAGTACCGCCCTTAAAATTACCTTTCTCATCCTTCCTAAAGTAATAACCTGGGACAATTTTCTCAAATGCATGTCCTACTGGATCAAAAACATGATTATATACAACGTCCATTATGACACCTAATCCGGCTTTATGCATCTCATCTACTGCATTTTGTAATTCTTCAATTCTCTTAAATGGTTTATGTGGTTCTGTAGAATATGAACCTTCAACTGAGTTATAATTTAATGGATTGTACCCCCAATTAAATCCGGATTTAGGATTTTTTTCATCAACAGTTTTATAATCATAAATTGGTAATAATTGAACATGTGTTATACCTAATGATTTAATATAATCAAAACCAGTTATTTGTCCTGTTGGAGTTTTAGTACCTTTTTCTACTAATCCATTAAAGGTCCCTTTATCTTTAATACCACTTATATCTTGTGATGATAAATCTCTTACATGTAATTCATATATAATCGGATTTTTTATATCTTTTGTGTTTGGTCTTTCTACTGTACTTGAAATCGGGTTTGCTACTACACTTTTTTCACCATTTATAGTAACTGCCTTCGCATATGGATTTACTGATCTATTTACTTTTCCTTCAAAGTAAACATCGTACATATAAACTGTTCCCAATTTATCTCCAGATAATTCATGACTGTATACACCTTTTTCACCTTTTTTCATTGGTATTTTTTCTTTTACCTTTTCTCCTTCAAAGATTAAAAGAATCGACAGATTTTGCTGTAGGTGCCCAAACTTTAAAATTTGTTTTATCCTTAGAATAAATAGAGCCTAATTTTCCTTTATAAGCGAACTTTTCATCAAACTCTTTTGAAGACACCACATTACCAATTGTAGCCTTGATTTCCTGTTCTTTTTCTATTTCTGAATTTTTTGCCTTTAATACTATTTCACTATTAAAATCAATATCTTCTGCTAATTTAAAAATTAAACCTTCAGTATTTGAAATTTTTTCATTATTATATGATAAAACTTCTTTTATTTTATCGTTTGATAATACGCCGTTTATATATAGTTTATAATTGTTTTTTATATATGATAAATCAGATTTTTTGTTCATCTTAAGTGTTAATTCACTTAATTTATCAATATTAAATGAACTAAAACTTACTTTTTCATCCTGAATCCTAGCTGGTTTTTTATAATAAATATTTGGGTCTCTATCTCTCAACCAAATATGTTGAGGATTATTTTTTATCTCAACAAATCTATCTCCATCAGGATTTTTATTCCAATTATCATCCTTTACTATTATTCCAACACTTTCTACACTACCCTCAAATTCAATTTCAGCAACATCTCCAAAATCATCTTTTTTAGTAAATTCATATTTTTTTCCATCTTTTCCTTTTTCCCAAATATGAAGATCCCATTTTTTTTCAGTAGTATTATTGAAATGAACAATTAGTTTTGTTTTTTCACTTGATTCTTTAGTATCCTTCTTTTTAGTATTACTATTACTTGTCTGAACACTATTTTCCCCTTCTATTCTATCAGAATTAGAGTCTTTAGCTCTAACACTAAAAATTGGTACCATTGACAATATTATTATGATTGCTAATAAAAAAGAAATTCCTTTTTTCATAAATTTTCCCATTTTACTCCTCCTTTTTTTATATTATATATTATATATAAAATATGTATTTATAACAAGCGTTTTCATATATAATATTTTTGTAATATTTTCAAGAAAATTGTATACTAAAAAACGCACAAAACATAATGTTTTGTGCGTTTTCATTTGCTAAATGTTAATTTTACTCTTCGTCTTCAGTTTCAAATATTTTTCTTCCGTTATAATATCCTGAAGGACTTACTCTATGAGGTAATCTCGCTTCGTTTGTTTCTGAATCAACAACAAAATTTACTTTATTTAATGTGTATGATGAAGCTCTTCTCGAAGCTGTTTTAGCTTTAGATGTTTTTCTCTTTGGTACTGCCATAGTAACACCCCCTTAATCTTTTAAATCTTTTTAAATAACAAATGTATTATACATACATTTTGTGTAAATGTCAAACTTTTTTACAATTTCTCTACTATTTTTTGTGTTTCTCTTGCTATCATTAACTCTTCATTAGTTGGTACAACAAATACTTTAACCTTAGATTTGTCGGTTGATATTAATCTTTCTTCACCTCTTACATTGTTCTTTTCAAGATCAATCTCCACTCCAAATGATTCCAATCCTCTTAAAACTTCTCTTCTTGCATAATCTGAATTTTCACCAATACCACCAGCAAATGTAATAGCATCAACTCTTCCTAGTATCGCCATATATGCACCAACATATTTTTTAGCTCTATGTGCAAATACATCTAATGCCAATTTAGCTCTTTTATTTCCGTCTTCCATTGCTAATTGGACATCTCTAAAATCAGATGAAACGCCACTTAATCCAAGTAGACCTGATTGTTTATTTAATAAATTATCTATCTCTTCACTACTTAAACTATGTTGCTTAGATAGTGTGAATACGACCGCAGGGTCTAAATCACCAGATCTTGTACCCATTACTAAGCCTTCTAATGGTGTAAGTCCCATTGATGTATCAAATGATTTACCATTTTTAACTGCTGTAATTGAAGCTCCATTACCTAAATGACATGTAATAACATTAGTTTCTTCAACTGGCTTTTCTAATAATTCTGCTGTTTTAATTGTTACATACTCGTGTGAAATACCGTGAGCACCATATCTCTTAATATTATCTTTTGAATATAAGTCATAAGGAATTGCATATACTGCATTTTCTTTAGGTATACTTGTATGAAAACCTGTATCAACACAAATTACATTTGGCTTACTAGGTGCTACTTCTTCAACACCTAAAATCCCTTGAATCGCTCCCGGATTATGTAGTGGAGCAAATTTAATATATTCTTTAACCGTTTCAAGAACTTCGTCTGTTACAAGTGTAGGCTCTGAAATTGGACCACCATGAACCACTCTATGACCAATAGCTTCAATTTCATCCATATTTTTAATCAAACCGTACTCATCATTTAATAATACTTCAAATAATAATTGAATTGCTTCTTTATGTGTTGGTAAATCTCTTTCGATTACTGTCTCTTTACCATCTTTTTTATGAGAAATATTTGAACCTTCTAGCCCAATTCGTTCAATTAGACCTTTACCGTAAACTGTTCCTTTAACTGAGTTCATAAATTGATACTTAAGTGATGAACTTCCACTATTTATAATTAGAATATCCATAATTACTCCTTTATTTATATATGTTTTTAACTTATTATATATATAAGCATATAACTTATTATAACAAATTATACAAGGAAAATACAATATTATGAAAAATATAGCAATTATTTGTGAATATAATCCGATGCACAATGGTCATATTCATCAAATTAGTCAAATAAAAAAAAGATTTCCCGATTCTAGAATAATCGCTTTGATGAGTGGCTCATTCGTACAAAGAGGAGAAGCTTCTATACTTAATAAATTCGATAAAGCAGAAATTGCAGTTTTAAATGGCGTTGATCTTGTAATAGAGATACCTGCCATAGTTAGTCTTCAAAGTGCAGATTATTTTGCACATTATTGTGTTAAAATTTTGGATGAAATGTCTATTGTAGATTATATTTCATTTGGAATTGAAGATGAATTGGATAATTTTAATTCTAATGTTGAAAAAATAATTAATGATAAAGATAAAATTGATAAACTTCAAAAAGAGCTTATTAAAAGTGGCAATTCATATAAGAAGGCATTTTTATTATCATTGGATAAACTCAATATAGATTCAAGTATATTAAAGAAACCTAATAATACACTTGCATTTCTTTATGTTATAGCATTGAAAAAGATAAATAGTACTATTATTCCCTTTCCAATACGGAGACTCGATGGTGGTTATGATAGCTCTAATTTAGATGAATTTAAGTTCCAATCAGCAAGTACAATCAGATTCTGAATTTAAGAATAATAAAGACATTTCAAAATATACCCCAAAAGAAACAGTTTTAAAATTAGAAGTGTCAAATATTGTAAATATCGATGATTATTCAGATATTTTTTATAACAAGGCAAGTATTCAAAAATTCCCCCCTGATCATATAGCTGGATATGAAAATGGAATGTTGAATTTATTGCTTAATAATTTTACTGGAAGTTTAAGTGAAGCTATTAAAAAATCTCACAATAAGAGATATTCAACAACTAGACTAAATAGATTTGTTTTTAATTATTTGTTAGAAATAAAAATGAAAGATGTTTTAGAATTGAATAATTTGAAATATATTTCTCCACTCAAATTTAATAATAGGGGTGCTGATATGATCAAACAAGTCAAGAAAATATCCGACATAGAGATAATAAATAATATAGTTAAATTTACTGAAAATCCTAATAATCAAAGATACTTAAATATTGATATTAAAGCATATAAACTTCAAAATATTTTTAATATTAAAGATATTGATAGAATTTATAAAGAAATACCTTATTTAAATGTAGATTGATAAATCAATTTGTTTACTTATTAATGGTAACTTACTATTATAATTATAACGATCAGCTTAGCTGCGATTTCCCCTAGGGGGAATATTAGGACTAATCGAGTAGGAGCTAACATGTAGCCCCTCTCACACCACTGTACGTGCCGTTCGGCATACAGCGGTTTAATTCAAATAATAATCCAAACAACTTTGAAGTCCTCGCTTTGCGAGGATTTCTTTGTTTATGTGATGTAGTCCTGTGGTTTTGGCAACCGCTTGATAGTGGTCTCCAAATCCTACTGACTGTTTTGCCATCCACATCGGAACGCCTAACTTTCGAAGTCCCCATAGGCGTTTCCCACTTGTCTTCCACTGCTTCCATATGACTATTCTCATTCTTGTTCTAAGTCGTTCATCTATCTTTCTAAGGACCGTCTTCATATCTCCTAGTCTAAAATAGTTTATCCACCCTCTAATTACTTGGTTCAGTCTGTTGATTCTATAGGTCATTGGTACTGACCAACTCCTCTTTGTCAACTGTTTCAACTTTCTTTGAAACCTTCGGATTGATTCTTTGTGTGGTCTTGCTTTCCATCCTGCTTTGTCTTTCCAAAAACCATATCCTAAATATTTTAGTTTTCTTGGTTTTGTGACTTTGGATTTTGTTGCATTTACTTTTAGTCCTAGTTTCTTTTCTATCCACTTTGTTACTGTTGCCATTACTCTGTTAGCTGCTGCGCTACTTCCTACGGCTATTATGCAGTCGTCTGCATATCTTACAAAGTGTAGTCCTCTTGCTTCTAGTTCTTTGTCTAATTCGTTTAGCATTATGTTACTTAGAAGGGGCGATAGATTTCCTCCTTGTGGTGTTCCCTTGGGTGTTTCTTCATAATTTCCTTTTATCATTACTCCCGCATTAAGATATTTCCTAATTAAGGATTCTGTGTTTGGGTCATTTATGAGGTTATGAACCAAGGTCATGAGTTTGTCTTGCGGGACGTTATCAAAGAATTTCTCTAGGTCTATGTCTACAATATAGCTGTATCCGTCGTTAAAGTATTCAAGAAGTTTCACTATCGCTTGTTGTGCTTTGCGATTTGGTCTAAAACCGTAACTTTTATCACTAAAGTGTGGTTCTGCTATTGGTGTTAGAACTTGTGCAATTGCTTGTTCTATTACTCTGTCTACTACTGTTGGTATTCCTAGATTGCGTACACCTCCATTTGGTTTTGGTATTTCTACCCTTCTGACCGGTTTTGGTTTATACTTTCTTCTTCGAATTTTGTCTCTAATTTCTACCCAGTTGTTTTTGAGATGTTGGTCTATTTCTTCGGTGGATATTCCATCTATTCCTCCTGCTCCTTTGTTTGCTTTCACTTTGTTTAATGCTGCAAACATGTTTTCTCTACTGAGTATTTGTTCTAGCAGTTCTGACATTTGGATTGTCTCCTTTCTTTGTTATGCTCTGTATCCTCTTACTCCTAACTCCTGTGAAAATTTTCCGCCGTTACGTCTTTGGTACGATTTTCTCGTCGGATATGGATACAGACTTTTGCAAGTCCATTTGACTTTGAATTATTCAGCCCTTCGCTCCACCTCTATTACAAAGGCTTCAATACTACTATGGCTTTTGCTGACTTCTCACTATTCGTTGTTACTACTTATTCGCTAGTGAGACCTCACGGGATAAGCCATCAATCTTTCCTTGTCTACCTGCCTAATCTACTTGCATGGTTTACGGTTGCCTTTTGGACTTCACGACTTTTGGTCCGCTTGTCCACCGTGCAAGCCTTAGTATTAGGTTTCTGTTCGTCAGGCTACAATTTTGCTATCCCTTCTTCTCGCCTGCATCTCACGGTGCAAACCTTGGGAATTACTGTGAGGTTCGTTGGCAACTACGCCCTTAGTGGACTTTCACCACAGATTGATGACATGCCCGTCATACCAAAAAACCAGAGACAAATATCTCTAAATGTCTCTGGTATAAAGTCCAACTTTGTGGACTCAGCTTAATTTCTTCTTGTCTTTTTATAATTATATTATGTCAGGAATTAATACTTTAATTTCAATCTATTTTCTTCAATTTTATCTATTGAATTTCTCAAATCATCTGATGTTTTGGACAAAATTTGATCTACATATGCTAATGAATTAGTTGTAATTGTTTGTGCTGTAGATTTTGCTTCTGCAATAATTCTTTCTGATTCTTCATTTGCAGTCTGTGTTACATTATGTTCGCTCACCAATTCCTTAAATCTTCTATTTGCTTCATCATAAGCTTTTTGAACTTCTAATTTAGCTTTTTCATTTATTGAATTTGCTTGAGAATTTGCTTCACTTAAAATTCTATCTCTTTCATTATTTACCCATTCTGCATCTTTGATTTCTTGAGGAATGGAGTCCTTTAAATCATTTATAATTGAATAAATGTCGTCCGGATTTACTGTCACTTTTTTTGAAAATGGTACTGATCCAGCATCATCTATAATTTCTTCTAATTCTTGAATTAATGAAATAATGTTCATTAATAACCTCCTAGTTTTTCTTAATATTTTTCCCTGATTTTTTTTGCTACAATACTTGGAACCAACATCGATACATCTTTTCCATGCGATGCTATTTCCTTTACGATAGAAGAACTTAGATATGACATCTCTGGTTCTGCTACCATAAATAAAGTTTCTACATTTGTTTTAGAATATAATTTATTCATTTGAGCAAATTGTGATTCTGCTTCATAATCTGATATAGCTCTTATTCCTCTTAAAATCGCATCAATATTATTTTTTTCTACAAAATCCACAATTAATCCTTCGTGTTTTACAACTTTCACGTTATCATAATCATACAACACTTTTTCCAACATTTCAATCTTTTCATTCATTGAAAATAAATATTTTTTTGATTTATTTACTGCAACACAGACTATTACCTCTTCAAAACTTTTTGCTGCTCTTCCAATTATATCTAAGTGTCCATTTGTTACGGGATCAAAACTCCCCGGATATAGCACTTTCATTCGTACTCCCTATAAAATTTAATATATTTTTTTCCATATTGTTTTTCATAGACCAGTTCAAGAGTCTTAAACTTATTTGAAAAATTTTCGTCCACATTCATTTCTGTTATATAGAGAGCGTGCTTAAAATATTTATTGCCAATCATAATCTTAAATGCTTCCTCATAAAAGGATGATGTATATGGTGGGTCTAAATATACATAATCTATGTTTTCTCGTATGCCAAGTAAATTTCTTCTAAAATCTCCAGTAAAAATTTCTGCTTGTTTCGTAAATTTTGTATGATTTAGATTCCATTCAAGATCTTCTACGTTTTTCTTTTCAAGCTCTGAAAAATAAACTTTTTTTACACCACGACTCAAAAACTCTATTCCAATGTTACCCGTACAAGCAAACAAATCTAGACATACAGCATCATCTTCAAGTGGTTCAATTATATTGAAAATAGACTCTTTTACTCTATCTTCTGTTGGTCTTGCATCTCCACTTCTAGGCCCTTTAGTTTATGACCTTTTCTTAGTCCCGTTATTACTCTTAAACTCATAACTCTCCTAATTTAATATTATTTTATCTAAATTATCTAATTTTTCTTTTATTTCTTCATCTAATATTGGGTTTGAAATGTTTTCATTTAATATTTTACCACAAACATTAAGTAAACTTTCGTTGTATATAAAAGAATTATCCATTTCTATGAAACCAGACTGATTTGAGCTATACATTTCTCCAGAGCCTCTCAGCTGCAAATCTTTCTTGGCGATTTTAAATCCGTCATTTGTATCAGCTATAAACTTTATTTTTTCAAAACTTGACGCATCGTCCGACACTACGAAAAAACAATATGATTGCAGTGAAGATTTACCAACTCTACCTCTTATCTGATGTAATTGAGAAATACCAAATTGATTCGCATCATATATAATCATTACGGTTGCATTTGGATTATCAATTCCTACTTCTATAATTGATGTGGCTATTAGTATATCTGTTTTCCCATTATAAAATTTTTTCTGTTTTAATTCTTTTTCTTCAGAAGACATTTGTCCATGCAAATAATCTAATCTGACCTTTTTATCGAAATATTTATTTAACTTTCTATAAAGTCTTGATACTGATTCTAAATTATCGTTTTCCTCTACTCTTGAAACAACAATATACGCCTGTTCTCCCTGTAAAATCTTATTATACGCAAAATCTATGAATTTCTTTTCGGCGTATATATTAGTTACATACGATTTGATAGGTAATCTATTTGAAGGCATCGTATCAATAAAAGAAATATCGAGTTCACTATAAAGTGAAAGTGCTATTGTTCTGGGGATAGGTGTGGCAGATAAAAGTAATGTATCCGGACTTTTCCCCTTATCATTTAATAATTTTCTTTGATACACTCCAAATCTCTGTTGTTCATCAGTGATTACTAGACCTAATTTTGAAAATTTAACTTTTTCTTGAAATAAACTATGAGTTCCAAAAATTATATCAATTTTATTGTGTTCTAATTTATCATATATTTCTTTTTTATCTCTAGCACGTGTATATTCAATTAAAAGTTGTGATTTAATTCCAATTTTTGATAGAAAAACATTATACTTATCAAAGTGTTGAATCGCTAATATTTCAGTGGGTGCCATAAAAGCAACTTGATATCCATTTTTTATTGCATAAATCGAACTTAATATAGCAACAATAGTCTTTCCCGAACCAACATCTCCAATAATTATTCTATTCATACGTTTTTCTTTTTTCATATCATTAAATATGTCATCTAACGCATTCGATTGGGATGACGTCAACTTAAACTCTAATTTATCTAATATAGAATTTATTTCTATATGATTAAAAGAAATATAATTATTTTTTGAGTTTTTTTTATATTCTCTAATAGCATATTTTTCTAAAAAAATCATTCTTAAATTTAACGTAAACATAGCCCTATATAATTGCATTTTATTATCAGGACTATTTAGAATTTTATACATTTTATTTATCTCTAAAATAGAATACTTTTCAAAAATATTTTCATTAAAATAATCCGTAAAAAAATATTTTTCCAAGGCAGATTTTTTAAAATTTATAATATTTTTTTCGCTTAAACCCTTGTTAGTAGAATAGATGGGAATAATCCCACCTATTTTATCATCATCTATTTTACAAATAATTGGATTGACCAAGGATTTTTTTTCTCTGTCGTAATTACCAAAAAACTTATATGTTTCATCTAGTCTAAGATTATTTGTTATAAATCTATTGTTATGCCACAATATCGAAATCTCTCCACTTTTATCTTTTGCCGATACTCTAGAAATTGTTTTATTGTTTCCATAAAAATATATTTTATATATCTTTTTTATCTCTAACTTAAAATATTGTTTTACCCCATGTATAGCATCCGACACAAGCACTCTTTTTGATCTATCTTCATATCTTTTAGGCATATATTTTATTAAGTCTTTAACTGTATATATTCCAAGCTGATTTAATAATTCACTTTTTTTAACACCAACACCTTTAATATCGGTTAATTTCATTTTATTCTAATGATCCAATATAGTAGTACAATGGCTTACCACCAAAGAAGACTTCTATATCTAAATCAGGATTTGATTTTTCAAGTTTTTCAGCTAATTTATTTGCTTCTTCCTCTCTAATATCTTCACCAAAATAAATTGATAATAATGAATGATCATCACTTACAGAATTTTTAACTAAATCCATAAATGTTTGATTTAAATCATTTCCTTTCACTTTTATCTTTCCTGATTCTAGACCAATAAAGTCGCCCTCTTTTATTTCTAAATCACCATTTTTAGTATCTCTTATTGCATAAGTTAATTGTAATGATGTAACATCCTCAAGTGAATTTGTCATATTGTTAAAATTTTCTTGTGGATCAAGACTCTCATCAAAATTGATTAAGGCTGTAAATGATTGTGGAATAGATTGAGTTTCAATAACTATTAAATTTTTATCTACTAATTCTGCTGCTTGTTTCGCAGCAAGTATTATATTTTTATTATTTGGAAATACAAATACATTATCTGCATTAACTTCTTCTACAGCTTTAACAATATCTTCAGTAGAAGGATTCATTGTTTGTCCACCTTTAATCAATTTGTCAACATTCATCTCACTAAAGATTGCATCAAATCCCTCACCAATAGTTATTGTCACGAATCCATATTTTTTATTTTTTTCTTCTTTTATATTAAAAGCCTTTGACTGTTGAGATTCTCTTCTCATATTTACTTCAGCATTTTGAAATCTCATATTTTCAATCTTAATATCACTTAATTCACCCATTTTTCTTGCTAAGGAAAGTACCTGTCCTGGATCATCCGTATGGATGTGTGTCTTAATTAGATTTTCATCGCCAACACATACAATTGAATCTCCATGAGAAAGAATTTGCTCTTTGAAATCCTCATGTGATTTTGAGCCATCGTGATTAATTAAAAATTCTGTACAATATCCGTATACAATATCTTCTGGATTAACATCAGAATGATGATGTATCGTATCCTTTAGATTTACATCTGTTAAATCCGTATCTTTAATTACAGATTTTACAGGTTCACCTATCAATGCTCTATGGAATCCTTCTAAAATAAAGACTAATCCTTGTCCGCCGGCATCAACAACGCCAGCCTCTTTTAAAACTGGCAACATATCAGGTGTCTTATCCAATGCTCTTTTTGCTTCCACAATAATAGCTTCTAAAAATACATCTATTTCGCCATACTTTAAGAACTCTCGTCTAGCAAACTCTGCGATATACCTACTTACTGTTAATATGGTTCCCTCTGTAGGCTTTAATACAGCTTTATACGCTGTTTCTTTTGCACTTTCAAGAGCTTCAACTAAGTTTACAATTTCAATAGTCTCAACCTTTGAAAAAACATTTGCAACTCCTCTGCATAATTGGGATAAAATAACGCCAGAGTTACCTCTAGCTCCCATTAATGATCCTGTTGACAATGCTTTAGATATTGAATCTGTTGTATCTTCTGCATCTTGAAGTTTATTAACTACTGATTTAAATGTTAAGGACATATTCGTACCAGTATCTCCATCTGGCACTGGAAATACATTTAATCCATTAACGTATTCTTTGTTAGATTCAAGATTTTCAAATGCACCATACAATCCTAATCTTAAATCTTTAGCTTTTATATTTTTCATCTATCCCCCATTAAACCCTAATTCCTTGAACTAGTACATTCACAGAATTAACTTTCAAATGTGTATTATTTTCAATATTATATTTTACTTTAGAAATTATATTTTCGCAAACAACTGCAATTCTAACTCCGTACTCTAACATAACTGTAAGTTCAACATCTACTACATTACCATTTACAACAACATTTACACCTTTAGTTTTATTATCAAATCTTAACAATTCAAATAATCCATCTTTTGTATTTTGAGCAACTAATCCCACTATTCCGTATGACTCTTGTGCAGATAGAGCTGCCACTGTTGCAATAACTTTATCCTCGATTACAATTTGTCCATATTTATTTTTTAGTACAGCTGACATATTGTCCTCCTTCTATTTTTATAATTAGATTATATCAGTCTTAACATTAACTTGCAAAAAATTAATGACATGTGTTATAATATTTCGAGTACAGGAAATTAATAGCGAGGAGGTGTTTGTAATGGCAAGAGAATGTGCAATCACAGGAAAAAAGAAAAAATCTGGAAATATTGTAACTCATTCACACAAAAAAATTAAAAAATTTTTCAAACCAAACTTAAGAAGAGTTAAGGCTGTAGTAGATGGCCAAGTTAAGAGAATTTGGGTATCCACAGCAGCATTAAAGTCAGGCTTAGTTGAAAGACCAAGTTATAAAAATAAAAATGTAGATGGTGAATAATAAATTTCCGTTACAATTGTAGCGGATTTTTCATTTTAAAGGGACTTTATAAAGTCCCTTTTATTTTTTGAAAAAATTATTTCATTACAAATGCAAAACCTGCCGCTCCAGGACCAGCATGTGTAGCAACAACACTACCTAGTTCCTGTATCCAATATTCCTTTATATTAAATGCTTCTTCAAATTCTTTAATTAAATAATCGATACTATCTCGAGATTCAATGTTTGCAAATGCAACTGGATAATCTGTATTTATTCCATCTTTTTTTACAGCTTCTACTATTTTTTTTAATGCTGATTTTTTACCTCTAGCTTTGTCATAGCTTGAAATAACGCTATCTTTTAATAATATAATTGGCTTAAGATTTAGTACTCCTCCAATAAATGCCTGTGTTGATGAAAGTCTACCACCTTTTTGTAAATATTTTAATGTATCTACATAAGCGTAAACTTTTATTTTTCTTTTTATTTCATTAATTTTAGAAATTATTATCTCAATATCATCCTCTTTTTGCACTAAATCATATGCAATTTGAACTAAAATAGATAATCCAGCAGTTGCTGTTTTTGAATCTATTAAATAAATATCATCACTTTCAATTGTATTTTTTGCTATAGTTGCTGAATTAAATGTTCCACTTATTATCCCATCTATTCCAATATATAAAACTTTATTCCCTTTTTTTAACTCTTCTCTAAAAACTTTTTCAAATTCTATTGGTGAAGGTTGCGATGTAGTTGGTGAAGAATTTGATGAAGCTAGTTTTCTTAAAAACATTTTTTGATCAATAGTAACACCATCTAAAAATTGTTCATCATCAAAATGAACATTTAAGGGTACAACTTTAACCCCTAATCTTTCTGCATCTTCGCTACTTCTATCCCACGTACTATCAGTTACAATGGTTATTTTTTTCATAATATATTCTCCTTTTTAAATTTTCACTTTAATATTATATCATAAAAATAAAATATCTCATTATTATAACTATTTATTTTTAATGGTAAATTATGTAGCTATTCAAATTTTTAAGTTTAGAATATTCATTATATATACTATTAATATTCTCATTGGTAATCCATTGACTCATAACAATTTCATAATCTTCAACATTTTGAATAGTAAATAATGGTTTGTTCCCAATGTAATTAAAATATATCGGATAAAACTCTAGTGAATTTTTTAATTGAACTAAGACGTATTTATTATCCGGTGATACTGTAGCATCAATAGCTTCAGGACGTCTTCTTTTTATTTCTGACCATGAAAACATGCTTTTTTCATTGGAACCAGCTATATTTATAATTGGTGCAATTTTTAAGTCATAATTCTTATAAACTTTTGATTTCCTACTATCAATATTTGTTTGCTCTATATTTGAGTAAAATTCCCATGAATTTTTGACTCTCTTAATTCCAATATTTGTAGGATTTGGAGTTGACTCAGCTATATTTATTAACCCTCTATTAAGCAAACTGTTGGAAACTTCTTTATAAGTTGTAAGCAATACTTCATTTCCAACTGCTCCTGCTATATTCATAATTGATAATGGTTCTTTCTTCGATAAATTTTCCATACTAAATATATTGTATGATTCCTTTACTTCATTTGATAGATAGTCGAAGTTCGTAACAGCTATATAGTCACTATTTACATAATCAATTCTTCTATAGATGGTATCTTCGATTTTATTTACCGCCTCATTATTATTACTTAAAGATGTAAGATTTGCGGATAGGGAGTAAGTACCATATGATTTGTTTTTTATATCTTTTTTTGATGATACAATAGACCATAATCCTGTAAACTTAGGTATTACAACATCTGATACTTTATATATATTTGGTGTGTCATCATTTTCCGTTTGTTTAATGTAATAAGTATAATAATCATAGTTTATTTGATTACTTGATCTATTCCTTTTTCTAAAAGCAATAGATAGACCAAAATTTGATTTTGAAGTTTCTCCAACTCCTCTTATTAAGGATTGTATTTGCATAAACTTTTTGTCTTCAATTGATTTATCTATCGAAGTCATTTTTTCATACACATATATTTTCCCTAAGTAGATTGTGATTAATTTATTATGACCAATTAATACAAATTCCTGATTGAAAGAGGTTTTATTCGTAAATTTTATTACTGGTACCTCCTCAGATTCTGGCTTTATTTCATCTGGAATTGATGTAAACCTTGTAAGTATATATGATTTAAACTCAATAAATCTTGAAGATATATTAGGATTTAATACATAATTTTTCTTGAAATCAAATGCCGTATTTGATAAAAATATATTGTCCAAATCTTCATTTTTAACTTTTTCTAAATTATTTTCAGCATTAACATTATAAATGTCAGTATTTTTCCATATACCCGATATTTCCAGATTTTGATCCGGTTTAATAATAGTAGTGGATGCTTTTTCGACAAAATATTCTGATAAATTAGAACAACCACTTAAAATAAATATAAATATAAAAAATAAAAATCCCTTTTTAATTTTCATTTCTAACTCCTTTTGGTATAGTAAAACTAACCGTTGTTCCTTCATCTTCTATACTTGAAATTTCAAATTTACCATTATGGAGAAGAACTATCTCTTCACATATTGATAAACCTAAACCTGTATGTGATTGGCTTGAACTTCCTTTATAAAATTTAGTTGTAACTAAATCTATCTCATCTTCACTTATACCAATTCCCGTATCTGTAATCTGACATTTTATTTCATCTTCTCCATCTTGTATATTCACTAATATTGTACCTTCATTATCCGTAAACTTAAGTGCATTATCTATAAGGTTTATAAATACTTGTTTTAGTCTATTTTCATCTGCAATTACATTTACATCGTAATCTTCGTGATTATACACCATGTTTATATTTTTTTCTTTGGCTCTAGGCGACAATTGATTTATAATATTTTTTACAATTAAAATAATATTAAATTCAGATTTTGTGAGACTAAATTTAGGAGAAGTATATCTTGAAAAATTAAGTAAATCTTCAACCATACCTGCAAGTCTATCCGATTCTTTTTCTATTATTGTTAAACCATCATTAATAGTTTCTTGTTCTATATCTTTATCTTGTAATGTTATCGCCCATCCTTTTATTGAAGTTAACGGAGTTCGTAATTCATGAGAAACTGAAGAAATAAAATCTTGCTTTATTTCCTCCTTATTTATAATATTTTCGCTCATTTCATCCATCGTCTTTGCTAATTCGCCAATCTCTCCTATATATGGCATATTTGACCTTTCATTATATTGACCATTTGAAAGTTTACTTGCTAAATTATTTAATTTTTTGATTGGAGCTAAAAATGAATTACCAAATATATAGTTAATTATAATACTTAAAAATACGGCAATAGCTCCAAATAAAATAAATACTGCCATTCTCATAGATATTTCATTTTCAACTATTTTAATACTCGTAATATTTCTAAGTACACCTACTTGATTATTTTTGTTAATTATCGGATAATTTAATATTAATAATTTATTTTCTGTATCCTCGTAAAAGCTAAATACAATGTCTGATTGTTGTTCAATCATTTCAACATTAGTATCCAGTTTTATCCCACCTGTATTGTCATATAAAAGTTTTCCAGAATTATCTAGTATTTGAACTTTCCCTTTCATGTTGTTTAAAAATTCAAAACGTTCATTTGATATTATCTCGGAAAGAGAATATCCTGACACAGATGAAGAGTACAGTTCTAAACTGTATTCTGCCTGTGACAACATATTAGATTTTAAATTATTATAATAATATTCCCTTATTGTAATAAATGTAAAAATTTCAAATCCAATTATAAATATTGTGAATAGAATTAATTGATAAACAACTAACTTAGTCTTTAAACTATTTTTATTTTTTGATATAAAACCTTTTAATTTCCCCATCTATAACCTATTCCCCAAACTGTATGTAAATATTTTGGTTTTGCTGGATTCTCTTCAATCTTAGCCCTAATTCTTCTTATATTAACATCAATAATTTTAGTGTCGACTTTATTTTCTCCACCCCAAGCTAAATCCATTAGCTCTTCTCTTGAAAATGCTTTATCTTCATTTTCTAAAAATATTTTAATAATTAATAGTTCTGTTGGCGTTAAATCAATTAATTCATCATTTTTCATAAATTTTTTAGAATATAGATTTAATGTAAATGGTCCATATTTTAATTCATTTGCTTCTATTTTCCCGCCATTATTAATATCTATCCTTCTAATTAAGGATTTAATTCTTAGGACTAATTCTTGAGGATTAAATGGTTTAATCATATAGTCATCTGCTCCTTGTTCTAGACCTAAAATTTTGTCTACTTCCTGTGTTTTTGCAGTGAGCATTATTATCCCTAAATTTGGAATTTCATTTCTTAGCACACTACAAACTTCAAATCCATTCATTCCAGGTAGCATAACATCTAGTATCACAACGTCCGGTTTTAATACTAATGCTAACTCTACTCCTTCTTCTCCTGTGCCGGCTTCGATTACATCAAATCCCGCTTTTTCAATATTTATTTTGGTGAATTTTCTAATTGCAATTTCATCTTCAACTAATAATACTTTTGGCATTTTTCCTCCTAAATTAATTTTGTAAATAAATCCTTAATATATTTCTCATATTTGCTTATTACTATTTTGTTTTTTAATGACTTTACTGAAATCTTTTCATCAAATATTAATTTATATGCCACCAATTGTTGATCTTTATACAAAATATCCTTATCGTCTGAATATCTTCTATCTCCAATAATTGGGTGCCCAATATCTGCAAGACTAACTCTGATTTGATGTGTTCTACCAGTCAATATTTCTACTTCTATTAATGAATATTTTTCTGTACTTAAAATTGGATTAACTTTTGTAATCGCTTCTTTACCATTTTCACTTACCGATACATTATTATTATCATCTTTCTCAAGTTTTTTTTTAATTGTAAGTTTTTTATTCAATTTCCCTTTAACTATTGCAAGATAATATTTTTTAATCATTCCATTATCAATAGCATCATTTAATTGTAAAAGCGATTTTCTATTTTTTGCACCAATTACAAGTCCCATAGTATTTCTATCAATCCTATTTACTATTGCCGGTCTAAATGTGGGATTTAGTCTTGGAATATACTCTTCTCTCTCTATCATTAAATCGACAATAAAATCTACAACATTTTTACCATAATCTTTTGGGCTTGCTGCATGAACTAAAACATTTTGAGGCTTATCTATTACCATTACATCATCATTTTCAAACGCAATGTCTAAATTAATTTTAGACTTAATACTTTTTTTTTCTTCTTGCCATTTTTCAATTTCTTCATCATAAATATATAGATAAAGTATATCGCCTTTATACATAATCGTACTTGGTTCAACTCTATTTTTATTGACTTTTATTTTTTTCTTACGAATCCACTTATATATAAGTGAATTTGGTGCTTTTGATATATACTTATTGAGATACTTAATCACAGTTTGATTATCATCATTTACACCTATTTTTATTTCTCGCATATATTACTCCTTAATATAATAATTATAGCATAAATGCTAAAAACTAATTAAAGCCCACTAGATATTTATATCTAAGTAGGCTCTAATTATTGATATATGATGAAATTAAGGATTCTCTCTCTTTTTCTTCAAAAATATTTAATGATATAAGTAACTTTTTTATTTCTGAGTTTTTGGTATGTAATATTATTTTCTCTTTATTCATAAAATATATCTCAAAAATTTCATTTGATAAATTTTTAGAGTGTAATTTAATATTATACGCTATAATCTTTTCTGGTTTTTCAAGGTTTATCATTGCTATTATTGATTTATCTTTATGATGATAGCAATTTATTTTATTATTTTCTGCCAATTTATATCTTTTTTGATCTCTTACATTTTTAGAATTTTTATATTTCTTACTATCTTCTAAGTATATTTTCGCCTTTGAATTGAAATAATTATAGTTAAATAGAGCTTTATTAAAAGAATCTAAGACCACGAATGGTCTTAGATTTATTTTGTAATATATTTCATTATTTAACATATTAAATTCTAGCTTTGTAATTTTCTTTTCTACTAGTAAATCAATATATTGATTTCTCAAATTAATAAATTTTTCTAATTTTTTTTCATCTGTTATTATCATTACATCTCTACAATTTCAAATTCTCCATTTTCAGGAAGTTCGTCTTTATCGTTATCAAACCCTAATAAAACTTCAATTTCATTTTCTTCAGATAGTTTACTCAATCTAGAAAGCAGGTGTTTTGTGTTTTCTTTATTAAAATCTATTATTTGATATATTCCATCTAAATAGATTTTTTCGATATCATAATCCCTTGATATAATCCCTGCAATAAAACCATATAATGAATCTACACTATCTATTCCAAATTTTTTTGCATTTATCAATCTAACAGCATAATCTAGTGAAAAAATATGAGAATCATCAGTATCAATAAATACTATGTTACCGTTACCTCTTGATTTTTCTTCATTAGCATTATCAATTAAATATTTTGTTTTACCACTACCTGATTTTCCTAGTATTAGTTTAACCATAATATACCATCCTTCCTTTATTTTGAATTAATTATTCACAACTACAACCTTCACAACCGCAAGCATCATGGTGATGATGTCCATCCTCTCCACATCCGCAATTATGCTCATGTTCATGACCTACAAACTCTAGATCTTCATCCACTACTTGATAATATGCTTCACTGGCTAATTCAAACTCTTCATCCGATTCAATCATTGATACATCAAATGAATCACCGTTTTCTATCGCTCTATATAATAATATACTATTTTCTTCGCCTTCTATTGGTAATAACGCAATGTAACCTTGTTCATCAACATTAAATTGTGCTATTATTACACACTCTAATTCAGTATCATCCTCAAGTACTAATGTAAACTCCTGGAAATCCTCTTCATATTCTTCGATTTCATCATTAAATTCTAGATCTTCTTTTTCATATCTGTTTTTATCATCACTCATTAGATTCCTCCTAAAATTCTTTATTTAAATATACCCTATTTTATTATTTTCTACAAATTTTTTAGTAACTCTATTAAATATTTGAAAACGAATTCAACTGATGTGATTGAAACCTGTTCAGATGGCGTATGAGCACCTGTGGTTGTTGGCCCTATGCTAATCATTTCAATATTAGGATATTTTTGACTTAATGTACCCGTCTCAAGACCAGCATGTATTACAGCGACTTCAATATCTTTATTTGTTAAGTTTCTATATACCTTTTTTGTTGCTTCTAATAGCTTTGTGTTAAATTTCGGTTCCCACATTGGATATCTATCATTAAATTTCGCTTCAAAACCAAATTCTTTTCCAGTAAGTACAATTTTTTCACTTAATTCGTCCATATCTTTTGAATCTGATGACCTAATTGATGTATGAATGTAAAACTCGTTTTCATTTGTTTTAAGTATCGCCAAATTATTTGATGATTTTACAATATTTAAGTTATCATCCACTGAATTAACACCATGTGGTAATTTAATTATAGCATCTATAATATTTTTAGAATCTTCTTTATCTATATATTTTCTGCATTCATTTAATTCATTGATTTCAATATTAATTGAAGGTTCAATTCTTTTTTTTATTTCTAAAAGTCTAGACTTTAATGTTTCAAATTCTCTTAAAAATTCATCTTTTTCAGAATTTTTAACACCAATTTTATATTCTGAATTTGTTGGAATCGCATTTTGCTTTGATCCACCTTTTACTTCAATAAGAAGTAGGTCAAATTTCGTGAATAAATCTTTAATTATTGAAGATAATTCTTTATTAGCATTAAGTAAATTTTCATGAATCATCAATCCTGAATGTCCACCTTGCAAACCGTTTAATTTTATTTCAAAATTAGTGTATTGAGATTTTTCGAATCTATCAAATGATTTAATTAATCTAGCTTCTGCACCACCCGCACAACCAACAAATACTTTCCAATCTTCTTCGTTATCTAAATTTATTAATTTTTTACCTCTTAAAATATTATCTGATAATCCTTTGACACCATCCATTCCTGTTTCTTCAGTAGTCGTGAATAAAGCTTCAATTTCAGGATGTTCTAAATCTTTATCTTCTAAGATTGCCATAGTTAAAGCTACACCAATTCCATCATCAGAACCTAATGTAGTTCCTCTAGCTTTAATAAAGTCTCCATCAATATACATATCAATTGGATCACATGCAAAATCATGATCTGAGTCATCCGTTTTAACACAAACCATATCTAAATGACTTTGCAATATTACAGTATCACTATTTTCAAAACCTTTTGTTGCCGGTTTAATTATAATTACATTTCCAAATTCATCTCTGGTAGTTTCATAGCCTAATTGTTTACCAAAGTTATACATAAATTGAGAAATTTTCTCTTCATCATGTGAGCATCTAGGTATTTGATTTATTGACTCAAAATGTTTAAAAACTAGAGCTGCGGTTGAATTTTTTAATTCTTGCATTATTCCCCCTCTACAACGTCAAATTTTTCTTTCAATTTTTTTGTTTTATTTAAGTATAATTCTTGTTGCTTTTGAGATATCATAGTTCTTTTTAAATCTTCTTTGTATGATTCAAAGTTATTTTCTTTAATTAAATGTTTGTGATCTAATCTTATGATGTGATATCCAAATTGTGTTTTAACCGGTTCCGATACTTCCCCATCTTTTAATTTCAATAATGCTTTTTCAAACTCTGGAACCATTTGACCTGATTGGAAGTGACCTAAATCACCACCTTTTTCTTTTGATGGACAAGTTGAATCTTCTTTTGCCAATTCTTCAAAGTCTGCTCCATTATCAATTTTTTCTTTGATTTTCTTTGCTTCTTTTTCATCTTTTACTAGAATGTGGTACGCATGAAATTCATAAACTTCTGAAAAGTGGCTCGGATTTTTTTCGTAAAATTCTTTTGCTTCTTCATCAGTTACTTCAGCTGAACTAAGTATTTTTTTCATTGCAAATTGTTTTAAGATTTGATCCTTTGCAAACTCCACTTCAGTTTTATAATCTTCTTCTTTATCAAGCCCATTATCTAAAGCATCTAATAGTAATAATTCTTGATTTAACAATTCTTCAGCAACTTGTTTTTTTCCTTCTGGTGAATTAAATCTAAATCCATCTTGACCTAAGTTTGCTATAAATTTTGTAACATCTTGTTCTGTTATTTCTCTTCCATTAACTTTGTAATATACTTTATTTGACATAATTATCTCCTTTATTTATTTGTATTCCATTATTCTTAAATACTATTCTTCTTTGTTTATATAATCTACCGATAGATTTCTTAAATTGTGATTTGCTCATATTAAAAACTTTTCTAATTACTTTTGGATCACTCTTATCATTAACTCTTAAAAATCCACCATTATCTCTGAGTATGGAAAAAATAAAATCTGCATCTTGATTCAATTCAACATGAGATCTATTATTTGTTGTTAGATCAATTTTACCATCTGATTTTACATTTTTAACTCTAAGCTTGATATTATCACCAACCTTAGGAACACCCGTAATTTCTATTTGAGGTAATAATCCATTGTATTTTCCATCTATTAAAATAAATGCACCAATGTCGCTGTTATATGAATATATTACCCCTTCTACCCAATCATCTTCTTTATAGGGAACATTCGTTTCAAAGTAATCGTCTATTTTCATTGTAGCACATAGTCTTTTTGATTTATCTACATAAAGTCCAACTAAATGATATGAATATTTTTTTATTTGTCCTAATTGCTCTTCAAAAGGTAATAACAAATCTTTATCAAGTCCCCAATCTAAGAAAGCACCAATTTTAGTTGTATCAAGCACTTGTAAAAGTGCTAACTCTCCCAATTCTATTTTAGATTTCTTAGTTGTTGCAATTGGTCTATTGCTATTATCTTTATATATAAACACCTCAATTTCATCGCCTACTTCTTTATCTTTTTTTAGATATTTTCTAGGTAATAAAATATCCTCTTCTAAATTTTCATTATCTACTTCACCTATGAAGGCCCCAATTGACGTGATTCTTTTAATCTGTAATTTTTGTGTTGTCCCCAACTTTATCATGTATAAACTCCCTTGAGAAACCATATCCAATTACTTCGCTTATATTGCTTGTATAAACAAAGGCTTCTTCATCTACTTCTTGAATAAAGCGTCTTATTTTTATATATTGTTTTCTATCCACTACCGTTACTAATATGAATTTATCTTTTTTTGTATATCCACCAACTGCTTTATATAGCGTAGTTCCTCTAACAATCTCTGTAGATATAAAATTATTTATTTTATCAATTTCATCTGAAATAATCGTCATTGCAATTTTAGAGTTAAAACCTGTTATTGCATAATCTACCGTGTACGATGTTATAAATAATGAAATTAGTGCATATATACCACTATCTAATCCAAACACTATTGCAGCAAATATAATAACTGTAGAATCTGCTATAATCATTCCTATAGAAACACTATAATTAGTGTATCTTTCAATTATTTTGGCTATAACATCTGTTCCACCTGTTGATGCGTTTTCCATAAACACTATTGATAATCCTATACCAATTAAAGCACCACCAATTACAACATTAACTAAGCTATCCTTGATTATAGGACCATCTAACTTTACTAAAGAATCTAAAACACCAACAAATGTTGAATATCCAAAAGAACCTACTATGGTATAAAGGCAAATTCTTTACCTAAGAAATAAGCTCCAGCAACAAGTATCAAAGCATTTAGAATAATCATTACTAAACCTACGTTTATTCCTGGTATAAGATGTTTAATAATTTGTGCGAAACCAGTTACACCACCCGCAGCAATATTTGCAGGAATGTTAAAGAAGAATGCTCCAACTGACATTATTGCACAACCTAGTAATATATAAACTAATTTCTTCAAATTAAATTTTGTTTTTTTCAACATTTATAACCTCGCATTAATCTATTTCAACCACCATTGCTAAAACCATTGGATCCCTTTTTAGCTCTGAGTAAACATAGTTTCTCATTTTATCAATTATTAAATATTTCATTTGTGAAATATCTGTTATTTTTTTAGAATTAATTTCGTTTTTAATTAAATCTAGCTGTTTATATGCTCCAGACATAATATCTGTTGAATCTTTTACATAAATAAATCCTCTTGATATCATTCTTAATGAACCAACAACTTCTTTTTTGCTTTTACTATACACTAAAGTAACACTTATTAGTCCGTCTTCTGCTAATTTCATTCTATCTCTTAAGACAATATTTCCAACGTCACCAATTCCTAAGCCATCAACAAGTACTTTACCCGCCGGTACTTCACCAACTTTATTTGCGTTATTTTTATCTAATTCTATTACATCACCGATATTTGTTATAAATACATTATCTGGATGCATCCCCATCTCAACTGCTAAATCTTTATGCATTTTTTGATGTCTATATTCTCCGTGTACCGGAATAAAGAATTTTGGTTGAACCAATGATAAAACTAGTTTTAATTCTTCTCTTGATGCATGTCCTGAAACGTGAACATCTGCAAGCTTAGAATATACAACGTTTACTCCCAATTTAGATAGATTGTTTATAACAGTTCCCATAGACTCTTCATTACCAGGAATAGGTGTTGCTGAAATTATTACAGTATCACCTTCTTGTAATTTTAGTTTTCTATGTTCTTCTCTCGCCATTCTTGTTAAGGCAGCCATTTGTTCACCTTGACTACCCGTTGTAAGCATTACAATCTCTTCGTCATCATATTTGTCTATATGTTTAATATCCTGAATGGTATCTTTTTTTACTTTTAAATATCCTAAATTAACAGCAATATTTATATTTTTAACCATTGATCTACCAGATATAAACATTTTTTTATTGTGATACTCTGTGGCATCAAATACTTGCTGAATACGATGTAAGTTAGAGGCAAATGTCGCTACTGTAATTCTACCTTTTGCTTCTGCAAAAACTTTCTTAAACGTTTCTCGAATTGATTTTTCACTCATAGTGTAACCGGGTCTCTCAACATTTGTGCTATCACTTAAAAGACAAAGCACTCCCTTTCTCCCTAGTTCTCCAAATCTCTGTAAATCCATTTGAACGCCATCGATTGGTGTGAAATCAACCTTAAAGTCACCAGTAAATAATATAACTCCTTCATTTGTATGAAGAGCTATAGCACATGAATCTGGTATAGAATGATTTACAGCGATAAATTCCACATCAAAGTCGCCTAATCTAATCGTCTGACCTTGAGATACTTTCTTCAATACCGAAGTATCTAATCCATGCTCTTGTATTTTTGATTCTATCAATCCTATGGTAAGCCTAGTAGCATATACTCTCATATTTATTTTTTTCAACAAATATGGTACAGCTCCTATATGATCTTCGTGACCGTGTGTAATAACTAGACCTTTTATTTTATGTTTATTTTGTTCTAAGTATGTGTAATCTTGAATTACTATGTCAATACCTGGCATAGATTCATCTGGAAATATTGTACCTGCGTCTACAATAATTATTTGATTATTGTATTCTACGGCAGTCATATTTTTACCGATTTCCCCCACTCCACCTAGCGGTATAATTTTTATTTTTGATTTTCTAACTTTTCTTTTGTAATTATGTTTCATTTTTTACCTTTCTACTCTTCATAGCTTTCATCTATTAATTCTTCATAAAGAGCTAGGATTTCATTAAATTCTTCTTCATCTTCTATTGTTTCAAAAACTACTTCATTATCTTCTAAATGTATTTCTAATATATATAATTGATCATCATTTTCATCCAATAATGCCGCATAATCTTTTTCTTCTACTCCAAATGTATCTAGCAATAAAAGTTTTATAGTTTCATTACCGTCATTTAATTCTATATATTCTACATTATCTAAATTTTCCATTATAACCTCGAATCTAAATGCGATTGCAAAATAAAACTTGCCGCAATCTTATCTATATGTTCCTTTCTCTTTTCCCTTCTTACTCCTGTTTGTATCAGCACTTCTTCAGCTGAAACTGTTGTCAATCTCTCGTCTTCGTATATAATATCTATATCTGTTTCCTTTTTTAATAAGTCTACAAAACTCATAACTCTTTGTGCAGATGGTCCCATTGATCCATCCATATTGTATGGCATACCTACAACTATTTTTATAACTTCTTTTTCTTTTGTGATTTGTAAAATTTTTTTTATATCTTCTTTAACTTTTGTTCTTTTTATTGTTGTCAGACCATTTGCAAACATTAAAAATGGATCCGATATTGCAACACCAATAGTTTTTCTACCAATATCTAATCCTATATATCTTTCCATTTTTCTCCATCTCATTAAAAAAAGGCAGAAAAAACTACCTCTTTTTAATTATTTTTTAATATCATTCTTTTCAAAATAAAAATTTAAAACTTTTTCTAACAAATCATTTCGATCTATTTGTTGAATAGTTTTTCTTGCGTTATTGTGTGAAGTAATATACGTAGGATCCCCTGATATTAAATATCCAATAATTTGGTTAGTAGGGTAATATCCTTTTTCAACTAAAGCATCATAAACTAATTTAAAAATTTCTGATACTTCATCATGCTCATCTTCGCCAAGTTTAAAACGCATTGTTTCGCCAAAATCTGCCATAACTCCTCCTATTGAAGTTGATTTTTAATAAAATTTTCTACTTCTACTAATGCTTCATCTACTTTATCAATTTCTTTTCCACCTGCTTGTGCAAAGTCTGGTCTTCCACCACCATTACCACCGGTATATTTAGCAACAAACCTAACTAAATCTCCTGCTTTTAATCCTTTTGAAATTAGATTTTTTGCAACGGCTGTAACAAAATAAATTTTATCATCGACTACGCTTGCTAATACCAATACTTTATTTTCTGTATTTCTATCAGTCTTAAATTTATCAGCAATTCCTTTTAATGAATCCATGTCTACACCATCTAATTTAGCTATTATTGACTCCACTCCACAAATATTTTTAGTATCATTTAACAATTCACCTAATACATTTGCTTCTTGTGCTTGCTTGTACGATTCAATTTGAGATTTTAATTCTTTTTCAATTTCTATTATTGACTTGATTTTATCTTCAATTATATTTTTTTGAACTTTCAATAATCCAGCTATTCTATTTTCTCTATCTATATATTCATTTAAATAGTTGTATACATTTAGACCGGTTATCCCTTCAATTCTTCTCACCCCTGAAGCGATACTTGTTTCAGATAGTATTTTATACATCATTATATTGCTTGTGTTTTCTACATGAGTACCACCACAAAGTTCAATAGAATATCCTCCCATGTCAACAACTCTTACTACTTCTTTATATTTATCTTCAAATACCCCAACTGCACCTAATTCAGATGACTCTTTTAGGCTTGTTTCAAAAATATTTACTTCTAATCCTTCAAAAATTGCTTTATTTACTCTCGCTTCAATTTCAGTTAAATCATCTTTGCTAATAGTTTCAAAATGTGTAAAATCAAACCTCATTCTTTCATCAGAAACATAGATCCAGCTTGAGTAATATGATTACCCAATACTTCTTTTAGTGCCTTATTCAACAAATGAGTAACTGAATGGTTTTTCTTAATCGCTTCACGCTTATTTGCATCTACTTTTGCTACGACATGATCATTTAATGATAGCTCTCCTTCTATACATTCTACAAAATGATAAAATATTTCATCACCAGTTTTCTTTGTATCTGTAACCTTTAATTTTCCATGGTCACTTATAATAAATCCTGTATCTCCAATTTGACCACCTGATTCAGCATAAAATGGTGTCTTATCTAATATTATTATAGAACTTTCACCTTCACTTATACTTTCTTTATCATTTCCAATAATTCCTATTATTTTTGAATCTGATGTTAGAAAATTATATCCCACAAATTCTGTACTTTCAAAACCATTTACGACAATTTTTTCATCTTCCCAACCATCTTTGAAATTCTTATTTGATCGAGATTTTTCTTTTTGCTCTTTCATAGATTTTTCAAATCCAAGATTGTCTACTTCAATATCCTTATCCGCAGCAATCTCTTTAGTTAAGTCTAGAGGAAATCCATAAGTATCATAAAGCTTAAATGCATCCTCTCCTTTTAGTATGGATTTATTATTATTTTCTAATTCTTTTAAGAAATCGTTTAATATATCAAGGCCTTGATCAATAGTTTGTTGGAAATTATCTTCTTCTTTTCTTATTATTTTTAATACTCTATTCTTATCTTCATTAAGTTCTGGATACTCTGGTTTATATATATCCATAACAATTTGTGATAATTTTTCTAGAAAATGACCGTTTATATCTAATAATTTTCCGTGGCGATATGCTCTTCTAATTAACCTTCTTAAAACATATCCTCTTCCTTCATTTGAAGGTACTACACCATCAAAAACTAGGAAGGTAATAGCTTTTATATGATCCATTATAACTCTTATTGATTCATCAACTTTTTTAGATGATTTATATTTTTTACCTGATAATTCTTCTATTTTATCTTTAAGTGGACTAAATGTATCTAATTCAAAAATATTATTAGCGTCTTCAACTACAAGGGCAAGCCTTTCAAGTCCCATACCTGTATCTATATTTGGATTATCTAATTTATTATATTCCCCATTTGCATCTTTATTAAATTGTGTAAATACTAGATTCCATATTTCTAAAAATCTGTCATCCCCTTCGTAATCTTCCCCTCTATCATAAAAAATTTCAGAAGAAGGACCACATGGTCCTTGTTCTATCTCCCAAAAATTATCTTCTTTTCCAAATCTTTTAATTTTATCTTCAGAAAGCCCAATTTCATTTTTCCAGATATCATAAGCTTCATCATCATCTAAAAACACTGAAACTGATAATTTATCTTTATCCATTTCAATTACTTCTGTTAAAAATTCCCAAGCCCATTTAATTGCTTCTCTCTTGAAATATGCTCCAAAAGAAAAATTTCCAAGCATTTCAAAAAATGTACCGTGTCTATCTGTTTTCCCAACGTTATCAATATCGCCGGTTCGTACACATCTTTGTGAGGACGTAGCTCTATTTTTTGACATTTTTTTAGAACCTAAAAAATATTCCTTCAATGGTGCCATACCTGCATTTATTAAAAGTAAACTCTTATCTTTATTTGGTATAAGAGAGTAGCTCTTTAGCCTCAAATGATCTTTTGACTCGAAAAAATCTAAATACTCTTTTCTAAGCTGGTTTAAATTCATTTTTTTCATATTAACCTCATCTATTGACTATATTTGTTCTAAAGTAATTGTATCTATAACATTTGATACAGCTGAATCAATCCTATTAAAAACATCTCTTGATGCACATTCTTCAACTTGGCAATTTTCTACTTTACATTTATGAGATAGCTCAATATTTCCTTCCAAAATTCTTATTACATCTCCAACAATTATTTTTGACGGATCTTCTTTAATTGATATCCTCCGTTTTTACCTCTTGTACTTTCAATTATATTAGCCTTTTTCAATTTTCTGAAAATTTGCTCAATATATGTCTTACTTAAATTTAAATTGGTAGATATTTCATTAATATTAATAGGTCCATCATCATACTTATCTCTTAAATATTGTAATGCACGTAGACCATATTCAGTTTTAGTCGTTAAATTCATATAATCTCCAATCTAACAATTAATATATTAAATATATCAAATTGATACAATAATTTAAAGGTAATTGCTATATTTACACTTATATCTATTATACTAGATATTACAATAATTATAAAGGGGCTATCATATTATATTCAAATAAATTCTCTAGAGTTGTCAAATATATGTGGCAAAAAAGCTATCCTTAAAATAATTTAGGTTCAACAGATATTGTTTAACCATAAAAATCAAAAAGTTGCTCAGAATAGATTTACTCTACTCTGTAGCAACTTATTATCTTGAACTATTTTCTTTTTCTAATACCTAGATACGCACCAGCTGATACTATCATCGCTATTACTAAACTTACAATTCCGATATCTCCAGTACCTGGATTTTCCGGTTTTAAAGGTTTTAATTCTGGTGCTTTTGGTAATTCTTTTTGAGTATTATCTCCAGAATAATCCATTTCGTTGATAACATCATTAAGATTAGAATATAGGTCAAATGTCAATGACTGAGTTCTAGAATCATATTTGGATGCGATTTATAATTATTCATAATTTTGTTATAATTAAGTTTATATAAAAATCTGCAGAATATTGAAAATTTATTTAATTTAAGGATATTATTCTTAAAAATAAAAATAGTTGAAAATTAATAAAATTTATTATATGATGATTCCATAAAACAAATAGGAGGTTTTAGATGATAGAAAATGGTACGCCAATACCTTATGATAATTCTAGAATTTATTCATATGCTAAAGGTAGTAGAGAAAATTATGTGTCTATAAAGTATAGTGATGTGGGATTAAGGGAATTTATGAGAAAAAGAATGACTACTAAATAGGATGATTTTATGAAAAACTTATTAATGAGTATAAATTTATTTAAAAAAAAGAAATTTATTAATTTTATAATCATATGTCAAATATTTTTCATGTTATTATATTCTGTTAAAAATGTGAAAGAAATAGGTTCTATTATATCTGAGTATAATTACCTTAAAAATAGTTCATTAAATAATGCTCTATTTTATATGAATAAACCTGATTATATTAATAGAAGAGATAAAAATGCTGAATCAAATCTTGATGATATAATAAATAATTATAATTTAGTAAAAGAGTATATAGAAAGTCATCCTGATGATTTCAAAAGTTTTACTAGAATTAAAACTGATTTTTACATTGAAGATATTAATAAAAATATAAATATGTATGATGAAACTACATTAAATATCTTGAGTAAAAATTTTGATGACAATATTGATTTTAATATAAAAGACAATGTTGTACCAGCTGTAGTGCAACGTTCACATTCAAATGAATATAAAATTGGTGATGGATTTTATTTAAATGAAAAAAAAGATGTAAAAATTATTGTAAAAGGATATTATGACGATGATACAAAACTTCCATCGCTCGGAATGATTTCAAATAGTTCATTTCCAATATCTAGTTTGTTTCCTGAAAACAGAAATAAATCGCCTAATTTTATTGTAGCATATGACAAAAACTTGTATAGATATATTGAGGACTTTGGAATTCCTAAATTTCAAGCGAATATTATCTATTTTAATGATAAAAT
The DNA here is from genome assembly GCF_985670335.1 of Helcococcus sp. SA-HE-C1. NCBI lineage: Bacteria > Bacillati > Bacillota > Tissierellia > Tissierellales > Peptoniphilaceae > Helcococcus > Helcococcus sp. SA-HE-C1. The sequence goes on from NZ_OZ484652.1 coordinate 869,080, forward strand.
AGAAAAAGAAAAAATTATTGAGTTTGAAAATTATATAAAGGAAAATAATTTAGGCTATTATCAATTCACGAAAAATTTAATAGCAGAACAATATAAATTATACTTAAGTTCTTTACAGCGATATTTAGATGTAATGATATCTCTTGTTGGGATAGTAATAATTACAGTGGTGAGTGTGGCATATATTAACAAAGATTTATTGAAAAATAGATTTAAAATTTACATTGTTAATGGAGCATCAAAAAAAGATTTATATCTAATAACATTTTATAATTACTTGACTATATTTATTATAAGTATATTGTCATACATCTTTTTTTACAAAATAATTGTAAAATATTTACTAAATGATTTTTCGATATTTGGTAGGTTTGCGACTACAGGTGCAGGATCTGAGCTAAGTTTTGATATGATAACATTTATCGTTGTATTAGTGGGATCAATTATATTAAGTATGCTCGTTTCGATTTTACCAATATTAGAATTAAAGAAAGAATTTAGTAATGTGAGAGGTAAAATATGAAATTGATATCAAAAGAAATTATTAGAAATATAAAACAAATGTATTTGTATATAATAGTGCTGATATTATCTGCAGTATTTTGTTTTCAAATTTTATCCTCAAATCAACTGAGAATAGACGACAGAAGAGCTCTAACAGATAAAAATATAAGTGCAAATTTTATATTTAAGAATTTAGACAAATCTAAACATATAGAAATATTAAATAAATATAAAAATATTAATAGATATGATATAAGATATGAATACCCTCAAAATTTCACTGTGAATAAGGATTTTGGAGAAAATGAAATAAGTGATTATTTCTATACTATATATAATTTTAAAAAATCTTATCAGATATACTCGGGTTCATTACCAGACTTCGACTCAAATAATTTAGAAGTGGCTATTCCTCTTATTCACTCATTGAATAATGATATAAAAATAGGCGATTATATTGATATAAATAGACTATCATTAAAAGTGATAGGATTTACAGATTTTGCTGGCGGTCACGATGCTTTTGTTGTTTCCTTAAATACAGCGGAAAAATTGAATTTAAAATCAGTTGAAGCTGAGATAAATTTAACTGATGATATATCTAAAGAAAAAAGACTTGATATTTATAGTGAAATAAATAATTTAATGGGGAAAAATGTATATACGAAAATCGATACATCTGGTGGAATGCAGGAAAGCATCGAAAGAATGTATCCTATAATTTTAACTGTGTTAGCTTTATCTATACTCAATATATTATTTGTATATTGGAATATTTTAAATAATAGAAAAAAGAGATATTTTATATATAACTTTTTAGGAATAAAGAAAAGAAAATTTTATACAATGCTTTTATCTGAAACTATTGCAATTTATATATTTTCTTTCTTAATAGCTTGTATTTTATTTATAACTATTGATAGTGTAATATTAAAAGGTATCTTTGGTTTAAATAGGTATTCTTTAAAGTTGGACTTTATAGTATTTGTATTTAGCTTATTCTTAGTATTATTACTTATTTTCACATACTTTGCAATTAGAAAATATTTCAAAAAATCTGTTATAGAGCTATATAAGGAGAAAGTTTAATGATTGAGATTAGAAAGTTGAATAAATTTTATAACAAAGATAAAGAGAATGAATTACATGTGTTAAAAGATTTAGATTTTACATTAAATTCAAATGAATATGTATCAATAATGGGAACGAGTGGAATCGGTAAATCGACATTATTAAATATAATTGGTTGTCTTGAAACTTTTCAGAATGGAGAATACTTTTTTGATGGTAAAGATATTTCTAAATTGAAATTGAAAGAAATAGAGAATATCAGAGGAAAAGATATAAGTTTTATTTTTCAAGATTATATGTTGATTGAAGAAGATACAGTTATTGAAAATGTAAAAACTCCATTATATTTTGATTCAAAAGTTCCATTAAAAGAAATTAATAAAAAAGCGTATGAGGCTCTACATAAAGTTGGATATAGTAAAGATTTTTATAACAAAAAAGTATCAAAACTAAGTGGTGGGCAAAAACAAAGAGTGAGTATCGCAAGAGCGTTAGTTAACAATCCTAAGTTAATTTTAGCAGATGAACCTACAGGTGCTTTAGATGAATCAACTTCAGAAGAAATAATGCAATTATTTAGAACTTTAATTTCTGAAAATATTTCAATAATAATTGTAACCCACGATATAAATGTAGCTAGACAAACAGATAAGATCTATGAGATTATAGATGGAAAAGTATTGTTAAAAAATATGTAAAATGCATACAAATTCAATCCCTAAAAGTTAAGTTTTAATACTTGCTTTTATGGGATTTTTTTATTAAACTATAAAAGACCTTCTAGTTAGGTTATTTGGAAGGACTAACTAGAAGGCTACTTTTGGGTAAATTTATTAAATTATTTTAGGTTGTACTTATTTACTTTTTTCTTATTTCAATATAGATTAATATCGATGTTGCACTTAAAAATAATATAACAAGTCTGGTATAATATTTGATAATATCAGCATCATTTCTAGTAACAAACTAAATATACTAACTTTATTTTTTCTCATAAATCCTTCTATTATTTATTAATTCTAAGATTCATTGTAACGAATTAATTAAATGTTGTAGAATATTAAGTTAGGATTGTCTAATTTTAATCTAAGTTTATCAAACTATGTGATATAAAAACAATTTAATTATACTGTGTATTCTAAAGTTCATCATCTTCTGTTTTAGAGTAAAAAAATGTTGCAAACTCACTTTTTTGTGAATATGCAACAATATTTTAATTATTATCCAACAACAATATTTAATATTTTTCCAGGTACATAAATAACTTTCTTTACAGATTTACCATCTATAAATGCAAGTACATTTTCCTCTTTTTGTGCCAGTTCAATTATATTTTCTTTTGTTTCACCTTCAGCCACCTCAATGGTACTTCTTACTTTACCATTTACTTGAACAGGAATTTTTATGGTATCTCCTACAAGCTTTGCTTCATCATATTTGGGCCATATATTTTGATTTGCAATCTGAGTTTTATTTCCTAATCTTTCCCATATTTCTTCAGTAATATGTGGAGCACAAGGGTTTAATAAAATAATAAATATTTCCAATTCCTTTTTAGTTATTGCCCCTTTCTTTATAAAGGCATTTGAAAGTATCATCATTTGTGAAATAGCTGTATTAAATTTTAAATTTTCATAATCTTCTGAAACTTTTTTAATGCATTGATTTATGAGAACTTCCATATCTTTTGTAAAATGATTTCCATCTATCAAAATTTCTTGGAGTCTCCAAACTCTATCTAAAAATTTTCTAACACCATTTACTGCTTCATCTGACCATGGAACTGACTTGTCAAATTCTGAAATAAACATTTCATACGTTCTAAGAGTGTCGGCACCAAAATTTTCTACTATATCGTCAGGATTTACAACATTCCCCTTTGATTTAGACATTTTTTCTCCATTTTCTCCAAGTATCATTCCGTGGGAAGTTCTTTTCATGTATGGTTCTTTCGTAGGAACTATATTAATATCATATAAAAATTTATGCCAAAATCTTGAATATAATAGATGCAATGTTGTGTGTTCATTACCTCCATTATACCAGTCAACTGGAGAAAAATATTCAACTTCATCTTTACCAACTAAAAAATCTTTATTTTCAGGATCCATATATCTTAAATAATACCATGATGATCCTGCCCATTGTGGCATAGTATCCGTTTCTCTTTTTGCTGGTTTACCACAACAAGGACATGTTGTATTAACAAAGTCGTCAATTGTAGCGAGTGGACTAAATCCATCTTCAGATGGTTCATAATTTTCCACTTCTGGTAATGTTATAGGTAAACTTTCCTCATCAACTGGTTGCCATCCACATTCATCACAATGTATCATAGGAATAGGTTCTCCCCAGTATCTTTGTCTTGAAAATACCCAATCCCTCAATTTAAAGTTTTTCTTGCTTTTTCCAAGATTATTTTTTTCTAAATATTCAATCATCATTGATTTAGCTTTATCTGTTTCTAAACCATTTATAAAATCAGAATTAATGGCTTTTCCTGTTCCAGTGTATGCCTCTTTTTCAATATCTCCACCTTCAACAACTTCTATAATTTCTAAATTAAATTTTTTAGCAAATTCATAATCTCTCTTATCATGTGCCGGTACCGCCATTATAGCACCCGTACCATAGGTAATCATAACATAATCGGAAATCCAAATTGGAATTTCCTTGTTTGATACCGGATTTTTAACTTTTAGACCTTTTAGTTGAACACCAGTTTTTTCTTTGGATAATTCTACTCTTTCAAATTCAGATTTTTTATTTGCAAAATCTTGATACTCTCTCACTTCATCTATGTTTTCAATAAATTCTGAATATTCTTCAATAATTGGATGTTCTGGAGCAATAACCATATATGTTGATCCAAAAATAGTATCGGGTCTAGTCGTGTACACTCTTAAATTGTTGTTTTCTCCTACAATTGGAAAATCTATTTCTGCACCAAATGATTTACCAATCCAATTTGTTTGCTGTGTTTTAATATGGTCAAGATAATTTACTTCTTTTAAGTCATCAATTAATCTATCTGCGTATGATGTAATTTTAAGCATCCATTGATTTTTTACTTTATGTTCAACTTCTGCTCCACATCTATCACATGTACCTTGTACTACTTCTTCATTTGCAAGCCCTACCTTACATGATGGGCACCAGTTTATTGGAAATTCTTTTTTATATGCAAGTCCTTTTTTAAACATTTGAATGAATATCCATTGTGTCCACTTATAATAATCTGGTTGAGTTGTGTCAATTGCTCTATCCCAATCAAATGAAAAACCTATACTTTTTAGCTGTTTAGTAAAGTTTGCTATGTTCATTTCTGTAACAATTCTTGGGTGTATTTTATTTTTAATAGCAAAATTTTCTGTTGGTAAACCAAAAGCATCAAATCCCATCGGGTATAAAACTACTTGATCTTGCATCCTTCTTTTTCTTGCAACAACATCAAGTGCTGTATAAGACCTTGGATGTCCTACATGTAATCCAGCTCCTGATGGATAAGGAAATTCTATTAATGCATAAAATTTTTCTTTATCTTTATTGATTATTGTCTTAAAAGTTTTTTCTTTATCCCATATTTTTTGCCATTTAGCTTCTATGGCATTAGGATTATATCGTTCAATCATTTTAATCTCCTGTCACTTTTAATATATATATTATAATAACATAAGTTATTAATTATGTTTAGTAATAAATTATATAATTCATATTCTTAATTTTATAATCTTAAATTTACTAAAAAAAGTAATATATTTAATAAACTAAATATCGATAAGTGAAGCGGATAAAATATATAAAATAACTATCTTAAATTGTATCCTCTTTTACCATTGTAAAAATATACTGATTATTATCAGTGTTAAAATTATATATTTTATAAATAAAGAGTTACATTTTTTATTTATAGTTTTATCTATTAAAAATAAAATTATTATGTAAATCCAAATTTATAAAAAATATTTAATTGTTTATTTTCGACAGAACATTTTGAAAAAATATTGATGTAAAGGCATTATTTCATAGTACAATTTTTCTCTTACTATAGGATTCCCCTTTCACATGTCATTTTTGTGGATAATCTTACCTTCTTAATTTTCCATTTCTATTTTGACATTTATAATAAAATTTAGTTTATTTTTTAATTTCGTTTAAATCTACAATAAAATCTGCCTTATTTGCTAATGAAATATCATGAGTAACTATTATAACTGTTTTATTGTATTTGACTCTTAGATATTTTATTAATTCAAAGACTATCTCTGCCATTTTGGGATCAAGTGAACCTGTAGGTTCATCTGCTAAAATTAAATTCCCCGGTTTTAAAACACATCTCGCAAGAGCCACTCTTTGTTGCTCTCCTCCAGATAATGTATTAACTTTCTTATTCTTTAAAATAAATATATCTAAATCTCTCAAAACTTTATCAATTTCATCATTTTTTTCTTTTTTTGATAAATCTAAAAACTCCATGGCAATCATTAAATTATCCAATACAGTGATATCACTAATCAGTGCATAGGATTGAAATAAGTAGTTTATGGTTTTTCGTCTAAGCATAGTTGCCTTTGAGCTATTAATATTAGGAATATTATTCCCATTAATTTTTATGCTCCCACTATCTACACTCTCTAAAAGTCCTATCATATTCAAAATAGTACTTTTACCAGAACCTGATTTTCCCGTTATTGCAACTAAAGAATTTTCGGGAATGGATATCGTCAAATTATCTATAATTTTTCTTCCATCGTAACTTTTGCTAACATTTTTTAATTCTATAATATTCATTTAGAATTACCTCCTATGACTTTAAGAAAACAATCATTTTTTTCATTTGATTACTGCTAACAACTTTATAAGCCAAAATTAATTGCAGTATATTCACCAATAAAATGTAAACTACTCCTATTTTTGATTTTAACAGTATTACTGATATCATATCAAAAGCTATTACTAAAGAGATAATAAGAATTGGAAATTTATATATGTTAAAGTTACTATAACCCAAAAATTTTTTTATAAATATTTTCTCCTTGTATGAGTTTTGGAAAACTAATATAATTGTAATTAATAACACAACAATTATAAATGTTATTGCTGCCATTAATCCAAAAAACATTTGTATAGTAGTCCATAAATTTTTTTGAATTCCATCAACAAAGGACTTAACAGATTCAAATTTAATTTCGTTATCGCTTAAATTAAATCTAGATAAATATTCTACATTTGCATATTTTTCCAAAGCTTTTCCTTCAAGTTTAACAAATGAACTTTCAAGCCCTATTGCAATCAAGCTTTCAGACTCTTCAAAAATCATGTTATTTGGTGTGCTTATCAATATAATTGGCTTTTTTATCATAAGATTATTTAATGATTTTGTACTCCATGAAAACATATCTTTCTCGGAGTTATATTTTATAAAATCAAACTCCTGTTTTTTATTAAATATAGTATTTATATCATCTTGTCCTATGCTACTAGTATCATTTTCCTTAAGCATTTCTCTAAGTAATTTACTCTCCTCATTTGTTTTATCTTCTGGTATCAGATATACTCTTGATCCTGATTTAGCTTTTTTAATAATACTCTCATCTATATTTATCCCCATTTTTTTTAAGTAATTTGGTGAAACAGTAAAAATCCAAAAAGCTTCATTGGGAACATATTTATATATTTTATGCTTCTTATAAGCATTTAATATATCTTTTGAGATATATGTAGTTTTTACTATACTAACATCTTTATCTTCAGAAATAGATTTATACCAATTATAGAAATCATTAAATAATTTTTTTGATTGTCCATTAATGCTGGCCTGATCCTCACCTATACCAACTTTTCTTAGAATCTTATATTCAGAAACTCAATCCCATTTATTTAAAATATCTATATTTTTTTCAATTTCCCTGTATGGCCCATCAATATAACTACTTATTCCTATTAACATTAGATTGAATACAATATACACTACCAAAGCTGTCAACATGTAAACTTTTTTAGGGAATCTTTCTTTAATAGCTGCAATAGGACTAACTAAAAATATGAAAATTGAAGATATAGATAGAATAAGTAAGATTATTATAAAGTTGAGTAATCCAAAACCTAACATTAAGCTATAAAATGTAATGGAATTAAATGTCATATTTGTCAAAAACATCCCAAATAATATAAATAAACCTGTTAAAATGAATCCGGTATATAACATTGGCTGGTAGAGCTTAACTGCAAAATTATATCTAGACCAACCTTGTAGCATAAACTTTCCTAAATTTGGTAATGATTTAATAGTTATTACTACCATTAATGCCAATAAAACTATACTATGAACAATAAATATTCCTACTATCATCATTTCATTAAAGGAATTATCTATATTATAACCAGATTTCCCATCAAAAAAAACTTTACTATCAACACCACTTGCATCACTTAATCCTTTCAAAAAATCAAATCTTTGTGACTCTTTCAAACCAACGATTCTGTATTCTCCATTGATTGTTTTTGTTTCTTTTACAACACTTTCCAACTTTTTAAACACAATATTCTTTCCATATTTAAACTTTGGAATTGTACCAATGCTTTCTAATGAAGTTTCTTGCACTCCCAATGTTGCATTACTTTCCTTACTATTTAATAGTTTTTCTAGTTTATCATAATTAATAATATTTTGTCCCAAAAATTCAAAGTTTATCTTATCTTTATTTTTTATTAAATCTCCATCTACACTAAATATAATTCCACTTAGATACCCATCTTTATCAAGCGAATAGTCTTTTCTTATATAAAATATCCCTTTTTCAGTAGAATATTTTTTTAAAAATCTAAATGTTTCATCTGATTTTTCTTCTGGAATAGTTTTTAATTTTATATATAAACCAGAATTTGGTTGGTTATTTAATTCATTGAAATAATTCAAATCCATATAAAATGTTACCAAAAAAGAAAATAAAATTCCTTGTGTAATTACCATAGTGCAAACTAGATACTTCAGTAGTTTATTATTTAAAATATTCTTCATAAAATTCTCCTAATTACCGTACAGAGAACACTTGTAATTCTATGCCTAAATTTCATATTAATTATTACATTAGATTCATATCAAAGATTTTTTTCTGATTAAACTACTAAATCTGTTAAAAAACTAATTCATATTCTTAATGGATATTTTTTTCTGAAATCTTCAATAATAAGAATAATGGGAGACTTTTATTAAATTAGTTTGTGCCAATTAAATTTAATAAAAGTCTCCCTCTTATGCAACAAGTATTACTATTTACTAACAAGATTGCTTATAATATTTCCAATCCGTAAAAGCATTAACTCCATACTATTTATAACCTGTTTTTGTACTTATTATTTACAATCCCAATAAGCTCGTGCAGTACCCAAACCTATATAGTGAGAAGCTTTTGCTAAAACACCTGGTTTTTCCCATCCTGAGAATGTACCGTTTGCAGTTGCTGAATGTGTGAATCTATGTGTTTGAACTTCTGAATAACTATATAATCCCCACGCACGACCATATTCCCAATATACTGGATAACCTTTATAATACACAGTTTTTGATGCTGCATGAACAATTCCTGGCACAGATGCCATTATTAACATCGCCGCCATAAGCCCTACTATTTTTTTCTTGGTATTCTTATATAATTTTGTCATCTTAATCCCCTCTCTTTTTCTGTTTCCTTTTAAACGCCCTTCTTTCAGCTACAAAAGTCAAATACCCTTGTAGTATATATTTATCTTCATTCCTATACCTTTGAGGGTTATTGTAATTCATAGCTTACAAGCTCTTTTATTTAAACTAATAAATAAGCTTATTACTTTACCAATTACTCTTACAATATGTACCTCTATAACTACCTGTTCCATCTAAATGAAGTATCTTATACATTCAAACACTCAATACATTCGCTATATTATTTTCAACCTTCAATCCTGGCACAACCTTTTCTTTTTCAATTTTGTTTACACTTTACTCTTAATATTCCAATTTTTTTCTCCAATCTATGTTTAGATAACCATAAAAGTTTTCTGTATTATTTGATTCTATTATTCATATTTTATCCTTATTCTTATGAATAATTTTAATTTACCAAAAATGAATATAAAAGTCAAGTATTTTAAGTTATTAAAAGTGAAATATGTATAATTTTTACTTGATATAATTTCTAAAGTAGTGTATTGCCTGTTTTCGAAATGTCTCTCTACTATTTTTAGCATATGCAATTCCATAATTCTCTGATATAAATAATATAATATCATGTATCCTTATCCAATTATTAGTTGCATTGCACAATAATTCTTTATCCTTAATATTATCTAAAGCCAATATAACATATCCACATAAATCCGACTGTTGTCTTTCTGATACTTGCATTTACTTTAAAAACTCTTTTGCTTCTTCTAATTTAGGCATAAATATATCTCCCTAATATTTCATCACATGTTTTTTCTGACATGTGTTTTATTTTTATTAAATCTTTTCCCATATTCTCAATGTATTCCAGTGAAGGAGCTGGCATAGAATTAATTTCTGTTAAATTAACTTGAGTTGAACCATTTAAAATTCTATAATGCTGATCATATAAAGTGGAATTTAGAACCACATATAACCCATATACTAAACACTCAGATCATTTTCAAATCCAGTTATAAAATTCAATTTATTTTAAGCGCTTATCTTTTCATACTCTGGATATTTTTTTGCTAAATATACTCCACATTGTAGTCGTCTCTTTTCTTCTTTAAATCTATCTCTCAATACTTCACTATTTCTAAAATCCACAGTTAATCCTGTTTTCATTTTTAATCCCAAACTTGGCAAAGTATCTTTCCACTCTTTTACTTGTTTTATTGTACTTGCTTCTTCTTCATTTATAATTAAATATATATATTTATTTTCTTTAGAAACAACTAAATCATAATCTGCTTAAAAAATTGTTGTGTTTTTAAAATCAAAATTTCCATTATTAGATGTGATTGTTATAAATTCAGGGAGTATCCTTGTCTTTTTAACCTTTATTATCATAGTTTCTTGTAAGACAGATTCTTTATCAAAACCTTATCTCTGTATTAATTTATTTCTATAAAACGTTTTTAAGTAATTCGCCTACTCTATATCCTGTACTATAAAAAAAAATTTAATCCAGCAGCTATTATATAAGTCCAAATTGCTATTTTGAATAAAACCGGCATTTTGGTATACAATTCGTAGATATCTATGTTATTTTCCTTTATATCCATCGTAAACACCTCTTCCTATTTAGAATTATTTCCGTTTTGGAAGTTATTCTAAGTATATTATAAATGATTAACTCATATATCTCAATTCTATTTAGAAATAATTCCAAAACGGATATATTATGAAATACATTCGTGACTTTTAAGCTTATAGGTAGATTAGGATAATAGAACTAATAGTAAATATTTACAATATTGAGCAATAAATATTAAATCTATTATAATAAGCTACTTTTTTCTTATTAGAATAGCTTTATACCCAAACTATTACACCAAATCTCTAAAATTTTATTATTTTATGTTTTTGTAATAATACTGTTTCTTTTGAGTATTATTTTATCCCCATTTGTTAAATACTCCTCTACATCAAATAAATTCTTCTTACACTATTTTTAGAATTAATCTAATTTTAAATTAATCTTTTTTAATAAGGTCATAATAAAATTCTATGAGAAGTTACAAAAATAATGAAAGTTATTTATGCTGATAACAATTTAATTATACTTACTTTCATAATTGTAAAACCTTACCTCAACATTTACAAGATTCTCTAAAACTTAAACCTGATTCATCCAGCTTTTTATAAGCTAACGTTCCTTTATAGTAAAATAGGTAAGATAACGATCTATCATTTTAAATATATTTTTAAGTAACCACCGCATACTTAATTAATAATTATAGTTAGTTATTGCTTTTATTCCTTTTCATTTTATCTATAATTAATAAGACTACTGTTGAGAACAAAGGTGGAAATAAATAACTTAATTCTGTTGCTTGTATATCAAACCCAATTTTAGATAAAGTAATTAAAACTAATATATTGACTAAAAATAGAGCAAAAAATAAAATTACAATTTTAAGAACTCTTTTCATTTCTCTGTACATACTCGTCTCCTTCCAATGCTTTTTTTTTAAATAATTGTATTATTAAAATCTTGATATTATCCAATCTCTAGCTTTTTTAACAGCTTTCCCAGCAACATAAACCACAGTTGCTGAACCACCTACAATTCCCACAGCTTATTTATAACCTAAATAAAATCCTAAGCCTCCTGCTCCGCCTAATGCTAATACTCCACCACCAATAATTGCAACAGTTTTAGTTCCAATCTCTCTTTAATTAATTTTTATTTTGATTAAGTAGCTTTTTTCTGTTTCGTACCTTTTCAATTTTGCATGTTTCTTTCTCAATTTCTTCCATTATTTTTCTAATTCTTTCATCACCCTCCTTTTTTTATGATAAAAAGGATTGAGCAATACATACCCAATCCTTTTTATCATTAATCTTCTAGTTTATTTAATTTTCCATCTTTCAATTCAAGTACCACATCTGATAGTATTTCAATATCATCTTTATTATGAGATGTAACTATCATAGTAGCTTCATTGGTTCTTACATAATTTTTTATAATTTCTCTAAGCTCTTTTACTCCCTCATAATCCATACTATTAAACGGTTCATCTAAAAGTAAAATTTTAGGATTCTCCATTAAAGCCTGAGCAATTCCTAACCTCTGTAACATACCTAACGAGTAGTTTTTTACTTTTACATCTTTATCATTATATAAAGATACTTTCTTCAATACTTCTTCAATTTCTGTCTTAGTAATCTGATCTTTTATTGCTGCTAATTGTTCCAGGTTCTCTAACCCCGTCAAATTCGGTAAAAAACCTGGGTGTTCAATAAGTAATCCTACGTTAAGTGGCATAGCTCCATTTTCTCCAACAACTACACTTCCAACTACAATCTTCCCACAAGTCGGTTTCATTAAGCCTGAAATCAACTTAAACAGCACGCTTTTTCCACAACCGTTTGCTCCTATAATTCCATATGTCTTACCAGATTCAAACTCATAGCTAATATCGTCTATAACACACTTTTTTTCAAATTTTTTTGAAAGGTGTTCTATTTTTATGCAACTCATACTCACCAACTCCTTACTCATTTTGATACTGTTTACTTCCTTTAGGTAGCATAATATCTTTATTCTCAAATATTTTAAAATTTAACAGAATCAATATTAAATCTATAAATGCTAATATTCCTAATCTACTAAAGAAATTTATACCGTATTCATATACTGAACCTGCAATGGAAAACAAAGAAAATGCTTTAAGCTGTTCACCTAAATATCCCAATGACATACCCGCCATAACAATCATAATACTGGTGTATATAACAAATACAATAGATTGAGAAATTCTAAATTGTGTTAAAAGTGCATGTACCAACGAAAAGAAGTACAGCAATAAACTTTGTAAGACAATTATCTTGATTATTTCGAATATTAACATATTCGTTTCAAAATTTCCAAATAAATATATTTCTAAAAATTTTTTTGTGGCTATCGAAATACTCATATCAAAACCCGTATCCCCAATTCCTACTATAATAGAAAATGCACAAATACTAAGTACATAGCAAATCACACTCTTGATAACTTTGACATGCTTATTTTTATAAAATTCTTTTCTATTTGAATATCTAGTTAGTGCAAAAAATATATTTTGTTCCACCGGACTTTGTATCATCAGCACAAACCCCAATAAAAATGGAAATGTAAAATATCCGGTATATGAATCATTAAACATAATTAGAATCATCTCGCCAAAATTAAAATTTCCAAATTTATTTTTCAAGACTATCAGTTGACTAAAATTTGCTAATATAGCACAGGCAACCAACAAATATATAAAACCTATATAGAAATCCTCTTTGTTGTTTAATCCTTTAAATTTCTTCATCAGTTTCTATATCCTTTTTAAATTTTTTATAAGACACCACATACGAGCAACTTACTGCAAGTATCAAATATATAAAAACAAATATAATGCTTATTCCTTTTACTCTTGTAACATCGAAAATTGACATTGGTTCAAGTTTAGTAAATCCGATAAATATAGCAAACAATGAAGCTATTGTAGCTATAATAAATGGAGATACCCATGCAACAAATTTATTTTTTATAAAATACGACATTGCTAATCCAACGCTACTATATGCAACAGCAACAAGAGAACAGTGTAAAATAATTACTCCTATGTATAACAAAGGTGATGTTTTCGCAACTGCTTCATAAACAGAACCTCTTGTTATTCCATAATAAATATTCATATTTATACTCTTATCAAAAAATAAAATTGATATTAGTAAAAATAAAAGCATTCCAAAAACGAACACTACAAATGATAGCAACGCATTTGTAATAAAAATAGAATTAAAATACTTCTTATATCCCATCCTTGACACGATGTATTTCATAGCTCCACTTCTTCTATTTTCGATATGTTGTGCAGCAAAAGGCATTGTTGCAATAAGAGGAGCAAGACCACCTAGTAATGTCCTATCTCCACTGTATCCCTGTAAAAATGTCATTATATAGTCATGATGAAAAAAATAATCCATTCCCTCTTCGATAAATGCAATTAAAGAAAATATCATGGAAAGTAAAATAATTAGCAATGCTAAAAAGAATTTCTTATCTCTTATACCTTTCAAAAATATATTAACATAGTAACGCATGATTTCCTCCCACAAAATAAATGGGATGAGCAAGCATGCTCACCCCACTATATAATTATATATTTTTAATATTCATCAGGACTCCATGAACCACTAGTTTGAACCTTTACATATGTAAACAACCTAGTCCATCCTCCTAATTTAAGTTTAGACCCTTCAGCATCTGATGGACTATTGTAGTCCAAATAAATTCTGTCACCACTACCAACTAAATAGGTGGAAGTCATCTTATTTCCTCCTCTGTAAATAGCACAGTGCATTGTGTAGCCTCCACCAATAGAGGTATTATTATTTACAGCTCTTGTTTGATTTGTTTTATATAATGAATCTGTCTTAATTACACCACCAAATCTAGGCATAATCATATCATAGTTTGCAACATTTCTAGCAGAAACAACCATAGTACCCATCATTAACATAGCACAAACACCTGCAAATAACTTAGTTTTAATATTTGTCTTTCTCATAGCTTTCCTCCTTGTTTGATTGTTTAATTGATAATAATTATTACAAAAAGAACCGATCTCCATTTTTATACCTTTGAGGAATCTTATAATTTTTCATATAATTCCACCTCCCTCTGTCTATATGTAATAAGCATCTTTTATTGACTATATACATACTCACATTTATTACACCTATATTCACCTATACTATCTAAATCGAAAATTTTATACATACAAACTTCTAAAGCATTTGCTATATCATTTGCAATTTTCAAAGTAGGCACAGTCTTTCCAGTTTCTATTTTATTTATGCTTATTCTTGATATTCCTATTTTTTTACCCAATCTATATTGGGATAATCCTAACGGTTTCCTATACTCTTCAATTCTATTACCCAAAATCTTAACATCTAGTTTTTGGTTAATTTAAATATACTATAATATCTTTCATTTGTCAATAGTTTTTATTGTTGCCTCTAACTTTTTCTTTCTTCTAGAGTTGTCAAACATATGTGACAAAAAACCATCTAATAATATTTTTCAAAGAGCATATAAATTCTACACAAATAATGCATAGTTCTATAAGGTTCCTACCGACTATTTACTTTGCCTTACAGGAAATAAAAATCACCCAAATACAGATTTAACTAATCTACACTTGAGTGATAATATGACTGATTTACTATTAAGTGCTTCTATCAATAACCGTCTACTTTGTGAAATTGCTACACATGATAAATTTAAGGAACTTATCGCTGATACAGAGATATTCATCGATGGTGTTGATACTAAACTATTTAATGACTTAAATTCTTCTCTTGAAACAGTGAGGGCTGATATTCTTCAATTAACATTTTTGCTATTTTGCTTCTTTTTGTTTCTGTTTTTTTTTAGCATAAAAATTCCTCCTGATTAATTTTTACTTATCCTAATCAGAAGATTTCTATACACAAAATTTTATACAATCTCAACATTAATTTTTATTTTTTTCTTGTTAAAATTAATACTACTACTAATATAACTATTCCAATCCAAAAAATTATATTCGATACAGTTTCATCACAATTTAACAGTGGTGCAAAATATTGACCGATTAAAACTAAAATTATTCCAATTATTGATAAAATAACTAATTTATTCATTTTAATATCCAATCCAACCTAAATATATAAACTATTCCCTAAAATTCAGCTTTTCCAATACATATTCTAAATATGTTTCTTTATCATATATTATTCTTGCTTCTACTGGCATTGATAATAATAGTTCTATTTTTTCATTATTTTTTTCCAAATACTTGTTTTCTATTTCTACTTTTGCTTTATAAAAACTATTATTTCCTTCTTGCCCTTGTATATTTACTACTCCATCTTCTATTACTACAAGTATTGCTATATCTACTTCTTGATTTACTTTTACTTTAGAAATATCATATATATTTATATATGTATCTACATAAAAATTGTTTTTATCTAATTTAGAAAGTTCAATAAGTGTTTGATTTACTTGAACGTTTACGCCTTCTTTTAGTGGATTGACATAATGAATTTCCCCATCCTTATTTGCTTTTATTTCATAATTTGTATCTCTATTTTTAAGCACAGATATATTCATTTTTATATCTAAATTTGTTTTTTCAATATTTTTTATTTCTGAACCTATCTCATTTACAAGCTGTAAATATATTTGTTCTGATTGCTTTCCTCCAAGTTTTTGTCTAGTTAATTGAGATATTTCATCTTTTAAACTTTCTATTTCTGTCTTTAAGCCTTCATATTTTGATTTTATATTTTCATATTCTGAATCAATTTTCGATTTTTCTTCTTGTACTTTTGTAAATTTTCTATATTCTACTTTTAAATCTTTTAATTTGTTTTGTTTTTCTTTTAATATCTTTTCATCTAAAGATTTTCTATATTTTTTTAATAATTTTATTTTTTCTTCATTTTCTTTTAATATATTTTTATATTCCAATCTTTGAGTATTTTCTTCGCCATTAGATATTATTAGTATAGTATCTCCTGACTTTACAAAGTCGCCCTCTTTTTTTACAATTTCTTTTATACTTCCATTCACATTTGATGATATATAGGCTACATTTTTATCTGAAATTTGTCCCTATGCTTTTACTATGTAATTTTTATTTATTTTGCTTGAGGTGTCTATTCCAATTATCAAAATAAATACTATAAAATATATTAAATTGATTTTTATATTGTTTATAATTATGTGCTTGAATGTATAAATCATAATCTGCTGTAATGTTGCCTTCTTCACTTACATTTACCCCTTTATTTCTTACTATTAGAGGTCCAAAAGTTTGTATTTTTAACATTTGGATATTGTTGTAAAACTTATTTATTTCTATATCTAAATTTTGAAGTTCAATATTACTTAATCTTTTATTTACTACTTTTTTTAATATTAATTTTTTATTTTCTTTTATTTCTATTTTTGACAATTTATCCCTACATTATAAACTTAATACAATAATTATAGACTAATGAAAATAACTATAAGATTTATTAAACCCTATAATTACTTTCATTAATTCTGTATATAAAAATAAATATTTTTTATTTTGTTAAAATACCTATGATACCTAAAATTAAAGCAATTATCATAATAAATATAATAATATTAATATTTTTTGATAATTTACTAAAATCTTTATTTTTAAATCCTATATGTAATAGATATAAATAAGTTAATAACCCTATTATTGAGATTATAATCGCTATATATAAAAATAAATTAATATGCCCAAAGATATCCATCATATCTTCCATCTAGTCTATCTAATACATTTGCCATTATTTGTCCTAAAGAGGTTCCTACAGCTGTCATAACTAAATTTGCTATTCCTGCTGCAACCCCTCCTACAGTCATTCCTGCAAAACCAACTATTTTAGAATAAACCATTTTAACTGCTTTATTACCATTTTTTCTTAAGAATTTTTTTAATTCATATGAATTATAAATTCCTACTCCAAATCCAACAGCTGAAAAAATTACATCTAAAGCGGTTCCTACATTTTGTGCTTTATTCCACCAATGATAACCAACTCCTCCACCATCCAAATAAACCATTTCTTCTTGTTCTATCTCCACATAATTTTTAGGTAATACTAATTCCATATTGTCTTCCTATTTTAAATTTTATTTTGTGTTCTTTATGCAAAGCATAAAATTGGTGGTCTTACCACTATTTTTTATTCGCTAAAATCAATTCTATTTATTATTTTAATTATTGATACTAATAAAAATATATTGACTCCTAAGAATATTACTGATAGTAGTATATTAATTACATTTAATCCGTTTTTTAGCATAAAATACATAAGTACACCAAATAAAACTACAATTAAAGTTTCTAATAATATAAAAATGAAACCTTCCATTTTTTTATATTTCTTAGTAACTGTATATTCTACATTTTTATTAAATTCAAATTTCCCCATTCCTAAATAATTTATAGTTAAATCATCCACAGTTTCATTTATTTTTAATATATATATTGTTAAAATATCAAAAATTTCTGATCCATTTGAATTTAATATAGCTGAAATAATATATCCTATTATAAATAAAATTTTATTAGATTTTTCATCACAAAATTGAAATTTAAGCTCTGAATCTTCTAATTTATCAAATTCTATAAATTTACTGGTTAATTTTAATTTTTTATTTTCTTTCTCTTTGCCTTTATAAATTAACTGTAACGGAACATCTAATAATTTAGTATTAATTTTTATGCTCATTTTCTCTTATCCAATCCAACCATTTAAATCTCCACCTGCATAGCAGGTGGTTTATTGTTTCGTTCACTTACGTTCACTCAACTCACTAAAGTGAACAATTAAAGTTACAAGTTAGAAATGTTTAACTTGTAACTTTATATTACTATTAAATTCACTAATAAAAATATTATTTATTAAATAAATCTAAAATACTTATAAGCGTAGCTCCAAAAATAAATCCAAAAATCACTTGCATTGTTTCATTAAGATCTATTAGTAAAGAAATAACAATTAATAAAATAATAACGGACACGTTGATAATAATTTCATTCTTCTTAAATAGTTTTAATATAATATAACTAATTATTAAAGATATTAAGCCAATAATTAAGTTAAAATACCTTAATCCATCCATCATGTTTACCATCCCTTTTATCTAATTCTTCATAATACTATATTCTTGTCCATATGCTTTAAGTACTGTTGAAACTACAGCAGCTGCACAATCTGATTGATCATGTTGTAATGTTGTTGCATACTTTTTAAATACCATTTTCCGACTTTCTTTACTTTATTATTGTTATTATTATATAAAAGATTTTTTGTAAATTCAATGGAATTTCATTTTAAAATATACGTTTTTTCTATAATAATAATTTACTAATAATATTTTATCTCAACAATTTATTCACTCTATTTTGTACTATTTACTTAGTAATATTATTTATTAAAATAATTCAGGCATAGATATTACTGAGTTTTAAATCTATGCCTAATTATACAAATATTTACTTAACAATCTTTATCAACTTAAATGTTTTTAAGAAAAATATAATAAACAAACCACTTATAAATAATAAAAGTGTATACTTCAAAATATAATTACCTTTAACATAAAAAGTAGTCATAAATGTATATCCTAGTAATAGAAAAATAGGCATGCAGAATAAGACGAAAAAGGGAATAAAGAGTTCTTTTTTTACATACTCATTACATATATATTGAACACCTTCACTAACATATATGTCTTTTATAATTTTAATTTCTATTTTATCAACTGTTTTTAAATTAATGAATTTTATTTGTGTAGATTTTATATCTTCAAACATATTCTCATCACTTATTCCAGTTAAAAACATTAATATAAAATTTAAATAATAAAAAATTTTGTTTATTAGATTTTTTTCATAATATGGCAATAATTCAATAGTTAATTTATCTATTTTATCAATATTGAAAATATTTTTAGATTTAAGTTCTTCAAAAGCATATGTTTTTTTATCAGAAGTAATTTTAAGATATTTTGGAATTGTATCTTTTTTGTACTCTACAAGTATCTCCATAGAACCCCCTAAAGTATCCAACCATTTAAATCACCGTCTAAATAATCAAGTGCATAGGCTGCAACACCACCAATACTTGTAAAGTTTGATGCCCCATCTATGATAACATTAGCTATTCTATTCGCTGAAAATGAGATTGAAAACCCTAACACATTTGTAGCGACTTTCTTTATAGCTCTGGCAAGTGTTGGTGCAAATTTCTTTATTAATCTTTGTGCTGCTTTCTTCCCTAAAAACTTTATTCCAGCAAGTGGTGCTAATGCAGGTACTGCAAGCAAAGCAAAATCAAATCCTACCGTAGCCACCCATCTAGGAACACCTTGTCCATCCAAATACATCATCTCTTCTTGTTCTATATCCACATAATTTTGCGGTAATACTAATTCCATATTATCCTCCTTTACTAGTATTGTTCTTTATGATATTCATCATAAATTTAGTGGCATTCCTACGTGTATGTTATTATTTCAGAATCATTTTCAATTATACTTTCTTTTTGAGTTTCATCGATTTTATAATTTTGAATTTTAACCATATTAAAATAATTTCCATCTAGGTCCATTAATTCTTCATGATTTCCTAGTACTTTTATCTCTCCATTTAAACTTAATAATATAGATGCAAGTATTACTGTTATGAATAATTTCTTTTGTGGTAAAATCAGTTGTTTAAATATATTAAACATTGATCCAGACTTATCTTTTTTCACCTCAAAATCAGATTTCGGAATTATAAATATTGCTATTTCTTGAAATATATTATCTAATTCTTCATAATACTATATTTTTGCCCATGCGTTTTAAGTACTGTTGAAACTACAGCAGCTGCACAATCTCATTGATTATGTTGTAATATTGTTGCATACTTTCTAAATATTATTTATCATCTCTCAATTTTTGTTATTTTTTTGATAATAACACTCTGAAATTCAAAAGTCAACAAATTTTTATAAAAAAATATACCTACCGTAGACTAAAAATCTACGATAGACCTTAAAAATTTAACTCAATATATTTTCTAAGGACGATGTTTTTGAAACACTGACTTTTTATGGATGTTTCATGGTGTTTCTCCTTTTTAGAGGGTATTCTATTTATTTCTCTCTGATAGATAGCCTTGATAGAGGGTAAAATCGGATGTTTTATTTAAAATTTTTCAAAAATAAAAAAAGACCTATCCAAGCATTTCTGCCTAGATAGGTAAAATAATTTTAAAATATTATTTTTTATTTTTTATTTTTTTTATTATAAATAATAAATCCAACAAAGATTATTAATAAGATAACGGATATTTCTGTTCTCATTTTATTTCTCCTCGGTTTTTAATTTAATTTCCCTATACGCCAATTCTTTAAACTCCTGAATATGTGTGCTATAGATTATATATTTATTGTTTTCTGCCAACTCTATTAATATTGTCTTTATTTTTTCTTGAGTTTCAACATCTAACGAGGAAAAAGGCTCATCAAAAATAAATACTTCTGCTTTTTTAGACAACATAATGGATAAATAAACTTTTTGTCTCATTCCTTTAGATAAATTTTTTACTAAATAATCTTTATATTCATCCAACATAAACATAGATATAAAACCATGCGAACTCTTTACAAATTCCTCACTTTCGTCAAATAACTCACGAAAAAAATTAATATTTTCACTTACAGTCAGATATTCATACAGTGTATCTTCTGACATAATATATGAAATATCTCTTGATTTTTTGTTATTTTTCAATTCAATATCATTAAGATAAACGTCCTTCCCTCCATTAATAATTCCTGCTATACATTTTAATAATGTTGTTTTCCCTGAACCGTTTTGACCATTGAGTAAAACAAGTTCTCCTTTATTAATTATTAAATCAAAATTTTCAAAAATTGGATTTTGGTCATAACTAAATGACAATTTTTTAACTTCAAGCATAATAGCAACACCTCCTATAAGTATTATAAGTATATTGAAGCAAAGTATTCTACTATTCCAGCTACAATTAACAAAATAAAAACTATAAAAATATCAAATACTAAATTTTGGTATAGTTTTTTAACATAGTAACCTATGCTATTTTTCAATATAATATTCTTTATTAACAAAAAAGCATTTACCCATATACTAAACAATATTATCAATGATAAACTTAATATAAATATCTCTAATATGCCATGTGGAACGATTCTTAATAAAAGAAATTCTTTCCCATTTTTTACTATTGCATTAGAAATAATTCCCAATGTGTATACATTTTGAAAAACTGAAAATATAGGAAATATTCCAAATGTGATTAGTCCTAGTAGCAAATTTAATAAAATTAATTTAAAATTACTTAAAAAAACATAATTAAAATCAATAGTTTTGGGCTTTATCATTGAAATATCAAAATCAGAATCAGAACTAATTTCAGTAAAGTACGCTAAAAAATATATAATAGAAATCAAAATAACTGTAATAATAATTGAACCTATCACTTTATTTTTAACATCTTTACTTTTTAAATATTCTAGAAATATCAACACTATAATCCCCCATTTCCAATGATGTACAAATATTTTTTCTAACCCGAGACATAATTACAGATAGTATACTTATATCAAACAAAATAACACTATTTATTATTAAATACATGTGGAATATATCATTAAATATCAATGAAAGAATAATACCAGCAATTACTGAAATTACAAAAATACGATAACACAACTCTATTACAAAAAAATCTTTCATTTCTCTTGCGATAACAACATTATCTTCAATATATTTAGAAAATTTTTCATAGTTAGGTCTAACATAAATTAAATTATTTGTTATCATTACATAGGGTAATACTTTCCAAAAAAAACTTAACAATAAAATAACAATGACAAATGTCAATACCGAAAATTTAAAAACAAATGAACAACATATAGACAATATGATATAACTGACAAATGACGGAATTCGAATCACTCTAAAAAATTCTATTTTTCTTTTTACTAACTCTTGAATATTTTTGTTCATCGTATTATAAATTTGTATTGTATAATAATCCGAAATAAAACTCATATTTGAAATTAATTTAACGTTAACTCCGGAGCTAATGTCAATATAATAAAATAAAACAATCAGTAGCGCAATTATATATTGAGCATTTGCTAAGTTGAAAGAATTAATAAAAATAAATATTCCTGTTAACATAAAAATAGATCTGTCTACAAAGAATGTATTAAAATACTCTCTAAAATTAAATGAATATAATTCCACAATTAAAGCCAATTCTTTTGTCATATGTTCCTTAGATTCAGGATAAATTAAAGAAAATAATGAACTATACCATTTCATTGTTAGTAAATCTGAAAACTTGGCGTTAATTCCTTGTTTCCCATTTTGAAAATAGTTTTTAATGAGACAACTATAAATAAATAACATATTTAAAAGTAACACAATAAACAAAGAGACTAAAATTAGTATACCCCTACTGTGTAAAAATTGTTGAATAATGATAGTACGGTGTTGTAGGATTTGAATAAAATTAAAAACAATATTTTGCTTTGTTGAAATAAATGTAATTAACGAAACGACTGTACTAATAACAACATAAAATACAAATGCTGTACTTATAGAAGACAGTACATAATTAATAAAAGAGTATATTTTTTTCAACCAAACATTAGATTGCATCAACACCAAATGAAAAGAAGTAACAATAATATAACAACTAATAATTATAAAATAAACAATTATTAATAAATAAATATTTATAAATTGCAATTGCACCAGTATAAATAATAGTAGATTATCTTCTATAAAAAAATCAATAAATAAATTAGCAAATAGTATTTTGAAAAATCTATGTCCATCATCAGGATAAGATTGTAACCAATCATTTCTATAAAAATGTCCCCACCTTTTTACATCTAATGCTAAAATCTTAGAAAATGAAATAATAAGTGGAATTAATACTAATAAAGGTCTAAAAAAAGGAAATTTTATCAGCAACATATACAACATAATATTGATAAAAATATTTTTTATAAAAAATATACTTAAATACCATTTACTCAATTTTGTTCCATTTAAAAATTTAAATTTTTCAAAAAAATAGTTTTTCTTAGATTTAATAAATAAATATAAGTATGCTCGCATATATTCCCCCTAAACAAGGTAGTTAAAGCTAAGGTATCCCTTAGCTTTATACTATTTATTTACTTTCCTTCATTGAATTTACAGTTCTTGGGTATGGTAATACATCTCTGATATTTTTCATACCAGTTACATACATCACCATTCTTTCAAATCCTAATCCATAACCGCCATGTTTTACACCGCCAAATCTTCTTAAATCTGAATACCATGCGTAATCTTTTTTATTAATTCCTTTTATATCCATCAGCTTTTGTAGTGTATCAAAGTCATCTTCTCTTTGAGAACCACCGATTAATTCTCCAACACCAGGCACTAGCATATCCATTGCAGCAACTGTTTTCCCATCTTCATTTAATTTCATATAAAACGATTTAATATCCTTTGGATAGTCGATCACAAATACTGGTCCATTGAATACTTCTTCTGTTAAATATCTTTCATGTTCAGTCTGTAAATCTAATCCCCATGATACAGGGTACTCAAATTTTTTATCTGATTTTTCTAATAATTCAATTGCTTCAGTGTATGTCACTCTTTTAAATTCTGAATTAACTAAATCTTCAAGTCTTTTTTTAATTCCTTTTTCAACAAATTTGTCAAATAAATCCATTTCTTCTGGTAATTTATCTAAAATATGTTTTATTATATATTTAACCATATCTTCTGCCGTATTCATAACATCATTTAGATTTGCAAATGCTATTTCAGGCTCAATCATCCAAAACTCTGCTGCATGTCTAGGTGTATTTGAATTTTCAGCTCTAAATGTCGGTCCAAATGTATATACTTTTGAATATGCCATGGCAAACCCTTCAACTTCAAGTTGTCCACTAACTGTTAGGTTTGATAATGCACCAAAAAAGTCTTGTGAATCATCTATTTTCCCTTCATCATTTTTAGGTGGATTTTCAAAGTCCATTGTCGTTACTCTAAACATTTCTCCCGCACCTTCTGCATCTGACGCTGTTATAATTGGAGTGTGAATATATACAAATTCTCTTTCATTAAAAAATTTATGAATAGCAAAAGCTAGTTCACTTCTTACTCTAAAAACAGCATTAAAAGCATTTGTTCTTACTCTTAGTGAAGGTAAAGTTCTTAAAAACTCAAATGTATGTCTTTTATTTTGTAATGGGTAATCTTTATCAGAATCATTTAGTATTTCTATTTCTTTAGCTTGTATTTCAAAGGATTGCTTAGCCCCTTCAGGTTCAACCAAAACACCTTTAACATTAACAGCTGCATAAATTCCTAATGAAAAAATTTTATCAAAGTTTTCTAATTCTGAACTAACTACCACTTGTAAATTATTAAAAAATGAACCATCATTTATTTCTAAAAATCCGATAGTTTTAGACTCTCTAGATTTTTTAATCCATCCATGAATTTCTACTTCTTTGTTAATATAGTTTTTATATTCTCTAAAAAGTTTTTTTATCTCCATTATTACCTTCCTTAATTTCATTTAAATTTTTATTTATCAATTTTTCAAATCCTATCTGCTTTCTATTATAAAACTTTTGGTCTATAATTTCATCTGGTAAATATTGTTGATCTATCCAAGCATTTTTTTGTAAATGCGGATATTTATATCCTACGCCGTGTTCAAATTCTTTTTTTGTATTATAATTACTATCTCTTAAATGTTTTGGAACTTCAAGGTGTTTATTTTCTCTTACAAATTCCATTGCATCATTAATCGCATTATATACACTATTAGATTTTGGTGCTAAAGACATATATATTGCAGCATTTGATAGTATAATTCTAGACTCTGGCATACCAACCACATTCACTGATTGAAAAGCTGAATTAGCTATATTTATAGCGTTAGGATTTGCTAATCCTATATCTTCACTCGCAAAAATTATTATTCTTCTTGCTATAAACTTAATATCTTCACCCGCAATTAACATTTTTGCTAAATAGTAAACAGTCGCATCTGGATTTGAACCTCTCATTGATTTTATAAATGCTGAAATAGTATCATAATGCTCATCCGCATTTTTATCATATATAGCAGCCTTCTTTATAATAGAATTTTGCATTACATCTAAATTTAATATTATTCTTCCATTTATCTTTTCAGTCGACAACACTGAAACTTCTAAGCTATTAAGTAAAATTCTAGCATCTCCCGAGCTAGTCCTTATTAGATAATTTTGTGCATCTTCTGTAATATCTATATCAAGGTCGCCATATCCATTTATTTTATCATTTAATGCTCTTTTTATTAATTGTTTTAATTCTTCATCATTAAATCTCTCTAACTTTAATACTTGAGATCTAGAAATAAGTGCTTTATTTACTTCAAAAAAAGGATTCTCGGTTGTAGCTCCTATTAAGATTATAAGGCCACTTTCAACATGAGGTAAGAGTGTATCTTGTTGTGATTTATTAAATCTATGAATTTCATCGACAAACAATAATGTTTTTAATGAATACATCGATATATTTTCTTCAGCTCTGGATATTACTAACTTAATTTCCTTTACCCCCGATGAAGTTGCAGATAATTCTACAAAATCCATTTTTGTGGTTTTTGCTATTATATATGCAAGTGTTGTCTTTCCAGTTCCTGGAAGGCCGTAAAATATCATAGATGATAATTTATCTGCTTTAATCATTCTATAAAGTGGCTTGTCTTTAGATATAAGATGACTCTGTCCTATATATTCGTCTAAATTTTTAGGTCTCAATCTAGCTGCTAAGGGTTTGTTACGTTTTATTTCTTCTTCCTTATTCATATTGAAAAAATCCATATTTTCATACATTTTTAGCTCCTAAACAAATAAATGCCTTATTTTAATATAAGGCATTATAATTAGTCTCTTAAATTTTCTATTTCATCAGCAAAAGATTCTACATCTTCGAACTCTCTATATACAGAAGCAAAACGAATATATGCGACTTTATCGATTTCTTTTAGCATTGTCATTACTAAATCTCCAATGTATGCAGATGTAACTTCTTTTTGATTTAAATAGTTTAAATCACGTTCAATTTTATCGACTGCTTTTTCTAAAACATCAATTTTTATTGGTCTTTTTTCACAAGATTTTATTAAACTATTCAATAGCTTTCCACGTTGAAATGTTTCTCTAGTTTCATCTTTTTTGATGATAACTATAGTCTGATCTTCCACTCTTTCATATGTTGTAAATCTTTTTTCACAATTTAAGCAAGATCTTCTACGTCTTACACTTTCATTATCATCAGTTGGTCTTGAGTCTATTACTTTAGAATCAATAAAACCACAAAAAGGACATTTCATAAATCACCTTCAATCTTATCTTAAAAAGTCCGGAATTATAAATCCTCTATCTTCATTGTCTTTATTCTTATTTTTTTTATCATTATTTGAAGATGAAGAACTTATTTTATTAAAATCAAATCCAGTACCAATTACCGTAATTTTAACTTCATCTTTTAGATTTTCATCAAGACCTGCACCAAATATAATATTTGCATCTACGTCTACATGTTCTTTAATTAAATCTGCTGCCTCTTGAACTTCAAGTAAGCCTAAGTCTGATGATGTAATATTGATTAGTACCGCCTTTGCTCCATCTATTGAAGTTTCTAATAATGGTGACTTGATAGCTGCTTTAGCTGCTTCGATTGCTCTATTTTCACCTGATGCAAAACCAATACCCATGTGAGCAACACCTTGCTCTTTCATAACTGATTGAACGTCAGCGAAATCTAAATTAATTATGTTTGGAACAGCAATCAAATCAGATATACCTTTAATACCATCTAATAAGACTTTATCCGCCATCTTAAATGATTCAATAAATGATGTTCTTTTTTCAGCCATTTGTAATAATTTATCATTTGGCACTATGATTAATGTATCAACTGCTTTTTTTAGTCTATCAACACCGCTTTCAGCTTGAACTTGTCTATTTCTACCTTCAAACATAAATGGTTTTGTTACAACAGAAACTGTTAATATGCCCATATCTTTTGCTATTTGTGCAACAACTGGAGCTGCACCTGTACCTGTTCCACCGCCCATACCTGCAGTTACAAACACCATGTCTGCACCTTGTAAAATATTTTCAATTTCTGATTTACTTTCTTCAGCTGCTTTTTCACCTATTTCAGGATTACCACCTGAGCCAAGTCCTCTTGTTAATTTAACTCCAATTTGTAACTGTTGATCTGTATTTAGTGAATCTAATGCTTGCTTATCAGTATTAATAGCTATAAATTCTACACCTTTTACCAATCCTGATTCTTTCATTCTACTAATGGCATTATTACCACCACCACCAACACCAACTACTTTGATTTTTGCTAAACCATCGCCACTAACTTCCATATTAAAATTACTCATTTTTCCTCCGATAATAGTTTATTTCATATTTTATTAAATTAATCTAATTCAATTATATCAGTAAATTACTAATTTTTAAAATAGATTTTATTAAAATTTATTGCTTTTTATTTCTTTTTTTTCATCATAATTATTTTTTCTAGATATGTTCAAAAATATTCCAAACATAATATAAAAAGATATCATTGAGGTCCCTCCATTTGATATGAATGGTAAATTAATTCCTGTATTTGGAACTATTGATAATGATACACCTATATTGATCAACGACTGAATTAAATACATAACACCTATTCCAAAGGCTACAAGTTTAGGAAATCTATCCCTACATCTAAGAGCTTCTCGAATAACAAGATAAGATAATAAAAAAACAATTAAAAGTATTGTTACCGAACCTATAAATCCAAATTCTTCTGCTATCACCGCAAATATCATATCACTGTTCACTTCATTACCTAGGTATCCTTGTTTGAATATAAATCTCCCAAATCCTACACCATCTATTCCACCTCTTGTAACAGCAAATAAACCATTTAAGACTTGCCATCCTAATGTTTTATAGTGTGCTTCTGGATTTATAAAACCAGTAATTCTCGCTAACTGATATGGTTTCAAAATCTTTGTAGATAAAAAAATAGATAGTATAACTAAAACTAGTAGTAAAGGTATGTGTTTACTATTAAATCCACCTACAAAATACATTATTCCTAATGTTAATAACAATACAATTGATGTAGATAAATCTGTTTGCAAAAATATAAGGATAAAAGGAACAAATATTATTGATCCGGTTACTATAAATTGTCTTATATCTTGTTGAGTATTTTTAGTCTTATCAAGGAACCATCCAAAAAAAACTATACTAGTAATTTTAGCAATGTCTGATGGCATAAATGTTATCCCTAGCTTTATCATTCTTTTAGCACCATTTATCGGTACTGATATTCCCGGAACAAAACACAATATAAGTAATACTATAGAAATAGCATAAAGCGTAAATGAATGTCTGTAATAGAGCTTAAAATCTAATCTAGATACTATAAACATCAATGATACTCCAACAATAAAAAAAATAGCTTGTCTTGTAAAGTAATAATATTTACTTAATCCAAACTTTACCGTTAAATAGGAACTAGAACTCAATAAAATAAATAAACCCATTATTCCTAGTGCGATAACAATAAAAGCAACTTTATTATTAAATTTTACTTTATTATGTTCACTCTTAAAATACTCATTTTTAAAAGTATTTATTATTCCGAGTTTTTTATATTTCTTTTTCATATAAGTCCATTACTATTTTTTTAAAGTGATTTCCACGTTCTATATAATTTTTATACATATCCCAACTTGCACAAGCTGGAGAAAATAATACAGTATCTCCATTTACTGATTTGTCAAAACTTAATTTAACCGCTTCTTCTAAATCTTCTACTATTTTTATTTCCTTGATATTATGTTTTTTTGCACATTTTTCAATCTTATATTTTGTAACTCCAAAAAGCACCAAAAGTTTAATGTTTTTATTGTTCATAAATAAGTTATCGTAATTAGAATCTTTATCATATCCACCTGCGATTAATAATACATTATGCTTAAATGAATTTAGTGCTACTTTTGTCGATTCTACATTTGTACCTTTAGAATCATTAAAATATTTTACACCATTTATACTTGTCACATATTCCATTCTATGCTCAATTGAATTAAATGATTTTACAGTTTCAAATATTTTTGCTATATCATTTATATATTCTTTTGTGGCAAGTATTGCCGCCATAATATTCTCCATATTATGTTTTCCTAAAAGTTTAACGTCACTTGTCTTAATACTTGAGCCCATAACATATATTAAATCATCTTGTAAATAAGCATCTGATTTTTCTTTTGTAGAATAATATAATATCTTTGATTTTGACTTTATGTCTTTTAAAATTTCATCATCTTTATTTAAAATTAGTATATCTGTTTCTAATTGATTTTTAAAAATTTTCAGCTTTGCATCTTTATATGCTTCAAAGCTACCATGCCAGTCGATATGATCTTCGGTAATATTTGAAATCACGGCGACTTTAGGCCTAAACATATACGTAGAGTCTAATTGAAAACTTGACATTTCAATAATATATATAGTGTCTTCATCTTCATTTAACATATCTAATAATATTCCCGTACCTATATTTCCAGCAGATTTTGCTTTAATATTATTTTTTTTAAGTATTTCTGTAATTAAAGACGTTATTGTGGTTTTACCATTTGTACCAGTTATAGCAATAAATCTATCCCCACCATAAAACCTATATGCTAGTTCAATATCAGATATTACTTCTATATCATTTTCTATGGCACTTTCTATTAATTTATGCGTATTTTTTATCCCTGGGCTTCTTAAAACAAACTCTATTTCATCCCATCTTATTAAATCAATGTTTTTTAATATTTTACTTTCATCAATTTTCAAAAATGAAAGTTCTGATAAAATAAAGTTTAATTCTCTATCATCATAAATTAGTACATCATAATCTTTTAATTTTAACGCTTCAATTGAGGCCTTTCCTGTAATTCCAATTCCAAAAACTATAACTTTTTTCATATTACTCGCCTAAATTATTACCAAAGTCAACAACGTCAACAGTACACTTATAGTTGTAAATGTTGCAACTATCTTAGTTTCTTTGTATCCCTCTAATTCAAAATGATGATGTATAGGGGTCATCTTGAAAAATCTTTTCCCATTTGTTTTCTTAAAATAAATTCTTTGAATAATAACAGAAAGTGCTTCAATGAAGAATATTCCACCGATTATAACTAAATATATAGGCTTATTGATTGCAATCAACATTGAAACTATCGCTCCCCCTATAGCCATAGAACCAGTATCGCCCATGAAAATAGAAGCTGGATAAGTATTAAAAACTAAGAATCCTATTAATGCTCCTATTAATGATAATGCCAATCCTGCTATTGATGATTTTTCAATACTTGTCATTATAAATATACCTATTAATATTGGTATTGATACAGACGAGAGTAACCCATCTATACCATCCGTAAAGTTTACAGCATTAACTGAACCAACCATAATAAAAACTAAAATTGGAATTGATAATATTCCTAAATTCAAACTCGAATTAAAAAAGGGTATCTCTAAATTTCCCATTGGTATTGGTAATATAAAATAAAATACTAGCAACAATACAAATGAAGTGATTATTTGAATTAATAATTTCTGTCTTTCACTTAATCCAAGACTACTATTTTTAGTTACTTTTTCAAAGTCATCTATAAAGCCGATTATTCCAAATGCTAAAGTGGATAGTATTATAAATATAAAATTTGAATCTATTTTAACAAAAAGTATACTGATTATTAAAAAAGATATAATGAATGCTATCCCTCCCATTGTTGGTGTACCACTTTTTGATAAATGCCCTTGATTACCTTCCTTCCTGATTGGTTGCCCAAAATTTAGATTTTTAATTACAGGTATCTGTATTATCAATAATATAATAGTAAACAATATTGATAATATTACTATTTGTGCTTGCATTTTATTCCCCCGTGTATAAAATTACTTCTTTACTATTATTGAATATTTGACCTTGTTCAATCGACTGTTTTTTTATTTTTTTACCATTTCCTTCTATCTTAAATTTAATATTATTTTGTTTTAAAATTTCTTTAGCTTGATCTATATCAATATCAATAAGGTTAGGCATTTTAATGTTTTCTGATATATCAATATTAATCGATTGACCCTTTTCAATCAAATTATTTACTTTTGGATATTGCTCGTTAATAATATTATATTTTCCAACTTTTCTATTTGATTTCAATGATAATCCTATATCTTCTAATATTTTCATCGCTTCTTCTACACTTTTACCTTCGATATTAGGTACATTTATATTTTTATCATTTATAATTGGAGAATTTTGAGACTCTAAATCTAAAATTTCTTTTATTATTTTTTTAACAGTTTGTGTTGGCGCCCCAGATGAACGCTTACTTATTTGAGGCTCGTCAAAATTTATATATATAGAATACTTAGGATTTTCAGCAGGAAAAGCTACGTATATAGATGTAGCTACAGCTTCATCATTTTCTTCATCACTCTTTATATCAAATATAGTTTCTTTTTTATATTTAACAGAAGTACCTGTTTTGGCTGCTACATTAATTCCTAAGTCTTTATATAGATTATAATCTTCACCGGTTGCCCTCATATGTTCTCTCATAATTTCTGACGTTTTTTTAGAAATTGTTCTCCCTAAAAAATTACTATTATTTTTTAGAATGGTTTCACCTGATTTTGATTTTACTTCTTTTAATAAATGTGGTTTATAATAATAACCTCCATTTACAATAGAGTTTACAGCAGATATTATTTGAAATGAATTTACATTTAAATAGTGACCGTAACTTAATGTTGCAAAATCAACATTTTTAATATCATATTTTTGAGGGAAAAATCCACTAACTTCATTTGGTAGATCAATTCCAGTTTTTTTGCCATACCTAAATTTTTTTCCAAAATCAATATAATCTTTAACACCTATATCTTTTGCTATTTCTACAAAAACAGGGTTTGAAGACATTACAAGTGCCTTTTTCATATCCATTTCTCCAAAAGGAGATTTTTTATAGTTGTATATTCTAACACCTCTAGCGATATCAAGATATCCCTTATCCTCATAAATTTTATTTTCTAGTTCTGGATGTGATTCTAATGCTATTGCCGAAGTAACTGTTTTATGGACTGAGCCCGGATCAAATTGATCTGAAACTGTCTTGTTATTCCATCTTGATTGTAAATATTTCCCAATCTCTTCAGGCTTTAAATTGTTTAAGAAAATTTGATCTATTTCCGATTCTAATTTTCTAGGATTATTTAAATCGAATCCTGGAAGAGATTCCATGGCAAGGATTTCTCCATTATTTGGATTCATAACTATGGCTTTTATATTCATGGGTAAATACTTAGTAAATGCATCTTTTAGTGTTTTTGTAAGTATTTTTTGTATATCTAAATCAATGGTCGTGGAAATGTCTCTTGATTTTTCTGGATCAATTTTACTCTTATCTAAATATGGAATTTCTGTTCCTTGTATTGTTTTATAAAATTCCCTATAACCATTTTTCCCAGACAGCACATTATCATAATAATTTTCTAATCCATATTTAGTTTTTCCATTATTGTCAATAAATCCGATTGTATTAGAAAGAAGATCATTGTTTGGATAAAATCTTTCATTAGATTTTATATATCTTAAATAGCTTATATTTAATAGTTCCAATCGTGATTTTTGACTTTTAGAAATATTTTTATATATTTGTCCTTCTATTTCTTTATTAATATACTTATATATATGCGATTCATCTATTTCAAGTATTTTAGCGATCTTTGATATATCTTCTCTTTTATAAGTTGGTAAGGATGCCAACTTTGAAACTTCTTCTTTTTCTGCCTCGTTCAATTTACTAAATTCTTTATCAGACTTTTTTATATTTTCTGCCAGTTCACTTTTCTCTACAGATGTCACGGGCATAATGTATAAATTTTCGATTTCTTGCGAAATAGCTAGTGGGTTTCCCTTTCTGTCAAAGATATTTCCCCTTTCAGGCTTTATAATCTCTCCTACTTTTGATGTGTTTTTTCCTTTATGTTTATAATCATATGCATCTAATATTTGCAAATTAAAAAGTCTAAATATAAATATAAAAAGAAATAAAGCTAAAAACAATGTGAAAATACGTATTTTTTCATTAGTTTTTAGCTTTCTCTTTTTTTTCTCATTTTATTCCTCATTATCTAAATATATTTGAAAATATTGAAAATATATTTGTTTTAGGATTTTGTGTTGTAGATTCAGCTTTAGAATCACGTATTTCCACACTGGTACCTTTATTTTCAAGTTTTACAATTTGTTCATCTTTCGGAAATGCCATCCCCAGCTTTGAAGTGGCAAGACTTCTAATCCTTTCAGCTGATCTATATGGTTTAGCTATATTTTCAAGATTATTAATTTCTATTTTATAATCTTTATTTTCAGCAGTAATAACATTTTTATTACTATTTATGCCTACCATTTCTGCGTAACCTACGATAAACATCATTATTAAAATTATTGTTGCACAAATATTTATGACGATAATTTTTTTCTTAATTGTTAAATATTTTTTTCTTTTTGCAATTCTTTCAGAACTAATAATTTTTTCTTTTTTGTGTAAGTTATCGTATTGTCTTTCCATATTAAGGGATTTAATATTTTCCATTTTTACTCCTATAACTTTTCACAAACTCTTAATTTAGCAGATCTTGATCTATTATTAGATTTAATTTCTTCTTCGCTTGCTACTATCGGTTTTTTATTTATGACTTTTACTTGTTCTTTTTTATTGCACACACAAATAGGTAATTCAGGTGGACATGAACACCCCTTTGATAAATCCTTAAAGTTAGACTTTACAATTCTATCTTCTAAAGAGTGAAAAGTTATAATTGCTAATCTTCCACCTTTTTTTAACCTATCTACCGCAGAATGTATCCCTGTTTCAAGTACATCCAGTTCTTTATTCACTTCAATTCTTAATGCTTGAAAAATTTTTTTTGCTGGATGCTTTCCTTCCATTCTCACTTTTTTAGGAATTGCTTTTTTTATAATTTCTACCAAATCATAGGTAGTAACTATTTCTTTTTCTTTTCTAGCATTTACAATGAATTCAGCTATTCTCATTCCCCATTTTTCTTCTCCATAGTTCCAAAAAATGTTTTCTAAATCTTCTTTTGAATAAGTATTGATTATGTCTTTTGCTGTAAAATCAGAATCTTGATTCATCCTCATATCTAATTCAGCGTTTTGATGATACGAAAATCCTCTCTTTCCCTCATCTAACTGATATGAGGAAACTCCAATATCCATTAAAACTCCGTCTACTAGATCAATTCCTAATTCATCTAAAATCTTACCTAAATATGCATAATTACATTTTATAAAAAATACTCTATTTCTATATTCTTTTAGAACCTCTGTTGCATGAATCAGTGCATCTTGGTCTTGGTCTATGGCTACAAGCCTACCATTTGGCCCCATATTTTTAAGAATTTCTATTGAGTGGCCAGCTCCTCCAACTGTGCAATCTACATATATTCCATTTTCTTTAATATTTAACGCTTCTATTGTTTCTTTTGACAATACAGGCTCATGATTAAATTGCATAACTTTCATCTCTTTCTCATTTATTTTATTTGTTTTTAAATATAATATCTAAATATCTAATTCTTCAAAATCTTCTACTATATCTTCATATGAATTTGTAGAGTCGTTTATATACTCTTCGTATTTTTCTTTGTCCCAAATTTCAATTCTTGATGAAACACCTATGATTTGTGCTTCAGAACTAATATTGGCATATTCTCTTAAATTTTGTGGAATTACAAATCTTCCTTGTTTATCAAATTCTAGTTCTCTAGCAGGTGCATAAAATAGTCTTTCAAATTGTCTAGCTTTTTTTGATGTTAGTTTAAGCAGCTTTGTCTTTTCTTCCAATCTTTTCCATTCATTTTGATCATACACAAATACGCAACCTTCCATTCCCTTGGTTACGTAAAAACTATTACCTAAACCATCTCTAAATTTTGATGGCATGATGACTCTTCCTTTATTATCAATTGAATGTGTATATTCGCCAATAAACATATTACACCACTTTCTTCCACTAAGCTACCACTATCTATCCACTTGATTATATTTTATATAATTATTATCTAAATTGCAAGACTTTTAAATAAAAAAATTGCTGATTAAAAAATTAATCAGCAATTTTTTTGTTTTTTTTATTAAGTACGAGTTTTTATAATAAAAAGTCGTAAAATTAATGTGAATATAATATGTAAAGTAGCTATTTAATTAAATAATTACATTGATATTATTACATTATTTTTATATTTATATTTTAATGATATTAAAAAATGTATATACGTATTTTTTTGACCATATAATTATTGTATAAATCCAAAATGTAATAAAGCTGCGTAAATTCCTTCACTGTCATTATCTTTAGTTACATAATTAGCTACCTCTTTTACCTCTTCTTGTGCATTTCCCATAGCAACACCATACTTAGAAAACTCTACTAATTCTTTATCATTCATAGAATCACCAAAGGACATCATAGTTTCAGGATCAAGATTTAATTTTTTCAAAGCATAAGCTTTATTCGATTCAGGTCTTATAAATTCCATGAAAAATGGAGCCGTTTGCACAACATGTATTTTATCTCCAAATTTATCCTTATATTCATTTATAGTTTCTTTTATAATTTCAGGTTCAACTATGGTTAATATTTTATTTATATGATCATTGGCATAATTTTCAATAAATTCAACTTCTTTTAATAAAAATCCGCCTACCCTAGCTTCTCTTTCCATTATATTATGAGCTTCTCCATTCAATGTTATATTTCCACCATACACATTTTTTACTAAAAAATATTTGCCATATTCTAGCATAGGTTAAATTGGTTTATCTTCAAAAGATTTTAATATTTCCTGTACCAAAGTTTTATCTATGGGTGTATCATATATATACTTATTATTTTTAATATCATAACCTATCGAACCATTATTTGAAACAATAATTCCAGAATATTGATCAATTTTTAATTCTTTTGCTAGATTTAACATAGACTTTATAGGTCTTCCTGAGGCTAAAATTAATCTAACACCTTTTTTTTGCAATTCTAGTAAGGCCTTTTTTGTTTTAGGCATAATATTAAAATTACTATCTAATAGTGTTCCATCTATATCTAAAACTATTGTCTTTATGTCCATCACAATCTCCTTATTTACTTTTGTAATAATTTATTTTTTTTTCTTTTGAAAAATAAATAAAACGCATTAGTATGAAATCTCTATCTGAATATCTCTGCTATCATACATCTTGCTGAACCACCGCCCAATTGTTCAATTATACCTATTTCTACTATGGTGATTGGAAGTTTTACTTCAATTTTTTTTATTTGTTCTTTTGTTAATGCACTAAAAGCTGTTCTTGACATTATTATAAATTTTCCTTGTTCTCCTTGAAGCTCAAGTATATTACCAGAAAAATTTAATATTTGCTCTCCATTTAACTCTATTACTTCATGTGTTTTTAAAAGTTCGGATATAATATCATCATTATATTCTTCTTCAATCAGGTCTTTAGCAACAAATGCAAAATCCGATGTTACACTCATCATCACATTAGTATGGTATATTTCTTTGCCCATTTGTTTAGAAATAAAAGAAAATGGGGTATATCCTAATTTCAAAGATATATCCTCAAATAATTTTTTATCAGCTCTTTTAGATAATGAACAATATGATTTTTTATTTTTCCTATCAAAAACAATTGCTCCCGTACCTTCTAATACAACATCTTGTTTTGATAAATCAATAATATTCGAAGGATTATATATTTCTAATAATTCGTCTTTAAATTTATCTATCTCATTTCTTCTATTTTTAGTAAACATTGAATAAATCACTAAATCTCCATTATGTGTAGAAAACCAATTATTAGGAAAAATACTATCTGGTGTATATGGTGTTAGTGTATCTTTTAATACATTTACTTTTACACCTTTTTCTAATAGTATTTTCACAAAATTATTAAATTCATTAAGCGCTAACAATTGAATGGTTTCATCATTTAATTCGGTTTCATTTTGATATAAATTATCTATTGAAGTCTGTTTATTATAGTTAAATCTAATTGGTTCTATCATTAGAACTTCGCTTGTAGATTGCATATTTTTCTCCCTAATAATTATGTGTTTATATTCTTTAATAAGTATATTTTTATTATCTGATACATTATATATTTATAATTACATTATTGCAATAAATATTTTTAATCTAAAAAGCAGGAGTTATCTCCTACTTTTTAGATATTTTAATTTGTCTTTACTGTAATAAATTTGTCCCTGTTTTTTTCTCTATTTATATATAATATCACTAATCCAATCACTATAAAGATAATAGATACAAGTTGAGATACTCTAATTGGTCCCCACCATAAACTATCAGTTCTCAATCCCTCTACGAAGAATCTTAAAACGCCGTATCCTATTAAATAAATCGATGTTTCAGTTCCCGGCTTTGTATTTTTATTTCTAACATAAAAATATAGTATTGCAAATATTATAAAATTACCCAAAGATTCGTAAAAGAAAGTTGGATGATATTTTTTTCCATCAATAATTAATGCCCATGGTAAATCTGTCGGTCCTCCATGTGCTTCATTATTTAAAAAATTCCCCCATCTTCCTATTGACTGTGCTAGCGGTATAAATATTGCAATTATATCTGATATCTTGAAAAAACTTAAATTTTTCTTTTTTGCTAGTATATAACCTACTATCACACCAGCTATTACACCTCCATATATAGCAAGACCTCCATCCCTAATATTTATCATATCAATTATATTATTAAATTTATCGAATTCAAAAATTACATAATATATTCTAGCTCCAATTATTGCTGCTGGCAATATCCATAATGCTAAGTCGTAGATTATATCTTCATCTCCACCTCTTCTTTTTAATTCTCTTGCTGATAAAATTGTAGCTAAAAGCATCCCTGCTACTATTAATATTCCATACCAATACACTTCTATACCTAAAAATGAAAATGCTATTCTACTTCCATTATATTCAAACATATTTAACTCCTATCTTTTTTTATAAAATAATATGCACCAATAATAACTGAATTTATTACTAGTATCATTCCCGAACTTTTAGCTATTTCAATAGCTAGACTCATAAAGTATTCTTGCGGCAACATTCTAATCATTAAATCTGTATTTGGATTTAATAACCATAAATCATTATTAAAAAATATTTCATGAAACTTAACAAAAGCTACATCAAAATTTATTGATGCTAATATTGCAATTATTGTAAAAATAGTTAGTATACTAAACCATGAAAATGTAAAATATTTTATGTTTTCACTTTTAATTTTTGTTGATTTAGAAATAAATAAATATGCTAAAATTACAAAAATAATAAAACTATTACTAAAGTAATCTGCAATATTGTAAAGTCCATGAACATCTCTCATATGTCGAACTTCTTTTTCGTTAAAATCATCCAACAAATTTTCATCACCTATATCTATATATTTTATAAGCTTATTATATGTTTTTTCTAGTTTTTCCTGACTTACCCCTGCATAACTCTTTATATCATTTTTAAGAGAAAATTCTTTATAATAATCCGTATCATTTG
The DNA here is from genome assembly GCF_985670335.1 of Helcococcus sp. SA-HE-C1. Lineage (NCBI taxonomy): Bacteria > Bacillati > Bacillota > Tissierellia > Tissierellales > Peptoniphilaceae > Helcococcus > Helcococcus sp. SA-HE-C1. The sequence goes on from NZ_OZ484652.1 coordinate 908,695, forward strand.
TTATATTTTTTACTGGAACTAATATATTATATAAAACAAAATATAAAGCCAATATAAAGGCAAGTATTTTTCTGAAAAATTTGTTTATCCAAATATTATTTAATTTATTTTTAAAGTCACTCAATTATTTCTCCATTTTTCACCTGTAGTAAAATAGTTTCAAGATTTTTAATTTCTATATTTGCACTCGTTATTTCCAATAAGTCGGTTTTGAATCTCTCAAATTCTTCTATTCTAATATACATTATATCTTTAATTTTTTCTAAATAATCTCTTTTTTTTATATAAAAATTATTTTCACTTATATAGTTATCTATCTTACCCAAATAAGTATAATCAAAAGAAATACTTACTTTATAGTGATTTCTCATCCAGACTATATCTGTTAATTTTAAAACATCACTTACTGCACCGCCATATGCTCGTATAAGCCCCGATGCACCAAGTTTTATACCACCAAAATATCTTGTCACAACTACTGCAACATCTGTTAAGTCTTCTTTTAAAAGAACTTCTAGCATTGGTATCCCTGCTGTACCTTGAGGTTCTCCATTATCACTATATCTTTGTGTTAATTTAGTATCACCATTAATATAAGCCCAGCAATTATGTGTTGCTGTTCTATGTTCTTTAGAAATTGTTTCAATAAATTTTACAGACTCTTCTTCATTATTACATCTCTTAATATTCGCAATAAATCTAGATTTCTTAATTTCGTTCTCGATTTTATTTTGCCCTAATATTGTTTTATATTCTCTATTCATTTATAAAATACTTTCTAAATTTTTCCATTTGTTTATCTTTAATATAAATATGAGTTTCAACTCCATCTCCTCTGAATTTTTCTTCATCTTTTTTTTCTATATCTATATATTCAAAAAACTTGTCATAATTATTGTATGGCAATAATACTTTGTAGGAATTATAATCTTCAAAAAGTAATTTTTGTATTTCTTCAACAAGTTTATCTATATCTTCATCATTATATGCAGAAATATATATTTCATTTTCCGCCTCTTCATAAAATCTAAAATTTTTATTTTTATCAATTTTATTAAGCACATACAAAATTTTCTTACCCTCTATATTCATATCTTTTAATACACTATTTGTAGCATCTAGTTGAATTTTATAATATTCGTTTGAACTATCCACAACTATTATGATTAGGTCCGAATATTCTATTTCATCCAATGTAGATTTAAATGATTCAACTAGTTTTGTTGGTAAATTTGAAATAAATCCTACTGTATCCGTTAAAATTATATTTTTATTATTTGGTAATTTTATATTTCTAGCTGATGTATCTAGAGTTGCAAAAAGTAAATTATCTGAATATACCCCTTTTTCATGTTCAGAAAATTTTTCTACTATTTTATTTAAGATTGTTGATTTTCCAGCATTAGTATATCCAATAAGTGATACAACAGGTATGCTTGAATTGGATCTCTGGAATTTTTTACACCTCTTTGTCTTGCAACATTTTCCAATTTATTTTTAATGGTATTAATTTCCCTTTGCACAGCTCTTCTATCAGTTTCTAATTTTTGCTCCCCCGGTCCTCTTGTACCTATACCAGCACCTTCTCTAGAAAGATAATTTCTAAATCCAACAAGACGGGGTAATCTATATTCTAGCTGAGCTAACATAACTTGTAATTTAGCTTCTTTAGTTCTTGCTCTAGTAGCAAAAATATCCAATATTAAGCCTGTTCTATCTATAATTTTTTTATTTATAACCTCTTCTAAATTTCTAATTTGAGAACCAGTCAATTCATTATTAAATACGATCGTATCAGCTTCTAAACTTTTGGCTAATTCACAAATTTCTTGTGCCTTTCCAGATCCTATATAAAATTTAGCATCTATTTTTTCCGAGTTTTGGATCACTGTTGATACAACTTCTGACTTAGATGCTCTAACCAATTCTTTTATTTCAGTAATTTTAGAATCTAATTCTTCTTGAGTTATTTTACTATCTCTATTTAAATGTACTACAATTATTTTTTCTTTAAACATATTTTTTACACCTTTATTTATTATAACATAACCAATTAGTCTTAATATTTAATTTAGATACCCAATATGCTATAATTAAAAATAACAAAACCTATTAAAAGGAGACTAAATTGAAAAGAAATTTAAATAATACTTTATTAAGTGTATCAAAAAAAATATTTCAAGTACTGCTTTTATTCTTGTTTGTATTAGGAATTATAGTGACAATCATAGGTGCCATGTTGGGAATATCTATGGTAAAAGTTGCTGAAAAATCTCCTGATATAGACCCGAATAATATTTTATTATCATTAAATGAAAATTCTAGAATATATGATAAAGATGGAAAATTAATAGAGTCAATTGCATTAGATGAATATAGAGAATTATTGAAACATAAAGATATTCCAAAGCATTTACTCGATGCTATTGTTGCAATTGAAGATGAAAGGTTTTATAAACATATTGGTATTGACCCTATTGGTATCATTAGAGCTATTATACAAAATATGAAATCTAGTAATATAGTTGAAGGTGGTTCCACAATAACTCAACAATTAGTTAAGAACGTTTATTTAACAAACGAAGTAAAGTGGGATAGAAAAATAAAAGAAATGTACCTTGCTCTAAAAGTTGAGAAAACCTTATCAAAAGATCAAATTCTTGAAGCATATCTAAATAGAGTTTTTTTAGGGCAACACGCCTATGGAGTAGAAGCTGCAGCTCAGACTTATTTTTCAAAATCAGCAAAAGATTTAACTTTAGCTGAATCAGCTACAATCGCTGCTATAGCTCAATCTCCTTCGTCATTTTCACTCTTTAAGGCATATAAACCTTCCACAGTACCTGAAAATGCTGAAACAGCTGGTGAATACAGTTCTGTTGGAATGAAATTTGTCGCAGTAAAAAATGATAAAGTTATTCCTAGAAAAAATCTTGTACTTAATAATATGTTGAAACAAGGATTTATTACTCAAGAAGAATATGACAAAGCTAAGGATGAAGATGTGATGGCATCCGTTAAAGCTGGAACTAAAAAAGTTGCTGATATCCCATCACAAATTTCAAATTATATAAAGACCGAAGCTATAAATCATATTATGGAAAGTCAAAAACTTAATAAAGATGAAGCGAGAAATCTTTTATATACTGGTGGTCTAAATATATATACAACAATTGACTGGGATGCTCAAAAGAAACTAGAGGAAACCTACGAAAATTTCACTAATTTATTTAAGAAAAATAATGGCAATCCTAGAAAACAAGTTCAATTAGATGAAAATAAAAATATTATTGCAAATGGAAAAACATTATTCTATAAAGAAGATAATTTACTTACAAAAAATAACGAAATTTACGTACCAAAGGGATACTTTAATGTGTCTGATAATGGAGACTTAAAAATTGAAGCATCTAGATTAACAAGAACTAAATACGGTTTTTATGTTTCACCATTCTATAAAATAAATGATAAAGATGAAATTGTAACATACAATATTTCTTCTGTTGAACTACCTGAAGAAAGTGTTGAAAAAACTAATAATGGATTTACAATAAAATCCGAATACCTAAAAAAAGTAAAAGATTTTTATAGAATTGAAGATAATAAATTAGTAATAAACAAAAAGTATTACAACGTTCAAACTGAGGGTACCGTACAACCACAATCATCAACTGTCATTATAGATAGTAGAACTGCAGATATTGTTGCTATGGTTGGTAAAAGAGGTAATAGTAAAGATAACACTATTGATAGAGCAACTAACTATCCTAGACCTACCGCTTCAGTTATTAAACCATTATTAGTATATGGACCTGCTATTGAATCCGGTCGAACCTTAGCTTCTCCAGTCGATGATACACCTTTACAAATGTTAAATAATAAACCATGGCCACAAAATGTGTATCATGGTTATAAAGGTATAGTAACTACACGTGAAGCATTAAGACAATCAATGAATGCTCCTGCAGTTAAAATATTTAATGATGAGGTAGGAATAGAAAACGCTAAAGAATATTTGAAAAAATACGGTATCATTAGTGAAACTAACCCAGAAAATGATAATTTTATTACTAAAGCAGAAAATCCAAAACAAAATGATGAAAATTTAGCACTATCAATAGGGGCAATGTCTAAAGGATTTACAGTTAAAGAGGTTGCTTCAGCTTTTCAAACTCTTGCGAATAATGGTGAAAGAATAAAATCTACTATTATTTCAAAAATTTCTGCTAAAGATAAAGATATATATATTAAGGATGACAAGCCGATAAAAATATTTTCAAAAGAAACAACATTTTTAGTGACTGATGTTTTGAAAGACTTAGTAAGTGGAAGTTACTATAAAGGCACTACAAATTCATACGGAATAGACACTGCCGGTAAAACAGGTACATCTGACTCAAATAATGACTTTTGGTTTAGTGGATATAACCCATATTACACAGCCACAACTTGGATTGGTTATGACGATTCAAGATTAACAATGCCAGGATCATCAAACTTAGCTGCAAAATTCTTTGGTATGTATATGAATAAGATACTTGAAGGAAAAGAATCAGCAAATTTTGAGAAACCGAAAAATATAACTCAAGCTGAAGTAAGTGCTGTTGATGGTCTACTACCAAATGAATATACAAGTCGTGATCCAAGAGGAAGCAAAATTATAACTGAATACTTTAGAAAAAATTATGTTCCTTCAGTTAAATCTAATTCTCATGTATTACTTAATGTTGATAGAAGAAATAATTTAATCGCTCAAGAAAACACACCAAGTTCTTTTGTATATCAGAAAGTATTTATAAATAGACCTATTAAATATGATCCACAAAAATTTAATGGATTAGTCCCAGATGATTGGGCGTATAATGCTCCAACTAAAGTTTCTGATTTACCATGGACAGATGTTACAACAACTAAAACACTTGAAGATGGCACTATTATAGAGACTACTACTAAAGCTAATGGTGTAGTGGTTGTTAAACAGAGCCGTCCTGATGGTATAACTATAATTCAAACAACTAATCTTGATGGATCAGTTTCTACAGAAATAATTAGGCCTGAAACAGAAAATGAAACAAATCAGGAAAATCAAGATTCAGAAGAAACTAATAAAGAAGAGGATTTAGAAGATTAAAAATTTAAATAAATATAATTATAGTATATTTATATTATTGTGAAAGGAGTGTCATGAAAAAAAATATTTTAATTGTAGAAGATGAAAAAGGAATTGCTATAATGGAGCAAAATTACTTAAAAAAATCTGGATTTGAATGTACTATAGCTCATGATGGTTCGGAAGCTGTTAATTTATTTTATGAAAATCATTACGATTTAATAATATTAGATTTAATGATTCCAAAGCTAAGTGGTGAACAAGTATTAAGTTTAATCAAAGAACATTCTGATGTTCCTGTTATTTTAGTTACAGCTAAAGTGAATGAAAAAGATGTTATTTCTGGGCTTAGAAATGGTGCTGATGACTATATTAAAAAACCATTCTCTGGAAATGAATTAGTAGAAAGAGTTAAAGCCGTCTTAAGACGTGTAAAAACGTCTAATAATGACGACATGATTGTGACTAAAAATGGTAAATTAAAAATTGATCTTAAAAATAATAGAGTGTTAAAAAACGATGAAGATGTTGCTTTAACAAAAAACGAACTTCTCATTATTCAAACACTATATAAAAATCCATCAAAAACTTTTACAAGAAACGAAATAATAGAAATATCGTTTGGTTATAGTTATGACGCTTTCGATAGAGCTGTAGATACACATATAAAAAATATCAGACAAAAGATTGAAGATAATCCTAAAAACCCTATTTATATCAAGACCATTTATGGTCTTGGATATAAAGCTGGTGACGTAAATGAGGTTTAGTGAAAGAATAAAAAGGAGTTTTATCGTTGTTTTAGTAATATTACTGTTAGCAACAGGAATAAGTTCCTCTATACTTTTTAATAATTCACTTAATAATTTTCTCATAAATCAAAGAAGAAAAGAATTTAATCAAATAGCTAAAGATATTCAAAAATTAGTACGTTCTAAAGATACTTTAACCGACTATTCTTTAGAAAATTACGCAAAAAATAAAAATATAAATATTACTTATTTTTTAAAAAGGGATAAAGAATATTTTAGACATTATATTGGTATTAACGCTGAAAAAAATAATAATATAAATTTAGTTTCTGAGAAATATATTCTGGTAAATGATGAAGAAAAAGAAATTGGATATCTGAAAATTTCATACGTTGAAGATGTTTTTGAATATGATCAAAGCTCAAAAGAGTTTTATACTAATATGATAAGAAACTATGCTTTTATATTTATCTTAACTCTTATTTTAGCATATTGGGCTACAATTTATATAAATAAGTCACTAAATAATTCTATCGTTGATATAAAAGAAAAAACTAAAAAAATTAGAAATAAAAATTATAATTTAACTCCTGTTAAATATAATATTTACGAATTAGACGAATTGTCTGATGATATTAATTTTTTAGCAAAATCTCTCAATATGCAAGAACAATATAGATCTGATTATGCAAGAGATATTGCACATGAACTTAGAACACCTATAACCAATTTATTACTTCATCTTGAAGGTATCCACGATGAAATTATTGAGGCTGATAAGACAACTATTGATCTATTATTATCTGAAGTAAAAAGAATTAATGTTATGATAGATAACTTAGAAACTTCTTTCAACAAAACTGAAGAGCTTGTATCCATAAATATAGAAGAAATTAATTTATCAGATTTGGTAACAAATGTTTCTAATTCATTTTTACCTCTTATGAATGAAAAAAATATTAAACTAGAAAAACATTATAATGATAATATTATAATTGAAACAGACAAAAACAAAATGACACAAATACTTATAAATATCATTTCAAATGCTATAAAAGCTATAGAATACAATGGCCTTATAGAAATTTCAATTGAATCATTTTCAAATAGACATGTTATTAGAATTAGCGATAATGGTATCGGCATGGATACTGATGAAATTAGTCAAATATTTGATCGATTTTATAGAGTTGATAATGTAAGAAACACAAAAGTAAGTGGTCATGGACTAGGACTATCAATAACAAAAAATTTCATAGACTTACTTGGATATAATATTTCTGTTAATTCTACACCTAAAAAAGGAAGTGAGTTTATTATTACAATAAATAATTAAATATAATAATAACACTGGTGATTTTTCTATCAGTATAAATTTTGATTTGAAAAGTACCCTCTTTACTGTACAAAACAGTAAGGAGGGTTTTTTAGCAATATTTTTCAATTCTTATAGGAATAGCGTGTGGTTTAATTTTACACAACTTTAATAAAATGAATCATATTTATTTTGAATCTATTTTCTTTTATTTTTTATATTTTTTCTGTAAGAATTTCATTGTAATTTCTTTTCAGGAAGTATAAAATTATAGTCCCTTTTAGTATTGATGATATAGAAATAGCAGAATAAACACCTACATATCCATAATACTGCATTAAAATATATGCAATAGGTACTCTTAAAGCATTAAATATTATTGAAATAGTAGAGGGAATTCTGGTTTTACCTAGACCATTAAATATACCTGATACTCCGATTTCAATAGCCATAAATAGTTGTGAAAATCCTAATATTAATAAATACTTAGCTCCGGCTTCTAATGTAACAGGATCATTTGGAACAAATAAATTAAATAACTGGTATCTAAACCCTATTATTATCGCTGTACTAGATATACCTACAATTGCAATGAATGTAATAGATTTTTTTATAATTTGATTTAGTCTATCAAATTTCTTTGCACCATAATTTTGTCCTACGAATGAAATTATTCCTCCACCAAGACCTTCCGAAGTCATCCATGTTAATGATTCTATTTGAGAGCCAACTGATAATGCTGCCATTGGCGTAGTACCAAATTCAGAAATAAATTTCACTAAGATCATTGATATTATTGCATGAAACATATTCATTATACCAACAGGTATCCCAATCTTAAATTTATTTACTATGTCTGATATTTCAAATTTTCCTTTTAGTATCCCATAATAAATTTCATTTTTAGTTCTTACAATGTCAAATGTTAATATTAATAATACGACTATCTGTGATATAACCGATGCGTATGCTGCCCCTGCTACACCAAAACTCTGAAATGGGCCTATACCAAATATAAAAAGGGGGTCTAAAATAATATTTAGCATCAAACCTATTACATTGGCTATAAATGGATAAAAACTATTTCCAAGACTATAATATATGCTTGAAAATAGTATATTTGTTCCCATAATTATAAATCCAAGTGACATAATATTTAAATAGCTTATTGCAAACCCGTGTATACGAGGTTCAAGATTATAAAATCCTATAATAGAGTTAGAAAATAAATTTACTATCAAAGTATATATTACCATTGATATCACTAATAGAATAAATCCATTTTTTATACTATTATTCATTTTTTCTTTTCTATTTGCTCCATATTCTTGTGCAACATCAACACTAGTTCCAATTCTTGAAATTAATATTATAGATGATGCAATCCATACAAAAAAATGAGCTGCACCACTGGCAGCTACTGCTCCTTTTCCTAATCGTCCAAGCCATGCAGTATCTGTCATATTGTATGCCATATTTACAAAGGCTGTAGCCATCAGTGGAGCACTAAGTAGTATTAATTTGTTTAAAATATCACCTTCTAATAGGTTTATTTTTTTATTTTTTCTCATTTTTTATATTACTCTTCTGTGTTCTATCATATATTATCCTCATACCCTCAAGGGTTATATCTTTATCTACTTTTTGGATATATTTTGATTTTTCAGAAATCATATTTGAATATCCTCCCGTAGCAATTATGCTGCAATCATTTGTGTTTGTTCCCAATTCTTTTATTATTTCTTCTGTTATATTATCAACCAATCCCACAAAACCATATACAACCCCTGATTTTATAGCATTTATTGTTGTTTTTCCAATAGCTGACTCTGGTATTTCAGATGAAACTCTCGGAAGTTTTGATGTCCTTTCAAATAATGCTTCTGAAGAAATTCCCATTCCTGGAGCAATTGCTCCGCCTAAATATTCCCCATTTTTAGAAACTACATCAAATGTAATTGCCGTTCCCATATCTATGAGAATAGCTGGCAGTTTATAGTTTTCAATCATAGCAACAGAGTTGGCTATTCTATCAGCTCCTACTTCCCTAGGATTATCATATTTAATCGGCATGCCAGTTTTTGTATTTTCACCTACAACTACCGCCTCTTTGTCTAAAAATTTTATGCTCATACTCTTAAATGTTTGCTGTAAAGTAGGTACAACTGAAGCTATAATCACATCATCAATATCATTAATGCTAAAATTTTCTGTCTTTAAAAGAGAAGTAATTTGAGAACCATATTCATCTGAAGTCTTTGTGATTCTAGACTCTAATCTCCACGAAATTAACTTTTTTTTATTTTCGTAAACTCCCAAAACTATATTTGTATTTCCAATATCTATTAAAAGTAACATCTTAAATCCTTTTTCTTTCAAATTTTAATAAAGCTAATATAATTGGTGTTGAAATTACTATACTTAGAATCATCTCCACTAAACCATTTGTGGTAGCTACTCCAAATAAAAATCTTAGTGCTGATTTACCCGCTCTACCTGTTGCTGTCATATATTGCTGTGCATATATAATGTAGATTAATGATAATACTCCTATCGTATTTACCAATGACCCAATTCCTGAAGCTAACATAATATATATCTTTTTTCCTTTTTGAGACAAAACAAAATGTTTTGATATATATCCAACTACCAATCCTATTAAAATTCTCGGTAAGACAGATATAATCGGATTCATAAAAATAAATGATGTTACTGTTGGCCTAAGTAGTGCATTTGCCATAGATGCAAAACCAAAAATAGCTCCTAAAATAGCTCCAAGCTTTGGACCTTTTACAACTGCAATTATGATAACAGGAATATGCACTATTGTTGCATTTATCGGCCCTACTGGTATAAATCCTATTCCAGGTATTGCTAGCATTACAAGTATTATTGCTGTCATAACTCCTAAAAGTGTTAAATCTTTCAAATTTTTCATTTCTTCTCCAATCTAGTTCATAAAGATACCAGTTATATTTTATTTTAATTTATTTTTTTAATTTATATGTTCTAAATAATCCATCAACTTCAGATACATCTTGTGGTTTTAATTTCATATATGAAGTCTTTTCTTGAAACCCTTCTTTGTAATCTACTACAAGCTCTCCCTTTTCAACTTGAAAAGCCCATTTTTTTACTTGATTCCATTCTATGAATTTTGAATCGATTACAAATCCATTCTCTGCAAAATGATTAGGGGTCGTGTATTCAACAGTCAAAACTATTATTAGTAAAGCCATTAAAAGACCTGTAACATATTGGCCTTGAAAAATACTTAATACTGAAAATACAAGAATTAGGAATCCAAGTCCCATCATAACTTTACTAATATTTTTCTTAAATCTAAATATTTTTCCTTCTAATTTTTTTTGAGCTTGATATGTCTTAAATATTTTCCAGATAAAAAATAGAGAAAGGCCTCCATACATTATATATATAACAAGCCCGGAACTAGGTCCTGGTTTTTGATTTTGAGTTAATAACATTTTATACCTCGTCTTCCTTCAATTTATTATCTTCTTCCTTATCTCTAATTATTATACTTTGATCATATTTTTTAGCGATATTTATATACTCATCAATCCTTATTGTTTCAACTTCTAATAGTCTTTGAGCTAACTCTTCTAAGAATTCTCTATTATTAATAATAAGTTCCTTAGCATTTTCATAAGCATTTTTAATCAGTGTTGTGATTTCGTTGTCAATTTCAATAGCTATTTTTTCAGAATAATGGTCTCCGCTTGAATAGTCAAATCCTCCTAAAAACACATTTCCACTACCGTCATTATATTGAACTGGTCCAAGTTTATCACTCATACCATAAGTTTTAATCATCGCTCTTGCAATTTTAGTTGCTCTTTCAATGTCATTAGATGCACCTGTAGATATATCGCCAAGCACAATTTCCTCAGCTGCTCTACCTCCCAATAATACAATCAGTCTATTTTGCATATCTGTCTTTGTATTAAACGAAATATCTTCATTAGGTAAATATGATGTAAATCCACCTGCACTTCCTCTAGGAACTATTGTAATCATATGAACTGGATCATAATCTTCAATGAATTGTGCTGTAACTGCATGCCCTGCCTCATGATATGCTGTAAGTTTTCTTTCTTTTTCAACAACTACCCTAGATTTCTTTTCAGGTCCTGCCATAACTCTTATAGCTGCTTCGTCTAATATAGACGGCGTGATCCAGTCTTGTCTATTTCTAGCAGCTAAGAGTGCTGCTTCATTTGTTAAGTTTTCCAATTCAGCTGGTGAAAATCCAGCAGAAGATTTCGCTACATTTTCTAAATTCACTTCTGGTGATAATTTCTTTTTCTTAGTATGCACTCTTAAAATTTCTAATCTTTCTCTAACATCAGGCATACCGATTTGAATAGTTCTATCAAATCTACCCGGTCTTAATAATGCAGGATTTAGTATATCCGGTCTATTTGTTGCTGCAATTATAATGATTCCTTCGTTTTTATCAAAACCATCCATCTCTACTAAAAGTTGATTTAGCGTTTGCTCTCTTTCATCATGTCCACCACCTAGTCCTGAACCTCTTTTTCTACCTACCGCATCAATTTCATCTATAAATATGATACAAGGAGCATTTTTTTTGGCTTCAGTAAACATATCTCTAACTCTTGATGCTCCGACACCGACAAACATTTCAACAAAATTCGACCCACTTATACTATAAAATGGTACTTTCGCTTCACCTGCTACTGCTTTTGAAATATAAGTTTTACCTGTACCTGGTTGACCTACAAGTAATACACCTTTTGGTATCCTTGCACCCTGTTCAATATATTTTCTAGGATTTTTAAGAAAATCAACCAATTCTTCCATTTCCTCTTTTTCTTCTTTTAATCCTGCTACATCTTGAAATGTGATATTATTATTTTTATCAAGATTCATTTTAGCTCTACTTTTACCAAACTTCATAGCCTGATTTGCACCACCTGATCTAGCTATAATAAAATACCAAATCAATGCAAAACCACCTATCATTAAAATTGTTGGTAGAATTTGAAAAAATATGCTCTCACCTTCTACAGGTAATCCTCTATATTGAATACTTCCAGATTCAACCTTTGATTTTAAATAATTATCATAAAAATTAAATTGAAATTCTGGAGGCAACTCTGATCTAAAAGTAGTATTATCTTTAAGTATTCCCTCTACTTTTGAACCTTTTGTTGTAATACTTTTGACTCTATCATTTTCAATATTATTTATTAACTTTTCAATAGCTATTTCATTGTTAGATTGAAAAAAATCTCCTACAAACTGAAATAACAGAATTATTAATATAACTAGTATTAAAAATGATAAAAAATTCGATTTCTGTCTTTTCATTATTTCTCCTTTAAAATATAAATTTTTTCATTATAATATTTATCTGTGTAAATATCACCAACACAAATAATTCGTTCGTTAACTTCTATAATAGGCATTAAATCTCTCTCATATTTATCAATTTTTTTGTCAATAAAAAAGTCTTTGATCTTAATATTTTTACCTTCTATAGATAGTCTATCTCCATTTTTTCGGCTACGGATAATTATATCATTATTTTTAGCATTAACCAAATCTGTATTTATCTTTATTCTATAACCATTTATCTGTAATTCTTCTTTTTTTTGATTTAAATTGATTGATTTATGTAATTCATTTGATAAATTTTTCCTAATAATAAATTTATCAAATGAATTATAAAATATTATACCGTTGAGCATAATATCAACTGATCTATCTGAATATAGTACTTTTAAGATCTCCTCATAATGACTTTTCTCAAATTGATAATTACTATTATTAATTTTGCTAATATTTTTTCTTAAAATTTCAGTAATTTCAAATTTAGATAGTTTTCTTAAACTAGATTTCTTGTATACAAATTTATTTTTATCGGATTCTGTTATAATATTTGAGTTTAATTGCACTATATTTTCATCAATATATTTTCTATCTTCTCTAGCTAATTGTGAAAGTTTAATAAGTGCTAAATCAAAATTTTGATTATACCTTTCTTTTATAAGTGGTATCAATTCATTTCTAATCGAATTTCTTGTGTACTCATTTTCAAAATTACTGTCATCTTGAACAAATTTAATACTATTTTTTTCTTGATATTTAAAAATTTCATCTTTCGTAAAATTTAATAACGGCCTAAAAATATTATTTTCAAGCATTTGCATACCAATAAGACCATCAATTCCAGTTCCTCTAATTATTCTCATGAGGATTGTTTCTACTTGATCATCGAGATTATGAGCTGTTGCCAATATCCATGAATCTTTTTTTGTACTTAAAATTTCTGAAACAGCTTTTTTTCTTAGTATTCTACCAGATTCTTCTTCAGAAATTTTATGTTTTTTAGAATATTCTTTCATTGATCCTTTATATATATAACAGGTTAAATCAAGTGAATAACATATTTTTTTTACAAAATTAGAATCTTCATCTGATTTACCGTTTCTAGTCAAATGATTGAAGTGAAAAACTTCTAAACTGTAATTATACTTTTCTTTATTTTTAATGAGTATATCAAGCATAGCCATTGAATCTACACCACCAGAAATTGATGCTAATACATTTTTATTTCTAATTAACTCTAAATTTAAATCATCCATGTATATCTACTCCGACGTTTCTTTTTCACTTTCTGATTCTGTAGATTTCTTTTTTTGACTAGAATAAATTTTTTCATCTTTTTTTATCATCCCAAGCTTTTCTCTTGCTTGTTTTTCAATATATTCTAAATCGTTTGATTTGTTAATTTCATTTTTTAAGTCACTTATTTTGTCTACTAAATCTTTTCTTTCTCTTTTCATCTCAGTATACTCATTTTTTAAATCGGTTATTTTTCGTCTTTGCATAAAGTATTGAAATGCAAAAATTAAAAATATCACCGACGATAGTAGAAGTAAAACATTTACCCTTCTATTTTCTTTTTTTCTTTTATTTATTTCTCTTTTTTTCATACTTAACTCAATATCTTATACATTTCTTCTGCACCTGATTTATGTGAATTATCTCTAGTGTTTAATACTTCAAATTTAATAACTTTATCACCAAACTCAACAGAAACCTTATCACCTATTTGAACATCAGTACCCGCCTTAGCTTCTTTTTCATTTATTTTAACTCTTCCCGAATCACATGCTGACTTTGCAATTGTTCTTCTCTTTATTATTCTCGAATTTTTCAAAAATTTATCTATTCTCATTTTTACCCTTTCTGATTATTGCAATATAATTATTATATCATATTTTTAATATCATAAAAATGTTGATTTGATATGTCTTAAAACAAAAAAAGATTCCCTCGGGAATCTTTTTTCTAATTACTATAACGATTTAATTTTTATAATAATTTTTCGAATTCATTGTGAATCGCTTCAACTTGTGGTCCAATAATAACTTGTACATTCTTTTTACCAGGTCTTGTAACTCCTGGAACTCCTGTTGATTTAATAACTGCTTCATCAACTTTGCTATCATCTTTAACTGTTAATCTTAATCTTGTTGTACAATATGTGTGATCTTCAATATTAGAACTTCCACCTAAACCAACTAAGATTTTTTCTGCCAATTCTCTATCAGATGCGTTAGATTTGAATCCTTCATTTTCACCTTCAACTAAATCTTCTCTACCTGGTGTTTTTAAGTTTAATGCTTTAACAGCTCCCTTAAATATTACAAAGTAAATTACAGCAAATACTAAACCTTGTACGATTAGCATATACCAATTTTTAGCCATTGGGTTCTTAGCACTTAAAATCATATCTGTTAATCCAGCTGAGAAACCAAATCCTGCATACCAACCCAATTGAGCTGATAAAAATACAGATACTCCTGTTAATAGTGCGTGTACTAAATAAAGTCCAGGAGCTAAGAACATAAATGAAAATTCTAATGGTTCTGTAACACCAGTTAATAATGAAGCCAATGCACCTGCAAGTAATAATGATTTAGCATATTTCTTTCTTTCAGGTCTTGCTTCAGTAAACATAGCAACTGCTGCCGCTGGTAAACCAAACATCATAATTGGGAAGAAACCAGCTTGGTACATACCTGGATGGTATGTAGCTGTGATTGATTCTTGTATATTTTTCAAGAAGTTATTAATATCTGCTATACCCACTAAGTCAAACCAGAATACTTGATTTAACGCATGATGTAAACCTGTTGGTATTAAAAGTCTATTAAAGAAACCGTATATACCTGCACCTATTGGACCCATTTTTAATAATGATTGTCCAGTATTTACTAATACAACATAAATTACTGGCCATACGAACAATAATATTAATGCTGCTATCAATGAAATCAATGATGCCATAATTGGAACTAATCTTCTACCTGAGAAAAATGCTAAGAAATCAGGTAATTTAACTGCATGAAACTTATCATACGCTTGTGATCCTATAATACCAGCTAATATACCGATAAACACATTACCATTTCCCACAGCCTTAAATGCAGTTACCTCAAATGCATTTGCTTCTTTCCATGCATCTAATTTAATATGTTTTAAATTAGCTACTGATTCTGGATTTAATAATGTTATTATAGTTAAGAATGAAACTAAACCAGCTACAGCTGCTGCACCGTGATTGTCTTTTGTTAATCCAAAAGCTACACCTACAGCAAATATAATACCTAAATTACCTAATACAGCGTCACCAGCTTTTATTAAAAATCCTGCAATTTGGCTATCTCCACCCCATGCATCTGGATCAATATAATAACCAATCCCCAATAAAATAGCTGCTAAAGGCATAACCGCAACTACTTGCATGAAAAATCTACCTAATTTTTGTAAATATTTCATATTTACCCTCCTATTAATTTTTTTGATATTTTACTATCACATTGATTATATCACAAAATATGTATATTCAAAAAAAAAGTTTACGTTTTCTTATAAAGCACAAAAAAAAATGAAATTTTTGTAAAATATGATAGAATGGGTATATAGAGTTTATCAGTATAAACTAATTATGGTTTATTTGAAATCTAAAAAAATTATTGGAGGATATAATGGGATTATTTAGTACAAAAGTAGAATATTTAGCACCAATGTCAGGTGAATTAATTGATATTACAGAAGTAGATGACGTTACTTTTGCAGAAAAATATCTAGGTGATGGAGTTGCTATAAGACCAACTAACGGAAATGTTGTTGCACCGGTAGATGGAAAAATTATTCAAGTTTTCCATACAAAGCATGCTCTAGGGATTGAATCTAAAGGTGTTGAACTATTAATGCATATAGGAATTAACACTGTTGAATTAAAAGGTGAAGGTTTCGAAGTATATGTAGAAGAAGGTGATAAAGTCAAAGCTGGAGATTTACTAGTTAAGGTTGATCTAGATTTAATAAGAGAAAAAGGGTACCAAACTGATACAGCTATAGTTGTAACAAATATGGATGATATCAAATCTATAAATAAAAAACAAAATGGATTGGTTGCTTCAGGTAAAGATTTAATTTTTGAAGTAAAAAAATAATAAATTAAAATGTCAAGAGATAGCATTTGCTGTTTCTTGACATTTTTATATTTTTTATAATAAACATTAAATTTTCTTCGTAAATTTTTTTACTTCTTCCTCATCTGTAATTTGATATCTATTATTATTAAAAATTCTATAGGATACATTCAAGAAAGTTGTATTATCTTCTTCGTATCCTTTACAAGAAGTATGGATATATCTTACTCCAGTTTTTTTCACAAAATCTTCGACATTTATACTATTTATACCGGCACCTGCAACAATTTCAATTTTGTCGTTAGCAATGCTTAAAATGTCTATAATTGTATCTATTCCTTCAATTGCAGAAACTGCTTGACCACTAGTAAGTACTCTATCACATTTTAATTCTATTAAGAGCTTAATCGCACTTTTATAATCATAAACATTATCGAAGGCTCTATGAAATACAGCAATTTTATTTTTATTATGGATTTTTTCTATTATAATTTTGGTCTTTTCAACATCTATTTCATAATTTTTAGTAAGTACTCCAAAGGCTATGGCATCTATATCTTCATTTAATAAAATATCCAATTCATCTAATAGATCTTCAAATTCTTCATTTGTGTACATAAATCCAGCTTCTCTATTTCTTAACATACAAACAATTTCAATATCAAGATTTTGTACAACTTTTTTTACTAATCCAATTCTGGGAGTTAACCCACCTACATAAAGTGATGAGTTTAACTCAACGGAATCAAATCTATATTTTTCTGCAAGCATTGCTCCTTTATAACTATCTACACACAACTCTTTTTTTATATTCATTTTTCACCTCTATTCTCATACTTTAATATAATTAAAGCTTATATTTTTATTCTACTTTATTTAATGATATAATACAAAATAAACACAAAATGGAGGAAATATGTCAAAAATTTTAATAGAAAAAGAAAATATTTTTTTAAATTTAGATTCCACCAGTAAAGAAGAGGCAATTAAACTTGCTGGAAATAAATTAATTGAAGCTGGATATGTTTCTGAAGGTTACGTTGAATCAATGTTGTTAAGAGAAAAACTTGCAACGACCTACATGGATTATGGTATTGCTATCCCTCATGGGGATAGAGAATCCGAACAATTAATCATTCAATCAGGTATCTGTTTCTTACAATTTAAAAATGGAATTGATTTTGGGCACGGAAATATAGCAAACATCCTTGTCGCATCTGCTGGCAAAGGAAATAACCATTTAAGAATTTTAGCTGTAATCGCTAAAGTTGCACAACAAAATGGTTTAGTTGAAAAATTAAAAACTTCTAATGATATAGACGAAGTTTACAGTGAAATAAAAAAATATATCAAATAATACTAAAAATTTGAGGTGTTTATGCAAAATAAATTAAAATATTACTCTTTAATTGTCTCATGTACCTTATTTTTATCAGCATGTTCTTTATTTTCTAAAAATGAAAATAAGCAAATAGATGAAAGTGTTAAAGAATCAATTTCCGAAAGTTCAAATGAATTGAATGTTGAAACAACTAAAGAAACAACTAAAGAAACTATTAAAGAAACAAAAATTGAAACAACTAAAGAAACCATTAGTGAAACAGTTAAAGAAACTCCAAAGGAAACTATTAAAGAAACAAAGGCTAAAATAAATAATAAGTCTTCATCTAGTTCTGATAAAACAAAAAGGAATAACAACTCTAAAACTAATAATTTATCTACAAAAGCTTACTCATGGAGCTGGGGTTATCCAGCAAATTTAGAATTATTAAAAAAATATAATGGAATATATAATTTAGGTACAAAGAATACTATTTATCTCACATTTGACAATGGATATGAATATAAAAATTTAACTCCAAAAATATTAGATACATTAAAGAATAATAATGTTAAATCTACTTTTTTTGTAACATCGTCATATATTAAAAATAATGCTTCAACAGTAAAAAGAATGCTTTCAGAAGGGCATAATGTTTCTAACCATACAGATAAACATCTACATCAAGGTAAAATTTCTAATGAAAAAATAAAAGAAGATATACTTGGATGGGAAAGAGATTTTAAGAAAGTAATAGGACACAATCCTACTTCAAAACTGATGCGTCCACCTGCTGGATCATATAGTGAAACGAGTCTAAAAATCGCATCAGAGCTAGGATATAAAACTGTATTTTGGCACTATGCATATAGAGATTATGAAGTGGACAATCAACCTGATGCTGATAAAGCCCTACAAAAAGCATTAAAATTTAATAGAGATGGTTCTATTGTATTACTTCACGCTATATCCGAAACCAATTCAAAAATTTTAGATGAGTATATCAAGAAAACTAAATCTCAAGGCTATAAATTTGAGCTATTAGAATAAAAAACTGTACCGATTTATTTGACTTAACTTCAAAAATTTGGTTTTAAATACCAGATTTTTGAAGTATTTCAAATCAGCACAGTTTTTATTTTATAAATTATTAACTAGGTTAACGAGAGATTTTACCGCTTTCTCTTCATCTTCACCATCTGCTTTGATGATAATTTCTTCATCTTTTAATGCACTCATGCTTAATATACTCATTATAGATTTACCATTATAAACTTTACCATTCTTTTCAACTTCAATTATTGACGAGTATTTTATTGCCTCTTGAATAAATAGTGACGCCGGTCTCGCGTGTAAACCTATCTCATTCTTTACCTTTACAACCAATTCATACATACAACCTCCTAAATAGTAAATTCTATTAGATTGATTATATCACATTGATTAAAAATTTTCTAGATAATTGTAAACCTTATCAATTTATAAAATCCAATATATTATTGCTTTCATAAGAAATTAAAAATAAATTTAATGCTATTCTTTTATCAAATCTTTATATTCTTCATCTGAAAAAAACTTAACTGCATATGAGCAAACAGGCATAACTTTGTATCCTTCTTCTCTTGCTAATTCTGCTACTTTTTCAGTTAATTTTTTGGCTACTCCCTGCCCTCTTAATTTTGGATCTACAAATGTAGAGTCTACAGAAACTGTTTTTTCATCTCTAAATGAAAATCTTAAATATGCATCAGGGCTACTTTCATCACCTACGTAAAATAAATTATCTTTTCTTAATATTTCCATATTTTCTCCTTTTTATTATAAATATATTACATTAAAAGTAGTACTATTATTCCTGGAATTCCAAACACACCTGCAATTAATGCGTTAATGAATGTTGGTTCAATACTTAATCCTATCGCTCCGCCTATCAAGTTAAATAGAAAAAGCAAAACTAGACCTACAACTCCATTCCAAACTAATTTACCTATAATTTTTGCAAATCCAACAATAAATCTTAGACCACCAAAAATTAATGCTACTACAATTACTGCTAAAATAATTTCCATAATTTCCTCCGTATTTTATAGTTACCCAGTTATTAAAATATTATAACATTATAAATATAATGTTATAATATTTTTGATATTTTGATAATAATTAAGTATATATGATATAATATTTACAATGATACAGGAGGATAAAATGAACGATAATAGAAATAATAACGGTTTTTTTAATACCGATACAAAATCTTCATTCAATAATAAGAGTACTAAAACGAGTGTAGATTTTAATTTTAATAGTTTAAGAAATAATAAATTTGCTATCATAACAGCATTTATATTTGCAATAGTTTATTACTATTTTTTACTTCCACCACTTAATATTCACTCGATACATACATGGTTTTATATTGGTGTTATTTTAGCCTTACTTGGTGAATTAGGTGATAGTAAAAATAAGATTTTTTTAATATTTAGATGGGCATATAGACTAATGATTTTAGCTTGTGTAATACTAGTTATAACAGGATTAACAATTTTTAGATCGAAATCTTATGCTGATATTATCAATATTAAAGATGGAAATTTTGCAGAAGATATTGATGAATTACCTATTTCTAAAATACCTACACTAGACAGAGACTCAAGTATAAATGTTGGTGCAAGAAAAATGGGTGAACTTTTAGATTTAGTATCACAATTTAACATTGATGAAGATACCTATACTCAAATTAACTATAGAAATAAACCTGTTCGAGTAACCCCCTTAAAGTACAACGGATTCTTAAAGTATATTTTTAATAGTGGTGAAGGTCTTCCTGGATTTATAAAAATCGATATAGTTAATGGTGATTCTGAACTTGTAAAACTTAAGGATAAAATAAAATTTTCAAAAGAGGATTATTTTTTTAGAGATATAAAAAGATACGCTAGACTAAAATATCCAAGTGAAATATTTAATGATATAAACTTTGAAGTTGATGATGATTCTAAACCATATTGGATTATACCAACCTATAAACCAAAAATTTCATTTTTCTCAGCTATGGATATAAATGGAGCAATTATTATAAATGCATCTACTGGTGAACATAAAAAATATTCATTAAACGAAATTCCTAGTTGGATAGATAGGATTTATAATTCAGATGAAATTATTAAACAACTAAATTGGAATGGAAAATATAAGGGTGGTTTTTTTAATTCAATTTTCGCACAAAAAAATGTATTAAACACAACTAAAGGTTATAATTATCTTGCACTTAAAGATGATTTATACTTATATACTGGATACACATCTGTAGCAGCTGATGAATCTAATGTTGGATTTTTATTATCTAATCTAAGAACAAAAGAAACAAAATTTTATCCTGTTTCTTCAGCAGAAGAGTTTTCAGCAATGAAATCCGCCGAAGGTGCCGTTCAAGAAAAGCAATATAAGGCAACATTTCCATTATTACTAAATATAAAAGGACAACCAACTTATTTCTTATCCCTAAAAGATAACGCTGGATTAATTAAACTGTATGCATTTATTGATGCAAAAAATTATCAAAAAGTCGCAATTGGTAGTTCTGTGGAAATTGCAATGTCAAAATTTATAGGAAGCAATGTGTCTTCAAAAGAAGATTCTGATAATAATTATGAAACTTTTGATAAACAAGGAGTGGTCAGTGATTTTAAATCAGTGGTAATAAATGGAAACACTCATTATTACTTCACTCTTAATGGCGAGAATACCATTTATGTTACAAATATAAATTTATCAGATAAATTACCATTTTTAGAAAAAGGTAAAAATATTAAATTTAAATACTATAAAAAACAAGTAAATGAAGTTATTTTAATAGATAATATAGAATAACTATACTAAAATAAGATAAAAATTACTCCTGATTAGTTTTAGACCTAATTTTATAAGTTAGTTCTTTTTCTAATCAGGAGATTTATGTTCACAAAATTTTTCAAAAATTATGTTTATATTACTATTTTCTTCTATTCTTAAACATCAGTAAACCTGCACCTACACTAGCAACAACAAATATTGCTATTGCAATTCCAATTCCACTATCTCCAGTTTCAGGATTTGGTTTTTGTGAATCACCTGGTTTTACTTCTATTTCTGTTTCTTCATGTGTTTCCTTCTCTGTTTCTGTTTCTTTTGGTGTTTCCTCCTCTCTTTCTATTTCTTTTGAAGTTTCCTTTTCTTTTTCTATTTCTTTTGAAGTTTCCTTTTCTGTTTCTGTTTCTTTTGAAGTTTCCTTCTCTGTTTCTGTTTCTTTTGGTGTTTCCTTTTCTGTTTCTGTTTCTTTTGGTTTTTCTTCTAAAGAATTGTATGCCGCTTGCAATTCTGTTATAGCCTTATTAACTTTTTCTTGTGTTGCATCTTCTTTTTCTATTATTGCTTTTGCAGAGTTTAATTTTTCTTCTAAATTATTAAATGATTTTTGAGTTGAAATTTTTTTCACATCTTCTAAGATAGAAAGTATTTGTTCTATTAATTCTTCTAACTCTGTTTTATTTGCTCGTGTTGAATTTTCAACAATTTCATTACTTAAAGAAATTTCATGTATATTCCTTGATTCACCTTCCCATGTTAACTTAACTGCTAAAACATTCTTATAATCTCTAACATTTATGCGTGCGTATGTTTCCTTTAAATCTCCATGATCAATCCAATCTTCTTTTTCATTTAATAATGCTAGTTTCATATTTTCTTTACCAGAAGTTAAAATTTTAATTGATTTAAAGTCTGTTGGTTTATCTATATAGTAAATCAATTCACCTTTATTTCTCGCTTTGTATGATGTTAAAATATTTCGGTCATCAATAAATGTTTTATTATTATTTTTTTCCTCTAAAGTGTTTATTTTTATATGAGATTTATCTATACTTGGGATATATTCACCGTCATTTAAGACGATTTCATTAAATCTTATCCATCTATCATCCCCTGGCTTATCTTTAGTTAACTCAAATTTAATAAATCTTACTTTTTTAGGTTCAAAAGAGGCTTTTTTATAGTTTATAGATACATCCCTATTTGGAAATGCTGATACAATATTATCTGAATCATCTGTCTCTATTGTCATTACATCTTCAAATTCTTTACCATCTTCACTTACACTGATTTTACCAAACCTAATAAAATCACGTTCACTATCATTTACTATCATTGAAATATTTTTAAGAGAAATAGTTGAGCCTATGTCATAGATTGCATATTTACCTTTAGTTTGAGAATTTTTAAACCATGCCTGAGACCCATAATTTTGATCGAAAGCTGATAACTCATTCTCAAATTTTGCGAAGTTTGTATCTACTAATTTTGTTGGCATAAATTCTTTTGTTTCAATTTTTAATTTACCATCAAAATTTACATCCTCTTCGTTACTATTTATTAATCTTATATATCTTGTAGCCATATCATTTTCTAATTTATCTTTGAAATTAACATTATTCTTAGAATATTGAACTTTCAAATTTGAAGTATTTTCAATATTTTTTATAGTTCTAATTTTTCCTAAGTCTACACCTAAATATTCTCCTTTTTTAACTTTATGTGAGATATTTTCTAATGTAAATGATCCACCTGAAAGTTTTACCAATTCATCCTTCAACTCTTCAATATTTGTAAATATTTTAGATATATTTTTCTTTGTTACACTAAATTCTCTAATACTTGCCCACACTGGAACATTTTCAAGATTTCTAAATCTAATATATTTTGCCGTAATATTGTCTTCAATAGTAATGTTTACATCTTCACCTTTTCTAACCTTTTTAATAGCTGTGTAATTTTTACCATCCATAGAATATTCAACAACCAATCTTCCAAACGTATCTCTAACAGCTCCATCACGACCTTGTTTTATTGTTATATTTCCAATTAGTTGTGGTGAGTTTAATTCAACACCAACAAATGAATCAACATCTAAATGATTTCCTTTTTTACTATAGATTGTTACAGCTGTGCTATTATTTCCGTCAGTAAGTTTTGTCATATCTCCATTATTTGGATTATATGTTCTTGAAAGTTCACTTGAATAAAATCCATTTTTTATCAATTTCTCTTGTTGATCATTTTCATTTTCATCAGTTTTAATTTGTGAGCCTAATTTTTCTTTTAATGTTTTAGAAATTAATGGATTTAATATTTTTCCAGCTGGTTCTGCTAATATAAGCTTGTTTGTAACGTGAGGTGCTTTATGTTTTTTAGATTTTTCTAATAGTTCATTAGCTAATGCATATGAGTCCCATTTTTCAGAAACAGATTCTGAAGTGATTCCTTTAATAAGTAATTTACCTGCTTGTAATAATTCTTCAAAAGAATCTAACCAAGGTTTCATTTCTTCTAAAAGTCCTTCGTTATCATTTTTATTTCTAAATGATTTTATTGAATCTAGAATTTCATCAAATTCTTTTACTAATTTTTCTGATTTAACATTAATTTCTGAAGTATTATCATTTTCTAATGAAGATTTTAATTCATCTACTAATTCTTTAATATTTTGAGACTCTGGTAGAACATATCCATGCCCACTCGGACTCATATCTTGTAAATGACGAGAAATGTTTCTTAATTCCGCTGAAGCATTTGGAGATACATATTCAAATGAATCTTCCCAAACTTTGTCAGCATTGTAATCATCTACATTCCAAGCATAGTTCACGACAGAAAATATCGCTACTTTACTTGCTTGTGCTTGTTGCATCGGATTTGTTACTAAACCGCCTAGATTTTTAATTCCTTTGTCTAGCATATATCCAGGTCCCATCAATAATCTTTGTTGATGATAGTCATTTACAGGCCAATTCAACCAAAAGAAAGGACTTCTTCCAGGATTTCCTTCAGTTGTAGAACCATTCATAAATTTATTAATTGTATCTTGTGATACTTTATTAACTACTGTGTTACCAGTCCAAAAAATTTGTACATTAGACGGAGCTTTGTTTAACACTTTAAGTTCTTGATAATTTCCTTGCCATGAGTGATTATACCCTGCAGGACAGAATAATAAGTCTTCTACATCTCCTTTTTCTTTAACCCAATCACTCATATCGTTTAAGAGTTTTAACAGAAGATTTCTATCTAAACTACCAACATCATCAGCAAGAATACCAAACTGCCTTACTCCATTTTCATACAACTGATTAAACTTATTTTTTAATTCTTGTAGATCGTTATCGTAGTTGTTAAAATTAAATTTTCTACTTGACATAAATGGATGTATCGTCCAAACAAATTTATTATTAGTTCTTTTACCTGTTTCAACTAATTCTTTTATTTTCTTTAGTTCTTCTTCTGGATATTTGTTTCTCCAATTACTTGAGTGATATGGATCATCTTTTGGTGCAAAAATATATGTGTTAGCCTTAAATTGACCTGCAAATTCCATAAGTGATTTTCTATTTTCATGACTCCATGGTATACCATAATAACCTTCTATAAAGCCTCTATATTGAACATCAGCATAGTCGTTTATTTGTAGATTTCTAATGTTATTTTTGCTTTGATTTAAAATTTCTTGTAATGATAAGACACCATAAAATAAATCGCTTTCTTTTTTCGAGTTAATATAAATATTCCCCTTATCGATTATAAGAATATAATGATCATATCCTTTTTCTGGATAAACAATTTTTTTCTCTGCAATCATTTTATTAACAGATTCATTGTTATCTTTTATACTAAGATATACATTTGTCATTTCTGCTGAAACAGTTTCATTTTCAACTATCTGTTTTCCTGAAAACATTTCTCTAATTTTAGATATAGTTTCTTTCTTAACTTCATTAGAATATATAATGTTTACTTTTTCATTTATAACTGTCTCTCCATCTAAATAGTCAATAGATTTAGGAACAGGATAAATCTTATATTGCTTATTTGCCTCTGTTTTAGCACCATTTAGCAAGAATATACCAAATAGTAATACTATTAAACTTAATATCTTTTTCATAGTTGTTTCTTCTCCTCCTTTTTATTTAAGATTTCAACTATAATAACCATATATTTATATGATAACGTTATTTTCATTTTAAATCAATTTCTTATATTATTAATTTGGTATAAACGACCATAAAAATTTAATTTTTTATAATACTAATCATTAATACACTAGTTTATTAATTTTTTTTAATAAATTTATTAGTAAAGTAATCAACCGCTTAATATTTTATATAAAAACAATTTAATAAATATCTTGTATTTACTAATACATTTAAATTAAAATTAAGTATATTACTATAAATCAAATGTCTAAACAACAAGAATTGTAATTCTTAAATAAAAAAAACAGAGACAACTATAAAATGTCTCTGTTTATAAGGGCTGTATTAATACCGTAATATAGAATACACATTCTTAAAACACTCATTTGTAATTTATATTCTTCTATTTTTTCTAAGCTTTTAAATTTTATCAAAATTAAAACTTTAGATCAGTTTTATGTGTTTTTAGTTTATTAAATGCTCTTGAAAGGTTTGCTTGTGCCATATGATATTCTTTTTTACTTCTTTTTTCTTTAATCTTCCTTTTTAATTCAGCTTCTGCTCTTTTAACAGCATTAACATCTACAAATTCTGGATCTTCACATCTATGAACTAAAATTAAAACATCATTATCTTCTACTTTAATCATTCCCCTTGTTACAACTGCTTTTTGTGATTTTTTACCTGCAGGTGTAAATGTTAAAACTCCTGGCTCTACTTCAGCTATTACATTACTATGATTTGCAAGTATACCATACTGCCCATCTACTGTTGGAATTTGAATATGCTCGCATTTTCCGTTAAAATATATGTGCTCTGCTGCATATATCCTTAAATTAAAAGATTTCATTATTTAACTTCCTCTAGTTTTTTAGCCTTTTCTATTACTTCTTCTATCGAGCCCACGTTAAAAAATGCCGCTTCAGGATATTGATCCATTTCACCATCGAGTATCATTTTAAATCCTCTAATTGTATCCTTTAATTTAACGTATTTTCCATCCATACCTGTAAACTTCTTTGCAACATGCATGGGCTGTGATAAAAATCTTTGAATTCTTCTGGCTCTATAAACAATCGCTCTATCTTCTTCACTTAGTTCATCCATACCTAAAATTGCAATTATATCTTGAAGTTCGTTGTATTTTTGTAGAGCTTCTTGAACACGTCTAGCTGTTTCATAATGTTCTTTACCTACAATTTCAGGCTCTAAGATTCTTGACGTTGAATCTAGTGGATCAACTGATGGGTATAGTCCTTGTTCCGCAACTTTTCTTGATAATACTGTTGTCGCATCAAGGTGAGAAAATGTAGTTGCTGGGGCAGGATCCGTCAAGTCATCAGCTGGAACGTAAACCGCTTGAACTGATGTTACAGAACCATTCTTTGTTGATGTTATTCTTTCTTGTAATTGCCCCATTTCTTCAGCTAATGTTGGTTGATAACCTACCGCTGAAGGCATACGTCCTAATAATGTTGAAACCTCTGATCCTGCTTGAACAAACCTAAAAATATTATCTATAAATAAAAGAACATCTTTGTTTTCTACATCTCTAAAATATTCAGCCATCGTTAAACCTGTTAGAGCAACTCTCATTCTAACACCTGGAGATTCATTCATTTGTCCAAATACTAAAGCAGTTTTTTCTATAACTCCTGACTCGTTCATTTCTTGCCATAAGTCATTACCTTCTCTCGATCTTTCACCTACTCCAGTAAAAATTGAATATCCACCATGTTCAAGAGCAACATTGTTTATTAACTCTTGTATTAAAACTGTTTTACCTACACCAGCTCCACCAAATAATCCGATTTTACCGCCTTTTGGATAGGGCTCTAATAAGTCTATCACTTTAATACCTGTTTCAAGTATTTCTATCGCAGGACTTTGATCTTTCAAATTTAGGTGCATCTCTGTGAATTACCCATTTCTTAGTGTCGGGATCAACATCTTCTTTTTTATCAATTGGTTGTCCTAAAACATTAAACATTCTCCCTAAAGTAGGAGAACCTACTGGAACTCTAATGCCGAAACCATCTCTTTCTACCCTCATTTCTTTATGAAGTCCCTCACTACCCGATAACATAATACATCTTACAATATTATCTCCTAATAATTGTGCAACTTCCATAACTTTTATATCATCATTTAGCTTAACGGTTAAGGCTTCTTTTATTCTAGGTATTGTTTGATATTCACCAAAATCCACGTCTACAACTGGACCAGAAATAGCTATTATTTTACCTATCTGCTTCATTGTTAGCCTTCTTTCTCTTTCTTTTTTCTCTCATTCCTTTTGCTCCAGCACTTACTTCTGTAATTTCTTGTGTTATTGTAGCTTGTCTAACTCTATTATATTGTAATGTTAGATTGTCTAAAATATTATCTGCATTTTGATTTGCCGATTGCATAGCATTCATCCTAAAATCAAGTTCACTACAGTAACTATCTACTAAAGCACCATATATAAATCCGATAACATAATTAATTGCAAGATCTTCTAAGATTTTTTTTACATCTGTGGCAAATTCAATATTATGCTTGAAACTTTCTTCTTCTTTTTGCTCGAGCTGATTAGGTAGATAATCACGATGAAATGGTAAAAGTCTAGTTATTTTAGCCTCTTTTATACCTGCATCTTGAAAATCTGTATATACTATAAATATTTTCTTAATATTACCTTCTAAATATTCATCCAACAATTCTTTTGCAATATAACTTGCTTCTTCCATGGTGGGTTGTTGTGCACTATAAGTAAAATCCTGCTCAATCTCTATACCATGTCTTGTAAAATAATGTCTACCATATTCCCCTACTACATATAGCTTGTGTAGTTCTGATTTATTAAATTCTTCCATAGCTAAATGAATTACATTTGAATTATAAGCTCCAGCTAAACCTTTGTCGGCAGTTATAATTAAATATCCATAGGAACCTTCAATAAATTCATTTCTATTCACTGGATATAAAAAAGCACTTTCAATATCTTGTATTGTTCTAAAAATTCTTTTTATTTCTCTTCTCAATGCATAAAAATATGGTCTAGTATCTTCTAGTGCTTTTTTAGCCTTTTTTATCTTGGTAGAAGAAATTAAATACATAGCATTTGTTATTTTTCTTGTATCTCTTATACTTTTTATTCTTGATTTAATCTCTTTTGCACTTTTCATATGATTACCTTCCCTTTAGGAAATCTCTTGAAATTGAAATTATTTCTTCCTTCAATTCATCTGTCAGATTTTCTTCAAGAGTTATTTGTCTAATTATTGACTCATGATTATTGCGTATATGAGAATAAATATTATTCATTACTTCTTTTATATTTTTGGGATCAATCTTAATTAAAAGTCTTTCAAGAGCAACAACTAGTGTTATAACTTGCTCTGCTTGCGACATTGGTGAATATTGATGTTGCTTCAATAATTGCATCAATCCTTTACCAAATTTTAATTGATTTTTTGTGGTTTCATCTAAATCGCTTGAAAATTGTGTAAATATTTCCATTTCTCTATATTGTGCTAATTCTAATCTCAATGTGGATGCTGATTTTTTTATCGCTTTAGTTTGGGCTGCTCCACCAACACGAGATACTGATAATCCAACATTTACCGCTGGTCTTTGTCCAGCAAAGAATAATTCACTTTCTAAAAATATTTGACCATCTGTAATAGAGATAATATTAGTAGGAATATATGCAGATACATCTCCTGCTTGTGTTTCAACTATTGGTAAAGCTGTAATGCTACCTCCACCATTTTCATCTGATAGTTGTGCCGATCTTTCTAATAATCTTGAATGTAAGTAGAATACATCACCTGGATAAGCTTCACGACCTGGAGATTTACCTAATAACAGTGAAATTGTTCTATATGCTATTGCATGTTTTGACAAATCATCATAAACAATTAGAACATCTCTGCCCTTTTGCATAAAATATTCAGCAATTGCAGTTGCAGAGTATGGTGCAATGTATTGCATGGAAGCAGGTTGACTTGCAGTAGCAGCAACTATTATAGAGTATTCATCCGCACCAAATTTCTTTAACTGCTGACTAATATGAACTACCGAGCTAGCTTTTTGTCCAATTGCAACATATATGCAAATTGTATCTTTTCCTTTTTGATTTAATATTGTATCAATAGCTATCGCTGTTTTACCAGTTTGTCTATCACCAATAATCAATTCTCGCTGACCTTTCCCAATTGGAAACATTGAATCAATAGCTAAAAGTCCTGTTTCCATAGGTCTTGAAACGGACTTTCTTTCTAATATTTCAGGAGCTGGTCTTTCTATAGGAAAGTATTCATCGGCAGAAATATCACCAAATCCATCAATTGCTTGACCAAGTGAATCTATTGTTCTACCTAATAATTTATCTGTAACTCCTATACCGGCTGTTTTCATTGTACGTCTTACTTGATCTCCTTCTAGTAATTCACTATCTTTACCAAATAAAATACACCCGACTGAATCAGGTTGTATATCTAATACAAGACCTTTTTCTCCACTTTCAAATACTACTATCTCTCCATAAGTAACTTTGTTTAATCCTTTTATTATGGCTATTCCGTCACCCACTTCGTCAATATAACCTAATTCTTGAGCCTTTACTTCCGGCTTCCAATTTTCTAAACTGCTCTTTAATAGGTCTATAGAATCATCTATATCTACTTCGATATCTTCTAATTTTTCAACTAATTGTGTAGCTTTTGCAACAGTTGACCAATTGTATACTTCTGAACCTACTATAAGCTCCATTTCATCAAAATAATTATTATTTTCATAGTCTATTTCAACCCATGCTAAATCATCAATATCATATTTTTTATGAAGAAAATCCTCAAGCTGTTTCATTTGTTTTCTTGTTGGTTTTTCACCACTTTTTAATTTAACTAATAAATCACTCATCTTCATCCTCTTTTGCATATTCTATAAAATCATCATAGACATCACCATTAAACAAAGCGAGTTTAGTAGCTGTTTCAATAACAACTTGTTTAAGCTCAAGCTTTGTTTTTCTAATAAGCTTTTCTCTTTCTCTTTGTGACTCAATTTTAGAATCTTGAATGATTTTCTTACCTTCTTCTTTTGCAAGTCTTATTTCTTTATCGGAAATTTTCTT
Source organism: Helcococcus sp. SA-HE-C1 (assembly GCF_985670335.1). NCBI lineage: Bacteria > Bacillati > Bacillota > Tissierellia > Tissierellales > Peptoniphilaceae > Helcococcus > Helcococcus sp. SA-HE-C1. The sequence continues at coordinate 939,809 of NZ_OZ484652.1, forward strand.
AGCCTCTTTCAAGGCATCTAATTTTATTTGTTTAATTTCTTCATGAATTTCTCTTAATTTTTGATCATGAAGTTTAACAGACTCTTCTGAGGCTACCAAATTATTTTTAGTTTGATCATCTAAATCTTTATAATATTGTTGTCTTTTTTCTATGAAAGATTTTACCGGTAAGTATAAAAGTATATTAACTATTAAAGCTAATAAAGCAAAATTAAAAAGATGTAAAAGTATTTGTTGCCAGTCTATTCCAAGCATACTTTTCCTCCTTCTTTTTTATAATACAAATATAACTAAAATAGCTACAATTAATGCATAAATTACAACTGTTTCTATAAATACTAAACCTATCATTAATGCAGATCTAATTTTACCTTCTGCTTCTGGTTGTCTTGAGATCGCATCTGAAGCTTTTGATATTGCAAGTCCCATACCAATAGTACCACCAACACCAGCAAGACCAATTGCTAATGCTGACGCCATAGCTTTTGCACTTGTTGAGTTATCGGCTGTTTTTTCTACAACTGTAGTTTTTGTATCATGATCGTTAGCTGCTTTTGCAGAATTTCCCAAAAATGCTGATCCTGAAAATAATAAAATTGCTAGCATAAATGCTGATATTCTAAATAATTTTTTCATATATACTCCTTAATATTTCTTATTTTGTATTTGCGTTTTTATATTTTATTTTTTTACTTTATGATGAACTTCTGTAACTTCACCATAATATATAGAAGTTAACAGTGTTAGAACATATGCTTGTATTACTGCATGTAAACATGAAAATAATACCGCTACTACAACTGGTAATCCATAGCTAAGTGCAATTGAGTGATATACTAAATCCATAACTAAAAGCCCACTTACCAAAGCTCCAAAAAGCCTAAAACTCATGGAAATAGGTAATGAAAAATCTTTTAATGTCATAAATATACCTTTCACCCCATTAGATGTAAGCCCACCAATCATTATAAATAAATAGGACAATCCACCCATTGCTATAGCTGCATTTATATCTGACAATGGTGCTGGTAATGTAACTGGAGAACCTGTTATTGCAACAACTTGTATTCCGACAAGTTCAAACAATGTACCAATAAAAATATATATACCAGCTGCGAATATGTATGATCCCAATAGTCTGTTTCTATGTGGACTATTTGATTTTGCTAAATTATCAAATAACATAACCGATTGTTCAATAAGTAATTGAAACTTACCAGGCACTTTCTTAAATTTAGGTATTGCAAAGACTCTAACTAAAAGTGCAAAAAATGCAATTATAGCTGTTACTGTATAAGCTGCTATCACACCCGGATTAACATTCATTATTCCAAAAAAAGATACTTTTTCTTTTTCATGGAGAACAGCTTCCCTCATGGCTTCTTTCAATGTCATACCATGCTCGACTGTCCCCCTGTTTAAAAGTATACTTCCAATAAAACTGGCTAGAACAATAAAAATTAATATGTATGTGACCTTTCTTCTCTTTTGCATTTTCCCCCTTCCTAAATATCTTTTTATCAAATAATTTTACGTAAAAAATACAAGGACTATGAAGTACTTGTATTCGTTCGATATTCACTTATAATTTTACTCCTCAAATTTTAAGATTTCAAGGATTTTTATATTTTTTTTAATTTATATAGTTTGACATTGTTTTCATTTTATAAATAAGTAAATTATTTAACACTTTATTTATTTCCTTTTTTCAAAGGTACATATACTTTTATCTTGTTATTTATAACTTTAACTTCTATTGGTAATTTAGGTCCCTTATCACCATCAGAGATTTACAACAACTTCATTATCTGTTAGATTTTTAATTTTAACACTTTTCCCCTGCATAATTTCAATATCTTCCTCATTGAATTTATCCCCAAATAACATATCATATCCAATCTTTGCTTTAGTGAATATACTCTTATTTTTTAATATAAGAACATTTAGATTTCCATCATCATTTGTTGATTTGATACTAGGTATTTTTATCGTACCATACTTTTCAGAAAGTGTAATAAATAAGTGGTCTACAGTTCCACTATATATTTTTTCATCAACTTCTACTTCTAAATTATAATCAATATTTTTTACTAAATTCTTTATAGCACTACGTACATACGCAAGCATACCTAACTTATCTTTTTCTTCATTTTCAACTTCATGCAGCGACTCTGGTAATTGTCCAATACTCAACATAAAACTGAAACATTTCCCATTCGCTATACCGATGTCAATAAATTTAGGATTTTCAAAATCAATGTTTTTAAGTGCTTTTTCCTTTTTCTGTTCTATATCCAAAGATTTAGACATAATATTCCCAGTTCCTGCCGGAAATATTAGTAATTTAGGTGGCTCTTTTGCATCTATAAGACCTGTAAGTACTTCAGCTAAAGTACCATCTCCTCCTACTGAACATACAGAATGATAACCCTCATCACAAGCCTTTTTAGCAAGTTTTGTTCCATCTCCAGCTTCTTTAGTGATTTCAATATCAATTTTATCAAAAATAAGTTTTAAGTCTTCTTTTATGATATCTTTAAGTGCTTCGCCTTCAGATTTTCCTGATTTTGGATTTATTATAACCATTATATTTTTCATTAGTAATTCCTATATAGTCCTTTATCTCTAAATTTTGGTGTTGCAGTAAATCTTAATCCCAATTTTCTTAATATATCTTTATCATTAGAACTAAGCATTACTGTTGAATGTGCTTCTAATTTATTTAATTTTTCTATTTGACTAAGAGCCAAATGTGAAACTGGATTTGTTGTAGCGGACATAGCTAGGGCTATTAATACTTCATCTAAATTCAATCTTGAATAATTATCTTTTAATTGATTTATTTTTAACTTAATGATGGGTTCTAGTATATGCGGTGAAATAAGAGGTATTTTATCATTTATTCCTCCTAATACTTTAAGGATATTTAAGATACAAGCCGAGGAAGCATTCAAAAGGTCTGTTCTTCTTCCTTGAATTATTTCTCCACTTTCTAATTCAATAGCAAATGCAGGCTCATCACATTTTTCTGATTTTTCCTGTGCTGCCTTAACAACTTTTCTATCCTCCGGAGAAATATTTAATTGACTCATCAACATTTCAATTTTGTCGATTACAAATCGATCTATTTTACCAATTTTATAGTCACACATGGCATTGTAATATCTTCTAATTACTTCATTTTTGCTAGCTACTTCTACGCCAATTTCATCAATAATGCAATATCCAACCATATTTACTCCCATATCAGTCGGCGATTTGTATGGGCATTTTCCAATAATTCTTTCAAACATTGATTTTAATATTGGAAATGCTTCTACATCACGATTATAATTTATAGTAGTTTTACCATACGCCTCTAGATGAAATGGATTTATCATATTTACGTCATTTAAGTCTGCAGTAGCTGCTTCATAAGCGATATTTACTGGATGTTTTAAAGGTAGATTCCACACTGGAAAAGTTTCAAATTTAGCATAACCTGCCTTTATTCCTTTTTTGTATTCATGATACATTTGCGACATACAGATTGAAAGTTTTCCACTTCCTGGCCCTGGTGCCGTAACAACAACTAATGGCTTTGTAGTTTTTATGTATTCATTTTTTCCAAATCCCTCTTCACTTACAATGTATTGTGTGTTGTTTGGATATCCAGCTATTGTATAAGAAAAATATGTACTTATTCCCATTTTATCAAGATATTCCTTAAATTTTTTTGCACTTGGTTGATTGTCATATTGATTGATAACTACTGATGATACATTTAATCCTACATTATTAAAAGAATCTATCAATCTTAATGTTTCACTATCATATCCTATTTCAGAATCACCTCTAACCTTGTGACTTTGAATATCTAAGGCATTTATTACAATCAATATTTCTACTTTATCTTTTAATTCTAATAACATTTTTAATTTTGAATTTACCTCAAAACCAGGTAAAACTCTAGATGCATGCTCGTCATCGAATAGTTTCCCTCCAAATTCTAGATACAATTTATTATCAAATTTATTAATTCTCTCTAAAATTTTTTCCGATTGCATTTTAATATATTTATCATTGTCAAACGAAATATTCATTATCACTCCTTTATTTTTCTACTCGATATTATACCATTAGTTCAAGAAAATTTCTCTATATTTTTATCTATGATATAATAATTATATGTGAAAGGAGAAGATCTATGCAAAAACTATATACGAAAGTTAATGTTCCTAAAAAGAAAAGAATTGCATTAATTGCACACGATGATAAAAAAGATGAATTATTTGCGTGGATGTATAATCACTTGGATATACTTAAAACCCATCATTTATGTGGTACTGGGACAACTTCTAGTATAATTCGAGAAAACTTTGATTTAGAAATTTATTCATATTATAGTGGTCCTCTTGGTGGAGATCAACAAATTGGTGCTGCAATTACACAAAACGAAATAGATGTAATGTTCTTCTTTTGGGATCCTATGTCTGCACAGCCTCATAATCCAGATGTAAAAGCACTTCTAAGAATTGCTGTATTATATAATATACCTGTTGCAATGTCTCCAATTGATTCGAATTATTTAATTTCTTCCCCTTTATTAAATGAAGCATATACTAAATATGTTCCAAATAATAACATAGATTTAAATGATAAATCTAATTTAATTAATACAATATAAAAAATAGCAGTTATTCTTATTATAAGAATAACTGCTATTTTCTTTTTAAAATGCTGGTTTAGCATGTCCTTTTAGTTTTTCTTCAATGAATTTTTTTATTTTTTCACTGTTTAATGCTTTCTTTAGTGCTTTAATTTTTTCTGAATCTTTGTTTTCTTCTCTTGATACTAATCCAATAGCAAATGTCTTATCATTTGCTTCTTCAAAAGCTAATCCATCTTTTTCAGGTTTTAAACCTAATTTAGCTATATATGTTGGGTAGTTAAAAATTAAATCTGATTCTTGATATGCTTCGTTTAGATTTAATAAGCCCCATTGCTTAATCTTAAATTTCTTTGGATTATTTTTAATATTTTCCATAGTTACATCAAAGCTTGTTTTATCAAGTTCAATTAATCCAGCTTTATTTAATAATAGTAAAGCTCTTGCTGCATTTGTTGGATTGTTAGGAATAGCTATTGTAGCTCCCTCTTTTAAATCTTTCAAATTTTTAACTGTTTTTGAGTATAATGAAACATTTGCGTTATATACATCAGCAACTTTTACTAGTTTAGCATTGTTACCTTTGTTGAATTGTTCCATAAATGGTGCATGTTGGAAGAAGTTAGCATCTGCTTCTTTATTGTTTACTGCAACATTTGCTTGTACATTATCCGATACTTTCATTAATTCTAATTCGTATCCTTCAGATTTCAAGTCATCTTTTACTAATTCTAACATATCTGTCATTGGTGATGTATGTGAAGCTACAAGGATTTTTTTATCATCTTTTTTTGCTTCAGTTTTAGTTTCAGTTTTCTCTTCTTTCTTTGTTTCTGTTGCTGTTTCTTTAGTTGATTCAGCTTTAGTTTCATTTTTTGTATCTTTATTTTTTCCATTTGAGCAACCTACGATTGCCATCATTAATACTAATACTAAAATTAATAATCTTTTCATTATTTTTTCTCCCTATGTTTATTTATTTTTCTTGCTAAATAATATCCAATTGATTGTATTACAAATACATATATCACAAAAATTATTATTATTAAATACATTAGCTTATAGTTGTATTCTTGATAACCATATCTAAATGCGTAATCTCCTAAACCTCCTGCACCTATCACTCCCATTACTGTAGAATAAGATAATGTACTTATTACAACAGAGGTCAATGAAAGTATTAGGTCGTTAAAAACCGAAGGAAACAAAAAGTAGTAAATTATTTGAAATTTTGTAGCACCCATACTGATAGCACGATTGATAATATCATCACTAACATTTATATAGGCTTGTTCAACAAATCTCGTGTAAATACTTGTAGTAACAAGTGTTAGAGGAATTATTGATGCTATTACTCCAAAAGATGTTCCAAAAATAAATCTATTTACTGGTATCAATACAAAAATAAAAAGTAGAAATGGTACAGATTTAAGTGTGTTTAGCATAAAACTTAATACTTCATATACGACTTTATTTCTGATTAAAAATTTTCTATTTAATGAAAATAGCAATGTTCCTAAGGGTATAGAAATTATTAGTGAAAGGATAATCGAAACTATCATCATGATATTCGTTTCTATAAACGCCTTATATATCCCTTCTTTGTTTTGAATTAGTAAATCAAGCATTTAGCACCTCCAAAACATTTTGATAATAATCATCTTCATATTCTACTTTTGTCTTTTTAGGCTTAATTATATCAAATACATTTCCCTTTTCAATGTAAAGAACCCTATCACAAAAGTTTTTTAATACACTTAAATTATGAGATATCATAATTATAGATACTTCAGATTGCTTTATTATTTTTTGTAATAGCTCATATACCTCTCTTTCAGCATCTTGATCAAGCGCAGATGATATTTCATCACAAAGTAAAATTTTGGGCTTTTGAAGTATCGCCATCGCAATAGCAACTTTTTGTTTCTGACCACCACTTAATTGATTACAATACGAGTTTTTTAATCTTTTTATTTCCATAAAATCAAGAATATCATCTATTTCTTTTTCATCAACCTTAATTTTATTTAACTTATATATTAATTTTAAATGATAATATACAGTTTTATTTTCTAAAAGATTTGAATTTTGAAATATATATACTACTTCTTTTCTAAAATTTCTTAATTCATTTTCACTCATACTAAGTATTGATTTACCTTGATAAATAATATCACCGTTATCAATTTCAACAAGTCTATTTGCCATTTTTAGTATTGTCGATTTTCCTGTTCCATTTTTACCAATTATGCCAAGAACTTCATTTTTTGATAATTGAAAACTTAAATCTTCAAGTTTGAAATTAGAATCTGAATATTCTTTTTTAACATTTTTAAATTCTAAAATCATACTAACTCCTAACTAAATTTAGACATTAAAATAGATCCACTTACACCGGCATTTAATGACTCTATTTTTCCTTTCATCGGTATCTTTACCAGAATATGTTCTAGTTTACGTATATCTTTAGATATACCATTACCTTCATTTCCTATGACAATAGCTATTTTTTCTTCTAAAGTTATAAAATTATAGTCCATACCAGACATATCAGCAATTAAGAATTTATATCCATCAAGTGTAGATAAATCTTTGTAAGTCATATCTACTAAATTTAACCTAAAAATTGAGCCCATACTAGCTCTCAAAACTTTTTCATTGTAAAAGTCACAAGAATTTATCGCTATGATAGAATCATATCCAAAGGCTTCTGCCAATTTAATCAGTGTTCCAACATTACCCGGATCTTGTAAATTATCTAAAATCAAGACTCTATCCCCATATGTTGAAGCATTATTTTTTTTGACTATTGCCATATATCCATCTGGTGTTACTAAAGAAGATATTTCATTAAAAAGATCTGGAGTAATCTTTGTACTTTTTTCAAAAATTTCTTCTTCACCATCTCTTATAAAAATTTTTTCGATTTTCATATTGGATTTAATAGCTTCTTCAATCATCTTTCTTGTTTCAATAATAAACAATGAAGTCTTATTTCGATATTTTTTTTTGATAGTTTTTTAATTTCTTTTATGGAGCTGTTACTTGAACCATTAATTACTATATCCATTTTATATCCTTCTAGTAAATGTAAATTTACTTAAAACTATTATATGCAATTATTAATATACTTACAGTGATTATCTTCACGTTATAATTTTTGTTAATATCTATTCCAAGTCCTGTAAAGCCTTCAATTGCTCTGTAGAGCCAAGCATTAAAAGCGTATCTGTAGTTTTCAGATCAGTAGAAGGCTTTGGGTTTCCTATAAACTCATTTTCACCTCTATTAATCCCCAATATACTCAAACCATATCTTTTTCTGATATCCAATTGCGCTATTGTTTCTCCCATCCATGAGTGTGGAACTGTAAATTCAACAATTTCATAGTTTGCAGATAATGAAATAGACTCTATAACATTCTTTGTAGCTAAGTTATTTGCTAATTTTCTACCTAAATCCTTTTCAGGAATTATAGCATCCTGAACACCTATTTTTTTTAAGATTTCAGCATGTTGATCATTTCTAGCTTTTGCTATTATCTTTTTCACGCCTAACTCTTGGCATAGAATACATGTCATAATTGAGCTTTCAAAATCTGTTATACCAACAATTACAACATCTAACTCTGCCAATCCTGCAGCCTCCAAAACTGCTTTTTGTGTCGCATCTCCAATTAACGTATGCGATGCAAAATCTGCCATTTCATTTATATTTTCTTCTTCTGAATCAATAACAATTACTTCGTGTCCTAATGTATATAGTGTTTCTGTTACTGATTTCCCAAATCTTCCTAACCCTATTACTCCAAACTGTTTCATATATTCTCCTATCCAATGATAATTGCTTCTTCTCTTTCTCTATATATCTTAGGTTTATCAACTTTTATGAATGCAAGTACTAATGATATTGGTCCGATTTTCCCAAAAATCATCGTCAATGATATTATAATTTTTCCTAAAATTGACAAACCTGATGTAATTCCTCTAGTTAGACCTACTGTACCATAAGCTGAAAAGACTTCAAATAAAATATCCAGTATTTCAACTTCCGGATTGGTTATAGCTAAAAACAATATTGCTAAAAACATCCACATTACAGATATAGTGAAAAGTGCAACGGTTTTTTTAGTGACTTCTTCTGGAAGTCTTCTATTAAAAATAGTTATATCTTTTTCTTTTCTCAGATTTGATTTCGTAATTAAATATAAACTTGCTGCAGTTGTTGTCTTAAATCCACCTGCTGTACCTGCTGGAAATCCACCTACAAACATTAGTGGTAATGTAAGTAGTATAGATGAATTCATTAATGAGCCTTGATTGACAGTAAAGAAACCTGCGGTCCTTAATGTTACCGACTCAAAAAATGCTAATAATATTTTATTAAACACATTATGATTTCCTAAAGTTTCTGGATTATTCCATTCAAATATTAAAAATAATATTGTAGGCACTAGTATAAGCGCACCTGTAGCGAGCAGAACGATTTTTGTATGTAATGAATATTTTTTATAGTTCAATTTTTTTTCTAATAATTCACTTATTACTTTATGACCGATACCACCAATTATAATTAATGCTGATATTACTATCGTAAAGCTAACATCTAAAGCAAATGGTGATATGGATGTTTCACCTATAATATCAAAACCAGCATTACAAAATGCTGAAATAGCATGAAAAAAAGACATTCCTATCCCTTTTAAAACCCCATATTTAGGTATAAAAGATGTCATTAGCAATAAAGCTCCAATCCCCTCAATTATAAATGTAGAAATAATAATAAATTTAATTAATCTCATCAATCCCTTTAAGGAAATCATATTATTTTCTTCTGAAAGCTGTAGTCTATTTGATACAGTCATTTTTTTATTAAATACTAATGCCAATATAGATGCAGCAGTCATAACTCCAAGTCCACCTAATTGAATCAATGAAATTAGTATTATTTTACCAAATAAATTCCAATGTACAGCCGTTGTCACAGTAGTTAATCCTGTAACACAGACCGCTGAAACTGTGGTAAAAAATGCATCTATTGGTGCTGTCCAAGTTCGATATGCTGTCGAAATTGGTAAAGTCAACAATATTGTTCCAATAAAAATAATAATAAGATATATTGTTAAAATTATTCTTGCTGGATTTTTTGTTGAAAATATTTTGTTAAATAAGTTTTGTTTTTTCATATTTTCTCCTTATATAAAATACATTATATCAAAAAATCCAACTCATATCTATTTACTTTTTGAAAATAAAAAACTGTTATAAAAAATATTTCTATAACAGTTCAATTAATATAATTATGCATTTTTTGCAGTTTCTACTAGATTAGAAAATGCTTTTGGATTGTTAATTGCAATTTCAGATAACATCTTTCTATTGATGTCAATATTTGCTTTCTTTAATCCTCCCATGAATTTTGAGTAGCTCAAACCATTAGCTCTTGAAGCTGCATTGATTCTAGCAATCCATAATTGTCTAAATTCTCTTTTTCTATTTTTTCTACCAATATAAGCATATTGTAAGGATTTCATTACAGCTTGTTTTGCTGTTCTAAATAATCTTGACTTTCCACCAAAGTATCCCTTAGCTTGTCTTAAATATTTTTTGTGTGTTTTTTTAGAATTTACTGCACGTTTTACTCTTGCCATTTTTACCTCCTAAGGAATCATATTTCCAATTCTTCTCATATCCGCTTTACTTACTAAGGTTGATTGTCTTAGATTTCTCTTTCTTTTTGGTGATTTTTTAGCTGTAATATGTCTTTTATAAGCCTTAAATCTCTTTAATTTACCTGTACCGGTTCTCTTAAATCTTTTAGCTGAACCTCTATGTGTTTTCATTTTACCCATGTCATCCTCCTATTCAGATTTCTTTTCTATAAACATAACAAGACTTCTACCTTCCATTTTTGGTTTTGAAGCAATTTTTGAAATATCTTTTACCATATCAAAAAATTCTTCTAAAACTTCGGCACCTTGTCCTTTATATGCCATTTCTCTACCTTTAAATCTAATACTAATCTTAACTTTGTCATCATTGTTAATAAATTTTCTAGCATGTGCTGCTTTAGTTTCAAGATCATGTGTTTCAATTGAAGGAGATAATCTTATCTCTTTAACATTAACAGTTTTGGCATTTTTTCTAGCTTCTTTTTGTTTTTTCATCTGCTCATATCTATATTTTCCATAGTTCATGATTTTACAAACCGGTGGCTTCGCATTAGGTGAAAGTAGTACTAGGTCTAAACCTTTCTCATCAGCTCTCTTTTGTGCATCTTGAGAAGTAAAAATACCTACTTGTTCTCCATCATCCCCTATTAATCTTACTTTTGGAAAACGGATTTGATCATTGATTTGAAGTTCTTTAATAACATACCTCCTAAAGTATATAATATTAGTTTAAATAAAAAATAGTAACGCAGGTACCTACGTTACTATCAAATAAAATTCGATTAAGTTTGACCTTATGCGTTTTACGATAAGGTGAGAGTAGGTATCTCTGCTTGTACTAAGCAAGTATATCCTAATCTCTCTATTTTGTCAACTATTATTTATTATTTTTTCTTTGTTTTACGTCCTCAAGCAATTTTTTAATAAATTCATCGATATCCACATCTTTTGATTTCTTTTCCCCATATTTTCTTACTGAAACTGTATTTTTCTCAATTTCACTATCACCAATTACTAATTGGTATGGTATCTTAGAGGTTTGTGAATCTCTAATTTTTTTACCCATAGATTCATTTCTATCATCTAACTCAATTCTTAATCCTAGTTGTAAACATCTTTCGTGTAACTTTCTCGTAAATTCTCCATGATGTTCCACACTTACAGGTATAATTGTAGCTTGTACCGGACTTAACCATAATGGGAAATTACCGCCATAATGTTCAATTAATATTCCCATAAATCTTTCAAGAGATCCATAAATTGCTCTATGAATCATAACGGGTCTTGATTTTTCATTTTCTTCATTAATATATGAAATATCAAATCTCTCTGGCATTTGGAAATCTAATTGAATAGTACCACATTGCCATGTTCTTTTCATTGAATCTAATAATTGAATATCAATTTTTGGTCCATAGAAAGCTCCGTCACCTTCATTTATCTTATATGAAATACCTAATTCTTCAACAGTCTCAATTAATGCTTTCTCAGCAGCATCCCAATCTTCTTGAGCCCCCATTGAATCTTCAGGCTTTGTTGAAATCATGACTTTATACTCAAAACCAAATTTTGAATATATTTCTCCCATCAATCTCATAATTCCTTTTATTTCATCTTTTATTTGATCTCTTAAACAGTAAATATGGCCATCATCTTGTGTAAATGCTCTAACTCTAAATAATCCATGTAATGCTCCAGATAATTCATGTCTATGAACAAGACCCAATTCAGCTAACCTTATTGGTAAATCTCTGTATGAATGGGGTTTTGATTTAAATACTAGAATTTGATCCTGGACAATTCATAGGTTTAATAGCATACTCTTCTTCATCAATTTCAGTAAAGTACATATTATCTTTGTAATGATCCCAATGACCAGAAGTTAACCATAGCTGTTTATTTAAAATCATAGGAGTCTCAATTTGACCATATCCTTCTTTGTCTAATAACGAATTTAAGTATTTTTTAATATTATTCTTAATTACCATACCCTTTGGTAAGAAGAATGGAAATCCTGGACCTTCTTCTGTAAGCATAAATAAGTCCATTTCCTTACCTAAAATTCTGTGATCACGTTTCTTAGCTTCTTCAATCATATGTAAATAATCATCAAGTTCTGCTTGTTTCTTAAATGAAATACCATAAATTCTCTGAAGCATCTTATTGTTTACATCACCTCTCCAATAAGCACCTGCCACAGAAAGAAGTTTTACTGCTTTAATATCCTTTGTGTTCTCTAAATGAGGACCTTTACACAAATCTATAAAATCTCCCAATTCGTAAAGTGATAATTCAGAATCTTCTGCTAAATCATTGATTAATTCAACTTTGTATCTATCTCCATTATCACCAAATTTTTTAAGTGCATCTTCCCTAGAAATTTCTGATCTAATCAAATTATGTTTTTCTCTAGCGATTTTGAGCATTTCTCCTTCTATTTTCTCTAAATCTTCCGGAGTAAATTGGTGTTCGCTATCAATATCATAGTAAAAACCATTTTCAATAGCTGGTCCTATGGCAAATAATGTATCAGGGTATAACTTTTTTATAGCAGCAGCCATCAAATGTGAGCTTGTATGCCAAAATAAATGTTTTCCTTCTTCTGACTCATACTTGAAAAAATCAACCGAACTATCTTCACTTAATTTTTCTTGTAATCCCATTAATTTATCGTTGTTGACTTTTGCTCCAACAACTGCTCTAGCTAAGCCTTCTGATATAGATTTTGCAATATCTAATAAAGTTGTATCTTTGTCAAATTCTTTTTGGTTTCCATCTGGAAATGTAATAATCATAATTTTCTCCCATTTATCATTTGAATAACTTCTTCAATTTTATATAAGTCTTGTTTCCCAGTTTCAAAATCCTTAAAAGTAACCAATTTCTCTTCTTCTTCTTTGGAACCTATTATTATAGTATAATCAACGCCCAATTTATCTGCATATGAAAACTTCTTTTTAGCCTTTCCCTTTTCCAAATAAATGTCTGACTTAATATTATTCTTTCTCAGTATTTTTAATACATCTATACTATATCCTATATTTTCTTGTTCCATAGGTAAAATCAATATTTTTTTCTTGTTTTCTTTTTTTATTTTTTCAAGTAATCCCGCTTCATTTAATTGATAAAATAATCTGGTTAAGCCAATAGATAGTCCAACACCAGGAAAATTTCTTTTGCTAAAATTATTAGCTAGGTTGTCGTATCTCCCTCCGCTACATACAGAGCCGATATTATCGTAACCTACTAAAAAAGTTTCAAAAACAGTTCCAGTATAGTAATCTAGCCCCCTAGTTATTGTTAAATCTATTTTGATATTTTCCTCATTTACTCCAAATTTTTTCATATAATAATAAACTTGTTTCAATTCATCTACACCTGTTAAAAATGTCTCATTATCTATATCAACTTTTGCAAGTTTTTCTAATATAGATGTGTTAGATTTATCTGATTCAATAAAACTAAAAATTTTCGATATATCATCAATAGAAATATTTAATTTTAATAATTCTTGTTCTGTTTTTTCTCTGCCAATCTTTTCAATCTTATCAATAGCTCTAAGTATATTTTCAAAACTATTTAACCCAATATGTTGTAAATATCCCTCAAGCAATTTTCTATTACTAATTCTAAATAAAATTCCGGAAATATTTAACTCCTTAAAGATATTAAAAATGACAGCAGGTAATTGAGCGTCATTTACAATAGAAAGGGATTCACTACCTACAATATCTATATCACATTGATAAAATTCTCTATATCTTCCTTTTTGATTTCTCTCGCCTCTATAGACTTTTCCAATTTGATACCTCTTAAAAGGAAAATTTAATTCGTTTGAATTCATAGAAATATATCTAGCTAAACTTACTGTAGAATCAAATCTTAAAGCTTGTGGCGTGGATTCCTTGTCAATTCTATATATTTGTTTAGATGTTTCTCCGCCACCTTTTGAGAGTAATATTTCTTCTTTCTCAATTAATGAAGTATCTAAATTTACAAATCCGTATTCTGTAAAATTTTTTTCTATAATATTTTTTATAATATCAAATACCCTTTGATCTTCTGGTAATAATTCCATAAAACCCGGTAAAATTGAGGGGTTAATTAAACTCATCATATCTCCTTTGCTCATTATATTAAAATATAGATGATTCCTAAATAAAAATCAGCTAGAAAATCTAGCTGACTAAATATTATCTTTCTTTAAGTCTTTTAGATACTGCTTCTTGAACTTTATCGTAATTAAATCCTGCTTCAAGAATAATTACTTTTCTCTGTACTCCGTATCCAACATCCCCTTTAATGATCAAATCAGCTAATTTATCTAAATCCATTCCTTTGATATCAGAAGGTTTTACAATAGCATTATATGGATTTTTTTCACTTCTTGGTGCAAAACTTGAGCTTGATGGTAAACCATCTGTAGAATTGCTTGAACTTGAGTTTGATTCTCTTTCAGTTTCCTTCTTAGTCTCGCGTTCTGTTTCTTTAGTTGTTTCTTTTTCAGAACTCTGTTTCTTTGGTTGTTTCTTTAGTTGTTTCTTTTTCAGAACTCTGTTTTCTTTTTCAGACTCTGTTTCTCTTGTTGTTTCCTTTTCAGACTCTGTTTCTTTAGTTGTTTCTCTTTCTGATGTAGTATCTTTTGAACTTTCTATACTTGTTTCATTCTTGGATTCATTTTTGTTAGAAGTGCTTCCCTTTCCAGTGAACGCCTTAACAAAATAAAAAACTAATAATATTAATAGTAAAATAACCAGTCCTACCAGCACATAATTCAACCAGTCATCATTTCTTCTTTTTCTTCGTCTATTATCGTTATTCATAATTACCTCTTTCATTTTCTATATCATATATATTAGTACAAAATCTCTTAAATTTCAATATTTATTTTAGTTATTCACTAATACTATGTAAAAAATAAAACTCGGTTTTCACCGAGTTTACTTTGGAGCGGAAGACGAGATTCGAACTCGCGACCCTCGCCTTGGCAAGGCGATGCTCTACCTCTGAGCCACTTCCGCATATTTTATTGAGTTACCAAATAATTATATACTTTCAGAATATAAATGTCAACTTTTTTTAAAAAACTTATTAGAATTATATGAGTTTATCATATAATTCTTAAAATTAAAATATACAATCCGAATTTCTTGACAAGTAAATTTTATAGGAGTATAATATTTGATACAAGCTTGATTAGCTCAGTTGGTAGAGCAGCGGACTCTTAATCCGTGGGTCCAGGGTTCGAGCCCCTGATTGAGCACCAATGAATATAAAAAGAGAACAGTTTTGATATAAATGTTCTCTTTTTTTGTAATATTTGGTCTTATAATTAAAATGAAAAAAATTAAAAATTTAAGATAAGTTATATAAGGAAAAATAATGAAAACAAGAAATTTATTATCTAAAGTAGGATCAACAACAGCTACATTATCTAGACTATTTATATGCCTTGATCCTATGGATAAGATCAAGACCGTAACAGAGTTTTCAAAACAACTGAAAGTCTCAAGAGGTACAATCCAAAACTCTATAAGATTTTTGACAGATTTAGATGCTATTAAACTAGAATCTCGTGGACACCTTGGAACATACATTATAGAAAAAGATGTTATGAAATTGCTACAGATATCTGGACTTAATTACATAATAGGAGCCATGCCTCTTCCTTACTCAAAAAGATACGAAGGCCTAAGCACAGCTATTATTCAATCTATTGAGAATAATTTAGATATTCCAATAAATATGTCATACATGCGAGGTTCCAAAAATAGGATAGAAATGCTTCTAAGTGGCAGATATGATTTTGCTATAACTTCAAAATTTGCCGCCTTAGATGCTATAAATGATAACAGCGAATTAGAAATTGTAAAAGAGTTTGGGCTTTATAGTTATTTAAGTGGACACGTATTAATGTATATTGATAAAAATTTCGTAGAAATAGAAGATGGGATGGTTGCTGCTATAGATAGTGATTCTGTAGATCAAGAAAGATTAACTATGTTAGCATGTAAAGAGAAGAAAATCGATTTTATTTATACTACATATAGTCAATTAACTAAAAATTTAGAAACGTCTAAAATTGATTTTGCTATTTGGAACGGAGATGAACTAAAAAATAAACATTCTAATATCATGACTAAACAATTAGATGTAAATGACTCTATTAATACAATTGCCGTAATTATTATCGATAAAAAAAGAATAGAAATAAAAAAAATCATTGAAGATTACATAGATGTTAATTTTGTAAAAGATATACAAAAAAAAGTAGTTGAAAATAAAATAATTCCGAAATATTAAACTCGAAGAAAATTCTTCGAGTTTAATTAGACTTAAATTATTTATTTTAAGAATTCATTTATAATCTCATTAACAAACTTGAAGGTTCCATTATAAGTCCCTTTTTCATTCAATCCAAGATTTTGTTTATTTGTTAAAATTATAAATGACATATTTTTTTCCGGATTAACCACAAAGTGCGTCCCAGTAAAACCATTGTGTCCATAGGATTTTTTCGAATTATCTCCCATATACTTAGAATTTAGTTCAAATCCATATCCTCTACTATTCTTGCCTAAATGATTTTCAGTAAATTCATCTATAGTTTTTTGATCATAAATTCTAACACCCTCTATTTCTCCACCATTTAACATCATCTGTGATAAAATAGCTAAGTCTTTTGCTTTAGAAAATACCCCTGCATGTCCAGCAATTCCATTTGCTGCCATACCAGCATTACCATCATTTACTTCTCCAATTAGTGTATATTTTCTCCAGTTATTAAATCTCTTAAAAGCATTTTGATTTGATGTTGTATCATAACCAAAATTTGGATAATTACTTTCGTCTATCATTCTGTATTCAAATGGATTTCCTAAAGATGTTGCGGCGATTTTATCTTTTGAAACTCCATGTTCTAAAGGTTTATAAAATGTATTAACCATACCTAGTGGTTTATATATTTCCTCTTCAACATACTTATCTAAAGATTTTCCTGATATTTTTTCCACTACATATCCTAATGTCATATAGCCAAAATCACTATATTTATAATCTCCTTTTTCAAATATAGGCCTCATATTATTTATATACTTTAATAACTCATCTCTATTATTATCTACATAAAGAAATGAAGGTACCCATTGAGGCATTCCAGATGTATGAGTTAATAATTCTTTTATTGTTATTGATTCTTTACCATTTGCACCAAATTCTGGAATATATTTCGTAACTAAATCATTTACACTAAGCTTACCTTCATAACTTAATTTCATAATAGCCTGTGTAGTTGATACCACTTTTGTAACCGATGCTAAATCAAATATTGTTTCAGTACTCATTTTTCTTGGATTATCTAATTTTTCAATTTTAGGATTTGCAATATTATTAAAATCTTTATAATTATTTAAGTGAGCGTATCCATAAGCTTTTTCAAAAATTATTTTATTATTTTTAGTTGCTAGTATGACTACTCCTGGAACTAATTTTTTATCTAGATTAGCATCTACAATCTCATCAATATTTTTTTCAATTTTTTTATCCAATTCTTCTTTTAAAATTGATTTCGTTTCATTTTTAGTATCACTTTCAAGTTTGTTTTTTTTATTTTCACTTGTGCATGATATGATAGAAAATAAAAGAATTGACATAACACAAATAATTTTAACAGTTTTGTTTATCAAAATTCCTCCATAAAATTTTAACCAGTAATGATATATCTCTAACTAAATTATTTGTTTCAAAAATGATTTTCCATTTTTTATCTTTGTTCCAAAATAATCAGCTGCTGTTTGTCCAACATCAGCCATAGTATCTCTATGACCAATATCTATCAAGTCTCTATTATTTTTCCTATATACTAAAATTGGTACATTTTCTCGAGTATGCCTTGTATGTCCAATCGTTGGATTATTTCCATGATCAGCCATAATCACAAGAATATCTTTTTCATTTAACATTTTAATTACATTAGCAATTCTTGTATCACAGATATTCAATACATCGATATATCTTTCTGGATCCATGGCATGTCCAGCTAAATCAGTTTCTTGAATATTAACAACAAAAAGCCCATAATTGTATTTTCTTAAATCTGATATCAATCCATCAAAAGTTTCATTTGTATCTACACATGGGAACCTTGTGCCATTAGGAGAATAAATTATATTTTCTGCTTTACCATACAAATGGATATCTACTCCTTTTTTATCTAATGCAACCGGTAATTGTTCATTTACATCTACACCATATCCCAGATGTACTACATTATAATTTTTGTCATAAACTCCAGAATTAGGTGCATCAACTCCTATATATCCTTTTTTTGTAATAATATTATCTTCAATTTTTTCAATTGTTACATTTGAGCCTCCAAATGCAATTACTCTTGGAACCTCTACGTGCTTTCTAACAATATTTCCAATTTTTTTTATAAGTGAAAATCCACAATAATCTAATGCACCTACAACATTAATAGCTTGTCCTAGATTTGTTTCCATATTATCACCTATACAAATAACATTATCTACTTTTAATAATTCTAATCCATTCTTTTTTATTCTATCGACTTTATATCCCTGTTCGAATAAATCTTTTTCTAAATCATTAATAAATTCTGATAACTTCTGAAACTTAGGTTTTTTAGGCATTGACCCCATAATTTCTTGATGACCAAAATAAGAATCTGCACCAAAATGGAAAAGTTTACTCTTTCCAAATATTGCTTTTTTAGATTTTTTAAATTTCCTATTTACTTCTTCACCCAAGCTATTAACTAAACCTAAATTTAATAGATTATTCCAATTTTTTTCTTTGTTAAATTCCATTAAATGTAAACAAGTATTAGCTCCTACATCCTCAGGTCTAACCTCATATACATCGTCCATTGCACCTACTGCAAAACTATCTAATACAATAATAATAAATCTTCCATTATTCATTATATTTCCTTCCTAGAGAATCATATGTCCCAACTATAGAGTACTCATCATTAATTTTATCTAAAAGCACTACTCTGCTTCTAGTTACAAAAATCTGAAATCGAAAAGACATAATCACTGTATCACCAACATTATGATTATTTTTTAACTTAAAATAATAATCAATACTATCAGAATTCATTTTTAAGACTTTATCACATTTATTTTTTTTGCCATTACTAACTATGGCATTTTCAACATTCGATCTTCTATAGTGTCCACCACCATAAACATATGCATTTTTTTCAAAATTATGAGATACTTCACTTAAATATAAAACACATGGTTTTTCTTCTAAATTATTGTATGCATGAGCAGGGGTACTTCCAGAAAATCCATGCCCAGGTTCTCCATAAATATTATTTCCTAAAAAATTTTTATTTATATTATTAATACATGTAACTGACGGTAAATTTATATGACTTACTTTAATGTTGTTTTTTTCTAATATATTTTTAGCATCATATATCGTATAATAATTTTCTTTTTTTTCAATTTCATTTGTCTCCTTACTATATAAAAAAGCTGGGAATGATGTGACACCAATAATTTTTATATTCTTAAAACTTTTAGATTTTTTAACAAAATCATCAAATTTATTTAAATTTATTCCTGATTCCTGACCACTATAAAATACATCTTCTTTTTTGTATACTTTTATTATTACATTCTGAGTTATTCCTAATGATTTAGCAATTGAATTAATTTGTTCTAATTTCTCAATTGAAAAAACCGTTATTACTCCTACTCCATACTCTATTAATTCTCTAATCATTGCTTTTGGTATCTGTACCAAATTACCAACATTACCAATAGGAATATTATTATTCATCATAATTTTTGCTTCATTAAAATCTACAACTACAGCTCCCTCATATCCTATCTCAACTAATTTTTTAGCAATATAAGGATTTCTACCTAGCTGCTTCAACATAAATAATAATTTAACTCCTTTTTCATTTGCCACAGAAAGCATTTTTTTAGCATTTTCAAGCAAAATATTTAGATTTATGACATAGGAATCAGGAAGAATATTACCATTTTGATGGAGTTTTATAGCTATATCTATTAATTTTTCATTTCTTTCTTTTAATTTATTTAGAAACATTTTACACCTTTTTTATCGAATTTTTAAGTATTCTTAACACTGTATCAGCTCCTGCTTTCATAGGATTAATCCTTATCCAATAATCTTCATATTCTTTATTTTTAAATCTCATCGTACCTGAAACTCTATAGAACATTGGTACAATTTCATATCTACTTTCGGATCCTACAGGGTACTGAATTGCTCCAAATTCACCAACAATATCTATTATTTTTTTAGCAATTGGTTTATTAAATTTAATCAAAAGAACTTTTGATTGTGCATTTGCTATAATAACTTTATCTATATTTGGTATTTCACCTGAATTTATTCTTTCATAAATTTCTTCAATTTGTTTAGACTGTAATGCAAATTGTACAGGAGAATAAATAATTGTTCTGAGAACATCCATAGCTTCTGGTCCTTGTATTTGACTCCCGCCTGAATAATGAAATTTTCTTATTTTGTCAATCAAGTATTTTTTACCTATTACTAATCCAATTCTTTCTGGTCCTAATAATTTAAATAATGAAAAGCAAGATAAATCAGCTCCTAGCTCTGCACCTGTTTTATCTACTTTCATAACCGCATAATTATCATCAGTTATAATTTTTATATTTTTATCAAGTTTTTTAATAAACTCTATCACCTCTGAAATATTATATGAATCATGCAACTCCTGTCTTGTGTACTGTATTAAGCAAGTTGAAATATCTTTATTAGATAACAATATTTTTTTCACCGAATTTAAGTTATTATAGTCTGCACTTATTGGTTTATATCCCATCATCTTAAAAGTTGTCATTGTTGTAGAATATATCTCAGAAGTATGCACTAATATTTTTTCTCCTGATTTCATTGAACTTGCAAGGGCTTCTCTAATAGCTCCAGTTCCGCTTCCTCTAACAAACACTGTATCTTCTACATCGAAAAAGTTTGCCAAAACTTTTTCAACTTTTCCTGTTACTATTGGTTGATTTCTGGTTGGATTTATTCCGTAGTCTCCTGATTGTAAACTTTCAATACCATTAAATTCTTTTGTAATGCAATCAACTAATCTATATTGCTTTTTAATAGCCTCTTCCAATGTTATATTTTTTAATGGATATACTTTCATCTTTATTTCTCCACTTCAAATATTTTTTTTGGATTATCAACTAACATTTTCATAATTGACTCTTCAGTAATCCCTGCTTCTCTCATCATAGGAATAAAATCTGTAAATAGGTATGTGTAACCTATTCCACCCTTATATTTCATATTTGATTTTCTAGTAATATCCATAGATAAAACAATAGAATCTATCATTTGATTTTCTTGTAAATTTAATAAAAAATTAATTTTTTCAGCATCTGGTACATAATTATTTTTTCCTATAGTATCAAACGCAACCCAAAATCCTTCATTTATTAAATATTTTATCTGTTCTAAATCTTGAGATAAATCTTGATGTCCTATTATTACTTTTTTAGGATTTACACCTCTTTTCTTAAATAGATTTGCCTGTTCCTTTGCCATTGTTCCTAGCGATGTATGCGTAGAAATAATAGTTCCCGTTTCCAAATGAGCCTTTATTGCAGCTTCAAATACTTTCATTTCCATCTCTTCAAACGAATCTTTACTAGTTCCAATTTCTCCAATAATTTTGGCTCTCGTATTTGTATTATCAATCCCTTCTTTTATTTCATTAATCATAAAATCTTTTAACTCATCTACAGATAAATCATAAACAAAATCCGGTAAAAATGGTTCTTTATAAAATCCTGTTGCTTGTAATATATTAATTTTTGACTTTTCAGAAACTTCGTTTACATATTTTACATTTCTTCCCATACCACAAGCTGTAACATCAATAATATTTCTTACCCCTAAATCGTATAGTTCCTTAAATTCTTCTATTGTTTCATCTTTACAATTTAAATTTGTATCATCTATATTCTTAATCCTAGATAAATCTATAGTTGTATGTTCATGAATTAAAGTTATTCCGTCTATTAGCATCATTGCTCCTTACTTAAATTACCTACTCTAATTGTTATTTATACTATGCTTGAGGTGGAATCCATATACCTAGTAACATCAATATATTTAACAATAAACCAAATAGAATTGCAGCTACTGGACCAACAGCTAAATCTACTATTGGTTTTTTTGATTTTTTATTTAATAAATAAAATCCAATCACAAATAGTGATCCAATATTTGCGGCCATACTATTAGCCGCACTTACACCTCCAACTAACAATGCAAGTTCTAAAACTCTACTCATAGATGTTCTTATATGTTCTCCCATTTCTCTTACACCGGGGAATCTATCCATACTTTTTGCGAAAATATTAATTAATAATATTTCTGCTACCATTACAGCTGAACCTGCTATAAACGCAAAAATAGGATTACCATTTAATAAAATACCTGTAACAAATACAAAAGTGGCTCCTGCTGGTCCATACACTCCTGTTACAATAGCTGTAGTAAACACTAATGGTAAAAATCCAATTGATCTTGCAAAAGCAGCCATTGCAGCATTAGTCATTTGACCTTTTGATAATAATGATAAGGATATTGGGTCTCCAGCAATAATTAATTGACTGGTTCCCATTGAAATTAAACCTCCTATTAAAGCTAATAACCACCAGTTATTTTGTATTTTTGAAACTTTATCAGCAAACATTGAGGTTAAATCTTGATTTTTTGTACTCATATCGGACTTCACTTGTATGGCAAAAATAATCATCATAATTGTGCCAACTAACATAGAAATTCCCTCTGCATTGAGTGTTACCTTTGCTTGACCTATTGTAAACACCCCAAATTTTTTAACTAAAAACCATACTAGAAAAGAAATCGTTCCAATTATCGCCCCCTTCTTAAAACCATGTTGATTTGCAACAGCAACTGCTGGGAAGATAGCAAAAGAAGCAACGACTGGAGCACTCACTTGACCTAGTTAACCTAAAAAATTAAATGGTAATTTTGCAAATAAATCTACAACAAATTGCAGACCTACTAGTATACCTAGACCATATAAGGCACCTACAACTAATGATCCTATCATACCTACTAAATCATCCTTAAAAAAAACTCCTATAATATCTGTAGTCAACAATATTGAGTGGATTAATATTATTGAAGCTGCAATTGATGTTGGTATACCAAAACCTATCACTAAACCAAAGCTTATAGCAAATGATGTAGCTGCTAACTCTTTTCTACTTAATTTTCCTTCAAAATATTGTGGTATAACCGGTCTAAATCCGTCATTAAATACAGCTATTCCTTTATTTGCGAGTAATGCCGCTAATGCACCTATCGCCATTATAATAATGTAATTCATATTTTCTCCTATTTATTTTTTAGTATTTCATTTATTAATACAGGCAAAACTTGCTCAATATGTTGAGCCGTGAATCCAAATGCTCGTTTTCCTTTTTTTACTTCATCAGAAATAAAAGAATCTGACTTAATTGATCCTGGCATAGAAATTGTGGAACAGTTATCATTTCCCAAAAGCGCAATAGCCATTGCTAAAGCTCCACCTCCTCCAGTATTACAAGCTCCTATGTAATAATCATATTCATTATTTTTTACAGCCATAGCTGCATCTAAGTCACTTTTAACATCCACTTTTACATCTGAATCAACTAATTTCAGAATTTCTTCATAAATTTTATCCTTATCTATTTGTCCACCAACTACAATTTTCATAATTTTATTTCCTTTCCAATAAGATATTTCCAAGATGTAGTACAAAATATTCTTCTTCATTTTTAGGTATATCCATACATAAATCACTTATAAGTCTTTTATTTAATTCTAAAGCTTGATTGTAAACATCAGATTCTTTTACTTGTCTATAGATGTCTTCATCAAATTTATCAATTATATTATTTTCTTTTACTCTCTTAAGAGCCATTGCAAGATGTGTCATGAATACATTTACTTTATCTTCATTGAAATCCTCCTTATAAAAATATTTTTTATAAATTAAACAACTTTTATTATAAATGTCTTTTGTGATTACTTCCGAGTTTAATAGTATTTTTAATCTTTTTTCTGTCATAATTATAGATTCTCCATTGAATATATTTTTTTTTGTATATTGCTATAAATGAATTATACTCCTTAAAATTTATTATGTCAACAAGAATTGTTTACGTTTTCATTTTATTATAAAATTAATTTGTTATATATTTTCTTTATTTTTATCTACCTGAATATTTGTTATCTTTAATTATTTTTTTTATAAACTATTAATAAATTCATTTTAATATTTAGCCTTCAAATTAAACAAAATAAATAGCAGAAAAGCTTTTAAGTATTATATAAAAGGGAGAAATGTCTAATCGACATTATTTAGGATTTCCTCCTTTTTATATTTTTATATATTTTATTGTATTGGTTTAATATTTATCGTTTTTATTTTAATAAATCTTCAAATATTATGTAATATTTTTCCATCTTCTTATATATTTTTCTCATTTCTCTAAAATATGTGGATTCCGACATAAATAGCCTTCTTGCTATTTGACTTGATGACAATTTATTTTTATATCTTAACTCCAATAAATCTCTTTCATTTTTACTTAATTGTAAGCAAAGTAAATCTATCATCAATATACTTTTTTTTAGCTTTTCTACATTCTCTTCAGTAAATTTAATTTTATGCACTTCATATTTTATTTCTTTTTCCAAAACAATTTCCGTTTCATAAATATTATAATATTTACTAAAGAGTCTCTTTATTTCATTTATTTTATTTATTTTCATTATTATTTCATCCTATATCCCCCTTTCATATACAATAAGAATACTATAATTTGAATATCTCTATGTAATAATATAAAATATATACGAGGTGAAAAATGAAGTATTCTAAGAGTCAGATAAATGCAATAAATCATAATACGGGTCCTGCCCTTGTTTTAGCTGTACCCGGTTCCGGTAAAACAACTGTTTTATTAGCTCGCATAAAGCAATTACTTGACAATGGTGTTCGTCCAGAGAGTATTTTATCCCTAACTTTTTCTAAAACTCAAGCTCTCGATATGGAAGTCAGATTTAGGGAAAAATATAATATAGATAATGTTCTATTTTTGACTATTCATTCTTTTGCTTATAAAATTATTCGATCGTTTTATCACAAAAATGTGAAATTAATCGAGACAAATGAAAAATATAATAAGTATAATATTGTCCGACAAATATATTTTCAATTTAACAAAAAATATATCAATGATGAACAACTTGAAAGTTTCTTTAGCGTTTCAGGATATCTTAAAAATACATTAATGGATTATGATGAGTACAAAAAAATGTACGGCTCAGTATTTTATAATTTTGAAAAAATATATTTTCAATATGAGCGATTTAAGAAAAATGCTAATTTAATTGATTTTGATGATATGCTCCTTATAGCTCTAGAGATATTACAAAATAATAGATCAGCATTATCATATTTACAAAGACGTTTTAAGTATATCCAAATTGATGAAGGTCAAGATACTTCATTTATACAACTAAAAATTCTTAATCTTGTAGCTAAACCTGAAAACAACTTATTTATTGTTGCAGATGATGATCAATCCATCTATGGATTTAGAGGAGCTAGTTCAAAAGAATTACTGAGTTTTAAGGATAATTATCCTGATGCTAGTTTGTACTATATGCAAGAGAATTATAGATTTACGAAATCTATTACTGATGTGGCAAATATATTAATTGATAATAATAAATTAAGATACAATAAATCAATAAAGTCCGTTAAGGAAAATGGTCCTATTGTCAGTTTTAACACGGTTAAAAATACAACTTCTCAAATTAATCATATTTTAGAAATGGTTAAATTAGATTTGAGTAGAGGTGAAAATGTTGCAATACTTTATAGAAATAATATTTCTGCTATTCCATTCATTAATAAAATTGAGGATATAGATTATTATCTAAAAGATGGTAAAATGGCTTTTTACTCTCATCAGATTATTCAGGATATTATTAATATCATTGAATTTGCAGTAGATCCTTATGATATTTTTTTATTTGAGAAAATTTATTATAAGCTAAATCTTTTTATAAAAAAAGATTTTATTCGGGAAATAAAGATGATGCCCGAAAGGCTTTCTGTAATTGAAAAGCTTGAAAACTGTGAAGGTGTAAATAATTTCTTTTTAGAAAAAATTTATCTTCTGGAATATCATATAAACAAAATTTCATCTATGGATTTTGAAAAATCCGTAAAATATATTTTTTATCGAATGGAGTATTACGAATATTTAAAAGAATTTTCAAGAAAAGGTTCTAATTCTATTATTTCTATAAATAGAATAATTGATACGATAATGAGTATATCCGAAGGAGTAAAAACCATTTTAGATTTTCAATCAAAAATAAATAAATTAATTCAAACTCAAAAAAAACATAGTTTTAAAAGTGAAAATTTAACTTTTTCTACCATACACGGTTCAAAGGGACTAGAATTTGATAATGTGTATATAATTGATTTGATTAATAAAGAGTTTCCTTCACAAGCCGGTAGCTTGTCTTTACAAGATGAATATTTAGAGGAAGAACGACGATTATTTTATGTTGGTATAACTCGTGCCAAACACAAATTAACTTTATTTTCTCCCAATAAATTACATACTTTAGATGTAGACAGGTCTATTTTTATAGATGAAATAATTAAAAATGTATAAAATTAATAAAAAGAGGTGAATATGAAATTTGATTTTACAACAATTATTGATAGAAAAGGAAAAGATTCTAAGTCCTATGATGGAATAGGCAATTCGGGAGCTCCAGATAAACCTAAAGATGGCTTTGAAACTATACCGATGTGGGTTTCTGATATGGATTTCGCAGTATCCCCTAGTATTCAAAAGTCATTAGAAGATAGAATTAGTCATCCGATTTATGGATATTTTAATATCCCTGATAAATTTTATGATTCAATTATATATTGGCATAAAGCAAGAAAAAATACTAATGATATAGAAAAAAAACATATCACTCATGATAATGAACTTTTAGGAGGACTAGTATCCGCATTGAAAACTCTTAATAAAAAAGGAGATTCGATATTATTGCATAGACCAACCTTTATTGGATTTATTGATATTTTATCATCTTTGGGATATGAAATAGTATTAAGTGATTTGGTTGCAGATCAAAACGGTATATATCGTATGGATTATGAAGATATGGACAAAAAAATAAAAGAACATAAAATTAAAACAACTATCATCTGTTCACCACACAATCCAATGGGACGTGTATGGGATAAAGATGAACTAGAAAAACTTTCCGATGTTTTAGAAAAAAATGAATGTAAAGCTATTAGTGATGAAATATGGTCAGATATTATGATAAATGGTACTGAACATATTCCGACTGCTAATGGATTTAAATACTTAAAACAAAATACGATAGGGCTTTTTTCTCCAAATAAGAGCTTTAATTTAGCTGGATTTAATATAGCTTATAGCATTATTTATAATCAAGAAATAAAAAAAGAGTATGAAAGAAATTCCTTAGATTCCTTCTATAACGCACCGAATATACTTTCAATGCACGCTCTATTTGGAGCATATTCAGAAGAGGGCTTAGAATGGAATCTTGAATTGAATAATGTATTATCAAAAAATATAAATTATGTATGTGACTATATTGAAAAACATTTTGACGGTGTGGAATACACCAGACCACAGGGTACTTATCTTGTATTTATGGACTGTAAAGAATGGTTAAAAAACAATCATAAAAACATGGATCAATTACTTAAATTGGGATATGATCATGGTATAGGTTGGTCTGATGGTCGACCATTTAATGCTCCACATGGGATAAGACTAAACTTAGGATTGCCATTTGAAAAAATAAAAGAAGCTGTTAAAAGAATGGATGAATTTGTATTTAACGCCTAGAAAAACGGATTGTTAGCTTTTTTGGGTCTGTAAATAATTTTGTGTATCAACCTATTTCCTGATATTAAAGGGTATGGGTTGATACATTTTTTGTATCAATAGATATTCATTTCTTAAGAAATGAAGGTTATGTAAATAGTTTTGTGTATCAGTCTAATACTGATTAAGATATATTTATATTTTTTGAAAAATTAATTCTGATCAGATATTTTATTTTTCAATTTGATTGTTACATAATATTTTAAATTTATCAAATTT
The DNA here is from genome assembly GCF_985670335.1 of Helcococcus sp. SA-HE-C1. NCBI lineage: Bacteria > Bacillati > Bacillota > Tissierellia > Tissierellales > Peptoniphilaceae > Helcococcus > Helcococcus sp. SA-HE-C1. The sequence goes on from NZ_OZ484652.1 coordinate 968,376, forward strand.
AATTTTCCTAATAAAAAGCCTGATTAACTTCTAAATCAGAAATCTAACAGGCATAATTTTTTTTAAATAGTTGATTTGCTCTTTTCTGAACCGTTATATAATCATATCTTGCTTGTGCTAAACTTATTTTTCCTCATAATCATCAGAGGATTTTTTCTTTCTGTCTACAATCTTCGTAAATACAAAATACATAACACAAAAGAGTACAACACCCGTTAATAAGAAGTTGCTAAAAACCTTCAAGTAATCCAGCGTATTGTTTAACTCATACCACCCGCTAATGAGCAGGCATGGAAATACAGTCCCCAGCATGATTAGAAAGTGAACAATTGCCTGCTTTCTTATAGACCACTTTTCATATTCATATATGACTGATGTTGCAGCCAAAAAGGTGATAATTAATCCTACTATGAAGGTACTTCTCACTTGAAAGACGTCGATACCCTGGAACTTCATGACTATTGATAAAGTCGTCATGATTAGAAAGGGAATAATCCCTCGTATTATTGATTTCTTTAGTAGCATATTTTAAATTCCCCCCACAAACTATATATTGAAAGAAGCATAAAGAAAGATTGCTCCGAAAACCGCTTTACCAGGAAGAATAATATTATCCCATCCTTTTACACCGAACGCAAGTTCCGCAAGAAAACAAAGCACAGCACCAAAACTCATAAGGTGCAAAAAAATTAAATCACTAAAATATTTTTATTTTGTGCCTTTATTTTACTAATAATTATAACAAAAAAACTTGCTAAAATGCAAATATTTTTGGTTATGTAAATAGTTTTGTGTATCAGTCTAATACTGATTAAGATATATTTATATTTTTTGAAAAATTAATTCTGATCAGATATTTTATTTTTCAATTTGATTGTTACATAAAATTTTAAATTTATCAAATTTAATTTTCCTAATTTTAGGTATACAAAACTAAAGACACAGTCAAGGGCGAATTTTCGGCGAAGCGAACCCTTGACTTTGCCTTTTGTTTTGTTATTTTTTAACAAAGAAAATTAAATTCTACCTTCAAAATAAATAGATAATTGAGATATTATTAAATCCCAATGATTCATTCTACTTGTCCATTTATTTGATGCATCTACCATTGCTAAATACAGACTTTTAGCTAGTGCATAAGCATTTGTAAATATTGATTTATTTTTAGTTACTTTTCTTAACTGTCTATTAAAATTTTCTATTGAGTTTGTTGTATATATTAATCTTCTTATATCTTGCGGATACTTAAAATATGTTGAAAGTTCAGCCCAATTATTCTTCCAACTTTTTACACATCCAGGATATTTTTTTGCCCATTTTTCTTCAAAGTTTTCCAAATTTTGTAATGCTGTTTTCTCATTTTTTGCTTGGTATACCATTTTTAAGTCTTTCATTAAGTCTTTTAAATCTTTGTATGATACAAATTTTGTTGAATTTCTTATTTGATGAATTATACATTTTTGTATTTCTGTTTTTGGAAATACTGCTTCTATTGCTTGACTTATTCCTGGTAGATTGTCACTTGATATTATTAAAATATCTTCCAAACCTATATCTTTCATTTGATTTAGAACCATTAGCCAATATTTAGATGTTTCATTTTCTCCAATCCACATTCCTAATATTTCCTTAAACCCATTTATGTTATATCCTAAAGCTATGTATACAGCTTTTTTTACTATTGGTCCATTTTCTCTTACATGATAGTGTATTGCATCTATGAATACAAAAGGATAAACTTTATCTAAAGGTCTATTTTGCCACTCATCAATAGTTGGTAATATTTTATTTGTAATGCTGCTTACAAGTCCTGCTGATACTCCAAAACCATATATATCTTTAATGTGTGATGAAATATCTCTTGTTGTCATACCTTTAGAATACATTGATATTATTTGTGCTTCAATATTTGAAATATCTCTATTATATTTTTTTTAATATTTGTGGCTCAAAACTTGCATCTCTATCTCTTGGTATATTTATTTCTAGTTCTCCAATGCTGGATTTAACTGTTTTTTTACTACTTCCATTTCTTGTATTTATTGAAAGTTGTGTTTGTCCATATTCATAATCCAAATGTTCATCAAGTTCTGCTTTTAACATACTTTCTATCGTTTCTCCTAGCAAGTCTTTTAATGCTTCTTGTATATCTTGTGCATTTTTTATATCGTACGACTCTATTAATTGTTTTGCTAATCTACTTTTTGCTGTTTCTGGTCTTTTTCTTCCCATAAAAAAATCCTCCTGATTAAGTTTATATTACCTTAATCAGAAAGATTTTTATACACAAAATTTATTACAGTCTCGAAATGAATATCTATTGACACAAAAATGTATCAACCCATACCCTTTAATATCAGGAAATAGGTTGATACACAAAATTATTTACAGACCCACGGATATTGTTAACTTTTTTGTTAGTTAACAATCCGTTTTATTTTAACCTAATCCCAAAAAGATATAATATTCCAAACTTTTTCCCAGAATGTCATTTCTTTTTTCATAGGTACTTCTTGTACTTCTTTTTCTTTTACCAAAGCATCTGATACATATACAAATTGTACAAGTTTAATATTTTGATTTTTTTCATCAACAAATGATTTCAACTTGAAATTTTCTTTCTTAAAAGCCTTCATAGCTTCATCTATTTGTTTTTTTGCTTCCTCGCTCATACCACTTGTTTCTGACTCTAGTCTTGAAGTTCCCTCATTTAACTGAACTGCTCCATTTTTTAATTTATCAACTCCTTTATCAAATTGTGAAAAACCTGATACATAGGAATTCATTCCATTACTCAATCTATTTAATCCGTAATTTAATGATTTTTGACCATCATGTATTAGTGCATAGTTTGATACAAGTTGTTCTATACCATTTTCTAAACGATTAACTTGATCTAGTTTATTGAAATTTAATTGTGAAATTATTAAATTTAGAGCCTCTGTAAATTTTTCACTTCCATTTATAATTTCACCAATACCACTTTCTAAAACACTACCATTTAATGATAATTTTGAAAGTCCATCATCAATTTCCTCACTACCAGAAAGTAATTCCCTTGATATTGAGTTAATTAATTGATTGGTACCTTGTGTGTAGGAAACTAATCCGTCATGAAACTCTTTATAATTAAATCTAAATCCTGAAAGTCCCTTAAGTATTGTGTACACTTTATCTTTATCATACTCTTTTAATGCTTTCTTTAATGACTCTAATTTTCTTCTGATTTCTTCGTTTTTTCCAATAATTTGATATTTAAGTTTTTCTAACTTTTCTTTTGTATCCGCTGACTCTTCTATATTTTTTGCTATTTCTTCAATTTTATTTCTTACTAACAAAATCTTGTTCTGTATTTCTTTTATTTCTTTTAAGAGTTTTTTTACATCTTCATTTTCAACGTCTGTAATATTTAGCTTTTTAAGTATATTATCTATATCAGTTGCCTTAATTAATTTCTCCAACTCGACTAGTGCTTCTGCATTTTTCTTATTTATTTTAACTAATGCATCTAATAATTTATCTAAATCAATTTGATCCACATACTTCTCTGATTTATCCCAAAATTCAAGAGTGACATTAATAATCTTTTCTAAATTTTCTAAATCTTCAATATTGGTAAGCTCTTCAAGATCCAGTTTATCCAATATTTCAAGTCCATCATAAATTTGCTGTGAACCATTTACTAATTTCAATCCCCCTTCTTTTAAAGGTTGTGATTTTTCCGACATTTTTTTAATACCATTTGTAAGTTCTTTATGCCCTTCGCTAACTTTTGTTACACCATCTACATATTGATCTACACCTTTTGAATATTCTAATAGACCATCACTTAGTTGACTACTACCATCACGAAGTTGAACTAACCCCGTCTTTAGTGAACCTAGCCCGTTTCCCATCTCTTCTATTTTATTAACTAATTCTCTAATTCCTTGTGAATATTGATATAATCCTTTTTGAAACTTTAAGCTTCCTTCTGTTAATAGTAATTGTCCAGATGCTGATTGGTTTAAACCGGAATTTAACTCTTTAAGATGATTATATAAAATATGTGTGTTTTTATTTACTTCTTTAATGCCTAATGTTAAGTCGGTAGTTCCACTGTTTAATTTTGATATTCCTTCTTCAAGTATTTTTAAATTGTTTGTTAACTCTGATGTGTCTGGTAAATCAAAATTCATATTAAATGGTATAGCAGAAAAATTAAAAGGTTGCATTTCAAAATCTTTGCTTTCAGTCAATATTTCAAATTCTAATTCTTTTTCAGGAAGTATTGTATAGTTTAATATCTGAACACTACCTTGATATGCTATCGTTGCATTTTTGGCTTCTTTTACGATAACTTTATCGGAATCTAAATTTATAGCTAATTGTCCCAAGTAATATTCACTATATACGGGATTTGCTTTAGAGTTTTTACTTATTTTTCCTACTATTTTTATATTTCCTTTTTTACCAATAATTTCTTTTTCACTTTTTTTTTCGCCATTCAAATAATACTCTATCAAAATATTCCATGGAAGTTCTTTAGAAGGATTATCTCCTTGATAAAAAAACTTACCACTTTCTGCCTCTACTGTAATTCTATCTTTATCTTTATTTATTTTTTCTAAAGAAGTTAGATTCTTTACATTATCATATTTTCCATAGTCTTTTATTTTTTGTTTTTTTTCTAATTCAAACCCATTTACCACGTGAACACCTTTAATCTCTCCTGTTGGAGATGTTGAAACGTATACAACTTCTTCTTTTAATGTATTTAAGTCTTCATTTGCAAATGTTGAAATAATTGGTAAAAATATTAATATACTCGCTAAAATTGTAGAAATTATTTTATTTATTTTCATTTTTCCTCCTTTTTAAACTTCGTTAATAGAGTTGTCTTTTCTATGATTTTATCTAAGAAAAGGAGTAATATTGGCAACACTATAATTACCATCAATAAAGATAATAACGCCCCTCTAGCTAAAACTGTACCTAATTCACTAACTAGTGTAATTGATGAAATTATAGATAATATAATTCCTGCACTCATAAGAATAAGTGCTGGAGGTATTATTGAGCGATATACCTTCTCTCCCGATTTTATTACTGCTTCTTTTTTATTGTTCGTTTGTCTCAAAAACATATATTCATTTGTATAAAGTATCGCATAATCTACTGTAGCTCCCAATTGAATCGATGAAATTACAAGATATCCTATGAAACTCAATTTTGTATTTGTAAAATATGGTATCGACAAATTTATCCATATTGATATTTGAATTGCTAATACTAATATTATAGGAATAGATAGTGATTTAAAATTAAATAGTATTACTAATGCAACAGAAATTATTGCAAGTAAATTAACAAGGCTATTATCCTTTTTAATTATATTACTCATATCTTCTAAAACTACTGGCTCCCCTATTAATTCATAGTCATCATAATATTTCGAGACTGTATTTCTAATATAATTTATAAATTTAAATGCCTCATCACCTTCCGACTTACTTTTTGTATTTAATATTATCCTAGAATAATTTTTACTTAAGAGTGTTTTTATCTCCTCTTTTGGAGGAATTTCTGTTGGTATACTTGAATTTACCTGTTCAGTATAGGCTTGTACATTTCTAACAAGAGGATTAGTTTTTAACTCTTCAATTAGTTTTTTTTCTTTACCAATATCTCCTCTTTTAACTAAAATTACTATTTGTCGATTTTCTCCAAATATATTTTCAATGTATTTTTTATCTATTTGTTCCTTTGAGCCTTCTCTAAATTCATCCATTCCATAAGTGAAATCATTCTTTGCTTGTCCAATATAGAACAACGGAGCTAAAACTAGAACTATTACTATAATAACTCGAGATTTTAATACAAGTTTTGCGGCTCTTGTGAATTTGGGCAAGAAATCTCTATGAGTTGTTTTATCTAGCCATTTTCTAGTGATTTTCATTAATGCTGGCATTAAAAAAACAACGGATACAAGACTAAAAAATACTCCCTTAGCCAATACTAATCCTAAATCTTTACCTATACCAAATCTCATAGCAACAAGAACAATAAAACCAAATACTGTCGTAAGTGCTGAAGATACAACCGCTGACGATGATATTTTTATCGCCTTTGCAAGTGCTATATCATCATCTTCATAAAATTGTCTTTGATGTCTGTATTCATGTAGTAAAAATATCGCATAATCCAGTGATACCGATAATTGTAATATACTACTTACTGATTGTGTTATAAATGAGATTTTTCCTAAAAATATGTTTGTTCCCATATTTATAACTATCGCAATACCAATTGTTATAAGTAAAATTATTGGGTCCAGCCATGAGTTTGTTGCAAACAACAAAATTATTAGTGCAACTGGTAAAGAAAACATCGTAATAGTTGTTATTTCACTTGAAACTGCATCCTGTGATGAGGCTTCTGTAACTAATTCTCCTGTATAGGCTGTATCTGTAGGTAAAATTTCCTTGATTCTATTTAAGGATTTTTTAGCATTATCAGTTTTAACGGCAACTTGTATTAGTGAATTGTTATCCTTAAAAAATGTTTCTCGAATATCTTTATTTATTACTTCTAATGGTTTTGATGTGTTCTCTAAACAATCTAACCAAATTACTGTTTTTACATCTTCAAGTTTCTCTATTTCTCTCTTATATTTTAATGTTTCAGCGACTGTGGTATTTTTTAATACTACCCTTAAGTTTGGAATTGGTTCCTTGAACTCTTTAGACATCTTATCTATTGATTTCATAGAAACTGTATCTTTAGGCATATAGTCCGATAAAGTAAAGTTGACTTCCAGACCTAGAAAAAGTATTGCTGAAATAATTGTTAATATAGAAAAAAATATAATTACAAATTTATATTTCTTTACTATAAAATTAGATATTTTTTCCATTACCATCTTCCTCTATTTTGCTTTCTAGTTCAGCTAGTAAATCTCGTAAATATGGAATAATTAAACTAATATTAGCAGAATAAATTCTCTTTGTTCCATCTTCTTCAACTTTAACAAGATTTACCTGTTTTAAGAGCTTTAAATGATGAGATACTGCTGGCCTAGATAGTGAGGATAGTTCTGTAATTTCATTTACCATCATCGGCCCTTTTAATATTAAATCATTTAATATTTGCTGTCTTTTTTTTCTCTCAATGTTTCAAATAGTGGTATTCCATCTCTAAATAATTTTAATACTTTTGTCATTTGTTCTCCGTACTTAATATTTTTTTATGTTTAAACTCTTAAACCTTTAAAAATAATTATATCATATTTTTATCGATACACATAGATTAATTTACTTTTAAACGATTGAGTAGGAGCTAACATGTAGCCCCTCTCACACCACTGTACGTGCCGTTCGGCATACAGCGGTTTAATTCAAATAATAATCCAAACAACTTTGAAGTCCTCGCTTTGCGAGGATTTCTTTGTTTATGTGATGTAGTCCTGTGGTTTTGGCAACCGCTTGATAGTGGTCTCCAAATCCTACTGACTGTTTTGCCATCCACATCGGAACTCCTAACTTTCGAAGTCCCCATAGGCGTTTCCCACTCGTCTTCCACTGCTTCCATATGACTATTCTCATTCTTGTTCTAAGTCGTTCATCTATCTTTCTAAGGACCGTCTTCATATCTCCTAGTCTAAAATAGTTTATCCACCCTCTAATTACTTGGTTCAGTCTGTTGATTCTATAGGTCATTGGTACTGACCAACTCCTCTTTGTCAACTGTTTCAACTTTCTTTGAAACCTTCGGATTGATTCTTTGTGTGGTCTTGCTTTCCATCCTGCTTTGTCTTTCCAAAAACCATATCCTAAATATTTTAGTTTTATTGGTTTTGTAACTTTGGATTTTGTTGCATTTACTTTTAGTCCTAGTTTCTTTTCTATCCACTTTGTTACTGTTGCCATTACTCTGTTAGCTGCTGCGCTACTTCCTACGGCTATTATGCAGTCGTCTGCATATCTTACAAAGTGTAGTCCTCTTGCTTCTAGTTCTTTGTCTAATTCGTTTAGCATTATGTTACTTAGAAGGGGCGATAGATTTCCTCCTTGTGGTGTTCCCTTGGGTGTTTCTTCATAATTTCCTTTTATCATTACTCCCGCATTAAGATATTTCCTAATTAAGGATTCTGTGTTTGGGTCATTTATGAGGTTATGAACCAAGGTCATAAGTTTGTCTTGTGGGACGTTATCAAAGAATTTCTCTAGGTCTATGTCTACAATATAGCTGTATCCGTCGTTAAAGTATTCAAGAAGTTTCACTATCGCTTGTTGTGCTTTGCGATTTGGTCTAAAACCGTAACTTTTATCACTAAAGTGTGGTTCTGCTATTGGTGTTAGAACTTGTGCAATTGCTTGTTCTATTACTCTGTCTACTACTGTTGGTATTCCTAGATTGCGTACACCTCCATTTGGTTTTGGTATTTCTACCCTTCTGACCGGTTTTGGTTTATACTTTCTTCTTCGAATTTTGTCTCTAATTTCTACCCAGTTGTTTTTGAGATGTTGGTCTATTTCTTCGGTGGATATTCCATCTATTCCTCCTGCTCCTTTGTTTGCTTTCACTTTGTTTAATGCTGCAAACATGTTTTCTCTACTGAGTATTTGTTCTAGCAGTTCTGACATTTGGATTGTCTCCTTTCTTTGTTATGCTCTGTATCCTCTTACTCCTAACTCCTGTGAAAATTTTCCGCCGTTACGTCTTTGGTACGATTTTCTCGTCGGATATGGATACAGACTTTTGCAAGTCCATTTGACTTTGAATTATTCAGCCCTTCGCTCCACCTCTATTACAAAGGCTTCAATACTACTATGGCTTTTGCTGACTTCTCACTATTCGTTGTTACTACTTATTCGCTAGTGAGACCTCACGGGATAAGCCATCAATCTTTCCTTGTCTACCTGCCTAATCTACTTGCATGGTTTACGGTTGCCTTTTGGACTTCACGACTTTTGGTCCGCTTGTCCACCGTGCAAGCCTTAGTATTAGGTTTCTGTTCGTCAGGCTACAATTTTGCTATCCCTTCTTCTCGCCTGCATCTCACGGTGCAAACCTTGGGAATTACTGTGAGGTTCGTTGGCAACTACGCCCTTAGTGGACTTTCACCACAGATTGATGACATGCCCGTCATACCAAAAAAAAAACGATATTGATTTCAATACCGTTTTTCTCTTCTAAATATTATAATTATTTATTAACCGCTTCTTTTAGTGTTTTACCAGCTTTAAATACAGGTGCTTTAGATGCTGGAATATGAATTTTTTCCTCTGGGTTTCTTGGATTTCTACCTTCTCTAGCTTTTCTATCTCTAACTTCAAAAGTACCAAAACCTACTAATTGTACTTTATCCCCAGCTACTAATGTTTCTTCAACTGTTTCTAATAAAGCATCTAATGCTTTTGTAGAGTCAACTTTTGTTAATTGACTTTTTTCAGCAATTTTTGCAATTAATTCTGATTTGTTCATTGTTTTTTTCTCCTTATAATTTTCAGCTTTTTAACTGTAACATCATTATATCATATATACGTATTATTTCAAGAATTTTAGTAAAAAATCGTGTGTATTCTCTTATTAGTTGTTATTTTTTATTTCTTTTCCATCATAATCATATAATTTCACATCAGATGATTTAACTATTTCATTAATGCTATTTTCATATTTTTGATTTACTAATGCTTTTTTAACATCTTCTTTATGTTTTTCTAATCCAACGCCTGTTTCTGTAACAACAATTATGTGATAACCGTGCTTTGTCTTAACAGGATCAGAAACTTCATTCGCTTTTAACTTAAATGCAGCCTCTGCAAAGGTTTTATCAAATTTATCTTTTGTTACCTTTCCTAATACACCACCTTTGGCTTTTGCTGCTTTATCAGTAGAATGTTCATCTGATAATTTTTTGAAGTCTTCACCATCTTTTAATTTTTTTGATATTTCTTTTGCTTTTTCTTCATTTTCAACTAGAATATGTTTTGCATTTACATAATCATACTTATCTTTTTGTGATTCATAAGCTTGTTTTATTTCATCATCTGAAATTTTTGTTTCTTTCTCAAATAATTGTCTATGCTTTTGAGTCTTAACATTATTCGCCATATTTTCCTTAAATACTTCATCGCTTATGCCTAATAAGTTTAGGTATTTTTTGAAGTCATTTTCACTACCAATTGATTTCTTAAATTTATCGATTTCATCGTTAATTTCTTGTTCAGTTACTTTAACATTTTTATCTGCTAAAGCTTTATCTATAACAATATTTCTAATCATTAAGTCAGCTAAGTTACTACCTAATCTCTCTCTCATTGCAAGAACTCCTGAGTAAAAATCATAATATTTGAAAAATTGTTCATAAGAAACTTCTTTTCCATTTACTGAAAGATATTTTGTTTTTTTAGATCTTAAATCAGTTCTTTTAACTGGTTTTTCATCTTTTTTCTTTTCTTTTTCCTTTTCCTCTTTACTTGATTCTAAAGTTGGTCCCTGGTTATTATCTTCTTTATCTGAACCTTTGTTGCCACATGCTACTAAAAATAAAGAACATGCTACTATAATACTTAATAATTTAATTTTTTTCATTAAATTCTCCTTTGTTTATTTTTGTAATGATTTGTAATAATTCCATCAACTTGAATGTATACCTCTTATTACACGGAATATATATAACAGGATTTCCAATTAGGTTAAATTTCATCTCTCCCCTATATTCTGCCGAAAGAATTTTTAATTTTTCAAAATCAAAAATTTCAATATCACTATACGATAATTCTACATATCCATCTTTTTCAATTAAAGAATCCATATCATTTTCAATCATCATACTTTTGATATATGCTATATCAATAATATTTTGAACTGGTATTGGAATATCACCAAATCTATCGATCAACTCATCTATTATATCATAATGATTATCTTTTGTTTCAATTGATGATATTTTTTTGTATATATTAATTTTTTCATTTGAATCTTTAATATATGCACTTGGAATAAATACATCGAGATTTAAATCGATTTTTACATTAACATCTACTTTTTTCGCTTTTATACCTTTAATTTCATTTATTGTTTCTTTTAGCAACCGTATAAATAAATCATATCCTATAGATTCAATGTGTCCACTTTGGTTCTCCCCTAAAAGATTTCCTGCTCCCCTTAATTCTAAATCTCTCATAGCAACCTTATAACCAGATCCTAATTCATTAAAATCCTTAATGGCTTTCAATCTCTTTTCAGCAATTTCTGTCAAGACTTTATCCTTTTTATACGTAAAGTAAGCAAATGAATTTCTATCCAATCTACCAATTCTTCCTTTTAATTGATATAACTGCGACAAACCCATTCTATCCGCATTATAAATGATAATTGTGTTTACATTATGTATATCTATTCCTGTTTCAATAATTGTGGTTGAAAGTAAAATATCATACTTATTATTATTAAAATCCTCTAGTACATTTTCAAGTTCTCTAGTACTCATTTGACCATGCGCCAGTGCTATGCTAGCCTCGGGAACTAATTTCACTAATTTTTCATACATCCTATGAATACTCTTAACTCTGTTATAAACGAAATATATTTGACCACTTCTCGACATTTCCTTTAGAATAGCTTCTCTAATATAAACTGGATCGTACTCAATAACAAATGTATTTACTGGTAATCTGTTTTTTGGATACTCATCCAATATAGACATATCTCTAATTCCAGATAAAGACATTTGTAAAGTCCTTGGTATAGGTGTCGCAGACAGAGTTAGAACATCTATATCTTGAGTAAGTTCTTTTATTTTTTCCTTTTGTCTAACACCAAATCTTTGCTCTTCATCAACAATTAAAAGTCCTAAGTTGTTAAATTCAATGTCTTTTGCAATCAAAGAATGTGTACCCACTACGAAGTCTATTTTTCCACTTTTTAATCCTTCTATAGTCTTTTTCTTTTGTGCTGGTGTCTTAAACCTTGATAAATAGTCAATATTTATTGGAAAATTTTTAAATCTTTCTTTAATCGTTAAAAAATGTTGTTTCACTAAAATAGTTGTAGGAGCAATCATAACTGCTTGCTTACCATCCATTACCGATTTAAATGCTGCTCTTATTGCTACCTCAGTTTTTCCATATCCGACATCACCACAAAGTAATCTATCCATTACTTTATTAGATTCCATATCTTCTTTAATTTCTTTTATCGCTCTTAATTGTGCGTTTGTTTCCTGATATTTAAAATCATCTTCAAATTCACGTTGCCATACAGTATCCTTCGAAAAACTGTGCCCCTCTATTTGTGATCTTTTAGCATATAACTCTACCAAATCATCAGCTATTTCTTCAATTTCTTTTTTAGCTTTATGCTTAGCTTTTTTCCATTCACTCCCACCAAGCTTTGATAATTGTGGTTTTTTATCGGCATTACCCACAAATTTAGATATCATATCCATATCACTAGTTGGTACAAAAAGTTTTCCACCATCTCTATACTGAATTTCAATATAATCACTTTTTATATTGTTCAATTCAATATTTTTTATTCCTAAATATTTTCCTATACCATGGTTATTATGAACAAGTAAATCTCCATATTCTAAATCAGAATAATTTATTATATCTTTATTTTTAACAATCTTAGATTTCTTTTTATGAACTTTTTTAAATATTTGAGAATAACTAATAAAGTTTAATCTATCTTCATAATAGTCAAAACCTTTATCGAGGTATTTTGTGACTATGCTTACTATTTTTAATTTGTCGAAATCATTATCAATTATTTCAGAATCAATTTTCTCTTCAATAAGCCTTTTCTTAAATGCTTTTGCATTTTCTATATCTTCGATAAAAATATTATAACTATATCCTTGTTCAACATTAAATTTAAGATCTAAAATGAAATCATTAAATTTCCCAAAGTAAGATTGAGTTTCTCTTATCTTAAACTCTATAATTTTATTCGGCTTAAAGGTTTTCATAGTCTTTAATAATGGGGTGAAATTAATTTTTTGAAAATTTTTTATTTTTGATATCATTTCACTTAATTTAAAAAAAATATTTTCGTGACTATTCAAAAGCTGTCCATTTTCAAATCTATCGATTATCTCTTGAAGTCTTAAATCTTCAAATGTTTTATAAACATTTTCAATATTGTTAAAATCATCAAAAATAATTAAAGAATCATTTCTCATATAATCAAAAATTAATTCTTTACGGTCATTTAAATACGGAGTCAGCAAATCTATATTTTCTACTTTGTTATCTAGAATTAGTTCTTCTTTTAGTCTTTCAAATTTTTTTGATATTTTTTTATAATTTTCTACGGATATTTTGGAACTAGAAAACTCTAAATCATCATCAATTCTTTTTATTATTTCTTTAATATCTTTTTTCTCTACAAAGTCCTCTATATTAGGATAAATCAATATTTGCTTTATACTTTCAACAGACATTTGTGTATTAACATCAAATTTTCTTATAGAATCTACATCCTCATCAAATAACTCGATTCTAGTAGGATTATCTTGATGAACTTGATAGATATCTATAATGTCTCCCCTAATCGCAAATTCACCTTTTGATTCAATAATATTTCGCCTTTGGTATCCCATTTCACTAATTTCTTTGATAAAATCAGCTAAATTTATTTTAGAATTAATAGATATTTCTATTTTTTTTGATTTCAATTTTTCTAAATTCATTAATTTTCTAGAAATGGCCGATAAAGACGTGATTATTACACTATTTTTATTTTCGGCTAAAGAAATGAGCGTCTTTATTCGATGTGTTTTATTTGTATAATCAAAATCTTCTATTAAATGATAATTGCTTTGTAAGGCTGGAAAATAGTTTATATTTATATCAAGATTTTCTAATTTTTCGTACAATTCTAATGCTTTCCTATCATTTTCAAGCAAGACAAACACAGGTCTATCTAATTTATTGAATATACTATAAATTAAATGACCTGTAGCTTCTTCTATTATTCCATAGGCATATATAGTTTTAAAGTTTTGATTTATTGAATCAAAAAGTTTTTTATGTGAATTAATTTTCATTTTATACCACTTCTAAAGGATTGATCCTATTCATTGAAAAATCAACACCCGATTCTATAATATGAATAACTGCATCTTTTGCAATTTCTATTTCTTTATCTATGATTTTTCTCTCTTTATCAGTAAATTTTGACATTACAAAATCTGCTAAATCCATGTAATCTGGTTTTTTTCCGACTGCAATTTTAACTCTCGGAAAATTATTGTCGCCTTCAAGTCTTTGAATAATAGATTTTAATCCATTATGCGTCCCTGCAGATCCATTTTTTTTCAATTTAACAGTACCAAACTTAATATCTATATCATCCACTAAAACAATTAAATTTTGAGTATCTATTCCATAATAATTCATAAATTGGTAAACACAATCGCCCGAAATATTCATGAATGTTTGTGGTTTCACTAAAATTATTTTTTTATTGTTAAATCTAGTTTCTACATATATTCCACTAAATTTTGCCTTATTAAGTTCTACTCCAAAATATTTTGCAAGAACATCGATAGTGTCAAAACCTACATTGTGACGAGTTTTTTCATATCGTCTACCTGGATTTCCTAAGCCTACTACTAAATACATTATTTCCAGTCCTTCATAATATCTGAAACAGATGTATAATTTGTAATACTCTTAATTGTTTCTGCTAATAAAGGTGCCATTGAAAGAACTTTAATCTTATCTATTCTATTTTCTTCTGGTTGTTCTATAGTGTCTGTGATTATACATTCCGTAACACCGGAATTTTTAATTCTTTCAATTGCTGGTCCTGAAAACACACCATGTGTAGCAGCTATATATACCTCTGTAGCACCTTCTTTTAATAAAGTATCTGCTGCATTAGTAATTGTACCAGCTGTATCTATTATATCATCTATAATAATACATGATTTACCCTTAAATTCTCCGATTACATTCAATATTTCTGATTCATTTGGCCTAGGTCTTGATTTTTCAATTATAGCAATAGGTAATTTTAATACGTCTGCAAGTTTTCTTGCTCTTGTCACACCTCCTAAATCAGGTGACACTACCACCCAATTTTTATCTCCACTTTTTTCAATTACATTTCTTAAATATTCTGCGATTACCGGTCTAGCAGTTAAATGGTCTAAAGGAACGTCAAAGAAACCTTGTATAGCAGCGGCATGTAAGTCGATAGCTACAACTCTATCAGCTCCTGCTTTTTCAATTAAATCTGAAACTAATTTTGCTGTAATAGGCTCTCTTCCTGAAGATTTTCTTTCTTGTCTAGCATAACCATAATATGGTACCACTAAATTTATTATATGAGCCGATGCCCTTTTTAATGCATCGATAATTATTAAAGCTTCCATAAGGTTTTCATTTGCTGGTTTTGAAGTTGGTTGAATTAAAAATATATCTCTACCTCTAACAGTTTCATTAACTTTAATTGCAATTTCCCCATCTGCAAATTTATTAATAGAAATATCTGCAAGATCCATATCTAAAATTTCACTAATATCTTCTGCTAACTTTCTATTTGATGTACCACTAATTAACTTTACCTCGTTAAATGAACTTTTCATTTCTCCTCCAGAAATTATTTGCTAAATTTTTTATCGTAATAACCTTCAATTGTCTTTTCATCTAATCTTTCAATAACCAAAGAACCTTCTTTTACGTCATTTGTTATAGTGGATCCCGCAGCTAAAAAGGATTTATTTTCTATTTTTATAGGTGCCACAATATTTACATTAGAACCTATAAATGAATCGTCTCCAACAATCGCTCTAAATTTATTTTGTCCATCATAATTTGCAAATATTACACCACATGATACATTTATTCTCTCTCCTAAATCAGCATCTCCTATATATGCTAAATGTCCTGCTTTTGTATTTTTACCAATTGTTGAATTTTTCACTTCTACAAAATTGCCAATGTGTACATTTTTCTTCAGATGTGATTTCTTTCTTAATCGAGAGAATGGTCCTATATCTGAGCCATCTTCCATTATTGCTCCTTCAATAAATGATGATTCTATTTTTACATCATTTCCAATTTTCGAATCAATAATTTTTGAATTCATACCAATATAGCAATTTTCACCTATTTCTGTATCACCTATAATTTTTACATTTGATTCAATATATGTATCAATTCCTATTTTCACATCTTTTTGAATGGTTATAGTTTCTGGATTTTCCATTATAACTCCACTGTTCATAAATGATTCGTTTATTCTTTTTCTCATTAATTTTTCTACTTCAGATAGCTGAATTTTTGTATTTATACCGTTTATTTCATTACTATCTTCTACTATATATGATGAAATATTGGAATTTTCATTCCTTAAAATTTCCATAGCATCTGTAAGATACATCTCACCTTGTGAGTTATTGGTGTCTAATTTACTCAACGCAAATTTTAATTTATCACCCTTAAACATAAAAATACCAGAGTTGATTTCATTTACTAATAATTCATCATCATTACAATCCTTATGTTCGACAATCTTAATAAGCTTTCCAACTTCATCAGTTATAATTCTACCATATCCAAAAGGATTCTCAAGTTTTGCTGATAGTACGGTAGCATCGTTTCTCTTTTTATTATGATACTCTATTAATCCAGATATTGTTTCACTTCTAATCAATGGTACATCGCCTACTATAACTAATATATTATCATCATCTCCAATATATTCTTTTGCTAATTTTATCGCATATCCTGTCCCATAAGGAATATCTTTTCCAATCTCTTGTTTAACTGTAGTGATATCATTACCAAATTCTTTTTCTACTTCTTTTTGATTTTCACCAACTATAACAATAACTTCTTCAATACTTGCATCTTTAGAAGCATCGATTATATATGAAAGTATAGTTTTATTGCATATTTTATGTAAAACCTTTGAAATCCTGGACTTCATCCTCGTTCCTTCTCCGGCAGCTAATATTATAACTTTATTCATTATAACCCCTTATCATATCTCTTTGTACACAAATTCACACAATGAATTTTATATTGATATAAATTTTATATACTTAATTTTCATCTAAATTATACGATATACTATACTATAATTGCAAGGATAATAAAATAAACCTAATCGCTATAATTTTTTCTATTTAACTGTCAAACTTTCTTTTTGATAAAATCTTACAAATATTCTAGAAATATTTATAATCATTTAAAAAATAGTATACATTGTATATTGAAAAGAGCTTAGTATGAATAAAAATAATAAAATACTATTTTATTAATCCTAAATATTTGTAAAAGTTACTAAATAGATTCCATTTAAGTTGTACATGAAAATAACTTAAATCGTATATTTTTATGTTTTATACTTTTTAACGAATATTTTTTTCATTTTATATTTACATTTATTTATGATATAATTTTAGGGCAAATTATTGAAAGGACTCGAGATGTTTAACTTTATTTTAAATGAAAAAAAATATAAAAAAATTCACTTCATTGGCATTGGAGGAGTGAGTATGAGTGGTATTGCAATGCTTATTAATGCACAAGGGTATGATGTATCTGGATCAGATATGGGGGATTCAGAATTATTGACCGTACTTAAAGAAAAGGGAATTAAAGTATTTAGCAAACAAGTAAAAGAGAATATTACAGATCAAGATTTATTTGTATATACTGATGCAATCCCTGAATCTAACGAAGAACTTATAAAAGCAAAAGAAACTGGAAATCCTGTAATTACTAGAGGAGTATTTTTAGGTGCCCTAATGAAAAATTACGATAAAGCTATTGCAGTATCCGGCTCACATGGGAAATCAACAACAACATCAATGATTGCTAAAATTTTGTTATCAACTGAGAAAGAACCTTCAATTCTTTTAGGTGGCGATTTAGATGAAATGGATGGAAATGTAAATATTGGTAAGGAAGATATACTTTTGACAGAAGCTTGCGAATTTAAGGGTAATATACTAAATTTCTATCCCACTACTGCTATCGTATTGAATATTGATGCTGATCATTTAGATTATTTTAAGGACTTAAATCATATTGTTGATACATTTATTGGATATATGAAAAATTTAGATGAAAACTCAAAAGCTATTATTAATATTGACAATACAAATACTCATAAACTTTTAGACTATATTCCTGGAGAAGTAATTACTTTTGGTATCGAAAATAAAGATGCTAATTATCATATAAAAAGTCTAGAATTTGATAAAAATGGATATCCAACCTTTACCTTAAAAATGAAAAACGGTAATGTAGAAGATTTTCAATTACAAATTATCGGTATGCATAATGTATATAATTCTATAGCTGCAATCATTGCATCTTATGAAAACGGTATAGATATAGAAACTATTAAGTCTGCTTTAAGAGAATATAAAGCACTTCATAGGAGATTTGAAACAATTGGAGAATATAATGGAGCAAAAATAATAACAGACTATGCTCATCATCCAGTAGAAATCGATACAACTTTAAGAGCTGCAAAGTCATTTACTGATAAAAATATAATAACTGTTTTTGAGCCACATCAGTATTCAAGAACATTATCATTCTTAAACGAATTTTCAAAAGCTTTTTCTAGTGCAGATGAAGTTATTATCACTGATATTTATGGTGCTAGAGAAGAATTTAATCCAAATATTCACTCTAGAGATTTAGTAGATAAAATCGTTAAAAATGGAGTAAATGCAAAATATATTTCAGATTTTGAAACAGTAAAGAAAGAATTACAAAAAAGAATTACTTCAGATGATTTAGTTATAACAATAGGTGCAGGAAAACCTCATATTTTAGCAAAAATGTTAATCAAATAAAAAGAGGATTTAGTTTTTAAAACTAAATCCTCTTTTTATTTTAATTTTATTATCATTGCAAAATTAAATTCCTTAGATTCTCCAGATTTTAAGATATATGTTTTTTCAAGCAAATTATATGTAGGTTCCACGCATAGAAAATTTTCTGAAAAACTGGACCAAAGCACAAACCTATTTAAATCTTTATTTCTGAAATTAACAATATATTTTTCTGTTTCTAATTCATAAACTTCTTCTATAAAAACAGATTCTTCTAATTCTTCTTTTGAAAATAAAATTTTATTTTTATTTATTTTCACATTTTTCATATCTTCAAATTTAAAATATGGGTGAAACGCTGGGCTAACTTCTAATTCTTTATTTCCAATATTTTTTAATACCAATTTAGTAATCACTGTATTTTCGTGAATAATATAACTTAATCTTGAAACTAAATGTTCATACCCATATGTAGAGTTTTTTAATTCATATGTAACTTCATTTTCATTTTCATGTATCAATTCCCATTTACTTTCTCTACCAAAACCGTGCCTTGGTAGATCATAATTATCATTTAATCCAAAAAATGGTAAACAAATATGAGAACCTCCCCTATCTTTTAATATTCCATTCTCTTTAATTTCTTTTCTTGAAAAAATTATTGGAATATTTTTAAATGTTAAGCTTTCAATATACGCTCCAAGTGAATTAATTTCTATTTCTATACTTTCATTTTTGATTATCTTTTGCATTTTCTCTCCTTCAACTTATTAAATGTTAAATTATTTTTATTCTTATAAATTATCTATTCGCATATTTAAACATATAATTTTGTGGACTGTATGAACTTTATAATTAGAAAATTATAGAATTCTCCTTAGTATTAAAGACCTAATACATCAACAATAATATACCAATAATTTTTTAATACTGTTTCTGATCTCCTTCTTGGCATAAAAATTCCTCCTGATTAGTTTTTCTTTACCCAAATCAGGAGGTTTCTATACATAAAATTTTATATAGTCTCTATTATAATATATATAACTATTTATATTTTATTTATTTATTTTTTTTCTTTCTTAAACCTAATATACCTGCCACTGACATCGCAAGAGCTCCTACTGTTAATGATATACCAGAAACGCCTGTTTTAGGATTTTCGGTTTTTCCTTGTGATGAGTTTTGTTTTTCTGGAGTAGGTTTCACAACATTATTATCCTTTTTATCAGCTTTATAGATATCATAAATTTCTTTTAAGATTTTATTAATTTCATCAACTGATTTAGCATTATCAATTCTCTTATTATAAGCATCTCCTTGTGCAGGTGTTATATTTTTTGCTGCTACATTATTTTCTACAATTTCTTTAGCTTTAGCTTTTGCGTCTGATAATGTTTTTTCTGCTAATTGATCTGCTACATATTTTTCATGAATTTCTTTTAAGATTTCATTAATTTCATCAACTGATTTAGCATCATCAATTCTCTTATTATAAGCATCTCCTTGTACAGATGTTATATTCTTTGCTGCTACATTATTTCCTACAATTTCTTTAGCTTTTACTTTTGCGTCTGGTAATGTTTTTTCTGCTAATTGATCTGCTACATATTTTTTATGAACTTCTGATAATACTTTATTTATTTCATTTTTAGATGGAGCGTTATCAATTCTATTTTTATAAGCATCTCCTTGTGCAGATGTTATATTTTTTGCTGCTACATTATTTTCCACAATTTCTTTAGCTTTTGCTTTTGCGTCTGATAATGTTTTTTCTGCTAATTGATCTGCTACATATTTTTCATGAATTTCTGATAATACTTTATTTATTTCATCTTTAGATAGAGCGATATCAATTCTTGTCTTAAATGCTTTACTTTCAGATTCTGTTATATTGCTCTCTTTGATATTGCTATCTACAATTACTTTTGCTTTTTCTTTAATTTCTTGTAATGTTTTTTCTGCTGCTTGATATACTTTATAAATGTCTGATAATACTTTATTTACTTCTTCTTTAGATGTCGCATTATCAATTCTTGTCTTAAATGTATCACCTTGTGCAGTAGTTATATTCTTTGCATCAATATTGCTATCTACAATGACTTTAGCTTGTTTTTTTACTTTTTGTAATACATTTTCTTTTTCTTGATATATTGTATAAATTTCTCTTAATATAGTATTTATTTGATGTTTAGTTTGAGCATCTTCAATTTTATTATTAAAATCATCTCTTTGAGCTTTTGTAATATTGTTTGCATTAAAGTTTTCTTCTATAATATAATTCGCTTTTGCTCTTGCATCTTGCAATTCTTTTTCAAATACTTTTTCAATTTCTCTTGCCTGATATAATGTATTACTAATATCCTCTATCGTTGTTGCATCTGTTACATCTTTTATTGCATCTTTTCTTTGTTCATTAGTCAAGCCTTTTTTATTACCAAGTTCTGCTACCGCTCTTGATTTTGCTGATTCTAAATTATCAGAAAAGTCTTCCTTTTCTTTTTTTGCTTTAGGTAAATTTTCTTTTGCACTCTCAAGAGATGCTTTTATTTTTTCATTTCTATCTTTTAATCTATCAATTTGCTTTTGTAACTCTTGCTTTTTATCATCAGCAGAATTTTTTAATTCCTCTTCTAATGAATTTATTTTTTTTTCATTTTCTTTAATATTTTTTTCGTAAGTTTTAATTGTTGTTTCCCATATATTAATTTCAGCTTCAAGTTCTTGTACAGTTTTTGCAGCGTATGAAATTTTAGATGAATCAACTAAATAACTTCCACTTAACAGCAGTCCAGCAGTAAGTGTTATTGCTAATACTTTATTTTTCTTCATAATTTTCTCCTTTGTATATTTTACATTTCGACATTAGTCTAGATAATTATATAATATTTTTCCGTATTTTACAATTTTTAAATAAATTTTCTGAATAATCTAATAAAACTATAATTTTATAATTTTTTTACAAACTTTTTATATAAAGTTTTGATATGATATAATAATTAAACAAGGAGGAATATATGCGAATTGCGATTTTTACAGAGACATATCCACCATATATAAATGGTATAGCAACACAAACAGCCTCATTAAAAAAAATATATGAAGAAATGGGACATGAAGTTTTAGTAGTTACTGTTGGAGCAGAAAAGTTAGATGAAACTACATTAATTGACAATGTAGTTTATGTTCCTGGTATATTACTAAAAAAAATATATAACTACAGATTGGCTATACCTGCTGGGAACATGAGAAAAAAAATACCTATTAAATTTAATCCGGATATAATCCATATTCAAAATGAATTTGGTATTGGAAATTTAGCTTTAAGAGTAGCAAAAAAAAGAAATATTCCAGTAGTTTATACACTACATAGTGAATATGATAAATTTTTATTCTATGTTGGATTAAAATATTTTGAAGAATTTTCACAAAATATTTCAGCAAATTATTTTGGTAGATTTTCTAGAAGAGCAACCATAATTACAAGTCCGTCACCTAAAGCACAAGAATATATAGAAAGACAAGGTCTTGATAAGCGTGTAGTAATACTAGATAATGCCGTTAATTTTGAAGAATTTAGACCTTCCCCTGAAAAAGAAGAATTCAGAAAAGAATTTAGAAAAAAATATAATCTAGATGAGAAAACAAAGGCTTTTGTTTTTGTTGGAAGAATTGGTAAAGAAAAAAATATACAGGAATTAGTTGAAAATTGGATTTATACAGACTTACCTGAGGAAAAGGCGGTTCTTTTCATAGTGGGTGGTGGTCCTATGTTAGATGAACTACGAGATTTAATTAGCACAAATGGTTTTGATGATAGAATTATTTTGACTGGACCTGTTCCAAATACAGAAATATCGAAACATCTATTTGCAATGGATTACTATACCACCGCTTCTCTATCTGAGATGCATTCTATTTCAATGCTTGAAGCAATGGCATCTGGTTTATTTGCTCTTATCAAATTAGATAAACCGAATGAAAAACAAATAATACCTGGTAAAAATGGATATCAATGGGAAACTAAGGAAGATTTTAAGGAATTATTTAATAAAGTTTTAAATCTTTCAGAAGAGGAACAAGCAAAACTTAAAGAAAATGTTATTGAATATTCAAAAGAAAATGATTTTAAGAAACAAGCAGAAAAACTTTTAGCTATTTATAGAGATGCTATCGATATTAATAAACAAAAAATAGATAATAAGGAGAATAAATGAAACTTATTTCATGGAATGTAAATGGACTAAGAGCTGTTATGAAAAAAGGCTTTATGGACTATTTCAACCAAGAAGAACCAAATATGATGTGTTTACAAGAAATTAAAATGTCTGAAGGCCAACTGGAATTGGAACTTCCAGGATACTATCAATATTTTAATTATGCAAATAAAAAAGGATATTCTGGTACTGCGATATTTACTAAACACGAACCATTAAATGTATATTATGGTATTGATATGGAAGAACACGATAATGAAGGTCGTGTAATCACACTCGAATTTGAAAAATTTTATCTAGTAACATGTTATACTCCCAATTCTAAGAGGGGATTGAAAAGACTTGATTATAGACAAGTATGGGAAGACGATTTTAGAGATTATTTACTTAAGTTGAACACAAAAAAACCTGTAGTTTTATGTGGTGATCTAAATGTTGCACATAATGAAATTGACTTAGCAAATCCTTCATCAAATAGAAGAAATGCAGGATTTACAGATGAAGAACGTGGTAAATTTAGCGAACTATTAGACGCAGGATTTATCGACACTTATAGATATTTTTATCCTGAAATTCCTGATATGTACACTTGGTGGTCATATATAACAAAAGCACGTGAAAGAAATGTTGGATGGAGAATTGACTATTTTGTTGTTTCAGAAGATTTTAAGGATAATATACTTGACGCAAGTATACACATGGAACAACACGGATCTGATCATTGTCCAGTTGTATTGCATTTAAAATGAAATTAAGACTCTAGGACATCCTAGAGTCTTTTTATATTTATCTTATGTTAATTATATAAGTATTATAATTTATTCTAATAAATCAATCTAAACCTTTAGTATTTAATTCAATAAAAAAAATTATTCCGATGTCACTTCTATCAACTCGATATTTTACACCATAATTTAATAGTATATTTCTTACAATATAAAGCCCTAAACCATTGCTATTTTCTTTGTTTAGATCAAAATTAACTTCAAAAATATTATCTAAATCTAAATCATTATCAAATGAATTTTCTATATATAAGAAATTATTTACAACACCAATATTTATAATTCCATTATTTTCAGTATACTTCACTGCATTACTAATTAAATTAGAAAGAACAATTTTAATTGCTGTTTTACCAATATAAATATTTTCATCTTCTAGATTATTATTAAACTTTATATTTTTTTGTGTTGCTATTAAACTATACTTGTTCAATACTTCTTGCAATACATCATTTATTTTAACAATTTCTTCATCATTTTTTAAATTTTCTAAAGATGATATAGACAGGATTTGAGAAATATTTTGCGATAAATCGTCTACTATATCAATACAATTTCCAATGTACAGCTCTTTATTTTTATATTTTCCAATATTATATTTCATGTTTTCTAATATAATTTTAAGGCTTGCAAGTGGTGTTTTTAACTCATGAGAAGCTCCCCTAAAAAAATCATATTTTAATTTTTCTAATTTTAATACTTCCTTGTTTTTAATTTCTAAATCATCAATTAGTTTTAATAAAGTTTTATAAAGATCATTAATTTGACCCTTGAGTTGCCCAACTTCATTTTTTGAATTAACATCTAAAATTGCGGTTTTATCCAATCTCATCATTTTATCTGTAACATCTTTAATTTCTTGAATATTATTTTTTATAGCTTTAGCATAAATAAGCGATATAACTATAGAAAATAAAAATGAAATAGATAATGAAAATGGGAGAAACTTAAAACTAAGATCTTTTGCATCTTTTTGCATATCTGTAGTCGATATAAATTGTACAAATATATCTTGTCCAGTATTTAGCTTTATTTTTCTCTCTTCTATTATTAAAGAATTATTAGAACTTCTTAAATCTATACTATTATTATTTTTTATGTGTAATTCATTTTCGTTCTTTTTACCTTTAATAAACGCAGTTATTTCACTACTTTTAGAATAAAATTCCAAAGACTCTTCTATAAATTTTAAATCTTTACCTTGAATATTATTAGAAATTTCATTTGCTTTAGCTTGAATTTCTTGTTTTCTTGTTTCTAAATATGTTTTTGGAAAAATAAAGAAAACAAGTAAATGTATTAAAATAATTAAACTCGCTAAAATACTAAATGTTTGCAAAAACATTTTTGGAAACACTCTTAAATTCTTCATCTTCTCTCCAATTTATATCCAACATTTCTAATTGTAGTTATACAGTCTAATCCTAGTTTTTTTCGTAACTCTTTTATATATACGTCAATTACTCGATCAAATGGTATCTCCTCAGTTTCTTTCCAAACATTGTCTATAATCTGAGATCTGGTTAGTGCCTGACCTTCATTTTTGATTAAATATTTTAGTATTTCTAATTCTTTAGCATTCACGTCTATATTTTTATTATTATATTTAGCTGTATAACTAGTGAAATTTACTACTGTATCTTTGTACTTAAATATTTCTATATCTCCAAAGTACTTTTTAATTAAAGAATCTACTCTCGCCTTTAAGACTGGTAAAGAAAAAGGTTTTTCAATATATCCATCTGCTAAACCAGTAAAAGCTTCTATCTTATATTCTTCATCGTTAAATGCAGTTAACATAAGTATTGGTAATTTACTTTTTTCTCTTATTTTTTTTAGTACTTCAAGTCCATTTAATATAGGTATTTGAATATCTAATATAACTAAATTAAATTCATCTGCATTAAAATTTAAAATGGCCTCTTTGCCATCCTTAGCTTCAATCATTTCATATCCAAATTCAGATAGATATTCACAAACCCCTTCTCTTATCATAGGGTCATCTTCAACTATAAGTATTTTCATTATTCCTCCTTTACACATTGATAGTAAAACTTTTATTTTATATATTCAATTATAACCTATATTTATCTCAAATATATAAAAATATCGGTGTATATACACCGATATTTTTATATTATTTTGTATCTATTAATAATTCTTTTGGTTTCTTTCTTAAAATATTTGAAGAAGAAATTAATAATGCGATTCCTAATACTAATGTCATAAATAATATTACGTAAATTAGTGTTTTAGGATTTATAATTACATCTAATTTTGATAATGTTTTATTAAATCCTTCAGCTTCAGCACCACCACCTAAGTTTTGAGAAGATGATTGTTTTGATAATTGTTTTGCAATACCTCCAGTAACATTTTTCAAAATACTATTTCCAAGTATTTTACCAGTATAAACCGCTAGGAAGTATGAACCTATATATGCTGGTATAGATACTAAAAGTAATTCCATTGCAAATTGCCCAAATATTTTAGCCTTAGATATACCTAATGATAGTAATACAGCAATTTCTTTTTTTCTAGAGTTCATCCATAAGAATAATAGTAATGTTACTACCAATCCTGCAAATATTATTGAACCTGCAAATAATTGATTTGCTATTGAGTATATTCCTGAAATAGATTTTTGTAATGCTGGATAGTTAGAAGAGCTCTTAATTAAGCTGTATGATTTCCAGTTGATATCAAGCTTTCCAAGCCCTTTCATTACATCTTCTAAACTTCTATTACCCTTTACAAAGAATGTTGCATCTTGATATACTGCTGTATCTTCAGTATTACCATAAACTTTAGCTGCAGTGTGAACATCTGTCATTAAAGTATTTTCGTAAAGCTCTTGTGCAGCACTTACACCACCACTATTGTGTCCATCAAATAAACCTTTAATTTCTACTTCTACTGTTTCATTTGCACCTTTTTCATTATCAGCATCAAATAAATTTGATTTTAATTTTAATTTATCCCCTACTTTTAAATTATTTTTAGCAGCTAAATCTTTATGCATTAAAATCTTATTTTTATCGTTATTTTCTAAGTGTTTTCCTTCAACTAATTTATATGCTCCAGAAACAAATTTAGTTTCTTTCTCGGATTGATTAACCCCTGTTAACATTACTGTTCTTTTGAAGTTTTTAGCTCTTTCTGCTGATTGGTTAGCTTTAGTTTCTGGCGTTTCTATAATATCGTGATCTACTAAATCTGCCACACTACCTATTCTCTTTATATAGTTATCAATATGTCCAGAATCAACTATTTTTTTTATATCTTCACCTTTGACATTTCCACCACCTCTTGGAGTACCTGGATTTACTCTTCTATTTATTTCCATAGTAAAACTATTAGTGATGTTTCCGAAAGTTTCTGCAGCAGCTTTATTAGTTGCATCCTTTATTGATAAACTTATTAAACTAAGTGCTGACATTGATAAAATGATTAATAGTATGATTAATGATTTTAAGCTTTTTCTTGTGACATACGCAAAAGCATTTTTAAACATTTCTGTCCCCCTTAAATATTATTTGTCTTTTTAATTTTCTTATTATTTAATTCTAATATTGTATCTGCGGCACTTGCCACTTCTTTACTATGAGTCACTACAATAACACATTTATTTCTCTCTTTAGCAAGTTTTTTTAATACTTCAATTATTTCTCCAGCAGTTGCATCATCCAAATTACCTGTAGGCTCATCTGCCAATATAACAGGAGCTTCTGAAACTAAAGCTCTTGCAATAGCAACTCTTTGTTGTTGCCCCCCTGATAATTTCATAACATTTCTTTTTATTTGAGTTTTATCAAGTCCTAACTCAAGCAATATTTGCTCAGATGCTTTGCTATTTACCAATCTAATATTTTCTAATGGTGATAAATAATCTATTAAATTATAATTTTGGAATACAAGAGAAATATTATTTTTTCTATGATAACTATATCCCTTTTTTTCAATATTTTCGTTATTAAATAAAATTGATCCACTGTTTGGTTTATCTAATCCTGCAAGTAAAGAAAGTAATGTTGATTTACCTGTCCCTGATTTACCTATAATCGCATAAAATTTTCCTAATTCAAAACTTTCATTTACTAGAGATAATATTTTCTCTTTTGACTCATAACTGTATGTTACATTTTTTATTTCTAATATATTCATGATTTTCTCCTAACTTATTTTTGATAAAATTTCTTTCGGTTTTTTTATTAAAATCATTGATGAAGCAATGATTACTGATACAAGTATTATAAACACTAACAATCCATAACTTTTCACAAATGTAGTTAACGTATCTAAACTATATCCTCCACTTATAAAGTTGCTTGGTAATGATTCTGTATTTTCAGAACTTATCATCCCACTAATAATTTGTTTAACTATCACATTTCCTAAAACTAAGGATACAATAATTGTCGGTATAGATATAAATATTAATTCTATAATAAATTGACTTATAATTTTAATTTTACTTACGCCTATTGATAATAATATTCCTATTTCATATATTCTCTCTCTCAGCCACAATACAAGTATCAATGAAAGAACACTCGCACCTGCTACAACTATTGCATATGTCATGATTTTTATGATATGTTTAACTCCATCTAATGATTCTAAAGCTTCCTTAAATGAGTTGCTATCTTTCTCTATATTATATTTAGATGAATCAAAATCTAACTTTTTAATCTTACTTATTACTTCATCCATTTTTTCTGGACTTTCTGTAAATATACTTATTTTATTTACTATTTTATTTTGATCAGAAATATTTAAAGCTTTCTGACTTGATGCATAATCTGTAAACATCATATTTTCACTAAAATCAGATGACAATCCTGTAAATTTTTCTTGTTTCTTACCACTAAAGATACCTACAATTTGATAATCTTGTTTTTGTATTTTCTTTGAGCTATCACTATTATTTACTAGTTCTAAGCTAACTTTATCATTTAATTTTAGATTATTTTTTTTAGCAAATTCTTCATGAACTAAAATTTTATTAACATCATTTTTTTCAATATTTCTTCCTTCTTTTAATGAAAAAACACCACTATTAAATAAAATGTTCTTTTTAGTTTCACTTGTAGCCTCTATTTCAACTACATTTTTCATATTTTCTGGTATATCGTCCCTTTTTATCTTTTCTTCTGCATCAACTACTTTTCCACTAATTAGTTTTGCTATAGAATTATATTGAGGAATGTTATGATCTATTTCTTTTATTTTATCCAATCCCTTGAACTCACTTAGATTAAAATAGCCATTCTCATTTCCTTTAGCCTTTTTTGTTATAGATATTGATGAATTTGATGACTTATATAAAGATTTTTCTAAATCATCACTTGATTTTAATACATTTAAGCATGCGTATAAACTCGAAAGAACCAATGATAGAATTATAAAAACTATTAATGTTCTATTCTTTTTTCGTGTAACATATGCTAATGCATTTTCTATTACTTTCATTATAACTCCTTTCCTAAACTTTATTTTTTATTTGTTTATATTAGACATCTTATAACAGATTTATGAAATGTTTATGAAATGGAATTTTATTTTGGAATAAAAAACTGGCATCCTAAAAAATTGAATTTAGGTGCCAGTTTATAACTCGTTTCTAAATAATTATCACTACTTGTTTGTTTATATATGTATAATGAATCGATTTAAAATTATCTTATTTTAATATTATTTCTTTAACAAATTTTTCAATATCAAGTATTTCAGTAAAATTCGGATCTAAATGAATTAAAAAATGCCAATTTTCAGAGTCTTTTCTTTTATATAAAATAGCTTCACCATCTTCTGAACCAAAAAACGCTCTACTCACTTCAAATCCTTTGTCTTCTAAATATTTTTTTACTTTTTTATATCTTTGCTCACGATTTTCTATGTATATTTTAACATCTTCGTTTTCAATAGAATACGCATCTATCCTTGTTACATTCGATACCATACCATTTCCTTTAGTTGACAAATTAGGTATTTCTTTCCAAATTACATCAATTTGAGAGTTTTCAGTAAACATAAATTTTGAAAATGGGATAATATGATCGTTAAATTCTAATTCTAGATAGTTAGGAAATTCTTCTAATGATATAGTTTCATATAAGAAACCGTCTATTTCTTCACAATTATATCCTTTTAATCTAGATATAAACTCTCGACCCTGCTCGATACTATCAAACAAAGCTATTTCTGTAGATATTCCTGCTTGATTTAGTTCTAATATATACATATTAACTCCTTTATAGTTCTTTATAATTGATTTTATTTGAAATATATAATTTGTATGTACTTAAATATAAAAATATAGAATAAAAAAGCTTTTTAATATTATCAGTAAAAATTTAAATGGTTTCAGCTTAATAGCTATATGAAATTACATCATGAGTTCAAATAAAAATTTATTCATGTCGTCCTTATGGACTCGCATTGGCGAATAATTTAGCAAATCTTCGATTTGCTATTTTTTATTTTAAAATAAATTTATAATATATTCCATTATTTAAGGAAAACGTATTTATCGATAACAAAAAAAATAATTTTTTTACAAATTTTCCACTTATTATTTTGTTAGATTAATTATAAACTATAATTATATTAAAATACAATATTTTTATAGATTATATGATTAGTGATATAATATAAAATAAAAAATAAAGGAGTAACTATGTCAAACCAATTAATAGATAGATTTATAAAATACGTAAAAAAAGATACTAAATCAAATCCAGAAAGCTCTAGTGTGCCTAGCTCTAATAATCAAATTCATTTTCAAAACGATTTAGTAGAAGAACTAAAGGAGCTTGGTTATGAAAATGTTAAATTAAATACCGAAAACTATTTTGTTACAGCTACTATTCCATCTACTTCAAGTAAGAAACTTCCAACAATTGGGTTTATTTCCCATATAGATACTGCTGATTTTGAAAGCGAAAATATTAATCCACAGTTTCACGAAAATTATGACGGATCAGATATTAAATTAGACAAAGAAGGTAAATATATACTTTCACCAAAAGATTTTCCAAGTTTAAATAGATACATAGGACAGACACTAATAACAACTGATGGATTTACCCTTTTAGGAGCTGATGATAAAGCTGGTGTTGCCGAGATTGTTACTGCTGGACATTATCTTTTACAGCACCCTGAAATTGAACACGGTAAAATACGTGTAGCTTTTGGTCCTGATGAAGAAATAGGTAGAGGTGCTGATTTATTTGATGTGAAAGATTTTGATTGTGATTTTGCTTATACTATGGACGGTAGTATTGTTGGCGACTTAGAATATGAATGCTTTAATGCCGCTTCACTTATTGTAAATATTCAAGGTAAAAACGTTCATCCAGGTTCTGCAAAAGATAAAATGGTAAATGCCTTGAAAATTGCTATTGAATTTCAAAATGCACTTCCTGAATATTCTTCACCAGAACATACTGAAGGATATGAAGGTTTTTATCATTTATCTGAAATAAATGGTAATGAAGAAGCAGCAAAGATGATCTATATCATTCGTGATCACGATAAAAATCTTTTTGAAGATAAGAAAAAATATATTGAACTTATCACTAAAAGAATTAATAATAAATACGGAAAAGAAAGAATTACTTTCAAAATTGAAGATTCTTATCATAATATGGGCGAAATAATCGAAAATGATTTCACCTGTGTTGATATAGCAAAAAAAGCAATGAAAAATCTTGGTATAACCCCAAATATTACTCCTATTCGTGGAGGAACCGATGGATTAAAAATTTCATTTATGGGATTGCCTACTCCAAATATTTTTGCCGGTGGCGAAAATTTCCACGGAAGATATGAGTTTGTTGCGATAGAATCTATGGAAAAAGCTGCTAAAGTCATTATTGAAATCGCAAAGTTAAGTACTACGCTTGAAAAAAATGAATAAAATAGTAGGTCTGTACGTCCATATTCCTTTTTGTGAAAAGAAGTGCCACTATTGTGATTTTCTAACATTTACAGATCAAAATGATGAAATACTAGACTATGTAAATTATTTAATTAAAGAAATACAAATGTACGAAGGAAAAGGCTATATACTAGATACTATATATATCGGTGGTGGTACTCCTTCATATCTTGATGCTAATTTAATGTCTAAAATTATTTCCACAATAAAAGAAGTATTTATACTTGAAGAAGATTGTGAAATTACAATTGAATTGAATCCCGAGTCTGTTAATAAAAAAAAGATTATAACCTATCTAAAAAGTGGTATAAATAGATTTTCTATGGGGGTACAAAGTTTTGATAATCAAGTTTTAAGGATTATGGGTAGAATTCACAGAAAAGAAACCGTTTTTGAAAAATTGCAAATCATGAAAGAACTTGGCTGTAAAAACATCAGTATCGATTTAATGATGGCTAATCCTAAACAAGATATTAATGTTTTAAAAAATGATTTATCCATTGCTGTAAATCTAGATGTAAATCATATTTCTTACTATTCATTAATTTTAAAAGAAAAAACGCACTTTGAATGGTGGGTAAACGAGGGCAAATTTGAACTTTTTGACCCGATAGAAGAACGGAAAATGTATCATTTAGTCACCAAAACCTTAAAATCACATGGATTTAATCAATATGAAATCTCCTCCTTTTCTAAGGAAGGATATGAATCCATTCATAATCAAAAATATTGGAATCTAAAAAATTATCTAGGAGTTGGTATGGGGGCATCTGCCAATATAGATCTAATTAGAACTACGAATACTAGAAGATTTAAGACATACTATGAAATGATTGATTCTGGGAGATTCCCCATTGAAGAAAAAGAAGTTCTAAGTCTCGACACTAGAGAGAAGGAATATTTAATGCTGAATCTAAGAATGTTAAAAGGTTTTAATGTTTTAAATATTAACAAAAAATTTAATATTGATTTTGAAAATAAATATAAGAAAATATTAGATAAATATTTAGATTTAGGTGTTATTGAAAAAGTTGGTGATAGTATTAGATTTACTGAAACTGGCGTAGATAATGGGAATTTAATGTTTAGAGATTTGTATGATTTAGATTGAGAGAATTTATTTTCTCTCTTTTTTTTCTTAAAATATATGTTGACATTCATATTTTTTTATAGTAAAGTATCTCTCAGTGAAAAAAAATTGGAGGTCAAAATGGAAAACAAAAAAATCTACAAAGTTGATGAGAAAGTCCCACTAAAGTTACTATTACCTTTATCTTTGCAACATACATTTGCCATGTTTGGAGCATCGGTTTTAGTTCCTATTTTATTTAATATTAACCCTGGTATTGTTCTTTTAATGAATGGTATTGGAACACTTTTATTTATTTTGATAACTAAGAAAAAAGCACCTGCTTATTTAGGTTCAAGTTTTGCATTTTTAGCATCCGGTACTGCTATTATTGCTTCACAAGGATTTAGATATGCTCAAGGTGCTTTTTTAGTGGTCGGATTGATTGGATGTTTACTGGCATTTGTTATTTATAAATTTGGAGTAAAATGGATAGATGTAGTTCTACCTCCTGCTGCAATGGGTGCCGTCGTAGCCTTAATAGGACTAGAACTGGCAGGGATAACCGTAAAAGGAGGGGCAATAGGTGCAAATTTAATGACCGAAACTTCTGTAAAAGCTGACTGGATAGTTTTTGCTGTAACCTTATTAACAGCAGTGATAGGTTCCGTTGTATTTAGAGGATTTTTATCAACTATTCCAATTTTAGTAGCGATAGTAATAGGATATATTACAGCAATATTTTTTGGAATGGTTGATTTTACTAAAGTGCAAGAAGCTTCGTTATTTACTATGCCACAATTTCAAATACCACAATTTTCTGTGGAGTCTATACTTGCTATGCTCCCAGTAATACTCGTAATAACTTCCGAACACATATCTCATCAAGTTGTTACTTCAAATATAGTGAATAAAAACTTATTAAAAGATCCCGGATTACATAGATCCATTTTTGCCGATAATTTTTCTTCAGCTATTTCTGGACTTGTAGGCGGTGTACCAACAACCACATACGGTGAAAATATAGGTGTAATGGCGATTACTGGAGTTTACTCCGTACAAGTAATTGCAGGGGCCGCTGTCATATCAATACTAATGGCGTTTTTTGGCGACTTTCAGCGTTAATTCAAACTATACCAGGAAATGTAATAGGCGGAGTTACATTTTTACTATATGGAATGATTGGAGCTTCAGGTATAAGACTCTTAGTTGACCAAAAAGTTGATTATAACAAATCTGAAAATCTAGTACTTACATCAGTAATTTTTGTATCTGGTTTGTCTGGATTAAGCATTCAATTTGGGACAATACAATTAAGCGGAATGGTACTTGCGTCTGTTGTCGCCGTCTTATTATCTTCTTTATTAGCAATATTAAAAAAATTAAAATTAACAAATGATATAAACTAAAAAAAATATAAAGAGTTGTCTAAATATAGACAACTCTTTATATTTTTATGGGGGATAAAATATTTTTGTTATTTAGCAGGAATAATTTCGCCCTTAAATTTATCTTCTATATATTTTTTTACTTCATCTGATTGAAAAGCCTTTAGGACTTTTTTATAAGTTTCATTATCTTTATCCGCTTCTCTTACTGCTATACCATTTGCAAATGGGTTTTTATTCGTTTTTTCAATTGCTAGTGAATCATTCTTAGGTGATAATCCTGCAGTTAAAGCATAGTTTGAATTTATTATAGCTATAGCTGCATCTTCATAAGCTCTAGGTATTGTTGCCGCCTCTACTGGTAAAAACTTTAAATTCTTTTTATTTTCAACAATATCTTTCTCTGTTGCATTTAATCCTATACCATCTTTTAACTTAATCAATCCATTATCTTCTAAGATACGTAAAGATCTTGCTCCATTTGAGGCATCATTTGGAAATACTACTGTATCACCATTTTTAAGTTGGTCTAGAGACTTTAATGTCTTTGAATATATTCCCATTGGCTCAATATGAACTCCACCTAAAAACGCAATATGTGTTCCTCTATCTTTATTAAAGTTTTCTAAGTATGGTATGTGTTGGAAAAAATTTAAATCTAATGATTTTTCTTCAAGTGCTGTGTTCGGTATTACATAATCGTCAAATTCTTTTATTTCCAATTCTATCCCATCTTTTTCCAGAATCTTCTTAGCTACTTCAGCTATTTCTTTATGCGGTACTGGCGACACACCAATAACAACTTTTTTGTTTTCTTTTTTATCTTTTAACTTTGTTTCAGTTTTTGATTCATTCTTAGTTTCTTCTTTTTTAGTATTTCCACATGCAACAAGTAAAAATGCTAATGTTAATGCCAATAATAATGTAATAGTTTTTTTCATAATTTTCTCCTTATTTTCTTTTATCTACTTTTTTTGCTAGTCTTGTTCCAGTAAATTGAATTATTTGTACAAGAGCAATAATTACAATGACCGATAAAAATAAAACTTCGTTATTTATTCTGTCATATCCAAATCTTTTTGCAACAGAACCTAATCCACCTCCCCCAACGACACCTGCCATCGCAGAATATCCTATAAGTGTAATTATTAAGTTTGTAACTGATGCTATTAGTTGTGGAAGTGACTCTGATATTATAACTCTTGTCAAAATATTAAAATCACTCGCTCCCATTGATTTACACGCCTCTATTATTCCTTTATCTACTGTAAGATAAGCTTGTTCGAACAGCCTTGCTAGAAATGGTATCGCACCAATAGTCAATGGAACTATGGCGGCAGTTGTACCAAGTCTTGTTCCCACTATAATTTTAGAAAGTGGTAATAATAGAATTATTAATATGATGAATGGAAAAGATCTTAATATATTTACTATAAAATCTAAAACTGTATAAAGTTTTGAATTTTTACCTAATCCATTTTTGCTAGTTGAAAATAATATCAATGATAGTGGTAAGCCAACTAATAACGTGAAAAATGTACTTAATACTATCATATACACTGTTTCACCAGTAGCCTCTAAAATCAAACTTTGTATTTCACTCATTTAACTTCCTCCACTTCTACTCCATATTTTTCTAACCTTGCAAGTGCTTTTTTAAGCTTTTCATCATCACCTATAAACTCCACCACCGTATGTCCAATTCCAGTAGATTGAAGTCTATTTATATTTCCCGATATTATACTAAAATTAATGTTGAATTCTTTCGATAATTCTGATAATATCGGCTTGTTATATGTTTCTTGAGAATAAGTAATTCTAAATACTCTACCCATAAAATTATCAAGTATAATTTCTTCGTCTTCTTCTGCTTCAACTATTTTTCTTATAAAATTTTTAGTGGTCTGTGTTTTAGGTTTCTTAAATAAATTTTCAACTGTATCTTCTTCAATTATTTTCCCTTTTTCGATAACAGCTATTCTATCACAAATATCCTTTGCTACTTCCATTTGATGTGTAATCATAACAATAGTAGTTTTGTATTTTTCTACCGATTTCTTCAATAAATCTAATATCTGCTCTGTATTTTTTGGATTAAGTGCAGATGTTGATTCATCAGATAATATCACTTTTGGATTTGTTGATAATGCTCTAGCTATCGCAACTCTCTGCTTTTGTCCACCCGATAATTGTGAAGGATAAGAATTTTTTTTATCACTCAAACCAGTAAATTCTAGTAATTCTTCAACTCTATTTTTTATCTCTGATTTATTATAATTTATGAGGTATAATGGATATGCAATATTTTCAAAAACTGTTTTTTGATTAAATAAGTTAAAATGTTGAAATATCATTCCAATTGATTTTCTAGTTTCTAATAACTCTTTATTTTTTAGCTTAGTAATATCTATCCCGTCAATAATTATTTTTCCAGATGTAGGTTCTTCAAGTCTATTTAATAATCTAATCAATGTAGATTTCCCTGCACCAGACAAACCAATAACTCCGTAAATTTCTCCCTTCTCGACCTTAAAACTAACATCATCTACCGCCGAGAGTTCTTTGTTTTTATTTTTATATATTTTTCTTAAATTTTTTACTTCTATCATCTTTTAACTCCAAAAAATTAAAAAAGCCCTTATGTGAGTTCATCACATAAGGGCGAAAAATCCGCGTTACCACCTTAATTTAAAGCAAAAAGCTTCCTTCATTACGATACGTATTCATATCTTACACTAGATAACGGATGTCACCGGAAAGGTTTAAAGAAATATCGTTCGACCTTTCTAACTCCTAGACCATATTCAGTAATTCCTCTTTATCTCATCACACCAAACTGAGACTCTCTGTAAAAGCATACTTACTTACTCATCTATTCAACGTTATATTATTTCTAATAATAATATATTGTTAATTGTATTTTGTCAAGCTTTTTATTTTTCTATTTTTGGTAAATTAACTTTAGGTAAATTCCACTCTTTTTTATAAGATAAATATCTTATTAAAAATATTATTATTACCGAAATAATCATAGCAATTTTTCTTTGCATAAAATTATATCTTGTTAATAATCTATATACCACCGCTCCAAATATTGCTGCTGAGGCATATATGTGTCTATCCATAATAAAGGGTATCTTGTTTACTAGAGTATCTCTAATCACACCACCACCTATACCAGTTAGTAGACCTATGAAAATCAATAAAAAACTTCTATATTCTGGATTGTGTAGTTGTGCGTAATTAATTCCGTTTATTGTGAAAAAAGCAAGGCCTATTGCATCTACATAAACTAAAAAATCTATATATTGCTTTCTAGAAAATATTCTTTCTGCCATATTTATCTTATGCAAAATGAAAACTATAAATGCTGTTATGATTGCAATAATTACCGGCTCTCCATTTACCAAAGATAAAGGTGGATGAATACCTAATATAACATCTCTTATAATACCACCACCGGTCGACGTAACAACAGCAAGTATGGTAATACCTAATATATCAGTTTTGCTTTTTATACCTTCTAAAGCTCCAGAAATAGCAAATGAAATTATTCCCATAAGTTCAATAGCATACATAAAAGTTGGCATCTTATTTACTTTCCTCTAATAATTTCTCTAATTGTTCTTTATCAAAGTGATATCTTGTTTTACAAAAATCACAAATAACTTCAGCTTCTCCATCTTCTTTTATGATTTCTTTTAATTCTTTTGAGCCTATCGAAATTAATCCCGCTTCAATTCTTGCATTTGAACAATCACAATTATATTTTATTTCTACTTTTTCTATAATTTCAACATCTAAAGAGTTAAAATATTTATCTAAAATATTCTCTGGAGAAAGACCTTCATCAAATAATTTTGAAACTGGTGGTAATTTAGCTATTATTTCTTCCAATCTCGTTATTTCTTTTTCAGAAATTGATGGGAGAGCTTGAATAAAGATACCTCCCGCCGCCTTAATGCTTAAATCTGTATCTACCAGTACTCCAAGTGAAACTACAGTTGGTGTTTGTTCTGAATAATAAAAATATGAAGCAATATCTTCAGCTATTTCTCCAGTTACAATTTTTGAAAATCCTGTGTATGGTTCTTTTAATCCATAATCTCTTATAATTGCTAAATTCCCATCTGTACCAACAAATGCACTTACATCTAATTTCCCCGGGTATTTTGAAGGTGCATCAGCTTGTGGATTTGTTGCTGTGACTTTTACATCTCCCTTTGAATTTGCTACTGCTGTTAATCTACCACCAACTCCTTTACCGTCAAATCTAATTGTTATTTTTTCATTTTCGTTTTTAGTTGTTAGTCCTAGTATTACAGCAATAGTTGCTAGTCTTCCCAGTGCCGCTGATCCTGTTGCTGAAGATTTATGAATATTTCGTATCTCTCTCACAATTTCGGTAGTATCAGCAATATATATTCTCATAGTCTTTTCTCTATCAATTGCTTTAGTTAAATAACTTTTCATAGTTTTCTCCTATAATTTACATTGTATCTTAAAAAAGTATATCATAAATATCAGTTATATGTATAAAGAGGAAACTTCTATTTAAAAAATATTTAAAATTAAAAACCCCTCTTTCGAGGGGATACTTCCAAAAATTCAAATATAATTATAATTTTACTACATTAGAAGCTTGTGGACCCTTTTCGCCTTCTACGATTTCAAACTCAACTGCTTGACCTTCGTCTAAAGTTCTAAAGTCGCCGTTATCTTCTAAAGCAGAAAAGTGTACAAAAACATCTTGTCCTTCTTCAGTTGAAAGGAAACCAAATCCCTTAGTTGCGTTAAACCATTTAACTGTTCCTTTTGCCATTTTTTCCTCCATATCTTTTAGCAATTTCTCTTGCTATTAACTAAGGATAACATAAAAAACAATTAATTACAATGTTTTAAACAAGAAAATAATATTCTTTGTGTTTTTTTGGGATTATATATGTCTTTATCTTCATCTTTATATTCAATATTAGTAAATCCAACTTCTTCAAGTAGACCAATTATAAATTCTATCGAGTAGTATCTTTCAACTTGTCTTTCTGTAATTCTTTCATATAAACCCGTTTTAATATCTTTAACAAAAAAATTTAATTCAAAATTTATTAAGTTTCTATCCCTACTAGACTCCCATGTGTAAAAAATATTTTCCTTTTCATATATAAAATGATTATCTCCAAGAACATTAAACAATTTATTTTTAGAATTTAAATCAAATATAAACACTCCCCCATCTTTTAATCCATTAAAAATATTAAAAAAAAGTTCTTTAATTTTTTTAGGATTTATTATGTAATTTATAACGTCCAACAAAGTGATTATTGCATCAAATTCATACATTTCATAAGGGAATTTATACATATCATATTTAATTAAATTAATATTTTCATAATCAATAAGTTTTGGATATGCTTGATTCAACATATCTTCTGAAAAATCAAACGCTAAAATATTATGTTTTGATTTTGCAAGATATTTTGTAATATTTCCTGTACCACAAGCTATTTCAAGTATTTGTCCTCTTTCTATATTGTTATTTTTTAATATTTCTAAAATATTGTTTGCATATTTATCATAATCTATATCAAATACAAGGGTATCATAAAGAGTTGAAAATTTATTGTACATTTTCTTCTTCTGAATTTACAAATGCAAAAATATATGGGCAATTTCTGTAATAGTCACCGTAATTTAATCCATAACCTACCACAAATAAGTCGTCAATTTCGTGGCCAGTAAAATCAGGATAAAGGTCAGTCTGTCTTCTGCTAGGCTTATCTAAAAACACAACTGTCTTTATAGACTTTGGATTCATTTCTTTTACATGATCTACTATCGCCTTAAGTGTAAAACCTGAATCACAAATATCATCTATAATTAATACATTTTTCCCTTGCAAATCAGTTCTAACATCATGTAAAATTTTTACTTTACCTGTTGTTTCCATATCGTTTCCATAACTGGAAGTTGTCATAAAATCTACTATTGTAGGCGTTTTAATTTCTCTAACCAAATCTGCAGCAAATACAAAAGAGCCTTTTAATAATGAAATTGCAACG
Organism: Helcococcus sp. SA-HE-C1; assembly: GCF_985670335.1. Classification (NCBI taxonomy): domain Bacteria; kingdom Bacillati; phylum Bacillota; class Tissierellia; order Tissierellales; family Peptoniphilaceae; genus Helcococcus; species Helcococcus sp. SA-HE-C1. Next base: position 1,008,626 of record NZ_OZ484652.1, read on the forward strand.
ATTGGTTCGTCATATTTTGCTGTGATTTCTTCACCAAGTCTTTTTACTGTTTCTTTTATTTTTTCAGCATCAAATAAAACCACTTTCTTTTTATTCATCGTTCTCTCACCTTTCAATTAAAATATTCAAATTTATTTTATTTTTTCCTCGATATCTTTAATACTCTTTTCAATCTCTTCAAGCATTTGTTTATATTTTTCTAATTTCTCTTTTTCTTCATTCACTAATTTCTCTGGAGCTTTTGAAACAAATTTTTCATTACTCAATTTCCCTTCAGCTCTTTTTATTTCTGAAAGGGTATTTTTCTTTTCATCTTGCAGTCTTTTTAATTCTTTTTCATAATCAATCAAACCTTCAAGTGATAAATAAAGCTTAAAATCATCTAGGATAATAATGGCAACATTTTCAATTTCTTTATCTTCATCAATTATTTCTACTTCACTTAACATGGCTAATGATATTAAATTTTCTGATAATTTTTTGAACACTTCTTTGGTTTCATTATTCGCTGAATATATAAATAATTTTGACCTTGATTTGTTTGGAACATCTAGTTCTTTCTTTTGTGATCTTATCGCAGTTATCGCATCAATCAATTTAGAAATCGCATTTTCTTCCCAATCATAATTATTATCTTTACTGTATTCAGGATATTTAGCTTTTATGATTAAATCGTTTTTATCTGGTAAATATGAGTAAATTTCTTCAGTAATAAATGGCATATATGGGTGTAATAATCTTAAAATTTCATCAAGTACGTGTAATAACACCGCTATTACATTATCTTTATCCTTACCTTCTCCATACAATCTAGTCTTAACAAATTCAATATACCAATCACAAAATTCAAACCATATAAATGAATATAGATTTGATGCAATTATACCAATTTCATATTGATCTAATAGTCTATCGATATCTTTTGATAATGTATTAATTCTTGAAATGATCCATTTATCTTCTATTGTTAATTTTGTCCTATCTATTTTATAAATTTTATCTTCTTCAATATTCATAAAAATAAATCTTGATGCATTCCATAATTTATTTGCGAAGTTTCTCTTATCCTCAACATCTTTTTCGATATATCTCATATCATTTCCTGGAGAATTTCCACTTACAAGATTAAATCTTAGTGCATCCGTACCAAATTTTTCTATTTCATCAATAGGGTCAATTCCATTTCCTAATGATTTAGACATTTTTAGACCATTTGAGTCTCTTACAATGCCATTTAAATATACAGTATCAAATGGTAATTTACCTGTATTATATATTGAAGAAAATACCATTCTTATTACCCAAAAGAATATTATATCATAACCTGTAATTAATGTATTTGTTGGGAAAAAATATTTAAAATCTTCACTATTTTCGTCACGCCAACCAAGTGTTGAAAACGGCCATAAAGCTGATGAAAACCATGTATCTAATGTACCTTCATCTTGAGTAACTTTACCGTGAATACTTTCATCTGGGTATTCTTTCGATACTATGACCTCACCATTTTCTTTATAGTAAACAGGTAATCTATGTCCCCAATATAGTTGTCTTGAAATATTCCAATCTCTTATATTTTCCAACCAATTAACATAAATTTTCCCAAATCTTTCAGGAATTATTTTTAGTTCTCCATTTTTATATGCTTCTAAAGCTGGTTTTGCTAAATCCTTCATTGCAACAAACCATTAATCCGATACTAATGGTTCTATTACAGTTCCACATCTTTCACAATGACCTACTGCATGATTATAATCTTTAATATTATTTAATATACCTTCTTTTTTAGCATTTTCAATTATTAATTTTCTAGCCTCAAATCTATCCAATCCAGAATATTCACCATAACCTTCAGAAATTTTTCCATCATCTTCCATGATTATACATTGCCCTAAGTTATGTCTTTTTCCCACTTCAAAGTCATTGGGATCATGTGATGGAGTTATTTTCACGGCTCCTGTACCAAATTCTTTATCTACATAATCGTCTGCAATGATAGGTATTTCTCTACCTACAAATGGTAATGTAACTGTTTTTCCCACTTTATCAATATATCTTTCATCTGTTGGGTCAACAGCAACAGCTAAGTCACCTAAAATAGTTTCTGGTCTTGTTGTAGCTATAGTTATTTTTTCACTTTCGCCTGTAAATTGGTAATCAAAATACCAAAGATGAGATTGTTTGTCTATATGGTCTACTTCTGCATCGGAAATTGTTGTTTTACAACTCGGGCAATAATTTACAATTCTTTCACCCTTATATATATGACCATCATCATACATTTTAACAAAAACTTCTTCTACAGCTTTTGATAAATTATCATCTAGTGTAAATGCTGAGCGTGACCAATCGGCAGATGCTCCAATCAGTCTTAACTGCTTATTGATTGTCCCACCATATTTTTTAGTCCAATCCCACGCTTCTTCAAGAAATTTATCTCTACCTAGTTCTTCTTTAGTATGACCGTCATTTCTGATTTTTTCAACAACTTTTGCCTCTGTAGAAATTGATGCATAATCTGTTCCTGGTACCCAAAGAGTTTCAAATCCTTTCATTCTCTTTGTTCTTATTATGATATCTTGAAGGGTTGTTACGAGAGCATGACCCATATGAAGTTTACCCGTTACATTTGGCGGCGGCATAACTATTGTAAAAGGTTCTTTATTTCTATCAACTTTCGCTTTGAAATAATTCCCCTCTTCCCATTTTTTATAAATCCTTTCCTCGAATGATTTAGGATTATAATTTTTATCTAAATTTCTCATCTCTCCTCCTGCATATCATTTTATTTATCTATTAATTATAGTATCTAGGCTATTTATAGTCAAGAAATACATAAATCTCATATTTAAGATTTTATATTTTAAGATTTTTTTTGAAATCAATTTCATTGATATTGTGATTTTTTTAATATATGATGAAGTACAAAAAAAAATAATTGATTATGTATTATATATATTCGTCTATTTTACTAGACAATTAAAATATTCTTGATATAATAAATGTATAGTAAATTAATTTTTGGAGAAAAAAGATGCGTAATGAAAAGGTTTGGATTATTTCCAATGAGAAATCGAAAACATTAACTCATATTCTTATAAATATATATTTTTCACAAGAAAAACAAAATGAGATTAAAGTATATGATCAAATAAACAATTTTGACGACTTAAATAAATTAAATATTTTTGCAGATAATCAGGTTATTTATTATGCTTTCGATAATCTTAAAATGAGTGATTTCATAAAGGAATATTGCATTGAGAATCGTATTGAATATTTTGATATGTACTCAGTTATTTATAAGTTTCTTGGTGGGGTATATTCTAAGATTTCCAATGGGGAAAATATTAGAAAAGTTATAGAAAGATTTATTAATGATGACCTATTGCATTTTGCCCTATCAAATGATGACGGTTCTAATCCAAAATCAATTTGCGAATCGGACATTGTTATAATTGGAGTGTCGAGAACTTCAAAGACTCCCCTTTCTATGTACATGTCTAATCTTGGTTTTAAGGTGACAAATATCCCTCTCGTTCCAGAAATTGATATTCCAAAGGAGTTATATAATATTAATTCCTGTCGAGTATTTGCACTAACTATGGATCCTGATGTTCTAGTTAAAATTAGAAAGGAAAGGATTAAATCTCTTGGTATAGCTAATGATTCTAGCTATGCTACAAGAGAAAGAGTAATACATGAACTTGAATACTCTAGTTCTATTTCAAGAGAGCTTAATTGCTTAGAAATCGACATTACTCATATATCTATTGAAGAAACATCTGAAAAAATTGTAAATCATATAAAATCTAAGGAGGAATTTAAGAATGAATAAGAAATATGTTTATAGCTTTGATGAAGGCAAAAAAGAGATGAAAAGTCTTCTTGGTGGTAAAGGAGCCAATCTAGCAGAAATGACAAGACTTGGAATAAACGTACCATTTGGTTTTACAGTAAGTACAGAAGCATGTACAAGATATTACGAAGAAGGAAAGACCCTTTGGGATGATTTAATTGTAGAAATAGAGAAAAATGTAAAGAAAACTGAAGAAAAAATCGGAAAAAAATTTGGCGACAAACAAAATCCACTTCTATTTTCTGTTCGTTCTGGTGCAGTTATCTCAATGCCAGGTATGATGGATACTGTATTAAATTTAGGTCTAACTGATGAATCCGTTGAAGCTTTTGCTAAGACAACAAATAATCCTAGATTTGCTTATGACTCATATAGAAGATTTATACAAATGTTCTCTGATGTATCAAAAGGCGTTAATAAACAATTTTTTGAAGATGTATTAGAGGAAGAAGAGAAAAAGCAGGTGTTCAATTAGATAAAGATATTCCTGCTGAACACTTAAAAGAAGTTATAAAAAAATATAAAGAAATATATAAAAGAGAAGTTGGAGAAGAGTTTCCACAAGATCCAAAAAAACAACTATTGGATGCTATAATAGCTGTTTTCACATCATGGAATAATGAAAGAGCTAAACTATATAGAAAACTTAATGATATCCCTCATGATTTAGGAACAGCGGTAAACGTTCAAACTATGGTGTTTGGTAATAGTGGCGATAATTCTGGTACTGGTGTTGCCTTTACAAGAAATCCTGCAACAGGAGAAAAAGCCTTATTTGGTGAATATTTAATTAATGCTCAAGGTGAGGACGTGGTTGCCGGAGTAAGAACTCCTTCAGAAATATCTGAATTAAAAAATCAAATGCCAGAAATTTATGATCAATTTTACAATACTGGACAAACTTTAGAAAAACATTATAGAGATATGCAAGATTTAGAGTTTACTATTGATGAAGGAACTTTATATATTTTACAAACAAGAAATGGTAAAAGAACAGCTGAAGCTGCAATAAATATTGCAGTTGATTTAGTAAATGAAGGGTTGAGAACAAAAGAAGAAGCATTACAAATGATTGAACCTACTCAATTAGATCAATTGCTGCATCCTACTTTTGATCAAGATTCCTTAGAAAAAGCTGAATTATTAACAAAAGGGTTAGCTGCTTCACCAGGAGCTTCATCTGGATATATTTCATTTACAGCAACTGACGCAATGCTTAGAAATGCTAAAGAAGAACCAATTATACTTGTTAGAACAGAAACTTCTCCTGAAGATTTACAAGGTATGGATGCTGCAAAAGGTATACTTACATCTCGTGGTGGTATGACATCACACGCAGCTGTAGTTGCTCGTGGTATGGGTAAATGTTGTGTATCTGGTGCTCATGAGGTATTTGTAAACGAAAAAGAAAAAACAGTTAAAATTGGAGAACATATTCTAGGCGAAAATGATTTTATATCCTTAGACGGTTCTACAGGTAAAGTTTATTTAGGTCATGTTGAAACTAGAGATCCAGAATTATCAGGTAAATTTGCTACATTTATGCAATGGGCAGATGAATATAGAAGACTTGATGTAAGAGCAAATGCTGATACTCCTCACGATGCTAAACAAGCACTAGATTTAGGTGCACAAGGTATTGGTTTATGTAGAACAGAACATATGTTTTTTGCAGAAGATAGAATCAACGCAGTAAGAGAAATGATTCTTGCAAAATCATTAGAACAAAGAGTAAAAGCATTAGGTAAAATTGAACCTATTCAAGAAAAAGATTTTTACGATATTTACAAAGTTATGGAAGGCTTGCCTGTTACAGTTCGTCTATTGGATCCACCTTTGCACGAATTTGTTCCTCATACAGATGAAGATATTGCTATCGTTGCTAATGAATTGGGTGTAACAATATTGGAACAAAAAAAGGTTATTGATGAGTTACACGAAGTGAATCCAATGCTTGGACACAGAGGTTTAAGACTTGCTATAACATTCCCTGAAATCTACCAAATGCAAGCTAGAGCTATTATGAAGGCTGCATTAAGACTTAAAGATGAGGGTATTGAAATAGTTCCTGAAATTATGATACCACTTGCTGGTGATGCAAAAGAACTTGAAGTAGTTGCAAACTCTATTAAGGAAGAAATTAAAAAATTATTTGACGAAAAAGGACAAACTCTGGACTACCATATTGGTACAATGATTGAAATACCAAGAGCTACATTAATAGCTGACGAAATTGCTGAAATTGCTGAATTTTTCTCATTTGGTACAAATGATTTAACTCAAATGACATACGGATTTTCTAGAGATGATGCCGGCAAATTCTTAACACAATATCTAGATGATGGAATTTTCGAAAAAGATCCATTCCAAGTTATTGATCAAAAAGGTGTTGGTAAATTAATGAGAAGTGCCGTAAAACTTGGTAGACAAACTAGACCAGATATTAAATTGGGGATTTGTGGTGAACACGGTGGTGAACCTGCTTCAGTAGCATTTTGTGACGATTTAGGATTAGACTATGTTTCATGTTCTCCATTTAGAGTTCCTATTTCAAGATTAGCTGCAGCACAAAAATCAATTAAAAATAGACAAGAAAAAATCACTAAAATATTAGAATTAAATTAGTATAATTAGCAAAGTGTCAAATGTAAATTTGACACTTTTGTCATTTTAACGTAATTGTTAATTTTTTTACAAAATGTATTGCTTTTTTATGCTTATAGTATTAAAATATATATGTGACTAATTATTAACAAGGAGGATACAATGATATTATTTATTATTGGTATTATTATTTTATTAGCTGGGGGCTATTTATATGGAAAATACTGTGAAAAAGTATTTGGTCCTGATGATAGACCAACTCCTGCTATAACAGAGGCTGACGGTGTTGATTTCGTTGGTATGAAAAAATGGAAAAATCAACTTATAGAATTACTAAACATAGCAGGTACAGGTCCTGTTTTAGGACCTATTCAAGGTATTTTATTTGGACCCATCGCATTTATTACTATTCCGTTGGGGTGTGTACTTGCAGGTGCAGCACACGATTATTTTTTAGGAATGATTTCTATGAGAAATAAAGGAGCTCAAGTACCAAAATTAATTAGAAAATACATAGGAAAAGGAACAAATACAGTTTATAATTTTGTAAATTGGATTCTTTTACTTCTAGTGGGTGTTGTATTCATATATACACCTGGTGACTTAATCGTTAAAGATTTACTTGGAATGGACATAAACGGGAATGTTATATATTATGTATACGCAGCAATCATTCTTTATTATATAGTAGCAACAATATTCCCAATCGATAAAATTATTGGTAGGATATATCCTATTTTTGGTGCTTTACTTTTAATTTCCGCTATCGGAATATTTTTTGGAGTTATCTTTACTGGTGGAGATAAATTAGTAGCTATTACAGAAGGTAACTTTATTTCAAAGCACCCTTTAGGCTCTTCATTTATACCTGTTTTCTTTATTACAGTTTCATGTGGTATTATGTCAGGTTTTCACGGATCACAGGTAACACTTATTTCTAGAACTGTTACTTCTGAAAGAGAAGGAAGATCTACTTTCTATAACATGATGATTGCTGAAGGTTTTATCGCTATGGCTTGGGCTGCAGGAGCTATGGTTGTATATAACACAATTGGAGCAGACACAAAAGCTACATTAATGGTTGGTGAAATATCAAGAAGATTTATGGGATCAATCGGTGGATTATTTGCAGTTGCTGCAGTTATAATTCTACCTATAACAAGTGGAGATACTGCTTTTAAATCTTTAAGATTAATGGTTTCTGAACAATTCAATATTAATCAAAAATCACCAATTAAAAGAATTATTCTTTCATGTATACTTTATGTACCAGCAATTGCTATACTAATATTTGCTAAATCAAATGCTAATGGTTTCAATTTATTATGGAGATATTTTGGTTTTATGAATCAAACAACTGCTGTATTTGCTTTAATATTGATTACGATATACTTGAAAATGCACGGTAAAAATTATTTAATAGGATTAATTCCAACAGCCTTTTACGCTTTTATAGTTGCATCATATATTCTTCATGCAGAAATTGGTTTATCACTTGATGCAAGATTAGGATTAAGCGGATATACCGCATCATACCCTCTTGCTGCTATAATTACAGTAGCTGTAATCTGGTTTGTTTATAAAGTTGTTAAGGTTAAAAAAGATGAAATTTTACCTTACGAAAAATAATTACCATCTAAATTAAAAAGTTGTCTAGTTTAAACTAGACAACTTTTTTCAATTTATATTATATTTTATAAGTCACAGCAATCACATTTTTCTACAAATGTTTTTTCTGCTCTCTCCCAATCAATTACATTAAAATATTCTTCAATATATTCAGGTCTTCTATTTTGGAACTTTAAGTAATATGCATGTTCCCAAACATCTAGTCCTAAGATTGGTTTTTTATCATCCATGTATGGAGAATCTTGGTTTGCTGTTGAATAAATTTCTAATTCGTCATCTGCATTTACTACTAACCAAGCCCAACCTGAACCAAATCTTGTTGCTGCAGCATTTGAAAACTCTTCCTTAAATTTTTCATATGATCCAAATTTTTCTTCGATAGCTTCTTTTAATTTTCCGTGTAATTCTCCACCATCATTACTTAATGTTTCCCAGAAAAATGAGTGATTTGCGTGTCCACCACCATTATTTCTAACTGCTGTTTTAATATCATCAGGTAACTTATTAAAATCTTTTAATAAAGCAACTGGGCAATCATAATCTAAATCAGGATATTTTTTTAATGCATCATTTAATTTGCTTACATATCCTGCATGGTGCTTTGAATGATGTATTTCCATTGTTTGAGCATCAAAGTGAGGTTCTAAAGCATCATACTCGTATGGTAGTTTTGGTAATTCAAAAGTCATATATTCCTCCCTAGAATATTTTTATAATTTGTTCTTATGTATTTATAATACATATATTATACATATACCCAATTATATAATATTAAACAAAAAACTATCCAAGGCAATTTTAAATTAAGCATTTATTTTTATTTTATTCTATCTAAATTTATATAAGATAATATTTTACTCATAGGACCTCTTTATCATGAAAAACCGCTCTCCTCAAATTGAACCTAAAACTACTTGAGGATTACAGTTTTTATATAATTATCTTGATTTTTTCATTCTTTTATTGGAACTTCAACTGAATTATCTGAATCATACTTATCTAGATTATATTGTCTAATTAATTCATTTAAGCTATCTCCATAATATGGTGAAGTTGCATATCTACCAGATAAATGTGCTGTAGCTCCCTCATATGATGTGTTTTGAGATCTTCTAGCCTTGAAGTAAAATTTATATCTCCATGAATTTACATCATGTTTACCCGTCAATAAGTTGGCATAATCTAAAATTGATTCATAATAAGTTTCGTATCTTTTAAATGGAGCTATTACAAGATACTTTTCTCCTTTTGGTGTGAATTCATATGTTGGAATAGCAACTGATTCTCCATTGTTAATGCCCTTTATCCCAAATAAATTATTATAGGGAGTTTCGCCTAAAACTGTTGTTCCATATCCTGATTCTAAAATTGCTTGTGCAATCATAACTGATGGGAATAAATCATTTTTATCTGCTATAACTTTAGCTATAGGAGCTATTTTATTAATAAATTCTTTAGGATTACTTTTTTTATTTACTCTTTTTTCTCTTCTATTATAAAACGAGTTAACCCAAACACCTGGAGTATTTTTATCCTTTGAAATATTTATTAAATCTCCTTCTGTTTTATATACATAATAATTTCCAGGTTCATATACTGTAACTGGATTTTTTTGATCATATGCATCTTCAGCTGTAAGGAATCCTTTAATTTTTTCAAAAACTGGATAATATGTTCCTTTAGTAATATTTTTTTCAATTCTAATAGGTTTATCTTTTTTTAATTTTTCAGTTTTTTTTACTTCAGGTTTTTTTAATTCCAACTTATTTTTAGTTAGACCAAAATCATATATAGACGCAAATTCTCCTTCATGAATAAATCGAATCCAGTTTCCGTCTTTGATACCTGATACAAATGAACCTGCACTATATTTTGTAATTAGTTTACCATTTGGTTTAGTTCTAACATTTGTACTATAAATTAAATAACCTTCTACTTTCTCCCCTTTTAATAATCCGAAATCATACACTTTAAGAAGTTTTCCATTTTTCATAAAGTGAATCCAGTTTCCGTCTTTGATACCTGATACTTTTGTAAATGTTGGATATATATCTACAAGTTTTCCTGTTGAGTATTCTCTTATATTTGTAGATTCTGATAGATATCCACTTACATGTTCGCCTTTTAATAATCCGAAATCATACACTTTAAGAAGTTTTCCATCTTTTTCAAAGTGAATCCAGTTTCCGTCCTTGATACCTGATACTTTTGTAAATGTTGGATATATATCTACAAGTTTTCCTGTTGAATATTCTCTTATATTTGTAGATTCTGATAGATATCCACTTACATGTTCGCCTTTTAATAATCCGAAATCATACACTTTAAGAAGTTTTCCATCTTTTTCAAAGTGAATCCAGTTTCCGTCTTTGATACCTGATACTTTTGTAAATGTTGGATATATATCTACAAGTTTTCCTGTTGAATATTCCCTTATATTTGTAGATTCTGATAGATATCCACTTACATGTTCGCCTTTTAATAATCCGAAATCGTATACCTTTAAGAGTTTTCCATCTTTTTCAAAGTGAATCCAGTTTCCGTCTTTAACTCCCTCAACTTTTTCTAGTAGTTGATACACTCCAACTATTTCATTGGTTTTGTAGTCTCTAATGTATGTTGGTCTAGAAATATATCCTGATATTGTATTCGCTTTTATCAGACCAAAATCATATACATATCTTCCGGTAGATAATTTTATCCAATCTCCAATTTTATATCCTTCTACATAACTATTTCTATGTAATCTACCAATTAACTTTCCTGAAGGTTTATCTCTTAAGTTAGTAGTTTCACTTAAATATCCTTTTACATATGTGCCTTTTTCCGCTTTAACAGCTCCATTTCCTACAGTTAACAATGATGCAATAATTAATATTGTTAATATTCTTTTATTCATTTCTTTCCTCCTAAATTTACTATATAATATTTTTTCTTTTTTGTCATTGGTTTTTATTTGTTTATCTTATCACACCATATTTGACTTTATAAGAGCTTTTATAGTGTTAGGTATGTTATTTGTATATCTAATCCTATTAAAGTGCCTTAGAAGTTAAAATAGAGTGTGTAGGAGTATATTAAATTGGATAGGGTATGTGGGTTAGTAAGTGTTTGAATGGAGTGTAGACAGCTAAGATTAATTTATTATTTTAAGGGTTAAAATTTTTCTATCTCATTTGCAATATTAATGTAGTTCAGAGGTATTAATGTAATTACATAAGCTATAATAACTGCTTTTAAATAATTTCTACTTGTTTTCTTAACTGTTCTATTAGCATAAGATTTACTTGATCTAATTGGGTGAAATATCCACCTTTTAACTTTTTTTATTTTCTTTTAATTTTTCTAAATAGTTTCATACATAGTATCCTTTATATTAAAGTAAAAGTGGAGTGTAAACTCCACTTTTATATTTACTAATCTTTTATTTTATTTTAAACTTATCAAATTTTTGATTGATCATAACCACTAATATAAACGAATACTACACCCTTACCTGGATGTACTGCTATACCTAAACCAAATAATCTTGCTTGTGGATTTAATAAGTTAGCATTATGACCAGGGGATGCTTTCCATAAACTGAATGTATGGTCAGCCGTTGCTCTTGCACCTAATCTACTTAAGTTCTCAGTGTTTATGAAGTATTTATTTCCATCAATTAAGCCATTATATGCCTTAGCATCAAATATGCTTGTTTTCATATCCGGTCTTATGTGTTCAAAGTAGTTATGTTCCACTAATTCTTTTGCCCTAAGATCAGCTATTGCTTGAAATTGTGGGTGATATTGAACTGGAACAAGACCTTTACTCCTTCTATATTTATTTAATTCCTCTAAAAATTCTTGTCTTATCTGTTCTTTTTCTTTTTCTGCTTCTTTTTCAGTTTCTTTTTGAGTTTCTCTTTGTGTTTCTTTTTGAGTTTCTTTTGGTGTAGATGGTTTTTCTACTTCTTTTTCAGCTTCCTTTTGTGTTTCTTTAGGTTTTTTTAATTCCAACTTGTTTTTAGTTAGACCAAAATCATATATAGATGCAAATTCTCCTTCATGAATAAATCGAATCCAGTTTCCGTCTTTGATACCTGATACAAATGAACCTGCACTATATTTTGTAATTAGTTTACCATTTGGTTTAGTTCTAACATTTGTACTATAAATTAAGTAACCTTCTACTTTTTCTCCTTTTAATAATCCAAAATCGTATACCTTTAAGAGTTTTCCATCTTTTTCAAAGTGAATCCAGTTTCCGTCTTTTATACCTGATACTTTTGTAAATGTTGGATATCTATCTACAAGTTTTCCTGTTGAATATTCTCTTATATTTGTAGATTCTGATAGATATCCACTTACATGTTCTCCTTTTAATAATCCGAAATCATACACTTTAAGAAGTTTTCCATCTTTTTCAAAGTGAATCCAGTTTCCGTCTTTTATACCTGATACTTTTGTAAATGTTGGATATCTATCTACAAGTTTTCCTGTTGAATATTCTCTTATATTTGTAGATTCTGATAGATATCCACTTACATGTTCGCCTTTTAATAATCCAAAATCGTATACCTTTAAGAGTTTTCCATCTTTTTCAAAGTGAATCCAGTTTCCAACCTTGATACCCGATACTTTTGTAAATGTTGGATATCTATCTACAAGTTTTCCTGTTGAATATTCTCTTATATTTGTAGATTCTGATAAATATCCACTTACTTTTTCTCCTTTTAATAGTCCGAAATCATACACTTTAAGACGTTTTCCATCTTTTTCAAATTGAATCCAGTTCCCTTCTTTAACTCCCTCAACTTTTTCTAGTAGTTGATACACTCCAACTATTTCATTGGTTTTGTAGTCTCTAATGTATGTTGGTCTAGAAATATATCCTAATATTCTATTTGCTTTTATCAAACCAAAATCATATACATATCTTCCAGTGGATAATTTTATCCAATCTCCAGTTTTATATCCTTCTACATAACTATTTCTATGTAATCTACCAATTAACTTTCCTGAAGGTTTATCTCTCAAGTTAGTAGTTTCACTTAAATACCCTTTTACATATGTGCCTTTTTCTGCTTTAACAACTCCATTTCCTACGGTTAACAATGATGCAATAATTAATATTGTTAATATTCTTTTATTCATTTTTTTTCTCCAATCAATTTTAATTTTTTCTATTGTATTATAATATTATCCCTTTTTCAAAATTATTTTTAATTTTTATTTTATTAAATATTTCATTTATAAATTTCTCTAAAAATTTGTATGGAATGAAAATTAATTCTTTTTCATCATCAGATACTTCAGGGGATTTTTTTTCTCTTCTAAGTTTATTAATATGCTCTAATATTTGTTGCTTTTCTTTCTCACTTAAAATATTTTTTTCTTCTAATTCAGCAATTTCTAAAATTTTATATTTTTTTGTTTTAATATTAATTTCAACAACTCCTCCATTAACTTTTATATCTTTGCCATAAGGAAAATATTTATATGTGAGGATATCATCATCTTTTTTAATTAGCTTATATGTTAGCATTACAATAACTTCTCTATATCTTTCCTAATATTTTCAGGTTTTTTATTTGATCCAAATCTATCAACAACTTCACCACTTCTATTTAATAAAAATTTTGTAAAATTCCATTTTATTGCATCTACTATAAGCCCTGATTTTTCATCTTTCAACCATTTAAATATAGGATGAGCATCATCACCGTTTACTTCTACTTTTGAGAACATAGGAAATGTAACACCATAATTTATTTCACAAAAACTTTTAATTTCATTGTCTTTTCCTGGATCTTGATTTCCAAATTGATTACAAGGAAATCCTAATATAACAAATCCTTCATCTTTATATTGATTATATAGTTTTTCTAAACCTTCAAATTGAGGTGTAAATCCACATTTTGATGCTGTGTTAACAATAAGAACAATTTTATTCTTAAATTCACTCATTGAAATATCTTTTCCATCTATACTCAATGCATTAAAATCGTAAAATTTCATATATTCTCCTATTTATCTAATTGTAAAAATCCAACTTTTCTATATACTTTGTTCATAACTCTCCTAGTTTTTCTTCTTGACTTCTCAACTCCTTGTCTTAAAATATCATCAATCTTTTCCTTATCGTTATAAAATTCATAATATTTTTTTTGGAAATCTTCAAGAAAATTTCCAATAATATCTGCTAAGTCTGACTTAAAGATTCCATATCCTTGACCTTTATATTTTTCAACAATTTCTTCTATTGATAAACTTGAAAATGCAGCATATATATTTATAAGATTTTTTAAACCTTCTTGTTCATCACTATATGCAAAATTATTTCTAGAATCTGTCACTGCTGACATTATTTTCTTTTTAGCTACTTTTATATCATCTAATAATAATATTGATGCGTTAATATCTTCATCAGATTTGCTCATTTTCTTTTTAGGATTTCTTAATGACATTATTTTTTGAGTTTCCAAATTGATTTTGGGTTCTGGTACAGTAAATGTATCAGAATACCTGCTATTAAATCTTATTGCTAAATCTCTTGCTAGCTCTAAATGTTGCTTCTGGTCTAATCCAACTGGCACGACGTCAGCGTTATAAATTAAAATATCTGCTGCCATTAATGTTGGATATGTAAATAGTCCTGCATTTTTATTTTCTTCTTGCTTTTCTGATTTTTCCTTAAACTGTGTCATTCTTGATAATTGTCCCATATATGACATAGTGTTTAATATCCAATATAACTTTAAATGATCATCATTATGAGATTGAATAAATAGTGTAACTTTTTCTGGATTTAGCCCTAAAGCTAAATAAATAGCTATAACTTCTCTGCTTCTTTTTCTTAACTCTGCTGGAACTTGAGAAACTGTAATACTATGTAAATCAGCTACTCCAATATAACAGTCATATTCATCTTGTAATGGTATAAAATTTTTTATAGCTCCTAGATAATTTCCTAATGTTATATTTCCACTTGGCTGTATTAAGCTTAGAACTGTTTTTCTATTTTGCATTTCGCACCTCATTAATATATGTATTTCTTAAAATAATATTAGAATTTATTCTACCTATCCCATCTATTGGTGGTAAATATTTTATATTTAATTCCTTAAAATTACTTGAATCAAAATCTCCTCTTACATTGCCGTTTTTATCAATTGAATACCCAATATCTATTACTATAGCATTTTCCTTAAAATCTTCTATTTTCAATATTTCCGGCTTACCTATTGCACTTATCACTATATCTGAATTTTTTATTTTTTCATAAATATTTTTAGTTTTAGAATGAGCAATTGTTACTGTAGCATTTTCTTTTTGCAACATGAATGATAGTGGAATACCAATAATTTTTGATCTATTTATAACTAAAATATCTTTTGAGTTCAAATCTGTTATACTTTGTAAATATTCTAATGTTGCTAATGCTGTAGTTGCAACGTTTATATAGTCCAGATTAAACAAATTGATTATACTTTTACTATTTTGTCCATCAACATCTTTTTCCAGACTTATAAGATTAAAATATTCATCTATATCATGATTTTTTGCTGGAGAAAATATTAATATACCATTTACTTTGTTATCTTCATTTTTAGAAATAATTAATTTTCTTATTTTTTCTTCTGAATCATTTTCATCAAAAACATTTGTGTCAATATCAAAACCTAAATTTTTTGCACTTTTTAATATTGATTTTTCATACGAAATAACACCAGAATTATTACCAATTCTAATCGTACTAAGAGTAGGCTTTTTTTCTAATTTTTTCACCTTTTTACCTAAATCCATATTTAATTGTTCTAATAGACTATCTATGCTTAATATCATTTTCACCTCATTTCTAATATTATAACATATATAAAATCCTTAATTAAAAAAGTATAATATAATCCCTTAAAAAAAAGATAAGAGTTAAAATCTTATCTTTTTTTAATATTTATATTAATTCTTAATGAGCTTTTACATCTTCCCATATTTGTTCAAATTTTTCTGTAAAATCTCCTAAGTTTTTATATACTTCTAATTTTTCTAATAATGAATTTTCTGGATACATTATTTTATTATCTACTTTAGATTTTGCTGGTTCTATTTTCCTAGCAGACATATTGGGTGTTCCCATAATATCCCCAGACATAGCTGCAATATCCGGTCTTAATAAGAAGTTAATTAATTTGAGAGCATTTTCATAATTAGGAGAATCTTTTAATATTGCTAAATTATCAATCCAAAAGTTTGATTTTTCTGGTACATAGTATCCTAAATCTTCATTTTCTTCAACTGCATCCCCAGCTTCTGAAGAATATACAACTCCTAATGCACCATTTCCATTTACCATGTGTTGTTTGATTTCATCATTTAGATATCCAGAAACTAATGGCTTTTGTTTGATTAAAAGTTCTTTCGCCTGATTTAATTCGTCTAAATTTTTAGTATTCGAACTATATCCTAATTTCCATAATGCAACGCCTAGAGAATCTCTTGAGGATTCTAGCATCCATATTTGTTTTTTGTATTTTTCGTTAAATAGTGCATCCCAACCTTTTAAGTCAGCTTCATCAACTTTTTTCTTATTATATAAAATACCTAAAGTTCCGTAATACATTGGTATTGAGTATTTATTATTTGGATCAAAAGGTTTATTTTTGTATACATCACCAATATTTTTGAAATTTTCAACTTTTGAGTAATCAATTTCTTTTAATCTTCCCTCTTTTATCATTTTTTCTACCATATATTCAGAAGGTACAATCACATCATAAACTCCTGGTGAGTTTTTAACTTTTGTATCCATTTTTTCATTTTCATCAAATTCTTCATAGACTACTTTTATTCCTGTTTCATCTGTAAATTTTTTTAATACTTCCGGTTTTAATAAACTTCCCCAATTGTAAAATACAACTTTTTCATCATTCTTTTTACCACATCCAACTAATGTTAGTACTAAAATTGATAATACTGCTAAACTCAATAATAATCTCTTTTTCAATTATTTTTCTCCTTTTTTAATTTTGACTTGCCTTAACATCTTCCCATGCTTGCTCAAATGTAGAATAAAAATCTCCTAAATCTTTATATACTTCTTGATTTTCCAATGTTTTTGGATCAGGATAGTTTACTGGATTATTTGAAAGTGTCTTTAATGGCTCATGTTTTTTCCCTTCTTCAGAAGGTGAACCCTGTAAATTAGCCAATCTAGCTGAAATTTCTGGCCTTGTTAAGAAATTGATTAATTTTTGTGCTTCTTCTTTTTTATCAGAACCTTTTACAATAGCAAAATTATCAATCCATAAATTTGCATTTTTAGGTAAATACCACGCTAAATCTTTGTTTGATTCCATAGCTTCAGCTGCTTTACCTGAATATGTTACTGCTAAAGCACCATTATTATTAATCATATGTGTTTTTATTTCATCTTGAAGATATCCATTTACTAATTTACCTTGCTCAATCATTAGTTTTTTAACTTCTTCTAATTCTTTTTTATTTCTTGAATTAGAGCTATATCCCAAATGCCAGAATCCCGGACCCAATGTATCTCTTGAGGAGTCTAACATCCAAATTTGTTTTTCATATTTTTTATTAAAAATAGCATTCCATCCATTCATATCAGCTGGATCTACTTTTGTTTTATTATATAAAATACCTAAAGTTCCGTAATACATTGGTACTGAGTATTTATTTCCAGGATCAAAATCCTTATTTTTAAAAGCGGGATTGATATACTTAAAATTATCAATTTTATCTAGTTCTAATTCTTCTAGCATACCTTCACTAATCATTTTTGATAACATATAATCGGATGGAACTATTACGTCATATGCTTTTTTATCATTTTTTATCTGTGTATAAAGTTTTTCATTTTCATCAAATTCTGCAAGTGTAACTTTTATACCTGTTTCTTTTGTAAATTCATCCAAGATTTCTTGATGCATCGTGCCACCCCAGTTATAAAAAACTAGGCTATTTTCTTTTTTATTATTACCACACGCTGCTAAAACTATTGTAAATATAGATAATAGTAATGTTAATATTCTTTTTTTCATAATTATTCCCCAATTTTTTTAGATTTTTTAGGCATATTTGCCAATATTAATAATGTTAAAACTACTATAAACATTATTGCTGATAATGCATTTATTGATGGATTTACACCTTTTTTAGTCATAGCAAAAACTGTTGTTGAAATTGTATTTATTCCTGGTGCAGTTGTGAAAAACGATACTACAAAATCATCTAATGACAATGTAAATGCCATCATAGCTCCTGCCAATATTCCCGATTTTATTTCAGGAATAACAACCTTAAAAAATGCTTGTAAAGGTGTAGCTCCTAAATCCATTGCTGCATCTACAAGATTTCTATCCATCATTTTAATTTTTGGAATTACTGATAAAACTACATAAGGTATTGTAAATGCAATATGGGCAAGTATTAATGTCAACATTCCTTTTTGTAAATTTAGCATTCCATACAATACCATTAAAGATATCGCAATTACTATATCAGGATTAAGAACTGGCAAATCATTTAATCCTAATAAAACTCTTCTTGTTTTACTTCTAAACTCCATTATTCCAACTGCTGCAAGTGTTCCTATTATTGTAGATACTACCGTTGTAATCCCTGCTACAATCAATGTGGTCTTTACAGCATTTAATATTACTGTATTTTTGAAAAGTGCCTCATACCATTTAAATGAAAACCCTGTCCATGCACCAAAAATTCTTGAATCATTAAAAGAAAATACTATAAGAACAACTATAGGTGCATAAAGAAATAAAAATATTAATGTCATATACAATTTCTCTAAACCATTTGACTTATTTTTTTTCACTTTGCACCTCCTCTTTCTACAGATTCTTTATCAAATAACATTGTTATTAAAATTATTAACATTAATACAGATGCCATAGCCAATCCATAACCCCAGTCACCTGTTTTAGTAAATTGTCTTTCTATTACATTACCTACCATATTAACTTTACCACCACCTAAAAGCTGTGAAACTTCAAATGTTGAAATAACAGGCACGAAGGTCATTGTTAGCCCAGAAAATATTCCTGGTAATGACATTGGAAATATTACTTTCCAAAAAGTTTGTCTATTATTTGCACCTAAATCATGTGCTGCTTCAATTAAATTATTGTCTATTTTTTCTAAAGATGTATATATTGGTAAAATCATAAATGGTATAAAATTGTATACCATACCTAAAATTACTGAATACTCTGTATATAGAAAACTTTTATATTTTATTCCAAATATTTTTAAGAAATTATCTAAAACACCGTTTTGAGCTAAAATAGTCACCCAAGCATATGAATCTTAAAAGAAAGTTCATCCACATTGGAACCATGATCAGCATTATAGCTACCGTTCTATAATTCATATTTAGCTTTGATATAAAATATGCAAATGGATATCCTAATAACAACGCAACTATCGAAGTTATAAGAGCTATCTTAAATGATGTTATGAGTGACTTTACAGTAGAAGGCTGTAATATTTTTCCAAAATGTTCAAATGTAACCCCAGTATTATTTGTAAATGCATAATATAGTATCAAGAATAATGGAATGACAATAAAAATCCCAAGCCATAATAAATATGGATATGCAAGTTCTTTAGTTTTCTTCACATTATTCTCCTTTCTTCATTACATGAATAGCATCTGGTATAATATTAAATCCTACTTCTTCTCCAATCCTTCTATTTTCGATTGAATGTACCTTAAAACTATATCCATTGACGTCTATTATCATCTCCCAATGAACACCCTTAAATGTTAGTTCAGTAACGATTCCTTTAATCATTCCTTCGCTAGCATCCACTAGTACAATATCCTCGGGTCTAATAACTACATCTACATTTTCATATTTTTCAAAACCTTTATCTATAGATATAAAATCTGTATCTAAAAATCTTACTCTATAATCATCCACTGCAATTGCATCTAAAATGTTTGATTCTCCAATAAATTTAGCAACAAATCTATTTTCTGGTTCATTATAGATATCTATTGGAGTTCCTATTTGTTGGATTTTTCCTTCATTCATAACAACAACTGTGTCACTCATTGTTAACGCTTCTTCTTGATCATGTGTGACATAGATAAATGTTATGCCTACTTTTCTCTGTATTCTCTTTAACTCTGTTTGCATTGACTTTCTTAGCTTTAAATCTAAAGCACCAAGAGGTTCATCTAGTAAAAGAACTTTGGGTTTATTGATCAAGGCTCTCGCTATTGCTATTCTTTGTTGTTGTCCACCAGATAGAGAATCTATAGATCTATTTTCAAATCCTTCTAAGTTTACAAGTCTCAACATTTCAGCTACTTCTTTTTTTATTATCGCTTTATCTACACCTTTTAATTTAAGGCCAAATGCAATATTATCAGCGATGCTTAAATGTTTGAATAGAGAATATTTTTGAAAAACTGTATTAATATTTCTTTTATATGCGGGGATTCCTTTTATATCTTTACCATCAATTATAACTTTTCCGGAATCGGCCTCTTCAAATCCACCAAGTATTCTAAGAGTTGTTGTTTTTCCACACCCTGAAGGCCCTAATAATGTTAAAAATTCATTTTCTTTTACGAAAAGATTTATATGATCAAGCACCACATTATCACCAAATGCTTTATATAGATTATTTATTTCAATAATTTTCATAATACCTCCTAAAAATTTGGTGGATTTGATATCCACAATACTTTTGATTTTCCTTTACTACTATTTTTAATATATCTTTCTTCATCAGAAAATATGTAAAATGTTTCACCTTTTTTCACTTTAAACTCTTTACCACCATAGAAAATCTTAATTTCACCTTTCAATACATATCCGAATTCTTCCCCTTCATTTGGTGAATATATTTTACTTTCACCTTCTGGTTCCAGTGTTAATAATACAGGCTCCATATTATTTTTAACCGAATTTGGTACTATCCACTCCATTGAATGACCCATTTTTTCATTTACCCCAACAAAATAATCATCACTTGTAAAAACTATTTGTTCATCTTCTTTTTCTTGGAAGAAATCACCTAAATTAGTTCCTAAAGCCTCTAAGACATCTTTAAGCGTATCTACTGAAGGCGAATTTAGGTTCCTTTCAAGTTGAGAAATAAAGCCTTTTGTTAATTCACTTCTTGATGCCAACTCTTCTTGAGTAGATCCATTTTTTTTCGCAGGCTTTTTATTTTATCTCCTATTTCCATATTTCCCTCCTTCTTTATTAAATAAAAATCTTAATATATTAAACACATTTATTATTATATCAAAAAAAACACTAAAAACAACATCTAAAAGTTAAATATAGTGTTATTTTTAATGTTTTTTAAGAGTTTTTACTCATATTGGCATAAACCCCACCAAGTTTTACTAATTCATCATGATTTCCAGATTCTATCAATCTACCTTTTTCAAGTAGATATATTTTATCCACATCTTTAATTGTTGAAAGTCTGTGTGCAATTATTAAGGTTGTTCTTCCTTTTTTGAGTCTATTTAATCCAAACTGTATTAATGTCTCGGTTTCAGTATCAACATTTGCTGTAGCTTCATCTAGCACTAATATTTTAGGGTTTCTAACCATTGCTCTTGCAAATGATATTATTTGTTTTTCTCCAGCTGAAAATCCTTCCCCCGACTCTCTAACTATAGCGTCAATACCTCCTTCTTTTTGAAGAATATTTTCTCCTCCAACTGATATTAAGGCTAACTCAGCATCACTTCTTGAAATTTTTTCATCAAATAATGCAATATTTTCGTACACTGTACCCTTGAATATATATGGATTTTGAAATACTATTGCCATTTGCTTACGTATTTCCTCCATATTAAGTTTTTCAATATTATGTCCATCAATACTAATTTCTCCTTCATTGATATGATAAAACTTATAAATTAAATTCATAATTGTAGATTTTCCAGAGCCTGTATGACCTACAAAAGCTGCTGATGTTCCCGTCTCTATTTCAAAACTTAAATTATGTATCACATTTTCATCTTCATTGTATGCGAAAGTTACATCTTGAAATTTTATATGACCTTTCATATCTTGAATAATTTCTGTTCCTTCTTCATATGATTGTATTCTTAAAAGTTCAAATAATTGATTAGCGGCCGATTTCATCCCCTCAAGATTTCCCATTTGATTCATTAACATATTTAATGAACCAAATACTCTTTGAATATATTGTGATGCTATAAATACTAATCCCGCTGATATAATTGGATTTCCATCTAAGTAAGTAAAACCAAAAACTAATAAAACTATCATCGATATAAGATGCCCTAACGTATTTGTAGCATTGTATCCTGAATATGACCATAGAGTAGCTAAATTCCAACCTTGTTTGTTGATTTCATCATTAATTATTGAAAATTCTTCATAAATTTCTTCCTCTTTATTGAAGGCTTGAACTACTTCCATTGTGGAAATAGTTTCAGCTAAATTTCCGTTTAAGTCTGACCTATGCCTTTTTAGGTCTCTTTGATACTTTGTTGTTTTTTTAAAATAATCATAAAACACAAAATACGCTATTGGAGTGATTGCTAAAATAAGAATTGCTATTTTTAAATCTAGAGTAAATAGTCCGATTAATATAACAATCATCCTAAGTATTGTCGTTAAAATTTGTGAAAATAATAAATTGAATAATTCCCTTACATCATTAGTATCATTTGTAATTCTGTTGACAACTTTACCTATTGCGTATTTATCAAAGAATTGAACAGGAAGTGATAACACATGCTTAAATGTATCTTTTCTTATTATTCTTGCAAGCGAGTTTGCTAACTGCGAATATAGCTTCGTTCCAAAATACGAAAAAATCGAATTTGCTATTATAGTTAATACAAATAATCCAATTAAAGTGAGGAAGTACCTATAGTTTTTTGCTCCAATACCGTCAAATAATGCTCCATCGATAATTTGACCAATTATATACGGCCCGATAGTATCAGCAATCGATGCTATCAAGCTTATACAAATAACTAAAAATAATAACCCCTTAAATTTTAGTACATATTCTAAAAACTTTTTATTTCTATATTTCGCCTTAGTCTTATAATCTTCTTTTATAAAACTACCTTGTAATTTTTCGTTATCATTTTTACTCATCTGAACCTCCTGACTTTTGAGCTTCATATTGTTCATAGTACCAGCCTTTATTTTCCATTAACTCATTATGTGTTCCTGTTTCAATTATTTTCCCCTTATCTAGTACAATTATGTTATCGGCATGTTTAAGACCTGATAATCTGTGTGCTACTATAATAGTTGTCTTATCTTGTCTTTTACTTACTATATTCTTTATAATGTTTTGTTCTGTAAGTGAATCAACAGCTGAAAGAGAGTCATCAAGTATTAAAATTTCTGGTTTTTTAATGATTGCTCTTGAAATTGATACTCTTTGCTTTTGTCCACCTGATATTGAAATTCCTTTTTCTCCTATCATAGTTTCTAATCCATTTGGTAATGTATCTAAATCTTTTGTAAAATCAGCAAAATCAATAGCTTCCATTATCTCTTCTCGTGTTGCATTTTTTTTACCAAATTTTATATTATCGTACACTGATTTAGAGAAAAGTAAATGTTGCTGGGGTACATATCCCATCTTATCTCTAATTGATGAAATAGTATAATCTTCAACAGGTCGATCTCCGAATTTAATCAATCCTTCTCTAACTTCATAAAATCTCAATAATTGCTTTACAAATGTAGTTTTACCAGAACCTATTTTCCCTACAATACCTAATGTTTCACCTTTTTTTATTCTTATATTTATATTTTGTAGTGAATATGTGTTTTCATCAGGATATTTAAATCCAAAATTTATAAATTCAATATCTCCTTCTCCATCATATTCGATAGCTCCCTCTCGATTAACTAGAATCTTCTTTGTAACTATATACCTTTTCTAATCTCTTTAAAGAGGCACTTGATTCTTGCAGGATATTAATTAAATCCCCCATTGCATACATTGGCCATACTAACATATTTAGATACAGGAAAAATGATGTCATTTGACCGATAGTTAATTGAGAATCTCCTAATAATTTTTCTCCCAACAATAATGCTATTACAAATGTTGTTGATGGAATTATTATGGATGCCGGTCTATTTATAGCAAATAGCTTACCTTGAAACATTTGCTCATTATATAGATTTGTTGCAGCTTTATCAAACCTTTTTTGTGTTGCTTCTTGTGTTGAAAATCCTTTTACAACCCTAATCGCAGTTATATTTTCCATTACTGAATCGTTAAGACTTTCAAATAATTTTTGTGATTTTAAGAATGATATATGCAAAATTTTACCAAACTTATCTACAACTAAAATTAAAAGAGGTAAAAATATTATTGAAAATAGTGTCATTTTCCAAGATACTGTTATACCCATAATTAGTATTAATATTATTGGATATAAAACACCATCAAATATAGTCAGTATCCCATATCCTGTTAACCTCTGTATTGTGGATATATCCTGTGTTGCTTTACTCATTAAAGAGCCTACTGAATTTTTGTGATAAAAAACTGGATTTTGTTTTAATATTTTACTAAAAAGTCTTCTTCTACTATCTCTTGCAGATTGAAATGAATAACCAAATATAAAATAGTGCCATATATACTCAAGTATATATAAAATTACTAAAGATCCCCCCATTAAAGCTATATATTTGATTAGAATTTCTTTTGTTAATATTTCTGATTTTACCGCATCTATTACTCTCCCGAATACCCACATAGGAATTGGAACAAAAATATAGCTTAGAATCATAGCCAAAACCCCTATAATGTATTGAAGTTTATATCTTTTTATATACCAAAAAATATATTTTATATTTTTCATAATGCCCTCTCATTTTCTTTACTATTCTGAGGTGATTTTGCCACCTTCTAGTGTTTTTATTGCTTTTTCTACTAAATACTCAACATCTAATTTTTTTTCTTCTAACAAAATATCTGATAATTTCGGTTTTGTGATCGGTTTATCTGGGGCAAAAAACGAGCAACAATCATCATAAGGTTCTATTGATATGTCATAAGTTTCTATCCATTGAGCTTTTTCAATAATATCAGATTTATCCATATTAATTAACGGCCTAAAAATCGGTAAACTTGTTGCTTCATTTATAACTGAAATTGATTGAATTGTCTGACTTGCAACCTGTCCTAGTGCTTCTCCAGTAATAAATCCATCGAATCTGTATTTTTCAGCTAGTTTTTCTGCAATTCTCATCATAAATCTTCTTGATAAAATTGTTATAAATTTAGGAGAACAATTTTTATTTATTGAAGTATATATTTCTAATAAATTTATTTCATAGTAATTAATATCTCCAATATATATAGATAGTTGTTCTGCCAATCTTCTTGCTTTATCTTTTGCTCTCTCCGAAGTAAATGGATAAGAATGAAAATGCAAACAACCGACTTCCACACCTCTAGATGCCATTTCAAATGCTGCAACTGGAGAATCTATACCTCCCGATAATAACAATAAAGCTCTCCCTCCTGTACCAATTGGTAATCCACCAATTGTGGGGGTTTTAACTAGATAAACATATGCATGCTTTCTAATGTCTACATTTACTTCTATATCATATTTTGTAAGATTTACACTGAAATTATTAAAATTTCTTAAAACCATTCCTCCAATTTCTCTCGCAAGCTGCATGGAGTTTAATGGGAATGTTTTATCTGCTCTATTACAAAATGCCTTAAATGTAACTTCTTTAGTTATATTTGCATCCTTTATAATTTTAATGATTGCTTTTTCTATACTTTCCATATCCCTATCTATTCTGATACATGGATATACATATGATAAACCAAACACCATCTTCACTTTTTCTATCATTTTGGGTATATCGTTATTATTTATTACTTCAATAAATAATTTTTCGTGATCTAAGATTATTTGACCCAATTGAAAATCTTTTAAGGCTTTTAGAATTTGTTTTTTTGATTTATTTATAAATACTTTTCTATTTTTACCTTTTAACATAAGCTCACCAAAGCTTATCCCTAACATCCATTTCATCTTACTATCCTTCTAATTTCTTCTATTTTTTCTTTTAGTTTTTTTACAAAGACTTCTGCCTCTTCCATTGTACTGTCCTTTGATAAAGATACCCTTATACATCCATTTATGTATTCATCAGAAACATTTATTGCATTTAATACTCTACTTTTCTCTCCTTTATTACATGCTGAACCAGTTGATATGTATATATTCTCCATTTCTAGATAATGAAGCAATATCTCACCACCTATCCTCTCAAATCCTATATTTAAAATATAAGGAGAACAAGACGATTCTGGACTAAATATCTGAGAATCTCTTATATTTTCAACTTCTTTTCTAATAAATCTATTTATTTTTTCTATTTCTGAATATTTATTTTCCAGTTTAACAGCTTCTGCAAAAGCCATAATTGATTGACTATTTTCAGTACCTGAAAATAAACTTTGTTCTTGCTTACCACCAAAATATAAAGGCTTAAATTGTTGGGGATTTTTTATATATAAAGCTGCAATTCCTTTTGGCCCATTTATTTTATGTGATGATATCGTATAAAAATCTATATTATTTAATATAGTTTCAATCTTGTTAAAGGCCTGCACCCCATCTGAATGGAAAAACAAATCTTTATTTTTTTCTTTTGAAATTTTAGCTAAGTGGTTAATATCATTAATGGTTCCAATCTCATTATTTACATGTATTATAGAAACAAGCACAGTATTATCATCTATATTATTAAGAAATTCATCTCATCTATAAATCCATGACTATCCACCTTGACATACCTTACTTGACAATACTTCATATTTAAGCTTTTATAGTAAATACTAGCATGCTCTACTTCGGAAATAACTATATTTTTTTCTTTAATATCAAAAGAATTTAAAACTGCATTGTTTGCTATAGTACCACTCGGTACAAAATATATATTTTTATCATTTATACCTAGTTTTTTAGAGATTATCTTTCTAGATTCTTTAATCTTTTTTTCAGCACTAAATCCCATGCTATGCAATGAAGAAGGATTTCCCCAAAAATTTTCATAAGCTTCTAACAGCTTTACTTTAACCATTTCATCAATTTTTGTTGTCGATGCATTATCAAAATATATCATTTTTTCTCCTTCTTATGTTATTATATTTATATATTATAGCACATACGAAAGGCCACCAAATGCATTTTTTTAGTGAAAAAATTGATATAAAATATTTAGATGACAATTCAATAGTTTTAGATATTGAAACTACAGGAGTTTCTAGGATTAATTCAAATGTTATTGTTATAGGTATAGTAGATCACATTGGTAATTTTTTACAATTTTCAATAGATAATATTTCTGAAGAAAAAAAATTATTAGAAAAAGTCAAGCCGTATTTAGAAAATAAACATATAATAAGTTTTAATGGAAAAAACTTTGATATACCTTTTTTAAAATCAAGATATGCGTTTTTTGGTCTAAATAGTTTTACTGAAAATAGCCAATTTGATATCTATAGATATTTAATTAAGAATAAACTTTTAACCGATATAAATAATTTTTCACTTCAGGAAATTGAAAAATATGGTGAAATTGAAAGATTTGAAAATTTTGAATATTTTGAAAATCAACACATTTATAATAACCTTCATAATATTGAACTTTCAAAAATATTAATTCACAATAAATACGATGTTATAAATACAGAAAAATTACTAGGAATAGTTGAGGCAATAGAAAAAAACAAAATAATTTATCTATATGATTATACTCTTAAAATTGATAAACTTTATATAGATAAAAACTATCTAAAAATTAATTTATCTGCTCCTAAATTAAAAATTGACCAATACTACACCTCCGTTAATCACGAATTAATCTGGAATTCAGATAAAATAGATCTAAAAATAAAAATAGAAAATGGATATATAGACAATCAAACATTAGGATATGTATATATCTCTGATATTGAAGTGCCAACAGAAAATAAAAAATATAATTAGTCAAATTCTAAAAAAATATATAAATTAATTATCTTAAATTTTTCGAGAATTTTTTCGCTAAAACTACAACTTCTGGAATACTTAATAAATCTGATTTAATCTTATAATAATAAGATTCTTCACCTTTATTGAAAAGGACATGAATTTCAGAAGAGTAGTTATTTTTATTATTTTTTACAAGTACCGCACCTATTTCCCCCACTTCCAAATCTTTCAAATTAGCATCTTTCTTTTTCAACACTTTTATAAAATCAGAATTAGAGTACTTTTTATCCAGTTTTTTTACATCAATAGTATAATCGTAAGAATTATTCTTAATAATATGCTGTGCCTCATTATCAAAACTCGTCGATATTGCCTTATTATTAATCTTATATTCTATTGTCCCTAATTTTATATCTTTTAAATTTTTATTTTCAAATTCTTTTTCTAAAAAATCACTAAACTTTGGTCTAATTTCTGTAATTTTTTTATCAGTCGAAGAATTTCCAAATTGTTTATCAGCTTCTGTAACTCCCGACTCATTAAATTTTTTAGTAGGACTAGATGTATTATCTACAGTTATTTCACTTAATTTGTCACATCCTGCCATTACAAAAATTAAAATAGCTATTATTAAAATTTTCTTTTTCATCCTCACCTCACATCATGGTTAAATAATTAATACTTTTATTTTATCACATTTTGGGTATATAAAATAATGTAAGTAAAAAAGAAAGGATTTTTATGAAAATAGGTATACCGAAAGAAGTATTAAATAATGAATATAGAGTTAGTTTAACTCCTGCAGGAACTGCTGAATTAGTAAAATTAGGTCATGAAGTTTTTGTTCAAGATGGAGCAGGAATTGGTTCAACTTTTACGAATGAAGATTATGAAAACCATGGAGCAAAAATAGTTTCAACAGCGAAGGAAGCTTGGTCTGCTGATGTCGTTGTAAAAGTTAAGCAACCAATTAAGAGTGAATTTGAATACTTAAGAGAGGATTTGGTTCTATTTACATATCTACATTTAGCTGCGGATAAAGCTCTAGCAGAAGAGTTGAGAAAACAAAAAGTTACAGCTATTGGATATGAAACTGTAACAAACAATGATGGAGAATTGCCACTACTAAAACCAATGAGTGAAGTAGCTGGTAGAATGTCAGTACAAATCGCAGCAAACCTTTTAACTAAAAAAAATAATGGTTCAGGAGTATTATTAGGCGGTGTCCCAGGAGTGCCTAAAGGTAAGGTAACTATAATTGGCGGTGGTACTGTAGGTATGAATGCTGCTACTATCGCAATAGGACTTGGAGCAAGGGTAACAATTATAAATAGAAGTGTAAATAGATTAAAAGAATTAGAAGAAATTTTTGGACACAGAATTCAAACTCTTGTATCTAATGAAGAAAATATAGCTAATTCTGTTCAAGACTCTGATGTTGTTATCGGTGCGGTTCTAGTTCCGGGTGCAAAAGCCCCTACACTAGTAACAAGAGAAATGGTTAAATCGATGCAAAAAGGTTCAGTTATAGTTGATGTAGCAATAGATCAGGGGGTATCTTTGAGACAATAGATAGGATATCTTCGCATGATGAGCCATATTATGTTGAAGAAGGCGTTTTACACTACGCAGTTCCAAATATACCTGGTGCTGTATCTACAACTTCAACAATTGCATTAACTAATGTAACATTACCTTATCTAGTTTCTTTAGTAAATAATGGTATAGAAAAAGCATTTAGGTTAGATTTAGGATTTAAGAATGGACTAAACGTATATAAGGGTTATATCGCTAATAAATCAGTTGCTAATGATTTAGAATTAGAGTTTAAAAGTTTTGAAGATTTAAAATAACATATTTTACACTTAAAAATAACAAAATTATTTAGCTAATATATTAAAAAAGGGACTGTGTAAAATTTTGTATATATAAACCTCCTGATTAGGATAAAGAAAAACTAATCAGGAGGAATTTTTATGCCCATAAAAAGACTAAAAACAAAAAGAATCAAAATAGTAAAATGTTAATTGAAGAATATCAACCTTACTCTTTTATCAAGATTTAGGTTTATATACAAAATTATTTACAGACTCGCAAAAATTTAAAAATAATAATGCACCAACTAATTGATAGGATTGACCTACAAGAAGATGATGCGTTAGATGTATCCTTGAGAACAAAAAGTTCACTACTGGACTTTATGGTGGTCCATCGGGGACTTGAACCCAGGACAAACCGGTTATGAGCCGGGTGCTCTAACCAACTGAGCTAATGGACCCTATTAATAATTATTTGGTGGACCTGGGTGGACTCGAACCACCGACCTCACGCTTATCAGGCGTGCACTCTAACCACCTGAGCTACAGGTCCATATTGGCAGGGGTAGAAGGACTCGAACCCTCGGCATTTGGTTTTGGAGACCAACGTTCTACCAACTGAACTATACCCCTAAGGCTATTAAGTTGGTTTATTGGTGCCTGGAGCCGGAATTGAACCAGCGACACACGGAGCTTCAATCCGTTGCTCTACCTACTGAGCTATCCAGGCTTATCCTTATAAAACAAAAATAAAGTCCTTTTTTGGCGGAGAAAGAGGGATTTGAACCCTCGCGCCCCGTTTGAAAGGACCTACTCCCTTAGCAGGGGAGCCTCTTCAGCCACTTGAGTACTTCTCCAATTTTTTTGGCGGAGGAGGTGGGATTCGAACCCACGTGCGCTTTCACGCTAACGGTTTTCAAGACCGCCCCGTTATGGCCACTTCGGTACCCCTCCATATTTGGTGATCCATCAGAGGCTCGAACTCTGGACACCTTGGTTAAAAGCCAAGTGCTCTACCTACTGAGCTAATGGATCATATTGGCTGGGGTAATAGGACTCGAACCTATGAATGCAAGAGTCAAAGTCTTGTGCCTTACCGACTTGGCTATACCCCAAAAAATTGGCGAACCTAGGAGGATTCGAACCTCCGGCACACGGCTTAGAAGGCCGTTGCTCTATCCAGCTGAGCTATAGGTCCACAATTTATCATGGAGCGGGTGAAGGGAGTCGAACCCTCGCAACCAGCTTGGAAGGCTGGGGCTCTACCACTGAGCTACACCCGCATTATGTTTAATTGTTTCAAACTAAACTATTAATTTAATATTTAAAATTTCAAAATGGTGGAGGAGAGTGGATTTGAACCACTGAAAGCTGAGCTAACGGATTTACAGTCCGCCCCGTTTCGCCACTTCGGTACTCCTCCGCAAATGAAAGTTTGGAGCTGGTGAGAGGACTTGAACCACCAACCTATTGATTACAAATCAATTGCTCTACCTATTGAGCTACACCAGCGTATTTCGTTCATAATGTTGAATTTAAAATATTAAATTTTGGCGACCCGGAAGGGACTCGAACCCTCGACCTCCAGCGTGACAGGCTGGCATTCTAACCAACTGAACTACCGGGCCATATATGGTGGGCGTTATAGGACTTGAACCTATGACCTCCTGCTTGTAAGGCAGATGCTCTCCCAACTGAGCTAAACGCCCATATATGGTGACCCTACCGGGACTCGAACCCGGGTTACCACCGTGAAAGGGTGGTGTCTTAACCGCTTGACCATAGGGCCACAATGTGACTTTATAAGTATATAATATATAAAACGTTTTGTCAAACTTTTTCTATATTTTTTTAACCTCAATATGAAGTACTTTACTAGTATACAAAAATGAAATTACTTTGTCAAATTTTTTTTTAGATTTTTAATATACTTATAAAATCATGTTTTTTACATCTTAAATATGTTATCTAGATCATTTTCTTTTACTATCGGTGTATCTTTTTTAGAAAACCAATTAGTAAAAAAAGATTTTTTTTCTTCTTTTTTTTCGTTAATAAATTCATTAATATTATTTTTATCTATCTCTTCACTATTAATTTTTAAATTAAAGTCTTTATCTTTACATTTATTTTGTAGTAATTTTAATATTCCATTTACAGAATAATTTTCTGTATTAAAATAATTGTTGACTTCAATAATATGCTTGCAATTGTCTTCTATCTTGAAACATACATTTTTAAGTACTTCTTGATATAATGTTTTAAGATCATTTTGCTGAACCTCTAATGATAGCATGAAAAAAATATTATTATTTGTATCAATAAATATATCTGTTAAATTTAAATATAAATTTTCTTCAAAAATCATATACATATGTAAGTCTTGTAGTTTTTCTGCTATCTTTTGTAGCAAATCTATAAAATTATTTACATCAATAATACCAGATAAATTATCTTTCAAATTTATTAACCCATCATTTTCATAGGAAATCATATCACCATTATTTTTATAATTTAATAAACATTTTATATCATTATTTTTTACTATTTCGTCTAAGTATGATACTTGAGTACTATTATCTATATATTTATTAATCATTTATATGCCTCACTAATCTTATCATTTTCCATTTACCATCTTTATTTATAAAGCTTATCCCATCGCTATTAAATGACAGGATTTTATATTTTGATTCGTGCTTAATATTTTCTTCTTTATCAATTATTTTATATTCCCCATCTTGTTTTACTATCGCTATTCCATTCGAAAATGATGATGCTTCATCATATTTTTTACCACTTATCAAATTAAATTCTTTATCTATATAAACCCACTTATTATTATTTTTCACAGCAATGTTTTCTCCCATTGAATAATCAATATCATCATATTCTTGTGATATCTTTTTGTTTTTTATATCGTATATTAAATATTTGTTCTCTTTTTTAAAAATAATCATTTCACCATGGATTGCATCATTTCTTGTGTCTGATTTAACTTCTGAATATTCAAATTTTTTTATTTCATTAAAATTAGAATCTATTAGCGAACAAACTTCTCTACATACTACAGCTTTCCCATCATTAAAATTACTAGCGTATTTATATACTTCTTTATTTTCTGTTCCTGCACGATCAACATATTTGAATCTATTATTTTCTCTTAAAATATAATATCCTTCTGAATATTTGTAGTAATATAATCCATTTAATTTGGATTTTAATTTAGCTGTTTTGTCAAAAATTTTTGTATATCCATCTTCTTGTACTGTAATATTGGTGTCGTTAACTCCTAATATTTTATCAAATTTAGACACTGTAAAAATTTTAGACTTATCATTAACTAGTGCCCAGCTATTTTCTTTGTCCGTTGTTTTTACTATAAATAATTTTTTATCTTGTGGTATATAATTAACATCTGTATACTGATTTTTTAATTCTATAAATTTTGCTATATTTTTATTCTTAAATTCTCTAGATACCTCCAACAAAACCTTATCTATATACTGATTATATTTTTTATGATTTTTATTTTTTAAAAGTATATTTAATAATTGTTTTTGTATACTTGCAATATAATCTTTATCAAGCTTATTGGTTGTTAAATATGTAAAAACATTATCGTATTTTTCTAATTGTATATAACTATCAATTATCTTATTATCTATTTCAATATTTTCATTATATTTCTTTGCTAATTTATAATTTTTTATTGCCTCTTCATATACTTCCTGTTCAAAAAATCTGTTTCCCGTATTGTAGTACTCATTTGCAATATCCTGAGATTTTATATCTGAATTTAAATGATACAGCCATGTAAATAAAAACAATACCACTATTGATAAATTTAAAATTTTTCTCATATTAGTATCCTTAATATTATATAAGTTATAGAAATAAAGGGAATTAACGGAAATGAAGATTTTATATTTCGATTCTTAAAAAATAAAAATATTGAAAAAATGAATATTAAAGCCGATAATAAGAATAGCATTGACTGAAAAAATATCGCTCCCTTTAATATATATAGTGATATAAATAATTTAATGTCTCCCATCCCTATACTGCCTGTTTTTATTGAAAAGATAAACATTATAATCAGAATTATAATTGTAAATATATCATAAATTGTAATGGTCGGAATTTTTAATTGAATTGCTGTTAATAGTAGTAAAATAATGAAAAAGTTGGGGAGTATTCTATCTTTTATATCTATTACACTAGCATTTATTAAAATAGATATAATTATATAATCCTTAAAACCAAAATAAACATAGATAACTATACTTATTATCATATTTAACATTATTAATGGAATTATATGTTTTATTTTATCTTTATATTTTATATAAAGGTAGAGACTAGCTATCATTAAATACCTTCTCTAAATATTTAAATTCTAACTCCGTTTTATTTTCTAAATTTTTAATTATTTCTTTTATATTAGTCATACGCTTTGCTTCCTCTGGCATTATTATTTTTAATTTTAATTTAGGATTATCTATCGACATTAACTCTCCTGATTTGGAATATATTTTATCTTTGTATTTTTTATAATTTTCAATTACTTTATTCATATATATTTTTATTTGTTCATTGAAGTTATTTGAAATTATATACTTATCACCAATTTTTTCTGAATAATGTGAAGCAAATACATTTAAGGATATAACTTGTGTCAACGAGTTCGTTGACTCGTCATAATAATCGAACCCTGTTCCACCCTTTAGTGGAATATCTGTGTTTGATTTGATTAAGTCCGCAAAATACCATCCTCTTTCAAAGTTTGATTTGTCCCAAATTGTATTAAAGGGTAATTTATTGTTCTTCCTGTCAACCCAATTATCTATTACAACTTTTTGATTCACATTATTTTTTAATGATAGCAATCCAAAAACATCTGGTGAATAACTATATTTCAAATTTAACTCTAATAAATTTCCATTTTGATAAATATGTGTATTTTCAAATCTGATATTTTTAATTTTATTTTTTATGTTATATTCTGACAATCTATAATATGAATTAATTGAATTTAATTTATTATAAAATAATGGAAGAAAAGCATTATTATAAACCTCTGTTTTTATAGATGATTTTAAATTTTTTTTAGTCAATTTGAAAATTGTATTGAGAATATTATTAAAATTAAATTCACTATCTAATTTTTCAATAATTTCTTCTTTATATGTTTCAAAATAATCCTTTTGATTTGATATATCATTTGATTTATCAATCTTATCTAAAACTTGTAAGTAAGCAGATACATCCATTCCCATTTCAAATAATGCTTTCCTCGTTATTGATTCTGTTATTAGTCCCATTGCAACACTATTTAAGATTAAATATCCAGAGAGAAAAATCATGGATACAAGACTTGCTTCAATGGTAATTAAGGCTTTATTTTCTAAAAACAAGTTTGATAAGTTCTTCCATTTTTTCACCATTTTTAGCAGAGACTGAAATAAATTTATTTTTACCTCTATCATTTATAAATCTCCCATATATTTCAGGATATAATTTATTTCCCGTTTTGATTCTATATCCTTTTTCTCCATTTATAGTTATATCCATTTTTTCCCATTTATCAGTTAAACTAAATAGTTTAACATTGTAGTAATTGTATGAAGTATGAATCCTTTCTAGTATCTCTTTCTCAGTTTTATTTTCCTTTAATATTACCGTCATAAGTATTATATCTTCTAAATCTGAGTAATAGTCACCATAATAACCACGTTTTTCTTGCCACGCCCATTTTTTAGGTAAATATATATCTTCCTTATATTCCACAAACTTATCTTGTCTACTTGGTTTCTTCTCACATCCCACCATTACAAGTATTAAAATCAATATTAAACATATTTTTTTTCTCATTAATATCCTCCAGTTATACTATTTTTAGTTTCGTTAGTTAAAATATATTTTTTCAGAATTAAGGTGTTTATTTCTGCTCTTGTTTCTAAAAAATAATTTGTATACATATTCATTATATCAAAATTTGAATTTATTTTCTTCATTTCAGCGTTAATTAATATCGAAATCCTATTTAATATTGCTTCTTCATCTATTATAAGTCTTAATATCGTAACTGCAGTTAAATATTCACTATATTTAAAACTTAAACCACTTGTCAAGCCTTTAAGATTATCAACTTTTTCCTGCCCTAATCCTTTAAGATATTTGTCAATATACTTATTTGCTAATTCTTTTTTATTAATTTTATTTTTAGATAAAATCGAACTTATATTACTTTTAAGCTTACTATTTATATCGGAAAGCTTATTTACTATAATACTTTGTATTTCAAATCTTAAATTATGAAAGTATTCTTCTATATGACTTGTATCTAACTTCATAAACTCTGAAGACTTTAATTTGATATAATTTAAAACCTCTTTTTTTATATTATCCACTACAGGATTAATACTAGTAAGATTCTTTTCTATTTCATATAGTCTACTAGAAATATTTTCCTTTATTAAATCTATTTCAAATTCTAAAGCATCTACTAGTGTAGTATATATTGGGGAAACAACTTCACTCATTATTGTTTCTGTCACACCGTCCATACTTTGACCTATAAACTCATTTAATTTCTTTTCTACTTCATCTAAGCTTTCATTTGTTTTGTTTTCAATTAAATCATAAATATTATCAATAGTTGAACTTGCTATATCTTTGATTTCTTTATGAACCCAATTATTAATACCTGAAATTGAAACTTTCCATGTACCTTTATTTTTATATGTTGGTACTGTTTTTTTTATATTCAAATCATTTACATCAATTATTGATTCTCCAAATGCCATACTTCCTAAAATTAAAGATCTTAATAGTGGAACAGCAAAACCCGTCCAGCCTGCAATAGCTGTGGCTATCGATGTTGCTTCAACTTTTAAATCGGTATTTGTGTATGCATATAAAGAGTTTAGAATAAATCTTATTCCAAAAACCAAATTTTGAACACTAAAATTATTTAAATTCAATTTATCATTTCCAAATAATATATATTCTATTTGTGATGAGAAATCTTCTTCACTTAGCTTATTATTAAATTTTTCCATTATGTATTGTGCTATATAATATTTTTCCAATATATCATTTGAATCTTTTGGTATATACTTTACTGTATTTGACATTATACTCTTAAAGTTTTTTATATCAGATGAAGCATCTATATCCGAAACTAAATCCGGACTAAAATTTAATATTTTCTCTATATCCTCTTTGGAAATAAAATCACTTAATTTATTATTTGTTTTTTTCTTTTCTATCGTTTCGTATTTTTTACTTAACTGGTCTATTTCCTTTTTTTTATTTTTCGCATCATTAACCTTATCTTTAGAAATTTCAATAATTTCATTATTTTTTATAATATTTTTATAAACCTTAAAATTATTTAATGACGGCAATTTTTTATTTTTATTTAGTTTGTATTCTGAGTCAAGAAAATGTTTTATTACATCAATAGTGGGCTTGTATAATTTGGGATCTTCTTCAATAGTAGATTTCATCCTAGTAAATGTATCCTTGTGATCTAAAAATTTATTTAGAAGACTATCGATATTTTGCTTAGTAAATTTTTGTTTTGCAACCTTATATTCACTATTTAAATTCGATTTAATATCAGATTTATCTAAAAGATCTATGTCAGCTTTCCAAGAATCTAATTTATTTTGAATATTTGTACTATCTCGACTTAATATTTTTAAATAAAATATAATATCATTAACTTTGGTTTCTAAAATGGTTATTTTAGACCATAAATTTTCATTATAACTTGATATTTCTTTTAATAAATTAATTATTCTTTTTTTTGTATCAAAATCTTCAGTATAAGATTTATCGTTTTTAGATTTTTTGTATTCATCTATTATCAATTTGATTTCACTCTTTTTTTTATCAAGATAAGAATTTAATTCAAAGAAATCTTTATTTATATCCTTAAAATTTTTATCATAATAAATTAGATTTTTAGATAATAGCTCCATATTTATATTAAATTTTGAATATTCTTCTTCATAGTCAATTTTCTTATTCATTACACCTGTATATTTTTTAGAATCGAAAATCATTTCAATTAAGTTGAATATCCCTTTTCCTGTTAAATACGGTCCTTTTAATGTCATATAATCTAAGATTTGTTTTTTAAAATTTTTTGAATTAATAAGTCTTCCTTCATCATTTTTTCTTAAATTTGATTTAGTCAATTTCATATTATAATAATCACTTACATTATCTTCTATATTTTGTGTCAAAATATTATTTACATAACCATT
The DNA here is from genome assembly GCF_985670335.1 of Helcococcus sp. SA-HE-C1. Lineage (NCBI taxonomy): Bacteria > Bacillati > Bacillota > Tissierellia > Tissierellales > Peptoniphilaceae > Helcococcus > Helcococcus sp. SA-HE-C1. Next base: position 1,046,815 of record NZ_OZ484652.1, read on the forward strand.
CAAATATTCATTATCGTCATTAATAGCTAATAAATTATATTTTTCATATAATTTTCTATCATATTTTGATAACACAGAGTGTAGGGCGATCTCATTAGCATTTAACAAATGATTTTGTGACGAAAATATTTTAATTATATCAATTGAAACTATAGCAAAAGAGTAAATGGGTAAAATTAATAATGATAAAAATATTGAAATCATGGCTTTATTATTTTTCATTTTTTCCTTCATTGCTCTTAAAAATATTTTTTATATTGTATTTAATTAGATCATTTAATCCAATATCATCTATTACGTATGATATAAAATCTAATTTTCTTGTAAAATCCTTAGAGTGTATTTTAGACGTTATTCGTAATTTACCACTTTCAAGTTTTCTTATAATTACCTTATTATTAATTATTCCTGGCCTATATTCTAATTTTATTTTTGATTCTCCAATCCTTTCCAATTTTTCATTTAAGTCATCTTCTACTTTATCTTTTAATTCTCCATTTATATTTTTAATAATTTCAAATTTGTCATTAGTAACATTTAATAAATTTCTAGCTTTATTATATTCAAGTTCTAAAGCCAATGATTTATTTATTACCATCAGAGAAATAGATATAAGCATCACTATTAAAATCATAATAATTGGATATACCACTGAAGATTCTATAAATTCAACACTTGCCTTTTTTTCATAAAATATTTTTTTTATTATACTAGAAGTTTTGAACATCTTGATTAATTCTTTGAAATATATTTTTTAATAATTCGCTCATTGAATCCTTAAAGATTACTGCTAATAATATAACTACAATTAAAATCAATACAATTGCAATCATATTAATTTCGGCCCTTTTATCGTTTACAACTCTATTTATAATATTTTGTAACATACTTCCTCCTACGCTAGATTTAATAAAATTGGTAACATTACCATTATCATTATCCCCATAAAAATTAGTAAATTTGGAAATAATAGTTTTCTATTTGCTTCTTGTGTCTTTAAGATTGTTTGTGATTTTTTAAATTCATCACTTTCTTTTTTCATTAAACTCAATGTTTTCTCTATATCATCGCCTCCTTTTTTAATATTATTTATGATATTAGAAATAAATTTTCTAATTAAAATATCATCAGTATTCATTAAGATTGTATTATAAGCTTCTTCTTCACTCATACCATTTTGAACTAATTTTTTTACATTAGTCATTTTTTTCGCTACTTCACCAGTTGCATTTTCAGATATAAAGTCTATAGCAGTTCTAATCCTAATACCTGAATTTATAAGTAAGATTAGTCGTGTAATATAACTTGGCAAATCATTTTTAAACTTTTCCTTTTCTAATTTATAAAGATTAAATATACCTGAATCTAAAAATGAATTAAATAGAAAGATAAAAACTATTCCTATAATAAGAATAAAATAGTTCTGAATAAACGAAAATAAAATTAATATTATTAGTGTAAAATAGAATGTGTACATTAATTTTATAGAAATTAACTTTATTTCTTCATGATTTGATTTTTTTTGAAATAAATTTTTCATATAGATTTTAATTTTAGCTGAAATCATAAATGAAGATAGCTTATAATTTTCTTTAGAAATATAATAAAATGGTGCAAGAAATACTCTTAACATTTTATTTTTAATTAAACTTTCACAGTTTTTTATATTATATCTTTTTATATAGCTATATATTAAAAATATTAAAAAGATAAAACTTGATATTGCTAGGCTAATGTATTTTTCCATTTATATCTCCAAATTCACTATTTTATAACCTATATAAAAAGAAAATAAAAATATTATAAACACTGGTACTCTAACCATATAATCTGTAAAGTTTAAGACTTGAGTATTTGAAAAATTGACTAAAAATAAAATAATTACAGGTAATATCGTCATTATTAAAAACTCTCTTTTTGCATTGTTTACTAACGTTGCAATTTCAAGCTCTAAAGATATATTCTCAGTAAGCATATCTTTGCTTACATCTGTCATTTTTGAAATATCTAAGCCACTTTTAACCGCTATGATTATACTTTCCACAAATATATCTACTTCTTCTAAATCACATTTTTCCTTAAAATTTAACAACGAATCTATAATATTATTTCCATTATCAATATCTAGTATTAAATTATCTAGATACTTAACTATAAAAATTTTTTCATAAAATATATTTTTTATTTCTATTGAAGTATTTTTAAGAGAGTTATAAAAGTTGTTTCCTGCAATAATATTTGTATTAAAAATATCTAAAAATTCACGAAACATTAATCTTTTTGTTCTTAAATTATTTTTCATTAATATTTGAAATACAATTAAATATGCTTTAAGGCTAATTATTAAAGATAACAGTACTGCAAGAAATATATTCTTAAAAAATGTTAAGGAATATATAAAAAATATTATAAAAGAAATAAAATATGATATTGTTGTGTTTTTATTCATATCCACCTCTTTTTAATTTTTCTTTATTTTTAATATCTCCTACTTTAATTAATTCATCTTTATTAAAATCATATAAAAAAATAGTATTTATAATTGTTTCTCCATTTTCATCTTGAATAATTTCAGATATTTCAGTTACTCTTCTTTTATTATTACTAACTCTTTTTAAATGGATAATAAATTCTATAGCAGAATTAATCATCCTTTTTATTGCTTCTAATGGAATTTCACTACTAGACCTAAGAACCATTGTTTCAAGTCTAGAAATCATATCCTTTGTAGAATTTGCATGAGCAGTTGTTAAAGCTCCTTCATGACCGGTGTTCATTGCTTGTAGCATATCTAGAGTTTCATCAGCTCTAACTTCTCCAACAATAATCCTATCGGGTCTCATTCTTAAAGAGTTTTTTATCAAATCTTTAATATCAATCTCTCCTCTTTTTGAATTATTTGAATTTCTTGTTTCTAAACTAATTAAATTATTTTTATTATGTAATTGTAACTCTCGAGAATCCTCTATCGTTATAATTCTTTCATTAGATGGAATATATTCAGATAATGCATTTAAGAATGTTGTTTTTCCTGATGATGTTCCTCCTCCAATTATAATATTATATTTAGTTTTAATTAATGAAGATAATAATTTTGCTGCATCCTCACTTATGGTATTAAACTTTATTAATTGATTAATAGTTATTTTTTGTTCTGAAAATTTACGAATTGTAATACATGGATTATCTTTAGAAATTGGTGGGAGAACAATATTTACTCTAGAGCCATCATATAACATGGCGTCCACGATTGGTTTGGATTGATTTACTTCTCTACCAGCATCCCCAACAATTTTTTGAATTATTCTATCCAATTCTAATTCATCTCTAAATTTTATTTTGCTTTTAGTGATTTCCCCTAATTTTTCTATATATATTTCATCGTAGGCATTAATCATAATTTCATTAATATCGGAATCCGATAATAATTCTTCGATAATACCTAACCCTCTATATTCATTAAAAAACTTGTTGGATATATTTTCTATTTCTGTAATACTAATCTCTATATTATTTATGCTACAAAACCTTGATAATTCTCTTTTAATATACGTTTTAAATTGTTTGTCCTGCATAAGTATAATTTGATCGTTATCTATAAAATCCTTAAAAGACATTATGTCAATCATATAAAACCTACTAATTCTGTTAATTTAGTAATAGTTTTTATGTCATCATCCATTATGACTCTATACGAGTTATTTTCTTCTTGAACAAATATCTTTTTACTAGTAATTTTTTCATCACTGTTAATAATAGCCATTGTTTTATTTATTAATTTTTTGTCGTAAATTTTTGAATTGTAAAATATAATTTGATTGGAAACTGATAGAATATATAAATCTCTTTTTGATAAATTGAAACAAAAATCTATTACTATAAAATTAAATTCTGAAGATCCAATTTTATGTAAAATTTTTTGATAATTATTTTCTTTTAATATCTGTAATGGTAAATACGAGGAATTTAAATAGTGTAAATTCTCATGTGTGTTAAAATCTATTTTATCTTCGTCATGTAAAAATAATAATGATTCTAAACCTATTTCATTCTCATAAAATCCGTAGTTATGAAAATGATTGAAATTAACTAATAACGTACTTCCCTTTTTTATTAACTCTTTAGAAATATCTAATGCTCCCTGATTATTCGATAGATTTTGAGACATATTTGCAAAAACTATTATTTTCTTATCTTTTCTATTTTGCTCTAAACTATCTTCTATCAATTTATAAATATGTTCTATCCCTTTATATCTATGATTGTCGACAGCAAGATTAATATGCCATATATCTGATTTAATGTCTGAGTCCGTTAAAATTAAAGCTTCTTTCTGATTATCAGATTCTAACTCGTTAATTAAAAAACAATTGATATCTTTATATTTAGAATTTAGTGACTTGGCTAAAATATTGGCGTAATTTATGTCTTTCATATAAATAGCTATTTTTTTCATTTTCCCTCCTAACTGCTATTATAATATCATGAGATAAGATATAAAAACTATCAAACTTATTACATTTTAGAAATATTTAAAAAATAAAAAGCAACTATAAAATATAGTTGCATAAAAAATTAAAATGAAAGTTGTTCTCCACTTAATCTCTTTAATTCTTCTTCTTTTCTCATAAAATAACACTCTGCACACATTGACTCATATTCAACTTTTCGAACACCATCAATTGCTACCTGTTCCCCTTCAAATACAAATATTCCATCAATTTTTCTTCCATTTATTTGTTACTGCTGTTACAACATTAGACGCAAAGTTAGAAAAGAAATTATATACATCACTAGAGCCTCCCACTCCAGCGATATCCATTAATCTACTAACTAAACCATACCAACTAAAATTTCCATTAAAATAATCTAATAACATATCTACTCCTTAATATATTTTTTTTTTAATTTTTTTTAATTTTTTTTACAGGTCCAATCCAAAAAGATAATATTATTGCTATTACAGCATATAGAATCAAACCTAAATTACCCATAAATAATCCTAAAAATTTAAATAGTATATAAAATAAAACTAAAAATATTAATGAAACAAACAAAAAAATTTTATGCCTTTTTATAGTTTCATCCCAATCATATTTTTCCATATTAGATTGATATCCTCTTGCAATTTGAAAATATTTTGGAAATTTATTTTTAGGAATTATTAAATAATATAAATTTGATAATAAAAAAAATATTATTCCAACAATATAAATTTGATTTATGCTTTGATTACTCAACGCCTCCTCCTTTTTTTACTTTATAGTTATATATTTACCATATATATAGTAACATTTTCAATTCTATTTGTACATAATTTATTAATATTTATTTATTTTTATTGACTTTAAATAGATTAATTAATATTATTACGGTGATATTATTTGTAAAGAGGTAATAAAAAGCAACTATAAAATATAGTTGCATAAAAAATTAAAATGAAAGTTGTTCTCCACTTAATCTCTTTAATTCTTCTTCTTTTCTCATAAAATAACACTCTGCACACATTGACTCATATTCAACTTTTTGAACACCATCAATTGCTACCTGTTCCCCTTCAAATACAAATATTCCATCAATTTTTCTTCCATTGAATATAGCTTTTTTCCCACATCTGCATATTGTCTTTGATTCTTCTATTGAATGAGCAATTAGTAATAGTCTTTCTGCACCTTCAAATCCATTATTCATAAAGTCTGTCCTCAATCCATAACAAATTACTGGGATATTTTTTTTTACAACAATTTGCATTAATTGATCTATCTGATTTGAACTAAAAAATTGAACTTCATCAACCAAAATACAATCTATTTTTTCACCTTTACTAATATCATTAAATTTTTCAAATAGGTTATCTCCCTTATGTGCAATATAATCTACTTTTCTTGTTACGCCAAGTCTAGATACCAACATATCAGCACCTTTTGAGTCAATGAGCGGCTTTAATAATCTGACCTTCATTCCTCTCTCTTCATAGTTGTGAGCCACTTGCATCAATGCAGTTGATTTTCCTGAATTCATCGCTCCATATCTAAAATATAATTTCGCCATACCATACTCCATTTACTATACTTATTCTAATTATAAAATATATTAGAAATAATTTCATTATTTTTCCAATAAAAAAGGGCATCATTAGATGCCCTTTAATACTAAATTCTTTTGTATATTAAAATTATTCGATAATTTTTGATACAACACCTGAAGCTACTGTTCTACCACCTTCTCTAACCGCAAATCTTAAACCTTCTTCGATAGCGATTGGTGAGATTAATGTGATTGTAAATGTAGCGTTGTCTCCTGGCATAACCATTTCAACACCTTCAGCTAATTGAATATCACCAGTTACGTCTGTTGTTCTTAAGAAAAACTGTGGTCTATATCCTGAGAAGAATGGAGTATGTCTACCACCTTCTTCTTTAGTTAGTACATAAACTTCACCCTCAAATTTTGTATGTGGGTTAATTGTTCCTGGTTTAGCTAAAACTTGTCCTCTTTCGATATCATCTCTTGTAACACCTCTTAAAAGTGCACCAATGTTATCTCCAGCTTCTGCTAATTCTAATTGTTTTCTAAACATTTCAACACCAGTTACAACTACTGTTGAAGGTTTTTCAGTTAATCCAACGATTTCTACGTTATCACCAACTTTAACAACACCTCTTTCTACTCTACCTGTAGCTACTGTACCTCTACCTGTGATTGAGAATACGTCTTCTACTGGCATGATGAATGGTTTTTCAGTATCTCTTTCTGGAGTTTCGATCCATGCGTCTACTTCTTCCATTAATTTAACGATTTTATCTCCCCATTCTCCGTCTGGTTCTTGTAATGCTTTTAATCCTGAACCCACAACGAATGGTGTGTTATCACCATCAAAATCATATTCTGATAACATTTCTCTAACTTCCATTTCAACTAATTCAATTAATTCTGGATCATCAACTTGGTCTTCTTTGTTTAAGAATACAACTAATCTTGGAACACCAACTTGTCTTGCTAAAAGAATATGCTCTCTTGTTTGAGGCATAGGACCGTCAGCTGCAGATACGATTAAGATACCACCGTCCATTTGAGCTGCACCTGTTATCATGTTTTTAACGTAGTCAGCGTGACCTGGACAGTCAACGTGAGCGTAGTGTCTATTTTCTGTTTCATACTCAACGTGAGATGTGTTGATGGTTATCCCTCTAGCTCTTTCTTCAGGAGCTTTATCGATGTTTGCATAATCAGTGAATGAACCTGTACCAAATCTTTTATTTAGTACCAATGTGATAGCTGCTGTTGTTGTTGTTTTACCATGGTCAACGTGACCAATTGTACCGATATTTACGTGTGGTTTGTCTTTGACAAATTTTTCTTTAGCCATTTTTTCCTCCTAAATTTTTATTATGACTTTCTACCTTCCATTACTTTTTCTTTAATACTATTTGGAACTTGTTCATAGTGATCGAACTGCATTGAGTATGTCGCACGACCCTGTGTACTTGAACGTAGAGATGTTGCGTATCCAAACATTTCTGATAACGGAATAAATGCATCAACAATTTGAACACCTTCTCTAGTTCTCATTCCATCAACTCTACCTCTTCTTGAAGAAATATCACCCATAACATCACCTAGATATTCTTCTGGAGTAACAACTTCAACTTTTTCAATTGGTTCTAACAATGCTGGACCAGCTTTTTCTACTGCTGCTCTTAATCCCATTGAACCAGCGATTTGGAACGCCATTTCAGATGAGTCAACATCGTGGTATGAACCATCAAATAGAGTTACAACTAAATCTAATATTGGATATCCTGCTAATACCCCAGATTCACAAGCTTCTCTAACACCTTTTTCTACTGATCCGATGTATTCTCTAGGAACAACACCACCAACAATAGCGTCGATGAATTCGATACCTTTACCTGGTTCATTAGGTTTAACTCTTAACTTAACATGACCATATTGTCCACGACCACCAGATTGACGTACAAACTTACCATCTGCTTCAGCTTCTCTTGTGATTGATTCTCTATATGATACTTGTGGATTACCTACATTAGCTTCTACTTTAAATTCTCTTAACAATCTATCTACGATAATTTCTAGGTGTAATTCCCCCATACCTGCGATAATTGTTTGTCCTGTTTCAGTATTTGTAAATGTCTTAAATGTTGGATCTTCTTCAGCTAATTTACTTAAAGCAATACCCATTTTTTCTTGAGATGCTTTTGTTTTAGGTTCGATAGCTACAGATATAACTGGTTCTGGGAATTCCATGTTTTCTAAGATAATTGGATTATCTGCATCACATAATGTATCACCAGTTGTTGTATTTTTTAGTCCGATTGCTGCACCAATATTACCTGCAGAAATAGATTCTAGTTCTGTTCTTTGGTTTGAGTGCATTTCTAGAATACGTCCTAATCTCTCTCTACTATTCTTTGTTGAATTGAATACGTATGAACCTGAGTCAATTTCACCAGAGTAAACTCTGAAATAAGTTAATTTACCAACAAATGGATCAGATACAACCTTAAACGCTAAAGATGAAAATGGTTCATCAACACTTGGGTGTCTTTCATCTGCTACTTCTTCTTCATCTTCTGTTTTCTTAGGCTTTATACCTTTAATTGAAGGTACATCAGATGGTGATGGTAAATAATAAACCATAGCATCGATTAGTGATTGAACACCTCTCTTTTTATATGCTGAACCACATAAAACAGGGTAAATCGCTCTTTCGATTGTAGCTTTTCTTACCGCTGCTCTTAGTTCTTCGATTTCGATTTCTTCTTCTTCTAAGAATTTCATCATGATATCTTCATCTGTATCTGAAATTGCTTCAATCAATTTATTTCTGTATTCTTTTGCTTTATCTAAATATTCTACTGGAATTTCTACAGTTTTTGCTGATACTCCTGTATCATCATCTTCATCATACACAACTGCATCAAATTCAATCAAGTCTATAATTCCGCTGAATGTATCAGCATTTCCAATTGGAATTTGAATTGGTGTTGCATTTGCTTTTAATTTTTCTGAAATTGTATCTACTGACATAAAGAAGTCAGCTCCTGTAGCATCCATTTTGTTGATGTAACATATTCTTGGTACACCGTATTTATCAGCTTGTCTCCAAACTGTTTCTGATTGTGGTTCTACACCACTTTTAGCATCAAATAATGCTACTAATCCATCAAGTACTCTTAATGATCTTTCTACTTCAACTGTAAAGTCAACGTGTCCCGGTGTATCAATGATGTTAATTTTGTGATCTTTCCAGTATGCTGTTGTTGCAGCTGAAGCGATTGTGATACCTCTTTCCTGTTCTTGAGCCATGGAGTCCATAACTGCTGTACCTTCATGAGTATCACCCATTTTATGAATTTTACCTGTGTAGAATAATATACGCTCTGTTACTGTTGTTTTTCCAGCATCAATATGCGCCATTATCCCCACATTTCTGATTTTTTCTAAACTAATATCTGGCACTTTATACTCCTTGATACTTTATTAATATCTGAAATGTGCAAAAGCTCTATTAGCTTCAGCCATTCTGTGCATTTCTTCTTTTTTCTTTACACTTGATCCAGTATTATTAGCAGCATCTAATATTTCTTTACCTAATCTATCTTTCATAGTTTTTTCCCCTCTATTTCTAGAGTATGTTACTAACCATCTTAAAGCTAAAGTTTGTCTTCTTACTGGTCTAACTTCCATAGGAACTTGATATGTCGCTCCACCAATTCTTCTTGCTTTAACCTCTAGTAAAGGCATAATGTTATTCATTGCTTTTTGAAAAACTTCTAGAGCATCTTCTCCTGTAGTTTCAGCAATATTTTCAAATGCTCCATAAACTATTCTTTGAGCTACACCTTTTTTACCATCAAGCATAACATTGTTTATTAACTTAGTTACCACTTTATCTCCATATAATGGATTTGGTAATACATCCCTCTTTGGGACACTATTTTTTCTTGGCACTTTTCTTCCCTCCTTACCATAAAATAATTCATTGGTACTCGATTATATTTCAAATCGATTAGTGCTTGCTGATATATAAATCTAAACAAAAGCACTATTTAATTTATTTTTGTGCTATGATTACGCCTTCTTAGCACCGTACTTAGATCTAGCTTGTTTTCTACCAGAAACACCAGATGTATCTAAAGCACCTCTAACTATATGATATCTAACACCAGGTAAGTCCTTTACTCTACCACCTCTTATAAGTACCACTGAGTGTTCTTGTAAGTTATGTCCGATACCAGGTATATAGGATAATACTTCAGCGCCATTTGTAAGTCTTACTCTGGCAACCTTACGTAAAGCTGAGTTAGGTTTCTTAGGTGTTACAGTTCTAACTGATGTACATACACCTCTCTTTTGCGGAGAATTTACTTTTGTATTTTTCTTTAAAAGAGTGTTGTAATTGTAACCTAATGCTGGAGTGTTAGACTTTTTCTTTGAACTTTGTCTATTATTCCTAATAAGTTGGTTAATTGTAGGCATTTTTGCACCTCCTTTTTCTTAAATTTATATATCAACATTTTTGGGTTTTTACCCAATGGTTGTCTATTGTAAACAGTAGACAACCCATTGACTAATCTATTCTATCACTACTAAATTTACATGTCAAGCAAACTAACTTTCATCAGCCACTTTTTCATTATTTTTTTCTCTTTTTTCAACTTGAACACCTGAGTATCTATCAATACCTGTACCAGCTGGGATTAATTTACCAATAATAATATTTTCTTTCAATCCGATTAAATGATCTTTCTTAGCTTTGATTGATGCATCAGTTAAAACTCTTGTTGTTTCTTGGAATGATGCAGCTGATAAGAATGAGTCTGAAGCAATACTTGCTTTTGTAATACCTAGTAATACATTTTCAAATTCCGCTTCTTTTTTACCTTCTTGTCTAGCTTTAGCATTTTCTTTTTCAACGGTTCTTCTATTTTGCATTGTACCAATCAATAAGTTTGTATCTCCAGATTCAAGTATATTAACTTTTTGTAGCATTTGTTTAATTATAATTTCGATATGTTTATCGTCAATATCTACACCTTGAAGTCTATATACTTTTTGGATTTCTTTAATAATATAGTCTTGTACAGCTTGTGTACCCAATAGCTCTAGGTATTCGTGTGGATTAATTGAACCCTCAGTAATTTTTTCACCTTTTTCAATATATTCACCATCTACTATAGATTTTCTTACATCCACATGGAATGGTAGCAAGTATTTTGTTGTTTCTTCATCATTTTTAATAAATACATTTATTCTTTCTTCTGAATCATCAATTTGTAATATACCTGAACTTCTTGCAATAATAGCTTGTCCTTTTGGTCTTCTCGCTTCAAATAATTCCTCAACCCTTGGTAAACCTTGAGTTAATTCTCCACCTCCGGCAACCCCACCTGTATGGAAGGTACGCATTGTAAGCTGTGTACCTGGCTCACCGATTGATTGAGCTGCTATAATACCTACCGCTTCACCAATATTAGTTTCTTTACCTGTAGCTAAGTTTCTACCATAACACTTAGCGCACACTCCATGTTCAGCCTTACATTCAAGAGCCGATTCTTATTTTCACTTCTTTAATTTGATGAGTTTTTGTTTTTCCATTAAATTCTTCAGTAACGTGCTCTTGAGTAATCTCTTCTGCCATTTCTTCAGTAATTATTTCATTTTTATGAACAATGATTTTTCCTGTAACTGGATTTAAAATATCTTCAAATGAAGTTCTACCGATAATTCTTAATTTAAGATTCTCGATAACTTCTCTACCTTCCATAATATCTTTAACTACAATATATGAATCAGTTCCACAGTCATCTTCTCTAATAATTACATCTTGAGAAACATCTACTAATCTTCTTGTTAAATAACCAGAGTCAGCAGTTCTTAAGGCTGTATCTGAAAGTCCTTTTCTTGACCCATGAGTTGATATAAAGAATTCTTGAACAGAAAGTCCTTCACGGAAATTTGCTTTAACTGGAATTTCGATAGTTCTACCTGTTGTAGATGCCATCAACCCACGCATACCCCCTAATTGTCTAATCTGTCTTACAGAACCTCTAGCACCAGAATTTGCCATTATAGCAATTGAATTTGTTTTCTCTAAATTTTCCATTAATGCTTTTGTAACTTCTTCTGTTGCATCTTCCCAAGTCTTGATTACTTGATTATATCTTTCTTCCTCGGTGTACATACCCATATTTGTGTATTCTTCTATTTCTACAATCTTTTCATCTGCAGCATCTATAATTGCTTTTTTAGAATCTGGAATTACAACATCTGACATACCAATTGAAATAGAAGCTTTTGTTGAATACTTAAATCCTGTCGCTTTTATATAGTCAAGTAGTCTAGCAGTTCTTATATTTCCATATTTATGAAATGCCTTATCGATAATTTTTGATAAAATTTTACTATCAACTAAAGTATTAACTTCTAATGAATATGGATCTTTCTTTCTATCTACTAAACCTAAATCTTGAGGTATTTGGCTATTAAATATAAATCTACCAACAGTCGATCTAACGACTTTCCCTCTATCTTCTTCGTTTAGTTTTATTTTAACACCTACTCTGGAATGTAAATGAATAATATCATTTTCTAAGGCTTTTATCATTTCGTTATAATCACTGAAAATATAATCTGTATCTTCTGCTGTCATTTCCGAAGTTAAAAAGTATGATCCTAAAACCATGTCCTGTGTAGGAGTCGTAATCGGTTTACCATCTTTTGGTGCTAAAATATTATTTGTACTCATCATTAAAAGTCTAGCTTCTGCCTGTGCCTCTAGTGACAGTGGTACATGGACCGCCATTTGGTCACCATCAAAGTCGGCATTATACGCTGTACATACTAATGGATGAAGTTTTATAGCTTTTCCTTCAACTAAAACTGGTTCAAATGCTTGAATACCTAATCTGTGAAGTGTAGGAGCTCTATTTAAAAGAACTGTATGATCTTTAATTACTTCTTCTAATGCACCCCATACTACTTGATCTTTTTTCTCAATTTGTTTCTTAGCTGATCTAATATTTTTAGCTTCATCATTTGAAACAAGTCTTTCCATAATAAATGGCTTAAATAATTCTAATGCCATATCTTTTGGCAAACCACATTGGTAGAATTCTAATTCAGGTCCTACTACAATTACAGAACGACCAGAATAATCAACTCTTTTTCCAAGTAAATTTTGTCTAAATCTACCAGATTTACCTTTAAGCATATCCGATAAAGATTTTAGCGGTCTATTGGAAGCTCCTGTTACAGGTTTCCCTCTTCTACCATTATCAATCAGCGCATCAACAGATTCCTGTAACATTCTTTTTTCATTTCTTACAATAATGTCAGGTGCACTAATTTCTAATAATCTCTTTAATCTATTATTTCTATTAATTACTCTTCTATATAAATCGTTTAGATCTGATGTAGCAAATCTTCCACCTTCTAACTGAACCATTGGTCTTAAGTCTGGTGGTATTACGGGAATAACATGCAAACACATCCATTCAGGTTTATTCTTTGACTGCATAAAAGATTCAACAACTTCAAGCCTTCTATATGTTTTAACCCTTCTTTGTCCGCTATATTTATCTAGATCCTCACTTAATTGTTTGTGTAATTCTTCTAAGTCTAAGTTTTGTAGTAAAGTTTCGATAGCCTCAGCTCCCATACCAGCCTTAAACTCATCTCCATATTCTAAATATAGTTTATTATATTCTGACTCTGTCAATTCTTGTCCATACGTTACTTGATCACAAGTACCTGGATCTGTAACTATATAGTTTGCAAAATAAAGGATTTTTTCCAATTTCTTTGGAGTAATATCAAGTAGTAATCCCATTCTTGATGGTATACCCTTAAAGTACCAAATATGGGAAACTGGTGTAGCTAATTCAATATGTCCCATTCTTTCTCTACGAACTTTTGCCTTTGTTACTTCTACGCCACATTTTTCACAAACTACACCCTTATATCTAATTCTTTTATATTTACCACAGGCACATTCGTAATCCTTAGAAGGTCCAAATATTTTTTGGCAAAATAGACCTTCTTTTTCAGGTTTCAATGTTCTATAGTTAATAGTTTCAGGTTTTTTAACTTCCCCTCTTGACCATAATCTCATCATTTCTGATGAAGCTAGGCCAATTTGCATTGCGTCAAAAGTTGTCATTAATAAATGCTCCTTTCTTTGACTTTGTTAATATTGGACTAGTTAATAAATGATTTTTCTGAACTTTTTTCTTTTTCGTCATCAACCATTCTTTCAACTTGACGATAGTCATCATTTTCATCAACATTTTCAGCTAATATAAATTCTTGACCGTCTTTATCTAGTAATTTTACATTTAGCGCTAATGCTTGTAGTTCTTTCGTAAGAACCTTAAATGATTCTGGTGTTCCTGGATCAGGAATATTTTCACCTTTTACAATAGCTTCATAAGTCTTAACTCTACCATTAATATCATCAGATTTTACTGTCATCATCTCTTGTAATGTATGTGCCGCACCATATGCTTCTAAGGCCCATACTTCCATTTCACCAAATCTTTGTCCACCAAATTGAGCTTTACCACCGAGCGGTTGTTGTGTAACTAATGAATATGGCCCAGTTGATCTTGCATGAATTTTTTCATCAACTAAATGATGAAGTTTTAACATATACATGTAACCAACTGTTACTGGGTTAACAAAATTTTCCCCAGTTCTACCATCTCTCAATTGAATTTTACCACTCTTACTATATCCAGCTTTTTCTAATGTATATTCGATATCTTTGTCAGACGCACCATCAAATACAGGTGTAGCTACGTGCCAACCAAGTTTTTTAGCTGCCATACCCAAATGCACTTCAAGTACCTGTCCAATGTTCATACGTGATGGTACCCCTAGTGGATTCAACACAATTTGAACCGGATCACCATTTGGTAAAAATGGCATATCTTCTACTGGAAGAATTCTTGAAACAACACCCTTATTACCGTGACGACCGCACATCTTATCCCCAACAGAAATTTTTCTCTTTGTTGCTATATATACTCTAATTACTTTATTGATTCCAGGTGCTAATTCATCACCTTCTTCTCTAGAATATTTTTTAATATCTACAACAACACCAGATTCACCATGAGGAACTCTCAACGAAGTATCTCTAACTTCTCTAGCTTTTTCACCAAATATAGCTCTTAAAAGTCTTTCTTCTGGTGATAAATCAGTTTCACCCTTAGGCGTAACTTTACCAACCAATATATCTCCTGATTGTACCTCTGCACCGATTCTTATAATACCTTCATCGTCAAGGTCTTTTCTCATATCTTCGCCAATACTTGGTATATCTCTTGTAATATCCTCTGGTCCTAACTTGGTTTCTCTAGCTTCTGCAGAATGTTCTTCTATATGAACAGATGTTAATACATCATCAATTACTAGCTTTTCATTCAATAACATAGCATCTTCGTAGTTATATCCTTCCCATGTCATAAATGCAATAAGGATATTTTTACCAAGTGCTAATTCACCTAAATCTGTAGATGGACCATCCGCTAAAATGTCTCCTTTTTCTACATGCTCACCAGTTTTTACAATTGGCCTTTGATTAATTGTAGTCCCTTGGTTCGCTCTCTTAAATTTAAGAACCGTATAGATATCTTCTTTACCAAATTCGTCTGGCGTATCTTTAGTAATTACAATTTTCTCATCACCAACATATTTAACTGTTCCAGAATTTTTAGCAACAATTACAACGCCTGAATCTTTCGCTGTTCTATGCTCGATACCTGTTGCAATAATTGGTGCTTCTGATTTTAATAACGGAACTGCTTGTCTCTGCATGTTCGCCCCCATCAAGGCACGAGTAGCATCGTCATTTTCTAAAAATGGGATCAGTGAAGCTCCTACTGATACTATTTGTTGAGGAGAAACGTCCATATAGTCAATTTCTTCTCTTTCATACAAATCGTTAACAGCATTTATCCCTCTTGATGAAATACGTTCATTTATAAATATATTATCTTCATCTAAAGGTTCATTTGCTTGAGCAATAATGTAGATGTCTTCTTCATCCGCAGTTAAGTATTCTATGGTTTCTGTTACTTTACCGGTTCCTTTTATCACCTTTCTATATGGCGTTTCAATAAATCCATACTCATTGATTCTTCCATAAGTAGTCAATGAAGTTATAAGTCCGATATTTGGACCTTCTGGAGTTTCAATCGGACAAACTCTACCATAGTGTGAGGTATGAACGTCTCTAACCTCATAACCTGCTCTATCTCTAGATAAACCACCAGGTCCTAATGCTGACAATCTTCTTTTATGAGTTAACTCTGAAATAGGATTTGTTTGATCCATAAATTGTGATAATTGTGAAGAACCAAAAAATTCTTTTATCGCTGCAGCAACTGGTCTATTGTTTATTAATGAATGTGGTGCCAACATATCTTGATCAGAAGTGGTCATTCTTTCCTTAATAACTCTTTCCATTCTAGATAATCCAATTCTGAATTGATTTTGTAATAATTCACCAACTGATCTTACTCTTCTATTACCTAAATGATCAATATCATCAATTTTACCCACACCATCATATAGATTTAATTGATATGAGAATGATGCTACTAAATCTTCTAATGTAACAGTATTTGAAGAAAGTATATCTTTAGAATTTTCAATTAGTTTTACTTTTTCTTTATCCGTCATTTCATCTGTGAATGAATCAATTATTCTAACCATTTCAGGATAAAATACTTTTTCAGATAATCTAATATGTGAAAGGTCTAAGTCCTTAATTTCTTCAAACACGTTTATATCCACATAATGATTACCAACAACTCTAATCACATTTTCACTATCTTCTTCTAATTTAATATCTACGGTATTAATCCCTGCATTTTCAATTTCTATCGCTTTATCTAGAGTTATAAAATCACCTTTATTTAAGAAGATTTCACCGTATTCATCAATTATATCTTGGGCTGCATACTTTTCTCTAATTCTATTTCTTATAGCTAATTTCTTATTAAATGTATATCTACCAGCTTTTGATAAATCATATCTCTTTGTATCAAAAAATAAATTGTTTAAAAGGGATGTAGCCGCTTCTACTGAAGCTGGATCACCAGGTTTTAATTTTTTATAAATTTCAATCAAAGCCTCTTCTCTATCTCTTGAAATCTCTTTTTCTAAAGTTTCATTTAATACTGCTGAATCACCAAAAGCTTCCTTTATTTCTTCATCGGTCTCAAATACTAATGCTCTCATAAATGTTGTAGCTGGTATCCTTCTTGTTCTGTCAATTCTTATTGTTAAAGCACCATAAGCATCTGTATCGTATTCAATCCAAGCCCCTCTATTTGGAATTACCGTAGATGCAATTGTAGTTTTCCCATTTTTATCAAAATCTTCACTATAGTATACGCCTGGAGATCTAACTAATTGTGATACTACAACCCTTTCAGCACCATTAATTATAAAAGTACCATTTTCAGTCATCAATGGAAAATCATCCATTATAAGAACGTCTTTTTCAATAATTTCTTTAGGTTTTCCATCTTCTAATATAATAAGACGGGTATTAGCCTGCATTTTTTTAGAATAAGTAACGTCTCTTTCTTTTGATTCCTGTTCTGAATATTTTGGTTTATCATCAAAATAGTAATCCAAGAACTGCAAGTGGATATTTCCTGAATGGTCAACAATTGGAGAAATATCTTCAAATACCTCTTTTATACCTTGTCTTAAAAACCATTCGTAGCTGCTTTTTTGAATATCTAATAAATTAGGTAATTCTAGCGACTCTGGAATTCTAGAAAAACTTTCTCTTTCTCTTTTACCATACAATTGTGTATGATTGTTCATAAATACCACCTTTCATTGTGTGAATTTAGCGGATATCGACCGTTTATTTAGTAATAATTTTTATAAATAGCTAGAAAATTAGCATACTAACCCATTATCAACTATTTATTTAGTATTCAGTAAATATAACAAAAATAAGCGAAAAAGTCAACTCTTCTTCGCTTGTTTTTAAAATTTTTGTAATATTTAGTTTTTATTTATTTCTTTTAAGTAAATTTCTGTTGTAGCCTTTGGTGATATTTTTTTTTCATTTTCACCAATTTTTATTAAAGCTGCATTATCAAATTTATCAAAATCAACCAATTGTAATTTGTTACCTATTTTTATACCTATTTCTTCACAATAATCTAACACCGCTCTCTGATCAGTAATTCTTCTTACGATGTAATGATTACCAGGATTCGCATCTAACATCTTAACAAGTTCACTATTAGTCTCTTCGTTATTAATGTATATTATCGATCCATGAGGACAATAATCCGGATATCCTAAAAACTCATTTAATTTCTCAAATAAATCATCTGAAGTTATTGATTGAAATTTTTGAGCGTGTTCATGAACATCTTTCCAATTATATTTCAAGGTTTCAGTTAAAAAATATTCCCATAGTCTATGCTTTGAAAGAACTTCCTTTGCTTTTTTTTTACCTTTTTCCGTCAATGATATATCTCTTGTATTTTCTATATACCCATCTTTTTTTAGTTTCTTAAGCATTTCAGTTACACTTGGAGGTGATAATTCTAATTTTTCACTAAGCATTTTATTGCTTACTTTATCGTTATCTCTTCTAAGTCTAAAAATATTTACTAAGTATTCTTCCCTTTGATTGTTAACAGACATATTTTCCCCTTATTTTTATTTATGATTAACATAATTGTAAACATTAATGCATTTATCGTTGCCGCCATACCTGATATTGAAACATTTAATTTTATTGATAATATATAAGCAATCGTGCAGTTTACAATCGAAAACATAGCTGTAAATAATAATGTTTGTTTCAGTGATTTGGCAAATAAAAGTGCTGTTGCCGATGGTGCTATAAAAAATGATATTACAAGTATCGCACCTACACTATTAAATGATACTACAGCTGTCAATGACGACAAACTCATCAACATATAAAATAGTAATGTTACTTTTACTCCTATTAATTTTGCATATTCTTCATTAAATGTAGAAATTTTTAGATTTCTAAAATTGAATAAAATAAAACCTACTACTATTATAGTGGTAATTAAACTTTGAAGTAAAGTTTTTGATATTGTTATACCAAATATTTTTATCGTATCTAAGCTTGCGAATAAAACTTCTCCAAGCAATACTACATCCATATCTAAATGTACATTTCTAAAATATCGACTTATTATTATAACTGCAATTGAAAAAAGTACTGGAAATACCACACCAATTGCATCATTATATTTTATAAGTTTTGAGTTACCTAAACTTTCAATTAAATATACTGTAATAAAACCCATTATTGTTGCTCCAAGAACTAGAATGGGTGATGATAAATCTTGTACTATAAAATAAGTAAGAACTATTCCTAAAAGTACGGTATGGCTTATAGCATCTGTAAGCATCGATAATCTTCTTAAAATCAAGAATACACCTAGAAACCCACAGGATATAGATGTTAGTATTAAAACTGATAGTATATCCATTATCTACCTCCCGATCTTATAATGCCATTTTTACCAAATATCAATGATATTAAAAATATTATTCCTGAAACTAATATAATAACTGGTCCTGTTGAAAATCCCTTATACATGGTAGAAAGGTAACTTCCTAGTAAAGCAGATATTGCAGAAAATATCGAACCTATTATAAGTGTATTTATATATTTATTACTCCATATTCTGGCACTTACACATGGCATAATCAAAAATGATGAAATTAATATTACCCCGACAGCTTTTATCCCTACACCAATTGTTAGTATTGTCATAAAAAGTACAAGATAATCTAGTACATTGACTGGTACACCTGTAAGTATTGCAAATTCTCTATCAAAGAGATATACCTTAAACTCCTTAAAAAAATAAATAATTATTGAAGAACAAATCACCGCACATACAGATATAAGTATCACGTCAAACTGTAATAAATATGCTGCCTGTCCAAAAATATAATTATCTAATCCAGCCTGTGAAGCTCCAATAAAGTTTTCATTTCCTTGAATATATGATTTTAACACAAGACCCAATCCAAAGAAACCAGATAAATATATTGCCATATTTGCATCAAGACCAATCTTAGAATTTTTTTTAGCGTAATCTATCAAAAAATATGAGATTGAAGCTGTTGACATAGCTCCTAATAATAAAACAATGGGATTTCTTGTTGCAAAAAGCATATAAGCTATTATTACACCAGCAAGTGTGGAATGTCCCATAGCATCACCTATTAAAGACTGCCCTTTGTACAAATTTATACTTCCTACTAATGAAGAAGTTATAGCAAGTATTACAGTTCCAAGGGCAACAATTTGAAATGAATATGATTCTAAAATTTCCACATTAACCTCTAAATGCTAAATCAAGATTTTTAGAGGTATTAACTTCTTTAATTTCCCCTTCAACCTTAACATCCTTATTAAAAATTATTATATAATCAAAAAAGTTTTCAAGTGTATATATATTGTGATGTACAGCAATTATTGTCTTTCCTTGCTTTTGTAAATCTTCAAATTTTTCAGAAATTATTTTCTCAGTTTTCACATCGACACCAGTCAATGGTTCATCAAGTATATATAAATCAACTTCTTGTGCTAATGCTCTCGCTAAAAACACTCTCTGTTTTTGTCCACCTGATAATTGAGATATTTGTCTATTTTTCAAGTCTAATATCCCCATCTCTTCTAAAGCTTTTTCAACTTTATCTTTATCTATTTTAGTTATTTTTTTACCATATCCAATATGGACATATCTACCCATCATAACTACATCATATACTGTTATCGGAAAATCCCAGTTGACTGAATCTTTTTGTGGTACATATGCTATTTTTTTTCTTATACTCTTAATATCTTGTCCAAATATTTTTATTTCTCCATTATTATAGTCTAAAAGTCCTAGTATAGCTTTTAATAATGTCGATTTTCCAGCTCCATTCGGACCAACAATTGCACATCTTACATTTTTAGGTATTGACAAATTTACATTGTCAATTACTTTATTATTTCCATATGCAAAATCTAAATTTTTTATTTCTATTATAGAATTCATAACTTACTCCTATTTTTCATTTAATTAGGTGTGCCTAATCAATTTATATTATATCTAATACAATCTTGTAAATCAAGGATATTGTATTTTTTATTTTATATATTAAACACATATTTTTTGTATTTATCGAAATACTAAATTTATTATGGAATAATAATGGACTTTTAATGTATAATAAAATAAACAACCGTAACCACAAAGTAAAAGGAGAAATTATGTTAAATAAATTAATTTTTAATCGTGGTGTCGACTTGCCTAAAAATAAGTACTACACAAAAGATTTACAAATAGAGGAAATTAAAACTCCAGAAATACTATATTTTCCAATGTCTATGCATATTGGAACTCCTGCAAATGTAGTCGTTAAAATTGGAGATCGGGTAAAAATGGGGTCATTGTTAGGTGAAATTGATGGAAATATATCTGCCAGTGTTCACTCTTCAATATCAGGAAAAGTTATAGATATTATCGATAGAGATTCTTTTAGAGGTAATACTAAAACTGTTGTTATTGAAAATGACTTTAAGGATGAGCAAGTTCACTTGGAGCCGCTTCCAAAAAAAATTGATATTGATGCATTTAAGAAGAGAATTCAAGACGCTGGAATAACTGGTAAAGGTGGTGCTGGTTTTCCTACTCATGTTAAATATAGTATGGAAAAACATGAAGCTGAGTATTTATTGATAAATGGTGCAGAATGTGAACCGTATTCTACTACAGATCATAGAGTCATGATTGAATATGCTGACCAATTGATTAAAATATCAAAATTGATAAGTGAAATTTATCATATTGATAGAGTATATTTTGCAATTGAAAATCATGCTGATGATGCAAAAAAATCTCTTGAAAAAGCAATAAAAGTATCAAATGTAAAAAATATTACTGTTTACGAATTACCAAATAAATATCCTGCCGGACATGCAGATTTACAAATTGAAGAAGTTCTTGGAATAGAAAAAAAGATCACCAAAGATTTGGCGATATCGGAGTTTTACAATCTAATGTTTCTACATTAAAAGCTATTTATGATGCAGTTATCGGAAATGAAACATTTCATAAAAGAGTTATTACTGTATCCGGTCCAGTAATTAAAAAGCCTAAAAATCTTCTAGTTCCAATAGGTACAAGTGCAAAATATATTGTCGATTATTGTGGAGGATTAAAAACCGATGATGTTAAAATGATAAATGGTGGACCAATGATGGGGCGAGCATTTAAGAACTTAGACAATCCTATCGATAAGGATACTACAAGCTTATTATTTCTACCAACCATAAAAACTTCTCAAGAAAGTCCTTGCATTAGATGTGCAAGATGTGTTAATCAATGTCCTATGAATTTGCAACCTATACTAATTAGTAACGCATATAGAAATAGAGAGTATGAATTAGGACACGAACTAAAAGCTGATGCTTGTATTAACTGTGGAGTTTGCACGTATGTTTGCCCTTCTAAGATTGATTTACTTAAAGATATTAAGGCTATACGTAAAGAAATGAAGGAGGCATAATGTTTGAGATTAAACATGCTCCATTTTTTAGAACCGAACAAACCAGTAAACGAATTATGCTTGATGTCATTATCGCATTAATACCTGTAAGTATAATGGCGGTGATCAATTTTGGAATCATTAGTTTAATAATGATTATATTAGGAATTTCATCTGCTGTTTTCTTTGAATATGCATTTCAAAAAATATTTAATAAAGAGGTTACCATTTCTGATTGTTCTGCAGCAGTTACTGGATTATTAATATCACTTAGTTTACCTCCAACAGCTCCTATATGGGTACTATTATTTGGTACTTTTGTAGCGATAGTTATTATAAAACAATTACCTGGTGGAATAGGAAAAAATACGTTTAATCCAGCTGTTTTTGCTAGAGTTTTAATAAAAATATTATTTACACCGTGGATCACTAATTGGGTTCTACCTGGACCTGATCAAGTTTCAACAGCTACCCCGCTTCAATTTATCGGACATGGAGCAGAAAAAATTGGTGAAGGAGCTCCATCTTTTACGGATGTTTTCTTTGGGTATATTGGGGGTAATATCGGCGAAATGGTAAAATGGGCAATAATTTTAGGATTTATATATCTAGTTTTTAAGAAAATTATAGACTTTATAGTCCCCATCGCAATGCTAATCGGTTTATTTTTAACAACTTTATTATTTAGTAAAACTGATCCTGTATTTTCTCTATATCATGTGATTTCAGGTACTGCAATGTTTGCTTCTGTGTTTATGATTACCGATTACACTTCGGGACCTCTCAATAAAAAGGCTAGAATATACTATGCTTTATTTATAGGTGTTTTGACTGGATTATTAAGATATATGTTTAGTTTACCAGGAGGAGTTGGGATAGCTATACTTATCGCCAATCTATTAGCTCCAATATTTGATGCATTGACTACACCAAGAGTATTTGGTCATAAGGGTAGAATAATCCCTATTAACTCAGTATTTAGAAGATAAAAAAAACTTCTGACTACCATATCAGAAGTTTTTTGACTTTTAAATTACCTATATTCTATTTTAAGTTTTTCACAATTAAATCAATATTATGTTTGTACATTTCGATAAATGTATCACCTTTTTCACCAGCTGGTGCTAATGAATCTGAGAATAATTCTTGACCTTCGCCGCTAACTACTTTTACGTCAAATCCATTTTTCTTTACAACTTCTTGTAACTTTTTCATTCTTTCAGGATTTGTTGTTGATTCTGCAAATATTGCTTTAATTTTATGTTTCGCAATAAATTTTGCTGTTTCTTCAATTTCTGAGTTTGCAACTTCTGAATCTGTACTTACACCTTGTGGAGCTTTAACTTCAAATTTATATGCTCTTGCAAAATAGTTGAAAGCATCGTGTGGTGTTATTAAATATCTTGAATTTTCAGGTATTTTAGCAAGCATTTCTTTATTGTATTTGTCTAATTCATCTAATTTACCTAAGTATGTTTTAAGTGATGATTCAATGTTAGCTTTTTCTTCAGGCAATACTTCTGATAAATATTTAGCTACATTTGTAGTTGCTTTTTTATATAATTTTAAGTCAAACCAGAAGTGTGGATCTGTTTCCATTTTTCCATCTTCTTCCATCTCACCAATTTCATTCTTAGCAAACCCTTCAGTTATAGCCTTACCACTTTTCTCTAAAACATTATTCATTTTTCCTTCAAAATGTAAACCGTGATAAAGTACTAAATCAGCATCTTTTAATTTTTTCAAATCTTCTGGTTTAGCTTCATATAAGTGAGGATCACTTCCTGCTGGTATAATTAAATCTACATTTACTTTATCTCCCACTAAGCTTTTTACCATATCACTAACAAAAGTTGTTGTTACAGTAACTTTCTTTTTAGAACCTTCTTTATTTTTTTGAGTAGAAGTTTCTTTCTTAGTTTCTTTGTTTTGTTCCATGGTAGTTTCTTTTTTACTTTCTTTATCGGTTTTCTTTCCAGTCTGGCAACCAACAATAAGTAACATCGCTGTTAGAACTAGTAATAAAATTCTTTTCTTCATAATACTCTCCTTTTTTATTGTTTTTATTAGTTTAACATTTAAATATATATTTGTAAAGTTTTTATTTAGGTTAGTCTAATAAATTGTTTAGGGTATACTTGAATTATTGTTTTTTGTTTTTATATGGTATTCAATACTATTTATTACATTTTTTTCATTATTTTGAAACGCTTAAAAAATAGGTTTTATTAAGAAAATATATTTTTTTATATAGTAATTAATACTATTTACGTTCAAATATATTTACTTTTAATTTTTTTATTGATATTCTACTAAAATATGGAGGAAATATGAAAAAAATAAGTTATAAAAAGATATTAAAAATATCATTAATTTTAATTACTACATTAATATTATTTGCGATGGGATATATTTATTTCATGTTAAGCAAATCATTACCTCAAATTAAAGGCGAATTAAAATTAAACATTCTATTAGATGAAGTTACTGTTGATAGAGATGCACATGGTGTACCCACTATCAAGGCCAAAAATGATTCTGATTTATATAAAGCTCAAGGATTCACTCAAGCACAGGATAGACTTTTTCAAATGGAGATGGCTAGAAGACAAGCAAAAGGTCAGTTATCAGAAATTGTAGGTGAAGTTGCATTAAAAAATGATAAAAAGTTTTTAAGTTATTCCCTGTTAAAAGCTGCTAAAGAGTCTTACGCAAGCTATTCCGATGAAGCAAAAAAAATATTAAAAGATTTTACAGATGGAGTAAATGCGTATATACAGATGGCAGAAAAAGAAGGTAAATTACCTTATGAATTTAGACTGATGAACATCAAGGCTAGCCCATGGACAGAGATTGATTCATTGGTAATAGGTAAATATATGGCATATGATTTAGGTGGCCATTGGGATTATCAAGTGTTTAATAACTGGGTACTTAATAATCTTGGTGAAGAAAAATTGAAGGATTTTCTTCCAAGTGATTTCTATGAAAATCCTGATAATATAGAACTCATAAAACAAAATAAATTAGTGGAAACTAAAATAGATAATAAATTAGCTAATCTTGACTTACCTCATATTGAAAATGGAAGCAACAACTGGGTTCTATCTGCTCAAAAAACTAAATCTGGAAAGCCACTATTAGCTGATGACCCACATTTAGGATTAAATTTACCCTCAATTTGGTATCAAATGCATTTGA
The DNA here is from genome assembly GCF_985670335.1 of Helcococcus sp. SA-HE-C1. NCBI lineage: Bacteria > Bacillati > Bacillota > Tissierellia > Tissierellales > Peptoniphilaceae > Helcococcus > Helcococcus sp. SA-HE-C1. Next base: position 1,072,609 of record NZ_OZ484652.1, read on the forward strand.
TTTCACCAAATGTTAATGTTCAAGGAGTAATATTTACTGGGATACCTGGAATAATTTTAGGAAATAATAATCATATTGCGTGGGGTGTTACAAATGTTGGTCCGGATGTACAAGACTTATATATTGAAAAAATAAATCCAAAAAATCCTCATCAATTTGAGTATGATGGCAAATGGTATAATGCAGAAGTTGTAAAACATGAAATTAAAATAAAGGGAAAACCGAGCGAAAATTTTGAAGTCTTATATACAAAAAACGGTCCTATTATTGATGAATTGGTTTCTCCAGTAAATAATAAAAATCTCAAATTTTCTATGCAATGGACGGCACTTGACTCCACAAATGAACTCGAAGCAATAATTAAAATTAACAGAGCTAAAAATTGGACAGAATTTGAAAATGCACTTAAAGACTTTAAATCACCAGCTCAAAATTTTGTATTTGCTGATAATTCTGGATTTATAGGCTTTAAGGCTAATGGAAATATTCCTATAAGAAAAAAGGAACTGGAGCACTTCCTGTTCCTGGATACACTAGCGAATATGGTTGGAAAGGATATATAGACTATGATAAACTCCCAAAAATAGTAAATCCTGATTCTGGATATATATCCACTGCAAATACAAAAACTATTGAAGACTATCCTCACTATTTAGCAAATATTTGGGCTCAACCGTATAGAAAAAATAGAATTGACGAAGTATTATCTTCAAAAAATGATTTCACATATGAAGATATGCAAGCTCTGCAAATGGATACTAAAAATCTACACGCTCAAGAATTTATACCTAAAATATTGTCTAATTTAAGTGATGATACTATTCAAACACATAAAAAAATAATTGAATTATTAAAAAAATGGGATTTTAATGACGATAAAAATAAACCTCAAACTCTCATTTTTAATGAAATAATGGAAAAAATTAAGACCACGATATATACACCTGATATGAATAAAGACGTTTATAATTTCTTTAAGCATAAAAATTATTTGACTGATAGAATATTTAGAAATGCATTTGAAGGAAAAACTTCTGCCTTTATTGAACAAAATGGAGGTTTAAAGAAGGTTTTAAATACGAGTTTTATTTCAGCTATTAGTTCCCTTGAAAAACAATACGGTAATAATCCAAACAATTGGAAATGGGGAGATTTTCATGCACTTCAATTCCAACATCCTATAGGAAAGACTTCTGCATTTTTAGGACATTTTCTAAACTCTAAAAAAATACCTATCAATGGATTTGGTGTAACCGTTCAAGCTGCTAGACAAAATGAAAAAGGTATTGTGAACCATGGTGCTTCATGGAGATTTGTGTATGATTTTAGTACAAAGACTGGATATCACACTGTAGCTCCAGGACAAAGTGGACATTTCCTATCCCCATATTATACAGATCAAGTACAAAATTGGGCAGATGGAAAATATATTGAATATAATGAAAACCAGGAGATTAAAAATCAATTAAAATTAATCCCTTAAAACTAAATATAAAATAATTTTAATCCCAGAAAAAGATTTACAATCTAATTCTGGGATTATATTTTTAATCTAAATATGATTTTAAAAATTTACCTGTATATGATTCCTTAACTTTTATAACCTCTTCTGGTGTCCCCTCAGCAACTATATTACCACCACCTTTTCCTCCTTCAGGTCCAAGATCAATAATATAATCTGCTCTCTTTATTACATCTAAATTATGTTCAATAACTATAACAGAATTTCCACCTTCAACTAATTGATCTAAAACCTTTACTAATTTATGAATATCAGCTGAATGTAATCCTGTAGTAGGCTCATCTAATAGATACATTGTGTTTCCTGTCAATCTTTTTGAAAGTTCAGTTGCCAATTTTATTCTCTGTGCTTCTCCACCTGATAGTTGGGTTGATGGTTGCCCTAATTTAAGATAGGATAATCCAACATCATTCAATGTTTGTAATCTTCTTGCTATTGGATCATGATTTTTGAAAAAATCTAATGCTTCTTCAATAGTCATATCTAGCACTTCAGCAATATCCTTATCTTTATATTTAACCTGTAATGTTTCACGATTATATCTTTTTCCATTACATACTTCACAAGGTACATAAACATCTGGTAAAAAATGCATTTCAACTTTTATAACACCATCACCGCTACAATTTTCACAGCGTCCCCCTTTTACATTAAAGGAAAATCTCCCCTTATCATAACCTCTCATTTTAGCTTCATTTGTCATTGCAAAAACATCTCTTATATAATCAAATGTTTTAGTGTATGTTGCAGGGTTTGATCTTGGCGTTCTACCTATTGGGCTTTGATCTATTTGAATTAATTTATCTATTTTTTCAGCCCCAATTATTTCATCATGTTCACCTGGCCTTGCCTTGAATTATGCAATTTCTTCATTAATCCATTATAAAAAATTTGGTTTACAAGTGAGGATTTTCCAGATCCGGAAACTCCCGTCACCAATGTTAGTACGCCTAAAGGAAATTTAACATCTATGCCCTTGAGATTATTCTGTAGTGCATTTTTCACTTCTATATACCCCTTAGGCTCTTTTCTCTCAGATGGAACAGCTATTTTCTTTCTCCCAGATAAATATTGCCCTGTAATAGATTTTTTATCTTTTATAATTTCATCATAGGTTCCCTTAAATGTAATTTTCCCTCCATGAATGCCTGCTCCTGGACCGATGTCTACAATCAGATCTGACATTTTCATAGTATCTTCATCATGTTCTACAATAATAAGAGTATTACCTAAATCAGTTAAATTTCTCAATGATTTCAATAATTTTTCATTATCTCTTTGATGTAGTCCAATACTTGGCTCATCTAAAACATATACTACACCTACTAGTCCCGCACCAATTTGTGTAGCCAATCTAATTCTTTGTGATTCTCCACCTGAAAGTGTTCCTGCTGCTCTCGACATAGTAAGATATTCTAATCCTACATCAATTAGAAATTTCAATCTAGCTTTAATTTCTTTTATTATTGGTTCAGCAATTATCATATCAGACTTGCTAAGTTTTATATTTGTCGCCCATTCATATGCGTCTTGGATAGATAGATTGGTAATCTCTATAATGCTTTTATCCATGACCGTAATTGCTAAAATTTCATCTTTTAACTTATTTCCATTGCAAGTTTCGCATGTCACTTCACTCATGAACTCTTCTATTTTAGCTTTTTGTGATTCTGAAAAAGACTGACTCTGACGTTTTTTTAAATTCTCCTTAACACCTTCCCATAGTATCTCTTTTTTCATATTCCCCTTAAAATGAGAGCCAAAGCTAATATTTACTGTTTGGCTTGCACCATTCATCAATGAATTTATTAGCTTTTTAGGTGCTTTTGATAGAGGTGTATCCATATCAAAATTGTATTTTTTCGCTAACTCCTTTATTATTTCATAATAATATGTTCCCTTTTTAGAATTTGCAAAAGGTTTAAATGCTCCTTCATTAAAGGTTAGTGAATAGTCTGGTATAACTAATTCCTCATCTACATCTTTATGGTAACCTAAACCATCACAAGACTCGCACGCACCAAATGGTGCATTAAATGAGAACATTCTTGGATTAATTTCTCCCAATGACATATGTCCATCAGGACATGAAAGGGATGATGACATAGTGAAAATTTCTTTTTCTAAGACCTCGATGTTTACTTTACCATCACCCAATTCAAGTGCAGTTTCCAGAGAACCTGTTAGTCGTGACTCTATACCCTCTTTTACTACTAATCTGTCAACTAGAACATCTATATTATGCTTTTTATTTCTTTCAAGTGACACTTCATCGATAGTTAAATCTAAAATCTCTCCATCAATCTTTACTCTACTAAACCCCTGTTTTCTTATATTTTCTATTAGTTTTACATGTTCACCTTTTTTTCCGATTATAAGGGGTGCTAGTACATATATTTTTGTTCTTTCTTTAAGCGACACTACTCTATCTACCATTTGATCAACCGACATCGCAATAATTTCTTTTCCACAAACTGGGCAATGTGGAACACCTACTTTTGCATATAATAATCTTAAATAATCATAAATTTCTGTAACTGTTCCAACGGTAGAACGTGGATTTCTATTAGTCGTTTTCTGATCAATTGAAATAGATGGTGATAATCCCTCTATAGATTCAACATCAGGTTTATCCATTTGCCCTAAAAATTGTCTTGCGTATGAAGATAGTGACTCAACATATCTTCTTTGTCCTTCTGCATAGATTGTATCAAATGCTAACGAAGATTTTCCAGATCCTGATAAACCTGTAAATACTATCATTTTATCTCTTGGTAATTCTAAGTCAATATTTTTTAGATTATGTGCTCTAGCATCTTTAATAACAATTTTTTCTAAACTCATTTTTTCACCTAAATTCCATACTCTTTTTTAAGTTTTTTAATTTCATCTCTAATATTTGCAGCTTTTTCAAAATCTAGTATCTCTGCTGCTTTCATCATCTCTTGTTCTAGATTTATAATTATTTCATGTAATTGACTCGAATCAATACTATCACTCTTGACATCATAATCAACTTCATTTTCAGCCGCCATTGATACTGTAACAATATCTGTAACATCTTTAATGATTGACTTTGGTATTATATTATTTTCTTCATTATATGCTTGCTGAATTTCTCGTCTTCTTTCAGTTTCAGTTATAGCTTTATCCATAGATTTCGTAATACCATCTGCATACATTACAACTTTACCATTTTCATTTCTTGCAGCACGTCCTATTGTCTGTATGAGAGATGTTTCTGAACGCAAAAATCCTTCCTTATCTGCATCCATGATGCAAATTAATGAAACTTCTGGTAAATCCAACCCCTCTCTTAAAAGATTTATCCCTATTAAAACGTCATATTTTCCAATTCTCAAATCTCTCAATATTTCAACTCTTTCAATTGTATCAATATCGGAGTGTAAATATGTTACCTTAATATTTAGATCCTTCATGAAATCCGTTAAATCCTCAGCCATTCTCTTTGTTAATGTAGTAATAAGTGTTCTATATCCTTTATTGGTTGTAGATCTTATCTCATTTATTAAATCATCAATTTGATTTTTAGTTGGTCTGACTTCAATAATTGGATCTAACAATCCAGTAGGACGAATAATTTGTTCTACTTCTATCGTTTGATTTTCTTTTTCATATTTGCTCGGTGTAGCTGATACAAAAATGGCTTGATTAATTAAAGATTCAAACTCATTAAATTTTAACGGTCTATTATCAAGTGCTGACGGTAATCTAAATCCATAATCAACTAAATTCTGTTTTCTTGATCTATCTCCCTCATACATTCCACCCACTTGCGGAAGTGTTACATGAGATTCATCAATTAAAAGCAACCAATCTTCTGGAAAATAGTCCAATAATGTAAATGGTCTTGAACCTGCCTCTCTCTGACTCAAATGTCTAGAATAATTTTCTATACCATTACAAAATCCTATTTCTGTTAGCATTTCAATATCATATAAAGTTCTTTGTTCCAGTCTTTGATATTCTACTAATTTATTTTCATTTTCTAATTCTTGTAGTCTTTCGGTCAACTCTTCCTGTATAGATTTTATAGCTAATTTAATTTTATCCCTTGAAGTCGCATAATGTGATGCAGGAAAAATAACTGCATGGTTTAAGTGACTTATAATTTCACCGGTCAAATAATTCACTTCTGAAATTCTATCAATTTCATCTCCAAAAAATTCTACCCTATATATATTCTCATCTGAATTTGCCGGAAATATGTCTATTACATCTCCCCTTACTCTAAATGTACCACGAGCAAAGTCTATATCATTTCTGTCAAATTGAATGTTTATTAGTTTTCTTAAAACCTCATCTCTTTCTATTTGTTGCCCTGGCCTTATTGAAACTGTCATATTTTCATAATCTATTGGGTCTCCCAATCCATAAATACATGAAACTGAGGCTATGATAATTACATTTCTATTTTCATAAAGAGCAGCCGTTGCAGAGTGACGCATTTTATCAATCTCATCATTAACTGATGAGTCTTTTGCAATATATGTGTCTGTAGCAAATACATATGCTTCAGGTTGATAATAATCATAATACGAAACAAAATATTCTACATAATCATTTGGAAAAAATTCTCTAAATTCTTGGTATAGCTGATATGCCAAAGTTTTATTATGTGCTAATACTAAAGTTGGTCTACCCGTTTTTTGTATTATATTTGCCATAGTAAATGTTTTACCTGAACCTGTAACTCCCTTTAATGTTTGAAATTTATCACCATTCTTTAACCCCTCAACTAATGTATTTATAGCATTTGGCTGATCTCCCATAGGACTAAATTTAGATTTTAAATCAAATATAGATTCACTCATATACTCTCTTTTCTATTTTAATAACTCCATTGCTTTTTGTAATTGTGCATCATTTTCTATATTTTCAACACCTATTTTAGTTACCCCTTTTTTTATTTTAACTTCATAATCCGGTTTGATTCCCTCGTCATGTATTTTATTATGATTTGGCGTAAAGAATTGAGTTGTTGTTAATTTTAACCCTTCTATTGTTCCATCGTTGTCGAATGGGTATACATTTTGAATAACACCTTTACCAAAACTTGTTTCTCCAACAATTTTTGCTCTTCCATTATCTTGTAATGCGCCTGATAATACTTCTGATGCTGACGCAGAACCTTTATTGATGAGTACTACCATTAGTATATCATCTTTTCCTTTTTTAGTAGACAACTTTTGCTCTTGTCCAGATTTATTTTTAACATTTATAACTACTTTTTCATCCATTAATATATTTGCTATATCCATAGTTACATTTAATAATCCTCCTGGATTATTTCTTAGATCTAAAATAAGCTTTTTAGCGCCCTTATCTTTTAGTTCTTTTAAGCCTTTAGCAAATTCTTGTGCTGTTTTTTCTTGAAAGCCTGTAATTTGCAAATACCCAATACCATTATCTAGTAATTTTGTATGAACCGACTCTACAGAGATTGTATCTCTAGTAATATCAAAATCTAGAGTTTTAGAATCTGAACCTTCACCTCTTAGTATAGTGAGCTTAACCTTAGTTCCCGGTTTTCCTCGCATAAGTTTAATTGCCTCATCAAAATCCTTAGAAAAAACTGGTTTATCATTTATTTTAGAAATTTTATCTCCTGGAAGAATACCAGCTTTTTCACCAGGTGTTCCTTTTATAGGCGCAATAACTTCAATTAAATCTCCCTTTGATGCATTAACTTGTATACCAACACCTCCAAATTCACCTGATGTATGTTCATTCAATTGTTGATATTCTTTTTCGTTATAGTAAACAGAATATGGATCTTTTAATGACGCCAACATTCCCTTATATATTCCTTCTTCTATATCTTTTAAATTATAATCTTTTAGATATTCATTTTTAATTTTAGATAATATGGCTTCCATATTTTTATTTATTTTTTTATAATCTAATTTTGTATTATCTAATTTTTTTCCATTATTCTTAGATTTATTTTCCGTTTGTCTTGGTACGTTATTATTTACACTGCTTCTTCCAAGTGAGTATGAGCCAATCCCCACTAATATAACCATACAAAATATAGATATTCTTTTTGTTAATTTTTTCATTCTTTCTCTCCAGTCTTGTATTTTCTTATAATATTATATAACATTTTTATTATAAAAAGAAAATTTGTTCGTTTTATGTAAAAAACTGCTACAATAAAATTAAAATTTTATGTAACAGTTTTTATATTTAATATTTAATATAAGGAAGAGGATCTACTCTTTTACCATTTATTCTTACTTCAAAATGTAAATGTGAACCAGTTGAGTATCCTGTTGAACCCATTTCAGCTATATGCTGACCTCTTTTAACTCTTTGTCCTTGCGACACTAAAAAAGAGTTTAAGTGAGCATACAAAGTTTTAAGACCATTTCCATGATCTATAACTATAACATTTCCATAATCTCCATACATATGTCTTACAGATTCAACATATCCGTCTTCTGCTGCATATATATTTGTATTAATTGGTCCTGCGATATCAATACCATTATGGAAACCCCAGCCGCCATAAATAGGTCTAATTCTCCATCCAAATGGGCTTGAGATATAAGTCGCATCACTTGGCCACTGTAGCCTTGTTTTTGTTGCCTTAGCAACTTTATCACTAACTTTTTTTAATTTCTCTTTTTTAGAGTTTAACTCTTTATTTTTCGTTTCTCTTTTAGCTTTAGCCTCTTTTTCTAATTTAATTCTTCTTTCTTTAGCTTCAGCTTTAGATTTAGCCTCTTCTTCTAATTTAATTCTTCTTTCTTCAGCTATAATATCAGATTCTAATTTAGCAATTTCTCTTTTTAATTTATTTTCTTCATCATTTAAAGATGATGTTTCACCCTTTTTGTTTAATAAATAGTTTTCATATTCTTTAATATTTTTGCTTATTTCATTTAGAGTTACATCTTTACTTTTTTCTTCCTCCGTCAATTCACTAAATAATTCATCATTATAAGCTTTTTGATCTTCTAATAGTTTTTTACTTTTTTCTAATTCATTTTTTTTAGAAATTAATTTTTTACTATTTTCTTCTAAACTAGTTTTTAATTCTTCTAATTGATCTTTGTACTTTCTTAAATTACCAATCAATTTTTGATCAGAATCTGTCAAGGTAGCCATCATTGTAGTTCTACTTAAAAAATCATTTATGTCTGTTGCATTTAAGAGGATTTGTATTTTTGAAACTTCTCCTAATTTATACATAGCTTTTATACGTTTTTTAAGTAATTCATTATTATAATTAAAGCTATCTTTAGTTTTCTCAATTTCTATATTTTTTTCATTTATTTCATTTTCTATATTATTTATATCAGTCTCTGTCTCATAAATTTTATAATAAGTATATTGTATTGTAGCACTTAATTCTTTTATCTTTTCAGCAACAGTATTTTTCTTGTTTTTTATATTTTCTAATTCTGTTGCTGCTTCTTCTTTTCTATATTCATTTTCTTTAATGTTGTTTTGATATGAATCAATTTCATTTTTATCTTCTTTAATTTTATTTTGTAAGTTTTTTAAATTATCTTGTAATTTACTCTTTTCATTTTTTATTTGATTTAAATTACCTGCTTGTGAAAAATTCACACTAGAACTAAATAAAGTAAGAACTAATCCAAATATTAAGATTTTCTTTTTATTTGACATATTCAACCTCTTTCTTTGATAAATACTTTCTTATTGAAAATACTGAACTTACTAATCCTATAAATAACCCTAAAGATAACATGATTTTTAACAGTGTAAATGTTAATTCTTGAGGATTTATAAAATTAATAATTCCTATATTGTTTGTAACTTGATGCAAATAGGTATCGAAAATGTATGAATATACTCCATAACTAGCCCCAAAAGCTAATAAAGAAGCTACTAAACTTAATACTACACCTTCAATTATAATTGGTATCGCAATATACCAGTTTGACGCACCTACATATCTCATAACAGCAATTTCATTTGATCTCGAGTAAACTGTCAGTTTTATCGTATTTGAAATAATAAAAAATGACACTATCATAAATATTATAATAAAAATTGTTCCTAATACTTTAATGTAATTAGCTATATCTGTTGTCTTTTTTATCAAGTCATTAAAGTATTTAATATCATCAATAGAATCCTTGCCTTTGATTTGATTTACAAAATCATCAATATCTTCAATATTTTCTAAAGATACTACAAAAGACGCTGGTAATAATCCCTTTGATTCTATATTATCTAATAAATCAGAATTTTCTCCCCAACTTTTTTTCATAATATCTAAAGCCTCTTCTGATGATCTAAATTTAACCTTTTTATTAATATTTATTTTATCAATCTCGGACTTTAACTTATCTATTTCAAATTGAGTGGCATCAGATTTTATAAAAACTTCAACCTCATTTACCTTTGATTTCATTTCTTTAGCAATTTTATTAGCATTTAATGAAACTATTATAATTACACATATGATAAATAGGGTAAAAAAAGCTGATGCGATTGTAACTAATCCTAAATTTAAGTTTTTATAAATAGTTTTTAGAGCTTCCTTAAAAGTATTTCCTAGCCTTCTAAATATTTCCATTTTCATATCCTCCTACTGAATCTCTTACTATTTCTCCATTTTCTAAAGAAACAACACGTGTAGCTATTTGATCTACTAATTCCTTAGAATGTGTATTAATAATAACAGTAGTTCCTCTTGAATTTATTAATTTAAAATAATCCATTAATTTCCAAGCTGTCAATGGATTTAAATTACCAGTTGGTTCGTCGGCTATTAATACCTTTGGTGATATAGCTAAAGCTCTTGCTATTGAAACTCTCTGTTGCTCACCACCTGATAGCTCCCTCGGATATGCTTTTTTTCTATCTTCTAAATTGACTAGTTTTAATACTTCTTGTATTGTAATTTCTTTTTCTCTTTTTGAAAATCCATGAACATCTAATACGAACTCTATATTTTCATATACTGTTCTATTTTTTAAAAGTCTAAAATCCTGGAATACAACTCCTATTTCTTTTCTTATTTTAGGAATTCTTGTCTTTTTAACCTTTGTAATATCCTTTCCTTCTAAATAAATTCTTCCAGAATCTGGATCTATTTCTTTTAAAAGAATTTTTATTATTGTAGATTTACCAGCTCCACTTGGACCTGTTATAAATAAAAGTTCTCCACGATTTATTTTTAAATTAACATTTTTTAAGCCTATAATATTACTTGAATATTTTACACTTACATCTCTTAATTCTATCATTTTTCACCACCTAAATATATTATAACAAAAAAGTTACAAAATAGTTAATTTTTTTGTTATATTTTAATATTTTTGACAAAAAAAATCTGATATAAGCTTTTATTCTTATATCAGATTTAAAATTTTTGTAATAATTATAATATTATTAATAAATTACATTACTCTTGCAGCACCTTCATATACAAACCCTGAATTAGCATCAAGTGTAATTAATTGACCATCATTAATTTTTCCGTCAATATCTACACCAATAATTGCTGGTAATCTTAGATTTAATGCAGTTATAGCTGCATGTGATGTTAGTCCACCTTGTTTAACTATAATACCAGCTGATTTTTGAATGAATGGAACCATATCTGCATCTGTATAGTTAGAGACAATAATATCACCTTCTTGGAATTTACTCTCTAGATCTTCAGCTTTTTCAACGACACACGCTCTAGATACCACTGATCCTTTACCTATAGCTTGTCCTTGAGTCAATACATTTGCAACTGTGTGTACTTTTAACATATTTGTTGAACCTGGTGTTGATGCTGGTATACCAGCTGACAATACGATTAAGTCACCTTCTTTAATATACTTATTTTTTAAAGCTTCTGATATTGAGTTGTCAATTAATTCATCTGTAGCTTCCATTTTCTTTGTCAATATTGGAGTTACACCCCATACTAATGATAGTTTTCTAGCTACATTGTCTACGTGTGTTGTTGCAATAATCTCTTTTTCAGGTCTAAATTTAGAAATAGCTCTTGCTGTTGTACCTGATGTTGTAGCTGCAACAATAGCTGCTGCATTTAACTGCTCAGAAATTCTTGATACTGAATTTGATATTGCATTTGTTGGGTCATTTTCAATCCATGTTTTTCTAACTTCTACTGCTTTTTTATAATCAATTGATGCTTCAATATGTAAAGAAATTCTTCTCATTGTCTCAACAGTTAAGTCTGGATATTTACCAGCAGCAGTTTCTCCAGACAACATAATTGCATCTGATCCATCTAAAATAGCATTAGCAACGTCATTTACTTCAGCTCTTGTTGGTCTTGGGTTTCTAATCATAGAATCTAACATTTGTGTAGCTGTAATTACAGGTTTTCCTAATAAATTACATTTTCTAATAATATCTTTTTGAACTAATGGCACTCTTTCATTTGAAACTTCAACTCCCAAGTCACCTCTAGCCACCATTATTCCATCAGAAACTTCGATGATTGAATCTAGATTATCTACACCTTCTTCACTTTCAATTTTAGAAATAATGTGTACATCTTGACCACCACATTCTTCTAAAACTTCTCTAATAGCTAATACATCTTCAGGTTTTCTAATAAATGATGCAGCAATAAAATCAATCCCATTTTCTACACCAAATTTAATATCACTAATGTCTTTATTAGTTAATGCTGGTAAGCTAATTTTAATACCTGGTGCATTTAAACCTTTTCTATCTTTAATTTCACCATAGTTCACAGCTGTTGTATGGATTTCTGTCCCATCAATTTCTTTAACAATAAATTCCACTAAACCATCATCTACTAAAATTCTTAATCCAACTTCAAGGTCTTTTGGTAAATTTATATATGAAATGGATACAATATTTTGATCACCTAATTGATCTTGTCTTGTTGTAAATGTAAAATCTTGACCTTGTTCAATTCTTACAACCATTCCATCCTTGAATTTTCCAAGCCTAATCTCAGGACCTTTTGTATCCAACATGATTGCAGTGTGCAAACCTAGGCTTTTTCTAACTTTTTTAATATTATTAATTCTTTGTAAATGTTCTTCATGATCACCATGTGAGAAGTTAAGACGACAAACATTCATCCCTAATTGCATTAATTGTTTTAACTTTTCTTCTGATTCTGATGCAGGTCCTATTGTACATACTATTTTAGTTCTTTTCATTTATTTCCTCCCAATTAATTAGATAATATACTTGCAATTGTGTATAATTCAGTATTAAATTTACTTTTTACTTCAATAGCTTCTGGTATCGGCATGCTAAATATTTTATTACCTTTAGTACCAATTGCTAATGAACTTTTTCCTTCAACTAGCAGCTCTACTGCATGAACTCCCATTTGACTCGCCATTATAACATCATTCATAGCAGGATTTCCACCCCTTTGTACGTGTCCTAGAACTGTAGTTTTTGTTTCTTCTCCGGTTTCTTCTTCTACTTTTTTAGCTATTTCATGAGATTTATCAATTCCCTCAGCAACAACAATTATATGATGTAGTTTACCTCTTGCCTTTCCTCTTTTTACTCTATCTAGTATTTGTTCCATATTAATCGGAATTTCTGGAACTATAATGCTTTCTGCACCACCAGCAATTCCTGAGTATAATGCAATATCTCCACAATTTCTACCCATTACTTCTACAACATTTCCTCTACCGTGCGATGAAGATGTATCTCTTAATTTACTAATTGCTTCCTTACAAGTTTCTACCGCTGTGAAGAAACCAATTGTAAATTCTGTATAACCCATATCATTATCTATTGTACAAGGTATCCCAATTGTTTTGATACCTCTTTCATGGAGAACATTTGCTCCTTGGAAAGAGCCATCTCCACCTAAAACAACAATTCCATCAATTTCATTTTCTTTTATTACTTTAATAGCTTTGTCTTGTCCTTCTCTTGTCATAAATTCTTTAGATCTTGCCGAGCCTAATATCGTACCACCTTTTTGAACAATGTCAGCTACAGACGATACATTCATTTCATATATATCACCTTTAATAAGTCCATCATAACCATTTACTATACCTTTTACTCTTAAGCCATTCGCAAATGCAGCTCTCGCTACTGCTCTAACTGCTGCATTCATACCCGGTGCGTCTCCACCTGAAGTCAAAACACCAATCGTCTTCATTCTTCCTCCTATTTGATAACTATATTTTCTTTATCAAGAATTTGAGCTAACTCTTCCATTAACTTTTTATTCTCAAAATTAACTTTTATATCTTTCAACTCGAAACCTTTTTTTATATCATCAAAATATATTGTAACTTTTTTATTTCCTTTATATTTAAGTAATATTTGTTTTATCTTTTCGTATTTATTTGTTTCAGAGTACATCATTTTAAGATACAAAACTTTTCCATTGTTTATTATACCATCTTCTGATTTATTTGTTGAAGATTTTTCGTTTTTTATTTCCGAAAGTTTTGAAACTATGATACTAGGATCTTCCACATCGCTCACTTGCAATCTTCCATCAACGAATAGCGCTTTATCTTCCAACAGTATTGAACGATATTTTTCAAAAATAGTAGGAAATACTACTAAATCAACACTTCCATAACTATCTTCCATTTTCACAAATGCCATCATTTGATTTTTTTTGGTAATTATCGTCTTTACTTCTGTTATTATACCACCAAATGTAATCTGTTTTTCTCTAATGTCATTTTCATTAATTATATCTAATGTGACAAAATTAATTTTATCTTTAACTAAACTTTCATATTGAGAATATGGATGCTCTGTAATATAAACACCTAGATACTCTTTTTCATAGTTTAAGAACTCTTTTTTGGAAAATTCTTCAATGTTAGGCATATTCATTTCAAATACATCTTCTTTTGCCATTGAAAACATACTCTCTTGTCCTACAATATTGTTTTTACTTTGTCTTGAATATAATTCTATAGTTCCAATATGCATTTGCATCATTTGGGACCGATGTAATCCAAATCCATCTAAAGCACCTGAAAGTATCAAGGCTTCAATAGCTTTTTTATTAATACTTGCAGAATCGCTATAAACCATTCTTTTAATAAAATCATCAAATGATTCAAACCTACCTTTTTTTCTTTCGTCTATAATCGCATCTACAAAATTATAGCCTACACTTTTAATAGCCAATAATCCAATACGAATTTTATCATTTTCAACTGAAAACTTCTTAAATGATGTATTTACGTTTGGTGGTAAAACTTTTATTCCTAAATTTTGAGCTTCTTTAATGTACATATATATCTTAGGCGTATTATTCATTACCGACGATAATAAAGCTGCCATAAACTCATGTGGATAATATTTTTTTAACCAAGCTGTTTGCATAGCAATAAAAGAATAAGCTGCTGAATGCGATTTATTAAAGGCATATTTTGCAAAATCTATCATTAAGTCATAAATTTTGTTAGCAATTCTCGCATCTATACCATTTCGCACACATCCATTTAATACGACTTCACCATCTACTACTTTACCATTGACAAAATACTCTCTATTCTCTTCCATTATAGACATCTTCTTTTTTCCCATAGCTCTACGAAGATTGTCCGCAGCTCCAAGACTAAACCCTGCTAATTGCTGAACAATTTGCATTACCTGTTCTTGAAAAACTATAGTTCCATAAGTTGTATTTAATATAGGTTCTAACGATGGATCTAAATATTTTACTTCTTCAGGATTATGCCTATACTTAATATAATTATCTATTTCATTCATTGGTCCCGGTCTGAATAAAGAGTTAGCTGCGATTAAATCATCAAATTTAGTCGGTTTTAATTCTTTTAAAAATGCTCTCATTCCTCCTGATTCAAATTGAAAAATACCAATTGTTTCAGCATATGTGAAGATTTCCATAGCCTTCTTATCATTTAAGTCTATATTGTCAATGTCGATAACTTTCTTACGATTATATTTTATCAATTTTACGGCATCACTAATGACTGTAAGCGTTCGTAACCCTAAAAAATCCATTTTTAATAGGCCTAACTCTTCAATTTCTGTCATATTATATTGAGTTGCTATTTGATCGCCATTTCTAACAAGTGGAACAAAATCATCAACTGACTTTGATGCAATTACAACTCCTGCCGCATGAGTAGATACATGCCTTGGCATCCCCTCTACTTCAATAGCAGTGTCTATTAATTTCTTATTTTTTTCATTGGCATCATATGACTTCTTAAAATCACTTGAATTTTCTAAAGCTTTTTCTATCGTCATTTTCAATTCTTGTGGAATTTGTTTTGCTATTTTATCAACAGTGGAATAATCAACATCTAATGCTCGTCCTACATCTCTTATTGCATTTCTAGCAGCCATAGTACCAAACGTAGCTATTTGAGCGACCTTTTCACTACCATATTTTCTTTTCACATATTCTATAACTTCTTCTCTTCTTTCATAACAAAAATCAATATCTATATCTGGCATTGAGACTCTTTCAGGATTGAGAAATCTCTCAAAAAGTAAGTCATATTCAATTGGATCAATACCAGTAATATATAATGCAAAGGATACAATACTTCCAGCTGCTGAACCTCTACCTGGTCCAACCGGTATATTATTTTTTCTTGAATAATCAATAAAATCCCATACTATTAAAAAATAATCGGTAAATCCCATTTGAGAAATCATATTCAATTCAAAATCTGCTCTATCTTTAACTTCTTTCGTAACTTCTTTATATCTTTCTTCAAGACCCTTGTACACTAATTCTCTTAAGTAAACGTCATGATTTTTATCTACTTCAAAGAATGGAAGGTGCATTTTGTGAAATTCAAAGTCGACATTACATCTATCTGCAATAATTTGTGTATTTAGGATGGCTTCCGGTGTATCCTTAAACAATTCCTGCATCTCTTCACTGGACTTTAAATAAAATTGATTATTTGGAAATCTCATTCGTTTCTCGGCATTAACTGTCATTCCAGTTCCAATACAAAGTAGAATATCTTGTACTTTTGCATCTTCCACATCTGTATAGTGAACATCATTGGTGCAAACTAAAGGTATCTGTAACTCTTTGCTCATTTTTTTTAATTCTATATTCACTTTTTTTTGTTCCGGTATACCATGATCTTGAAGTTCTAAAAAGAAATTATCTTGACCAAATATATCTTTATATCTTTTTGCAGCCTTATATGCTTCTTCATAATCATTATTGACTATATTGTATTGCACTTCCCCGGCTAGACATGCAGAAAGGCAAATTATTCCCTCACTGTGTTTACGTAGTAAATTGTGGTCTGCTCTTGGCTTATAATAATAACCATCGACAAATGCTTTAGATATAATTTTAATTAGATTTTGATATCCCGTCCAATTTTCTGCTAATAATACGAGATGATGCCTTTTTTTCTCTTGCGGATTTTTGTCATATAGCGATCCTGGAGTAAGATATATTTCGCAACCTATAATCGGCTTAATACCTTTCTTTTTTGCTTTTTTATAAAATTCAATTGCTCCAAACATTACACCATGATCAGTAATTGCAACTGAATCCATTCCATATTCTTTACATCTATCCAATAACTTATCTATTTTTGAAAATCCATCTAACAAACTATATGGCGTATGTAAGTGTAAATGTGTAAATTTCATATTTTTAACCCTTATTGTATAATCTTCTCTTTTCGAAAAAATTCATTATTATTTCTCGACACTCTTCCTCTAACACTCCATTTATAACCTCAACCCTGTGGTTGAAGACGCTATCATCAACTATATTTAATACAGAGCCTGCAAATCCTCTTTGAACATCTTTCGTCCCATATACTAATGTTTTTATTCTACTATGAACAATGGCTCCAGAGCACATTATACAAGGTTCCAATGTTGAAAATAGAGTCGCATCTTCCAATCTCCAGTTTCCAACAAAATCTTCAGCTGATTTAATCGCCATGATTTCAGCATGTTCAAATGCGTGATTATTAGTTTCGACCATATTATGTCCTCTCCCAATAATCTTCCCATCCAATACAACAACAGCACCTATTGGCACCTCATTATTTTTTAATGCTTTTTTAGCCTCATTAATAGCTTCATTCATAAAGTATTCTAAATCCATAAAACCTCACTTATATAAATTATATCACATAAATTGATTGTATTTTCTGTTATAATTAAAATTATCAAATACAGAAAGGATTACTATGAAAATTATATTCTCACCAACAAAAGAGATGGTTTTAGATAGCCCAATTTCAAAAGATTGGGTTCTAACAGAGGAAACGTATAAAATAATTAATGAATTAAAAAAACTATCAGATGAAGAATTAAAGAAAAAATTAAAAATAAATGACAATATTTTGAAAACAGTAAAAAGTTACATTTCATCATTCGATGAAAATTTAACTTACCCTGCTCTTTTCATGTATAATGGATTATCTTTTAGAACTATTAACCCTTCTACATTAAGTGATGAAGAATTAAAGTACTTAAATCAACACCTCCTTATATTGTCATCTTTATATGGCCCTATTTTACCTAATACTCTCATCAAACCATACAGGTTAGACTTTTTATCAATGATAAAAATTGATAATAAAAGCTTAAAGTCCTTTTGGAAACCATTATATAACCTTAAAATTTCAAATGGAGATACTATATTAAACCTTGCAAGTAATGAATTTTCAGAACTATTTGATAAATCAAATTATATTTGGATAGATTTTGAATTTTACGAAATTAAAAACAATAAGTTAAAATCTCATTCAACAATATCAAAAAAAGGTCGTGGATGGATGGTTTCCTATCTTGCAAAAAATAAAATAAAAGAAATTAGCAAACTAAAAAAAATTAAAGATGAATATTCATATAATAAAGAATTATCAAATGGTAATAAAATGATATTTATAAAAAAATAAAAAATCAATCAGGGCACTCCTTTAATCTATACGATTGATGGTAGTGCCTTTAATTGATTTACATATCTATATTAACTTTTTTAATTCTTCTACCCTATCAAGTCTTTCCCACGGTAAATCTACATCAGTCCTACCAAAATGACCATAAGCTACAGTTTGTCTATAAATAGGCTTTTTAAATCCAATTTGTTTATAATATCTGCCGGTCTTAAATCAAAATGTTCATTTATTATTTCAGTAAGTTTATCATCGTCATATTTACCAGTTCCAAAACTATCTACATAAATTGATACCGGTTTTGCTACACCAATAGCATAGGCAACACCTATTTCTAATTTCTCTGCAAGTCCTGCTGCAACCATATTTTTAGCTATATACCTAGCCATGTATGATCCGGATTTATCTATTTTTGATGGATTTTTACCTGAAAATGCCCCACCACCATGTCTTGAAAATCCACCATAAGTATCTACAATTATTTTTCTACCTGTTAGGCCGGAATCTGATTGTGGTCCTCCTATAACAAATCTACCTGTTGGATTTACTAAATATTTTGTATCTTCATCTACTAAATCTTCATCGATAACATACTTAACAACTTTTTCTATTATATCTTCTCTAATTTGATCTAATTCTATTCCATCATCATGTTGCGCAGAAACTAGGACTGTCTCAATTCTTGTAGGTTTACCATCAATGTATTCAATAGTTACTTGTGTTTTTCCATCCGGTCTTAAATAGTCTATTTCTCCATTTATTCTCACATCGGCAAGTCTTTTAGCTAATTTATGCGATAATATTAAAGGCATAGGCATTAATTCTAGTGTTTCATTAGTTGCATAACCAAATACCATACCTTGGTCACCCGCTCCAATTTTATCGTAAGGATCTGAACTATTTTCTTTATACTCTTTTGAGTTATCTACACCTAATGCAATATCTTTAGATTGTTCATTAAGTTTAATATGAATATTACAATTTTCCGAATCGAATCCTTGATCGATTTTATTGTATCCAATGTCTTTAATTACATTTCTAACTACTTTTTCTATATCTACATTAGCAGATGAAGTTATTTCACCTACTATAAACACATTATTAGTGGTAACCATAGTCTCGCAGGCTACTCTGGCTTCATTATCTTGTTCCAAATATGCATCTAATATGGAGTCAGAGATTTGATTGCAAATTTTATCTGGATGTCCTTGTGTAACTGACTCTGATGTTAACAATTTTTTCATTATTTAATATCTCCTTTATCTATTAAATTAATAGCTGCATAAATTTATTATATAACAAACTTATCGATTTAGTTATCTTCTTTTTTATTTTTTTTATTTTTTAATAAAATAAAAATGATTATTCCTAATAATACAAATATCATCATCATCAATATATATAATAAAAAATTATTTTCTTTCTCTAATTCAACAGCTTTTTCATTAATATCTTCTTGTTCAATCTTACTTATTGTAAATTTTCGCTCAAACTTAAAGTCGTATTTTTCATTTTTTGCACTTCCCTTAAATATATAATTTCCTTCTTTTAAGGGTTTATTTTCAAATGAAATAGGGAAATTAAATTTTGAATTTGGTGCAACCGAAAATTGTTCAACACTTCGTCTATATAATGGTCTATCTGAACCTTCTCTATACACTTCTCCAATAAAATTTAATTTACTAATTAATGTAGGTGTTGTGTTCCTAAATTCAGTTTGTAGACCCGTTCTATGGTGAATTAAACTTGGAAATACTTCTTTTAATTCTATATTTCCTTTTACTTCTTCATTATTATCTTTTTCTTTAATTCTAATCGCAACAGCATATGCATATTCATTTTCGATACCAATTGAGTTTTGCTTATTATTTTTCTTTTTTTCAAAAACTCTCTTTAAATATATTCCACCTAAAATTTCTCCATCAAATTTTTCACTTGGTGCCTTCACATTTATTTCTACAATTGATTGTCCTTTAGACTTTATAGTATACTCTTTTTGATTTAATTCAGCTATTCTATTAAATGGATATTTCATTGATTCATCATATTCTGAAACACTACCATCATAAACTAAAATTCCATTTTCATTTGTAGCGGCAAAGTTTATTCCCCCTAAAATTTTTATTTCTTCATTTGTATGATTATATATTTTTAGTCGTAGTGTTTGTTCTTGTTTTTGGCTCATTTCTATATCAAAATATGTAACTAAAGAATTTACTTGATTTTCCGGAAGTATTGCTTCTACTGAATATCCCACCTTATCATAACTAGGATTTTCTTCTTTAGCGTGAGCATAAGTGCTAAATACGCAAACAAAGAGCCCAAAAAATATAGATAATTTAATTAATTTTTTTTTCATAAATTAAATTCCTTTCTATAAAATAATGAACGATTCAAAAGAATCGTCCATCTTCATTAATATTATTGAGGGCTATTAGATAGTGTCCATACGATTTTTGTTGTATGATTTCCAACTTCTCCACCATTTGGAAGAGTTAAAGTAGCTTTTGAATTTTTATCTTCACTATCTCCTTTTAACCAAGTAATCAACCATGTTCCTAAACCTTGTGCAGTATTAGCTGGCTAATCTTGAGTACGTGCATTCGCTGTTGCTATAGTAACCGCTTGTCCACCACCTTGTAATGTTATATTCGCAGATACTGATGGTCCTGTTATATGATTATTATCTGTTGACGTCTTTGCTAAACCATTTTTTAAGGTTAATGTAGAACCTTTTAGTGTTGCATTTGTAAAATCTTCCATTTTTGCTGTTAATTTCCAACCGGCACCTGTACCTCTTCTATCACTTACTTGTGCATATGGTTCCGGCGATACTGATTCATAGGTTGTGCTCTTAGTCGGAATTACACTATGTGTACCGAAATCAAAGTTTGGAACAACATCTAGTGTTAGACCACCTTTTTCACCAGTTTTTTTCCCATCTTGAGGTTCCTTTGCTTCGTCTGGATTTTTAGGATTTAGCGGTTGAACCGGATTTGTATTATCTTCTGTAGGCGAAGTAAATTCAATCTTTACTTCTGACTCCGCTGCTAAAGTCGTAGATACTAAGCTATTAGCTCCAACAAACAAAATACTTGCTGCTAGTATTTTTGTTAATAATTTTTTCATAATCTCCCCTTTTTATTTTATTAAATTTTGAGATATATACTCAATAGGCATAATTTTAACATAATTTAGGTGTATTGTCAATTTTTATATAGGTCCATTTATTAAATACCATTCTATCTTTCCTGTATATTTTCCCCGTTTTATACTAGAATATGGTATTTCTATTTCTACTGTTTCTCCCTTTCTTGAGTCCCATCTAAATTGATAAAAAGTCTTGACTTGATTATGATGCCGATTTTTTGATGAAGCTATTTTTTTTATTACTCCCTCTTCTAAAACAATATTTCTTTCCAATATACCTGAAATCCCATTTCTTCTACGCCTGAAATAAGGATCCCTTCCTCCATAACTAGTGTCTGCCTTTCCATTTAACATTTTAATTTTTGTTCCTCTTAAACCTATATGCCCAAATTCATTTTTAAATGGATGTAATTTAGCATATACATTCCACTGAGCTTTTCTCCCTTCATCAAGAAACTCAAACGTGTGTGTTCTATCTATAGCTCTACTCTTAAAGTAAGTACCACTACCAGTTCCTTTATGAGTTCCAAAATTAAAGTATGGTAAACGAATAAAACTTAGTCCTGGAACACTATTAGAAACAGAATCTTGCTCTAGATGTCACTGAACGCTTGCTTCTTGATGATCTATTTGAATCTTCTCTTAAATCTTTCTTTTCAATATTTTCACTTTTAGTTTCTAATTGTTTTTTATAAAAGATTGTACTTGCGATATTTGAACTTCTAAATTCTTTTTCATTTGATACTTTAAAATCAAATGAAAAATTGACTATGTATTTATCTTTATTGCCAAAAGTTTTATCATCTACTGTCACACCTAATATAAATTTAATTTCAGAGTTATGACTTAAAACAATTTCTTTTTTAGGTACTATCTTTATAGCTTTGACTTCTTTATATTCATCAGAAGTTAAGACATTGCCCTCTATCCAATTTGCATCTTCTAGATATTTTGATTTAGTCAAAGTACCCGGATTCATTTTTGAATAGAAAATTCTATATTTATCTAAATTATCCTTTATAGTTTCTACTAATTTTAGATATGTAGAAGATTTTTCTAAATCAGACGATACATTTTCATTTTTTGTCAAAAAACTAAGAATTGTAAAATTAGATAAGTCTTTATTTGTGTTATTAATAAGTTTTATTTCAAAATTTTGATAATCTGTTTTTTGCTCACTCTTTTTTAATTTATTTTCTCCTATATAATTCGCCTGAAGTTCTATATAATTTGAATTTTTAGTTTCTTCTTCTTTAATTTTCTCTTCTTTAGTTTCAATACTTTCTTTATACTTTTTTTTTGAATCTTCATCAACTATATTATTTTGTAAATCTTTTCCAATTATTATGCTGGGGTAATAAATTATGGATAAAGAAAATATTACAATAAAAACTAATATTTTTTTTATAAATTTATTCATTTATTCTCCTAAATTTTGATTTAATATATCAATTAAATACTATAGTATATAGTAAGAAGTTAATTAAAGATATACTTCTTTCATCCCACTTGATAAAGTCTATTTTCATTTAAATAAATTATATAGTTATCTGGATTTATCTCGATTAATAGTATTATCATAAAAAAAAATAGTACAGCCCGTATACGGTACTAATCCTACTCTTTAATTTCGATTATAACATACTATACTATTTTTATAAACTCTCTAATCTTAATTTAACCAATTCTTTCAACTCTTCCAATTTCTCCTTATTTTTTTGGACGGCAAAATGACTACAAAAACATATTTTTATATAGTTTTATGTAGTGTTTCATATAAAAAATAATAAATATAAAAAATATGCCCCTATATTTAACCGTTTGGTCTTATATAGGGACATATACATTTATTGGTGCAGGTGAGAGGAGTCGAACCCCCACATCCGAAGATACTAAATCCTAAGTCTAGCGCGTCTGCCAATTCCGCCACACCTGCATGGGGTGAGTAATGGGATTCGAACCCACGATGCCAGGAACCACAACCCTGTGCCTTACCACTTGGCCATACCCACCACAAGCGGCCACTTTTTTAGTGACTACTTTTTATATTTTATATCAACTTAAAATAAAAGTCAAATTTTTTTATAATTTTATTGATTCATATTTTTCTTTACAATTTTAGAAATATTATTCATTAACATTTCTATTGCAATAGCATTTTTCCCACCATATGGAATAATAATATCAGCATATCTTTTAGTAGGTTCAATAAATTGTTCGTGCATTGGCTTTACTGTTTCTCTGTATTGTGCCATAACGGACTCTATATTTCTACCACGCTCGATTACATCTCTTTGTATCCTTCTCATAATTCTTTCATCAGCATCAGTTTCAACAAAAATTTTAATATCCATTAAGTTTCTAAGTTCCAAGCTTTCTAAAACTAATATGCCTTCTAAAACAATAACTGGTTTTGGCTTTACTAATACGACTTCATGCGATCTGTTATGAATAGCATAGTCGTATACTGGTCTATAAATCTCTTGACCATTTTTAAGTTTTTTAACATCTTCTACCATTCTTTCTGTATCAAACGCAGAAGGATGATCATAATTAAGTTCTGCTCTTTGTTCATATGTCAACCCTTCATGAGACTTATAATAATAGTCATGACCGAGAACAATTAAATCATTATTATATTTTTTTCTAAGCTTATTTACTATTGTGGTCTTACCTGATGCAGTCCCCCCACAAACACCTATTATAGTTACATTATGCATATCAACCTCTATTTAACTTTTGTAGATTCTTCTAATATTATTAATTCTTCTTCTGTTAATTCTCTATATTCACCAAGTTTTAGATTTTCATCCAAATCAAGATTGCCAAATGAAATCCTTCTAAGATAAGTTACCTCATTATCACAAGCATGAAACATCCTCTTAACTTGATGATATTTTCCCTCTTGAATATATACATTAGCACTGTGTGCATCAATTATTTCTAATTTTGCCGGCATTGTTAAATAGTCTTCTCCCTCTAAGAAAACTCCATTCTTAAAAGTTTTAATATCTTCTTCTTTTAAGGAATTTTTAACTATAGCAAAATATTTTTTGTACACCTTCTTTTTTGGAGATAATAAATTATGTGCTAATTTACCATCATTTGTTAAAAGTATAAATCCTTCGGTATCCTTATCTAGCCTTCCTGCTGGAAATATATCTTTTCCATAATATTTTTCATCAATCAAATCGATAACTGTATCACCAATGTCTTTAGTAGCTGAAACTACTCCTGCTGGTTTGTTCATCATTAAATAAACATATTTCTTATATTCTATATCTTCATCCTTAAATTTTACTACGTCCTTGTTTTCATCAATATGAATAGTCCCCTTTGTTACGGTATCTCCATTCACAAGTACATATCCTTTTTTTATATATTCTTTTACTTCTTTTCTACTTCCAACTCCCATGTTTGAAAGATACTTATCAATTCTCATCTTATTCCTTATATACTTTTGACTATTCTTGAAATTTGTTTATATATTAAAACTGTAACTAAGGCATTTAGCATTCCCTTTATTATATTAAATGGAATCACAGCAAATAATATTAATTCTAAAAATGAGTTAACATAGTTGTTAGGTGGCATCATTGACACAAAGGCACTTAATTCTACTCCCATGACTCTAGCATATAATGGAAAAATTATAAAAAAGTTTGATGCAGTTGCGAGTGCTGTCATTGAAAACACACCTAATACCAATCCAATTATTGCAGTTTTTTTTGTTTTTTTTCTATAATAAATTTTTGCGGCAGTATAAACGAATATACTTCCAACTATAGTATTAGAAAGTTCACCTATATAAAATGTCTGAGTGCCTTGAATAATCAGATTAATTAAATTTTTTATTATTACCGTTATAACTCCCGATAATGGTCCTAAAACAAACCCACTGACTAATGTTGCTACATCACTTAAATCTACCGTCATAAATGCTGGTGCAATAGGTAACGGGAATTTAAATAACATTAATACTCCAGCTAGCGACCCGAACACTGCTATTTTAGTCATGTTATTTGTTGTTAATATTCTTTTCTTTTCTTCCATTCTTTCCATAAAATCCTCCCTATAGTTATTAGGGCATTAAAAAAGCCCCTAGAAACTTCGGGGCCATTTATATACATAAAAAGCGTGCTAAAAACACATAAATGTAATATTTTCTTCTCTCATCCAGACTATACTGTCGGTATCGGAATTTCACCGATTCAGCTTTCGCTCGCGGACTTTAACCGCCGGTAGGGAATTACACCCTGCCCTGAAGATTTATTATTAATATGTTACCTTATATTAATTTTTTTGTCAATTCTACATTTCTATCCAACAGGAAACCGACCCTGCTGAAACATTGAAATCTCCGTATCCTTCATCATCTATTGTGATTTCAGAATCATTGTTACCAAGTTTATCTTTATATACCTTTCCAGATTGATCTTCCCCTACAAACATTCTAATGGTCGCAGCATCATGATTACTTATAGCTACTGCAAGTCTTCCTGGATGATTTTCATCTCCATATCTTACAAAACCAATTTCATTAAATCCTTGTAAATAACTTTTTATTTCACCATATGCAAAATCTTTTCTTAATTCTAGTAAAGGCTCAAGCCTATCTTTCATCCCTGCATAATCACTACCATTACCTATTCCAAATAAATCTCCCCAAAATATACATGGATATCCGTCTTCTGTAAGTAGAATCAAAGCGTATGCAGTCTGCCTAAACCAGTCTTCTATCCATGAGTTAAGAGATTGACCTAATTGTGAATCATGGTTATCTACAAATGTTACTGAATTAAGTCTTCTTTGACTTTCTATAGAATTTTCAAATAGGGTTCTTAGGTCGAAGTTTTCGCCCTGTGTAGATGCTTCATACAATTTGTAGTGGAATGTCACATCAAATAAATCAATATTGCTTGAAGTACCATCAATGTATTCGATTAAATTTCCTTGATCATTTTCCCAATATTCTCCCACAAAATAAAATTCATCATTTATTTCAGTTAAAATATATTTTGTTAAATCATTTATAAAGTTTCTATCAATATGTTTTAAGGCATCATATCTTATCCCGTCAATATTGGTTTCTTCTATAAACCATTTTGCCCACTTAAATAATTCTTCTCTAACATCAGGATTAAAATGATTGATATTGGCAAACATTAAATAGTCATAGTTACCCTTTTCATTTGAAACTGACCAATTCCAATCCCTATCCTCCCATAAAATCTTAAAAATTCCATTTTCACCAGTCTTTTGGTCGAAATCTACTCCATTAAAATGTTGGAATTTCCATTTAAATGCGCTATATTTATCTCCTCTACCCGGAAATGTAAATTTTGTCCACGCTTCAATATCATAAGCATCACTTATTTCTTCATTTCTATTATCTGGATTTACTTTTACTGCCTTAAATACTTCTGTTTCATCAGCTCCAGCCTTATGGTTTAATACAAAGTCTGCATATATTCTAATACCTTTTTCATGTGCCGTATTTATAAGATCTATCAATTCTTCTTTTGTTCCATATTTAGTTGCGGTACTACCCTTTTGATCAAACTCTCCCAAATCATATAGGTCATATACTCCATATCCTACATCATTTTGTCCTGTCGCTTTAGTCACTGGAGGTAACCAAATTGATGAAAACCCATAATCTTTTAAATAATCTAATTTATCTTTAATTCTCTTAAAATGCTGTGCATCTTGAGGTAAATACCATTCAAACCCCTGTAACATTAATCCGTTCATTTTTTATCTCCTTTTTCTCTTCTTTTTTTATGTTTATTTATAAAATCATTATCTTCATCCACTAAATCGTCTAATCCTGCTTTGTATTCAACGTGATGACGTAGCTCATGATTGACTAATTCTTTTAATCTATTTTTCAATTGATCATAGTTATAATGAGAGTATTGACTTTCTAAAGAGCCGTAGTAGATAGATATTTGTTTAATTACACCATATCTTCTATATTCTCCTAATACTACTAAATCTTCATTGATTGCTTCATCATGATATTTCACCTCATCGAGCAATACAACACCACCATTTAATCCTTCAAATAAAGCAGGATTCTATATCATCTACTATGTCATTTAATATCTCATGTATTGTATCTATATCCATTTTTCACCTCACAATTATATTATATCAGTGATTTAGAAAAAAAATCATTTTATCAATAATATTTAATTTTAAATAACTTGTTATGATATAATAAATTTATTAACGAAAACTAAGGGGCCGACATGGGTAAAACAGCATTAATATTGATGATATTCACATTTATATCAAAAATAACTGGATTAATAAGGGAAAAGTTTTTCGCTTACTATCTAGGTACTAGCGATTTACTAGATATTTACAATACTTCTTCAAGCATTCCAATCATATTATTTAGCTTTATATTTACAAGTTTAGTAACGGTATTTATACCTATCTATCAAGAAATTCAAGTTAATAACAGTAGAAGAAAAGCTGATTTATTTACGTCAAATTTAGTAAATATTTTGTTTATTATATCAATATTCTGTATAGTTTTTATATATTTCTTTGCTCCCACACTTGTAGGTATTTTTGCACCAGCTTATACTGGTCAAAAATTGCAGACAACAATTGAGTTTACAAGAATAATGTCATTAACTATAATAACATCAGTATTTGCACCAATTTTTATTGCCTATTTGAGAATTTATAATAGATTTATTACAGCTGAATTTCCAGGAATATTAATGAATTTTCTGTACATCATTTCATTAATACTAACATTTTATTTTAAAAATATATATTTACTACCAATTTTATTTGTTGCTACAGAAATTTTAAAATATTTTTTCTTTCCAATAACAATAAGAAAGACTGGATACAAACATAGATGGATATTAAATTTTAAGGACAAGAAATTTTTAGAATTATTAAAAATATCGATACCTATTATTATATCTATTGCTGCTATTGATATTTCTACAATTTCAAATCAGTCAAATGCAACTTTAGTTATGGAAACTGGTGGTATTTCAATAATGCGTTTCGCTTCACTTGTACTAACTTTGATAAATGGAGTTATTGTTGTATCAATTACGACAACGATATATCCTACCATTTCAAAATATGCTAATCAATATAATATAAAAAAAGTAAAAAATACTCTACTTGATGGAAATATTTATTCTTTTTTACTAATTATTCCATCAATTATAGGTGTATCTATATTATCAGAGCCAATAATCAGATTGCTATTTCAAGGTGGAAATTTTAATGCCGAATCTACTAAAATAACTGCTAGCGTTTTGATATACTATATTCCTGCACTTTTAGGACAAACTATCATACAAATGATAAATCGTGGATACTATTCATTGAAAAATACTTTTACACCGATAATAATTACATTAGTGCAAGTAATATTAAATATTATCTTAAATAAGATTTTGTCACAATATATGGGCCTTCAAGGACTTGCACTTGCTACAACTATCTCAAGTTTTGTGGCGGCATTTGTAGCTATAATTCTATTTAGTAAAAAATATGGAAATATAGGAAATAAAATATTAATAATCTCAATGATAAAAATACTTATAGCCTCTTCAATAATGGGTGTCGCAACATACTATATCTACCATTCATTATTTAATTTGAATTATGTTTTAGCATTAACTATATCATTGTTAATTTCTATATTTGTTTATACTATATCTATAATATTTATTAGAATACCTCATTTAATAAAGATATTAAATTTAGTTTATAGAAAATTTAATAGAAAAAAAATAGGTAAAAAATAAAACTTCTTAATATTGATATATCCCCTCTTTACTGAACAAACTAGTAAGGAGGGGACACATCGTAGTATCAAGAAGTTTTTTATTCATATTCATAATATTGGGTGTATTCTGTCTCTTTTTTGTCAGGATTCATATCATTGTAAAGTCTACTTGTTAAATATTTAGCTGAATTATATCCTAAATTCTTTTGACGCAAGTTCCTAACTGCAACTTCTATAATCATAGCTACATTTCTACCAGGTTTTACAGGAATTGTTAATTTAGGAACTTCAACTCCAAGTATATTTATAGTTTCGTCATGAAGTCCTAATCTATCATATTCTTTTGTATCTTCCCATTTTTCAAGTAATATTACTAAATCCACTTTAGTATCTAACTTTACTGCCCCAACTCCATAAAGCCTTTTAATATCCAGTATACCTATTCCTCTAATTTCCATAAAATGCCTGATATTTTCAGGACAAGTTCCGAATAATTGATTATCAATTTTTATTAAATCAACAACATCATCCGCAACTAATCTATGGCCTTTAGTTATTAAGTCAAGAGCCGTTTCTGATTTTCCTACTGAAGATTCTCCTTTTATCAAAACACCCGAACCATACATTTCAAGTAATCCTCCATGTAAGGTAAGATCTTCTGCTAAATGTTTTTCAAGTGATGTACTCAGTTTACTTATTAATCTTGTAGTTGGTAAATCTGATACTAATATTGTTCTGTTATAATGTCTTGCTAAATCTATTATATCTTGAGATACTTCTCTATCATATGAAAATATTATGCAGGGTATCTCTTCTGATAATATTCCTCTAAATCTTTCATAACGTAATTCTGGCGACATCTGCATATAATAGTGGTACTCTACATTACCTATAATTTGGATTCTCTTAAAAGGAAATGATTCCATAAATCCTGATAATTGTAGTCCTGGCCTATTTACATCTTTATTATTTAATGTAATTTCATTATAGTCAGTAGAAATCATTATCTCTTTAAAATTTAACTCTTCAGAAATTTCACTTAATTTAACTTCTTTACTCATTATTTTCTCCAAAATATTTTATAATATTATCTGCGATATTGTTATTTATAGTATCACACTCCAATAGTGCTTCTTTATTTGCAGTTTTTATATTTTCAATTGAACCAAAGTGTTTTAATAAAGCTTGAATCCTCTTTTCTCCTAAACCGTCAATATTGGACAATTCTGTAGCAAAGAGATTCTTTTTACGAATGGTATTATGATAATTTATCGCAAATCTATGAACTTCTTCTTGTATGTCATAAATAAATCTATAGAAAGCTGTATTTTTATCTGGGATATATTCTCTATTTTTATATATAATTCCTCTAGTTTTATGTTTATCATCCTTTACTAATCCTATTACATCAATATTTAGATTAAATTTTTTTAAAACATCAAGAGCTATACCTACCTGTCCTTTACCCCCATCCATTATCAGTAAATCTGGTTTTTTGGCAAAGCTATTATTACCTCGTGAATGAAAGTATCTATTAAATCTTCTAGTTAAAACTTCGTACATTGATGCATAGTCATCAGGTCCATTCACGGTCTTTATCTTAAATTTTCTATAATCTTTTTTTGATTTCTTACCTTTTTCGTATACGACCATAGAGCCCACTGAATCAATTCCCGAGATATTAGATATGTCATAGGCTTCTATTCTATTCAGTGAATCCACATCCAAAAACTCTTCTAGTTTTTTTAATCCTAAATTTTTATTTTTTTCTCTTTCATCTAATCTTTTTATAAATTCATAAAGCATTTTCTTTGCATTGTTTGTTGCCATTTCAATATATGTTACTTTTTCTCCTCTTTGAGGCACTTTTATAACAACTTTTTTACCACGCTTTTGTGATAGTGTGGTTTCCAGAATATCTGCTTCTGTTGGTTTTTCAACAATTAATATTTCAGATGGGATATATGTCATGTCAAGATAAAATTGCTTGATAAAAGAAGAAAGAATGTCAGCATTATTTTCAGAAAATTCATTTTCCATAATAAAATGTTCCCTATCAACCATTTTGCCATCACGCATAAAAAATACTTGTATGCAAATATACTTATTGATTTTTGCCATTGAAACGATATCAATATTTATAGAATTTACAGATGTCACTTTTTGTCTTTCCATTAATTCTTCTATAGATTTTATATGATCTCTATATTCTGCCGCTCTTTCAAAATCTAATTCTTTAGAAAATTCACTCATTTTCTCTTCTAATCTTAAAATAAATTCCTTGGTATCTCCCTTTAGAAAAGATCTTACTTTTTCAACATTTTCCATATATTTTTTTCAATCTCTATAATCATGCTCTGGATCATTATATTTATATAAAAAATGTTTAAGTGACGGTCTCTTGTTTTTTCCATAAGTATTGTTATTTTTATCAATTCTTATTCTAAATGTATTTTGCAAAAGCCTAATTACATCATTTACGGCATAAGCATTTGGATAGGTGAAGTATTCATTTTTATCATTTTTTACTTGTCTAACTTTCTCTATTCTTGGGAAATCCTCATTTGTAATCATGATATATGGATACTGCTTATCGTCCCTTAACAAAATATTGTAATGGGGTCTATGTTCTTTAATAAAATTTGATTCAAGAACCAGTGCTTCTACTTCATTTTCTACAATAATATATTCAAAATGATCAACTTTTTCAACCATCTTTAAAACTTTAATAGACTTATTCTTGTCATTATTGAAGTATGATCTTACTCTGTTTTTTAGGTTTTTTGCTTTTCCCACGTAAATAATTTTATCATTTTCATCCTTCATTAAATAGACCCCGGGTTGATTTGGTAATCTAGATAATTCATATTGAAAATCTTTCATTAAATCTCTCTTGTAAATCTTTCTAGATATTCTAAATCAGAACCTTCAAGTTCATCTTTAAGTCTTTCGTAACATTCTTTATTATAATTGTTCAGCCATTCTACTTCCCACATATCTAACATATATTTTTTTACAGGTCGAGTATCTAAAGGTATATAATTTAATGTTTCAACTTCGAGCATACCTTCTTCTTTTGATTTTTTTACATATACTATGTTTTCAATTCTTATACCGTGACTTCCTTCGATGTATATTCCTGGTTCAATTGAAAACACCATTCCTTCTTCGAGTGGTCTCGTACTTGTTTTTGCTATTCTCATTGGACCTTCATGTACTCCTAAAAGATATCCTACACCATGGCCTGTACCATGATTAAAATCAAGTCCATGTCTAAATAAAGGATCTCTAACTATTGAATCAATAAAATATCCAGTACTTCCCTTCTTAAATTTAGCTGTTACCCCTCTTATAAATGCCTTTAAAACTAACGTGTAATGAATTCTTTCATCATCAGTTAAATCTCCTAAAGCAATTGTCCTTGTAATATCTGTTGTACCCTCAAGATATTGAGCTCCACTGTCAATTAAATAAAGTCCTCTTGTTTTCAATGTCGTTGGTATCACTTTTTCAGGATCATAATGTGGCATAGCAGCATTTGCTCCGTATGCTGAAATGGTAGAAAAACTAGGTTCTATAAAATTACTTTGCTCGTTTCGTAGGTCAAATAGTTTTTTAGAAGCAACTACTTCATCAAGGCTTCCAGATTTCACACCAGTTTCTACCCAATTAAAAAATTTTGTTAGTGCTATTGCATCCTTATGAAACGCCTTCTTTTCATTTTCAATCTCAACTTCATTTTTATGAGCCTTCATAAGAGTTGTTAAATTTGTTCCTTTTTTTATTTTAACATTGTTATTAATTTTTTGATAAATCATCACATTTGTTCTACTTGGATCAAGATAAATGGTGTTTTTCCCTTTAATTTTATTTATTTTTTCAAACACAAAATCATAAGGATATATATCGACTTTTTTGTCTTCAAGATATCTCTTAACTTCTTCATCAATTTTATTCTCATCTACAAATAGTATTGCTTCATCTTGACTAACCAAAGCATATGAAAAAAATACTGGAGTTGCATATATATCATCTCCTCTAAGATTATAAAGATATGCAATATCTTCTAATGCACCTATAAATGTGTAATCGACATCTCTTGATTCCATCATAGATCTTAATATACTTAATTTTTCTTCTGTAGATTGTCCACAATAACTTTCATCAAATATCCACGCTTCCGACTTTGGCAAATCAGGTCTATCTTTCCAAATTGGAGAAATAAAATCTACATCGGTCAATAACAATCTATTTCCTATTTTTTCGCTTAATTCATTATAATTTTGTAGTGAATAACTAGCTCCATCTACTGCAATCTTACCAAAATCACTAACTTCTTCTTCTATAAATTGTATAAAAGAAATATCTTCCTCCATTTTATATAATTTGAAGGGTGTATTTTTTAATTCGGACTCTGCTTGAACAAAATAACGACCATCAGTCCATAATCCCGCTTTATCTCTAGTAACCACTGCTGTTCCTGCAGAACCTGTAAATCCAGAAATAAATTCTCTTGTTTTATAATAGTCTGCTAAATATTCAGATTGATGTGGATCGGAGGTTGGCACTATATATGCCTCTATACCTCTATCCTTCATTAGTTTTCTTAATTCTTCTATTTTTTGATAAGCATCCATAACTCCTCCTAGTTATTTTTACCTAAAATTTTATAACCATTTTATTTATATTGATTATACCACTAAAATGGTCATAAATGAAAAATAAAAAATGATGCTGTATCAAAATAGATACAACACCACTAAATTTTTATTTTATTATAGACTTGTTAAATATTCTAATGTTCTGATCATGTTTCCTGTAAAACCATACTCATTGTCATACCATGCTACAGTTTTAACTAATTTTTCTCCGTTTTCACCTGCCATGATATTAGTTTGAGTTTCATCAAATACAGAACCTGCTGGGTTACCAATTATATCTGATGATACAATTTCATCAGTTGTATATCCGAAAGCATCTGATTCATATTTTTTCATAGCCGCATTTACTTCTTCAATAGTTACATCTTTTTTCAATACAGAGTATAATTCAACTACAGAACCAGTAATTACTGGAACTCTTAATGCAGTACCATCAATTCTACCATTAACTTCAGGAATTACTTTACCTACAGCTTTTGCTGCACCTGTTGATGCTGGTATAATATTTTGTGCAGCAGCACGACTCTTACGTCCACCTGGTGCATCTTGTGTACCTTGTGTTGCTGTATAAGCGTGAATTGTTGACATTAAAGCTCTGTCTAAACCAAATTCTTTGTGCAATACATTTACCATTGGTGCTAAACAGTTTGTTGTACATGAAGCTGCTGATACAATTAAGTCATCTGCATCTACTATTTCATGGTTTACACCAAATACAACAGTTTTTGTTTCTTTATCTTTTGCTGGAGCTGAAATCAATACTTTCTTTGCACCTGCATCGATATGTGCTTGAGCTTTTTCTTTTGAGTTATAGAAACCTGTACATTCTAATACGATATCTATTCCTAATTCTCCCCATGGTAATTGTGAAGCATCTTTTTCTTTATATGATTTGATTGCTTTACCATCAACTATTAAGTCATCATTTTCAACTGACACTGAATAAGGGAATTTTCCTTGAGCTGTATCATATTTTAATAAATATGCTAAATCATCATTATTAGTTAGGTCATTTACTGCTACAACCTCTAATTTTGATTCTGTTTCCATTATTCTTCTTAAAGCTAAACGTCCAATACGTCCAAAACCATTAATTGCTACTTTTATTGACATAAAATCTCCTATTCTCTTTAATTACATAAGTGATTGACTATCGAATCACTTCGTCACAATTATATCATAGCTAGAATACTAAATCAATTTTTATTATATAATAAGATACAAATTTATTAAGCTTTTTATATTATCTATATTATAATAGTTTGACCTTTAAATTTAGTTATAAATACTCTATAATAAAACAGAAAGAAAGTTGAGGTAATTATGAAATTAGGAATCGTAGGTTTGCCAAATGTTGGTAAATCAACACTATTTAACGCAATAACAAAGGCCGGTGCAGAATCTGCAAACTACCCATTTACAACTATCGAACCAAATGTTGGAGTGGTAGACGTGCCGGATAAAAGACTAAACAACTTAAGCGAAATAAGTAATTCTAAAAAAATTGTTTCCGCATATATTGAGTTCTACGATATTGCAGGACTTGTAAGAGGAGCTAGCAAAGGAGAAGGTTTAGGTAATAAATTTTTGGCTAATATTAGAGAGTCTGAAGCTATTGTTGAAGTATTAAGATGCTTTGATGATCCAAATGTAACTCATGTTGACGGTAAAGTTAATCCATTAAGAGATATTGAAACCATTAATTTAGAACTTATTTTTTCTGATATGGATATGCTTGATAATGTTATGAATAGGCTAAAAAAACAAGCTAAAAATGACAAAGATAAAAAAGAAGAGTTAGAGTTGATCCAAAGAGTTTATGATACATTAGAAGAAGGAAAATCAGCAAGAGTTTTAGATTTAACGGATTCAGAAGAAAAAATTATTAAAGGATATAATTTACTTTCCACAAAGCCAATTATTTATGTTGCAAATGTTTCTGAGGAAGAAGTAGTTGACGAAGGCGCTTCAAATGAGTGGGTTTCTAAAATTAAAGACTTTGCTAAGACAGAAGAAGCTTCTGTTGTTGTGATTTCTGCAAAAATAGAGGCCGAAATTTCTACATTAGCTGACGAAGATAAGCAAGAATTTTTAAATATGATAGGATTAGATAGACCAGGTTTAGAAAAATTAATTATTGCATCTTACAATTCTTTAGGGCTCATGTCATTTATAACAACTGGACAAATAGAAACAAGAGCATGGACGATAAAAAAGGGAACAAAGGCAGTAGATGCTGCAGGCAAAATTCACTCTGATATCTCAAGGGGATTCATTCGAGCTGAGATTATCGGATATGATGAACTGATGCAATTTGATGGATCCATGACCAAGGCTAAAGAAGCTGGAAAAGTAAGACTTGAAGGTAAAGAATATATCATGCAAGATGGTGATGTAGTTCACTTCAGGCACAATGTATAGAAGGGGGAATCCATGGAGGATAATCAATTACTTAAAACAGAAGAAGATATAAAAAATTTAAAAAAAACAATTAATAAGGTTTTATTTTCATCGATATTGTTTTTTTTCATATTTAATTTTTCAATAATTTTATTATCAAATATAACTAAAGATTTAGGTATATTAAGCATATTAAGTGTAACTATTGCTATGATTGCTATATATTACTATATTGGTAAAAATCAAATCAGCAAACTAAATGTTGTAAAAAGAAAATTTACGCTGATAGATTTTATATATTTTGCTGGACTAATACTTTTACTATCATACGCATTTAATATTATTACTGTTTTTTTAATGCAAACATTTAATATTAAATCTGTAAATGTCACCACAGATATACAAAAAAATATAAATCCAGTTCTTGCTATTTATGTTATTTTGTGGGGACCTTTTATGGAAGAATTACAGTATAGAGGATTTTATTTAAATCACCTTAAAAAGCATGGTGCATGGCTAAGTATAATATTATCTACTTTAATATTTTCTTTTGCACATATGAATTTCCTTCAAGGTTTTGGAACACTAGGTATAGGATTGGTTTTAGGATATCTTGCCTACTTCTATTCCTTTAAGGCGGCTCTTTTAATGCATATATGGAATAATTTTTTTGTCACAGCTCTTGGCTTAATACTAAAAAGTGATAAAAATGGTAATATCACTAACATACCACTTGCTATGATAATCAATCTCTTAGTCATTGGATTGCTTGTTTATAGTTTTATATCTACATTCAAGAAAAAAAGAAGAACACAGTATCGTGAAGATTTGAAACTAACCGCACAAGAAAAAGTTGGATTAAAGTCACTTTATACAAATATTTTCTTTTGGATATATATAGTATTTATGGTTGTACTAATGATAGCTATAGGTTCTCAATAATAAATTTAAGTAAACCCCAACCAAGCCTATTAAATCAAAATTTTACATAGTCTTCTAATATATATGACAAATGCTATGGAAAATTTTAATAGACAAATAAAAAAGTTACTAAAAACAAGACCATATTTCCAAATGACTATACTCTACAAAAAGCATATACCTAGCAATGAACTGAACCCCAAAATCCGGACACGGATGGAGGGTTTTTTTTATATATTTTTTGACGTACTTAATAAACCTAGACTTATTTTACTTTTTTCTAGAAAAAATCAAAATTCTTTTAAGTTTTTACTTCTTTTCAATTTTTGAATGTTAGTATGTAATCACTAAATTTATTTCGTTATAAGCTCTCAACATACTTTTTATATTTTTTGCCACATTACTTATTACTATATTTTTAAAATCAAAAATATTTGTGTTATTATTTCGCACTTATTATCTCCTTTATTTTGTTGTGGTAACTTTATATTAGGGTATTTTGATGATAAGTGCTATTTTCATTTTTAATTTTGCACTATATTTTACATAAGAAAACTGACCTCCTCAAAGTTTGTCCTTAGACTTAACTTTTTGGGGTCAGTTTACTTCTATAGTAGTTTCTTTTTTAGGTGTCCATATTCACACACTAAAGTTCTAAAATATTATCTATTTTTTTTACTTTTCCTTAATCCAATATATGCTACTGCCGATAATACTAAAGCTACTATAAACAATTCTATACCTGTATCACCTGTAATTGGATTTGTACTCTCTTTAGAAGGTTTTTCTATTTTTGAGTCATTTACATCTTCTTGAGTTACTGGTACTTCGACTTCTTGCTCTTTTCCATCTGGGAATGTAATTTTTGCACTTACTGTTGGTTTTTCTTTTGTTCCTCCAACTTGTGCGTTATCTTCTACACTTACTTTCACATCTGGGTTTTTCTTGAATACTTCTGGTAGGCTTTCTTTCACAGCTTCTTTGATTTTTTCTTTATCTTTTTCTGTTATTTCTTTTCCTACACTTGCATCTTCTACTTCTACTTTGTTTGAGCCGTCTTTTTCTACCCCTACCTCTACATCTTCTTGAGTTACTGGTACTTCGACTTCTTGCTCTTTTCCATCTGGGAATGTGATTTTTGCACTTACTGTTGGTTTTTCTTTTGTTCCTCCAACTTGTGCGCCATCTTCTACACTTACTTTCACATCTGGATTTTTCTTGAATACTTCTGGTAGGCTTTCTTTTACAGCTTCTTTGATTTTTTCTTTATCTTTTTCTGTTATTTCTTTTCCTACACTTGCATCTTCTACTTCTACTTTGTTTGAGCCGTCTTTTTCTACCCCTACCTCTACATCTTCTTGAGTTACTGGTACTTCGACTTCTTGCTCTTTTCCATCTGGGAATGTGATTTTTGCACTTACTGTTGGTTTTTCTTTTGTTCCTCCAACTTGTGCGCCATCTTCTACACTTACTTTCACATCTGGATTTTTCTTGAATACTTCTGGTAGGCTTTCTTTTACAGCTTCTTTGATTTTTTCTTTATCTTTTTCTGTTATTTCTTTTCCTACACTTGCATCTTCTACTTCTACTTTGTTTGAGCC
Organism: Helcococcus sp. SA-HE-C1; assembly: GCF_985670335.1. Classification (NCBI taxonomy): domain Bacteria; kingdom Bacillati; phylum Bacillota; class Tissierellia; order Tissierellales; family Peptoniphilaceae; genus Helcococcus; species Helcococcus sp. SA-HE-C1. Next base: position 1,111,497 of record NZ_OZ484652.1, read on the forward strand.
GTCTTTTTCTACCCCTACCTCTACATCTTCTTGAGTTACTGGTACTTCGACTTCTTGCTCTTTTCCATCTGGGAATGTGATTTTTGCACTTACTGTTGGTTTTTCTTTTGTTCCTCCAACTTGTGCGTTATCTTCTACACTTACTTTCACATCTGGGTTTTTCTTGAATACTTCTGGTAGGCTTTCTTTTACAGCTTCTTTGATTTTTTCTTTATCTTTTTCTGTTATTTCTTTTCCTACACTTGCATCTTCTATTTCTACTTTGTTTGAGCCGTCTTTTTCTACCCCTATCTCTACATCTTCTTGAGTTACTGGTACTTCGACTTCTTGCTCTTTTCCATCTGGGAATGTAATTTTTGCACTTACTGTTGGTTTTTCTTTTGTTCCTCCAACTTGTGCGTTATCTTCTACACTTACATTCACATCTGGGTTTTTCTTGAATACTTCTGGTAGGCTTTCTTTTACAGCTTCTTTGATTTTTTCTTTATCTTTTTCTGTTATTTCTTTTCCTACACTTGCATCTTCTACTTCTACTTTGTTTGAGCCGTCTTTTTCTACCCCTACCTCTACATCTTCTTGAGTTACTGGTACTTCGACTTCTTGCTCTTTTCCATCTGGGAATGTAATTTTTGCACTTACTGTTGGTTTTTCTTTTGTTCCTCCAACTTGTGCGTTATCTTCTACACTTACTTTCACATCTGGGTTTTTCTTGAATACTTCTGGTAGGCTTTCTTTCACAGCTTCTTTGATTTTTTCTTTATCTTTTTCTGTTATTTCTTTTCCTACACTTGCATCTTCTACTTCTACTTTGTTTGAGCCGTCTTTTTCTACCCCTACCTCTACATCTTCTTGAGTTACTGGTACTTCGACTTCTTGCTCTTTTCCATCTGGGAATGTGATTTTTGCACTTACTGTTGGTTTTTCTTTTGTTCCTCCAACTTGTGCGCCATCTTCTACACTTACTTTCACATCTGGATTTTTCTTGAATACTTCTGGTAGGCTTTCTTTTACAGCTTCTTTGATTTTTTCTTTATCTTTTTCTGTTATTTCTTTTCCTACACTTGCATCTTCTACTTCTACTTTGTTTGAGCCGTCTTTTTCTACCCCTACCTCTACATCTTCTTGAGTTACTGGTACTTCGACTTCTTGCTCTTTTCCATCTGGGAATGTGATTTTTGCACTTACTGTTGGTTTTTCTTTTGTTCCTCCAACTTGTGCGTTATCTTCTACACTTACTTTCACATCTGGATTTTTCTTGAATACTTCTGGTAGGCTTTCTTTTACAGCTTCTTTGATTTTTTCTTTATCTTTTTCTGTTATTTCTTTTCCTACACTTGCATCTTCTACTTCTACTTTGTTTGAGCCGTCTTTTTCTACCCCTACCTCTACATCTTCTTGAGTTACTGGTACTTCGACTTCTTGCTCTTTTCCATCTGGGAATGTGATTTTTGCACTTACTGTTGGTTTTTCTTTTGTTCCTCCAACTTGTGCGTTATCTTCTACACTTACTTTCACATCTGGGTTTTTCTTGAATACTTCTGGTAGGCTTTCTTTTACAGCTTCTTTGATTTTTTCTTTATCTTTTTCTGTTATTTCTTTTCCTACACTTGCATCTTCTACTTCTACTTTGTTTGAGCCGTCTTTTTCTACCCCTACCTCTACATCTTCTTGAGTTACTGGTACTTCGACTTCTTGCTCTTTTCCATCTGGGAATGTGATTTTTGCACTTACTGTTGGTTTTTCTTTTGTTCCTCCAACTTGTGCGTTATCTTCTACACTTACTTTCACATCTGGATTTTTCTTGAATACTTCTGGTAGGCTTTCTTTTACAGCTTCTTTGATTTTTTCTTTATCTTTTTCTGTTATTTCTTTTCCTACACTTGCTTCTTCTACTTCTACTTTGTTTGAGCCGTCTTTTTCTACCCCTACCTCTACATCTTCTTGAGTTACTGGTACTTCGACTTCTTGCTCTTTTCCATCTGGGAATGTAATTTTTGCACTTACTGTTGGTTTTTCTTTTGTTCCTCCAACTTGTGCGTTATCTTCTACACTTACTTTCACATCTGGGTTTTTCTTGAATACTTCTGGTAGGCTTTCTTTTACAGCTTCTTTGATTTTTTCTTTATCTTTTTCTGTTATTTCTTTTCCTACACTTGCATCTTCTACTTCTACTTTGTTTGAGCCGTCTTTTTCTACCCCTACCTCTACATCTTCTTGAGTTACTGGTACTTCGACTTCTTGCTCTTTTCCATCTGGGAATGTAATTTTTGCACTTACTGTTGGTTTTTCTTTTGTTCCTCCAACTTGTGCGTTATCTTCTACACTTACTTTCACATCTGGGTTTTTCTTGAATACTTCTGGTAGGCTTTCTTTCACAGCTTCTTTGATTTTTTCTTTATCTTTTTCTGTTATTTCTTTTCCTACACTTGCTTCTTCTACTTCTACTTTGTTTGAGCCGTCTTTTTCTACCCCTACCTCTACATCTTCTTGAGTTACTGGTACTTCGACTTCTTGCTCTTTTCCATCTGGGAATGTGATTTTTGCACTTACTGTTGGTTTTTCTTTTGTTCCTCCAACTTGTGCGTTATCTTCTACACTTACTTTCACATCTGGGTTTTTCTTGAATACTTCTGGTAGGCTTTCTTTCACAGCTTCTTTGATTTTTTCTTTATCTTTTTCTGTTATTTCTTTTCCTACACTTGCATCTTCTACTTCTACTTTGTTTGAGCCGTCTTTTTCTACCCCTACCTCTACATCTTCTTGAGTTACTGGTACTTCGACTTCTTGCTCTTTTCCATCTGGGAATGTGATTTTTGCACTTACTGTTGGTTTTTCTTTTGTTCCTCCAACTTGTGCGCCATCTTCTACACTTACTTTCACATCTGGATTTTTCTTGAATACTTCTGGTAGGCTTTCTTTTACAGCTTCTTTGATTTTTTCTTTATCTTTTTCTGTTATTTCTTTTCCTACACTTGCTTCTTCTACTTCTACTTTGTTTGAGCCGTCTTTTTTCTACCCCTACCTCTACATCTTCTTGAGTTACTGGTACTTCGACTTCTTGCTCTTTTCCATCTGGGAATGTGATTTTTGCACTTACTGTTGGTTTTTCTTTTGTTCCTCCAACTTGTGCGCCATCTTCTACACTTACTTTCACATCTGGATTTTTCTTGAATACTTCTGGTAGGCTTTCTTTTACAGCTTCTTTGATTTTTTCTTTATCTTTTTCTGTTATTTCTTTTCCTACACTTGCATCTTCTACTTCTACTTTGTTTGAGCTGTTTTTTCTACCCCTACCTCTACATCTTCTTGAGTTACTGGTACTTCGACTTCTTGCTCTTTTCCATCTGGGAATGTAATTTTTGCACTTACTGTTGGTTTTTCTTTTGTTCCTCCAACTTGTGCGTTATCTTCTACACTTACTTTCACATCTGGGTTTTTCTTGAATACTTCTGGTAGGCTTTCTTTTACAGCTTCTTTGATTTTTTCTTTATCTTTTTCTGTTATTTCTTTTCCTACACTTGCATCTTCTACTTCTACTTTGTTTGAGCCTGTCTTTTTCTACCCCTACCTCTACATCTTCTTGAGTTACTGGTACTTCGACTTCTTGCTCTTTTCCATCTGGGAATGTGATTTTTGCACTTACTGTTGGTTTTTCTTTTGTTCCTCCAACTTGTGCGTTATCTTCTACACTTACTTTCACATCTGGATTTTTCTTAAATACTTCTGGTAGGCTTTCTTTTACAGCTTCTTTGATTTTTTCTTTATCTTTTTCTGTTATTTCTTTTCCTACACTTGCATCTTCTACTTCTACTTTGTTTGAGCCGTCTTTTTCTACCCCTACCTCTACATCTTCTTGAGTTACTGGTACTTCGACTTCTTGCTCTTTTCCATCTGGGAATGTGATTTTCGCACTTACTGTTGGTTTTTCTTTTGTTCCTCCAACTTGTGCGCTATCTTCTACACTTACTTTCACATCTGGGTTTTTCTTGAATACTTCTGGTAGGCTTTCTTTTACAGCTTCTTTGATTTTTTCTTTATCTTTTTCTGTTATTTCTTTTCCTACACTTGCATCTTCTACTTCTACTTTGTTTGAGCCGTCTTTTTCTACCCCTACCTCTACATCTTCTTGAGTTACTGGTACTTCGACTTCTTGCTCTTTTCCATCTGGGAATGTGATTTTCGCACTTACTGTTGGTTTTTCTTTTGTTCCTCCAACTTGTGCGTTATCTTCTACACTTACTTTCACATCTGGATTTTTCTTAAATACTTCTGGTAGGCTTTCTTTTACAGCTTCTTTGATTTTTTCTTTATCTTTTTCTGTTATTTCTTTTCCTACACTTGCATCTTCTATTTCAAGATTATTTATATATACCACACGATTATTGGTAGTTTCACTTATTACTTCTTCTCTAGGATTTGTAGTTTCACCAGTTTTTGGATTTACTTCATAAGTTACTTTAATTTTCTTTGTTCCTTCACTTCCTTCATTTTTCACATAGCTTTGTCCAAATGCTAAGTTTTCTGGAAGTTCGTCTTTAGTAATACCATCTGCTAGTGTACCATCTTGTTTGTATAGCCTTTTGTAGATAGTTTGCATTGGTATTGCTTCAGTTTTATTTTCTACATTACCTACACCAAATACTTTATCTCTAGCTTTTTCTACTGTTTCACGTGATTGTTCTCTTCTATTGCTTAGTGAACCATCTTGTAGGTTTACATCATATTGGAGTTTAATTTCTTCAATCCCTGTTTGCCCTTCTACTAATACCTTCTTTTCACCAAATGTTAAATCTTCTTTTGGTTGATAAGTTATATTATAGTCGGTTATTCTTTGTATGATTTCAATATTACCTACATAAGTTATTAAATTACCATCTTGATTTCTTTCAGTGGTTTCATTTTTTTGATTAAATTCTATATCTTCTTTTGGTAAGAATACTCTATCTGCTTCTAGTACTTCAAATGGTACGGTTAGTTCTGTGAATTTATCAGTCATATGCTCATCAACAATCTTAAATGTCACGCTATATCCACTTCCAACTTTTGTTGCTTTATTGTCAGTAAATGGATTGTTATCGTCCTTAAATGTATGTGTCACACGTGATAAATCGATATCTCCAGTATTTTTATCATTTGCATAAAGCATTTGTTTTAATTCATCAAGAGTTGTCCCATATTTTAATTGTAGGGCGTTTATTTCTTTGTCAACTACTTGACCAGCCTCGTTATAGAATTTAACGCTTGTTTTTTGAGTATTTGCATCATCAGACTTTTACACTTACTTTGTTTGTAGCATCATTTACATAGTCTTCTTTTACGGCAAGTGTTGGTAATACTCCTGTACCTTTTACTATTTCTTTAGCAACTGGATCTCTTCTTACTGGTTCATCTACTCTCACTGGATTATTTTCATCAACTATTACACCATTTCTTTGTTTGTAGTGTTTTGTTGTTTGCGATATTACCATCACGACCTTCAGTTACTCTTTGTTCACCTTCTGGTACTGCTGGACTTTCAGTTACATTTTCTCCGTGAGGTATAGCAACATTAGTTGTAACTGCCTTTAATTCAGCTATCCTAAATGTTATTTTTTCTGGTTTGTCAACTACTTTTGTTCTAGAATCATATAGGCTTAAATACGAATTAAATGAAACATCATATCCTACTTCTTTATCAGGTGAGGACACTTTTAATTTTAAGCTTTCTATACTATATTTTTCGATTGGATTTTTAAGTTCAAATCTAATTACTGTAATATCTTGCAAATTAACTGATTCATTTTCTTGAGTTATTTTCTCCCAGTTTACATTTTCTAAACTACTATTTTCATCTAGTACATCAGTTGTATAATATATATCATATTTATCAATTACTTGAGGTAGTTCTCTTAAATATATATCATGTTCATTTGATTGTTTTCCAAAGAATGTATATCCATTTTTTCTTGGTAAGAAAAATAAAAGTCCTTTATCTGATTGTTGCGAATCGTCTAAATTAATTAATTCCCCTTTTATATATACCTCTTCATTGTGTAATATTGAACCTTGATCATCAGTCTTTTTATAGATTTTATCATTATAATTTGAATACGAATGTTCAACACTTAATCCTTGTGGCATTATGGCTCTCGTATCAATTTCTATAAATGATTCTGTACCTTTTTTTAAGTCTTCACGAACCTTTAGTCCATTTGTTTCGCCTTCTACCGTTACGCTGTATTTAAGTTTAATATCAGTTGTGGAAACTTTTTTTCCACTAAAAACATTTGTTGTAACGATAGCATCAGCTCGCAAAATTTTAGAAACTAAACTATCATTTTGATTTTTAATATCATATCCAAATGCTTTAAATGCGTCTATATTAGTTAAAGTTACAGTATATATTCTCTTATCACTTTCTTCATTTACAGTATATGAGAATTCGGGTAGATTCTTAAATTCAGAGTAATCAATTTCTACTCCCTTACTCACCTCAGCTTTTATCGTTACTTTTTCCAGATTATACAATCCAATATAATATTCATAAAATTCATAGTTCTTAAGATTAAATGATACAGCGACATCACTATAACTTAATTCAATCTTCTCATTTACACGTTTGTCGCCCTTTGATATTGGTCTATTAGAAAACGACATTATTTCTCCACTATCTTTATATAACACTCGTTTGTAGTTGCTTTTTTTAGATAAAATTAATTCATCTTTGTTATATACACTAGTGTTTTCTTCCCCATTTTTATATTCATTATTTGTATTATAATTATTAGTCAACTCATCTACTTTTTCTATATCAACTAGATTGTAATACACAGAAATACTTCCTACAACCTCTTCTTTTACTCCCTTTTTAGATATAGTATTTGCAAACTTAATATCAAGCGTGTAATTAATTACATTATCATCGGGTTTATATTCATAAAAATTTGTTTTTTTATCCGATTCGCTTAATTGTTTCCCATTTAATGTAACAATAGCTCTTTCATTTTCAAATCCTTCTATAGATATACCTTTTATTTTTATTAACGCATTACCTTTTTCATCTACCGGTAAAGTTATTTCTTTTTTTATATCTGTAAAAATTAATTTATTATTTTCCCCCTTTATCAATTTTGTCTTATAATATAATTTATCATTTATTTCATTAAAATTTTCTTTAATTATTTGCTTAAATTTTTCTGTATTGGGAAAAAATGTTTTTTCAAAATTAAGTTCAGAAATTATATTATCAGATTTTAAGCTAGAATCCCTAAATATCCAATAAAATGGTACTCTACTTTCATATGTTTTTTCATTACCAAAATTAACTGAAATTTCAAATTCTTTTTTTGTATCTGGATAAAAATATCTATTTGGATCATTCCCTTCAATGAGTGAACTTGGATTTTCTACAAAGGGATTGTCCACTAAATGTTTAAATCCTTGAAACCTTAAATCTGTTTTATATTTTGATACTTCATTTTTGATCTCATAAGCTAAATTAGCTTTTGTTTTAACTTTATATGTCATATTATCTGTTTTTTTAAGAATTTCAAAATTCTTCCAATAAGTATCTATTCCATCAGGGTTAATTTCCGAAGGAAGCTTGATATCAACTTCCAATGGTGCAACATACGCAGGTGCTTTTTGAGTATTTTTACCACTAAACTTAATATCATAATTAATATTAAAACTACTGCGGTGTATCTTACTAGGGTCTCCTAAATCATATTCACCTAATCTAATATTATCAGATGTGATTCTTACATCTGTTATATCATCAGCTGTTAATCTTATTAGACCTTTTTGCTCTATTTCCATCTTAGTTTTAAATATGCTGTTATCATTTTTTTCAGATAATGATACTTCTAGTTGTTCATTTAATTTGGCATATGAAGGAGTACTAATCACAAAAGGAATTGATCTAAAATAATTCTTTGATATACCATTAATTTGAATATCATAATTGTGTCTATTATTGTTAGAGTTATATTCAGCTCCTTCAACATTGATTAAACCCATATATAACCTATTAGGATTTAGATTAAATTGATTATTGTCATTTTCATTTTCGTGTTTATTAGATATTTCATTAGGAATACTCATTTTTAATATTACATCTTTAAATTCTCTATCCCCTACATATTTAATATTTAATCTCTTATATCTACCTTCTCCAACATATTCACCTTTATACTCCAATTTTTCATTAGCATCTTTATCATCTACTAATTCAATTCTAAAACCATCTTTTTCATAAACTACTTTTCCATCTTGATCAATTTTTTGAACAGGAATATTTGAAGATGCTCCATCACTAGATTCTATAGTTGTATCTATCGCTGAAGGAGTATCTGATTCACTTGAGTTGTCTTGATTAGTGTCTACAGCTTTTTGTTCACTTTTATCACCTTGATTTGTATCTACAGCTTTTTGTTCACTTTTATCGGCTTGATTTGTGTCTGCATCTTTTTTCTCTTTTTCTCCTTCTTTTTCACTCGACACATTTGCTAAAGGCTCACCTGTATCTGTATTTGCATTTACTATTGGTATATTACCTACCAAGATAGATATAGTTAATAGCAAACTAATTACAATTTTATTAAATTTTTTTGAATTAAATCGTTTTTGATTTGATTCTGAAAATTTATTCATTTCCTTATTATTATTTATCATATATCCTCCTAAATAAATTTACTAATTAAAAATTAATCTATACTATATTTTGTTTTATTAGTTTACCATAATAATTTAAAATTTTCATTTTTTTTTTTTTGAATTTTCATACAAGGTTTTGATATAATATAATTGTTGAACAAGGAAGAATGTATGCTAATTTCTATCTTTACAGAAACATATTCATTAATATATAAATGATATATCAACACAAACGGTCACATAAAAAAATGTATGAAGAAATGGGACATGAAGTTTTAGTAATTACTGTTGGATCAGAATAATTAGACGAAACTATATTAATTTACAATGTAGCCTATATTAGACTAAAATATTCCAAAAGATTTCCAGAAAATATTTTCAGTAAATTATTTCAGAAGATTTTTTTAAAGAACGCACATAATTACAATCACTCCATCTAAAGAACAAGTATATACAGAAATATCCAGCCTAGATTGCATTTTATTTTAAGGAATACTTGTATAAAATTATAATTAAAATATCAAGATATATACAACTTAAATATGACTTATGTTATACTTATTTTGTAACAATTTTAGGAGGATGTATGACAATAATACCCATGCTTTTTGGAGGACTAGCCTTATTCATTTATGGTATGGATCAAATGGGCAAAGGCTTAGAGTTACTCGCAGGAAATAAACTCCAGTCTATTCTTGAAAAGCTTACTAATAATAAAATTTTAGGTGTTTTAGTAGGGGCCTTAGTGACTGCAATAGTTCAATCTTCTTCTGCTACCACCGTTATGACTGTTGGTTTTGTAAGCTCAAAACTAATAACATTAAATCAAGCTATATACGTAATTATGGGCGCTAATATTGGTACGACAATAACAGGTCTTATACTTACATTGGATATCGCAATTATAGCACCTATCTTAGCCTTTATCGGTATGATAATGATGCTTTTTATAAAAAAAAGAAAAGTTAAATATGCAGGTACCATTTTATTTGGATTTGGTATACTTTTTATGGGGATGAAGTTTATGGGAGATGCAGTTAAGCCACTCTCAAATAATGAAGATTTTTTAAGATTTCTTGCAATTTCAAAAAATCCTATTATAGGTATTTTAACTGGAGCTATATTTACTGCCATTATACAATCTTCATCAGCAACAACTGGTATTTTAATTGCATTCGCATCTAATGGGGTAATTACATTTGACTCAACTTTTTATTTGATATTAGGTTCAAATATAGGTACTTGTATAACTTCCATGCTTGCCACATTAAATGCTACTAAAGATGCTAAAAGAGTTGCTGTAGCACATATTAGCTTTAACACCTTAGGTACGATTATTTTTACAATATTTTCATTTGTATTTCCACTTACTGAGTGGTTTAAGGCTTGGACACAAGAACCTACAAAACAAATAGCATTTTTACATACTGTATTTAATATCGCAACAACTATTTCGCTAATTCCTTTTACTGGACTATTGGCATCAATTTCTAGAAAATTGATACCCGGGGTAGATGAAAGAGATAAGCAACTAACCTTGATGTATATAAACCCAAATAACTATAGAGAAACTATCCCTACGATAGCATCAGTAAAGCAAGAAACTTTAAGAATGTATGACTATGCTAAAAAAAATTTTGATCTAGCAATTAAAGATTTTATGGATAAAAATATAGATCTAGGTGATAAAATCCAGTACAATGAAGAAATTATTGACTACTTAAATAAAGAAATAACAAATATTTCTATAAAAGCCTTACAAGATAATTTAAATAGATCTCAATATAGACAGCTTTCCTACTATATAAAGATAAGTTCAAACATTGAAAGACTTGGTGACTACGCTTATAATATTAGCAAACTCTCTACTAGATTAGAAATTGAAAATTTAAGTCTTTCTGATATATCTAAAAATGAATTACAAGATATCATAAAAGAATTAGAGGACTTATTCAATATAGTTAGATATAATTTAGAGAATAACGACTTTGATATGAAGGCTATAAAGACCAAGGCATATAAAATAAAAATATTAGCACGTAGAAATAGAGATAATTCAATCCACCGTATTAGAGATGAGATATGTGGCGCTGAATCTGGACTTATATATGATAAGACCTATACATATATTTTAAGATTAAGAGATCATTTATTAAATATTGTTAATCAATATGAAGATATTTATTTACATTAATATTTAAATGAAATTATTTTTCTTTATTATATATTTTTATACAAAAAACTGGCATCAAAAATTGAAGTTAAAAATTCAATTTTTGATGTCAGTTTAAATTATAATAACTATATTAAATTTTAGTAATTATTTTTTTCAACGACTACTGCTGTGCCACTTACTGTAACCATTAGCATCCCATTTGTTTCTCCTAAAACTTCATAATCTATATTTATTCCAATAACAGCATTAGCTCCCATTTCTTTGGCTCTAATAAGCATTTCATCTATAGCTTCTCTTCTAGCCTTGATTAATTCTTCTTCATAACTATTAGATCTTCCACCAAAGAAATCTCTAAAACTAGCACTTATATCTTTAATAAAGTTTACACCTGTAATTACTTCTCCAAAAACTATATCTTTATATTCTACAGCTCTATATCCTTCAATGCTATTTGTTGTTGTATATAACATATTTCCTCCTAATTTTTATTATTTTCAAAATACATATACCCATTATAGTATCTAAAACACAATGAACAATAGTATTTATTTTAGTTTTTAGTATTATCAATTTTATCTTTGTCTAAACCATCTAGATAATTAATCAATTTAGGCACAATAAACTCAAACGTTTCCTCTTCAAATGGATTTTTCAGCCCAACGTGAGCGATTATATCTTTAGTGCTTAATCTTCCACCTAATTTACAAAATTCAATATATTTACTCCAAGTATCTTGATGATCTTCCATATCAAGTACGAAGAATTGGAAAGCATTTAATTGCGCAATTGTATAATCTAAATAATAAAATGGTGACTGAAATACATGTCCTTGTGCATGCCATCTCTTACCAGCTTCATAATATTCATTTCCGTCATAATCAATATGAGGAGAATATATCTTTTGAATCTCTCTAAATTTATTATTTCTTTCCTCTGGTGTAGCGTTAGGATTGTCATACACCCATTCTTGATACTCATCAATTGTAGCACCATATGGTAAAAATTCTAAGGCTCCAACTACGTGACTATAGAAATATTTTTCTGTATCTTCTTTGAAAAATTCTCTCATCCATGGATGAGCAAAATATTCCATACTCATCGAATGAGTTTCCATTATTTCCATACATGCCCCAGCATTTTCTCTTGGATGAACATCTTTTGTTAAATATCCCTGAAAAGCATGTCCCGCTTCATGGGTTAAAACATCTACATCATGCTGAGTCCCATTAAAGTTTGCAAATATAAACGGAAGTCCTATTTCATCAAGACTAACCATGTATCCACCTGGAGCTTTACCTTCTTTGGAATCTAAATCCATTAAGTTACTGTAAATCATTGTATTGAAAAACTCTTCTGTTTCCGGAGATAATTCCGTATACATTTTTTGAGCAATTTTTACTAATTCTTCTCTATCTCCCTTTGGAGTTGGATTCCCTGATAAAAATTTAAGAGGTAGATCGTAGTGTTTTAATTTATCAACGCCAATTCTCTGTCTTTGTTCCTCATAAAACTTTTTAGTTAGCGGTACAATATGTTTTTTTATCGCTTCTCTATATATTTTAGCATCATGTCTATCCCAATCAGTTCTTCCAAACAATCTATATGCTACCTCAATATATGAATCAAATCCTAATTTTTTTGCAATTTCATGTCTTACTTTAACTAGTTCATCGTAAATTCGATCGAACTCATCACTATTTTTTTCAAACCAGTCTGTAAACGCTTTTGATGCTGATTTTCTAACTTCTCTATCTCTTGATTCCAAATATGGTGGCATTTGAGAAATATTTAATATCTTTCCATCAAACTCAATTTCTGCAGATCCCATTAACTTCTGATATTCATTAGATAATCTTGACTCTTTTACTCTGTCCTCCATTATAGAAGGCTTAAATATATCTAATTGTATTTCATCAGTTTTAGTTATATTTTCACCAAATCTTCTTTCAAATTCTTTTCTGTATGGTGATTCCAATCTAACTTTTTGTAATTTATTTGAAAATTCTGAATATCTTGGTAAAATATTCTCAATTTTCTCAACTTCTTTTTGATAAAATTCATCTTTAGTATTTATGGTCAATCTAACATAAGCAATAGTATATGCCTGCATAAATTTTGCAGTAATTTTTTCCAAATTCTTAAATGTTTGAAAAAATTCTTCTTCATTTTTAGCATTTTTTAACACATCTAATTTTTCATATATCTCTGTAAAAAATGATTCAAACTCAGGTCTTTTATACTCTAATTTGTTAAAATCCATCATTTCTCCTTATTTCATTTATTATCTCTATTAGCATAATAGAATCTCTTGGAAATTCATATTTTTCTCTTAATTTTTGTATCTGTTCTCTATTTAAAATATCAAATATATTAATTGACTTATTTAAATTTATTTTGCTATCTTTTTGATATAGCAATAGCGACCCCTCATTTATAAGTTTTTTAGCATATTCAATATACTCGTTATATTTGGCATTTTTTACTATTTTCCATCTTATATCATGCTTTTTTCTATATGTCTTATCTGGAAGATTTGATAAATAATGTGCACATAAATTTCTAATCGTACCATTAACACCAATATTTTTATCACTTATTGTAGAATAAAGCACTTTTATCTTAGCTCCTTTAAGAGGACCAGTTTCTGATGTTAAGAAATCTAGTCGATACTTGTTCATACCAATTATTATTTTTTGATCATCAGTAATTTCGCTATCATCTAAAAATCTAAGATTTTTAATTCTATGACCATCTTTTTTAGTGATATCAATATCGTATTTAACATTTCCAAAAATATCAAATGTCGAATATTTAAACTTAGTTCAATCTTCTTTAAAAGAAATATTTATGTCCCCTATATTTGAACGATTAAACACTGAAGCTGACCACTCCATATATTTTTTCAATTGTTTACCCGTTATTTCAAAATTGGTAATCTCTCCACCAGAATAACTATATGCTGAATTTATGTGTTTTCTTCTAATCTCCCCATCACATGTGAGTGGATATGGATTATCGAAGTGTACAGCAACAACATCGGCCTTGCTATAATATAGCATAACATCTATAAAGAATTCTGATAGATTTGTTTGTTCAACTCTTAATTGCGGTATTCCTTTAATCTCATCATTTAAGTTAAAGTCCACTTCAGTGTATCCTAGTACTTTATTAGCTCTATCTCTTAGCTGTTCATGATAAGGTTTTAATATTTTTTCAATTTCAATATCCGACTCGATTCTATCATCGACCTCAATTATTGATGATTTAATATCAATTAATTTATCGCTACTATTTGGATCAAAGTACAGATCTAATCTACTAATTGCTTCTGCATGAACTCCTGGCTCTAAAAATATTGTATCACCAATTTTTTTATTTTCGATTTTATGCATATGTCCAGCAAATATAGCATCTATTTTATTTGAATTTTCTACATTCTTTAGTAAATCTATCGCACCTGTATTTTCGATATTGTTCTCATTCTCTTCACCTAGGTGAAAAAGACCGATTAATGCATCACATTCTCCAACTTCATTTAAAAGTTTTTTTAATTCAAAGTCTGCATCTATAACATCATAATTTTTTATGTTTCCTCTTTGAGCTTCAAATTTTCTAACTAGGGGGGTATTTAAACTAACAATTCCAATTTTTACATCTTCAATATTAATATAATATACTCCATTCATGAATCTCATCGTATGTTTTTTACGATATAAATTTCCCATCATTGCAATCCCCTTAAATTGTCTGATTACGCTGATTAACTTATCCATACCAAAATTAAATTCATGATTTCCCATATTATAAAGTAGATATCCAATCTCATTTATAGCTTTAATTCCTGGATTTTCTTCCTCAGATATGAAAAATTCTGCATTATTACCTTGAATTAAATCTCCATTATCTACGATAAAAGTATTTGGATTTTCTCTCTTTATTTTTTTATAAATTGTACTTACTCTAGTAAGCCCACCAATCTTTGATAATATATCCTCAGAGTAATCCCAAGGCATATAATATCCGTGAATATCACTGGTACAAAGTATGGTGACTTTAAAAATATCTTTCATGTCTCCTCTAGACTTTGAAATTATTTTTCAAAATTTAATAAACTTTGAAACGCTTCATCATTTGTCTTTTTCTTTTCATCTACAATTCTATGCACCGGTATAAGTAATGGAAATTTGATATTTTTAATAGCTTTTTTAACTTCTTTAACATCTTCACCAATATTTTTTGATAGTTCACTAAATGTAAGAGTTTCACCAAATTTAACTTTTTTAATTTCTTTTACTACTTTTTGAACTAGTTTGTCATCTGACAAATCTAAAGGTAGGTCAAATTCAGTTCTTTCCTTATTAAAAAATTCTTGTAATTGATTTAATGTCTGTTCGATTAAGTTATTACTTTTTGTTAAAAATACTCCATCTAATTCTAACTTGTCTGAGTGATCTAACTCTATTCCTAGAATTAGATCTTTTCCTGCATATATAGTAACTGTTACTACACCCGTATTAAATCTGTATCTATTATTAAAATTAACTGCCACTCTTATCTCCTTTTGTTTTTCATTAAAATTATCTTGTTAAATTATCTAAATCGTCTACTAGTCTTGCAAATAGCTGCATTGCCTCATTTACTGTGTCTGGCTTTGACATATCAACACCTGCAATTTTTAGTTGCTCGATTGGGAAATGTTTATTACCGTCTTTTAGAAATTCTAAATAATTTTCTAACGCATCTTTTTCTTTGTTTAAAACTCTTCTAGATAATATCGCTGATGCCGCAAATCCTGTTGCGTATTTATAGACATAGAAGTTTGAATAAAAATGAGGGATTCTCATCCATTCATACCCAATCTCTTCATCTAACACTATAGAGTCACCAAAATATTTCTTATTTAATCCATAATAAATTTCTGTAAAATCTGCTTTTGTAAGTACTTCACCAGCTTCAATTTTTTTATGAACTTCTCTTTCAAATTCTGCAAACATTGTTTGTCTAAAAACTGTACTCTTAAAACTATTTAAATAAAAATCCGTTAAGTAAAGTTTTTCTTCTTTACTTTCAGCCCTTTCTAATAAATAGTTTAACAATAGTGCTTCATTAAATGTTGATGCTACCTCTGCTACAAATATTGTGTATCCAGAATGTAGAAAATCATTATTTCCTCTATCATAAAAACTATGTAAAGAATGACCTAATTCATGAGCAAGCGTAAATACAGTATCAAGCGTACCATTGAAATTCATCAATATATATGGATTGGTATCATATGAGCCTGATGAATATGCACCACCTCTTTTTCCTTTTCTTGGCTCAACATCAATCCATCTTTCATCAAAAGCTCTCTTTAGATTTTGAACATATTCTTCTCCAAGTGGTTTTACTGATTCTATTATCATCTCTTTAGCTTCTTCAAAAGTATATGTCTTCTCAAAATTACTAGTAATCGGCATATATACATCATACATATGCTGTTCATCTAAACCTAAAACTCTTTTCTTTATATCATAATATTTTTGTAAATGTGACAAATTGTTACTTATCGATTCTATTAAAGCGTCATATACTTCTTCCTTAACATCATCCTTATATAAAAACATATTTCTTACTGAATCATAATTCTTAACTTTAGCAATCTTAGTTAAATTATTTACATGAGAATAATATAGTTGTGCAATTGTATTACCAAATTGGTTATATTTATTGTAAAAATTCTTAAATACTTTTTTTCGTATCTCTCTATTTTCATTCATTTGGTATTTTACAAAATTACTATTTTCAATTTGAATATCATGTTTCTCTAAATACGGAAATTCCATATCTGTATTTGTTAAATAATAAAAAGCTTCGGATGGTGATTGTGCTAAAGAGTTTAAATTGGATAAAAGTTTCTCTTCAACATCTGAAAGAGTGTGTTCTTTATATCTGAATATTCTATTTAATACAACATCATGATTTTTTAATCTTTCATCGTTTTTTAATTCTTCTACTTCTTCATCTGACAATGATAAGAGTAAAGGTTGTAAAAATGATAGTTCTGTAGCAACTTCATTATTTAAGTTAATAATTTCAGCTTCTAATTTTTGATATTCAGTAATATTTGAATCTTCATCTTTTTTCATGTGTGCGTATGTGTGAAGTTTACTAATAAGTCTATCCTGTTTTGAGTCTAATATTATTAATTCTGCTAAATTTTTCTTTGGTTCTTTACTTAATTCTTTAATTTTTTTAGTATTTTTTAACACTTTTTCAATATCTACATTTACCTGATCATTAGAAGCATATATATCTTCCAACTTCCACCTTAATTCAATTGACATAAATTCTCCTAGTATTTCTTTATTTCATCATCATAAAAATATCCTTCGCCCCAACTGGTTTGGATATATTTATCTGTATTTGTCGCTTTTAATTTTTCTCTAAGTCTTCTAATATGAACATCAACCGTTCTTATATTAGATTCATCTATACCTTTCCATAATTCATTTGCTAAATCTCTTCTAGAAAATACTTTATTCTTATTTGAAACTAGTATATATAACAAATTAAATTCTTTACCAGTTAAATCCATTTCTATATTATCTACTTTGACTTTTCTAGATAACACATCAAACTCAAATTTCTCTTTAGTAAGTTTATTATTATTTTCATTAACAATATTTTGTTCTGAAGTTGTCACATTATCTTTTGCTCTTCTAATAACAGCTCTTATCCTCGCTTTTAGCTCCAAGAGGTAAAAGGGGCGTTGAATATAGTCATCACAACCATATTCTAAAGCTAATACCACATTATTAGGCTCTTTATTACAGGACACAACAATGGTTGGAATTTTAGATATTTCATTCATTTTTCTTTTTAAATCCAGACCTGTTCCATCTCTATATTTCATATCAATAATCATCAAATCATATGAGTATCTAGAAACTAAATCTATAGCATCTTTTATATTTTTTGCTGAACTTATCTCATACTCTTCAGACTTAAAACTGTATATAAAATTGTCTATAAACTCTTGTTCGGAATTAACTAATAATAATTTCACATCTCCACCTCTTCCTAAATTTATATTTAAATTATAACATAAATTTAATATTTTGAAAATTAAAAGCAATTAATACGTGTTTTACAATATGACAAAATCTGAATTAACAGCCTCTTTACTAATATCCATACCCTTCCATACTTTGTGATATATGATTTATTTCTTCTTCATTTTTTACATCTGCAATCGCTGCTTCGGTTGTAAGTATTAACCCCGCAATAGAGGCTGCATTTTCAAGAGCAGATCTAGCTACCTTAGTAGGATCTACTATTCCTTTCTCAACCATATTTTCAAATTTATCATTTAATACATTGTAACCTATTCCTTCTTCTAAACTTTTGATTTTATATGTTATAACATCTCCTTTTATTCCGGCATTTTCTGCTATTTGCCATGCTGGATATTCTAATGCTTTTGACACAATTTTTGCTCCAGTTTTTTCATCGCCAACATTTTCATCAATATATCTATCTAGCGATTTAATAGAATCTATAAAAACTGTACCTCCACCTGCTACGATACCTTCTTCTACCGCTGCCTTTGTGGCCGCAAGAGCATCCTCTATTCTGAGCTTTTTCTCTTTCATTTCAACTTCTGTTACTGCCCCTACATTTATAACAGCAATACCGCCTGATAATTTTGCTAATCTTGATTTAAGTCTTTCTTTGTCAAAATCAGAATCAGATTCGTATATATCATTTTTTATTCTATTAATCCTATTTTTAATTTCTTCTGAACAACCAAGTCCTTCTACAATTGTAGTTGAGTCTTTATCTATATTTACTCTTTTAGCTCTACCTAATTGTTTGAGTGTTACCTTTTTTAAATCATCTTTTAATTCTTCCTTAAATACATTTGTACCCGTTAAAATAGCTATATCTTCGAGTATATTCGCTCTATTATCTCCAAAACTTGGAGCCTTTACAGCAACAACATTAAAAGTTCCTCTCAATTTATTTAAGATAAGATTTGTCACCACTTCACTATCCATCTCACTTGATATGATTAAAAGTGGTTTCGACATTTCAACTAATTCCTGTAGCATTGGTAGAATATCTTTGATATTTTCTATTTTTTGATCAGTTATCAAAATATATGGATTTTCAAGATCTGCCGTTTTTTTCTCATTATTTGTAATCATATGCGATGATAAAAATCCTTTGTCAAACTTCATTCCTTCAACAATTGTTAAATTCGTTTCCATAGTTTTAGATTCTTCGATTGTGATAACACCATCTCTACCAATTTTTTCCATTGCATCGGCAATTAATTCACCAATAGAAGGATCTGCAGATGAAACTGCACCTACTTGAGCAATATCTTCTCTTGTTTGAATCGGAGTAGAAAATGATTTGATTTTCTCGACTACAATTTGTGTAGCTTTTTTTATCCCTTTTTGTAATATAACAGGATTAGCACCAGCAGCAATATTTTTTAATCCTTCTGATACTATTGCCTGAGCTAATATTGTTGCCGTTGTAGTTCCATCACCTGCAATATCATTAGTCTTAATTGAAACTTCTTTTAATAGTTGTGCTCCCATATTTTCAAATTTGTCTTGTAATTCTATTTCTTTGGCTATAGTTACTCCGTCATTTGTGATTAGTGGAGTTCCAAATCCTTTATCGATTACTACGTTTCTTCCCTTTGGTCCAATCGTGACTTTTACAGCATCTGCGAGTTTATTTATTCCTATTTCTAAAGATTTTCTAGAATCCAAACCATATTTAATATCTTTAGACATTTTACACCTCACTTTCTTGTACAATTGCCAGAATATCTTTAGTATTAACAACTAAATACTCTTCTTCATTATTTCCTGGTATACTAGCTTCAGATTTCAAATAGAGAATTAAATCTCCAATCTTAAATTCTTGATTGCTTATATTATTAGAAATCGCTACAATCTTACCAACACGAGATTCATTCTCTTCATTTTCTATTATGACAATCCCTAACATATTAGTTTCCTTAACTTTATTAACTTTTATAACTAGTCTATCTCCTACAGGTTTAACTTTCATTGAATCTCCTTTTATAATGTTTTAAGTCTTTTATGAATTTATTATATAATATTTTTTTTATTTGATAAATTGAAGTTATAAATCCATATTTAAGATAAGCTCCAGATATATGATTTATAAAACTTAGTATACGATTAAATGTTTTATAGATTAATTAAATTTACATATGTGTATCTATATTGTCCTATTCAAAATATAAAAGAAACGTGAGATTGTAATCTCACGTTTCTTCTTAAATAGTACGATTTTAATTTTAATACATTTTTTATATGAAACTAAAATATTATTTTATTTTCCAATCTTGTTTTCCCTTGCATAATAAAATAAGTATTGTTGTGCAAGCCCTCTTAAATTGCCAAATAAAATTTGTGCTTAATCTAGTATTTTCGAATTTGATATTTTATCTTCTAAGTAAAGAGTTTCCATTAATCTCTTAACCCAAACGTCAACCGGAAAAGTATTGTCCCTACTATATCCAAATAAAAGTATACAGTCTCTAACTTTTGGCCAACTCCAGGTATTTCTAAAAGATTATCCCCTAAAATCTCATCATCTAATTCATCTGAATATTTTTCATTTTGTTCTAAAAACATCTTTGAAGCAATAACTATTCTCTCATTTCTAAATCCAACACGACATATTTCTTTAACTTCTAAAGGGTTTGCTTTTGATAAGATTTCTGGTTTTGGAAATGAATAATATTTTTTTCCTTTATACTCTTCTATAAATTCACCATAAGTTTCGGATAATAGTCTTATAGAATTTTTTATTCGTGGAATTTGATTATTGGCTGAAATAATGAATGAAATTATTATTTCGTATTCATCTTGATTCAAAATTCTAAGACCTTCCCCAAATTTAATTGCTTTTTTAAGACTGTCATTTTTTTCGTAAGCTAAAGTTTTTGAAAGTAATTGTTTGATTTCATCATAATCTCTATCTAAATCAAAATATTCATGCCAAAACGATCTAAATTCTTTTTCTGTTATATTATATACTATGAGATTCTCTTTATCGTGCATAAATTCTGCAACAGAATTATTTGCTACAATAATATAAGAATTTTTTTCAGTTTTTTCCC
This sequence comes from Helcococcus sp. SA-HE-C1, assembly GCF_985670335.1. Taxonomy (NCBI): domain Bacteria; kingdom Bacillati; phylum Bacillota; class Tissierellia; order Tissierellales; family Peptoniphilaceae; genus Helcococcus; species Helcococcus sp. SA-HE-C1. The sequence continues at coordinate 1,132,460 of NZ_OZ484652.1, forward strand.
ATCTAAATGCTTGTCCATTTTCAAAAATATGTGGTAAATAGAAATTCTTTAGACCAATTATTTTTATCCCATTCTCTATTTTCTCTATTGTATATTTCATATCTTCTACTTCACTTCTACTTCAACTGCTTGAACCACAAATCTTCCATCATTACCAAATTCTCCATCACCATAATCGCAAGTTGACATTGTTAAAATCTTGTCATCTGATGTAAATGGTTGCGGATCAGTAAATTTATTAATCGATTTATCTTTTCTTTCATCTAAGTATTTCGTCCAGTTATTTTTGTTTCTTTGACTTAAAATATAATCATCATTAGATGTTGAATAGTATGCTGTAAATACTTTATATTTTTTGTATCCTTCTTCGGTATATATTTCGACAAAATACTCTTTATTTGGGTCAACATTTTTCTTATCTTCAAATTGTAAGAGTAACTTAAACATTGGTGCAAATTGTTCTGGATTTGTTCTTAAATTATGACCAAATATTGTGGTATTCATATCCTTAAAATCTGGTTCATTACCACCATTTAAGAATATTGAACCCGGTCTAGAAAAATTTTTATTTAAATCCTTCCATAAATAGTAACTATTATTCCCCTTCTTATATAGTATTGGAAAATTAATTTTAGCTTCCTCAAATTTTACATATCCAACTACATCGCTATTTTTTTCTTTAAGCTTTTTTACAACTAACTTTGCACGTTCATCTAGTTCTTTCTTGCTTAATTTTTTTTCTTGATTATCATTATCTTTTTTCTTATCTTTATTTTCTAAACTTAAATTTTTATTAAAATCTTTCTCAACTTCATTAACTAATTTATTTGCTTCTTTTAATTGCTGAGTTGATTTATAGTTTTCATAATAATAACTAAATATTTGATATCCACTATATATCATTATAGCGAATAATATTATCTGAATAAATGTGATAATAAAGTTTCTCTTTTTTTTTGTTTTTTTCTCCATTATTACTCCTCTGTTTTCTATATATTATTTTATCAGAAGTATAAAATAATACAAAATTGTTATAACCTTGTCAATGATATCATTTTTCATTGATTACTCACGCTATATTTTTAAAAATTTTATAAAAATAATATGGCTATAATATGAATTATTTTGTTGAAATTTAGTAATTTCTACATAATTTATTATTAAAAAACATTATTTTAATATATTTTATTTTTGAAATAGTTGACAACCTTGTCAATATTTTATAGAATTAAGTTAACAAAAAAAAGGAGGGATTTTTATAATGAAATCTACAAAAAAAATATTAGCACTATTATTATCATTAATTTTAGTGTTTTCACTTGTTGCATGTGGTAACAAAAATAAAGGTGGTGATGCTGGTAAAACTGGCAATAACGGAAAAGCTAAAAAATTTGGGGTACTACTATTTAATGGTGCTGACCCTTATATTGGTACAGTAAGACAAGCTTTAGAAGCTTTAGATAAAGCTGATGATTCATTTGAGTTAGATATCCAAGACTCACAAAATGACCAAGCTAAACAAAATGATCAAATCGATGCTTTAGTACAAAAAAAAGTTGATGCTTTATTAATTAACGTCGTTGACTTTGGTGCTGGTAAAGCAGTTATCGATAAAGTTAAAAGTGCTGGAATTCCAACAGTATTCTGGAACAGAGATATTACAAAAGATATCGCTGAAGCAGACTTGAAAAACTTAATCTTCTTCGGTACACAAGCTCCTCAAGCTGGTGTAATGCAAGGTGAAATCGCTTACGAAAAATGGAAAAATGGTGGCGATAAAAACGGAGATGGTAAATTACAATACGTAACACTACACGGTGGTTATGATAACGCTGAAGCTGTTGCTAGAACAGAAGAATCTATAAAATTATTCAAAGAAAAAGGTGTTGAAGTTGAAAGACTAGATGAAAAAGTAGCAGATTGGGATGATACAAAAGCTAAAGATGCTACAGATGCTTGGATAGCAAAATATGGAGATAAAATCGAAGTTATCTTTGCTAACAACGATGGTATGGCTATCGGTGCATTAAACGCTTTACAACAAGCTGGTTTCAACAAACTAGACGACAAAGGTAAAGTATCTACTGATAAATTCATTCCAGTATACGGTGTTGATGCTACAAAACAAGCTGTTGCTAAGGTAAAAACAGGAGAATTATCAGGTACTGTAAGACAAAATAATGAAACAATGGCAAAAGGTGTTATTGATTTAATTAAAAATAAATTATCTGGTAAAGACTGGACAGAAGGTACAAACTATAAGATTTTTGAAGGTGATAAAAAGTCTGTAAGAATGGACTACGAGAAAGTACAATAGTTGCTGAATTACTAAAGGCGCACTTATGTGTGCCTTTTTAAATGATATGGAGTTTATATGGAAAATATAGAATATCTTTTAGAGATGAGAAATTTGGTTAAAACTTTTCCAGGCGTAAAGGCACTAGATAACGCTCAACTTAAAGTACGACCTGGTACAGTTCATGCATTAATGGGCGAAAATGGTGCTGGTAAATCTACTCTTATGAAATGTTTATTTGGAATTTATCACGAAGACTCTGGTGATATTTTCTTAAATGGAGAAAAAGTTAAGTTCAACAATCCAAAAGAGGCACTAGAAAGTGGTGTTGCTATGGTGCACCAAGAACTTAATCAGGTTATGAAAAGAGACGTTGCCGACAATATGCTCTTAGGAAGATATCCAAAAAAAGGATTGATGATAGACCAAAATAAAATGTATAAATATTGTCAAGATATTTTTGATGATATGGGAATTGATGTAAATCCAAGGGAAATTACTGAGAATTTATCAGTAGCTAAAAGACAATTAATCGAAATTGCTAAAGCGGTTTCATACAACGCTAAAATTTTAGTACTTGATGAGCCGAGTTCATCACTTACTAATAAAGAGGTTGATATACTTTTTACCATTATTAAAAAATTAAAAGATAGAGGTGTAGGCATAATCTATATATCTCATAAAATGGATGAGATCTTAGCTATTTCTGATGACGTAACAATCATGAGAGACGGCCAATGGGTTGCTACGGAATCTTCGGATGATCTAACTATAGACAAAATTATTTCATTAATGGTTGGTAGAGATATCGAAAATGTGTATCCACCTAAAACAAATGTACCCGGTGAAACACTTTTAGAAGTTTTAAACTTAACTTCAAAATACAAACCAGGTATCGAAGAGGCCAATTTCACATTAAGAAAAGGTGAAATATTAGGTGTTGCCGGACTTGTTGGAGCTGGAAGATTTGAGTTACTAGAAACCATATTTGGTGTTAGAACTCTAGAAAAAGGTGAAATATTTTTACACGATAAAAAAATACATAACAATAGTCCTAAGGCATCTATCAAAAATGGTTTCGCTTTAGTTACCGAAGAAAGAAGATTTACAGGTATATTCCCTTATGCAGATATTACTTTCAACTCAACTATTTCAAGTTTAAAAAAATACAAGTCAGGTTTTCTACTAGATGATAGTAAGATGAAGATGGCTACAAATGAACAAGTTATTTCAATGAGAGTAAAGACACCTAATACAAAAACTTTAATAAGATCATTATCTGGTGGAAACCAACAAAAAGTTATTTTTGGACGTTGGTTATTGACCAGACCAGAAGTTTTACTTCTTGACGAACCTACAAGAGGTATTGATGTTGGTGCTAAATATGAAATTTATCAATTAATAATTGATTTAGCCAATGATGGAAAAGGTGTTATAGTAGTTTCTTCAGAAATGCCGGAACTATTTGGTATTTGTGATAGAATTATGGTAATGAGCAATAGTAAAATTGCTGGAATAGTAGATGTTAAAGAATCCGACCAATACAAGGTTATGTCTTTAGCTACAAAATATTTATAGGAGTAATTATGGAAACAAAAAAGAAATTTTCTAAGGAAACTATCACTCAGTTTCTTATAGATCAAGGATTAATGATTGTTATATTAGGTTTAATACTATATATCGTTGTTAGTGAACCCAACTTTTTAAGTGTTCAAAACTTTCTAAACATTATAACCCAATCTTCTACAAAATTAATTATAGCTTTGGGTGCTGGTGGTCTGATCGTTTTAGCGGGTACCGACTTGTCCGCAGGTCGTGCAATAGGTTTAACTGCAATGATATCAACAATATTATTACAAGCTTCTGGGACAGCAACAAAATATTTCCCAGATATGCCTGAATTACCAATTGTTGTGGGACTTGGTGCAGCTGTTATAACCGGTGCTTTAATTGGTTTATTTAATGGATTTGGTGTTGCTAAACTTAAACTGCACGCATTTATCGCAACATTAGGTACACAATTAATTTTATACGGTCTAATCCAAATCATTATAAATGCTCATCCAAAAGGACCTACTCCTCTTGGTGGATTTAAGGAAAACTATAGAGCACTAGCAACTGAAGGGTTGAATATTGGAGGATATAAAATTCCATATTTAATTTTATTCGCTGCTATAGCTGTAATATTTATGTGGTTTATATGGAATAAAACTGAACTAGGTAAAAAAATGTTTGCTGTTGGTGGTAATAAAGAAGCTGCTGAAGTTTCAGGTATCAACGTAGATAGAGTTATCTTAACTGTATTTTTACTATCAGGAATAATGTACGGTATTGCTGGTTTCTTAGAAGGACCAAGGGTTGGTTCTGTAAGAATTGACTTGGGTACAAACTACGACTTGGATGCTATTGCAGCCTGTGTTATCGGTGGTGTATCATTCTCTGGTGGTGTTGGTAAAATAAGGGGTATTGTACTCGGTGTTATTTTATTACAAGTTATCACATATGGGCTTGTATTTATCGGAGTTCACTCTGCATGGCAAATCGTAATTAAAGGTGCTTTAATAATAATTGCTGTAGCTTTAGATACAAGAAAATACTTAACTAAGAAATAAATCAAAAGGCAATCTAATACTTTAGTATTTGATTGCTTTTTAAATAAGAAAAATTGATAAATTATTATTAATTAGTAATAATAAAAGGAGAAATTATGGCTGAATTTAGATATAATCCACTACTTAATGATTGGACAATTGTAAATGGTGATAGACAGAACAGACCAGATAGACCAAAAGATTATTGTGCTTTTTGTCCTGGTTCAGAACAAATAAAAGAGACATATACGGTATTAAAATATGATAATGACTGGCCTTCAATGATGCCAGAACCACCAATGCCTGATGATGTTGCCACAGATTTTTATAAAACTGCTAAGTCATATGGTAAAGCCGAAGTTATCCTCTACTCACCGGATCATGACGCCTCACTATGGCAACTTCCTGTAAATCATATTAAAGAATTAATTGAATTGTGGAAAGAAAGATTTATTGAAATAAAAAAAGATAATAATGTTAAATATATTTTAACTTTCGAAAATAGAGGTGAAGAAGTTGGAACAACACAAATCCATCCACATGGTCAAATCTACGGATATGGATTTACACCTTTAAGAATAAAATTAGAACTAGAAAATTCAAAGAAACATTTTGACAAAACTGGAGAAAGTTTAATTTTAAAAATAAGAGATGAAGAACTAAAAGAAAAGAAAAGAATTGTAATAGAAAATGATAGCTTTGTTGCTTTTCTTCCCTTCTACACCGACTATCCTTATGGAGTTTATTTAGTACCTAAAGAAAATAATATTTACACTTTTGAAGATTTTAATGAAAAAATTAAAGAGGATTTTGCCAAAATCCTTAAAGATTTATTAGGTACATTTGATGCAGTATTTGATAAATCATTTCCATATATGATGGGTATATATCAAAATCCAATTAATAGTGAGTTAGAAAAAGAATCTAAATCTTACTATAATTTCCATGTTAAATTCTTCCCTCCTCTAAGGGGTGCAAATTCAATTAAATGGAATGCCTCATCTGAAACTTGTGTTTGGGCAAAAACCAATCCAAGAAGAGTTGAAGATACTGCTCAAGAATTAAGAGAAACTTATAAAAAATATAAAGAAAATGAGGCAAAATAATATGGATATAAATCAATTAAAAGAAAAATTCATTTCTCATTTTGGTGAAAATGAAAAAGAAATCAAGACTTTTTTTTCTCCAAGTAGAATTAATATAATTGGAGAGCATATTGATTATAACGGTGGACAAGTATTTCCCTGCGCAATCGAAATTGGTACTTATGGTATCGCAAGAAAAAATAATCAAAATGTTTTAAGATTAAAAAGCTTAAATCTAGAAACTGAAGGTGAAGTTGATCTAACAAACATTAAATATAATAAAGAAAATGATTGGATGAATTTCCCTCTAGGTGTTTCTAAATTTGTAAAAGAACATGGATTTGAAATTGGAGGATTAGACATATTAGTTTACGGAAATATTCCAAATGGGTCCGGTCTTTCATCATCTGCTTCTCTTGAGGTATTAATTGGAGAAATCCAGAGTGTATTTTACAATGACGGAAAAATCCCATACAAAGATTTAGCTATAATAGGTATGGAATGTGAGAACAAATTTATCGGAGTAAATACTGGTATTATGGATCAATTTATAATAGCAAATGGAAAAAAAGACCATGCCATATTATTAAATACTGGATCTCTCGATTTCGAATATGTTCCTTTTGTATTAGAAAATGAAAAAATTGTTATCTTAAACACTAATAAAAGAAGAGAATTAAAAGATTCTAAATATAACGAGAGACGTGCAGAATGTGAAAAAGCACTTGAGATTCTTCAAAAATACACTGATATAGAAAATTTATGTGATTTAAAAAAAGATGAATTTCATTTACTTGAAAAAATTGAGGATGAAGTTGTAAGAAAAAGAGCAAAACATGTTGTTGAAGAAGATTTAAGAGTAAAAAAAACAGTTAAGGCTTTAAGAGATAAAAATATTGAAGAATTAGGTGATTTATTGATTCAGTCAAATGACAGCTTAAGGGAGCTTTATGAAGTTACCGGCCCTCATTTAGATTCAATAACTAAGCATTCTAATAATTTTGAATATTGCTTAGGGGCTAGAATGACTGGAGCAGGGTTTGGTGGTTGTGGAATTGCAATCGTAAAATCTGATAAAATAGAAGAATTTAAAGCTTATGTTGGTCCTAAATATACTGAGGATACTGGTATTAAAGCTGAATTTATAATTTCAGATGTAGGAAATAGAGTGTCTGAAATTTAATAGCTTTATTGTCAATAACATAAAAGCATTAAAATAGTAGACGGATTTAATATTGAAAAGAAGTCTATAAATAATTTTATGTATCAATTTAAACTCTAAAAAATAAGTATCCCCTTTACTGATTTGTCAGTAAAGGAGATACTCTTTCAATAAGATCAAGCATTGATACACTTTTTTGTATCAAAATATATCAATTACTATAGTAATTAATCTCATATTAATCTTAAAATTTTAACAATTATTTACTCAATTTAATACATTTATTCATAATATTATTCTTTATTTTACTTTCCTGTACTTCCAATTCCACCTTCACCACGCTCAGTATCATCCAAAGCCTCTACTACTTCAAAGTCTACTTGTACAAATGGCTGTATTACCATTTGAGCTAATCTATCTCCGTTATTAATTACTAACTCTTCATCTCCATTATTTACTAAAAATAAAATCAATTCTCCTCTATAATCACTATCAATTATTCCCGTTGAGTTTGCTAACGATATTCTGCTTTTTATTCCAGCTGAAGACCTTGGATACACTGCACCAAAATATCCTTCTGGAATGGACATTTTTAATCCAGTTGGCACTTTTACTACTTGATTCGGTTTCGCAATTATTTCTTTTTTATTGTTGCAAAAAAGAATCAAAACCTGCTGACCCTTTTGTAGCATATTTCGGAATAAATTTTTCAGTAACTAATTTTAATTTCATTTGTTGCCTCCGGAATTGCAATATGTATTTGCGAGCATATCTATAAGCCGTGTTCTGTTATCGATAATCATCAATCTAGATACATAGTCACCTATGTATTCAAGCAATCTACCTACCGCCCAGCCAGCTACTGGGTTTTTATCCTATTTTGATTTTGCACCGAATGGGGTTTACATAGCCACATAGTTACCTATATGCTGGTGAGCTCTTACCTCGCCTTTCCACCCTTACCCTTACGGGCGGTATATCTCTGTTGCACTAGCCTTAGAGTCGCCTCCACCAGACGTTATCTGGCATTCTGCTGTGTGGTGCACGGACTTTCCTCGAGAAATCTCGTGATTATCCAATATACTCGCTATATAATTCTATCATATTAAAACTTTTTAGACAATCTAAAGTATTTTAGGCACATATTTTTTTATATTATAGTATTCAAAAGTAGTTATATCTAATTTCATATCGTCAATGAACTTTTTCATATATTCAGCAAAATATTTTTCACTTCCTTGATGTGTAATATCTATCAAGTTTATTCCCATTTCAACACTATCCATAGCTTCGTGATGCTTTATATCTCCAGTAATAAATAAATCTATGTCTAAAGCCTTTACTTCATTTATAAAATCCATACCAGCCCCGGTTATCAATCCTACTTTGTAAAATTCTTCTTTCTTTCCATATTTAACAACATATTCTAATCCTAAGCTATCTTTTAACCTTGAAATTATCTCTTTTTCAGATATTCTTAAAGACTGGTAATTTCCATATCCATATTTTTCGACAGTAGGTGAAATAATGCCTTCCGAGGTAAATCCAATTTTCTCAAAAATATATTCATTTAATCCGTTTACATCAATAGCCGTATGCGTTGAGTAAAGAGCAATGTCATTCTTTATTAATTCTAAAATTTTTTTACCTTTAAAATCCATATCAATTTTTTTTATTCCTGAAAAAATTAATGGATGGTGAGAAATTATCATATTGCAATTTTTAACCTTTGCTTCATTAATAGCTTCGGGTGTAATTTCTAAACATACCAGTACATTTTTTAATTCATTTTCAATATTTCCAATTAAAAACCCTGAGTTGTCCCATTTTTCTTGAAATTCTAAAGGAAATTTCTTTTCTATTTTTTCTATTAACTCACTAATTCGCATAATAAATCCTTCAAATTTTTAACACGCTTTTCTAATTCCTCTATTCTAGTTATAGCGTCATCAGTATCTAATCCGGAAATTTTGTCTACAATTTTTTGTAAATGATTTATTTCGTCTTTTACAATTTCAATTAGTAATGGATTTTTTTCTTCAATATGTTTTTTCCCATATATATAGTCAAAATCTGATTTGTATGGAATAATATTTTTGATAGAATATTTTGCGACTATTATAGTATACTTAAATCCTTCATCTTCTAGTAATGTTTCATCTATTATTTCAAAATTATTATCATGTAGCCATTTTCTTAAATGCTCTAAAGAATTATTTCCTTGTAAAATTAATTTTTCAGCCTTTTTTGCTAGACTTATTCCATCTTCTAAAATTTTACGAATTAAAAATCCTCCCATTCCCGATATAATAATTTCTTCTACGTCATTGGGCAAGTCTGTTAGACCATCAGTTACCATTGTTTCAATGTCGTAGTTTAAGTATTCTAATTTATCCACAAGTTTTTGTAGAGAATTTTTTGAAATATCTGTTGCAATCACTCTTTTTGGATTTTTCTCTTCATAAATTTTTATGGAAGTAATTCCATGATCTGAACCTATATCAGCTATCACTTTATTTTCATCAATATAATTTATAATTGTTTCTAATCTATTCATATCAACCTCTGTATTCTCGAAAAAATAAGGAGTCATAAACTCCTCATTTTATTAGAATGACTCTAAATAATCTTTAATTTTATCACCTTTTCCTGGTCTTCTAAGTTTTCTTATTGCTTTTGCTTCAATTTGTCTTATACGCTCTCTTGTAACATCAAATTCTTTTCCTACATCCTCAAGAGTTTTGGGTACACCGTCTAACAATCCAAATCTCAACTCAATAACTCTTTTTTCTCTATCTGACAGTGATGATAGGATTTCCTCAAGTTGTTCCTTTAGTATAGTCTGATTAACTGCTTCATCCGGAGCTAATGCCTTTTCATCTTCTATAAAATCTCCTAAATGGCTATCTTCTTCTTCACCTATAGGAGCTTCTAATGATACTGGTTCCTGAGCAATTTTTCTTACTTCTCTTACTTTTTCTACTTCAATCCCCATCTCTTTTGCAATCTCTTCATTTGATGGATTTCTTCCCAATTCTTGTACTAATTGTCTTTGTACTCTTACAAGTTTATTTATCGTCTCCACCATGTGAACAGGGATACGGATTGTTCTAGCTTGATCTGCAATCGCCCTAGTAATAGCTTGTCTAATCCACCATGTAGCATATGTTGAAAACTTAAAACCTCTCTTATAATCAAATTTTTCAACAGCCTTCATTAACCCTAAGTTACCTTCTTGTATTAAGTCTAGAAAATTCATGCCTCTACCAACATATCTTTTCGCAATTGAAACTACAAGTCTTAAATTTGTTTCAGCAAGTTTTCCTTTAGCTAATTTACCAACTCTATACTTTTTCTTTAGATATGAAATGTCTTGGTCATCTAATTCAGCCCTTTGAATTATTTTTTCATTAAGCTTACCTTTTTCATAGATTCCCTTTAGTATATCATATTCATCCATACTCAATAGAGAACTGTTTGAATCATTGCCATTTCCGTGAATTCTATTATATATTTTTTCAATCCCAGCATCCAAAGAACGATAATTTTCCTCTTCATCAGAGACTACTATTCTATTATCTTTTTTATGTCTTTCACGAACTAATACATCAGAGTAAACAAAATATTTTAATATTTCATATTTTGTTTGTGTTGAAAGTTTTTCATTTTCAGAAATAGGTTCAATATTTAACTCTGAAAAATCAGTGAAAAAATGATATTCATCATCTGTCTTTTCATTTATCTTCTTAGATAGATTCATTATTTCCGTTTTATTCTTGTATGTGTAATCTTCGATATATTTATACTCACTAATACTCTTTCCATCTAATACTAAATCTTCATCTTCTGGAACTACAAGACCAAAAAGTATCGCTTTAATCATTTCTATTGCTGTTGAAATATCATTCATCTGCTCATCAGAAATAACTGATTTATCAAGTCTTGTTACAACGAGGTCATTAAGAGACTTTAATAAATCTAAACCATTATTATCTCTTTCTTCGTTAACTGTATTTGCATTTGTAAATTTCCTTAGATAATAAATAAATTTTATTTCATTTAATTTATTTTCAGGAAATGTTTCTCCTTTTTCAAGGCTACTGTAACCATTTAGGATACTTTTTGCAATATCAAAATAAACTTGTCTCTTAGATAATTCCACTTCTTCTTCAATAGTAAATGTTTCATTTTGTACTGCTTTTAAGGCAATATCACCATCCTCCATTTGTCTAGAAAGTTTGATTTCTTCTTCTTTTGATAGTAAATTTAATTTTCCAATTTCTTTTAAATACATTTTTACGGGATCATCAATAAAAACACCCTTTAATTCATTAAGATCTGTCTTTTCTTCATCTTCATCATTATATTCAGCAGCATCATCATCAATACTATCATAATCTACTTCTTCTATATCATCCGATTCTCTCAGTAAAAATTCATCTTTTAATAAATCAATTTCAGAATCATTTAATTCTTTTCTTATTGATTCAATTTCCTCTTCATCTAAATTGCTGTATCCATGAATTGACTCTAATTGAGAAATTAATAAAGTCCCACTATTTTCTTCTGCGATAAACTTAGCCTCTTCTATAATTGATAATTTTAAGTTTTCAATTTCAATATTTTTATCTTTCATGTATCCTCCTTAAGTCAATTTTTTTATCACTTCAGTATATTCACTAAGGATTTCACTTGTACCCTTCCCTGATGAAATAATATCTTGTAATTCTTTTTTTCTTTTTTCGAGTATAAATCTATCCACTCTCTCTGTCAATTCATAAATTATATCGGATAAATTCTCTTCATTATTCTTCTTATGATAGTATATTTCTTTGAGTTTATTTTCTTTAAATTCTCTTAAATTTATCAAATCTTCTAATTCTATTAGATTTTCATGTAAATCTGAAATTTTAGAATATAAAGCCCTTAGATCTTCTTCAACTATATTTTCTTCATATTTTTTAAGTTGTTGATAATACTTAATATCCATTATAGATTGTACTACAATTTCTTTTTGTAATTGTATATTTTTTTCATCTAATCTTTCTGATTTCTTCGATTTAGACGTATTTAGATTATACCCAAATACTTTATTATTAAAATTATTTGTCTTATGATCTTCTCTTTTTTTCTTTTTTTAATCTCTATATCAACATCTCTTCTAAGAGAATCTTTAGATACACCAATAAATCTAGAACTTTTATCAATATATAAATCCCTAATTACATTTCCTTCTATATCTGATAGAAACTCAATTATTTCTTTAATTTGATCCATTTTAGATAATTTTTTTTCCGCTAATTTTTGAAGCTTAAAATCAATTGGATCATCTGCATTTTTTAATAATTCTTCGAATTTTTCTTTTCCATATTTATTTACAAATTCATCAGGGTCAGAACCATCAGGAAATGATAAAATTCCTAATTGGACATTCATATTCTTAAATATTTCAATTGCTCTCAATGATGCTTTTATTCCTGCTCCATCACCATCGTACGCTATGTATATTTCATCACTATATCTTTTTATTAATTTAGCTTGTTCTTCTGTCAGTGCTGTCCCCAAAGTCGCTACAGCATAATCTATCCCTTGATTATATAAACCTATGACATCCATGTATCCTTCTACTAAAATAATTTTTTTATTATTTCTAGTCTTATTTACAATATGAACGCCATAAATATTTTTACCTTTAATAAAAATATCGGATTCTGGAGAATTAAGATATTTTATTTTATGATTGTTTAATGTTCTTGCTCCAAAGCCTATGACTTTATTTTTATTATTTAATATAGGGAAAATTAATCTTTGTCTAAACTTGTCATAAAACATTCCATTTCGAGATTTTCCAACCAGACCTAGATCAAGCATATCTTGATCATCCACTCCTTTTTTCTTCAAATGTTCATACAGACCATTATTTGATTCTGCATATCCTAAATAAAAATTATTTATGACACTTATATCGATTCCTCTATCTTGTAAATATTTTTTAGGAAGATTATTTTTTCTAAAATTGTCAAAATAATATCTCCCGGCTACAGCATTAATTTCATAATATTTTTTATTTTTTTCAATTTTTTCCTTATTATATTCGGTTTCTTCTAAAATAATCCCTAACTCATCCGCTAAAAATTTTACCGCTTCAATGTATGATATATTTTCCATTTTCATTATGAAAGAAATTGCATCTCCACCTTCATGACAACCGAAACAGTGAAAATTATTCTTTTCCCTATTCACTATAAAAGATGGTGTTTTTTCATTATGAAACGGGCACAATCCCTTAAAATTGGATCCCGCCCTTTTTAATTCTACATATTTAGATATAATATCAACTATATCTAGTCTATCTTTTACTTCGTTTATTTGATTTTCAGGAATAAACCCCATATGATATCCTATCTATTGTTTTCTATATGCTCTATTATTTTTGCTGCTGTTTCTTCAATTGTAGATTTAGAAACATCTATAACTTCACAACCTAACTCTTCAAATAAATCTCTTGAATATTTTAACTCTTCTTCGATTCTTCCGTCATTTGCATAAGACGATTCTGGATCCAATCCTAGAGCTATCAACCTTTGATTTCTAATTTCATTTAATTTTTCCGGATCAATTATTAATCCAATTAATTTATTTTTGTCTAATTCATATATTTCTTTTGGTATTGTAATTTCAGGTACTAAAGGTAAATTTGCTGCCTTATACGATTTATTTGCTAAATAAATCGACAATGGAGTCTTAGATGTTCTCGAAACACCTAATAAAACTACATCTGCTTCTAAAAATCCTTTTGGATTTTTACCATCATCAAAACTCATAGCAAACTCAATAGCTTCAATTTTATCAAAATAGCTATTATTTAAGTTTCTCATTAATCCAACTTCATGTTGTGCTGTAACTCCCAAAAATTCTTCCATTTTAGTTACCGGTCCCATTAATAAATCAATCACTATAAAATCATCTGATTTTCTTGATTCTATGGCTTTTCTTACATCATTATTAACAATAGTAGTCAATACTATAGTTTTACCCGTTACACCATAAAATATATTATCAACTTGCTCTTTATTCACAACTTTAGAATTTCTGACCCTATTAAATTTTACATCTGGAAATTGGATCATAATCGCATTCGCTAATTGATTTGCTGTTTCTCCTGTTGAATCTGAAATAACATATAAATTAACCATTTTTACCTCACTACTTCTTTCGGGTTAAAAATTCTTAAAATTCTGTCACATACCATTTTTACTAAGGATTGCCTATTTTTTCTAACAACTTCATCATCTACATTTATCAGAGTATCATCTAGGTATTTATCCATTTTATCAACCACAATATCTAAAGATTCTAAGCCACTCTTAAACTTCTGTTCATTAAATAAAACATCTACATCATCTAATTTTTCTAATAATTCATAAATTTTTATATCATTTTCATCTAATCTATCTTCTTCAATTTTATGAGCTTCTACATTAGACGATATATTCACTATTCTTAAATATTTAGTTATTTGATCATTAAATCTGCTATCTTCTTTAAATCGATTGTTTATCATTTCAGCTTTACTATACATGCTGTAAGGATTCATTTCATCTGCTTTAACTACAGAATCTACAACGTCGTATCTTAGACCTTTTTCTAGCATTAAATTCTTAAATCTAATTCTAATAAAGTCCATTACTTTTTCAACAACATCGTTATAACTAAATGTTTCACCAAAGCTATCTACATAACTATAAAGTGATTCTCTTATAATAGGCTCTAAATTAAGACTAATTTGGTTTTCAATAAGTATATTAAGTATTCCTAATGACGCTCTTCTTTGTCCATACATATCTTGTGAACCCGTAACTTCTATGCCTATAGAATGCAATCCAGTTATATTATCAATTTTATCTGCCAATGATAAAATTATACCACTTGTAGTTGTAGGTAGTTCACCACCAGCTTTAACAGGCATGTATTGTTCTTCAATTGCTTGTCCAATCAATGGATTTTCACCACTTTCTTCAGCAAAAATCCTACCCATAACACCTTGTAAATTCGTAAATTCAATAACTGTAGATGTTACTAAATCTGCTTTTGATAAATAAGCTGCTTTTTTTGCTAAATCAATCGCCTCATCACCACAACTAATTCTTTCCCCAATTATTTCACATAATTTTATCAATCTATTGCTCTTATCTAGCATATTACCTAAACCTTCTTGGAAAACTAATTTATCCAGCTTTGGAACATATTCCTCAAGGGTATTTTTAATATCTTTATTATAAAAGAACTTCGCATCTTCCAATCTAGCTAATAATACTTTTTTATTTCCATCAATTACATTCTCTATCCCTTTATTATCACCATTTCTTACGGTTATAAAATAAGGAAGTAAATTTCCATCATCATTTATTACTGGAAAATATCTTTGATGATCCTTCATTGGAGTTATAATAATTTCTTTTGGTAAATTTAAGTATTCAGAATCAAATTCACCTAAAAATGGTGTAGGATACTCATTTATCTGTACTACTTCATTTAATAAGTCTTCGTCAGCTATATAATTTCCTCCTCTTTCTTTCGATAACCTATTTATACCTCTAACTATAATTTTTCTTCTTTCTTCTTCAGAAACGATTACATAATTATCTTTTAGCAGTTTTTCGTAATCTTCAATTTTTTCAATTACAATATGTTTATTTCCTAAAGTTCTATGGCCTCTTGTAATATTTGATACTGAGATTCCTTCTAAATCAAACTCTAACACCTTATCATCCAATATTGATACTATCCATCTGATAGGTCTTAAAAATTTAATATTTTTTCCTCCCCATCTCATCTGTCTAGGATTAGAGATACTTTTAATTATTTGAGGAATATTTTCAACCAGCAATTTATCCAATTCAACTGTTTCTTTTTCTATTTTTGCATAAATATAATCTTCACCATTTACTTCTTCATAGACTATATCATCAAGTGTAATACTTTTGCTTACCATAAATCCTTGCAAAGCTTTTGATGGATTTCCTTCTTCATCAAAGGCTATTTTTTTAGCCGCCCTTTAATCATTTCTATTGAATTTTCTGAATCAGTAGCTATTCCATTCACCTCAATTGCAAATCTTCTTGGTGTACTATTAACAAAAAGTCTCTCGAAAATATAATTATTATCCATTAAAACATTTTCTATACCTTGTACTAGTTGTTTTTGTGTGGATTTGATATGCTTTGCAGGAAATTCTTCTACCCCAATTTCCAATAGGTAATTACTCATTTTCAACCTCTTTCTTGATCAATGGAAATCCTAATTCTTCTCTTTTAGCAAGATGTACACTCGCTACTCTTTTTGCTAAATTCCTTACCTTTTGAATAAAATTATTTCTATCTGATGCTGATATTGATCCTCTAGCATCTAACACATTAAAAATATGTGAACATTTCAAAACGTAATCATATGCTGGTATAGCTAATTTTTCATCTAACATTTTTAATGCTTCTTTTTCATATAAATCAAATGTAGTTTCTAACATTTTAACATCCGCTTTTTCAAAACTGTACAAAGAATTCTCATACTCTGAAACGTGGAAAAGATCTCCATATTTAATATTATCATTCCATTTGAGGTCATAAACTGAGTCTACGTCTTGAATGTACATAGCTAATCTTTCTATACCCATAGTGATTTCACCAACTTCTATATCAAGAGAAATCCCCCCTATTTGTTGAAAATATGTAAATTGAGTAATTTCCATACCATCTAACCACACTTCCCAACCTACACCCCATGCTCCAAGTGTCGGTGCTTCCCAATTATCTTCAACAAATCTTATGTCATGAATGGTAGGATCTATCCCTATTAATTCTAGCGATTTTAAATATAAATCTTGAATATCTTCAGGACTTGGTTTTAAGATAACTTGCAATTGATGGTGTTGATAAAGTCTATTTGGGTTTTCGCCATATCTTCCATCTGCGGGTCTTCTTGAAGGTTCAACATAAACTGTGTTCCAAGGCTCTGGACCTAATGCTCTCATAAATGTATGAGGATTCATAGTCCCTGCTCCTTTTTCTATATCATAGGATTCTAAAATTACTGCACCATTATTTGCCCAATAATTTTTTAATTTCTCTATCATCTCTTGTAAATGCATAAAATCTCCTTTAATCTATACCTTTTAATTTAATAAACCCATAATATGATTGAGGCATAGTAATGTCTAGGTTGTATTTAATAAAATTAATTATCAATTTAAAAATTTTCTTCTCATCGATATCATTTTCTATTTCATCAATATTTTCTAACACCTCTAAAAGTGTTTTTTCTAAATATTTAGCTTCCTTAAAACTAATATTTACTGTTTCATTGTCATATGTACTCTTGTATACTATTCTTCCTTTTGACAATGAAAAATATATTGTAAATTTATTATCTATATTTTTTAGATTTAAATATGGCTTAAAACCAATCATCGATATATATTTTAATAAAAACATATTCGCTAATCTTATAGTATTATCTGTTTTTTGTAAATAGAGTATTGATTTTTTTAAAAGTAAATAAATATTCTCATCTTCATAATTAAAACTTGTTCGTTCTATTATATCAAAAAATAGCTGTGCTAGATAAATTTTGTCTATACTTTTTCGTATTTCTAAGTTACTTTCAATTATCTGTCCATCTTTTAAGAAGTAGAAATCATCTTTTTCTGTTAGTTCATAATTAGCCTCTGTAAATACAGATATTAAATTTAACTTTTTAGACTTAGCAGATTTGACACCTTTTGCCATCACAGAAATAAGTCCTCTATCTTTTGTAAATAAAGTCAATATTTTGCTTGATTCTCCATAATCTACATCTCTTATTACAAATGCTTTTGCATCATAGGTATCCAAAATCCTTTAACCTCATGTCCTTTTTACGCCAATCTTTAGCTACCTTAACCCATATATTTAAATTTACTTTAATATCAAGTAAGTTTTGAATATCTTTTCTTGCCTCTGTACCAATTTTTTTGAGCATTAAGCCACCTTTACCGATCACCATTCCCTTATGAGAATTTTGCTCGACATAAAGATTTACTTCAATATCCATCAACTCTTTATTTTTTCTTTCTGATATCTTAATAACTTCTACCGCTATACCATGAGGTATCTCGTCATACATATTCAAAAGAACTTTTTCTCTGACTATTTCAGCAATAATATTTCTTTCCGGTTGATCAGTTATCATATCTTCTGGATAGTATAATGGCCCCTCTTCTAGAATATCATATACTGCATCAAAATATTTTTCAAAGTTTTGCTCATTTATAGCTGATATAGCTATTACTTTTTCAAATTTTTCAGTTTCTTCATATTTCTTAACTAATTCATCAATTTGAGTTTGACTTTCAGCTAAATCAATCTTATTTACTAATAAGATAACTTTTGTAGTAACATCCTCTAAAAGTTCTAGAATATATTGATTTAATTTACCAATATTTTCACTTAAATCTACCATAAATGTTATTAAATCAACTTCACTAAGTGTTTTTTTAGAAACTGACAACATATAATCACCCAGTTTGTTTTTGGGCTGTTGAATCCCGGGCGTATCTAAAAATACACATTGCATTTTTTCATCCGTATAAACCATTTGAATCCTATTTCTTGTCGTTTGAGGTTTATCAGAAATAATTGAAATTTTTTCACCAACTAATCCGTTTAATAATGTTGATTTACCAACATTTGGTCTTCCTATTACTGTTATAAATCCTGATTTAAACATATTTCTCCTATATATATTTTATAAAGAATAAAAGCGCTACCGCTATTCCTAAAAGTGATCCTAATATAACTTCTATCTTAGTGTGAAATTTATACTTTACTCTAGATACCGATATAGCTATTGCTAGTATGAAAAATAAAATATTTAAATATATATTACTCACTATAATTGTAAGAATAGTCGCAATATTAAACGCTATTGCACTATGACCTGAAACAATTCCTCCAACTAAAAATGTAGTGTTCTTTTTGTAGAAAATACCTTTCAATAATATTGTCGCAAATATAACACACGTCAAAGATAAAACCGTTAAATGCTCATAATTTGTAAATACCTTTTCGTAAAGAGAGTCACTGAAAAAAAATCTTTTTATTTTTGGATAAATAATCAAATATGCAACAACTATTGAATTTATAGACATAATTAAAACTGTTCCAGCAGAAATATCCTTGACTTTTTTTGCAAGTTTACTATATTTCCCCTCAACAACCATATCAGTAAGAGTTTCAATCGCTGTATTTATAAGTTCGAAGGCTATAACTAAAGAAATAGTGATAGATATTATAATTAACTCAACCCTTGAAAAGTCAAGAAAAAAAGATATCAGTATTATAAAAAAAGCTGAAATCAAATGTATTTTCATGTTTCTTTCAGTGTTAATACTTTCCACTATTCCTTCTATGGCATTATCAAAAGATGCATATATGCTGCTATTATTCTTTATTTTATTAGTTTCTTCATTATCATAATTTTTCATTTAAATATCCCTAACAACTTCATTATCTCTTTTTCTTTAGTTCGCATCTCGACTTTTTCATCCAAAGACTCATGATCATATCCGAGTAAATGCAAAAGTGAATGTATCGTTAAATACACTAATTCTCTCTGATATGAATGTCCCAATTCGTCTGCTTGCTCTAAAACTCTTTGCTCACAAATTACTATATCCCCGAGCATACCCCCTTTAGGTATTTGATTTTTCTCAAATAGAGGAAAACTTAGCACATCCGTTACGCTATCCTTTCCTCGATACTCTAAATTTAGGCTTTTAATCTCTTCTTCATCAACTATAGATATTGAAATTTCATAATTTTCTCCATAACCTAAATAATTTAGGGCCGTCTTAATTGATTTCTCGATATCATTAAAAGTTTCAGCATTAATTTCTATATTATTCGTTAGATTTTCTATCAATATTTCCATGATTATCCTTTTTCTGAGAATCTTCAAAATTTTCATAAGCCTCTATTATTCTTTGTACCAGAGGATGTCTAACAACGTCAGATTTATCAAACTCAACAAATTCAATACCTCTTACATTTCTCAAGATTTTTTTGATTATTACCAGTCCTGATATTTTACCTGAAGGCAAATCAAGTTGAGTTATATCTCCAGTAATAATAGCTTTAAATCCATAACCTATTCTTGTTAGAAACATTTTCATTTGTTGGGGTGTAGTATTTTGAGCCTCGTCTAATATCACAAACGCATTATCAAGTGTACGTCCTCTCATATAAGCAAGCGGTGCAACTTCTATAACTCCCTTTTCCATAAGACTTTGATAAGTTTCTGGACCCATTATTTCAAATAAAGCATCATATAGCGGTCTTAAATATGGGTCTATTTTTTCTTGTAAATCCCCCGGTAGAAATCCTAAGCTTTCTCCCGCTTCAACTGCTGGACGTGTCAAGATTATTCTTGAAACCTCTTTTTTCTTAAACTTTTCAATAGCCATTGCCATTGCTAAATAAGTCTTACCTGTACCTGCTGGACCGATACCAAAAACCACATCATTTTTTCTTATTGTATCAATATATTTTTTTTGCCCGATTGTCTTTGGTCTAATAGGCTTTCCTTGATATGTTGTAACTATAATATCATTTAAGTATTTCTTAATGTTTTCACTGTTATTTTTCTTTTCCATACTTATAGCGTATCTTACATCTTGCATACTAAGTTCATTTTTTGACTTTATGATTTGAAATAATACATCTAGTAAGTGCTCGGCGAGTTTTATCAGTTCTTCATCTCCTCTAATCAATAAATTGTTATCTAATATCTTGATTCTCACTCCTAGTTCTTTTTCAATATATGTAATATTTTTATCTAAATTTCCAAATAAAATACTTAATAAACTTTGATCGTCTATTTTATAAACTAAATCTTTTATACTTTCCTCCTCAATATCAAAAGATATAGGAACTTCCCACCTATATCTTTCTATTAAATATTATACTATTTATAAATGCTTCTCTTGCACTTTCCCTTTTTTTTAATTTTTTCGCATAGAAATTTATCTTTGATTCTTTATCTTTAGATTCCTTAATTCTATATAATTTATCTTCTTCATATTGAACAGTATCTGAAATCTCTGACTCCATTTCATCACTATATGAATACTTTTTATCAGCAGGGTTTACATGAAATCCATATCTTTCCTCAAATTTTTCTTCTTTTTTAAATTTTTTTTCTAATCTTTCTTTCAATATTTTTTGATTTTTCTTTCTTTCGTAGGATTCTTGTGGAGTTTCAACCTTTTTAGTTAAATCTATATACTCCATTTTTTTAATTTTTCTACTATCAGACAATACTTTCCCACTATTATTTGTGTTTTTAATTTCTTTATTTATTTCTTCTATTATTTCTTCAAAAAAATCGAATATTCCCATGATTATTCACCTTCGTTATTTATTTCATCTCCGGCAATATTTTTTCTCATATCTGTATCAGCTTGAATATTTTTCATGTTTAGATAATCCATAACCCCTAATTTACCTGATATCTAAAGCTTCTGCAAGTGCTAATGGCACCTTTGATTCAGCTTCTACAACTTTAGCCTTCATCCTACGAACCTCTGCCTGCATTTCTTGTTCTTGAGCAACAGCCATAGCTCTTCTTTCTTCCGCCTTAGCTTGTGCAATTTTCTTATCAGCTTCTGCTTGATCAGCTTGAAGTGCAGCACCTATGTTTCTTCCTACATCCACATCAGCGATGTCTATTGATAGAATTTCAAATGCAGTTCCTGAATCCAATCCTTTTTCTAAAACATTTTGTGAAATTAAATCTGGATTTTCTAATACTGCCTTATGAGATCTAGATGAACCTACTGTTGTAACTATCCCTTCACCAACTCTTGAAATAATTGTTTCTTCACCAGCACCTCCAACTAATCTATCTAAGTTTGCTCTAACTGTAACTTTTGCTATCGCTTTGATTTCTATACCATCCATAGCAACTGCTGCAATAGTTGGGGTTTGTATAACTTTTGGATTTACAGATATTTGCACCGCTTCAAATACATCTCTACCAGCTAAATCAATTGCTGCTGCCTGTTCAAATTCTAAATCAATATCCGCTCTTTGTGCGGCTATTAAAGCATCTACCACCCTATTTACATCACCACCAGATAAAAAGTGAGCTTCAAGTTCATTGATTTCAATGCTAATACCACCTTTTGTCGCCTTAATTAGTGGATTAATTATTCTGTGTGGAGATACCCTTCTCAAACGCATACCAATCAATGTTCCTAATCCTACTTTTACCCCTGAAAAGAAGGCTGTTATCCACAGTCCTACAGGAATAAATGTAAAAAATAATGATATTAAAACTAAAGCAACTACAATTATAAAAATTGTACCAATCAACTGACCATTTAAACTATTTATAGCATTCACTAATTTTGTCATATTCTCTCCTTCTATTTCTTAAATATTAATTTTTCTACAATAAAGTTTGCTACCTCTAATTTTTTCAACTTTAACTTTCTCGCCTCTATCTATATAATCTCCACTTGAAATAGCCATATATATTATATCGTCAATTTTAACTTCACCAGATGGACGCATAATTTTAACAACTACTCCTTCTCTTCCTACTAAATTATCTCTAATTTTAGAATCTTTGTTACTTCTCGACTTCGAGAGATTTTTATTCAATACCAACTTGTTGCTATCAATATTTCGTAAAAAAACTTTTGCAATCAAAAATGTATTTACACTAGCAATTATAATTGAAATTATTATGTAAATCAAAGGATTTGAGAAGTTTTTCAGTGATAATATCGACTCAAAGATTAGATAAATCCCGACAACTCCTATCATCCCAAAACTTGGAACAATCAACTCTAACGCTATAGCCGTAAGACCTACTGACAAAATTAAAACAATCAAAATTTCATTGTTTATAAATTGCGTGAACATGAATACCTCCCTTTCTTAATTATAGTTATATATCGATAATATTTATACCCTAAATCAAGATGTTTACGCATAGAATTACATTATTGTAAATATATAGTTTCTATCTTTATTTTATCATATATATGTGATAAAATATTACAAAATATAGGAGGACGATATGAAAAAGACAAAAATCTTATTATTCAGTATTGTTAATGGGCTTATTAGCTGCTTGTGGAAATAATAAAGGTAATGATTTAACAAAAGAAGAAACTAAAAAAGAAGAAACTAAAAAAGAAAAACAAACTGTAATGGAAACTAAAGAGGAAACTAAAGAAGAGACTAAAGAAGAGACTAAAAAAGAAACTAAAAAAACTTCAAATACTGTTGAAGTTAAAGTGGAAGAAAAAGAACAAGGAAAAGACTCTAAAGTTATCGAAAGTGTAGATACCACAAAAAATAAATCTGATAAATTACAAAATCAAATGACTAAAGAAATGTTAGAAAAGCTTAATGATTATGCAGTAAGTTTAGTAACATTGGGTGGAAATACCGTCAATAAATTTCCTAAGGAAAACCTACAAGCTATCGCTAAATATGAAGATAGTGAATCTTTTGGTTGGGTAATGAGATACGGAGTAAATAAAATCGGTTTAGGTAAATACTACAAAATATCTAAGACGATGGTTTTAGTTTTATTTGACGGTAGAGGAATTTTGGAAAGTAACGAAAATGTTATAAAAAATGATAGTGCAGAAGAATACAAAAAAGTCGCTGAAAAAATCTTGAAAAAAGAGATGAAAAAAGACGCAAAAATTGAATATGCATACTAATATAAAAATTAATTAAGGGTCTGTAAATAATTTTGTGTATCAACCTATTTCCTGATATTAAAGGGTATGGGTTGATACATTTTTTATGTATCAATAGATATTCATTTCTTAAGAAATGAAGCTTAACTTAATTTTACACATTATTAATACACTGTCAAATTTTACACAGTCTCTTAATTAAAATTCTAAAACGACCATATAAGAAATCCTTATATGGTCGTTTTTAATTTGTCGATTATAAATCTAATAATTTCTACTGCAATTAGACCTATCCTCTTCTTTTTTTTCTTTTAGCTGCATCAATTTTTCTCTTTTTTACAACTGATGGTTTTTCGTAGAACTCTTTTCTTTTATATTCAGAAAGAACTCCTGTACGAGCACATTGTCTCTTAAATCTCTTTAAAGCACTGTCGATTGATTCATTATCTCCAACTTTAATTTCTGTCATTCATTTCACCTCCCTACATGCGTAATAGCCTTTGAGGCCTACTAAAGTATTATATATTAATTAATTAACTTTTTCAACTTATTTATGATTTATATCTCCTAATTCATATTGAACCATTGCTGTTAGTGAAATAGCCGCTGTTTCCGTTCTTAAAATTCTACTACCTAAGTTTATAATCTTAGCTTCTATTCCCTCAAATAACTTTATTTCATCTTCAGAAAATCCACCTTCAGGTCCTACAATAATATTTATCTCATCATTTTTCACATTCAAAAGAACATCTTTAAGGCTTTCACCTCTATTTTCATATGCTAGAATAACAAATTTACCTTTTAATATAGACAACATTTTGTTGAAACTTAAAGATTCATTTACCCTGGGTATCAAGGTTCTTTTTGATTGTTTAGCTGCAGATTCTGATATATCATTATATCTACTTATTTTTTTTATTTCTTTTTTTGAATCCCACTTCACTATAGTTCTAGATGAGACAAACGGTGTTATTGAGTTAACTCCCAGCTCAGTACATTTTTGTACAATAAGTTCTAATTTATCAGATTTAGGCAATCCTTGGTAAAGATTAATTTTTATTTTAGATTCATTATCTCCAATTCTCTTTGAAAGAACGGTACAAATAATCAAATTATTATTACGTTCACTAATTTTTGCAGTGTATATAAACCCATCAATAACTACTTCAAATTCTTCATCCTCAGTAATGCGTAAAACACTTAAATGATGTGAATTACTCTTATTTAAATAAATTTTACATTCTATAATACTAGAGCTATCTTCAAAAAATCTATGCATCTCTTCTCCTTGCAGAAATAAGTGACCATTCATTTTTTCTTTTTATTTCAATTATTTCAAAGTTATTTATTCTTAAATGATTTAAAACATAATTTTCCCTCTCATTTATAATGCCTGAGAGTATCAATATTCCATCTTCATTCAAATAATTATCAGCATCAGGTAACATTCTTGCGATTATTTCTGCTAAGATATTCGCAAATATTATGTCATATTTTACTTTGACATTAGAAAATAAATCTGATTCAAAAGCATTTATTTCTACATTATTGATCCTAGCATTATCAAGTGTTGAATCCACCGCTATTTTATCTATATCACATGCATCAACATTATTTGCACCTAATTTTTTTGAAAGTATAGAAAGTATTCCAGAACCACAACCAATATCCAGTATATTTTTATCTGTAAAATCGTAATTTTCTACATATTCCATGCACATTGAAGTCGTTTCATGTGTACCCGTTCCAAAAGCCATCTTAGGATCTATTTCTATTACAATTTTATCCGTTTTCGGTTTTTCTTCCCAGGAAGGTTTTATTAGTATTTTATTTCCAATTTCAAAACTCGTATAAGACTTTTTCCATTCATCTTCCCAATTAGAATTATCTATATTTAGTATTTCAAAGCTTAAATCTTTCAAATTATCCTCGAGAAATTTTTTAAATCTTTGAAGTTCACTTTTACCATCTTCGTTGTCTTCAAAGTATAAACCGTAATTAATAACTCCATCATCTTTAATCTCGATATCAGTGATCTCCCATTCAGGTAACTCACTTAACAGCTCTTTTTTTTCAACCGGGTCATCAATCTCTAGTCCTATATTATTGAAATCCGATACATTACTTTGTATGAAGTCATCAAATTTTCTATCTAATGAGAATTTAATTAATAAAAAATTTTGCATATTACTATCTCAACCTTTCTTGATGTGTATAATTATGGTCTGAAAATAACTGTTTTATCGGACATGTTCCCACTGGTATTGTATATAAATAGATCGAATACGCTAAAATAAATCCATATATAAGTATTTCAAAAATAAAAGAATACCACTTTATGTTATGTCCTTCTAATTTTCTAATCTTTATATCGTAATAGGTTGCTATCCCTATAGAAATAACAAAAACAAACATAAATAGGTAATATCCACGAGCATGAAATGGTGTTAAGTTTATAAACATGTAGTGAGATAACATAAATAATAATATACTTATAAAACCAATTATGAATAGTAAATTATTTATTAATTTATATTTTTTTAACATACATATCTCCCTTCTATTTTTTCATTATAACATATTTAATAATCTTATCAATAAAACTTATATACTTGTCCCATTATATAAGTATTGAAATTTTAACATTTGTATCGTGTTGTTAAAAAATTGTTAATATTTGTTAATATTTTATCTTTATGCAATCGTATTCTTTTATTTTTTCTTTTACAAAATCATAAAAATGATTTATTATATAATTGTTAAATGAATAACAAGTAAAAACGGAGGCTATCATGGATAAAAATAAAATAACTAATGTAAATCAGGAAGTAGATGATTTAGTAAAAAAAGGTAAAGAAGCTCTTAACGAATTAATGAAATTCGATCAAGACAAGATTAATGAAATAGTACACGCAATGGTTATTGCTGGTGTAGATCAACATATGGTGTTGGCAAAAGCGGCAGTAGATGAAACTAAACGTGGTATTTGGGAAGATAAATGTATAAAAAATCTATACTCAACAGAAACAATTTGGCACTCAATTAAGTACGCAAAAACTTGTGGCGTAATCGATAGAGATCCTCAAACTGGCGTAACTAAAGTTGCTTCTCCACTTGGTGTAGTTGCTGGTATAACACCTGTTACTAACCCTACATCAACAGTAATGTTTAAGATAATAATTTCTATAATGGGAAGAAATCCAATAATATTTGCGTTTCACCCCAATGCACAACAATGTTCAGCACAAGCTGCAAAGACATTATATGACGCAGCAGTAAAAGCTGGTGCTCCTAAAAACTGTATCCAATGGATTACAAAACCTTCAATTGAAGCAACTGGATACTTAATGAATCATACAGAAGTTGCAATTACTCTAGCAACCGGTGGTAATGCAATGGTTAAAGCAGCTTATTCAACTGGTAAACCAGCTTTAGGTGTAGGTGCTGGTAATGTACCTGCATACTTTGAAAAATCAACAAATATTAGAAGATCAGTAAATGACATTATCGTTTCTAAGTCATTCGATAACGGTATGATTTGTGCTTCTGAACAGGCTGTAATTTGTGATAAAGAGATTTATGAAGAAGTAAAGGAAGAATTTAAGAGAAGTAAGGGATATTTTGTTCCAAAAAAAGATATTAAAAAATTAGAAAAATATGTTATCAATGACGAAAAACACTGTGCAAATCCAGATATAGTTGGTAAATCAGCTTTAGAAATTGCTGAGTTAGCAGGAATAAAAGTTCCTTCTGATACAAAAGTATTAATTGCAGAAGTTGAAGGAATAGGTCCTGATTATCCTCTAACAAGAGAAAAATTATCTCCAGTATTAGCATTCTTAAAAGCAGAAAGCACAGAAGATGGATTCTCAAAATCAAGACAAATGTTAGAGTTTAATGGTTTAGGTCATTCAGCAGCTATCCACACATTTGCTGGAAATGAAGAATTGATTGAAAAATTTGCTGAAGAAATGGAAGCATGTAGAATTCTTGTAAACTCCCCATCATCAATTGGTGGTATCGGTGACTTATACAATGAAATGACACCATCTCTTACATTAGGTTGTGGTTCATATGGTAAAAACTCTGTTTCAGAAAATGTTTCAGTAAAACACTTAATCAATGTTAAGACTATCGCTAAAAGGAGAAATAACATGCAATGGCAAAAACTACCATCAAAACTATACTTTGAAAAGAATTCTATAAGATATCTTGAAAAAATGCCAAATATAGAGAGAGTAGTTATTGTTACAGACCCTGGAATGGTTAAATTTGGTCTAGTAGCTAAGGCTGTTGATATTTTAAGAAGAGATCCAATGAAGTTAAATACGAAATATTCTCAGATGTTGAACCAAATCCAACAACACATACTATAGAAAAAGGTTTAGCAAAAATTAAAGCATTTGAACCTGACACTATTATCGCTTTAGGTGGTGGTTCACCAATGGATGCTGCAAAAATGATGTGGCTAATGTATGAACAACCAGATGTTGACTTCTTTGGTGCAAAACAAAAATTCTTAGATATTAGAAAAAGAGCATACAAAATACCTGAATTAGGACAAAAATGTCAAATGGTATGTATCCCTACTACATCAGGTACTGGATCAGAAGTTACTCCATTCGCTATAATTACCGACTCTGAAACACACATTAAATATGCTATCGCTGACTATTCGCTAACACCAACTGTAGCAATTGTAAATCCACAATTCACTTATACATTACCAAAATCAATGATTGCTTACACAGGTATGGACGTATTAACACACGCATTTGAATCATATGTATCTGCACTTGCTTCAGACTACACAAGAGGTTTAAGTTTACAAGCTGTAGAACTAGTATTCGAGTCACTAAGAGACTCATATAACACTAATGCACACGCACCAAAAGAAACAATGCACAACGCTTCAACAATAGCAGGTATGGCATTCGCTAATGCATTCTTAGGTATCAACCACTCATTAGCACACAAAATCGGTGCAGAATTTAACATTCCTCACGGATATGCAAATGCAATCTTGATGCCACATGTAATTAGATACAACGCAATTAACAATGGTAAAACTCAAGCTTGGGCAAAATATGAATACTTTAGAGCAGATGAAGACTATGCAAGAATTGCAAAATTAATTGGATGTAAAGGTGAAACTACTGAAGAATTAGTAGAAGCATTAGTGCAAGAAATAATTAAATTATCAAACAATCTAGGCTTAAAATTAAGCATTAAAGATCAAGGTGTTTCAAGAGAAGAATTTGATAAAAAAGTAGATAGATTAGCTGAATTAGCGTACGAAGATCAATGTACAACAGCAAATCCAAAAGAACCTATGATATCAGAATTAAAAGAAATTTTAATTTCAGCATACGAAGGTGTTTAAGAAGGGTCTGTAAATAATTTTGTGTATCAACCTATTTCCTGATATTAAAGGGTATGGGTTGATACATTTTTTGTATCAATAGACATTCATTTCTTAAGAAATGAAGCTTAACTTAATTTTACACATTATTAATACACTGTCAAATTTTGTTAAAAATTTGCAGATATTTTTTACTATTGCTTTCTATTTTTTTTATTATATCCTCCCTTCAAAATATATTGATAATTGTGATAACACCTTATCCCAACCTCTTATTCTACTAGTCCACTTAGCTGAAGCATCTGCCATAGCTAGATAAAGACTTTTTTGTAATGCATAATCATTTGGAAATATTGCTTTATTTTTAGTTACTTTTCTTAACTGTCTATTAAAGTTTTCCATAGCATTTGTTGTGTATATCATCTTTCTAATACCTTCAGGATACTTAAAATATGTTGATAATTCAGCCCAATTATTTCTCCATGAAGATACACATGTAGGATATTTCTTACCCCACTTATCTTCAAATACATCTAAATTGGTTAGTGCTAAATCTTCTGTAGATGCTTTGTATATTGACTTTAAGTCCTTCATCAACTCTCTAATATCTTTGTATGATACATATTTAGTAGAGTTTCTTATTTGATGTATTATACATTTTTGTATTTCTGCTTTTGGATAGACTGCTTCTATTGCTTGAGTAAATCCTGGTAGATTGTCTGTTGAGAAGATTAATACATCTTCTAGCCCACGTTCTTTTAATTGATTTAATACTAAAAGCCAATATTTACTTGATTCATTTTCTCCAACCCACATACCAAGTATTTCCTTAAAGCCTTCTAAATTGTATCCTAAAGCTATGTAAACAGCTTTTTTAACTACAATATTATTTTCTCTAACATGATAGTGGATTGCATCTAAAAACACCATTGGATAGACCTTATCTAGTGGTCTGTTTTGCCACTCTTCTATTGTTGGAAGTATCTTGTTAGTTATTTTACTTACCATAGTTTCTGATAATCCAAAACCATAAATTTCTTTAATATGAGCTGATATGTCTCTAGTAGTCATACCTTTTGCATACATTGATATTATTTGATTCTCTATATTTGATATGTCTTTTTCATATTTTTTAAGTACTTGTGGTTCAAATGAAGCATCTCTATCTCTTGGGATATTAAGATCTATATTTCCATATGAAGATTTAACAGTCTTTTTACTTGATCCATTTCTAGTGTTTAGTGATAGTGGAACTTGTCCATATTCATAGTCTAGATGCTCATCAAGTTCAGATTTAAGCATTTGTTCTATTGCATCACCTAAAAGGTCTTTAAGTGCATTTTGTAAATCCTGAGCAGTTTCTGGTTGATATTCTTCTAGTAACATTTTAGTTATTTTATTTAGTCTTGTTTCTGGTCTTTTTCTTGGCATAAAAATTCCTCCTAATTAGTTTTTCTTTACCCTAATCAGGAGGTTTCTATACACAAAATTTTACACAGTCTCTTTAAGAATAAGTAATTAAAGATTAAAATCCAATTAATCGAGTAGGAGCTAACATGTAGCCCCTCTCACACCACTGTACGTGCCGTTCGGCATACAGCGGTTTAATTCAAATAATAATCCAAACAACTTTGAAGTCCTCGCTTTGCGAGGATTTCTTTGTTTATGTGATGTAGTCCTGTGGTTTTGGCAACCGCTTGATAGTGGTCTCCAAATCCTACTGACTGTTTTGCCATCCACATCGGAACTCCTAACTTTCGAAGTCCCCATAGGCGTTTCCCACTCGTCTTCCACTGCTTCCATATGACTATTCTCATTCTTGTTCTAAGTCGTTCATCTATCTTTCTAAGGACCGTCTTCATATCTCCTAGTCTAAAATAGTTTATCCACCCTCTAATTACTTGGTTCAGTCTGTTGATTCTATAGGTCATTGGTACTGACCAACTCCTCTTTGTCAACTGTTTCAACTTTCTTTGAAACCTTCGGATTGATTCTTTGTGTGGTCTTGCTTTCCATCCTGCTTTGTCTTTCCAAAAACCATATCCTAAATATTTTAGTTTTATTGGTTTTGTAACTTTGGATTTTGTTGCATTTACTTTTAGTCCTAGTTTCTTTTCTATCCACTTTGTTACTGTTGCCATTACTCTGTTAGCTGCTGCGCTACTTCCTACGGCTATTATGCAGTCGTCTGCATATCTTACAAA
The DNA here is from genome assembly GCF_985670335.1 of Helcococcus sp. SA-HE-C1. Taxonomy (NCBI): domain Bacteria; kingdom Bacillati; phylum Bacillota; class Tissierellia; order Tissierellales; family Peptoniphilaceae; genus Helcococcus; species Helcococcus sp. SA-HE-C1. Next base: position 1,163,913 of record NZ_OZ484652.1, read on the forward strand.
GTGTAGTCCTCTTGCTTCTAGTTCTTTGTCTAATTCGTTTAGCATTATGTTACTTAGAAGGGGCGATAGATTTCCTCCTTGTGGTGTTCCCTTGGGTGTTTCTTCATAATTTCCTTTTATCATTACTCCCGCATTAAGATATTTCCTAATTAAGGATTCTGTGTTTGGGTCATTTATGAGGTTATGAACCAAGGTCATAAGTTTGTCTTGTGGGACGTTATCAAAGAATTTCTCTAGGTCTATGTCTACAATATAGCTGTATCCGTCGTTAAAGTATTCAAGAAGTTTCACTATCGCTTGTTGTGCTTTGCGATTTGGTCTAAAACCGTAACTTTTATCACTAAAGTGTGGTTCTGCTATTGGTGTTAGAACTTGTGCAATTGCTTGTTCTATTACTCTGTCTACTACTGTTGGTATTCCTAGATTGCGTACACCTCCATTTGGTTTTGGTATTTCTACCCTTCTGACCGGTTTTGGTTTATACTTTCTTCTTCGAATTTTGTCTCTAATTTCTACCCAGTTGTTTTTGAGATGTTGGTCTATTTCTTCGGTGGATATTCCATCTATTCCTCCTGCTCCTTTGTTTGCTTTCACTTTGTTTAATGCTGCAAACATGTTTTCTCTACTGAGTATTTGTTCTAGCAGTTCTGACATTTGGATTGTCTCCTTTCTTTGTTATGCTCTGTATCCTCTTACTCCTAACTCCTGTGAAAATTTTCCGCCGTTACGTCTTTGGTACGATTTTCTCGTCGGATATGGATACAGACTTTTGCAAGTCCATTTGACTTTGAATTATTCAGCCCTTCGCTCCACCTCTATTACAAAGGCTTCAATACTACTATGGCTTTTGCTGACTTCTCACTATTCGTTGTTACTACTTATTCGCTAGTGAGACCTCACGGGATAAGCCATCAATCTTTCCTTGTCTACCTGCCTAATCTACTTGCATGGTTTACGGTTGCCTTTTGGACTTCACGACTTTTGGTCCGCTTGTCCACCGTGCAAGCCTTAGTATTAGGTTTCTGTTCGTCAGGCTACAATTTTGCTATCCCTTCTTCTCGCCTGCATCTCACGGTGCAAACCTTGGGAATTACTGTGAGGTTCGTTGGCAACTACGCCCTTAGTGGACTTTCACCACAGATTGATGACATGCCCGTCATACCAACAAGAAAACCTGTTACATATGTAACAGGTTTTTTATTATTCATAAACAATCAAAATAAATTTTGTTAAGATTATATAATCAATTGTCCATATTCATTTTATTTTGATTAGGCTAATCCTATCTATCTGAGTATTCAGCTTTTACCGTTTTCCCTTTAATTTTCTTTCCATTGATATCTTTTATAGCACCTCTCAAATATTCTAAATTAACTTCAACAAATGAGAAATTTGGCATTATATTAATATTTCCAATTTTTGATGTAGGTACTTTTGTATGCTTTCTTAAAAACTGTACCATTATATCTGTATTTACACCATCTCTAGCACCTTTGTTTACAAATATCTTAGGCCCCTTAATTTTTCTTTTACTTCTTTTAGTGCCTCTAGAATGTGTTTTTGTCAATTCAAATTTTTTTCCAAAATCAACATTTTGTAGTTCTTCAACATTAGACCCTGTTTGATTATCATCAATAATTTTAATAAGTCCAAGTGCTAATTCATATAATCCTAACCCGTCAGATAATAATTCATTTACTAAATTATTGTATATAGATAAATCAGAATCTCTATCCAACTCTTTCTTAATTGTTTTAGCTAACTTTTCATTACTTGATTCTTTAACATCAACAATAGTTGGAAGTTCCATTTTTTCCATCTTTGCATTAGTATATTTTTCAATTTCTGGTAATTTTTGATAATCTCTACTTGAAATAAATGTAAATGCGATTCCCTTTCTACCAGCTCTTGCAGTACGTCCAATTCTATGAACATAATAATCATTTTGTTGAGGTAAGTCATAATTTACTACAACATCTACATTTTCTATATCAAGCCCTCTCGCTGCAATATCAGTAGCAATAAGCACATCAATCGTACTGTTTCTAAATCTCTTCATTACATTATCTCTTTGAGATTGTTTCAAATCACCATGCAGACAATCTACATTATAGCCTTTTTTAGTTAAATCTCCCACTAAAGTGTCTACCATTCTTTTTGTATTACAAAAAACTATGGAAAGTTTTGGATTATATATATTTAATAATCTATTAAGAATTTCTGTCTTCATATCACTATTTAATTCCAAATAGTATTGCTTAATATTAGAAACTGTTAATTCTTTTTTTTCAATCACAATTTTTTGAGGACTTGTTTGATACATTTTTGAAAATTCAGTAATATCGTTTCCCATAGTTGCTGAAAAGAAACATGTCTGTCTATCATTATTGGCTTGATCAATAATTGTTTTCATATCATCTCTAAATCCCATATCAAACATTTCATCTGCTTCGTCTAAAACTAACAATTCTAAAGCTTTTAATTTCATAGATTTTCTTCTTAGATGATCAATTATCCTACCAGGAGTCCCTACAACTACATTTGCACCACTTTTCAAGGCTTTTAGCTGCCTTCTCATATCTGATCCACCATAAACTGAAACGATTTTTATGCCTCTTTTATATTTGCAAATTTTTTCAAGCTCATCGCTTACTTGTCTCGCAAGTTCTCTAGTAGGCACAAGTACCAAAGCTTGTAATCCAGCTCCTTCTTCTAGCATATCAATCAATGGTATCCCAAATGATGCCGTCTTACCAGTCCCTGTTTGTGCTTGAGCGATGACGTCATCACCATTTAATAACGCAGGAATAGCTTGTTCCTGAATTTGTGTTGGATTGTTGTATCCCATTTCTTCTATTGCTTTTATCACTTCCTGTGATAATTCTAATTGATTAAACTTCAAGTATTTCTCCTAATTTTGTTTTGACTTTAATTTAGCTCACCCGTCAAATCCAAAATTTTTTGATGCTCCAAATCCGTGTCTGTTATATTATACTTGATAATATTATATGATAATTTGATTAATTGCAATTTATTTATACTAATTAATTTTAAAAAGAAACTTTTATTATTTTCTTTGATTCTATCCAATATTGTGATGTTATAAGGATTTGCTAGTCTTCCTCTTGGTGGAAATTCAACTTACGAGTCTCTAATGCTATATCCCTTAAATAACTTCCACTTTTCATATAATTATCTATATCTTCCTTAATTAGATTTAGCTGGCTTACAAGGTATCTTGAAAGATACACTCCTTAAAAGTCCACATTTAATATAAATTTTTTAAATCTTTTTTGACAAGTATATTTTTAATATTTTGGAAAGTATGATTTGTGCAAATGCTACTATATTTAATGCCAAGAAAGCTGGATAGCTAATAAAGCCAACTATCATTGAAGAAATTACTATAATCATTGAAAATATGGGTATTATTTTTGAACCAGATTTCATACTTATTAAGATCTCTCTTTCATCTGTTTCTTTTCCATACATTTTTTATTTTATTTTCATTTTCTCCCTCCTGTTAGCAAGTTTGATTTATATTTTTTGTATAGTATACTTTTCTTTTTGAATCAAGTATGTTTTACTTTTTAGATTGTATTTTTCATCTTTGCCTAATTATTTTAGGTATAAAAATACCTATCCCTAGAAGTAGTAAAAGATATTAATAATAAAAATGCACTTGAAGAAGTCTATGTTTTATACATGAACAATGACACAACAGGCTACTAAGTGATGACCTTGACTATATGATTGATGATATGAAAAAAAAGATATAATTGTTGAAAATACCAGTGAAATTGAAGAAAAATATAACCTCATAAATATAGCCAGTAATATAACTGGTCAAGTAGAAAATATTGAAAAAGAAAATACTAATGTAAAAAGTGTAATATAATAAGGCATATGTTACAGAAATAAATAAAAAAGAAAGGAAAGAAGTCGAAGAAATTCCAAACTTGGAAGGACAAGTTGTTATAGAATAATAAAAGCTATATTAAGATATTCTACTACAAATATTGTTGATAAATAAAATACATAAACGAACCAACAAATATCAAAATTGAATTATACTTTTTCTCCATGTTCAACAAAAGTCTTAGGATAATCTCGCGGAATATTTTCTTCTTGTTTTAATTCTTTATATTTAGTTAAACAATTTTCTTTATAATAAACTAAATCCAATGTAATTTCTACCACTTTGATCTACTTTTTTATGTTTTTTATAACATTCATTTCGACCTCCAATAATTGTTTTACATATAATATTTATTTTTATATATACGGTATATTATACAAGAAAATATATCATATCTAGTATAATAAATCAAGTATTTTAAAATATATACTGAATTATAACATTTAACGAATTTCATCTATAATCTATGTATCCCCTATTTCGTACTCTACAAATATTTTATATTTTAACGTATTAATAATTATGAATTGAACCCCAAAATCCGGACACGGATGGAGGAGTTCAGTTCAAATTGTTATATAGTATCTTTATTTTTTCGATTTGTATATATTTTTTATTTTATAGACTCGTATATTTTCTTAGAGTTTCTTAATCCTACTCTATATTTTTTATTTATATTTTTAATTTCTATAAATTCAGTATCTAAGTTATGTTTTTTTTCTAAATTGTTTTCGATTATTATTTTTGTTAATTTATCAGCTAGTTTTTTCTTATCTCTATAAATTAATATTATAATAATTATTGACAATATAATTGATATATTATAAAAGATATTATTCAAAACAATGCTCCTTAATGTCTTCAATTCCCGATAATGTTGATATTACACCCAATAAACCTGTAAATACACCTTGCAATTTTTCTGATACAGTTGTTGCTCCTATTAATAATTTTGTAGTCGCCCAAACTCCACCTAGACTTGCAATGTAATTTTTAATTTTAACTAATTGAGTCGCTGGTATAGCTACTGTAAGTAATAATTGTCCTATAGCTAATATTTTTTTGTAGCTTTTTCATTTTATATTCCTTTCTTTTTTTATATGATTTCTTCTTGATAATATTTTTACCCTTATAATATATTTTTTAAACATTTGTTTCAATATTTTTATTTTAGTATTCCATACTTTGTCATTATATTTATATCAATTTGACAGATATAGATATAATTAACTAGATCTTGGTAAAAAAGGAAAGTAATACTAAAAATGATTGTTAAAGACGAAATTAATGGACTAATTAATGAGAAATCTTCATCACTTGATGCGGAAGAAACTATCTATGAAAAACTAGAAAATTCTTTTCCAGGATATTTTGGACAAATGATATTTGCTGCTTATTAACCATTTTTGAATGAGCCATTAGAAAATGATGGTAAGAATTCCTATTATAAATATATAGATTATCTTGATAGGCTTCCTTCGTTTGAATTAACTGAAGAAGATAAAAAATATATCGATAAGATTAGCTCACCCTATGATATAAAAATCTTAAAGAATGTAAATTAAGCTAAACTCGGTGTTATTGAGAATCCAGAAAAGTGGATGAAAGATAATGAAGATTTGATTTCTCGATATGAAAATTTAAACCAAATTGAAAAATTCTCCCGAATATGATACAATATTCGGGAGAAGGTGGTGCGGAATGAATTCCTATTTAAATCAAATAAAAAATAGAATTAAAAATTTTGATAGTGGAAAAGTTTTTATAAACAATGATTTTTTAGATATAGCGGGAAATGAAACTGTCCGTAGAACTTTAAATCAATTAGTTAGTGAAAATAAAATAAAAAGAGTGATTAATGGTTTCTATTACAATCCAAGATACAGTGAATTAATTGGAGAGTACGAAGCAGTATCAATTCACGAATTAGCACTTGCCATAGCAAGAAAATACAATTGGAATATTGCACCATATAATAGCACAGCCTTAAACTTGTTAGGACTTTCAACACAAGTACCAACTCACTATAAATATATATCTAGTGGAAGATATAAGGAATATAAAATTGGAGATAGCATTTTAGAATTTAAAAAAGTAAATCCAGGAGAAATTGCCAATATGTCCCTAAAGACCGCAACAATTATTCAAGCAATTAAGTCTTTGGGCAAAGAAAATATCAATGACCAAGTTATACAAAAAATAAGAGAAAACTTAAGTGAAAAAGAAAAATTAGATTTAATAAATGAGTCAAAATCTGCTCCATCATGGATATATGAAGTAATAAGGGAAATTTGCGAGGCTAAAGATGAATAAGTTTTATATAGAAAACAAAGAAGATTTGAGAGTTTTAATAGTCAATACTGCAAGAAAGACAAATATATCTGAAGCAGTTATTGAAAAAGACTATTGGGTTACTTTTATCTTAGACTATCTATTTAATGAAAATAAATGGAAAGAATGTTTTACCTTTAAAGGTGGCACATCACTTTCAAAATGTTTTGGACTCATTGAAAGATTTTCTGAAGATATAGATTTAATCTTAGATTGGCGATTATTAGGCTATGAAGAAAAAGAACCATGGATTGAAAGGTCAAATACCAAACAGGATAAATTCATCAAAGCAGTTAAAGAAAAGACAGAAGAATTTTTAAGAGATGAATTTTTAAAAGTTTTAGAAGAAGATTTAAATGATTTTGGTTTTGAATTTTCAATAGATACAGTATACCCACAAACAATTCTATGTAAATATCCTAAAATCTTTGAATCTAATTATTTAACACAAAATATAAGGCTTGAAATAGGAAGTCTTGCAGCATGGACACCTGCAATTGGAGTTGAAGTTTCACCAATAATTAGTGAAACATATCCAAATGTATTTAAAGAAAAAACTTATATAAGAACAGTCTCAGCAGAGAGAACCTTTTGGGAAAAGGCAACAATACTTCACCACGAAGCGAATAGATCAGAATCTTCTCCTATGCCACATAGGTATGCAAGACACTTTTATGACCTATATAAAATAGCAGATTCAGATTATAAAAACAAAGCCTTGGAGGACAAGGATTTATTAAAAAAAGTGACTGAATTCAAAATGAAATTCTACCCTAGAAAGTGGGCAAGGTATGAAGAAGCATTAAATGGTAGATTAAAGTTAGTCCCAAGAGAGTTTCGATTTTCTGAAATAGGAAAAGATTATAATGCTATGGAAGAAATGATATATGGAGAATATCCAAGCTTTGAAGATATTATAAAAGTTCTTCAAGAACTAGAAAAAGAAATTAATAAGTAAGTAGAATTCTCTCGAAAATAATATAATATTCGGGAGAAATATTTTGAGCGAGAGGAGACTGTGTAAAATTTTGCGTATAGAAACCTCCTGATTAGGGTAAGTAAAACTAATTAGGAGGAATTTTTATGCAAAAAAAAGGTCAGAAACAAAAAGAAGCAAAATAGCAAAAATGTTAATTGAAGAATATCAGCCTCAAAGCGCACAAGATATTCAAGAAGCTTTAAAAGACCTTCTAGGCGATACAATGGAAAAACTTTTAAAAACAGAATTAGATGAGCATTTAAACTATGAATATGGAGAAAAACCACTATCCTTAAACACTAGAAACGGCACAAGAAAAAAAACAGTTAGATCATCTTATGGAAATATAGACTTAAACATACCAAGAGATAGAGAAGGTTCATTTGAGCCACAAGCATTAAGAAAATACGAAAAAGACATATCAAACATAGAAAATCAGATAATATCAATGTATGGGAAAGGTATGACAACAAGAGACATATCAAGTCATATCAAAGATATCTATGGTTTTGGAATATCAGAAACAATGGTAAGTAAAATAACCAACAAAATACTACCAACCATAGAAGCGTGGCAAAATAGACCACTAGAAAAATCTATCCTATGGTCTTTTTAGACGCCATCCACTATCACGTAAGAGAAAACAACATAGTAGTCAAGAAAGCAGTATACAAAGCACCAACCGAAGACTTAGCCCTAACAAATCTAGAAATCTTTGAAGAAAAATGGAGTAAAAAATATCCAATGTGTGTAAGCTCTTGGAAGAACAACTGGGCAGAATTATCAACATATTTCAAATATCCAGAAGGAATAAGAAAACTAATATATACAACAAATGCCATGGAAAACTTCAATAGGCAACTAAGAAAAGTTACAAAAAACAAGACCATATTTCCAAATGACTATGCTCTACAAAAAAGCTTGTATCTGGCAATGGTAGATGCTTCAAGTAAATGGACAAGTAAAATTCGTGGATGGGATCAAATCTTATCCCAATTATCAATATTTTTTGAGGGGAGGTTTTAAAAATCCAAATAGAAAAATGAGTAAAATCGCCTGCAAATTTTCATGAAAATTTGACAGATTATTAAAATTGTGTAAAATTAAGTAAAGCTCCATTCCTATAGGAATGGACAAAAATTGATACATAAAAAATGTATCAACCCTTACCCTTATATCAGGATTTAGGTTGATACACAAAATTATTTACAGACCTCAGATAGAATTTCATATATCCTTGCTCAATGTATCTTATTTATCCCCTAGTAATCATAACTAATGATTCCGTTAGCTACTTTTATTTTGATTTTTTTGCGTTATATAATTAGTATATTCATTAAAAATTATTCTACCTAGACTAGCATATCCACCTGTTCCTATTATATCTAATATTGTCGCCGTAGTCTTTACTATAGTCCAAGTACTAGCTTTTTAAGGATTTCTACTCCACGTTTTTCTGCAGCTAACCTTTTTTTAATATCAGAAGCATACCATCGTGTTGTTGAAATAAGTTTTTTTGTAGGTCTTGGAGGCTGTTCAGCTGTTACATAAAATTGTGTTACCTATCTTCTATGCAATGAAAACATAGATGAATGTGAAGTATCTCCTAAATTTTCAAGATAATCTCTTTTTGTTTTATTTATAAAATTCTGATCATTAGATAATTTTTTTTGTATTTCCGTTGTTATTATTCTTTCTTCATCTTGATAAACGATGATAGACATAAGTTCATTATTCTTGCTTGCCTCAGATACACTTTGAATATTTAGAAAAATAAAACTTATTAATAACACCAAACATAATAATTTAGCGGCTTTTCATTTTATTGATAACATTTCTTCTCCCTATTTTATTTTGAATTAACATGATAATGTTAATAATAATTTTAATATACAAAATTGATTATGCTAACGTTTTCTAGCACTTATATTAATTAGTAATAAAGATGTCCTCGATAATGTTAATGATCAAGTTTATGTTAATGAAATTGCTGGACAATTAGGTGTAGATATAAATTTACTAAATCTAAAAATTTCTGAGTTAGAAAAATGAGAAATTTTAATAAGACAATTAAAGTTAATACTCGTCAGAGAAATTTTCTTAAAAACTATCGACCTGAACATTATTATTAGGAGACTCTATGGGAATTTTTATTGCAGGTTATATTTTATTGATCCTTTCTGGAATAGTTTCTACTATCTCATCTCTACCTACTCTGTAAAAATTCCAGCATTTTTAATTGATTTTATAATTGTAGGTTTAGGATTTTATATATCCATAAAAGATAAACTAGATAACAAATTAGCTATTCCCCTTATATAATGTATTTAGGCTGTTAAAGGTAACCTATAACCCTTTTTCGACTAAATATTATTCAGGTTTGCTGTATAATATTGTTATTAGGTAGAGTGTACTCGTTTTCTCCTTGAGATTTAATCTCGTACTTGAAAGAGTGAGTCCTCTAATCTTTTAACTGTTTACGAATAAGTTAGATGTTGACCCTTTTAGGGTACTTCGTATATACCATAAGGCAGTAACGTTATTAGATTTTGAGGTGTCTATCTAAAATACTTTTTTTTGAGGTTTCAAATGTTTTATTTAGGTATCGATATTGGTAAAAATACTCATGTTGCTTCATTAGTTGATGACAAGAAAAAAGTTATTTTTAAAGCTTTTTCTTTTTCAAATTCCATTGAGGGTGCTTGTAGTTTAATCCTTAAACTACAAGCTTTCAAAAATGAACTTGAAGTTGGTATGGAAGCTACAGGTCATTATTGGTTATCTCTATACTCATATCTTGTTGAAAAGAACTTCACTGTTCGTGTTATCAATCCAATCCAAACTGACGGTTGGCAATCTGGTATAGAAATCAGAAAGAGAAAAACTGATATTATTGATTCTCTTTTAATAGCTGATCTTCTTAGATATGGAGATTTCGTTGAGACTTCACTTTCTAATGAAGATTATTTGTCTTTGAGAAATCTTTCCAGATTTAGGTCCTTCCTCATTTCTTCAATTGGCGATTCTAAAAGAAAAACTATTGCACTTTTAGATCAAGTTTTCCCTGAATATGCTTCTTCTTTTAGTAATATTTTTGGGAAGACTTCTAAGGAAATTCTTTCACATTTCTCTACTCCTTCTGATTTTGAGGATATTAGTTCTGATGATTTGAATACTTTTCTTGAGTCTGTTACTAGGAAAAACTATGCTTCTAAGAAGATTGATGAGCTTTCTAAAAAGGCTTCTTCTTTTGGTATTAATTTCTGCTTGGACTCGTTTAGTCTTCAAATCAAAATGCTTATTGAGCAAATTTCTTTTATTCAAAATCAGGTATCTGATGTTGAAAATGAAATTGAGGTTTTACTTGAAAAACTTAATTCTCCAATTACTACTATTCCAGGTATCGGTTCTGTTAATGCAGCTACTATATTAGGTGAGATTGGAGATATTAAAAGATTTTCTAATCCGTCTAAACTTGTCGCTTATGCTGGTTTGGATGCTAGCGTTTCTCAGTCTGGAGAATATGAATCTACTTACAATCATATGAGTAAAAGAGGTTCTCCTCACTTAAGGCGTGCTCTTTTTCAATCCGCTCTTAGAGCTGAATTTTGTGACCCAGTTTTTTCTGATTATTATCAGAAAAAACTCAGTGAAGGCAAGCATCATTTAGTTGCTACCAATGCAGTTGCTAGAAAGCTTTGTCATACTATTTTTGCTGTCCTTACTAAGAATGAACCTTATCAAGTGCAGAGTTAATTTTTAATTAACTGTTTACAAATTTTTAAAAAAGTTCTGTAAATGACGAGCTTTTCTCGGGCATAACCTTTATCATTTACAGGTTCTTTTGAAAAATTACTATTTAAAAGTCCAAAACTTTACTAACCCTATTTTTAATCTTAAACTTTAGGGTGCTTTTTCATGCTTATTTTTATTCATTTTTTATCAATATCATTACTTATATTTTCTTTGTTTCACCTCTTGACTTTTAATAGTTAGTCTTTCAATTACAATAGTAATTATTTATGGGATATTTCTAGTTTTTATAAATCAAAATCCACCAAAAATCTGTAAAATTTCAAGCTATATAATTACTTTTATCGGATCATCAGTTGCACTATGGTTGGCACTAGATTTTATAACAAGCACACTAACCACTTTTAAAATAATAGGTCAAACTTATCATCAATTACCAATAACCAAAAGTATGATGATAAATTCTTTTATACATTATGTAATTATATTCTTGATTAGTATTCCAGTGTTTAAAGGTAGAATGAAATTTATACTTGGAGGAAATTATGAGTAAAGAAATTGATAAAAACAAAAACGAAAATCATGATAAACATGAGCTTCAAAATAGATCATCTACTGCTGAATACTTGACTTTTATTGCAGCTAAAGGTGATGACCAGGAAGCTATTGAAATTAGATATGAAGATGAAAATATTTGGCTAACTCAAAATATGATGGCAGCTATTTATGATGTCAGCACTGTATCAATAAATCTACATTAGTAGAAATTATAAAGGTTCTCTAGATAAAGAGTACATTTATAGATGTATCTTATCTACATTAGTAGAAATTATAAAGGTTCTCTAGATTGCCATTTTAATAAATGGAGCATCTAATCTACATTAGTAGAAATTATTAAGGTTCTCTAGATTTGTTCCAACAATTCACCTCTATGAGCATCTACATTAGTAGAAATTATTAAGGTTCTCTAGATAATATAGTGGAACTTCTAATTATGTTGATTTACATTAGTAGAAATTATAAAGTTCTCTAGATTAGTTGTTTATTTGTTAACTTTTTTGTATCTACATTAGTAGAAATTATAGAGGTTCTCTAGATACTCTACATCTTAAATTCAATATTTTCAATTTTTGTAGAGCGTCTATTTGCAAACCTATTTTGTTTTTATATTGATAATTAATTATATATCTATTTTTCAACATCTGAAATCTTTAATTTTTGTAAAGACTAAGCTTTACAATTAAATAATAATTATATCTTCATCTTCATTTCTAGGGAACCCATACTTTATTATATCATTTTCACATCTAATTTTGTAAATTAAAACACTATCTGATTGTGAAAATCTCTTCCAAAATTTATTATGTATTTCTGTAATTATATTTTCGAGTATTCTGTTGCTATTATCTATCTCAAAAACTGAGTACTGAATCCTATGTCCAAATTTCTTCAAATATTTTGAAAAATGAGTTCTTAATCTATCATCTGAAATATCATAACTTAAAATAATCATATCTATATGTTAAACTTTTTATATCGTTTAACATCTTCCCCTTTCATAAAACTTCTATAAAATGATTGTATATAAAGGAATATTTCTTCTTTATACTCATTAATTGCTTCACTAAATATCTTTACATATTTTTTGTTTTGTTCATATTTGAGTATATATCGACCTCTAAATTTCTTAAAATCACTTTTTCTTATCTGATTTAAATTTATTGATTTTCTTACCTGATAGTCAATTATTGGTCTGAATGGTTCTACCATGTCACAAACTAATGATTTTCGTTTATAGAATAAAGTATGTAGAAAACCATGATATATATTAAACCCATAAATATTTAATATCGCTTCAATATAATTAAATAATATTGTATAACCTATATCAAGAGAAGCATTTATGTAATCTCCTTTAATCCTAGGCTTCCTACCTTTCCAATCAAATGATCCATATAATAATCCAAAATATTGTTTCGCACAGTATCCTTCATATCCCATAAGTTTATTAAGATTTTCTGAACATAATTTGTTTTTTTATATTTTCTATTTCTAATAATTTTCTCTTAAAATCTTCATCTTTATTTCTTTGTTTTTTCAGAATTGAAATTTGATTTTCAATTTTATCTTCTATTATAAACTTTCCAATGTCTAATGAAGCATATTCAATTTGCTTCTTTTCAAGTAGTGTATTACCCCTTATCCTAAAACCAAGATAATCAACCACCTTAAAACCGGAATTCATTATTACTATTGCAAATCCTGCTTTTTTACTTAGGTTTATAAAGTTTGAAGTTATGCTGAAGTTTCCTATTATGAAAATAGCAAATAGTCTATAGCTACTAGTTTGAAACTTAATCTTTCCTTCTTTATCTTTTATTATAACATTTTCATTTTTTACACTAAATTTTTCTCCAGCTATTGTGAAACAGTATATAATTTGCTTCTTTCTAAAGTCCTTTTTACTAATCATACAAGACTCCTATCACACATATTTGAATAGACGCATGTTTGACATTTACTTTTGCTAACTTGGATGAAATTATCAATATTAAATTTTCGTATACTTTTAATAGTATTAAAAAACTTGTTTTTCATATCAATATCATCCTCTGGAAGTCTAATATTATAAACAACATTATCATCATAGCTATATATTTCTAACTTCTCAATTTCATACGAATCTTCTAATAAGCAGTAATATTGTGCATATAATTGAAATACTTGGCCATCATAAATCTTTGAAATCTTCTTTTTTCTCTCTATTAACTTTTTATTTTTTACATCTAGTATATCTATTTTTCCTGTTAATCCTAGTTTTTGTGAGTATATGTCTAAGGATGTAATTACATCCTTAGAATTTGAATATTTTTTCTTATCTACATTTTCATGAATTTTAAATCCTTTTATTTGTTTTGTACTATTGTATAAGATCCCGTTAATTTCAGTCATTAACTCGTGAAAATATATTGATAATGGACAAAATATAAAATCATTTAAATTAGAAATTTTTATTAAATTTGACTCCATGTATTTGTCCCCTATCTATTTCTACTTTGCATATAATCTAGCCATTCAGAATTTGTAATATATGTTGAAATATATTCATCACTATTTTTTCTAAATCTATTAATAGCATACAATCCCTTCAAAGCAATATTGTATGCACCATTTGCATCTGAATCATATGGTATACTTCCGTCACTATTTCTAGTATCAAAGAATTCACCGTTAAATGAAACTGGAGAGAGTATATAATCATCAAGTTCATCATTTGTTCTTTTTGAATTTCTTAGTGATAAAGCATCCTTAAATGTGTAAAAAGAAGCTTTTAATAGTTCATCATTACTAATTATCGTTTCTTTGAGATTATCTTCATTTTTGTAATTAATTTTTTGTTTTAAAAAAGTATCCATTAAGTTTTTGCTTATATCAACATAATCCTTTTTATAATGATTATTCTTTCTGTAGCCCTTGATTCTAATTCCTTGAGTTGATATTTCCCATTTATTCTTTTTAGTTTCAAAGATAGTCGAAAATTTTTTCAAATCTATTGAATATACAAAGGTACCCTGAGATTCATCGTAAACAATTTTATCGATATTGGACATAAATTCTTTAATACCATTTAAATTCATATTTCTATTAAATTTTATTGTATTTGCAAATCCTGAACTAGGATCAATCTTTGATGTGTATGCTGCTGGGACAAAGAACACAATTCCGTTATTATTCGTTTGCTCTACTGTACTATCACATAGTTGATATGCATTCAAAACACCACCCAAGTTACAATGATTTTCTACATTTTTATCAACTAGAAAGCTTAATTTATTAACTAACATATTTTCAAATTTTTGATATATTTGTTTTTCAAATTTTAACCTAGTTCTCTTAAATCCAGTATTCAGATTTTCCATAAAAATCAATGCATTATGCTGAATTGCTAATTTCACAACTTCATGTACTGCTTGTGAGACATATCCCTCTTTAAGATTTTTTATACTATTAATTTTTTGCCAACTCTTTCTAGCATTATTTCTGTCTTTTTCTCTTTTATCTAACTTATCATGATAGTCAACGTTATTAATAATATTTAGTGATTTCTGTTCAATAATATTACCTTTTGAATCAATTACAATAGCATATATTAAGTTTTTTTCACCTCTATCTAAACCTATTATATTAAAATCATATTCTTTAACTAAACCTCTTACTTTTTTGTTAATATCAGAGTTTTTAGATTTAGAATTAAATATCACTGGCACATGAAAACTAAACTGATCTACTGTAAATCTCCTATTTTTTGTTATATCATATTCAAGTACTTTGGTTTCTATATTTGGATTATCAAGAAATTCTTTAGCTTCTTCGCTAATATTACTATTATCACCATTAATATGTCTATTAATCTCAGGGATTATCTCGTCTGGTACTCTCTTTTTAACACCATCTTCTACATAGTTTTTACTCAGGATCTTTCTCCTTTTTTATGCACAATAGGATCATTTATACTTTTTTCCCTTAAGAAAAATTCAGCATTTCCAGCTAATCTCATATTACCCTTTTTAATATTTTCTTCGGAGAATAAAGTTTTTATATACATTGTATGAAGATTATCTTTTCCTTTACTATATTTAGAAAAATCTTTGTTATATAGTTGGAATAACATTAAGTCTCCACCTTCAACTAATTTATCAATTTCTCTAGCATTTATATTTCTAAAAGTCATTAAACTTGAGCTGTTCTCAATGTCTCTATAAAATTCGCTAATATCACTATATTTTTCAGTTGGTAGTAGGTTTGAGTAGTCAAATACTTTTGTAGACTTATAACTAGATAAAAAATCTTTACATCCATCAATTGCAATATTTAACGCTTTTCTATAACCTTTAAAATCATCAGTTTTTCGTAAATAATCTTTTTGAAATTTTTTCTTACCTTCGAATTCTTTTCTAAAAGTATCAAATAGTTCTCTAGTTATTTTTAGAGGAGTTTCATAGCTATCGTTACTTAAATAATAATCGGTATCGTTATTTTTAAAATGATTTTTAACTTCATTTACAAACATACACTTGGGTATCATCTTATTTGGTCCTGGTAATAAGTAATATTCCATTTTTTCATAATTATCTTCTGACTCAGAAAATTCATCAAAATCTATTTTTGTACCAGTACCAATTGCTACATAATATTTTTCTTCTCTTTTAAAAATGAATGTCTTATATTGGTCTTCTTTACTCTTACTCCATCCATCTGCTAGAGTAGGTATATCAAATTTAAGTTTTATATTGTCTTTACTAAAGTTAACTTTTGTAACATAGTTTCTAACTAAGTTTAACCAGTTAGTATTTTCAAAAATATCATCTTGAAATTCCAATAGTGCTCCATAAAATTCAATATCAGTATCAATATTATCCCCATTATTAAAGTTTTTAGTAAATCTAAGTAATGACTGTACAGAATCTAGTATCCTCTTATAAACTTGAATATTATCACTACTATTTACATTATTTTCATCTAATTCTTTTAATTTATCTTCAAATTTTATATAGGATTCTTTAAAAAAATCTTTTTCCCTTTCAAAATAGTCTTGTATACGTTCAATAAAATTAAAACCATTTTCTGACTCTTCATTAAAGTTTTCGATTAAAAAATTTAGAGAAACAACTTTATCTCTGAATTCCTGATCATTGTCTGTAATGCCTAGTAGAGAGTTAATTTCTTTTTGTTTCTTTTTAGTTAACTTTATACTTTTACTTAATGCATTCTTAAATAATTTATCTCTAATTGTTGATAAGATATATCCATGATCCTTAAACTCTCTTGTTGAAATAAGTCTAATAAATTCTGTAGTTACATATACACTGTTTAAATCTTTTTCATTCAAATTATTGATTTCTTTTTCAAATAATTCAAGAGATGGTAGCTCTTTATACTTTTTATGGATTTTCTCTAGAAGTTTAAGCAGTTCTTCATCAGATTCAAGTACAACTATTTTTTTCTCTCCTATATTTGATAATATTTGTTTCATTAATTTTGGTAAATTTGATATTTTAACTTTATTTTTTTGTTGATAAAGATTTATTCGAGAATTTATTACCCCTCTAATATTATTAAATTTATCGATTCCTTCTTGAGTTATAAACTTATAGTAGTTTTTTATAGAAATATAATCACTAAGGATATTTTCATCGTAACCAATTATTCCTTGTTTTTTTAATTCAAAATTTGAATCACTTATTATTTTTTCAAACTTATGACTTATATTATTAATTAAATTAACACAATTAATAAATATATTAAAATTGTCATTTACAATTCTATTGTAAATTGATGTTGACTTATTTTCTTTTGTATCAAAAATATTTTTTCTGTTTTCATGGAACCCGGTAAAATAAACTGTAAATCCTTTAAATAGTTGCAATGCTTCCGTTTCTTCTTTATCTAAGTCGTATAAATCAATAATAACATCTATAAAATTTTTTGTTGCTAAATGTTCAATATTCTTATCTTTATTAACTAACTTATCCAAATTTTTAATTAGTTTATTTTTTTCTTTTTCAATATCTAATTCATTTCTATCTTCACCAGATTTAGATAATTGATTATAATAATTAACAAAAGATATCTCGTCACTTGTTTTTATATTATTTTCGCTTAATCCTTCTGATATTAAATCTCTATAGGCTCTGTCTATTAGTCCTTTAACTATAGGATAAGCCTTATCTCTTTTATAATCTGATTCAATGATATTTTCCAGGGTATCTTGTGTCTTACCTATTGGAATCAGCTTAAATCTTAGTGTTTTAGTCACTTTTTGTAAACTAGTCATTTCTTCAAAAGTGTTGTACATATTTATCTCCTTTATATTTTATTTTATGTACATATGTTAAACCTTGTATCTAATACACATAAAATTTTTTTAATAATTCAATTTACTGATTTTATCTGAAAATTTCCTCCTATTTTTATTTTAATTTTATTTATGTAAAGTTTTTGAGAATCATAATAAATTTTTCCTCATTAATAATTATGTATTTAAGATTATCTGCTAGTATTTCATCTGGTGGCTCAACCGCTGGAATTTGAGGGATAACAGAAAGTCTTCCTCTTTGTGAATATCATCTTGCGACACTATTTAATTTGATAACTTTTTAAGTCACATGTCCCAAACTTTATTAAACCTTTACTAGTAGTTATAATTACACCATTCTCTTGTACAACAAATTTATTTTGCAAGTTTGCTATCTATATAAATTAGTTTCAATCCATTTTCACTCGACTTAAACTCTACCAAGTATAATGTTAATCTACTCTTCTGTTTCAGAAACAACAACTGATTTTTTCAATCGATTGAACATACATCTTAAAATATGGGTATTAGGTGATACTTTTTAATTTAGGAATCGATTTCCTATAATCATCATTTTTTTTTATTCAGATGTTCCTTTTGCTAAATCTACTTCATTTATATTTTTCTGTTATAAATCTCCTCAAAATCAATATCCATCGTTACTATTTATATCATCATAATTATAACACGAGAATATATAGTCGAACCATAGACCGAGAATCATCTCTTACCTTTTTTTCAGTAGAAGCAATACTTGACATCAATAAAGACAAAGAATTTAGTTTATAGCGTTTTTCTTCCTTTTTTTCTGATTAAAATGCAAAATTTATTTACGTCAACTTTTTTAGAGTATAGATCCTTATCTGAAAATAAATTTACAAATAGTGAAGATATTCTTTCTATCTCTTATACTCTATATCTTCAATCCAATTCTTCGCTTTAATTATAATATCTTACCTCATTACGTTCAATATGAAAAATTAGAAAATATTTTTTATCATAAAATGATATAATAATAAACACATATTTAAGAGGAGGTTTGCAATGGATAAACTATCTACAAATGAAATTTTTATAAGACTAATCTGTTCAATAGTTTTTTCTGGTCTAATAGGCTTAGAAAGAGAGAAAAGTCATAGAAGTGCAGGGTTAAAAACTCATATTTTAGTAGGCATGGGAGCCGCAACGATTTCTCTAATCCAAATGGATACGATATCTTTTGCACTATGTTTAATCCAGATTCAAATGTAAAAATTGATGCTGTTAGATTGATTGCTCAAGTTGTTAGTGGGATAGGTTTTTTGGAAGCTGGTACCATTATTGTTACAAAAAGAAGCGTAACCGGCTTAACTACTGCTGCATCTATATGGTGTGTATCCACTATTGGACTTGCCTTTGGTATGGGATACTATGCAATTGGAATTTTAAGCGGACTATTAATACTAGTTGTATTAATAGTATTTAAGAGAATCTTAGTGATTCCTGGTACACAAAAATTTGTTATAAAATTTTTATCTAATAAAGAAACTATGTATGAAATAAAGGAAGCTATAAAATCTATTGATCCAAAATTTGATATAGTAGGGATGACCACATTAACTGAAAATCAAAATTTATATACAACTCATGTATATAGAATAAATACAACAAGAAACACTTCATTTTTAGAACTAGCATATAAACTCCCATCTTTAAATAATATTATAAGTGTTAAATTTGACGAGTTTGAATAAAAAATTAATATCTTATCTTTTAGTTTAATTAATTATATATGATTTTTTAATACTAAGTATATCTTTGGAAAAATTTAAAAATGGTTAGTGAAGAGAATATGATAAAACGCAGGGAATTGAACTGAATCCGTGTCTGTTATATTATACTTGATAATATCATATGAAAAAATTTTTAATTGCAATTTTTTATAATATAAATATTTTCAGATATAATAAATAATTTTATCTAATACTCTTCATATGTAGAATTTAAGCATGTAACAAAGGCTAAAACTAACAATTGTTCAGGATTTGTACCAGAAATATCATCTGCCATAGGACTTGAAACTTCAAAATCCCTTTTGTTAGGGAAAATCATAGATGCTCTCCCATAAAGACCATCTATATTTTTAACCTTTGTTTTATACATACTTTCTATTTTTTCATGAAATCTCCTTGTATATTATCTAAACTTAAATCTATACATTTTTATGTGATTGTACAAATTTACCATCAACCATTACAAAAATTTCATCTGAAAATTCTGCTACATTTTTGTCATGTGTTACCATTATTATTGATAAATCTTCACTTATCAAACTTCTAAATAATTCTAATATTTCTTGAGAAGTTTTTTCATCTAGCGCACCTGTTGGCTCATCTGCTAATATTAAAGAAGGGTTATTTACAATCGCTCTAGCTATTGCTACTCTTTGCTTTTGTCCTCCTGATAACATTGAGCATTTTTTATCGAAGGTATGCTCACTCAATCCAACACGTTTTAGTGCTTCAATAGCCATTTTATTTATATCATGTTTCTTAAATTTTTTATCAAAATATAAAGGAATTTTTACATTATCTATTGCTGTATCTTCCTCTACTAGCATATAGTCTTGGTATACAAAACTTATTTGCTTTCCTCTTATTTCGTTTTCGTCTATTTCATCTATATTTTTAATTTCTTTACCGTTAAAATAATATTTTCCACTATCATAAGTTTCAATACAACCTATAATATTTAATAATGTTGACTTTCCTACTCCACTTGTCCCCATCATAGATACAAATTTATTTTTCTCTAATTTAAAACTAATGTCCTTTAATACATGCAAGCTATTATCGCTTTTTTTATTATAATATTTATTTAAATCTTTTATTTCTACTAACATATTATCCTCTCTTATATGAATCTACTAAAGAATTCTTAAAATATTTTTTCAAATTAATAAGTATACTAATTAGTAATATTACTAAGAATACTACAAAAATCTGTATTATCGAGCTTATCCTTAAATCGTATCTTGATATTTCAAAAATACTTTTTAATATCAATGTATCATATATAGTAAATAAGAATATCGATATAATAAAGCAAGTTATATATGTCAATATAATCTCAAATAATAGCATACTGTAAAAATATCCTTTTGATATCCCACTAAATCTAAAAATAAAATATTTCTTTTTCCTACTATTTAATGTATGCGTAAAAATAAATATTAAGCAAAGTGTTGACAATATCATAATTATAGATATCATATATATCGCCGTGCTATTTGTATCTTTCGCTTTAAGAATATCATCTTTAATACTTTCAGGGTCTAAAATTTTAGAAACATTAGATACAAGTTCTTTTACTTCCTTATTAGAAAGTCCTTTTAAAGGAGCAATAGTAACTCTTTCAGCTTTTAAATTTAGTTTTTTAAATACCTCTAGATTAGTTACAAAAGAATCATCAAGCGTCAGGTCTGTAAAACCTACCACATTAAGAGTTTCTCCCATAAACTCTATATCATCCCCAATATTTATATCATTTATCATCGCATATAACATTGGCACTGCAATAACATTACCTGTAGAATTTACTGTTGGGATTTTTCCTTTTATTGGTACAAAATTATACTTATCTACTAGAAGAATTTTATTTGAAATTCTTGATTCAGACCTTATACCTACATTTTCATCATAATTTAAATTTTCAATCTCACTAGACACATTAAAGTATCTTAGTTTTTCATTACCTAATAATTTATTAATATCGTCAATATTTTCACTATTATTAAATATATATTTTCTATTATCTTTATACATTAAATTTTTTCTATTTTCCGATACCATTTTTGAAGATATTGACATCAAACATAAACAAATAGTTATAATTAAGGATACAATAAATAAGATATTTTTTTTAAAATTTTTCTTAAATTCTTTTAACATTAATCTCATAATTTTCTCCTATATCTTTTATTTATATTACTTAATGGTAGATATGCAATAATCGAAATAACTGATACTAAAAAAACAACTAGTATTATTAATTCATTTAAATATAGAACATTTTCCCCGCGTAATATAAAATCTGATAAAATTTCACTTTGAGAAATGAATTTATATTTTATGAAATCTATATTTAAAAATCCGGCTATTATATTGTATATTAATAGTGCTGCTGCTACAACTAAACTATAATATAAAAATGAAATCCAATAAATATTGGTTTTAGACATCCCATTTAAATAGTAAATACTAAATCTTCTCTCCCATATTTGTTTATTCACAATACCTATAGCAATTAATGTAAATATATTAATTACTAAAAATGAGGCGATAAGATTTAAATTGTTTTGTATAAATATTTTATCTTGCTCTTTTTGCGCTTCAAATAAAGGCTTCGATAAAGAATAGTATCCTAGCGAATTTTCTTTTACATAATTTTCAAGTTTTTTTACATCTTCATTTGTAGCTTTTTCAGAAAAGTATAATATTGTGATTTCTCCAGTTTCTATACTGTTAAACACCTTAAATTCTCTTAATTCATCTCTGTCAAGTGTAACAAATGTTGGATTTATATTATCTATATCACCTAGTAATTCACTTGCTGCAAATTCACGGGTTGAAACTATTCCTAAATTTAACATTGGTGCATTTCCACCTTCATAGTATCCCACAACCTTAAAATTAACTTCTTCTCCACCAAGATTCATTTTAACAATGGAATCTTTTATAAATCTTTTACTAAATCTTTGCTGAACAATAACTGGAATTTGATTTTTATCAAAATTTTCTCTTAGATTTATGATATCTTTTGTATATTTATTCAGTAGATTAATACTTTCTTTATCAAAAATTTCTAATACCAATACGTCACCATTATCATTATTATTAGCATCATAAAACGATTTTTTCTTTGGTGTTATTGACTTAAACATATCTTTATTGTTATTATAATATTCATATATTTTTTTCTTATCCGCTACCAAATCTTCATCATTACTTTTTATTTCTCTATTTATTTTTACTTTATATGGAAATTTCCCCATAAATATAAATGAATTAGAAATAGAAGAATTTTCCAATAATTTTTGACGATTATATTTTGTCTTAAATTTATTGTACGTAGGTATGTTTAAAAAAATCATTATAAACATTTGAAAGATAATCATGAATGTTATATATTTGTTAGCTTTATATATTGACCTTAATATTCTTAACAAATTTATTTCCTCCTATATTTTATACTTTATAGATTTAAGAACGTAAAAAAAATACTTATTTTGTTACGTTTAAATCTAGAGTTTTAATACCTTCATTATAGCTATAAGTCATCTTTTCTCGTTGATTGTATCTTTCATTTTTACTTCTTACAAATAAACTCCCACTCGATAAAATTACTAGTGATAACACAAATATTGCTATCCTTTTACTATTTTTCATTCCTACTCCTTTAAAAAATTAAAATTTTAGTTGATATATTATATTCAAAAAATTAGTGGAAGCTATTTTTTAGTACAATATAAATTCTTACTGTTATATATAATTTACGCTCTCAACATTATTATATCATGATTTTATATTTTGTTTTTTTTTTAAATTATTATGTTTTGTGGTTATTGCATACTAGATATATTTTAATCAAATAGTTTAAAATATATTTTAGTTATTAGTATCTAAAATGGTATAATGTTTTTATAAGTATTTAATATGGAGATTACAATGAATGAACTATCTATAAATGAAATTTTTATCAGACTAATTCTATCAATTATTTTTTCTGGTCTTATTGGATTTGAAAGAGAAAAAAGTCACCGAAGTGCCGGACTTAAAACTCATATTTTGGTAGGTATGGGAGCTGCAACAATATCTTTAATACAAATAAATACAATAGCCTTTGTATCTGTCTTTGCTCCAGACTCAAATGTTAAAATCGATGCTGTAAGATTAATCGCTCAAGTTGTTAGTGGAATAGGTTTTTTAGGTGCTGGTACGATTATTGTTACAAAAAGAAGTGTCACTGGTTTAACAACTGCAGCATCTATATGGTGTGTTTCAGCTGTCGGACTTGCTTTTGGTATGGGATATTATGAAATTGGTATTTTAAGTGGATTTTTAATTTTAATTGTACTAATTTTATTTAAGAGAATTTTAGTGATTCCTGGTACTCAAAAATTTGTTATAAAATTTTTATCCAGTAAAGAAAATATGGAAGAAATAGAAAGAGTAGTTGGAGCTATTGATCCTAAATTTGATATTGTTGGAATGAGTACATCAACTGAAGACGGGAAATTATATACAACTCAAGTATACAGAATAAACACAAATAAACATATATCATTTTCAGATTTAGCATGTAAATTATCTAGCTTAAAAAATATAATAAATATTAAATTTGATGAGTTTGAATAAAATAAATTCATGTAAACTATATGTTTAATATAATTTTTAATACAATATTTTAGGAGAATACTTATTTATGAATAAATAGGCATTCTCCTTTATTTATATTTTAAATACTCATTTTTTATTATCATTTTTTAACTTAAATATCCATGCAATAACAAAATAATTTACTACAGCATGTAAAATACCCGCAGGAACATCTAAAATAACATGTTGCTTTACTAATACAGTTGTTGCTGCCACTAACATTAAATAAAATATTAAAGGTATAATATATGATTTTTTTAATTTACTTTTCAATAAATAAAATGAAGCTATAAAAGTATGGCACACATGTAAAGAAGGAGCCCCCGAGTAATGATTGTCTATATTATAAGTATATTCTACTATTTTTGAAAATATATCATTTCCTAAAAGCTTTGTATCATATCTAGGCACATCCGTTTGGAAAAATATAAATATTACGTATGCCGATATTTGTGACAAAAATAGTGCCGCCACATATTTTTTGTAATTTTCTTTATTATCTCTATATAATAAAAATCCCACAATAATCAGCATAAACATAAATGTGTGATAGACAATTATTAACTCCTTAATAAAAGGAATTTTGTCATCTAAATCAATTTTTATATTTGTAGGCACGCCAAATGGTCTATTAAATACTTCAAATGTGATGGCTGAAAATATAGCAAATATAAAAATATACATTAATTTTCTATTTTTATTTATATATGTAATTATTTTTTTCATGTTTTCTCTTTCTAAATTAAATTCTATTGCTTTTTGATTTTAACATAATACTAAAAATAAAAAAAGCAATAAATAAATGGACGCCCTAAAAATATGAACTGAACCCCAAAATCCGGACACGGATGGAGGGGTTTTTTCATGTCAAAATATAGTTTAGAATGTAAAATTAAAGTAGTTAAGAAATATCTAAATGGAAAATCTGGAGGAATTGAGTTAATAGCAAGAAAATATAATATTCCTTTTGGTACTGTTAGAAATTGGATTAATTGGTTTAATGCAAATGGAATAGATGGTTTAAGAAAAAAACAATCAAACAATAAATATACTGGAGAATTTAAGCTCTCTGTAATAAAATATAGACAAATAAATAATTTGTCATACAGAGAAGCTGCAGAAAATTTTTATTTGGTTAAAATTTGCAGAATTACCAAAAAGCTCTTTCTACGAATGGAAGAAAAATAGAAAATTTTGTAGATAAAGATTTAGAAATTAAATTAAAAATTAAAGATATTGTTTCAAAAAATAAATTAAGATATGGATACAGAAGAGTATATAACAAACTAAAAGAGCAAGGTCTTGTAGTTAATCACAAGAAAGTTTTAAGAATAATGAAGGAGCTAAATTTGCTTTGCAAAAAATTTAGAAATAAATCTAGAAAATATTCTTCATACAAAGGTGAAGTAGGAAAAATAGCTGAAAACCTAATAAACAGAAATTTCTATGCAAATAAACCAAATAAAATATGGTTAACAGATGTTACAGAATTTAGATTAAGTGGTGGAGAAGAAAAACTTTATCTTTCAACAATATTAGACATTTTTAATGGAGAGATAATATCATGTTCAATTAGTAAAAATCCAACTACAGACTTCACAAACGAATCGTTAGATAATGCATTAGATAAGTTTGGAATATTAAATGGACTAGTGATTCACTCAGATCAAGGTCTGCATTACCAGAACAAATCGTGGTGTAAAAGACTGGAGAAAAGAGGAATAAAGCAAAGTATGTCTAGAAAAGGAAATTGCTTAGATAATTCACCGATGGAAAATTTCTTTGGCTTGCTGAAACAAGAAATGTTTTATGGAGAATATTTTAAAAGTTATTAACATTTGAAATTTGAAATTGAAGAATATATAAGATGGTATAACGAAGAAAGAATAAAAGAAAAATTAAACGGATTGTCTCCTATAGAATACAGGCTACAATCCGCATAAAATAAATATTAAATTTTGTACGTGTTTACGGGTTCAGTTCAGTTCTTTTTCGTATTCTTTTTTTTATTTCTTTTTCTGTTGAAATATATTTACTGCGTCCAGAAATATTTTTCAAAATCGTTTCTCTTAAGTATAAATTTGCCATGGTAAAAAATCTTTTTCATGTATATTCGTATATTAAGATTATTGCACTCCCCTTCACTACTTTTGTGTATTTGCTAAAAAAATGCAGAGAAATTTCCCTGCATTTTTATCATTACTAATATGTAATATATATTTTTTTATGAAGTTATAGTATAAATATCGCTGTTAAAAAACCAGCTATTGCAAGAATAGCGTACCAAAAAATTTTCTTTTTTTCCATAAAACCTCCTTTTTGTTACAGGACTGTCCTGGAGCATAGTGATCACATCTAGGGTTTTCTAAATTGTCTTTAGAGTTTTTTGCTAAAGATACACTTGGCATTAAAAAGTTAAATATGAACAATAAAGCTAAAATACTAGATATGTGTTTTTTGCATTTTCTTATTTGAATTTCCTAATTTAATATACAACCTATTACATATTAACAATGATTCTTATTCTAAGATACGATATGAATAATAAAAAATCTACAATTCTTCAACATCGATTTGTACTTCAATGTTTTTTATTTCCTCATCTTCATAAATAGGTAACGGCTGTCTAAATCTTCGTTCAATAAAAGCCATTCGCTCTTCTTTAGTCATTCTGTTATCTTTAGTAGCTAGACTGTCTTTAGGTGGTAAATCATAGTTTTTGCTTTAGATTTTTTATTATATTTCCCATTAATCCATTGTTGATTACTTGACTTTTGAGGCTCTCAGGTAAATTTATAAGCAATAATCGGTGTCGCCTTAGCATTTTTCTTTATTGCTTTAACTTTTAACAAGTTGAAATATTGTGGCAATTCTTTTTGAATAGGTTTAATGACTTGTCTATTTATAGCACTTGTATTATAAGATTTAGGAATATCAAGCAATTTTCTAAATTGCTCAATTTTGAATTCTTTTTCTCCTAAAGATTTCCACTGTTTTAATATTCGATACATAGTTTTTGAATATCACCTTACCTACAACGTAAAATCGCTTGTGGCATATCTTTTTTGCAAGCCTTACCTCTGTCTTTTGGGGGTAACCCATAAATCCCTCTTGTATGTCTTTTAGGAGTAGCCTTATAATTAGTTTCATATTCAGAGTAGATAAAATGGACATGACGGGTGTTAATAAAACCTGGTAGACATATATTTAATTGGGAGTATTTCGAAACTACAGAAACATCAAAAAATAGATTTTATTTAGATAGTTTTAAACAGGAAGTTGATAAACTTGATTCTATCGAGAAAAAATTAATAGCTTCAGTAGGAGTTACTACCCTTTCTGCTATTGCAGCAGCAGCAGCAGGTGCAGGTGCAATATTTACTGGGGGAACTTTATCTACAGCAGCATGGGCTAGTATAGCCTCAACAGCAGGTGCAGGAGCTGTTTCTGTGAACTTGCTTATAGACTATAATCGAATATGTAAAGATGCTTATTATTACTATATGAAAGTGTGGAACTTAGAATAAAAAAAGACCTCAGGGTCTTTTTTTTATTCGTTTATTCTCTACTAAGCAAAAATCCTAACAAAATACATCCGACTAAAAAAAATCCTACATTTAATAGATTTATTTTTTTTAATAACAAGTTTCCTAAAGTTGCTCCTCCTAATATAGCTATAGTAAGTTTTATAAGATTTTTTTTGCTCATATTTTCCTCTTTCTTTACAATTCTTCCATATCAACTTGGCCGTCAATATTTTCTATTTCTTCAAATTCTTCATCATGTTTATTTATTGGTAATCTTTGTTTCATTTTTCTATTTACAAAGTCTAAACGCTCTAGTTTAGTCATTCTATTATCTTCATCATCTAATGATTTAGGTTTAGATTTTTTATTATATTTGTTAGGAATATATTGAACTTTAGAAAGTTGTTTTTGCCAAACAAATCTATACGCTATTACTGGTGTACCTTGTGTATTTTTCTTTATTGCTTTAATTTTCAATCCAGTAAAATACTGTGGTAATTCTTTCTGAATAGGAGTTATTACTTGCCTATTTATAGAACTTGTATTATAGGACTTTAATATATCTAATAATTTTCTAAATTGCTCAATTTTGAATTCTTTTTCTCCTAAAGATTTCCATTATTTCAAAATTCGATACATTGTTTTTGAATATCACCTTTTTAAATTCTCAGAATTACGTTAGGATTGTCTTTTTTACACGTTTTTCCAGTTGTTTCATCAACATACATATCTCTTTTGTAGATTTTAGGTTTTAACTCCTTGTTTATTTCCCTTTCTGAAAACAGCAGATGCATATGTAAATTAGTGTGTGACTTATTCCAGTGGACAGCATATTCGTAGTCACAATCAAAACCTAGCAGATTAGTCGCTAACAGTCCTTAATCTAGTATCATCATCTAAATCATTGGGCAGAGCTATTACCAGCTCCCTAGCTTAATTATTAGCCATATCTGTACGTTTATTCTTATCTTCAAAGCCAACATAGTCCTTCCAATCAAAGTCTCTATTCTTAGAGTGTAAGACTATATATTCTTGTCTTTTTTCGCTTGAAATGTAATCACTTCTGCCAACTACATTTGATATTTTTGTCTGTCTGGAATATACATTAGCCACGGCGTTTCACTTCCTTTTTTCTAGTAAATATATC
The DNA here is from genome assembly GCF_985670335.1 of Helcococcus sp. SA-HE-C1. Taxonomy (NCBI): domain Bacteria; kingdom Bacillati; phylum Bacillota; class Tissierellia; order Tissierellales; family Peptoniphilaceae; genus Helcococcus; species Helcococcus sp. SA-HE-C1. The sequence continues at coordinate 1,192,841 of NZ_OZ484652.1, forward strand.
ATACAATAATTTCTAGCTCTCTTCAAGAGAGCGTAAATACACACTTAGGGATTTTTGACCTTCAGTCTCTATCCTATAAGTGTGTATTTACTTTAAATTACATAGTGAAGAAGAAAACGTTGACATAGATGATAAAGTATCATAATATATAAGTGTAAAAACAAAAAAAATAGTGACGAAAGAAAATGCAGTAAATGAAATAAAAACATTTATCAAACAGGAATTTTGACATAAAGAGAGAAGTCGAATCTATACAAAGTAAAGACTATGCTTTCGAATACACTTATCAAGTATTAGAAGGTTCAAAAATGTTCTATTACTCAAATGAAGACAAATCAATAAATGGATTTATTGAAGTAAATTCTGATAATTATGTAGTTTATGAGTTTTCTTATGATTCAAAAGGTCAAATTGAGTCTGGTGTTTTAAGAGATTCAAATAAATCAGTTGAGTATGATAAAGATAATGGAATTACAAAAAAAATCAAATAGCGAAACAAAAGTATCTTCAAACAAATTAAGAGTAGCTGCTACTGCCTCATCTCAATATTCTAAATCAAATGATAGAACAGTTTCACTTGTTTGTGGACTATTGATGACTTATTCAGGTTGGTCACTAAATCAAATATCTGCTTTAGTATTAAAAGGATTAGGAGCAGGACCTGTAGGATTGGGAGCTGTAGCTTTATTATTTACATTAGGTACAAATTACGCTTCAACTTATTGTTAATATTAGGAGAAACTAATGAAAAAAAACAGAAATGAAAATATAGATATAAAAAAAACATTATTGAGTTTTAATATATTTTTAGTTTTAGTTTTTATTTTTAGGATTATTATTAACAGAGACAAGTTTACAGACATAGTACCAACCTATACAGCCATATTGTTAAGCGTAAATATATCTTTTTTAATAATTTATAATTTAATTATTAAAAAAAATTCTAAAGATGATGAAATTATAAGTAGTATTAAATTGATAGTGTTTTCGGCACCTTTAGTTGTTTTGTTAGGGATTTTATTTTTTAATATTTTTATAAAAATAATGTAAAAACGAAGGGAGGTTATTTCCTCTCTTCATTTTTTTTATAATTTTTCAACATCAATCTGTCAATTTATATTTTCGATTACTTCTTCACGTTTTATGATTGGTAACCTTTGATCTATTTTTTTATTTTCAAAATCTAATCGTTCTTGTTTAGTCATTCGATTATCTTCATCAGCTAAATTTTTAGATTTATATTTTTTGTTATATTTCACTTTTATAAATTTATTTCCCGATAACTGTTTTTCCAAAGTGAGCTTATAAGCTATTACTGGTGTACCTTGTGTATTTTTCTTTATTGATTTAACCTTTAGTCCATTGAAATATTGTGGTAATTCTTTTTCAATAGGTTTAATAACTGCTCTATTTATAGCACTTGTACTATATGATTTAGGAATATCAAGCAATTTTCTAAATTGTTCAATCTTAAACTCTTTTTCTCCTAATCATTTCCATTGTTCCAAAATTCGATACATTGGTTTTTGAATATGTAGATTTAAGGCTTGTAAATTCTGCTAATTCATATACTATAAAATTAGCAGTTAGTTTATTAACTATATATTCAAACATAGGTGCTACTTGAACATCAAGAGTTCTATCATTAGTATTAAACTCGAAATAATAAAATAATTACTTATACTGCACATTTTATGCTTATAATTGCACATTTCGCTCTTATAACTCTTCTGTGATTAAGTGAAATTTCCATTTTAACCCTTTAAAACATTTAAAAGATATATAAAAGTGGAAAAGAAAAAACACTATATTTTACACTATATTTTTAAATGTTTTTTAACAAGATATAAAGGTCAATTCGCTAACGTAAATTTCCATTTTTTTATTTCTAAAAAGTAGATATAAAAAAAAATAATAATAAAAATTAATAAGATTATTCTCTTATTTAACTTCATATGCAGCACTGTAGTTATCATAACTTCCCTCGATGTAATATGGTTTAGTTGTCAAATTACAATAAATATCCATGCTCGACTTTTTGCCTATTGTTTTAGCCCAAACTTTTCCGGCAACTAATTTAATTTTTTTATTTACGATAGGTCCCCATGTGATAGATACTGTTTCTGCTTTTGATCCTACATAATCTAATTCAAAATTAACTTTACTTTTACCGATTATGATATTTGATTCTCCTAAACATATTTTAGCTTTTCTGTTAATGTTAGTCAATACATTTGAATAAGAAAATAGTTAATAGTTATTCTTATTTTTTCTTCTTTCATAAATTATCCCTTTCTAAAAATTATAGATATAGTCTATTTTTAATCTTGTATAATAATTCGGTTTGTATATACAAAGACCATAAATTCCTAAAACAATCTTTAATTTTTTTAAATCTGGGCAAGACCGGTATTTGTATATACAAAGGTTTTTTATACAAATACTACAGCATTCTTATGTTTTTCTTGTTGTGGAATTCCCCAAGCCCCTTTTTTTGAAAAATTATAATAATTCAAAAAAATTTTAGTGATTTATACGTATTTTTTGACGTTTTTTCATAAAAAAATCAAAATAAACGGAATGTCCCCTGTTATGTACAGATTACATTCCGATTAAAATATTATTAAATTATTCCGTGTTTACGGGTTCAGATCATTAAGAATAATCTTTTAATTTTTTATATAATTCTTTCCAGGTTTTTTTAATATTATTATTCATATATAAAATATTTTAATATGAAAAAAGTAATTACAGACACAATTATTCCATCAATAATCTTATTTAAACTAAAAAAATCTAAGCCTTTTGAAATAAAAAGAAAATTTAATATTAATGTAATTGAAATAGATATTAACAAGTATAATAAAGAATTTTTTCTATATTGCAGATATTTATTATAATAAATATTAGAACACATTATAATAAATAACGGTACAGTATTTTGCAAAGAAAAGTTATAATAGTTTAATAAAAAATATAAAAATATTGAAAAAGATACAATTAATATATATTGTGTTTCTTTTTTCATTATTCTACCCTTTCTATAATATTAAAAACTTTTGGATATTCTACTCGTTTTTTATCTTCATTTTTCTTCCTAAATTTTTTTGTTAAAAATATTATAAATTTTTTATTCAACAATGTCAACGTTTTCTTTTGTTTTCTATTTACACAATATATACTCTTATGGATTTTTGTTCTTACGAACTACCTCTATAAGCATATATATCGCGATATAAATTAGTATAGAGAAAACGTTGACATAAAAGATTGAATTATTTATAATGATATTAAGTCGTGACTTAATATTATGATAATACAAAAAAACTTAATAAAAAAAAGAGGTATATTTTATTAAAAAGGTTAAAGAAAATAGTATGCTTGATAATGGTAACTCTTTTAATCCTTAATTCAATGGGGATGACTTTTGCTCAAGAAGAAAAATCTGAATACAATGAAAGTGAAGTACAAAAAATTCTACAAGAAACCTTAAATTTAATAAATTTAGTAGGAAAGCATTTTGATTTTGATGAAAATGATAAATTAATATTGAATATTAGTGACAAAGAATTAATAACACGATATAATTTAAATAATTCTGATCTAGAAGAACTTCATAGAATTATCGCTATAAAAAATTCAAAAATAAATAAAAAAATAACAAAAAACGTGAAGAATAATGTAACTATACAAAGAGCCTCAGGCTCCTATATAGGAACTATTGGTGGCGTGATTACAGGAATGTTCGGAACAGCTTTTTTTGCTGATATGGCTATGAAAATTATAGGAGCTATAGAGTCTGGTAAAGGTATAGCGATATATACTGTATGGGCGTTTCCACCAGTTGAAATTGCTATAGATAGATAATACATTTAAGGAGAATATTATGAAAATATATAGAACTGGTTTAGTAGGTGCTCTATCTACAGTAATGTCAATACTTGTTTTTTCTCAAATAAGAAGTAACTTTAACGTAGAACACCCAGCTGTTTTTTACAGATCACATTTAATATTTATAATCTTATTTGTGTTTTTAATAATAAAAACTATTATAGATATATGCGATAAAAAAAATAAAACCTTTTCTTTACTAGATGTTGTAAGGACACTAATAATTAGCTCTATTATGTATTATTTAGCTATAAAATTTTCTGCTAAATATATTTTTGCCTGTATTGTTATTTTAGGCACGATTGAAGTTTTTGTCACAAGATATAAAGCAGGATTAGTAAAGAAAATGTAAAAAAAGAACAGTTATAATCTGAACCCCAAAATCCGTATTCCGGATTTTGGGGTTCAGATTAATTCCTGGTTTTTTATTTTGATTTCCTTCAAAATAATTACTTAATTTTCACCTACAAGTATTATATAAGAAATTATAAAACACTTAAATTTTACGTTCTTAAATCTTTATTTCAAAGATTATTAAATCACACTCATTCAAATTAGACCTACAGTAAAATCAACCATAACTCTTTTTACGTGTTTCTTAGTATAAAAATTATTTTATTAATGATTTTGACAATTAGTATTTTTTAGAATCTATAAAACTTATATTTATTTTATTATTTTCTTAATCCAATTAATTATTTTATTAAAATTAATGATTATTAAAATAATTATTATTAATATTAAAATGAATCCTATAATTGTATTTTTCATGGCTTACCTCCAATGTATAACAAGTTTTGTGCCTTCTATTCTGGCTCTAACGCCTCCAGTCCAACTTGGACCGCCTACCCATGGTAAAGCTAAATTAAAATTTATAAAATATGTCGCTTGTTTATTAGAATCTAAAGTTAAATTATCTGAAACAGAAGATATTAAGATAAAATGCCATTAACCGTAAACTTTTGTAATATTATAGTTTCTAATATCAATTTTAAATCCTGCATTAGCAACTCCTGCTTTTATATACTTCATAAGTTCCGTTAGAAACTTTATCTCTAGTATGCCAAACAGACCAAGAAGCATAAGGTGTAATTAAATTTCTATCCTCTTTATTGTCATCTTCAAGTTCAGATATTTTTTTACGGTTATAGAGCCGGTACTACCGTCAGATAGTATAATTTTTTTACTTTCAGATTCTCCAACTGAAAGATTTTCAATCTCTAAAGAGATTTTATTACTATAAGAATTTGAATTTATATCTAATAAATTCTCATCAGCTTTTGCATATGTATTAACGTAAATACTGAAGAGAACATCAATGCAAAAATTATATGTTTTTTAATTTATTTTTTATTTCACAGCTCCTTTAACGTGTACTTAAATCTTCAATAAAATAATTTCATAAATATTATATCACAATATTTATGGAAAGAAAATATTTTCCAAAAACAAAAATAAAAATATAAAAATAACAATATAACAGTTGTTTTCGTTGTGTAAAAAAAGAGTGAACGTTTTCATATCTCTTGTACTATTAGAGTGTTTAAATTATTTTATAATTCTTCAACATCAATCTGGCTATTTATATTCTCGATTAATTCTTCACGTTTTATGATTGGTAATCTTTGATCATTTTTTATTTGCAAAATCTATTGAAATTATTGGGAAACAAAGTTTTGTAGATGAAATATCTAGAAAAAAAAATAAGTTTAAAGGTGTTTGCGAACTTAAATGTAAAGCAAATGAAATAGAGATGCAACTTTTTAATAAATACAATTTAACAGAAGATGAAAGAAATCATATAAAATCATTGATTAAAGATATGTAGCAAAATCGGCTGTGAGTTAAAATTCTCACAGCCGTTTATCTTGCCCGTTAAATACTCTCTAAATCAGTTTTTCTAAAATACCTAATTCAATAAGACATTAGGTGTTATTCTTTCAAAATATTTTGTATAAAAAATATATATAAAAACAATAACTAAGTAATTCATATATGAATTATTCAAACCAATCTTTTATTTTTTCAAAAAATCCCTTTTCCGTTTTTACATCTTCTCCAGAAATCTCTGCATATTCTTTTAATTTTGTTTTTTGTTCGTGTGTTAATTTTTTAGGGACAACAATTTTTACATCAAAATATAAATCACCTTTACGACCAGACCTTACGTCTTGCATACCTTCGCCTTTTAACTTAAATCTATCGTCATTTTGTGTACCTGCTGGAATATGAAAATCTCTCTTACCTTCTAATGTTGGTATTTCAATGTCATTTCCTAAAGCCGCAGTGGCGTAAGATATTGGCAATTCATAAAATATATCATTATCATATCTCTTAAATATTTCATGTTCCTGAACATCAACAACGATATATACATCTCCTGATTGCCCACCATTTTTACCATCATGACCTTGACCTCTAACAGGAATTATATCACCGCTTGATATTCCTGAAGGAATCTTTACTTTTATTTTTGAAGTTTTTACCGTTCTACCTTCTCCATGGCAAGTTTCACATTTTTCCTCAAACTCCACACCTGAACCATTACAATTTGGACAAGTGTGCACAGAAGAAAATTGTCCAAATGGCGTATTTTGTGTAGTTGTAACTTTACCTGAACCTCTACACTTAGAACATTTTTTCTTTTCTTTTCCCGGTTTTGCTCCATCACCATCACAAGTACTACAGGTTTTATATCGCTTAAATTCTACTTCTTTTTCAACACCTATCACCGATTCTCTAAATGATATATTTACTCTAAGCTGAATATCTTCACCACGCTTTGGAGCATTTGGATCTTCTCTATATGAACGACTACGGCCTCCACTAAAGAAGTCTGAGAATAAGTCTGAGAATATATCTCCCATATTACCTGAGAATCCTGAAAATCCTGCATTTGGATCAAACGCAGCATCTCCATATCTGTCATATTTCGCTCTATTTTCTTCATCTCCAATTATTGAAAATGCTTGATTTATCTCTTTAAGTTTCTCTTGTGCTTCTTCATCTCCTCCATTTAAATCTGGATGATATTTTTTAGCTAATTTTCTATATGCTTTTTTTATTTCTTGTGCCGATGCGTTTTGGTCAACGCCTAACACTTTATAAGGATTGTCCATTTTACCACCTTAATCTCAATTAAAAAGGGGAGATTGCTCCCCTATTTATATATTTATATATTTATATATTTATATTTTAATTGTCTTTTTCTTCATCGTCAACTACTTCATAGTCAGCATCTACAACATCATCTTGTTGTGCTTGATCTTGAGGATTTTGTTGACCTGTATCTGCATATAGTTTTTCACTCATTTTGTGTAATTCTTGAGTTAAAGCATTTGTTTTAGCTTTAATTTCCTCAACATTTTCTGAGTCTAAAACTGATTTTAATTCATCTTTTTTGCTTTCAATTGCTGATTTTTCTTCATCACCAATCTTGCCATCAAGATCTTTTAATGTTTTTTCAATTTGGTAAACGATACTTTCACCTTGATTTTTTGCTTCGATAAGTTCTTTTCTCTTCTTATCTTCTTCAGCGTGAGCTTCAGCATCTTTAACTCTTTGGTTGATTTCATCTTCTGATAAATTAGCTGATGCTGTTATTGTGATTTTTTGTTCTTTGCCTGTACCTAAATCTTTCGCAGATACATTTACAATACCATTTGCATCAATATCAAATGTTACTTCTATTTGAGGTACTCCTCTTGGTGCTGCTGGAATATCTGTTAATTGGAAATTACCAATCATTGTATTATCAGCTGACATTTGCCTTTCACCTTGCAACACTTTAATATCTACTGAAGTTTGATTATCTGCTGCTGTTGTAAATATTTGTGATTTCTTTGTAGGAATTGTAGTATTTCTTTCAATCAATACTGTTGTAACATTACCCATAGTTTCAATACCTAATGATAGCGGAGTAACATCCAATAGTAATAAATCATTTACATCACCTGAAAGAATAGCACCTTGTACCGCTGCACCTAAAGCTACAGCTTCGTCTGGATTTATATCTTTTTGAGGTGCTTTACCAGTTAACTTTTTAACTGCCTCTGCAACTGCTGGAACTCTTGTTGAACCACCAACTAAAAGAACTTTATCTACTTCTGACGCTGATAATCCAGCATCTTTTAACGCATCCTTAACTGGTATCAATGTTTCTTCAATTAAATCTTCAATTAAACTTTCAAATTTTGTTCTTGAAATGTCCATATTTAGGTGAGCTGGTTGTCCATTTACTGCTGTTATAAATGGAAGATTGATTTGAGCATTCATTGCAGATGATAATTCTTTTTTAGCTTTTTCTGCTGCATCTTTTAATCTTTGTGCTGATGTTTGATCCGCAAGTAAATCCACTCCATTTTCTTTTTTGAATTCTTCATTAATGTATTTCATTAATCTTTCATCAAAGTCATCACCACCAAGTCTGTTATTACCTCTTGTAGCCATTACATCAATAACTCCGTCAGCAACTTCTAATATAGAAACATCAAAAGTACCACCACCTAAGTCAAATACCATTATTTTCTTGTCTTCATTTTCTTTTTGCATACCATATGATAATGCTGCTGCTGTTGGTTCGTTAACAATTCTTTTTACTTCTAAACCAGCTATTTTACCAGCATCTTTAGTTGCTTGTCTTTGTTCATTTGTAAAGTAAGCAGGCACAGTAATTACAGCCTCTGTTACTGTTTCTCCTAAATATGCTTCTGCATCAGCTTTAATTTTTTGCAATGTCATTGCAGAAATTTCCTCTGGTGAATATGATTTATCATCAATATTTACTTTATAATCTGTACCCATTTCTCTTTTAATAGACGCAATAGTTTTTGCTGGATTCATGATCGCTTGTCTTTTAGCTGTTTCACCAACTAATCTTTCGCCATCTTTTGTAAACGCAACAACTGATGGAGTTGTTCTATTACCTTCAGCATTAGGGATTATAGTTGCTTGTCCACCTTCCATAACTGCTACTGCTGAGTTTGTTGTACCTAAATCTATACCAATAATTTTACCCATTATATATCTCCTTATTTCTTTATTTTACTTAATTTTATCTATCTATCTTAAATTTATTTTGAAACCTTTACCATAGCCGGTCTTATCACTTTATCTTTTAACTTATATCCTTTTTGGAATGTCTCTAGAATGTGATTTTCTTCAACATCATCACTTTCTTCTGCAAAAACTGCGTGATGTAAATTCGCATCAAATTGAGTATTATCTGATTTTATTTCTTCAACTCCTTCTTTTTCTAATACAGAGTCTAGTTCATCTTTAATCATTTTTATACCTTCAACAAATGAGTTTTCTTCTTCAACATCTTTAAGTGCTCTATCAAAATTATCACTTATATTTAATAACTTAATTATTAAGCTTTCTGATGCATATTTGTATATATCTTGTTTCTCTTTTTCATTTCTTCTTTTATAATTTGCAAAATCAGCCTGCAATCTAGTTAGAGAATTTTTTAATTTCTCTATTTCCTGATTTACTTCGTTATCTCTATTCTCTTCTTTTTCTACTTTTTCATCTGCTTCTTCGAGAATTTCTTCTTCTACTTTCTCATCTTTTATTTTTTCATCTAAATTTTCTTCTGCCATGACTACCTTCTTTCTATATGACCATTGATATATTTGTTGACTAATATGATATCCGAAATAATTTTGTCATATTTCATGCTATTTGGGCCTAGTACGCCAATCTTACCTTTAATCCCTTGAGAGTTTCTAAATATAACTGTAATAATACTAAATCCTTCAAAATATTCAATTCCAATTTCATCTCCAATAAATATCTGTAAATCTGTCAACATGTCACGTGATAATAGATTCATAAAAACATTTTCATTTTTTAATTTATTTACAATCTCCTGATTACCAACAACACTTTCATCGTTATATACAAATACATTTCCTACACCTTCAAATATAATTCTTGCATTTGAATTGGTTTTAATTGTTTTTGAAATAATCGGTATTATCTCATTTAATATATTATGCTTCATACTTAATACTTCATAAATATCTGTTTGTAGCATATTTATAATATCTTTATGAGTTAAGTCTATCAATGTTGAGTTTAATAGACTATTTATTAAGTCAATAGTATTTTTGTCAACAGGTGATTTAAGCCTTATCGTGTCATTTATAACCTCTTTAGAATTAAAGATATAAATGATAACTAAATCCTTTGGACTTAGAAAAACGATATTAATATATTTCAAATATATGCTACTTTGTTTAGGTAGCATTGCAAATGATGTATAATTTGTGATTGCCGCTAACATCTTTGTTGCATTTCGGATAATATTATCAAATTCGTTGGACTCTTTAAGCTCCTGCATATTAAATAATCTTTGCGGACCTCTTTCAAAAGGAATCTCATTAGACAATAATGAATCAACATAATGTCTATATCCTGAATTTGATGGCACTCTACCAGAAGATGTGTGTAGTTTTTTCAAATATCCCAAATCTTCTAGATCACTCATTTCATTTCTAATAGTCGCCGCACTAATTCCAATATTAGGATTTTTAGATAGCGACCTTGAACCAACTGGCTCTTTTGAGTCAATGTATGACTTGATTATTGAATTTAATATTTTAATTTTTCTATCATCCATACTGACTCCTTTATTCATTTTATTTAATTAAGAAATTAAATTTTATCTTAATTTTTATTCTTTTACTTTTTGTTGTCACTCGACTCCTTTGAGTGCTAATACTATTATAAGGGCATTTTTATTTTTTGTCAAGTATAATATTAAATTTTTATAAAGCTGATATTTTCAATACTTTCAAAATAATTCACAAAATTTTTACGAATTATTGATTTATTTTTTTTTAATTTATAGCCAGAATTATTAATATTCTATAACTATTTTTATCAAAAAAGCAACTAGTTTTAAACCAGTTGCTTTTATTAAAATTATATTAAAATTTCATCACACTATATCTACGAAAAATCTATTAGATTGATAAATTCCAGAATCAGTAAATCTTATTCTGTTTCCCTTTCTTTCAATAACTCCGTCTTCATAATATTTTTTCAATGTTTTTTCATATTTTTTTAGAAAATCTATTGAAAATCTTCTATTAACAAAGTCAATATTAACCCCATCTCGTAAGCCCATTTTGGAAATTATATAATTTTTTTCCATTTCTTCATTGCTTAACTCTTCTTTTTCAAGTATCGGCTTTTCATTTTTACTTATCGCATTAAAATATTTCTCAAAGTCAATATGGTTTTTATATAGTCTATTTCCTATTAGTCCACTAGCTCCAAGACCTACACCCATATATTCTTTAAGATTCCAGTATTTTTGATTATGATATGATTTTTTATCCCCTTTTACAAAATGATTTATTTCGTACTGATTGTATCCTGAATTTTCTAATTCTTTTTGAATCATTTCTAGCATATCTGCTTCTAAGTTTTCCATTGCTTCTATTTCATCTTTTGAATGATATATGACATCTATGTCTTCATCATTTCTGCATGAATAGTAAGAAATATGTGGGAAATTAAATTTTTTTACTTCATCTAGATCATTTTTCAACATTTCTAAGTTTTGATCAGGATAAAGCAAAAACATATCTGCATTTATATTTGTTATCCCAAACCTTTTCAGTAATTTTGTAATTCTCTTTATATCTTTATCGGTATGATCTAATTGTAAATTTTTTATTCCTTGCTTATTTACAGTGTAAACTTTTAATGAATACCTATTAAACCCTGCCGCTACATAATCATCGATTCTAAAATCTGGTATTATCGGATTTATTTCAATCGTTTTTTCACACGCTGGTTCTACATTATATATACGGTTAATGAAGTTCATTAAATCCGTTATAAAATCAGAGCCTACGGCAGAAGGATTTCCTCCTCCCACATAAATAGAATCTATTAAAAAATCATCTTTTACTCTAAGTAGTAGTTCTTTTTTTAAATTGTCAAAATATTTTTTAATGCAGAAATCCTTGTTATAAAAAGATAATGAATTTCTAACATTATGTTTATAAATTCTAAACGGAATATGAATATACAATCCGATTCGTCTCATAATAACTCCTATGTTTAAGCAATTTTATTTTTCATCGCCTTCATCATATTTGAGTACAGCAAGGAAAGCATCTTGCGGCACCTGCACCGTACCAACTGAACGCATACGTTTTTTACCTTCTTTTTGCTTTTCAAGAAGTTTTCTTTTTCTAGAAATATCTCCACCATAACATTTTGCTATAACGTCTTTTCTAAAGGCTCTAACTGTTTCTCTAGCAATAACTTTTTGACCAATAGCTGCTTGAACCGGTATAGCAAATTGATGTTTTGGAATTTCATCTTTAAGCTTGCTTGCTATTTTTCTTCCTCTTTCATAAGCCTTCTTTTCATGAACTATTATAGAAAGAGCATCTACAGATTCTCCATTCAATAAAATATCCAATTTTACTAAATCCGACTTTACATATTCCTTAAATTCATAATCAAATGAAGCGTAACCTCTTGTCTTTGATTTTAATGCATCAAAGAAATCGTAAATTACTTCGTTAAGTGGTAGTGTGTATGTGATGGTAACTCGATTTTTATCTAAATATTGCATATCGACAAACTCACCTCTTCTGTCTTGACAAAGTTCCATGATTGCACCAATATATGTTTCTGGCACCATAATTGAAGCTGTAACCATAGGTTCTTCAACATAATTGATTTTTGTTTGTTCAGGAAAGTCAGTAGGATTTTGTATATCTCTCACTTCACCATCATTCATATGAACTTTATAAATTACGGAAGGTGCTGTTGCTATAATATCCAAATCAAATTCTCTATCTAGTCTTTCTTGAATAATTTCCATATGCAAAAGACCTAAAAATCCCGTTCTAAAACCGTATCCTAAAGCAGCCGATGTTTCCGCTTCAAAATCAAGTGACGCATCATTTACTTTCAACTTTTCAAGTGCATCCCTTATATTGTTATAAGATTCGCCCTCTGCTGGGTATAATCCAGAATATACCATTGGTGTCGCCTTTTTATAGCCGGGCAATGCTTCTTTTGCGGGATTTTGTAGACCAGTTATAGTGTCACCAACTCTAGCTTGTTTGATATTTTTAATTGATGCAACTACATATCCTACATCACCGGAATTAATTTCATCAGTCTTCACTTCACCCTTTATAGAGTATCCAACTTCTGTAACTTCAAATTTTGCTCCAGTTGACATCATTTTAATTTCCATTCCCGGATATATTTTTCCCTCAACTACTCTTACATACATTACAACCCCTCTATAAGAGTCGTAGTAAGAATCAAAAATTAATGCCTTTAGTGGAGCTTCGTCATCCCCCTCAGGTGCTGGAATATTTTTAACAATTGATTCTAAAACATCTCCAATATTTAATCCATCTCTGGCAGAAATACATGGGATGCCTTCTGTGTCAAAACCTAATATTTCTTCAATCTCTTCTTTTACTTCTTCTATTCTAGCTGAAGGTAAATCAATTTTATTAATCACCGGAATAATTTCCAGATCCTGCTCTATTGCTAAATATGTATTAGCTAAGGTTTGTGCTTCAACGCCTTGTGTAGCATCTACTATGAGTAGGGCTCCTTCACATGCTTGTAAAGATCTCGATACTTCATAATTGAAGTCGACGTGTCCAGGGGTATCTATCAAATTTAGATTGTATCTTTTTCCGTCTTTTGCGTCATAATAAATTTTTATAGCTTTCAATTTAATTGTGATACCACGCTCTCTTTCCAAATCCATGTCATCGAGTAGTCTATCACTCATTTCTCGCATAGTCACAGCACCTGTTTCTTCAATTAATCTGTCGGCAAGAGTCGATTTACCATGATCTATGTGTGCTATTATTGAAAAATTTCTTATATCTTCTTTTTTACGTCTCATATTTACCTTTCTGAATTAAAGTTATGTATCACTTTCCCTTTAATTTGATCTATTCTTATCGTTCCAAATATTCTTGAATCTTTCGAAGAATTTTTATCTCTATTATCTCCCAGTACAAAATATTGATTTTCTTTTATAAACCATTTATTTTGAGAATAAAATTCTGTCTTTTTGCCATTTGTATATTCTTCGTTTTTTTGAACACCATTTACTATCACCTTGTCATTCACTATTTCTACAACATCTCCTGGTACAGCAATAATTCTCTTTAGATAGTATCTTTCGTCTACTCCTTTAAAGTATACAATGTCTTCCACATTTATATTCGAAGTTTTTATACCTATTTTTTTAACTAAAATTTTATCATTTTCAATTAGGGTGTTTTTCATTGAATCGCCTTCTACTGTTATGACCGAAATGACAAATTTGTCTATCATAAAAACTAATAACACTCCTATTATTGCGACCAATATAAATATTTTAGTTGAATTAAAATATTTATATCTTTTCTTTTTTTTTCTAATTATTCTTTTTTGTTTTAATCTATCGTCCACTTTACTTGATCAAGCCAAATCTACTATCGAAAGGATAGAATCTAAAGCTTGCTACCCCCTTTATTCTATCTAAGTTTACAGGTCCAAAAACTCTTGAATCTGTACTCCCATTAGGATTTCTATTATCTCCCATTAAGAAGTATTCATTTTTACCTAATTTCCATTCAAATCCATTTATCGCTTGTGTGTAATCTCCACTAATATATGCCTCTTCGTAAACTTTTCCATTTATATATACTTTACCATCTATTAATTGAATGTATTCGCCCGGCAATCCTACAATACGTTTAATATAGTCGCTGTTGTTATCATATTTCATAACAACAATATCTTTTCTTTTTAATGGTTTAAATTTCATTACTATTTTATTAATTATTACTCTGTCGTCATCATGCAGCGTTTGAATCATAGAATTTCCTTCTATTTTCGTAGGTTCAGCTATAAATGTTTTTATTAGTATAGCTAACACAACAGCAATAAATATTGATTTCACCCATTCAAAGAACACATTATCCTCTTTTGTTTTTTTTACCTTTTTTTCAATTTTTTCGCTCTCTTCACTTAAATTTATTTCATTAAATTCTTCAGACATATTTACCTCTTTCTGTTTGCAGTTTGCAATATTACTATTATAACATTATAAGATATAATCATAAAGAGTAAAATATATAAATCTATATAATTTTTACTTGATTTACAATAAATAGTTTGATATACTTATTGATGTTATTTAGATATTTATTGTACGGGAGGTGAATTTCATGGCAAATATAAAATCAGCAATTAAAAGAATTGATGTTACTAGAAAACAAACATTAAGAAACAAAAGTAAAAAAAGTGAGTTAAAGACACTTACAAAAAAATTCGAATCAGCTATTGAAGATAATAGATTAGACGAAGCAAGTGATTTATTAAAAGTTTTAGACAAAAAATTAAAGAAAGCTGCTTCAAAAAATGTTTTACACAAAAATGCTGCTTCAAGAAGATTAAGCAGATTACAAACTCAATTAAATGAAGCTAACGCTTAATTAGAAAATATACCAAAAAATTCGCATAAAATTTTTGGTTTTTATTTTAAGAAAACTTATATAAAGCGAGAGATGTTTTATTGCATCTCTCGTTTTTTCTTTACATTCTATTAAAATCAATAAAAATCCAGTCCACAATATTTGTTTCACTTAAATCTTTTTCGCAATTCTCGCAACACTTCTGACCAATACTGTTTATCGAAGCAAAACAATTCGGGCATTTTACACCAAATATCTCCGTCTTTTTAGTTTCTCTATCTAATTCACTAAGATCTGTTATATATGCCAATGCCACCTCATAAATATCTAGTTGATAAATTTCTTTTGAGCCATTTACTATTTCATTCCCTTTTCGAATGTAGTGTTTATATTCTAGGTTAATACGAAAAACTATACTTATATATCCTGATTTTCTTTGATAATCAGCAATAACAGTTTCATGGAATTTAATTTCCTTAAAAAATTCATTCAAATTAAGTCTTTCTTGAGCTGATAGTAAATTTTTAATCTTTGTTTCTATCAGACTACTTACACCCTGTAATTTAGAGATATCTTTTTCTTCTATGCTCCTAAAAATATTTTGTAAATTACTTTTTGCAATATTTTTTATTTTCTCAATATTTGTATCCTTAAAATCATCTTTTATCAATTGTCGGTAGTCTTTTTCAATCACACTCACTTTTTCTTCTGATATATTTGACTTATCAACTTGTTCTTCCATCTCATTTGAAATGAAATCTTTATTGACAATTTTATTTATCCTGTAGTAAATAAATGCAATAGATACCCCCACAGCTATCAATACGATAATCAATGAATATATCGCAAAGTTTAATCCCATTATTTCACTCCTTCTAAACAAAACTCTAATATTATTCTTTCTATAATATTATCTATTTTAATCCTTTTAGTTTTCTTCTCTATCTCTTTATCAAAACATATTCTATGAATTTTTAATAAATCTTCCATGCTAAATTTGTCTACAAATTTTACAAGCTTATTATATTCAAAAGATTTTAATTTACAATAAGACTGTCCTGTTTGAAAATTAACCCTTTTTGTAGTAACATCTTTGACACAAATCATATTTCGTATCTGACGAATTATCATATAAAATATCATATCATCATCTTGACTCTGCATGGTTTGATATGCTTCTATTGCTTTTTTAGCATTTTTTTCACTCATAAAATCTAGCATTCCAAATAATTTTTCTTCAAATGTGTCAATTATACTTTCTTCGATTTCTCCAAAACTTGGTTGCTTATTTTTGATATTACTCGCTAATTTCGATAACTCATTTTGTACTTCATATAGTGTTTTGGTCGCATCTCTATCTAGATATCTAAGTCTTTCAGAAATTAGATTTACTGATTTTACATCTAATTTTATCCCATACCCTAAGAAAAATTTAGCAATAAAACTCTTAAATTTTTTTGTGTCCAATCTTGTTAAGTTATAAACATCTCCATTCTTAAAAATAGATTTTAAAAACTTCCCCTTAAAAACATTATTTCCATAGGATATTAAAAAAAGATAGGTGTTATCATTGAAGTCGTCAAAGGATTTTTGCATTTCATTTAATAATTTTTCATTTTTCTTGATAGAATCTCTACTTAAATCACAATCATCAATTATTACGAG
The DNA here is from genome assembly GCF_985670335.1 of Helcococcus sp. SA-HE-C1. Classification (NCBI taxonomy): domain Bacteria; kingdom Bacillati; phylum Bacillota; class Tissierellia; order Tissierellales; family Peptoniphilaceae; genus Helcococcus; species Helcococcus sp. SA-HE-C1. The sequence continues at coordinate 1,209,865 of NZ_OZ484652.1, forward strand.
TCTCTTTTCAGACATTAAAGGCAGTGTTTCAATAATTTCGTTATATCTTCTTACCTCTATATCTTCAAATGTAAGTTTTTCGTAGTTAAAATCTAAAAATTCTTCACCGATAAAGTCCGTCCTTAATGCGTCTATTGTTAAATCTAATAGATATAATTCTTCTACATTTATTAGGTTTATATTTTTTAATTTGTTATTATCTAAATTATTTATTAAATCTATATAGTCCATAATTACCTCTATATAATTTTATCATATTATTTATGATTTAAATTAAACTATAATAATTTTAAAATCATAACCACCAGCTTAGCTGGTGGTTATGATTACTTAGTACCTCTATCTTATTTTTCTCATTTATGGTAAGATGTTTATAACCCATATTGACCTCCGTGTGTGTTTTTGTAGTTATTAACATTTTACACGAAGTTAGTATGAGGTTTTTATTTTATTCTAGTGTCACATTTAATTTTACAATTCATCACTTAAGATACGTTTAATAAAGATAAAGATTAAAATTTATAATCTTGGGTATATATAATTTCGGAACAAAAGGAGGATATTTTATGATGAAAAAATTAAAATTAGGAACATTATTATTTGGAGCACTTCTATTAGCAGCATGTTCTAATGGACCACAAAATCAAGATAAAACAAAATTAGAGCAAGGTACAAAAACAAAAACAGAAACAAAAATAGAAACAAATGCAAAAACAAATGCAAAAACAAATGCAGAAACAAATGCAGAAACAAATGCAAAAACAAACGCAGAAACAAATGCAAAAACAAATGCAAAAACAAATGCAGAAAAAGAAACTAATGGTAATACTCAAAATCAAGGTAAAACTGCTAATATAAGCATAAATAGAGCGGTTGAAATATTTTATGCCAAATTTGGTAATAAGGAAATAAATATTACAAAAATCGATTTTGATAAAGATAATGGTAAATATACTTATGAAATAGAAGGTTGGAAAGACAATAAAGAATACAAATTAGAAATTGATGCAAAAACAGAACAAATACTTGAACATAAAGTTGAATTTGATGATGACATAGATAAACATGATGTTATTATTGATTTAAATAAGGTTGTAAGTCCTGATAAAGCTATCGAAGAAGCATTAAAACAAGCTAAATCTAATAAAATAGAAGGTTGGGATCTTCATACAGAACATGGAGTTTTAGTATATGAAGTTGATGTAGAATATGGAAGAGGTGTAATTATATCCGCAAATGATGGGTCTTTCATCAAATTTGATTAATAAAACAAATCATAACCACCAGCTTAGCTGGTGGTTATGATTTTTAATCAAGTCTTTCTTTTCTTATATACTCATTTGTATAAAAACCATATAATTGTTGGAAAATAGTAGATATAAATAAGGGAATAGAGAAAGTTAATAGGGATTTTAGTATTGGGCCATTAATTAAGTCTACATCCATATTAAATATATTTTTATTTTAATCTTTTTAATCATAGTTTACCTCGTTTAATTATCAATATATAAATTATATATTAGAAAAAGTCTAATATATAGATAGTTAATTTCAATTATACAGGTATTTAATTAGTCATATATTTATAATATTTAAGTTAAATGATAGAATAGTTTTGTAAATATTTTATCTAAAATATAGATATTATAATCAAAGAAAACAATTGAAAATATACTTTAAAAAATATAAAATTAATAAAATAAATTAAACAGAAAAGAGAAATACCATGAAACACAAAGGCACTAAGACACTAGAAACTAAGAGACTAATTTTAAGAAAATTTACAAAAGATGATATCATACCAAGCTACAAAAACTGGACATCTGATGAAAGAGTATGTAAGTATGTTACTTGGCCAAAGCACGAAAGTGTGGAAGTGACAGAAAAGATTTTATCCGAATGGATAGATGGGTATAAAAATGATAATTTTTACCATTGGACTATTTGCTTAAAAGATAGTGAAGTAATAGGGACTATTTCTGTAGTTGACCTTGATGAAGATAGTGAGTCTGTGGAGATTGGATATGTGATTGGTTATGATTATTGGGGGAATGGCTATGTCCATGAAGCCTTTGAAGAAGTTATAAAGTATTTATTCGATGAAGTTGAGGTAAATAGGATTGAAGCAAGACACGATGTAGAAAATCCAAACTCAGGTAAGGTCATGTTGAAGTCCGGTTTGACTTATGAGGGTTGTCTAAGACAAGCTCTTAAAAATCAAAGTGGATCCTTAGTTGATATAAAAGTGTATAGTATAATACGAGAAGAATATATATCAGATAAATAATTGAGACTATGTAAAATTTTGTGTATAGAAACCTCCTGATTAGGGTAAAGAAAAACTAATTAGGAGGAATTTTTATGCCAAGAAAAAGACCAGAAACAAGACTAAATAAAATAACTAAAATGTTACTAGAAGAATATCAACCAGAAACTGCTCAGGATTTACAAAATGCACTTAAAGACCTTTTAGGTGATGCAATAGAACAAATGCTTAAATCTGAACTTGATGAGCATCTAGACTATGAATATGGACAAGTTCCACTATCACTAAACACTAGAAATGGATCAAGTAAAAAGACTGTTAAATCTTCATATGGAAATATAGATCTTAATATTCCAAGAGATAGAGATGCTTCATTTGAACCACAAGTACTTAAAAAATATGAAAAAGACATATCAAATATAGAGAATCAAATAATATCAATGTATGCAAAAGGTATGACTACTAGAGACATATCAGCTCATATTAAAGAAATTTATGGTTTTGGATTATCAGAAACTATGGTAAGTAAAATAACTAACAAGATACTTCCAACAATAGAAGAGTGGCAAAACAGACCACTAGATAAAGTCTATCCAATGGTGTTTTTAGATGCAATCCACTATCATGTTAGAGAAAATAATATTGTAGTTAAAAAAGCTGTTTACATAGCTTTAGGATACAATTTAGAAGGCTTTAAGGAAATACTTGGTATGTGGATAGGAGAAAATGAATCAAGTAAATATTGGCTTTTAGTGTTAAATCAATTAAAAGAACGTGGACTAGAAGATGCATTAATCTTCTCAACAGACAATCTACCAGGATTTACTCAAGCAATAGAAGCAGTCTATCCAAAAGCAGAAATACAAAAATGTATAATACATCAAATAAGAAACTCTACTAAATATGTATCATACAAAGATATTAGAGAGTTGATGAAGGACTTAAAGTCAATATACAAAGCACCTACAGAAGATTTAGCACTAACCAATTTAGATGTATTTGAAGATAAGTGGGGTAAGAAATATCCTACATGTGTATCTTCATGGAGAAATAATCGGGCTGAATTATCAACATATTTTAAGTATCCTGAAGGTATTAGAAAGATGATATACACAACAAATGCTATGGAAAACTTTAATAGACAGTTAAGAAAAGTAACTAAAAATAAAGCAATATTTCCAAATGATTATGCATTACAAAAAAGTCTTTATCTAGCTATGGCAGATGCTTCAGCTAAGTGGACTAGTAGAATAAGAGGTTGGGATAAGGTGTTATCACAATTATCAATATATTTTGAAGGGAGGATATAATAAAAAAAATAGAAAGCAATAGTAAAAAATATCTGCAAATTTTTAACAAAATTTGACAGTGTATTAATAATGTGTAAAATTAAGTTAAGCTTCATTTCTTAAGAAATGAATATCTATTGATACAAAAAATGTATCAACCCATACCCTTTAATATCAGGAAATAGGTTGATACACAAAATTATTTACAGACCCAGGCAAATAAACTTTACCTCAATCATATTACATATTTTCTTTTACGCCTAATCTATTTATAGCTTTTTTCAATGCTAATTCAGCTCTACGATGACTAATACCTTCTTCTTTATCTTTTAATCTCTTCTGTGCCCTTTCCATAGCAGCAGTAGCTCTACCTTTGTCAATTTCTTCACGCCATTCACACGCATCCGACATAATAGTAATTTGATTATCCTTAAATGTTAAATATCCACCTGCAATTGCAGCGTACTTAAATTCTCCATTTATTTTTATTTTTAGATATCTGATTGCTAGTACCGCCATAATAGGCAAATGATTTTTCAGTATTGCAAAATCTCCCTCCAGACCTCTAGCTATTAACATATCTATTTCGCCATCATAAAATATTCTGCTTGGAGTTACTATTTTTAATTTTAATTGTGACATAGCTTTCTCCTATTCCATAGATTTAGCTTTTTCCACCGCTTCGTCAATTGTTCCTACAAATAAAAATGCTGATTCTGGTAAATCATCGTGTTTACCTTCTAAAATTTCTTCAAATCCTCTTATAGTTTCTTCAATTGGTACATACTTACCTTCCAAACCAGTAAATTGTTCTGCAACGAAGAATGGTTGTGACAAGAATCTTTGTACTCTTCTCGCTCTTGCAACTGTAACTTTATCATCTTCAGATAATTCATCCATACCTAAGATAGAAATGATATCTTGTAAATCTTTATATCTTTGTAGCGTTTCTTGTACTTTTCTAGCTGTTTCATAATGTTTCTTACCTACAATATCTTCTGATAGGATTCTTGATGTTGAATCTAAAGGATCAACAGCAGGATAAATACCTAATTCTGATATAGATCTTGATAAAACTGTTGTTGCATCGAGATGAGTAAATGTAGTTGCAGGGGCAGGATCTGTCAAATCGTCTGCTGGAACGTATACTGCTTGTACAGATGTTATAGATCCATTATTTGTTGAAGTTATTCTTTCTTGTAAAGCACCCATTTCTTGAGCTAATGTAGGTTGGTAACCTACAGCTGAAGGCATACGACCTAAAAGTGCAGATACTTCTGACCCCGCCTGTGTAAATCTAAATATATTATCAATAAATAATAATACATCTTGTTTTTGTTGATCTCTAAAGTATTCCGCCATTGTTAAACCGGTAAGTGCAACTCTCATACGAGCTCCTGGTGGCTCATTCATTTGACCAAATACTAAAGCTGTTTTATCTATAACTCCTGAATCTTTCATTTCGTAGTAAAAATCGTTACCCTCTCTTGTTCTTTCACCTACTCCAGCAAAAACAGAAAGTCCACCGTGTTCTTTAGCTATATTATTAATTAATTCTTGAATTAAAACCGTTTTACCTACTCCGGCACCACCAAATAATCCAACTTTACCACCTTTTGAATATGGTGCCATAAGGTCGATAACCTTTATACCTGTTTCAAATATTTCTGTTGATGGTGTTAAATCTTCAAACACAGGTGCTTTTCTGTGGATTGGAGAATGTGGTATATCTGATTTTAGTTCATCTGATTTGTCTATAGTTTCACCTAACACATTGAAAAGTCTACCCAAAGTAGCATTACCAACTGGTACAGATATTGGAGCACCTAAATCTTTCGCTTTATCTCCTCTCACTAGTCCGTCAGTTGAAGTCATAGATATACATCTTACAGTGTCATCACCAATATGTTGTGAAACTTCTGCAATTACCTTTCTATCTTTTGACTCAATTTCAATGGCATTCAGTAAATTAGGCAAATTCCCTAATGAAAATTTAATATCTAGTACTGGTCCTATTACTTGGACAACTTTACCAATATTTTCATTTGCCATGCTTATTCCTTTCTTTAATTTAGAGCTTCTGCACCACCAACAATCTCAGAAATTTCCTGAGTAATCGATGCCTGTCTTGCTCTATTGTATTCTAATTGTAAATCTTCAAGTAATTCCTCACCATTAGAAGTTGCATTTTCCATTGCAGTTCTTCTTGAAGCTTGCTCTGCAGCTGAAGACTCTAGTAAACATCCAAAAACTGTAACATTTACATATTGTTTTATCATCTGTGATAAAACGACTGATGGTGATGGTTCAAATTCAAAATCTAATTTTCTTGTACTTTCAGAGTCTGAAAATCCTGAAACTGGAAGGAGTTTAATCATTTCGGGTTCTAATGAAACAACTGAATTAAACTTAGTGTAAAACATTACTATCTCATCATATTTTTTATTTTTAAAACTATTTATGAGGTATTGTCCTAAGTCTATAGCATCCACAATTTCCGGATCATTATTTAAGTGTGTGAAATCCGTATTTATCTTATAACCTTTTCTTTTTATCAATTCAATTGATCTTATGCCTGTTGTATAGATTTGATTATTCGCATCATTATTTTTTTCAATAAATTTTAAAGCTTTTTTCACAACATTTATATTATATCCACCGGCAAGTCCCTTATCACTTGCAATGATTATAACTGCTCTATTCTTCACTTCTCTAACTTGCATTAATGGAGATTTTATATTACTTGAACCCAATATATCATTAATGTTTCTATACACTGTTTGAAAATATGGCTTCGTAACATCTAATCTCTCTCTAGCTTTTCTTAACTTAGCAGATGATACTAATTCCATAGCGTTAGTAATTTGCATAATACTTGAGATACCTTGAATTCTTCTCTTAATATCTTTTGTGTTTTGTGCCATAATTACCTCTCTCTAAGCATAAGTTTTCTTAAATTCTAAAATTACACTCTTTATTTCATCTTTTAATTCATCTGAAAAATCTTCTGTTAAAATTCTATCTCTTAATTCTGAGTAATTGTTTTTGAAATATTCTATTAAATTAAATTCAAAATCTTTTACATTTTCTAACTTTATATCACTTAACAGTTTATTTGTTAACACAAAAAGAATGATTACTTGATCTTTTACATCCACAGGTGAATTTTGCGGTTGTTTCATTATCTCCATGATTCTTTGACCATGATCTAGTTTATTCTTTGTAGATTTATCTAACTCAGAACCAAATTGTGAAAATGATTCTAATTCCCTAAATTGTGCTAATTCAAGTTTAATACCACCCGAAACTTTTTTCATTGGTTTTAATTGTGCAGAACCACCAACCCTAGACACTGAAAGTCCTGAATTTACGGCCACTTTGTCCTGAGAAAAATAATTCTGATTCCAAGAAAATTTGTCCATCTGTAATAGAAATTACATTTGTTGGGATATATGCTGAAATATCCCCCGCTTGTGTTTCAATTATTGGAAGTGCAGTAATTGATCCTCCACCTAATTCATCACTTAATTTAGCCGCTCTTTCTAGTAGTCTTGAATGTAAGTAGAAAACATCTCCCGGGTACGCTTCACGTCCTGGCGGTCTTCTTAATAGCAACGACATCGCTCTATAAGCAACAGCGTGTTTACTCAAGTCATCATACACGATTAAAACATCTTTTCCTTCATGCATAAATTCTTCTGCCATTGCAACACCTGAATATGGTGCTAGATATTGTAATGGAGCAAGTCTACTTGCTGATTCTGAAACTACGATTGTGTAATCCATAGCACCTTTTTTCTCAAAAAGGTTTACAATACTTGCAACCGTTGATTCTTTTTGACCAACTGCAACATAAATACAAATAACATCTTTACCTTTTTGATTTAAAATAGTATCTGTGGCAATAGTAGTTTTACCAGTTTGTCTATCACCGATAATCAACTCTCTCTGTCCCTTTCCAATTGGAATTAAAGCGTCAACAGCCTTAATTCCTGTTTGAAGTGGTTCATCAACTGATTTTCTGTCTATAACTTGTGGAGCAGGAGATTCGACAGGTCTAAATTTGTCCGTTTTAATTGCACCTTTTCCATCAATTGGTTGACCAAGAGCATTAACTACCCTACCGATTAACTCTTTACCAACTGGAACTTCTACAATCTTTCCCGTTCTCTTTACTTTACTACCCTCTTTTAAGTTTGAATCCTCCCCTAAAAGTACGGCACCAATATTATTTTCTTCAAGGTTAAGAGCCATACCATATACTCCACCCTCAAATTCTAATAGCTCACCAGCCATAGCATCTTCAAGTCCATGAACACGTGAAATACCATCACCAACTTCAATAATTGTACCTTCGTCAACCACATCAGTTTTTTGATCATATTTATCAATCATCGATTTGATAATTGAACTAATCTCTTCTGGTTTTAGTTTCATCTATTCACCTTCTTTCATTAAGTGAGCTTTTAGACTTTCAAGTCTGAATTTAACACTATTGTCAATTCTCTTGCCATCTAATAATATAGATACTCCTCCAATAAGGTTTTTATCTATTTCGTTTTCTAGCTCAACTTTTTTATTAAACTTTTTACTTAGGACTTTTTCTAAGTCCCTAATCTCTGTTTCATCGAGTTTATTTGCAGAGTAAATCTTCCCCTGTGAAATATTTAACTCTTTATTATATTTTTTATTAAAATCCCTTGTCAACTCTTCAAAAACTGTAAATCTTGACTTATCAATTAGAACATTAATTAAATTACGTGAGTCATTATCTAAATCTGAAAATATTTTATTAATCAGGGCTTTTTTATCACTTTTTTCAATTGTAGGACTTAAAATTATTTCTTTTAATTCCTTATGATTAGTAATTATATCCTTGATAGTTTGTAAATCTTTTTTGTGAGTTTTCAACTTATCTTTTTCCTTAGATAGTTCAAAAAAAGCGTCTGAATAAACATTTACAACACGATTATTCATTTGACTCCTCCAAATCCTTAATCAACGATTTTACCATTTGCTTGTCAGATTTTGAGTCCACCTTTTCTCTCAATACTTTTTCAGCGGCATTAATAGCCATTGCTGCGATTTCATCATTCATAGATTTCAACGCTTTAGCTCTTTCATTAGCAAAATCTTTTCTTCCTTTTTCAAGTTCTAATTGTGCTAAACTCTTTGATTCTTCTACAGCTTTAGATTTAATATCCTCACCATATGCTCTAGCTTGAGAAACAATTTCTGATGATTCTTTTTTAGCATCTAAAATTTTTTGATTATATTCATCTTTTAGTTTTAATGCTTCTTCTTTCGCTTCTTCACTTTCACGAATACTTGACTCAACAAATTCTTGTCTATCTCTTAGTAATTTTTGAACAGGTTCAAAAAGAAAATGTCTCATTACTAAAAATAAAATTCCTGATGCTATTAATTGAAGTACAAATTCGTACCACTTAGGGACTACTTTTATATCAAACATGCTATCCCCTTTCTATTTATTAATTTTTTATTATCCACCAAATGGTTTAACAAATAGTAAGATTATTGCAATAATTAATGCGTAGATACCTGTTGATTCAGCAACAGCAGCACCTGTTAAAAGAACTTGAATAATGTCCCCTTTAGCTTCTGGTTGTCTACCTACAGCTTCTACAGCTTTACCAGCAGCATATCCTTGCCCGATACCAGGTCCCAATCCTGCAATCATAGCGATTCCTGCACCTAGTGCTGACATTCCTAATACAAAAAATTGATTAAACTCTCCCATTTTTTCCTCCTAAAATTATAATTCTCTTTCTCCTATTCCTAACGCAACATTAACCATAGTTAGCATAATAAATACAAATGTTTGTATTAAACCTGCGAATATATCAAAGTATGCGTGAAATACAGGTGTTACGAACGGTGTTATGTACACGAATAGTGAACTCAATGCTGAGTACAATAATGTGGTAACAATTACACCACTTAAGATATTTCCGAATAAACGAAATGAAAGTGATATAGGATTTGCTATTTCACCTAAAATGTTTATAGGAAACAATACTGGTACAGGCTCAAAAAAACCTTTTAAGTAATTTCCAACTCCATTAAATCTTATATTATTAATATGTATCATAAATGTTGTTATAATAGCTAATGTAAATGGAATTACATAATTTGATGTTGGTGGCTTAAAGCCTATTAGCCCCATTAAATTAGAGAATGCTAAAAAGCAAGCTAAGCTACCAATATATGGTGTAAATCCTACGTTGGCCTTACCCATAGTATTTTTAACAAAATCTTCTATTCCTTTGACAAATATTTCTGCAAATAGCAAAATGCCTTTAGGTTTTTTCTTAAAATCTGCTCTTTTAGCTTTCATTCCTATTACAATTGAGATAATAGATAATACAATTACCACAATGTAGGCGTTGACTAATTCTGGGGAGATAGTATAGTGTTGACCATTAAGATTTAGATCTATACTAATATCCATTCTACCTTCCTTTCTAGAAAGATTTTTTTTCTTCCTTTCTTGAAACTAGCGAAATCACATTGTTTATATAAAAAGTGAGTTTTATAGTTAAAAGTCCTAGAAAACATGTGAATATGTTAAAATTGCTTGATTTCGCACAAACAAAGAGTACTAGACCACTAATAAAATACCTTACTGTATAATTAATAATCATGATTCTTTTCGCCTGTCTTTCTGTTTTATTAATTATATATTGGATGTTTACATATGTTATCCTAAAAAATAATATACTAATAATTCCACCAAATAGTAAACCTAATATTAAAGTGATCCTATTATCTAAAAATATTAATAGTATTGCTTCAATTAATATCAAAAGTCCAGCTTTTTTTATTATTGAATTTACAAATTTATCATTTTCCGTCAATTTCTTCACCTTTCTCCGGCTTATTTAATGACATTATTAGCTTGTAGGTATTGTAAAATCCTGATACTATACCTAAAAACAAAAAGATTATCGAAAAAATCCATCCAGTTTTTAACCACTTATCGATGAATCCTCCAAGTAAAACGCCAACTATTATTGGAATTGCAAGACTTAAACCGACTTGTGTAATTAAAACTAAATTTTTCATTTTTCACCTCTGCTCTTAAACTATTTTATCTAAAAATATTATATTTTTCAATGATAGATTATATAAATGTTTGTTCGTTATAATTTTCTCTAACATATCCCCTTTAATATTTATCATTAAAAGAACCTTTATTTGTAATAATTGGTCGATATCTTAAAGACGATATTTCTTACTTTAGATAATTTATAATTTCATTTGTATGTCCAGTTGGTGAAGCTATATTTGTTAATTTTGTAATATATTTTAATGTTTGATTCATCATTCCACCTTCTTTCTTTTTTTATTGATATATTAATTATAGCAATTAATGTAGTTAGTAACAATAAGCATATTACAAGAATCATCGTTTGTATTCTAGGATTATCAAACTTATGTGACAAGAAAGTAATCTAATATATCGTTAAATCATATTTAGGCTGTTTTAAATAACAAAAAGAAAAAAGTTGCTCAGAATAGATTTACTCTACTCTCAAGCAACTTCTTTATCTTAAACTATTTTCTTTTTCTAAGTCCTAGGTATGCTGCAGCTGATGCTACCATAACTAGTACTGCTCCTGCAATTCCTGCATCTCCAGTACCTGGATTTTCTGGTTTTGAAGGTTTTAATTCTTTTGATGTTTCTTTTTGTGTATTACCTTCTGTTTCTTTTGATGTTTCACCTTCTGTTTCTTTAGGTGTTTCCTGAGTTTCTGGTTGTCCCTTACTTGATTCAAATGTTCCAACTGCAACTACTTCATCTTGTGCTTGTTCTAACACTTCTCTCTCAAGAACTTCTCTTCCAGTAAATTTCCCTGTACTTGGATCTACCACATATTTATATGTGTATTTTACAAGTCCATTTTTACCAGTTTGGATTACTTTTCTTTCTCCCTTAGTTAATAGGTTATCGGTAGTTTCTTGATGTCCATGATTTAGTGTGACTTCTTCTACCTTTTTAGTACCTACACCAATTACTTTATCTCTAGCTTTTTCTGTTTCACGTGATTGTTCTCTCTTATTGCTTAGTGAACCATCTTGTGGGTTTACATCATATTGGTATTTAATTGTTTCAGTACCTGTTTGTCCTTCTACTAATACCTTCTTTTCACCAAATGCTAAATCTTCTTTTGGTTGATAAGTTGTATTAAAGTCGATTGGGGTTTTTGTGGTTTCAATGTTACCTACACCAACTACTTTTTGTTCTAAAGCTTGATTTTCAATTGTAATCTTCTTAACTTCAGATAGTCCGTCTATATCTTTTTTATTTGGTGATTCTTCAGGCTTAAATACACTACCTTTATCATCCATTAGATATATTTCATAGTATTTGTTAATACGGTTTTTACCTTCAGTCTTTGTTTTTTCTTGTTTGAAGTCTAGTGTATCATCTGCTTCATAGCGTGTTGTAAAGTTGTCAGTTTCTGTTATCATTTGACGATTATTTACATACTCTATTCTATGATTTGTAGTTTCACTTACTACTTCTTCTCTAGGATTTGTAGTTTCACCAGTTTTTGGATCTACGTCATAAGTTACTTTAAGTTTCTTTGTTCCTTCACTTCCTTCATTTTTCACATAGCTTTGTCCAAATGCTAAGTTTTCTGGAAGTTCGTCTTTAGTAATACCATCTGCTAGTGTACCGTCTTGTTTGTATAGCTTTTTATAGATAGTTTGCATTGGTATTGCTTCAGTTTTATTTTCTACATTACCTACACCAACTACTTTTTGTTCTAAAGTTTGATTTTCAATTGTAATCTTCTTAACTTCAGATAGTCCGTCTATATCTTTTTTATTTGGTGATTCTTCAGGTTTAAATACACTACCTTTATCATCCATTAGATATATTTCATAGTATTTGTTAATACGATTTTTACCTTCAGTCTTTGTTTTTTCTTGTTTGAAGTCTAGTGTATCATCTGCTTCATAGCGTGTTGTAAAGTTCTCAGTTTCATTAATCATTTGACGATTATTTACATACTCTATTCTATGATTTGTTGTTTCACTTATTACTTCTTCTCTAGGATTTGTAGTTTCACCAGTTTTTGGATTTACTTCATAAGTTACTTTAAGTTTCTTTGTTCCTTCACTTCCTTCATTTTTCACATAGCTTTGTCCAAATGCTAAGTCTTCTGGGAGTTCGTCTTTAGTAATACCATCTGCTAGTGTACCATCTTGTTTGTATAGCTTTTTGTAGATAGTTTGCATTGGTATTGCTTCAGTTTTATTTTCTACATTACCTACACCAAATACTTTATCTCTAGCTTTTTCTTCTGTTTCACGTGATTGTTCTCTCTTATTGCTTAGTGAACCATCTTGTGGGTTTACATCATATTGGTATTTAATTGTTTCAGTACCTGTTTTCCCTTCTACTAATACCTTCTTTTCACCAAATGCTAAATCTTCTTTTGGTTGATAAGTTGTATTAAAGTCGATTGGGGTTTTTGTGGTTTCAATATTACCTACACCAACTACTTTTTCTTCTAAAGTTTGATTTTCAATTGTAATCTTCTTAACTTCAGATAGTCCGTCTATATCTTTTTTATTTGGTGATTCTTCAGGCTTAAATACACTACCTTTATCATCCATTAGATATATTTCATAGTATTTGTTAATACGGTTTTTACCTTCAGTCTTTGTTTTTTCTTGTTTGAAGTCTAGTGTATCATCTGCTTCATAGCGTGTTGAGAAATCATCAGTTTCAGTAATCATTTGACGATTATTTACATACTCTATTCTATGATTTGTAGTTTCACTTATTACTTCTTCTCTAGGATTTGTAGTTTCACCAGTTTTTGGATTTACTTCATAAGTTACTTTAATTTTCTTTGTTCCTTCACTTCCTTCATTTTTCACATAGCTTTGTCCAAATGCTAAGTCTTCTGGAAGTTCGTCTTTAGTAATACCATCTGCTAGTGTACCATCTTGTTTGTATAGCTTTTTGTAGATAGTTTGCATTGGTATTGCTTCAGTTTTATTTTCTACGTTACCTACATAAGTTATTAAATTACCATCTTGATTTCTTTCAGTGGTTTCATTTTTTTGATTAAATGCTATATCTTCTTTTGGTAAGAATACTCTATCTGCTTCTAGTACTTCAAATGGTACGGTTAGTTCTGTAAATTTATCAGTCATATGCTCATCAACAAGCTTAAATGTCACGCTATATCCACTTCCAACTTTTGTTGCTTTATTGTCAGTAAATGGATTGTTGTCGTCCTTAAATGTATGTGTCACACGTGATAAATCGATATCTCCAGTATTTTTATCATTTGCATAAAGCATTTGTTTTAATTCATCAAGAGTTGTCCCATATTTTAATTGTAGGGCGTTTATTTCTTTATCAACTACTTGACCAGCCTCGTTATAGAATTTAACGCTTGTTTTTTGAGTATTTGCATCATCAACTTTTACACTTACTTTGTTTGTAGCATCATTTACATAGTCTTCTTTTACGGCAAGTGTTGGTAATACCCCTGTACCTTTTACTATTTCTTTAGCAACTGGATCTTTTCTTACTGGTTCATCTACTCTCACTGGATTATCTTCATCAACTATTACACCATTTCTTTGTTTGTAGTGTTTTGTTGTTGCAATATTACCATCACGACCTTCAGTTACTCTTTGTTTACCTTCTGGTACTGCTGGATCTTCAGTTACATTTTCTCCCTGAGGTATCGAAACATTAGTTGTAACTGCTTTTAATGGTGCAATCTTAAATGTAGATACATTTGGAGCTGATACCACTTTTGTTTTTGTATCATACAAGCTTACATATGACTTAAAGTCTACATCATATCCAATGTCTTCATTAGGTGTTAATACTTTAAGTTTAATATCATCAACTGTATATGCTGGAAGTGGACTTTTACGCTCTAGTTTAACTGCTGTAATATCTTGTAAATTAAGGGCATCGTTTTGCTTGGTAACTTGTATCCATGTAGTGCTATCATGCGTACTACTTTCACCTAATGTATCTGTTGTATAGTAGACATTGTAGTTATCGTTTTGTGGCAATTCTTTCAAATACACATCATGCTCATTTGTCTGAGAGCCAGTGAATGTATATCCATTTTTTCTTGGTAGGAAGAATATAAATCCTTTATTTTCTTGTACTGTACCATCTAGGTTAATAAATGATGCTTTTAGATAGACATCTTCATTGTGAAGTACCGAACCTACAGTATCAGTCTTTTTGTAGTTGGCTTCATCTAAGTTTGAGAATGAATGCTCTACACTTAGTCCTTGTGGTAAAACAAGTTGACCAGTAAATGTTTTAGATAATTCGCTACCTTTTTTTAGTGTATCAGGCACTTCAAGTTTATCAGGTGTATCTTCTACAAATACGCTATATTTGGCTTCAAGATTTACTGATGAATATTGTTTCCCTTTAAATATACCTTCTGTAGCAGTGATAGGTGCTCTTAAAATCTTACCTACTAAATTACCATCAACATCATCATCAGAAAACGCTTTATATGCATCTACATTAGTTAATGTAGCGGTGTATACAGTTTTATCGCCTACAGTTTCTTTTGTATATGAAAATCCTTCGATATTCTTAAATTCAGAATAGTCAATTTCAAGACCTGGTGTTACTTCTGCTTTCATGGTTACTTTACCAATATTATATTCATCTTTATAATGTTCTTTATCTTTATCATGAAATCTAAATGAATCAGTATAGCTTCTTGATTTATCTTGAACTCTAAAACCAACGTCTAAAGCATCGTTACTAACTTGTATAGTTTGATTCAACTCATTAAATGATAATTTATTATGTGTATCGTAATCTTTCGTTCCACTTCTTAAATCTTGTAATTTCCCTGTTCTTATTAGTAAAGATAATATATTTGTAGAATCGTCATCCTCTTTTTTGTCGTTATTATATACAGATGATTTATCGACAATTATCTTTTGAAAAGTCTCTTTTTTTGTAGGATTATCAAAGAATTGTTCCGCTTTATCTATGTCGACTACATCATAATCTACTCTAATATAACCAAAATAATCATTATCTTTAGATTTAGGTAAATTTATAGGTTCTGCAAATTTTATATCAATAGTATACTTCGATGCAGCGTCACTCAATGTATTTTCATAAAAAGCTTCTTTTTCAGTAGATTTATTTAATACTGTATCATTTATTTTTACAATAATATCTTTATCTTTAATTAGTTCTTTAAACTTGTCAACAAAAGATATACTTTTTACCTTGAATAGTGGTTTATTTTCACTATCTGTAGGCATGGTAATTTCTTTTTTAATATTAGTAAGTGTAAGTTCATTATTTCTACCTTTTTTAACAAATATTAGACTATAGAATCTATCTGATAGTATCTCTGGATTTTTTTTATATTCTTTTTTTAGTCTTTCTATAGATGGAAATACTATATCATCATCAAAATTTGAGTTTTCAATTTTATTGGGTTCTTTTAGACCTGTATTTCTGAATAGCCAATGAAATTTATCTTCATAATTTATAGTTTGTCCAAAAATTGATGCTGACACGCTAAGTGTTTTATATTTGTTTCTTGGAGGCGATGAATATGAATGCAGTCTATCCCTATTAACATATTGCTCTGGATTTTCAACTAATGGATCCGTTCCCGAATGTTTAATATCTTTGATAGTTAAATCTAACTCATATTCTGAAGAATCGTTTTTATGCACTATTTTACTAAATTCTACATTGTATGTTGTTGCATTTATTTTTTTTGTATTATATTCCGATTTTAAATCTTCTATTGTAACTTCCTTAAATTCAGAAGGAAATCTTATTTCAGATTCAATATTAGATACATATGCTGGTCCTTTATGTGCATCATTACCTCTAAATTTTGAATTAAATTCTAAACGTAAATCTACACGTTTTATAGTAGGGTCATCTGGATTTAAATCTTGATATCCAAGATGGTCTAGTTTTAAATCCTGAAAGGCAGCATAACCATAAAATTTTAAGGTAGTGTTAATTAAATCTGCTTCTGTTAATTTAAGCAGTCCTTTTTGTTCCACTTGCATTTTAGTGTCTATAAGTTTATCATCTACTTTGCTTAGTGTTACTCTTAGGTTCTCAACTAGTTTGGCATATGAATCTGTGCTAAACTCAAGAGGAATTGAACGGCTATAACCTGAAGTTATATTTTTTTCATTTATTTCAATATACTGATTATTCTCTTTAGTATAAGATTTAGTATCTTCAACATTATTCAATCTAAATTGAATCGCATTTGAGTGACTTTCATTTTCTTTTTTATTAGATACTTCTCTAGGAAGTGATAATTTTAATGTAGCGTCTTCAATATTTTCATTACCTGTATAACTTATATTCAATCTTTTATGACGCCATTCACTAACATATTCCCCGTTATATTTTTCTTGTTTATTTGCTTCAACATCATCTATTAATTCAAATCTAAATCCGTCTTTTTCAAAAACTACTTTTCCATCTCCATCAGGTTTTTGTACTGCTACGTCAGTATCAGCTTGATTGGTGTTTTCTACACCTTGGGTAGCTTGTCTATCTACCCCCCCCCCTTGATTCTTGGGCATTTACCGTGAATGCACTTGAATTAATTAACATTGCACCAACTAAGGCACTAATTGTAAATTTCTTGATGGTATTTAAAATAAATTTTTTATTTATTTTTTTCTTATCATCCATTTTCCCTCCTATTTAAATAAGTTACTAATTTTTTGTCAAAATTAATATATATATTAATTTTCTTGCTATAGTTTACTACAAAAACACATATTTGTAAATGTATTTTCTTTGTTATGATATATTTATATTATTTCCAATTTAATTTTTATAAACTTATCATTTAATTCGATTTCTTTAGTGTTTAGTTCTTTTCTCTCAAGTTTTGTGGCTAGAGTTTCCTTCTTTATTTCTTCACTAAATTTATTTAAGGAATCAAACAATTCATCGTCACTTTCAAAGTAAATTTCAATTTCATCAGTAACTTTAAAATCATTAGCTTTTCTCATTTGTTGTATTTTAGAAATAAATTCTCTCATGTAACCTTCATCTATTAATTCGGCTGAAAGTTCTGTGTCAAGTATTACAAAAAGATTTTTATCCATAGTAATGTCAAAACCTTCTTTACTTGAAATTCTGATTTCTACAAAGTCTTTTTCGATTTCAGTTTCTTCGCCTAGAAGATTTAGCATCACCGTACCATTTTCTAATTTTTCAATAAATTCTTTTGGATTGACATTTTTAAGTTCTTTTCCTAATGCACCAATTTTTTTACCTAAAATTGAACCTGCAACCTTAAAATTAGGTCTTAGTTCATATTGCATATATTTTGATAAATCTTCATTAAATACAACGTCTTTGATATTTAACTCTTCTTTAAGTAAATCTATAACACCAGTTAACATTTCCTTAAATTTATTATCTATTAATATTCTTGAAAGTGGTTGTCTAACTTTAATTGATGCATCTTCTCTAGAAGCTCTACCAAGTGTAACAATCCTTCTGGCAAGATCCATTTGTTCTTCTACTTCTTGATCTATTAGATTTTCATTTAACTTTGGTAAATAAGTTAGATGCACTGATGTATCTCCAACTAATTTTTGATAAATTTCTTCCGTAATATATGGTGTAAATGGAGCTAATAATTTAGTCACTCCAACTAAAATTTCATATGTTGTATTATATACAGCCTTCTTATCGGTATTGATTTCAGCTTGCCAGAATCTTCTTCTAGTTCTTCTAATATACCAATTTGAAAAATCCTCAACTATAAATTCTTGAATAGCTCTCACGACATTTGTATATTCAAAGATTTCCATTTGTTCATCGTAATATTTTATTAATGAATTATATTTTGAAAGTATCCATTTATCAATTTCTGACCTATCTTTATATTCGACAAAAAATTCTCTTGGATTTATATTGTCAGTATTTGAGTAAAGTTGAAAGAATGAATAAATGTTCCTATAAGTTCTAAACAGTTTCGCATCCACTTCCTTTAATCCCGCTTCATCAAATCTCGTAGGAACCCACGCTGGTGACACATACATTGAATAGTATCTCACTGCATCAGCACCATATTTATCAAACATTTCAAATGGGTCTAATGTGTTTCCTTTCGACTTAGACATTTTCTTTCCTTCTTTATCTAACACGAGATCATTAGCTACTACATTTTTATAAGGAGCAACTCCTTTATAGAGTGTAGAAATTGCCATTAAAGTGTAGAACCAACCTCTTGTTTGATTGATACCTTCACAGATAAAGTCTGCTGGAAATAGTCTTTCAAAATTATCTTTATTTTCAAATGGGTAATGATTTTGAGCAAATGGCATTGCTCCAGAGTCAAACCACACATCTAAAACTTCTGGTACTCTAGTCATTATTTTCCCATTTTTAGGATTTTTTAAATGTATTTCATCTACAAAAGGTCTGTGTAATTCAATGGTTTCTGGATTTACTTCTTCTACTGCTAACTCTGCCAATTCTTTTCTTGAACCAACAGTTATAAAGTCACCGTCTTCATCAACCCATACTGGTAAAGGCGTCCCCCAATATCTTTCTCTGGATATCGCCCAATCTTTCAAGTTTTCTAACCAATTACCAAATCTCTTTTCACCTGTGTATGAAGGGAACCAATTAACCGTTTTGTTGTTTTCAATCATTAAATCCTTCTTTTTAGTTACTTCTAGATACCATGATGGTTTTGCATAGTAAATTAAAGGCGTATTACATCTCCAGCAATGAGGATAATTGTGCTCCATTTTTTGTTTTGAATATATTTTATTTTCTTTTCCTAGATGTATTACTATATCGAGATCTGCCTCCATAACTTCTCTGCCTTCCCAAGGAGTTGTTGTGAATTTTCCTTCATCAGAAACTGGATTTATCATGGGTAAACCATACGCCCTACCTAGTTGATAGTCATCCTCACCAAATGCAGGAGCAGTATGAACTATACCTGTACCATCTTCAATGGAAACATAATCTGCAAGTGTTACAAAAAATGCTTTTTCTTCTACTTTTACAAAAGGAAGCAACTGCTCGTATTCCATATATTCTAAGTCTTTTCCTTTATATTTTTCTAAAACTTCGTAATCTTCACCAAGTACTTTAGTAGCTAATTTTTCTGCTACGTAATAAAAATTATCATCTTGTTTAACTTTTACATAGTCAATCTCAGGTCCCACTGTTAAAGCCACATTTGAAGGTAATGTCCACGGAGTAGTCGTCCACGCTAAGAAGTATGTGTTTTCTTCATCTTTTGCCTTAAACTTTGCAATAGCTGTTTGCGATTTAATCTCTTTATATCCCTGAGAGACTTCATGTGAAGCAAGCCCCGTACCACATCTTGGACAATATGGTAAGATTTTAGCACCTTTGTAAAGTAAATCTTTTTTGTTGAAATCATCAATTAAATGCCAGACTGTCTCGATATAGTGATTTTTAAGCGTTATATACGGATTTTCCATGTCGGCTAAAAACGCCATTCTGTCTGACATATCCTTCCACATTTCACTATAAGTGAAAACTGAATCTCTACACACCTCGTTAAATTTCTCGATTCCATATTCTTCTATTTGTTTTTTAGAATTTAAGTTTAATTTCTTTTCTGCTTCAATTTCAACAGGAAGTCCATGAGTATCCCATCCAGCTTTTCTCTCTACATGGTATCCTCTCATCGTCTTATATCTAACAGTTAAGTCCTTGATAGTTCTTGAAATGACATGATGTATACCAGGTTTACCATTTGCTGTAGGTGGTCCATCATAAAATACATAACTAGGGCCATCTTTTCTAGTTTCGGTTGATTGTTCTAAAATATTGATATCATTCCAATAATTTGAAATCTTCGCTTCTCTATTTTTTACAACATCATTTGATAATTGTTCAAATTTCATATTACTCTCCTTTTGATTTTAAATTTAGGCATTAAAAAATCCCTGCAAAATTGCAGGGACGTTAAAAACGTGGTACCACCCAAATTCGTTAATATTAATTAACCTCTTTCACGTAACGCTGTGTCGGCGTAATTCCCTATTTATTTAAGAATTAATCTCATAAGTGATTTTCACTATATTTCAATGAGCTTTTTTCACCACCCAAAGCCTCTCTAGCATATCTATATAGTTACTCTCTTATTCAAAGATTTTATTTTTATTTACCTTATATGATATATGTTTTATGCAAAATTGTCAATTTTATTTACCTTTATAAATACCTCTACAATGTAGACTGATGTGCTTTATTGGATCATTCTCTATATCTGGATTTCTTGCCGTCGATATTCTTCTACCATATAGAATTAAAGCATGATGAGCTTTAAACCAATCTTTTTTAGGTATTAATTCCATTAGTTGTTTTTCTGTTTCTCTAACATTTGTAGACTCTACTAAACCAATTCTATTTGCCGTTCTCTGTACATGTGTATCAACGGCTATTGCTGGTGTGTCAAAAGCTACTGAAAGTACTACATTTGCTGTTTTTCTTCCAACACCCGGCAAAGACTCTAGATCTTTTCTATTTGATGGCACCTTACCTCCCATTTTAGATACAATAATTTCAGAAGTCTTTTTTAGATTTTTTGCTTTAGTCTTATACAATCCAAGCGATTTTATATCTTCTTGTATCTCTTCTACATCAACTTGTATATAATCTTTGGGTGATCTATATTTTTTAAATAATTTTTCTGTAACAATATTTACTCGTTCATCAGTGCATTGTGCCGATAACATAACTGCAACTAATAGTTCAAATTCATTTGAATAATTTAACTCCGCCAAGATCTTCAAAATGATCGTATAAAATATCTAATGCTTCTAGTTTTTCTTTTTTTGTCAATTTATTTTTCATTATTTTTCCAATCTTAACTTTAATTATAGTTTAGTTTATTCTATAATATATTATATCGAATTAACAAATTTATCAAAGTTCGAGTTGTCAGGAGATTTAAATGTTTAATTTATCAAAAAAAGACTTTAGAAAAATGGATTACATATTACTAGCTGCAATAGTTACAATAGTAATATTTGGATTATTTGTACTAAACTCAGCCATTAATCCAATAAGACAGACTATAACTTCTCAGATAATTGCCACTATCACGGGATTTATTATTGTGTTTTTTATATTTACGATTGATTTAGAATTTTTAGCTAAAATGAAATGGATAATATATATAATATCTGCAGGTTTAATTCTTTCTACTATATTTTTCGGATATGGTGGTGCTTCTTGGGGGGCTAATCTATGGTTAAAAATAGGCCCTATCAATTTACAACCATCAGAAATTTCAAAAGCATTACATATAGTATTTTTAGCCTCTTTTATAGGAGAAAACAAAAAAAAAGTTAATACTAAAATGTTTATAGCTAAATTTTTGATTATAGGTTATTTTCCGGTAGCACTAATTATTGTACAAAGAGATATAGGCTCAGCCTTAGTTCTCGCCTTTGTTGTAACAGTTATGTTTTTTTGCTCAGGTATTTCCTGGAAAAACATTGGTGTTTTGACCGGTACCGTTATACTGGTATCTATAATTGCACTTCCAATAATTTGGTTTAATTTAGAGGATTATGCTAGACAAAGAATTATTGATTTTACTGTTTCTTCAGAAAGAAATTTGGCAACCTCCACACATCAGACAGATAGAGGATTAATCGCTCTAGGATTAGGACAATTAACAGGGCGAGGATATATGCAAGGCCCTTATTCACAAAATAGATATATTCCCGAACAACACACAGACTTTATATTTCCTGTATTAGTCGAAGATTTTGGGTTTATTGGTGGTCTTGCTGCTATATTTCTGTATTTTATAATATTTTCTCGGATGATTAGAATCTCGAAAAAATCAGATAATCTTTCTTATTCCTTAATTGTTATTGGAGTACTAGCACTTTTATTTATTCATATCTTTGAAAATATGGGAATGACAATGGGAATAATGCCCGTGACCGGGATTCCACTACCTTTCTTTTCAAATGGTGGTACATTTCAACTTATAAATTTAACTTTACTTGGAATTTGTCTATCAATAAGTGCACACAAACGAAGTTTAGATTTTTAAATGTATAAATTAAATATCTTATAATTCAATAAATGAAATTAAATAAAAAAATATAAGCAGAATGTCAATCAAAGTATATTGGTTACATTCTGCTTATATTTTATATTTATCCTTGTTGTTATATATAGTAAAAAATAACTATTTATTTCATTTTCACATCATATAAATTGATATTTTCATATTTTTTAATGTGGTACTTATATTATATTCTTTTTTTAATTTTAATATTCGTAAAATAGAATATACCAATATTATAAATTAATCGTCTTTAAATATTCTCTAAATTTACTTCCAAGTTCTTTATCTCTTAAAGCATACTCAACTGTAGCCTCTAAAAAACCTATTTTACTTCCTATATCATATCTCTTGCCTTCATAAATATATCCGTAAACACCTTCATTTTTAGCTAAAGAATCGATTGCATCTGTTATTTGTATTTCTCCACCAATACCTGGTTTTGTTTCTTCAATATATTTAAAAATTTCCTTAGTAAATACATATCTCCCTAAAATCGCAACATCAGAGGGTGCATTTTCTGGATTTGGTTTTTCAATACAATAATGAATATCATATGTTCTATCATCTATCTTAGTGGCCTCGATAGAACCATACTTATTAATTTGATCGTGAGGTACAATTTGACAGCCCACAACATTTTTTTCTGATTCCTCAAATTTTTTGATCAATTGTCCAATTGCAGCCTCATCAGGATTATAGACTATATCGTCACCTAAAACTACTGCAAATGCATCATTTCCTACAAATTCCTTAGCTTGTAAAATTGCATGTCCTAATCCTTTAGTTTCTTTTTGCCTTTTATAATAAAAATTTGCCATATTTGCAATTCTTCTAGTTTGCTCATAAAGTTCAGTCTTGCCATTAGATTTTAGCGAATTTTCAAGCTCTATCGTATAATCAAAATGATCTTCAATTTCATGCTTATTCCTATTTGTGATAAATAATATTTCTTCTATACCTGAGGAAACTAGCTCCTCAACAATAATCTGTATAGTTGGGATGTCAACTATTGGTAGCATTTCCTTTGGCACTGCCTTTGTAAATGGTAAAAATCGTGTTCCAAATCCCGCTACTGGTATTACTGCTTTTTTAACTTTCACTATTTTCTCCTTCATCTTTTCGATGTGAAAATTCATCATAGACTGTTATCTCTGCTTCTTGAATTTTCTTGTTGCTAACTTCAAGTACTTGTATACTTACATTATCAATTTCTATAAATGGCTTTTCTCCATCTTCAGGAATATATCCCAAAAGATATATTATTAAGCCACCGATAGTATCATAATCATCACTTTCTTCATCTAAATTTGAGCCTGTTTTGTTGTTAAATTCCTTAATGGGAATAGATGCTTTTACTTTGTAGATGTCATCAGATATCTGAATTAATTCTGGTTCGTCATAATCATATTCATCATCTATATTTCCAACTATTTCTTCAATTAGATCTTCCATTGTAACAATACCGGCAAAACCTCCATATTCATCTATTAATAGAGCCATATGCTTGTTGTTTAGCTGTAGTTCAGAGAAAAGTTCGTTTATATTTTTTCTTTCGGGAACAAAGTAAGCTGGTTTAATTATCTTTCTTATATTTACATTATCAAAACCACTTATGTAAGATTCTAAAAGAAAATCCTTCAGATATAGTATACCGATAATATTATCAATATCTTCATCGTAAACTGGTATTCTTGAATATTTTAAGGATAGCATCTCTTCCTTGTATTGATGAAAATCATCATTTATATCAATCATGAACACTTCTGTTCTGGGAGTCATTATTTCTTCTGCAAATGTTTCATCGAAGCTAATTACCGAATTAATCATATCACCTTCAATTTGATCAATAACCCCTTGTGATTGACCAAGTTGAACCATTGATTTTATATCACTTATTGTAATTTTAGCTTCTAAATCTGTTGTTTCTAATCCAAATATTTTTAGTGATAAAAATGTCGTCCACGTTAGTAAATACACGAATGGCTTAAATATGAAGTTAATAAACTTTATTATTCCAACTGAAAATCTTGCAATCTGTTCACTCTTTTCAAGTGCAATTCTTTTCGGGATTGACTGTCCAAAAACTATTGTTATAAATGTCATTAGTATCGTGATTAATATTTGAGAAATCACATTTGCGTATGGAACTTTTATATCAAAAAATAAATTTGCTAGCCTTAACGATATCCCTGATGCTGCGTATGATACATTATAAAAACTCACAAATGTTATTGCTATTTGAATAACTGATAATAGCTTTGATTGTTCTTCTAATAGTTCTAGCAGACTAGATGCCTTCCTATCTCCATCATCTGCGTCATGTTTAAGCTTAGCTTTATCAACTGAAACTATTGCCATTTCTGAAGATGCAAAAAAAGCATTTATAAGTGTCAGTATAAAAATGAGCAATAATTGCCCTGTTAAATTGCCATTCTGGAGAGGAACCTCCGTGACGGCTAATGGTATATCCATATTTCCTCCATGATTATTTAATATTTCTATTATAGCACTATAACAATTAATCTTCAATTTTAGAACAACACTACATTTTTGTAATATTTGCTATTTAAATTATTGTTATAATAAATTATAATTGTTGAAGGAGGAAAAATGAATTTTTTAAATAATTTTTTTAGAGGAAATGAAGATGGATTTAAGTTTCAACTTTTTGGACCCGTTCATCTAGCTATCCTCACTTTATTTTTTTTAGGAGTATTTTTTATAATAACAAAACTTGAGAAAAACGAAAAAACAAAAAAAAAAATTAAATGTTTAGCTATAATTTTATTAATTGATCAGATAGTACTTTACGCATGGCAAATTGGATATGGATATTTTAAGATCTATATGAGCTTTCCGTTGTATCATTGTAGACTTGTAATATGGTTTTTGATTTATTGTGCATTTTACAAAAATAGAACAATGAAATCAATCACCATTTTCTACTCCCTATTGGGAGCAGTAATGGCTTTAATCATACCAGATTTGTATAAATTTAGTTTTCCACATTATACAAATTTCCAATTCTTTTTAGTGCATCTTTCAATGGGATGGTTAGTTTTCTATTATCTGTTTGTAGAAAAATTTAAGTTAAACAAAGGTGATTTAAAAAATACACTGATAGTAACAAATATTTTCAATGTTTTTTTACTGATAGTAAATTTCTCATTAAGACCAATGTATCCTAATGTAAATTATGGATATATTCTTGCATTACCTGGGAATTTCTCAGTATTTAACTCACCAGCTATTCATTCAGCTATAATGATGGTTGTATTTAACTTTGGATTAATATTGATTTATAAAATTACTCATATTCTACAAAGAAGAATTTAGTTTTATAAATTAAAAAAAGGGTAAAAATATAGTAACTCAAATAATAAAGGAGCATACTATGGATAGAGAAGTTATAAATGAAATTGAAAAATATAAAATTCAAGAAGAAAAATCTAAATTAGAAGAGAAAACCATCAAGCACAAGGATAAAAAAGAAAAATCTGATTTGGAATCAAAAAAAGATGACAATAACTAAAAAAAATAGTAATATATTACTAATAATAAATACTCAGGATTAGAGATGAATTCATCTCTAATTTTATTTTATAAAATTACTAAGGGGAGATAAGTGCATACGAAAGAAAATATAATCAAGTATAATCCAGAACTTTTGACTAAAGTATCTAATTTAGAGCCAGTTTTATGGATTAATCCTGATAGAAAAGAAGGTAATGAAGCTTGGGAAAATATTGAATTTACTTTGGACGATATAATCGATGCCGATAATAGATTTCATAGATTTGCACCACTAATGGTAAAACTTTTTGGAAATATTGATGGTGTAAAGGAAAGTAATGGAATATTAGAATCTGAATTAAAACATATTAAAGAATTAGAGAGCTTATATAAAGAAAAATACGGTCTTAAAGGTAATTTATATTATAAGTTAGACTCTAATTTACCTGTCTGTGGCTCAATTAAGGCTAGAGGTGGATTATACGAGGTTTTAGTTTATGCTGAAATTTTAGCTAAAGAAAACAAATTAATCGATGATAATAAAGATTATTCTCAATTCGCAGATGAAAAATTTAGAGATTTATTTTCTAAATACACTATACAGGTTGCATCAACGGGGAATTTAGGTATTTCCGTTGGTGTAATGGGTTCAGCTCTTGGATTTAATACAATTGTTCATATGTCAAATGATGCAAAAGATTGGAAGAAAAAGCATCTAAGAGATAGAGGTGCAACAGTAATCGAATATGATGGCAACTTTTCTTTAGCGATAAAAAAAGCAAGAGAACTTTCTAACAAAGATCCTAATAGCTATTTTATAGATGATGAAGAGTCTACCACACTATTTAAGGGATATTCTGTTTCAGCATTGAGAGTAAAGAAACAATTAGAGGAAATGAATATAAAAGTTGATAAAGAGCATCCATTATTTTTATATATGCCATGTGGTGTTGGTGGCTCTTCAGGTGGAGCTGCATTTGGTTTTAGAAAAGTATTGGGGGATAATGTTCACGCATTTTTCGTGGAAACAACTCACATCCCAAGCTTTTTAATCGGTGCTTCAACCAAACTTCATTCTGAAGTTTCTGTCCATGATTTAGGTATTGACGGAATAACTGAAGCTGACGGTTTATCAGTTTCAAGACCATCAAAGTTTTCTGGGCATACAATGGAAACTCTTTTAAGCGGAATTTTCACATGCGAGGATAATGTTTTATTTGATCATTTAAGAAAACTTAAAGATTTAGAACAAGTTAAAGTTGAGCCATCATCATGTGCTTCAATACAAGGTGCTATTGATTTATTTAAATTTAAGGAAGGGCGAAAATATTTAGAAAAACATGACTTATTAGATAAAGTTGATAATATAAATCATATTTGTTGGGCTACCGGTGGCAATTTGATTCCCGATGATATAATACAGGAATATCTAAATAGATAATTATTAATTTTATGTTATATTGTTGACAGTTATAGAAATTAAATTATGTTATTATAAATACATGGAGTTGATCTACTTTTGGTAAGTCTTTCTCCGACTTACTAATTACTTTATAAGAAGTCACCGACTTATTGAAGTACCAAACATACTATTTTGAGCTGTCAATAGTATATTAATCGTCAATATATTAAATCTCTATGGTTACTCTCACCCATTTATATATTTAGACGTAGGTGAAATCAATCGAAAAAATCCGTTTTAGTTTAAAAACTAAAACGGATTTTTAATTTACATTTTTTTACTTTCTAAATACCATTTTTTTCCTAATTTTTCATACATCTTAGAAAATTCTCTAATATTGTATTCTATAGACTCTAATGTGTGAACAGTTTTTGTTACTTCATAATTATATCTAGTATAATATTCGCTATCTATCGGGAGCTTTGAAGAATACTCTCTCTCAAAATCCCCTTTATAAAATATGAGTAATAATTCTTTATTTTCTTCTGTCAACTTTGGAATTTCTTCCATATCATTTAATTCTATAATTAGACTTACAGCAATTCTAAATAAATTATTTAATTTTGAGATTGTAATTGTGTTTATATTCTCATTCATTTTTAGCTTTACGTCATTTCTTAAATTTCTATAATTTTCATTAATTTTAGTTAATAAATCTATAAGTGCAATTTCCTCAACTGATTTATCAACTTCCATTAAATCCTTAAAAGCTAATCTAATTTGTATATATGCTGTTTTATATGTTTGAAGAAGATATTTTTCTTGTCTGGGTCTTAAAATATAGGTATTTACTAGTAGACCTACTAAAGTACCAATAAATGTATCAAAAATTCTATTTATAGCATAATTAGTGAAATTTCTACTTGTAAAATATGGAACTTCCAATACAAATACAAAAAATATTGTTGCGGAGCCTATAGCATATTGCCAATTAAATACATTACAAACTATAACTAGTATAAGCATTGCCACTGCCACACCAACAGGATTTACTTGTCCTGTAGTTTGTAAGAGAAACGCAAGCAATATTGCTGTTACATTTGCCATTATTCTATCAAATGATGATCTGAACGAATCAAAAATACTGATATTTATTGCCGTTGTTGCTGCCGCCGCCAGCATACCTGCACTTAATTGTGGAAATATTCCCGTTATTATAAAACATAATGTAACTGATATTATTGTTTTAAGTGATTCTAAGCCTATTCTTTTAATTTTCATTATCCTCTCCGATTATTCAATCAATGTAGATATAATAACATATATTTAGAATATATCAATATATTACCTCATCTATTTGTGAGTACCCCTCATTATTCTTAGTCACTATAATTTGTTTATCTATTTGTGATTTGAGCGTATCTACGTGTGAAATAATACCTATTAATTTGTTGTATTGACTTATGTCCATTAAACTCTTCATAACTTTTGATAAAGTTTCTGCATCAAGAGTACCAAATCCTTCATCTACAAACATCGAATCCAGTTTTATACCTCCCGCTTTACTTTGAACCACATCGGATAATCCTAAAGCTAGTGACAGTGAAGCTTGGAAGGATTCTCCACCAGAAAGCGTATTAACATCACGTGTCGTTTTGTTATAATGATCTATCAACTCAAATTCAAGTCCCGTTTGTTTATTACGATTACTAGCTTCAGCTTTTCGTTTAAGACTAAATTTCCCCTCAGTCATATCAAAAAATCTTTTATTAGCAGCTATCAACACCTCTTCGAAATATGTGATTTGAACAAAAGTTTCAAATCTTATCTTTTCTGTGCCTGTTAGTTGCCCTCTAATAACATTATATAAATCTCCATAATTTTTATATTCTTTTTTTAGATTTTCTTTTCTTTTTACTATTTCTTTAAGTTTTTTAAGTTCAGATAAATTTTGATTGATTAAAATATTAAATGACTCTAACTCTGCACGTAGATTATTTTTTTCGTTTTCCAAACTTTCTATTTCAGTTTTAATATCTTCTTCATTTTTATTAAATTCTTCATTCAATTCTGATTCTAAAGTATTTACTTCAGCTTTTAGACTAGTATACTTTTCTTTTGTATTTTGATAATCTTCTCTAACCACCTTTATAAAGGTCTCTGTCTCGATAAGAAAATTTTCCTTTAATTTCATATTTTTATTAAGATTCTCTTTATTTAAATCTTTTAGATTAGCCTTTTCTTCTTGTTCTTGATTTTCAAGAGATTTGATTTGTTCTTCAACTCTAATAGACTCCTCTTTATTTTTTTCTATTTTTTTATTATTTTCGTCTGTCTTAGCCTTAATATCAATCATTTCAGTCTTACATTTTTCTATTTTTTCTATAATATTAGATAAATTTTTTATTTCTTTTTTTACAGACTCAATCTTAAACTCTAAATTATCTTTTTCAACTTGAATACTTTCGATGTCAATTTTTTTATCAAATATTTTTAATTCTAAAATTAATTCATTTTTTATCTTAATATCTGATTCAATACTATTATTTAACAAAAGCATATTATTTTTTAATTGATTAAATTTTTCTTTTTTATCCTCATATTTTATTTTGGCACTCTTAACTTTATTTTCATTAGGAATTTCAAATTCTGAAACATAGATATTAGGGTGTTGCGTTGAGCCGCATACTGGACAAGGCTTATTTTCTTCCAATGTTTGTGCTATTAAACCTACTTGAGATTCAAAAAATATTCTTTCCAGATTTTCATAATCATTTTTTAATATCTCTATCTCAATTTTTAGTTCTTCATAAATTTTATTTTTAGCTTTTTTTTCACATATATTTTTATCTATTTTTTCTGTAATACTCATTATTTTAGTTAAAATATCTAATGATTTATTTAATTTATTTTCTAGGTTATTTTCTAATCTTTCCTTTTCTAAAAATACATTCTCATTATCTTTTATATATACTTCGTGTTCTAATAGTAACTTCTTAAAATTTCTTTCGTTATCCATTAATTCTAGAAATTGTTTATTGTTTTCTTCTTTTATAGATATTAAGCTTTTTTTTGCTTTATTGATGTTTTCTAATTTTTCAAACTTTTCCAAATCCTGTCTTAAGTTTCTAATAGCCTCTTGAAGAGTAGACTTTTCTTTTTCTTTATCATCTATTTTTTTATATTTAATTTCTACATTTTGAAATTCATCTGCAACTTTGAAAAGCTCATTTTTCTTAATATTTATTTTATTTTTAGTTTTATGATAATCTAAAAC
The DNA here is from genome assembly GCF_985670335.1 of Helcococcus sp. SA-HE-C1. Classification (NCBI taxonomy): domain Bacteria; kingdom Bacillati; phylum Bacillota; class Tissierellia; order Tissierellales; family Peptoniphilaceae; genus Helcococcus; species Helcococcus sp. SA-HE-C1. The sequence goes on from NZ_OZ484652.1 coordinate 1,240,742, forward strand.
TTTAGAATGAATTGTATTTAGTTTTGTATAATTTTCCTCTACCTCTTTTATTTTTCCTTGCAATTGAACCGACTTATCTTTATGAGCATCTATTATCGACTCAACAAATGATATAACATTACCTGCACCATATTTTTTAACTTCTTCAAATTTCTCAAACTCATATTTTGGGATATTTAAATTATTATATATCTCTTCTTCTCTATGGAATAATTTATCTCTTTCCGCTTTTTTATCTCGATATTTTTCACCAATATATGTTTCTAAGACTTGATATTTTTGCGTGGAAAATATATGACGGAAAAGTTCCACTTTTTCATCATTATTGGCCTTAAGTAGCTTCATAAAATTTCCCTGAGCTAACATTATTATTTGACTGAATTGATTCGCATCTATTTGAAGTAGTTTTTTTATATAATCATTAACCTCTTTGGTATCGCTTATTATATTTCCATTCTCAATTGTTAAGGCTACACTATGCGGTTGCGTAGTTGTTCCCTCTCCTCTTTTTTTAGCTCTTTCATAGCTTGGTATTCTTTTAATCTTATATTTTTTACGATTGTATAAAAATTCTAACTCTACAAAAGTTTCCTTGTATGCGTCAGCACTTATAAATCTAAGCATTGTATCACTTCTATTGCCACCACTTGAAGATCCAAAAAGGGCAAATGATATTGCATCAAAAATACTCGTTTTTCCTGATCCTGTATTTCCACTTATTAAATAAATCCCCTTATCTCCTAACTTTGAAAAATCAATATATTCTTCATTTTTAAAAGGTCCAAATGCCTGCATTTTTAAGCTAATTATTTTCATTATTCCCCCAAATCTCTTCTATGGATTTTTCCATTAAAGATTTCTTTTCATCATCTAAGTCTATTCCTTTTACATTTTTATAAAAAAACTCAAATAATTCTATAGGTTTCATTTCTCTATACTTTTGTTTATTTTCATCAAATTCAAAAATTTCAGTTTCTAGATTAATATATCTAAGTGTCATAATGTTTGGATAGATATTTCTTAATATTTGCTGTGCTTCATATTGTTCTTCTTTATCTAATAATTCAATATGAATATAGTCTTCTCTATTTAAGTCATTTTTAGATTTTTTTATAATTTCATCGTAAAAATCTTTAATCACTCGCATATCACGTAAATATTCTATTTTTCTTTCATCATAAGATATATTTCCTTTTTCTTTCATCTCTACTATTAATATAGTTTTATCATAATTAGATTCTGACTTAGAATACTTCAGTAAAGCTCCTGGATATCTTAATTTTCCATTTAAGAAACTTTGCTTTTTATGTATATGTCCAAGTGCAATATAGTCAAATTTATCGTAAAAGGTATCCGATACAGACTCGTCTATTCCTGCATAAATTTCTTCTGATTCTGATGTTTCAGCTTTCAAGATAAATTGATGAGATAAAATCACATTTCTTTCTTCTTCATTTATATCAATACTATCCAGTACTATTCTTACAGCGTCACTATATGAGGTTATCTCTTCATCATGAAAATAGGGTTTAACATCATGAGGTTTTACATAAGGGAATAGATAAAAATTTATAACACCATATTCGTCATTAAAACTAACTTTTTCAATATTACCGTCGTATGGCTTAGATATATAGATGTTTGCTTTTTTTAATAATTTTGATGCAAAACCTAATCTATCTGATGAGTCGTGATTTCCACTTATGATTATTGTATTAACCCCCAAATCATTACATTTTGAGATAAAATCATCAAATAAATTCATTGCCTCTGCTGATGGAATAATGTTTTGATAGATGTCTCCAGCTATTAAAACATATTTTAAATTTTCACTTTTTATTAATTTATAAATTTGATCAAGTGCATATTTTTGGTCTTCAATCAAATTATATCCGTTCAAATTTTTCCCAAGATGTAAATCTGCCAAATGTAAAAATTTCATTTTTACTCCTTTTCATTTCTATATTATTATGTTTCTATATATAACTTTTAGTATGCTAAAACCAATTATGTATTTTTATATTAAATGATATTGTAATCTATGATATTATGGATATATATGATATAAGTATACTATACACATAATAAAAATTATAATTTTATATTTACCAATAAAATGAAAGGAAATTAAATGTTATATACATTAAATGAGCGATACAATAAGTTCAAAAATATAATAAAAGAGTGGTCTGAAGAAAATATAGCTTCAAATCCTAATATTCCTCTTTCGAAGGAGTTATTAGAAGGTCTTAAATCATTAAAAATTTCAGGTTTTCACTCTCCAAAAGCCTTTGCCGGTAGTGCAAAAAACTTTATTTTTCATTGTCTAGCAATTATCGAAATAGCAAAAGTAAATCCCAATATTTCAATATCAATAATCGAGAATTATCTTTTTGAATCTACATTATTAAAATTTGGAAATAAACAACAGATTGTTAAATATGTCAATCCTGTAGACGGTGGAAATGCTTTCGCTTCTATTGCTGTTTTAGATAAGAAAAATAATCTTGATTTAAGAGATATTTCAACTAAATCAAAACGAATCGGAGATAATTATATTCTAGATGGAGAAAAATTTTGTAGTATCAATATAATTAATACTGATTTTATTCTTATTTTTGCTAAACTAGATACTTCAAGTAAAAATCTTTCTGCATTTATAATTGAAAAAGACTTTGAGGGCGTAGAAATCATTTCTAAACCTAATGATTCACTATATAATCAAAGCATCATTAAATTAAACAATGTAATTGTACCAGAGGAAAATCTTTTAGGGTTTGAAAATGATGGAGAAAACATTATTAAAAACATATTAATTTCTTCACATCTCAGTCTTGCGGCACATTATTTAGGTTTATCAATTAATCTGTATCAAGGGTTATTAGATATTTTTAAGAAAAACAACGAATATATCGATGAGAAATTCTTAAATATTTTTGCAAAGTTTGGTGCAGAAATTGACTCATGTAAAATATACATTTATAGCACTGCAGAAAAGAAAAATAATGGTCTTGAATCCTTAAAAGAATCTGCATACTCTAATTTGTTAGCGTATAATATAGCCAACAATCTTATACACTCTGATTTTTTAAGAGATACAATTGATGAAAATCTTATTAACTTTAACCTTTCGAGTATGTATAGTTCTAATTTTGAAAATATTGATAAACTAATCTATAAGATTTTAATAGATGACAAAGATGAAAATAAAAATAATAGAAAAGAATTATCGCAACCTCAAATCAAAAGAAAACGCATAATATTTAACTCGCCAAATATGGATAAAAATATTGATGATTTAATCAATGTAATCAAACCTTTTATAAATAGGAACAAAAAAACTAATATATATGATGATATTAAAACAGCAAATGTAGCCGTCGGCGTTGGTCTAGGTATAGGTGATAGAGAAAATATATATACAGCAGAAAAATTCACAGAAAAAATTGGTGGGGTACTCACTTGTTCACACTCAATATCTAGGGAATTGGAATGGCTACCTAGCGACAGAATTATAGGTGATTTTGATAAATCTTTTTCTGGAGATATTTATTTTGCTTTTGGACTTTCCGGGAACAAAAGATATTTGTCCGGAATTAAAAGTGCTAAAAATATAGTAGCTATAAATAAGGATAAACACGCAAAGATATTTTCTGAATCTGACTATGGAATTGTTGGAGATATAAATCAAATCTTACCTATTTTAATCAAAAAATTGGATTTTAATTGGTAAAATGCTGTAATTACTGTATAATATATATGTAATAAAAAATTAGGAGGTATTAATGCATAACGTTAGAGAAATAGCACAAGATACTTGGTATATCGGTGTTAATGATAATAAAACAGGTAGATTTGAAAATCTGCATCCACTACCAGAAGGTGTTACATACAATTCATACATGATTTTAGATGAAAAAACATGTTTATTTGATACTGTAGATTGGGGATTTGCAGAACAATTTCTAGAAAATATTGAATATTTATTAGGAGAAAGAGATCTTGATGTAGTTATAGTAAATCACATGGAGCCAGATTATGCTGGTGCTTTAGGTGAAATAATGTACAGATATCCAAATGCTCACTACTATATGACAGCAAAAGCTATAGAATTTTGTAGAAATTTTGGATTCCCTATTGATGATGTACCACACACAGCAGTAAAAGAAGGTGATACATTAGAATTAGGTAAACATACTTTAACTTTTGTAGAAGCTCCAATGGTTCACTTGCCAGAAGTAATGATGACTTATGACATTACAACAAAAGTACTTTTCTCAGCTGATGCATTTGGTACTTTCGGTTTGTTAGATGGTAGATTATTTGACGATGAACTGGACTTCGAAAGAGAATTTATGGCACACGCAAGAAGATATTACACAAATATTGTAGGTAAATATGGTAAACCAGTTATGAACGTACTTGCTAAGGCTTCAAAAGTTGATATTCAGAAAATCGCTCCTTTACACGGACCTGTATGGAGAGCAAATTTAGGTACCTTAATTGAAAAGTATAAAAAATGGGCAACATATACACCAGAGGAAAAAGGTGTATTAATTGTTTACGGATCAATGTATGGTCATACAGAAGAAGTTGCTTACTTGATAGCATCACTATTGGTACAAAGAGGCATAACAAACGTTAAAGTATATGACGCTTCAAAAACACACTTATCATACATTATTGCTGATGCATTTAGATTATCACATATGGTATTTACATCAGTAACATACAATATGACACTTTATCCAACAGTACACCACGTTTTAGAAGACATGAAAATGTTAAATCTACAAAATAGAACAATAGCTATAGTAGAAAATGGTTCATGGGCATCAAGAGCTGGTAAAGTAATGTTAGATGAATTTAAATCAATGAAAAATATGAATATTCTAAATCCTGATTCATTAAGTTTTTCATCATCATTTGATGAAGAAAAAAGACCGGAATTAGAAAAATTAGTTGATCAAATTGTTGAATCAGTTAATAACACAGAATTATAATAAAAAGCCTTAGATTTTGAAATCTAAGGCTTTTTATTATGGTTATACCATTTTTGTTTCTTGTGGAGCTTCTTTTACGATTTATTCAATATAAGTTTTTTCATATTTATATTTTATATATTGAGTTTAGATCAGTAAAACTCATTATATGAGTAGAAAAAGACCACCAGTTAAACTAGTGGTCATTATTTTATTTATAATTCACCTAATTCCTTACTTATTTGCTCAATTTCGTCTATTAGTGAACCAATATATTTTATAGTTTCTTTAAGTGGTATATCTGTAGACACGTCAACTCCTGCTAATTTAGCTAATTCTAACGGAGATTTAGTCCCTCCCATTTTTAAGACCTCTATCCACTGTAAAGATGTTTTTTCTCCATTTTCAACAATATTTTTTGCAACCTGCGTACCAATTGTTAAACCTGCTGAATAAGTGTATGAATATAGTCCCATATAATAATGAGGTTGTCTCATCCATGTTAATTCACAACCTTCTTCAAGTTCTACTGCATCACCCCAGAAATTCTCCAAAGTTTCCTTATATAAATCATTTAATGTATTAGCATAAACTTGATTTCCATCATCAACTAGCTTATACACTTTTCTTTGATAATCTGCTTCTAGTAAGTGTGTTACAAAGTTATGATAATATGTTTTTGAAACCATTGATGATAATATCCATCTTTTCATCCTTAAATCATTTTTATCATCTGCTAATTTTAGTAAATAATTTTGTACTATTAATTCATTTGTAGTCGATGGTGCTTCAATAAAGTATAATGAAGGATTTGAATTTAATGGATTTTGATTTCTATGAGTATACTCAAAATGCCCTGCATGACCCAGCTCGTGTGCTAAAGTCATTACATCGCTCATATTTTCGTTAAACGTCATTAAAATGTAGCCATTTGCTCCATACGGAGATGAACAGAAGGCCCCTGTTGATTTTCCTTCGTTATTTACATAGTCAATCCATCTATTATCAAAAGCTTTTTTCATTATAGAAATATATTCTTCTCCCAAAACAGACAAACCATCTAAAATATATTCTTGTGCTTGTTCATATGTTACTGAGGGTGAATATCCCGGATCTACATCCATTTTTAAGTCTGAATATTTCATCTCATCTAATTTACCCAATCTCTTGAGTATTCCTGCATATTTTCTCATATGAGGAGCAAGTTCAGACATTATAATGTCAATTTGTCTATTATATAAATCAATAGATACATTTTGATCCAATAATAAATAATCAAAAACTGATTTATGTCCTCTTAAATCTGATAACGATTTTTCTTTTTGTACTTGTGCATTATAGGTGGCCGCTGTTGTATGTTGATATTTTCTTAATGTTTCAGTAAATATCTTAAATGAGTTTCTTCTAATTTCTGCAACTTCCGAACCATCCAGACCGTCTTCATATAAGTTATATGATAGCTTGTGCTTTTGACCATTTGCTTGAAAATCTGGAAATGCAATATCCTTTAACTTAGTAGTATTGTATAAGTTATAAGGAAATGACAATGTCTGTGACAATGTACTTAAAGCTGATTCTACTTTTGTATCAAGGCTGTATTTTTTATTGTTTAATACTGATTCAATAAAAGCCTTATTATATTCTACTTTTCCAGCTTCTTCTAAAGTTTTTGTATCCAATTCTTGAACCTCATTTGTATAAAAACTTAATTTCGCATTATATTTTGCAAAATTTGTATACAATTTTCCAAGCCTTACATTTGCAGTTTCATCCATAGCATCAGTTTCCACATCCAAATATGCGTATGCTCCAAGCCTAGAAAATAATGCATTGATTTCTGCAAAATCCTTAATTGATTTATTTAATACTTCTAACGAATTTATTTTACCTTTGTACTTTTCAACAAATTCATCCACTTTTTCTTTAGATTTCTCAACTTCTTCATTATATTTTTCTTCCGTTTCATATAATTGTGTCAAATCCCATGTTTGTTTTTCTTGTACTTCTGATCTTTTCATTTTCACTCCTCTATTATTAATACTGATTGTACCTTTAACTACATTTTTAATTATATTTTTAAGAAATCTCTTGTTCTTTGATGTTTAGGGTTTGTAAACATAATTTCTGGCTCGAGATCCTCTAATATAATTCCTTTTTCCATAAAAATAACTCTATCTGAGACTTGTCTTGCAAATTCCATTTCATGTGTTACGACAACCATAGTGAATCCTAATTCAGCTAATTGTTTCATCGTATTCAGTACTTCTGATACCATTTCAGGATTTAGTGCTGAGGTAGGCTCATCAAATAGCATCAGTTTTGGTTCCATCGCTAAAGCTCTCGCAATAGCCACTCTTTGTTTTTGTCCACCTGAAAGTTGAGATGGCATCGCATTTTGATATTCTGACATTCCTACTAAATTTAGGTAATGTTTAGCTTTTTCTGTAGCCTCTTTAATTGGTCTTTTTAGCACTTTAGTTTGACCTATTGTACAGTTTTTTAAAACGTTCATATTATTAAATAAATTAAACTCCTGAAATACCATGCCGAGATTTTTTCTATGTTCATTTTGATTTGTCTTATCGGTAAGAATATTTTTTCCATCAAAAATTATTTCTCCTCCATTTGGCTCTTCAAGTAGATTTAAGCACCTTAGTAGTGTTGATTTTCCAAATCCTGATGAACCTATTAAAGTAATTACTTCCCCTTCATTTACGTGAAAATCAATACCCTTTAAGACTTCATTTGAACCAAAATATTTGTGTAAATTTTTAATTTCTAATATACTCATTTCCCCTCCTAATTTCCACTTGATAAATTGTCAGTTTTTACTTTTATATACGAACCACTTCCCTCTAATTTCTTCTCAAACATTCTTAAAAGCCCTGAAATGCTTAATGTTAATATTAAATAAATTAGTGATGTTATAAAATATGTTTGGAAAAACTTAAAGTTTGCACCTGCAATTGATTTTGTATTAAAGAATAACTCTTGTACGGATATAACGTTAAGTACTGAGGTATCCTTGATATTTACTATAAATTCATTACCGACATTAGGTAAAATGTTCTTAAATACTTGAGGTAAGATTATATTTGTCATTGTTTGAAAATGATTCATACCAATAGCTTTAGCTGCTTCAATCTGTCCTTTATGAATAGAATTTATACCACCTCTTACTACTTCTGCCATATATGCACCAGTATTTATAGAAACAACTATAAAAGCAGATTGTAATGGAGAAAATGATACACCATAAAATAGTTGTAATCCATAATAGAATAAAACTGCTTGAACCATCATTGGAGTACCCCTAATTATTTGTACGTATATATTTGAGATTAATTTTAATATCCCAATTAATATGTCTAATATTGTATTTTTTAACTTTGGTATAGTCCTTATTATCCCGATGAGCATACCTACAAAAAGTCCTATTATCGTACCTATTAAAGAAATCAATAGAGTGTACAGTGTTCCTAATATAAACATATCTTTATTTTTTACTGCTATGTCCCATATAGATTCATCTTGAGTTATTCCCAAATCAAGATTTATCATCTCATTCATAAGTTTATTTTGGTCTTCAGCAGTTATTTTTGAAAGGGCTTCATTCATTTTTTCTAATAATGGGGAACCTTTTTTCAAGCCTATTGCGATAGATGTTTCATCCGAACTGACCTTAAAAGCGTTTTTTAATTCTATCATCTTAAACGCTTTGTTTGCCTTTTCTGCAGAAATACCTTCTGGTTTTTCTGCAATGTAGGCATTTACTTTTCCACTTTCTACGGCAACTCTCATAGCTGAAAAATCCGTCATTGGTGTAACATGAGTTATATTTGGTATTTGATCAATCATTCTATCATGAAAAGTATTTAATTGTGCTACAATTTTCGCACCTTCTAAATCCTTGAAATTTTTTGAATTGGCGTATTTTCCATTTGCTTTTGTAACTAATACCAATTCTGAGTTATAATAATTTTGAGTAAAGTCTAGCTCTTTTTTCCTCTCGAGCGTTGGACTCATACCAGCTATTATCGCATCTATCTTTCCTGACTGAACTGAAGGTAGTAATCCGTCCCATTCAGTTTTTACAATCAAAAGTTTCATGCCTAAGTGTTTAGCTATTTTTTTTGCAATTTGAACATCATAGCCATTTGCAAATGTATTTGATCCCTCTATTGGAACAGCTCCATTTGAGTCATCATCTTGAGTCCAATTAAATGGAGAATATGCCGCTTCCATCCCTATTCTAAGTATCTTTTCTTGAGGTGCCGCTTCCGTATTCGATACTACTATAAATGTAAATATAAATGATATAGTTAATATATATATCATAAATTTTTTTTTCATAAATTCACCTTATCCTTTTTTATTTTTAAACTAAAAAACTTCGCCCTGTCAATATTGACATAGGACGAAGGGTTAATTTCGTGTTACCACCTAAATTTATATGTATTTCACAATACATACCTTAGCAAGTACAATCATACTCCTTTGCTGTAACGTGCAAATAACGTTGCTCTATCAAATATCCAAAGCACTGCTCCAAGTCTTTATTCATTATAGTTTTTATTGTCTACTTTCACCTCGCTAGACTCTCTGTAAATAAAGGCACTATAATTACTCTTCTCTTCATCGCATTTAATATCTATCAATATACCAATATTATAATTGAATGTCAATAGTAAAATTTCGCAGTTAAAAATATTTTTAGAAATGTCGTTCTTTTATACTTTACAAAGATGTTTTTTGATAATCATTTCCTTAAATTTAAGTTTTTACATCGTTAGAATATAATTATCTTTTTAAGATTTAAGATTTTAGGTTATAATGTAATATATAATTTATAAAAGGAGTTATTATGGATAAAGTCAAATCATTTGGAAGATATTTTATTAAAAAAAATTCAGAAGGATTTAGTGAATTTGCCCCCGCTTATTTGGGTTATTATTTACTGCTATCTTTTATTCCGTTACTTATGTTTATGGGGCAAGTTATCGTTTATGTAGTACCTGATTTTGCTAGTTTTATGTTTGGACTAACAAGCCAACTACCAAATGATATTAAGAATTTGTTTAACCCTATAATTGAAAATGTCCTAAATAGTCAATCTTCTTCACTATCTATTTTTGCAATTGGTTCCACCTTATTTGCTGGTTCTAAAGGATTTTTAGGACTAAAGAAAACCTTAAATCAAATATTTGAAGTCGAAAGTAATTCAAAAATCCCCTTTTTTGATATTATATTTTCAATTTTTTATACCATTTTATTTATTATATTTTTAGCCGTTATATTATTATTTAGCGTTTTTAATGAAAAAATTATTGGCATTCTAAGAGAATTTACAACAAATATAGAATTAATTGATATATTATCAAATATTTTACTGGACGGTATAGGTGTTATTATGCCATTTATCTTATCAATACTAATTTTTATGTTTTTATACAAATACTCACCATCTTTTGATGATAAAACAAATATTACCTTTTTTGAATCATTTTTAGGTGCTTTAGTGGCAACAATAGGTATTGGGTTAGTTACATTTTTCTATAGATTCACAAATGATGTTTTAACAAAATCTCCAAGCATTTATGGATCTCTTGGTAGTGTACTAGTTACTTTAGTTTGGTTAATGACTATATGTCAAATGATAGTATTTGGTGCTATTTTTATAAAAACATACATTGAAGTCATAAAGGTAAAATAATTTAATATAAATAAATGGATTGTAATTATAAATAACTACAATCCATTTTTCATTCTATTTTCTCTTAAAAATCTTAAATAAATTAAATTTATTTCCGTAATTTAATGTCCCTTTTCTATACATTTTTATTGATATCAATACTGCAATTATAGTTGTAACTAATAATATACTAAAACATAGTAACACTTCTGTCATCTTCATATTTGTCATTAGATATCTTGGGAATATTGCTAATGGTGACGAAAATGGTACATACGAAGCTATTTTCATAACAGAGCCATCTGGGACACCTAACGACACCATAGGTGCCATAAACGCTGCAATTATTATAATTGTAATTGGAGTTAGTGCCTGATTTAAATCCTCAACCTTTTCAACCATTGATGATAATGCCGCATATATAAAATAGTACATTATCACACCTACTATAATAAATGATAGCAGTACTATTGCATCTATAGCTGATAAGTTTTTAGATATAATATCCTTTACCTGGGTAACTACTGGGCTTCCTTTGATATTGATTAAATATCCAATGTATCCACTTAATCCAATAACGAAGAAATTAATTAATGTCGCTACAAAACCTGATATAACCTTACCTATTATTAAATATTTTGCTTTAACATTTGTAATTAAAATTTCCATTGCTCTAGATGATTTTTCTTTCGCAACATCCATAGCTATAAGCTGACCATTCATCAATATTGTAAAATAAAGAATCATCATCGCAGCGTATGATAATACGAATCCCGCTATTTGATTTTTTCCTAATGGTACGGTTTCAATATCTGCCATTGTATTAACAATGGAATCAAATGTTTCCACTGATATTCCAGCCTCTTTTAGTGCTATATTATATTTGTAATTATGTTCAAGAACATGTTTTAATTCATTTCGTTCGACTTGAGAAAGTCCAGTTGCTGAACTGTATGCCTTAGCTTTTAAATCTCCGTGAATCACTGCTCCTAATTTTGCTTCTTTATTATTTATTTTTTGTTTTATCTCTTCCTCAGATTTAACTTCTATAACCTTAAAATGTTCATTAATAGCTTTTTTTGTGGATTCACTAACTTCTCCATCATAAATTAAAAGTAAATCTTTTTTTTCAGTTTTTTCCTTTTCATTTTTCTCTGATTGAGATGTTGAAGGTTTATCATCTTCTAAATCTGAACCTGAGTTTGAAAATCTTGGTATAAAAGTAATCCCAAAAACAACTAATGCCATTATCACAGTTGATATTATAAATGTTTTTTGTTTTAATTTTTGACTCAATTCAAATTTAAATACATTAAAAAATTGTCTCATATTATTGCTCCTTATCTAAATCTATAAATATTTCTTCTAGATTTGGTCTAAACGGTTCAAAACTTATTACTTTAATGTTAGCATTTAATATATCTTGAAGAAGTCTATTTGAATCATAACCTTCCTCTACATCAATCATTAGATTATCTTTACTAAAAACAACTTCTTTAACACCATTTAACTGAAGTAATATATCTTTTACATTTTCAGTTTTGCTGGAAAGTACATATGTGTTTGCACCCTTTTCAGATTTTATCGCTTCAAGATTTCCAGTTTTTATTATTTTCCCTTTTCTAATGAATGTTACATCATGACAAAATTGTTCTACTTGGCTCATTTGATGAGATGAGAAAATAACTATTCTTTCTTTTTCTATAAATTCTAAAATAATATCCTTGAGTACTTGTGAGTTTACAGGATATAGACCACTGAATGGTTCGTCGAATATTACAATATCCGGATCATTTATCACTGCTTGTAAGATTTGAACTTTTTGCTGATTACCTTTAGAAAGTGTCTCTAATTTTTTATTTGCATATTCCGATAACTCCATTCTTTCCAATCCTGCCATAGCAGATTCTCTAGCATCTTTTTTATTCATTCCTTTTAGTTCACCGAAATATACGAGTTGATCAATAACAGAAATTTTATCATACATACCTCTAACTTCTGGTAGGTATCCTATTTTGTAGTCCATCTGATTAAATGGCTTCCCATTTAATAATATCTCTCCACTATCAGCTCTAAAAACATCCATTAAGATTCTAATTGTTGTTGTCTTTCCGGCTCCATTTCTACCTAAAAAGCCCATAGCTTTACCTTTTTCTACTTCAAATGATACATCATGAAGTATCTGTGTTTTTCCAAAACTCTTGTTAATGCCTCTTAATTCTAATTTCATGTGCATGCCTCCATTGTTTTGTCTTTTTATATTCTTATATATTTATTTCTACCCAATTATAAATCATACAAAACTGTAATATTGCTTCAGCTTTTCTAAATAATAAATAATTTTATACCATAACGATTATAATATATATATATATATATTACAAATCTTTCAGTATATTCCCAAGTTCTTTTATTTCTTTTAGTTTTGTATTCCATGTTGTTACAAATCTGCATTTCAGATAGTTTACATTAAAATCTTGAACAGCATCATATACGAATTTTTTTGAGATTTTTTCATGCACTTCAAGTGGCAATTCTACAAATACTAGATTTGATTCTGTTTCGTATTTCAATGATATTCCATTAGATACAAATATCTCTGATAATCTTTTTGCCATATTTACAGCATGTTTAGCATTATCAAAAAATAAATTTTCTTCAAACATTTTTCTAAATTGAATTCCGAGCAAAAACCCTTTTGCTAATAATGCTCCCTTCTGTTTTATTAGCCTTTTTTCATAATTATGTTGCAAATCTTTATTTACAATTATTAAAGCTTCTCCAAACATACAACCATTTTTATTTCCACCAATGGTAAATATATCCGTAAATTTAGGTAAATCCTTAAAATCATAGTCTGCTTGTTCTGACATTAATGCCGTCCCTATTCTTGCACCATCCATATATAGATAAAGTCCGTTTCTTTTACAGCATTCATATAGGGATTCTAACTCTGATTTTTTATAAATTGTTCCTAGTTCTGTAGCGTTAGAAATGTATACAACTCCAGGCTTTGATGCGTATTCTGGTTTTTGTCTTTTTATTGCATCTTCCACAGCTTTTACTGTAACTTTTCCATTTTCCTCTTGTACTTGAATAATTTGCAATCCAGTCCCTTCAATCGCACCATTTTCTGTATTAATAATATGTCCAGTATTCGCTGATATTACGGATTCATACCTTTTCGTAGAAAATAATATACCTAAAATATTGGCCATGGTACCAGAATGCAGAAAGTGTATATGTAATTCTTTATTTTCTAATTTTTCACTCAACAGTTTTCTAGCCAAATCACACTGTACGTCTTCTGAGTATCCGATAAATTTTTCATCTTGTAATTTTACTATCTCACTTATTATATCTGGATGTCCTATTTCGTTATAATCATTATAAAAGCTTATCATTTTTATTCACCCTCTACTTTACTTGAAGTAATTGCCATAAACGTTAATTCCAAATTATATGTATCATTTATTACATTTGAAATAATATTCAATGTAAATCCCGTAGTTACTAAATCATCTATTATGAGAACCCTAAATCCATTTATATTCATTCCCTTTATTATCTTAAAACTTTCCGATAGGTTTTTAGTTCTTTCATTTCTGTCTATTTTGTTTTGATGTTTTGTCTTTTTAATTTTATTTACTATATTTATCAACTTAATACCCGATAGTTTTGAAAATTCTTCTGCTAGATAATATGATTGATTATACCCTCTTTCATACTCGTCATCTGCATACATAGGTACATAACTTATATAATCAAACTCTAAATTTAGTGATTTATAAAACTTATACAAAATTTCAGCTAAAGGGTGTACCAAATAAGTTGCTTTTTCATACTTAAATTTTCTAATTATCTCTCTTATGAAGTTATTATAAAATAGTGGATAATAGCAAGTACCTAATTCTAACTTCCTATTAGAAGCTATAAATTCCAATCTTTCAATGCAATTTTTACAAATGTTTGACTTACTCTTTTCATTTAAACATATTTTACAATATTCATTTGAATAAAATAGATAATCAGTTAATCCCTTGATCATATCTCTTTTTCCCTTCTATCAAATAATAATCTAAGGTTGAATTTCTCCTTCCAAAATTATTATTTTCAATCATTTTATTCATTATCTGTATATCTCCCACTAAAATCACCGCTGATTTGCCCCTAGTTATCGCCGTATATAAAATGTTTCTAGTTAAAAGCATGTGGGGTGCTGATGCCATAGGTATAATAACAATTGGAAATTCTGAACCTTGAGATTTATGAATTGTCGTAGCATAAGCCAATGATAATTCATTTATCTCTGCAGATTTGTATTCTGCAACTTTGTCATCAAAATCAACTTCCATAGATTTGTTTTGGGGAAATGTCGCCTTTATTTTCCCCATATCTCCATTAAACACTCCAACAAATTTATTTAAGAAATTATCCTTCAATTCTATTTCATAATTATTTTTCACTTGCATAATTTTGTCGCCATCTCTAAAAATAGTATTACCTTGCTTAATTTCTGATTTATTAAACTCAATAGGATTTAGACGTTCTTGCATCATACTATTTAAATTATCAACACCACAAATTCCTCTTTTGGTTGGAGTTAAGACCTGTATATCCTCCATTGAGTCTACATGATAAAACTTTGGCAACCTATTTGAAACTAGATCGACTATGATTTCTGAGGTTTCTCTATCATTTCTAGTATTTATAAAGAAAAAGTCTTTATTCTCTTCATTGAGTATGGGAGCATTTCCATTGTTAATAAGATGTGCATTTTTAACAATATTCAATCCTTCACCCTGTCTGAATATAACATCTAATTTTATTGTAGGAATAATTTTTGATTGAATCATATCATTTAATACATTCCCCACTCCTACACTTGGCAACTGGTCTTTGTCTCCAACAAATATTATTGATGTATTGTTTTGTAGTGCTTTTAATAAATTTTCCATCAAGTGTAAATCTACCATAGAAACCTCATCTATTATCAAAACATCAGTTTCTATAGGATTTTCTTCATTTATAAATATTGCAATTTCCTCGTCCTCAGCACTTCTATATCCAAGTAATCTGTGTATAGTGGATGCTTTATATCCGGTAGATTCTTCCATTCTTTTTGCCGCTCTACCAGTTGGAGCACAAAGAGTGAAGTTAATTCTCTTATTATTCAATATAGAAATAATCGCCTTAATAATTGTAGTTTTACCAGTACCTGGACCACCTGTAATAATCAGAATTTTTTCCATAATCGATTTTTTTATAGCTTCTTTTTGAGTTTCTGAATATTCGATATTTTCTGTCATTTCAACAAAGGATATTTCTTCATCCACATCAATATTTGCAATTATTTTTTTCTCTTCTAAAAGATAGATTAATTTTTGGGAAATATATTTTTCTGAATCATACGTTTTTCTTGCATAAACTATTTTTTCGTTATTATATTCCACTATTTTAATAATATTTTCTAATATTAAGTTTGTAATCTGATCTTCTATTAATTGACTATTTAATTTTAATTCTCTTGATGCTTTTTCTATAAATTTTTTATACTCCAAATAGCAATTTCCGTCTTTATTTTCACTTACATTTAATATATATGCTATTCCAGACTTGATTCTAAATTCTGAATCAGGGGCAATTCCAATAATTTTAGCGATTTTATCTGCTGTTGGAAATCCAATTCCCTTAACCTCATCAACTAATGTATATGGATTATTTTCAATAACATCAATCGTTCTATCACGGTACTTTGCATAAATTTTAGCTGCTAATTTATTTCCTAATTCAAATTTTTGCAGATATATGGATATCTCTCGACTTTCATTTGCCTTTATTAAATCATCGTGAATCTTTTTTATAGATTTTTTACCTATACCTTTAATTTCAAGCAGTCTTTCAGGAGTATTTAAGATGATATCCAGTGTATCTTCTCCAAATGCTTTAACTATTTGTTTTGCTCTTTTTTTCTTTATTTGCGAAATTATGCCTGAACCCAGGTATCTTTCAATTTCTAACACTGTATTCGGCATAATCTTCTCATAATTATTTAATTTTATTTGTTCACCATAATCATTATGATATACAATTTCGCCTGATACTCTTAAAAAATCTCCAATTTCAAGATTTAAAGTATTACCTACTACAGTGATATCTCCATCTTCAGTCTCAAGCTTAAAAATACTATATGAAGTTATTTCACTTCTATATATTATATCTATAACACTACCTTTGGTGTCTATCATTTTGCTTCCTCATATTCCACGACTTCTAAATCTGCTCCCAAAGATTTAAACTTATTGATTACATCATTATATCCTCTATAAATATGATATGTTTCGTATACTTCTGTCTCTCCCTCTGCTACCAATCCTGCTAGAATACACGAAACCCCAGCTCTTAAATCTGTAGATATGACTTTAGTACCAACTAAATTTTTAACCCCCATTATTCTAGCTTCGTTACCATCTGTGATAATTAAAGCTTTCATTTTTTGTAACTCTTCAACATGCATAAATCTATTTTCAAATACAGTCTCTTTTATAATTGAATCTCCATTACAAATAGTTAAAAGTGTCATAAATTGAGATTGAACGTCTGTAGGTAACCCTGGATAAGGAAGCGTTTTAATATTTGTTGCTTTTAATTTATCTTTTACTGTGACTCTTACCTCATCTTCATCATCATTTACACTTATCTCACATCCTATTTCCCTCAATTTAGCAATTATTGGTCTTAGATGTGCTGCAACTACATTCTTAACCGTAACATCTCCTTTAGTAATCGCTCCAGCAATTAGGTATGTCGCTGCTTCAATTCTATCAGGCATTACGGAGTGTTCTCCACCTTTTAATTCTTTAACACCAGTGATAATTATTGTTTTTGTACCTGCACCTCTAATTTTAGCACCTAATTTATTTAAGAAATTTGCTAAATCAGTAATTTCTGGTTCTTGTGCAGCATTGTCTATTGTAGTAACACCATCTGCTAATACTGCTGCCATTAAAATATTTTCAGTCGCACCAACAGAAGGAAAATCTAAATACACATACGCACCCTTAAGTTCTCCCTTTGATACACTTACATCAATCGCATCAATTCCAATATGAACTGTTGCACCTAATGCTTCAAAACCTTTTAAGTGTAAGTCAACTGGTCTAGCACCTATACTACATCCACCTGGCATATATGAAATAGCTTTATTGAACCTTGATAACAAGGGCCCTGTAACAATAAATGATGCTCTCATCTTATTCATTAATTTTGTCGGTGTTATATAGTCGTTAATATCGTCATTTTTTATTTTATAACTGCCTTCTCCAACTTTTTCTATTTTAGATCCTAAATATTTTAGTACGTCAAACATTACTTTCACATCTTCTAATAATGGTAAATTTGAAATAATAACTTCTTCTTTAGTAAGTAATGTTGCTGCCAAAAGCTTGAGGGCTGAATTTTTTGCACCATCTATTTGCACAACCCCCTTTAAAGGACCTACTGGTCTAACTCTAATAAATTCTTTCATATTTTCTCCCTAAATTAATAATATTGATACAAAAAATACATAGATTAATAAAGATAATGTATCTACTATTGTTGTTATTAAAGGTGCTGCCATTACTGCTGGATTAAGTTTTAGAGACTGTGCTCCTATTGGTAATAATCCACCTATTGATTTTGCTAAGATTATTGTAAAGAATAATGATATTGAAACTGCTAATGCCACTAAGGGCTTCCCTCCAAAAATCAATATTCTCAAGAAGTTAATTAGTGCTAATCCAATACCTATTAATATTCCTGTACCTAATTCTTTAGCAAATATTTTTCCATAGTCTTTAATTTCAATTTCTCCAAGTGCTAAACCACGGATAATCATAGTAGAAGATTGTGCTCCAGCATTACCACCCGCTCCTGTAATCATAGGTACAAAAGCTATAATTCCTGTTACTGCTGTTAACATATCTTCATATTTTGTTAAAATAAATCCCGTAAAAGTCGCTGTAATTAACAGTATTAACAACCATGAGAATCTATTCTTTGCAATTTCAAATGCTGATGATTTTAAATATGGCCTTTCTGAAGGTGTCATAGCTGACATAAGCTCGAAGTCTTCTGTAGCCTCTTCCATCATAACATCAACTGCATCATCAAATGTTACGATACCTACTAATCTTTGTTCATTATCTACTACAGGGATTGCTAAGAAACCATATTTGGAGAATAACTTAGCTACATCCTCCTGATCATCAGTTGTATGGACAAATATTACATCTTCTTCCATCAGAATCTTCTATAACTACATCTTCTTCATTCATCAATAACGTTCTGATGGAGATAAATCCTTCTAATCGTCTTTTAGAGTCCGTTATATACAATGTATATATAGTTTCACTTGTCATACCCTTGGTTCTTATTTTTTGAATTGCCTCTCCAACTTTCATAGATTTCTTAATATCTATAAATTCTGCTGTCATTATTGAGCCAGCTGATTCTTCTGGGTATTGCAAGTATTGATTTATTATTTTTCTTTTTTCTGGATTGATTTCCCTCATGACTTTTTTTATGACACTCGCCGGTAATTCTTCCAACATATCAACGACGTCATCTATGTATAGCTTATCAACAATATCTGTTAATTCTACATTTGTCATGGCGTTTAATAATCTTTCTTGATCGTCTACATCAAAATGTGCGAAAACTTCAGCAGCTACATCCTTTGGAAGTATTCTAAAAATAGCTAGTGATTCAATTTTACCCATTTTTTCTAGAAAATCAGCAATATCGGCTTGTTCAAATTTTAATAATTCATCTCTCAATTCTTTAATTTTCTTTGATTCGAGTAGATGCAATAATTCTTTTAATTTTTTATCATTCATCTTAACCCCCTAAAGAATAATTAATTTCGCTATTGTAAAATATATAAATAACGACATTGAGTCAACGATTGTAGTTAGTAATGGAGCAGCCATTATAGTCGGATCTACTTTTATTTTGGTAGCTATAATCGGCAATAAAGCACCAAACATTTTAGATAACACGATGGTTATTAATAGAGATATAGATACTACAAATGCCATAGTCATTTCACCAGGTGTAAATAAAATCACCCTAAAGAAATTCACTATAGCTAATCCACCCCCTGCCATAAGTGCTATTAAAAATTCCTTAAATAGTACTTTTGGAGTATCTTTAACTTCTATCTCTCCTAAAGAAAGACCACGGATAATAGTGGTAGATGCTTGAGAACCTGCATTACCTGCTGAGTCAGAAAGCATTGGCATAAATGCAATAAGACCTGTAACGACTGTAATAATATCATTGAAACTATCTATAACTAACTGAGAGAGTGATGCTGAAAATAAAAGTATAATTAACCAAGCCATTCTTTGTTTAGCTAAATCAAATACACTAATATCCATATACTTTTTCTCATTTGGAGACATACCCGCCATTTTTTGGAAGTCCTCTTCAGCTTCTTCAGAAAGAACCTTTAAGGCATCATCAAATGTTATAACTCCGACAAGTTTTTTTTCATGATCTACTACTGGAAGAGTTAAAAATTCATATTTATCTAAAAGCTTTGCAGCATACTCTTGATCGTCTGTTGTAGTTGCGTAAATGATATTTTCATTTATAATATCACTTACTTTTGTATCTGGATCATTTATTAAAAGGTCTCTTACTTCTATATACCCCTTTAACACCATATTATCATCAGTTGTATAAAGAGTATAAAACGTCTCATCCATATCCTTAATTTTTCTAAGCCTTTTAATAATTTGACCAACAGTTTTTTCTTCTTTTATAGAAATATATGTGGCCGTCATTATCGACCCTGCAGATTGCTTCGGATAACTTAGATATTGATTAATTAAACCACGTTTTTCCCCATCAGCATTTCTCATTATTTTTCTAACAATAGTATCCGGCATTTCTTCAATAACATCGACCATATCGTCAATATACATTTTATCTACTAATTCTACTGTTTCAGCTTTTGTCATGGAAGCAATAAAACTTTCTTGTACTTCACTATCTAAAAAGGAAAAAGTCTCTATCGCTTCTTGTTCTGGTAAGAGTCTAAATATTGCAAGAGCTTCAATCTCATCGATTTCTTCTAAAAACTCTGCTATATCAGCCTCATTATATTTGATTAACTCTTCTTTTAATAGAGTATATTTATTATTCTCTAAAAGAGTTATTAGCTCATTTATTTTTTCATTATTCATAGTTACCTCACTATTTCACTTACTATAAATAATACCATATATTGAAGAATTTTAAAAAAGTAAACCAAAAAAGACTCTAAATTTTTAAAATTCAGAGTCTTGATTTTGTAATATATTAATTTATATTTTAAAAACCTAGCTTAAAGCTTAAATTTTATTTTAGTACTATAAATAAAACGATTAGTTTCTTTCTAATTCACCTTTATAATCTTTCATTGAACCAGCATCTAATATTACATTTACACCTAATAAATCGTATAGTTTTTTAGCCAATTCTTTGTTCTTAGCTTGATCACCAATAACTATAACAATAGACTTTCTATTAACTTTTCCTAATCCTAAACTTTCTAGATTAGCGTCTTTAGATATTTTTTTAATAATATCTTCCGGAACATTTATAGCATCATCAATATGTCCTTTTGCATATTCTTCTTTTGATCTTGTATCTAAAACTATAGCTTTATTGTTGCTATCTAATTTATCAATAACTTTTTTTGCAACTTCTCCGGTAATAGTATATCCTATTTCCTTACCTAAAATTTCAGCTTTTTCTACTTCAATTAGTTTCAAATCATCAGGATCTTTTTCACTAGGATTTGCGTATTTCAAGTTTGTAGGATTAAATTTAAATTCATACTTAAATCCTTCTGATAGAGTTGGTTCATTTTTAGCCTTTAAAGCATATAGATCTTGTTTGTCTCCTTGATTTGCGACAACTAAATTAGATGTAATAGCTATTGACATATAATCTAACTCACCTGTAGTTGATTTATCATCTTTTTTTTCTTGTTTTGTTTCATCTTTTTTCTTGTTGTCTTTTTGTTCTCCTTTTGACTCAAGAATAGTTTCTGACTTTGTGTTACCTTTATCTTTATTTGTTTTTTTGTTGTCTCCACAAGCAACTAAAGTAAATATTAGAATAATTGCTAGTAAAGTAGATAATATTTTTTTCATAATTTCTCCTTTTTAATTTTTATATTTGACAATTATATCATATTATTGATTATAGTCAAATCAGAAATGACCTATATATAAAATTGATAGTCGTATGATATAATTTAGATAAAATACTACATGGAGGATAAATTGCAATCTATCATACTAAAAAATAATGGTTTATCAAATTTAATAATAGGTAATGAGTTTGATTTCCACAAAGATAAAAACTCTGAAAATTTTAATAGGTATATACATTTTACTCTCTCTAAAATGAATATTGATCCTTGCGAAATATATTTTGCAAATCAGATACATGGCAATAATATTGAATATTGTAATGGAAAAACTGGTATTAAAAATTTTGTCGGTAAATTTTTCGAAGATACCGACGGACTAATCACGAATATTCCAAACATAGCTCTTTTAATAACGTTTGCAGACTGTACCCCGATTGTACTTTTTGATCCGATAAATAAAGTACAATGTGTCATACATAGCGGTTGGAAAAGTACAGTTAAAAAAATTGTTGAAAATGGGATAAATAAAATGATAGGCGAGTTTGATTGTAAAAAGGAAAATATTTTAGTATATCTTGGGCCATCTATAGATATTAATAATTATGAAGTGGGCGTTGAAGTATATGAAGCTTTTAAGCATTTTAATGATTGAGAAAAATTTTTTAAGAAAAATTCTTCTGATAAATATCAATTAAGTGTGATAGACGCAAATTATTATTTATTATTAGAATTAGGTATAAAAAAAGAAAATATTGAAATATGTAGGGACTCTACGTATACGAGTAACTTACTTCATTCAGCAAGAAAAGAAGGCGAAAATTATATGCTCAACTCTATTATAACTATGATTAATAGTTAGATATTTTGTTTAACTTTGTTTCTGCTCTCTTTCTTGGCATAAAAATTCCTCCTTATTAGTTTTCTTTACACTAATCAGGAGGTTTCTATATACAAAATTTTACCAAGTCTTGATTTTCTAATCTACCAATATATCAATTGCTTCTTCATTTGTTACATTCATAAAATAATCGTCTATATGAATTTGATTTATAACAGCTTCTATAAATCTTCTATCGTATGTCACGCCCTTTAGTAGGTCTGACAATTCTTGAACATCTCTTACACCAAAGAAATCTCCATAAAACTTAACATTTTCAATCACACCTTTTATTACGTTTATATTAGCCTCGACTTTTCCAGATGGCAATCTTCTATTTCTTTGAACTGTAAATTCAGGATTACTTCCATAAACCCAATCCCATGAATTATTTTTTTTATCCATAATTTCTTGGACTCTTTTTCATCTTCTTCTGTTAAATGATACTCTTTCATATTATATTTTTCATCCATAAAAGTTCTTAATTTATTTAAGAAATCTTTAACAGTAAAACTTTCATCAGGTAAATGTTCTTTAATATTTGTAACTCTTGCTCTTACAGATTTTTTACCTTTAGATTCAATTTTATCTTTTGATACTGTTAAAGCTTTTGATAAAACACTCAAATCCACATCAAACATCATGCATCCATGATGCATAACACGATTTCCTTTAATATATTGAGCATTACCACAGAACTTTCTATCTCCAATTTGTAGATCATTTCTGCCTGTAAATTCAGCATTTACTCCCATTTCTGCAAGAGAATCTAGTACTGGTTGACTCATAGACTTAAAGTTGAATTTTTCACCATTTTCTTCATTTGATATTATTGTGTAATTCAAATTATTATAGTCATGATAAACTGCACCACCACCACTTACTCTTCTTACGATTTTAATTCCATGTGAATCACAATAATCTTGATCAACTTCTTCTCTTGTATTTTGATTTTTCCCAACAACGATACAAGGTTGGTTTATCCAAAGGAAAAATACATTATCCTCTTTTGCCAATTCATTAAAAGCGTACAATTCAAGAGCTGTATTATATGCTGGATCATTTGATTTTGATTCTAGATATATCATTCTACCTCCCTATATATTTATTATCATAAATCTAAGACACATCTGTGCTTATGTACAAACATAGAAGAACAGATGAAGATATCTTCATCTGAATTCTTCTAAAATTTATTTAATTTATTTTTTCTTTTTAGGTAAGTGTAAACTTACGTCTAAACAGTCAGCTACAGCTTCATATAATGCTTCTGAGTATGTTGGATGACCGTGGAATGCTTCTAATACATCATCTGCTGTCATCTCAGTTTCAATGATTGTTACAGCTTCATTGATGATTTCTGCCGCACTTGGTCCTACAATGTGGACACCTAAGATTTCATGATATTTAGCACTAATAATTACTTTTACAAACCCTTCTGTAGAGTTTGAACCTAAAGCTCTACCATTTGAAGCGAATGCAAATTTACCAACTTTAATATCATATTGTTTTTTAGCTTCTTCTTCGGTTAAACCAACTGTTGCTACTTCTGGGAATGTATATACAGCTGAAGGGATTGAGCTTAGGCTAACTTTTTTACTATGTCCCATTGCATTTTCAGCAGCTTTTTCTCCCATCTTAAATGCTGCATGAGCTAGCATTAATTCACCATTTATATCACCAGGTGCATAGATTCCTTCTACTGAAGTTTCCATATATTCGTTGACCTTGATTCTGCCTCTTTCTTGTTCTAGTTCGATTTCACCTAGTCCACTTAAGTTTGGCACACGACCAACTGATAACAATAGGTAGTCTGCAACAATGTCATCTTTACCTTCAAGTTTTACTCTTATTTCATTATCTTTTTCTTCAACTCCAGCAAATCTTGAATTTGTAATGATATCAATTCCATCTTTCTTAAATCTCTTTGTTACGACATCTGATAAGTCTTTATCTAAGATATTTAAAATTCTATCTGCTGATTGAACGATAGTAACTTTTGAACCGAATGCAGCAAATGCCTGTCCGATTTCTGAACCGATAACTCCACCACCAATTACAACAAGTCTCTTTGGTAATTCTTCTAAATCTAAAATTGTATCGGATGTTAATACTCTCTTACTATCCATTCCTGGTAAATCTAGCATTCTTACACTTGAACCACCAGCGAAAATGATTTTATCAGCATCAATTACATGTTCGCCATCATTTACCACAACCTTTTTGTCTTTTGTGATTTTTCCTAATCCATTAAATAATTTAATACCATAAGATTTGAATAAACCTGCAATACCACCAGTTAACTTCTTAACAACTCCATTTTTCATCGCTACGGTTTGTTTCATATCTACTGAGAACGCATCATTTACTAATTTAATACCTCTCTCATCAGCCTCTTTAATCATATTTATTATTTCAGCATTGTGTAAATATGCTTTTGTTGGGATACAACCTCTGTTTAAGCAAGTACCACCAACTACGCTATTTTCTACAACAGCAATTTTACCACCTAATTGAGCAGCTTTAATAGCGGCAACATAACCAGCAGGACCACCACCGATAACAACTACATCATATTCGCCTTTTCTTTCTCTTTTAGGAGCTTCTTCTTTCTCGCCCTTTGATACTGACTCTGGCAATACGTCATCTTTAGTTTTTTCAACTACTTCATCTTCTGTTTTTGATGAATCTGAGTCTCCACCATCTTTTTCTGGTATTGATTCTCCTGGTTCACCAATCCATGCTATTGTAGAAACAACTGGTACTACTTCTCCTGCTTTGTGAAGAATTTTAAGTAAAGTACCTGAATCTTCAGCTTCTACTTCCATGTTTACTTTGTCTGTTACGATTTCTAATAATGGTTCACCAACTTCAACTTTATCGCCTTCGTTTTTAAGCCATTGTACGATTTCGCCTTCTTCCATTTCTGAGCCGGCTTTGGGCATGATTACTTCATATGCCATAAATATCCCCTCCTAATTAAATTAATAATCCTACTGGATTTTCTAGATTCTTTTTCAATGTTTGCATAAATTTAGCACCTTCTAAACCATCAATTATTCTATGGTCTGCATTTAATGATAAATTCATCATAGGTCTAATTACTATTTCATCATCAATTACCACTGGTGTTTTCTTTGTTGATGCTACTGATAGTATTGCTGTATTTGGCTGATTAATTATTGATGTAAAGCTATCAACTCCATACATACCTAAATTAGATATTGTAAATGTTGACCCCTGCATTTCTGCTGGTTTTAATTTACCATCTAATGTAGCCTTAATCACTCTTTTAGATTCAACAACCAAATCAGTAAAACTCATCTTATCTGCACCTTTAACAACTGGTACGTATAAAGCCTCATCTGTACCTACTGCTATTGATAGATTTACATAGTTATGGAATATAATTTCTGATTCATCTTCACTAACTGATGCATTTACATATGGATGTTTTTGTAATGATTTAATTACAGCCAGTGAAATGTAATCAGTAACTGATGGTTTTTCACCAACTTTTTCTACTACTAAATCTACCGTCTGTTTTCTAAATGCTAGTAAATTAGTCATATCAATTGATACATTAATTGAATATGTTGGAGAAATTTGTAATGATTCCCTCATTCTCTTACCAACAACCTTCTTAATACCAGGCATTTTAATTCTTTCAACATCAGCATCTTTATCTTCTGCTTTTTTATCTTTGGTTTCTTGTTTTGGTGTATCTTTAACTTTTTCTTCTTTTTTATCATCACCATGTAGAAGAGCTAACACATCTTCTTTCATAATCTTACCTTTTGGACCTGAACCTTCAATAACTTGAATATTTAAGCCTTCAATATCGGCAATTCTCTGAGCTAATGGTGAAATTTTGATTCTACCGTGTATCTTATACTCTTTTACATCGTCAAGATGCACACGTCCTTTTGCTCCAGTACCTTTAACAACTGACAAGTCTAAGCCATTATCTCTGGCATATTTTCTTGCGGCTGGAGTAGCTCTAAATTTTGTCTCTGACATAGCTTCTCCTTACTATTGTTTATTAATTGTCTTTAATACTGCCTCTTTAACTTTTTCAACACTTGGTTGTACTGCTTTTTCTAAGTTTGGTGCTGACGGAACATGTGTATCTGCACTCGCAACCCTTCTTATTGGAGCATCTAAAAAGTCAAACGCCTCACTTTCAACAACTCTGGCAATAATTTCCCCTCCAAAACCACTTGTTTTGAATGAGTCATGTACAACAACTAATTTTCCAGTCTTTTTAACGGATTCAAATATTATTTCCTCATCTAAAGGAATCAATGTCATAATATCAACTAATTCAACTTCAATACCTTCTTTTGCTAGTTCTTCACTTGCTTCTTCTGCTAAATGGAATGATTTACCCCATGATACAATTGTAATGTCTTTACCTTCACGAACAATTTTACCTTTACCAATTGTTGCAATATTATCATCACTTGCATCAACTTCACCTTTCATACCAAAGTGCGTTTTTGGCTCCATATACATAACTGGATTATTGTCCCTTATTGCTGCTCTTAACAATCCGTATGCATCATTTGGATTTGATGGTGCAACAACTTTTAGTCCAGGAATTAATGTAAACCATGTTTCTAGCGACTTACTATGTTGAGCAGCAGCACCTGTACCCGCACCGTTTGCAAATCTAAATGTTGCAGGAACTTGCACTTGTCCTCCTAACATATATCTCATTGGAGCAGCTTGATTAACGATAGCATCCATAGCGATTGTAGTAAAGTCCATAAATGTCATATCTACAATTGGTCTCATACCAACAGATGCAGCACCTGTTGCTAAACCTGCTATTGCCGCTTCAGAAATTGGTGTATCAATAACTCTTTCTCGCCAAATTCTTCAATCATACCTACAGTAGTACCAAAGTCACCACCAAAAATACCTACGTCTTCACCAATTAAAAATATATCTTCATCTAATCTCATTTCGTCAACCATAGCTTGTTTTATGGCTTCACGAAATTGCATTGTTTTCTTTTCTCCCATTATAGTCTCCTTTTTCTTAGCTTTAAGTCTTATATTTATCTAAAATTAGTCAGCGTAGTTATCTTCAAATGCTGCTGATTCTTCAGGATATGGAGCATTTTTAGCAAATTCTACTGCTTCTTTAACTTCATTAATTGCTTCTTCTCTAACTTTATCAACTTCTTCTAAAGTAGCTGTTTTATCTTCTAATAGAACATCTCTAAAAGCTTCGATTGGATCTCTATCTTTCCATGAATTGATTTCTTCTCTTGATCTATATGCACCTGCATCTGAAGCAGAATGACCAAACCATCTATATGTTAATGATTCCATTAAAACTGGACCATTTCCATTTCTTGTGTGTTCTATAGCTTCTGACATAGCATCATAAATTGCTAGTACATCATTACCATCTTCTATGTGAATAGATTTAATATTGTAAGCAGCTGCTCTATCTGTTATTTTAGCTACATTCATAGCATCGTTAATATCCATTGAGATACCATATTTATTGTTGATTACATAGTAAATCACAGGTAAGTCCCATATTGATGCCATATTTAATGTTTCATGAAATGATCCTTCATTTGTTGATCCATCACCCATACATGAAACAACGATATTTCCTGTTTTCTTTCTTTTTTGTGCAAATGCTGCACCGATACTAATACCGTGTCCACCACCTACAATACCATTACAACCCATATTGTTCACTTCTAAGTTAAACACGTGCATTGAACCACCTTTACCCTTACAGTATCCTGGTTCCTTACCTAAAATCTCTGCCATCATTCTTTTTAAGTCAATACCTTTTGTTATTGTTTGAGCATGACCTCTGTGGTTTGAGTACATTAAGTCTTCTTTTTTCATTGCGTAAATTGCACCAACGTTTGCAGCTTCCTCTCCAACTGAATAGTGAGTCATCCCTGCTACTAGTCCTCTTGAATATAGCTTAGAAAGTTGTAAGTCGAAATGTCTACATGTTTCCATTAGTTTTAACATTTCTAGCTTTTGTTCTTTTGTTAATTTATCTGAATATTTGCCCATAATATATCCTTCCTCTTTATATTGTCATCTTTTATTATACACCTACATGTCATATTAACCAATAAAGTATTTTTTTAACTAAGTTTTTTGATAACTTTTGCATTAAATACTCTTATTTTACTTTATTCTTAAATTATACATTTAGAATTTGTAAAATATGTGTAACATTTATGTTTTTTTATAAAGTATCACCTCTAATTTTACTTTAATAGATGTTTTAAAAAAGTGATTATACTCACTTTTAATTTGTTAGTCCATATGCGTCATGCACGTCTTGAACAAATAATATACCAGAACCTGGTTTTTGAATTTCATGTTTTTCTAGTATATTATTTACTACATTTTGAAATTTTTCATTTTTTACAACTATTAACAGTACTTCTTTTTGAGGTTCAATTTCCATATTGAATAGTTTCATAGTTTCTGCAGTTCCTGCACCTCTAGCGTTTACAATAGTTCCACCTCTTGCTCCAGCAGCATTTGCAGTTTCTACAATTGTTTCAGCTTTACCTTTTTCTACAATAACTGTAATCAACTTATGCATGCATTCTCCTATCTCAGTATTAAACTTTTTTACATCTGACGATTTTGCCAAACGATTTACCTTGGTCGAGAAAATTATTCCACGATTTGATTTTTCAAATTTAAATTTACTTACTATTTTGGGTAAAATTTCTTTAGCCAATTCACTTTTACATCCCATCATTATCATTTCCTTTTCAGAACTAAATACCGAAAGAAAATTTAATAATTTATTTTTTACTGTACCTCTTGCTAAAGTAATGGTACCACCTGTTGCACCTAATTTTTTTGCATAACTTACAACATTTGATGCTTTTCCAGTTGGTACAACCATATATACTAATTGATAACTAGAATCATACATTTGCAGACTCCTTTTTTTTGATTTTAAATATTATACCTAAAATTTGTAGAGTAATTATTGGCATCATAGCGACTAATGCTATCATCCCAAACCCTTCTATCAATAAACTTGCAGACTCCTTTACACTTGCTGATCCTTGAATAAAAGCTAGTATAAAAGTAGCAGTTATTGGTCCGGTTGCCACACCTCCAGCATCAAAGGCTATACCTATGAAAAGCTTGGGAGTAAAAAGTGTTAGTAACAATGAAATAAAATATCCTACTAAAAGTATATGCCACAATTTGAAATCGGTTATCAAAATCCTTAAAACAGACAATACTATTGCTAGTCCAACACCAACTGATAAAAATATCGAAACAACTTTTCTTTTTACATAACCAGAAGTGATTTCTTCAATTTGTTTTGTGAGTACAAAAACTGCCGGTTCTGCTAGTATGGTTATAACTCCAATTACAAAAGAAATTAGTATTATCCAAATGTTGGTTTCAAGTCTTGTCAGTCCCTCTCCAATCAAAAGACCAACTTCCATAAACCCTCCATTTACTCCCGTTAAAAATAGTATAAGTCCGATATATGACATTAAAAATCCCGTTAATATTTTTCTATTTTCTCTATTCTCAGTCTTAAAATGTAAGGAATTTAAAGCTAGATATATAACTAATAGTGGCCCTAAAGAAATCGTAGCTTCCATAAAGTTATTTAAAAATCCATCTATATATGGTCTAAATATACTTTCATCGTTTAATGCTTGTACAGTCAAGTTTTTAGAAAATTCATAACTTGGTGTAAATATATTTAACAACATGACTCCAACAATTGCACCTGATGACGCTAATGCTACAAGACCAAAACTATCTGTTTCTCCTGCTATACTGTCTTTTTTTAATTTTGAAACACCTGTTGATAATGATAATATAAATGGAACAGCTAAGATACCAGTCGTAGCTCCTGAAGCATCAAATGATATACCTAAGAACTCTTCTGAAACTAGAAATGCTAAAATGAAAATTATTCCATAAACAGTAAATAAAATTTTTCTTAATGATAAATTATAAAAAACTCTGATAAAACCTACCGATATCATAAAAGCAAGCCCTATAGATACTACTATAAATATACTTGATGCCGAAACACTAGAGTTTGTTATTTCTTGTACTTGTCCACCTAAAACTAAAAGCCCTGGTTCTGCTATCGATATAAAAAATCCCAGAACTAAGCCGGATAAAATAACTATCCAGAAGCTATTTTTTTTTGCCAAAGCGTTTCCGGTCTTGTCGCCAAAAGGGGTAACACCTAAATCTACTCCCATTAAAAATAATGTAAGTCCAATTATTACCAATATTGTACCTATAACAAATCTTGTCATTACACTTATCGACATACTTACTAATGTGAAATTAATAATAAAAACTATTAAAGTTATAGGTAAAACTGTAAAAGAAATCTCTTTTAATTTGCTTAAAATTACATTCATTAAGTCTCCTATTCTTTTTAAAATTCTTAGTATTTATACCCAAATCATTGCTTTTCACTCTATTACGGTTTAAGTTTATCAAAAAATTCCTCTATTTCATTTACATCATCTGTAAATAAAATTGTTCTTCTATCCTCTTGTGTCATAAATCCATTTTCAAGCATATCTTCATACATTTTTTTTATAGGGTCGTAAAATCCATTTTTGTTGTAGAATATACAGGGATTATTGTGTTCTTTAACACGATACAGAGAAACAGCCTCAGTTATTTCCTCCAATGTGCCTGGGCCACCCGGTAGTGCTATACAAATATCTGAATTCTTTCTCATAAACTCTTTTCTTTCATTCATTGTATCTACAATTTCAAAAACGTCTAAATCGGAATGTGGTTTCTCTGTTTCTAATAAATATTTGGGAATTGAGGCTATAAGCTTACAACCATGTTCTTTAACCCTATCTGCAAGTATCCCCATCAATCCATATGCATTACCA
Organism: Helcococcus sp. SA-HE-C1; assembly: GCF_985670335.1. Lineage (NCBI taxonomy): Bacteria > Bacillati > Bacillota > Tissierellia > Tissierellales > Peptoniphilaceae > Helcococcus > Helcococcus sp. SA-HE-C1. Next base: position 1,272,386 of record NZ_OZ484652.1, read on the forward strand.
CCATAGACTAATGTATGTCTATTTTTACCTATCCAGTCAGCTATTTCTATTGCCGCTTCTTTAAAATATTCTTTATTCCCAACACTTGAACCTAAATAAACTAAAATCCTTAAATTTTTTTTCATGATTTTTCCAATACAAAATTTTCTAAATATATCCCTACACCAGATTTATTGTTTCTTAGTGTAACATGGTCTGCCATATCTTTTAATGATTGTGAGGCATTCCCAACTGCCACTCCGACACCTGCAATCTTTATCATTGACTCGTCATTTCCCGTATTTCCAAATGTAATAATGTTTTCTCTATCTATACCTAATTTCTCTGCCATTTCTAAACACGCAATCCCTTTCGAAGCGTTTTGAGGCATAATTTCTATTGAAAATGGTGATGAAAAGCAAACATTAATTTTATCTCCAAATTTTTCTTCAAGTAACTTTTTGGCTTTTTGTAAATGTTTTTTTGTATCATTTAAAAGGACTTTGTTAGCAGTAAAGGTTATATTTTCACTGAAATTTCTATTTTTAACTACCTCTTGTCCTATAAATTTTCTATAAAGCTTAAATATAAATTTGGAATGATGATTGGTATATAAAATATCATCTTTCATAATTGAATAATCAATTTTTTGAGAATCTATAAATGCAATTATCTCTTTTAATAGAGGGATTTCAAATTTTTTATTCACTATCTCTTTATCATTTTTTATATCAGTAATTACGGAACCATTATAAGTGGCTAATAACCCACTATACTTATTAATTTCTAGCTCTTTAGCATACTTAATCGCATTTTCGTAGGGTCTTCCCGTTGCAATCATAACTATATGCCCTTCTTTTTGAATTTTTTCGATTACCTCTTTATTTTTCTTTGTAATTCTCTTAAATGTTGTTAATAATGTACCGTCAAGGTCTATAGCTATAAATTTAATCATACATTTTCTCCTTTTTGAATTAAAATTTAAGATAACTAAGTATACTTATAAACTTAAAATTAACCTTTTCTTATAGTAAATAGTATATCAAAAAGTAATCTATCGTTCTATACAAGATATTTTTATCTATAAGTATGTTCTTTTTTTAATTGATAACTATATACATAAAAAAGACTAGAAAAGATATATCGATTCTAGTCTAAATTATAAATATATTTTTTTACAAATATTTTTTATAAAAATATATTTTAATTATTATATGGAGCATGTTCCTTCTGAATTTTGCTCTTTCTCTTTCTTTTCAACTCCTTCTAAATTAAATACATCAAATTCAATGCTACCATCTTCCTTTAAGAATGCTGGTATACCTACATATCCGTTTTCTTTTGCACTATCAAATTCTTTTCTTGAATCTCTTAATCTGATAAACTCCTTCATATTAGCAATATTTGCTGTAATATCAATATATTCAACCTTAATATTGTTGCTTCTTAATACCTTGTCTGCATAAACTGTGTCCCCACATATCATTGAACCATAAAATTTCATATTCCCCCCTTAAATTTTTAAATCTGCTTTTACCTTAATTAGTATCTTCTCTATTTCATTTTTATATCTGTGTTCGAAAGATTTAAAATCCGTAACAAAAGTTACATCTATATACTCTTCTTCATTATAGGCTATGTTTATAGTTTTAATATCTTGCCACTTTATAAATCGAGCAATAGTTACTACTTGATTTATATTATATACCCCTTTTTTATTAAATCCCCTCACCAAATGTGATGAGATTGTAAATAACATGAACGCTATCGCTACAAAATAGTTATTTAAATTGTAAGGTAAGATGAAATAGCAGAGTATAAAAAGAAGTATAGCTGTTATAGTTAAAGCTATTAAATCTGTTCTTTTTATTATTGTGTTATATATTAAATCTGTTCTTTTTACTAAGTTATATATTGTCGCTATCGATAATACGATAATTAAAATTGAATGTATCATCTATCCTCCTAATTTAAGATTATATCATAATAAATGTTTCAAATGATTTTTTTGGGTATATATGTTTTGAAAAGGAATTAAGAAAATTAGGAGGAGATATGGCTTTATTAGATAAATATTTAGCAAATTTAGTAGTTGGAAATACAAAACTACACAATTTACATTGGAATTTAGAAGGTATACACTTCAAGCAAGTACACGAATATTTAGAAGTTATGTATGATGAATCTTTTGAGTATATTGATGAAGTTGCAGAATTACAAAAAATGTTAGGTGAACAACCAATTTCAACATTAAAGGGTTATTTAGAAGTTGCAACAATTAAAGAATTAGAAGAAACAACATTCTCAGATGAAAAGGCTGTTGACTACGCTCTTGAATATATTAAAGCTTTAAGTACACAAGCTAAAGAAATCAGAGAAAAAGCTGATGAAGAAGGTAAATTCCAAATTGCGAATATGCTTGAAGATCATCTAGAAGCATACTTAAAACATGAATGGTTCTTATCAACAATGCTAAAATAATTTAGATTTAAAATGTATTATGGATGACTTTTGCTGTCATCCATTTTTTTATTTAAAACGGATTAATCTAATATAAATCAATCCGTTTATTTTTCTTTATTAAATTTTACCTACTAAATCTGCTGAAGGTTTTAATGTTTCTCCTCCAGGTAACCAATTAGCTGGACATACATTATCTCCATTTTCCCATAAAAATTGTAATGCTTGAACTTTTCTTAATAGTTCGCCTGCATTTCTACCAACATTTCCAGCACTTACTTCATATGCTGCTACTTCACCTTTTGGGTTAATAATAAATGTTAATCTTTCAGCTAAACCAGACTCTTCGATTAGACTTTCTAAATCTTTTGTAAGCACATGAGTTGGATAGCCAATCATAGGGTAATCAATTTTGGATATTGACTCTGAGCTTTCGTGCCATGCTTTATGACAAAAGTGAGTATCTGTTGATACGGAATATACTTCAGCACCTATTTTCTTAAATTCTTCATATTTATTTGCTAAATCTTCTAATTCTGTCGGACATACAAATGAGAAGTCTGCTGGATAAAAGAACAAGATTGACCATTTATCTTGTAAATCTTTTTCTGTTACCTCTATAAAATCTCCATCAAAAAAAGCTTGAACTTTAAATTCATTTATTTTTTTTCCTATTAATGACATAATTTCTCCTTTATATATTGTATTTTTAGTTACTTATTATTGTATACCCAAGTTTATGATAATTTAACACTTAAAATTTAGACTTTAATTTTTCGTAAAATATTGTATTTAATGGTCTTGATTTAAATAGTTTAGAAATTAAATAAGATAAAACTACAACAAAAAGTACTGACCAAATGTGTTTTATATTTCCTGTTAATTCAATTATTAAAACAATACTTAAAAAATTTGCTTTAATAGTCGATGCCATCATTCCTGCCATTCCTAAAAAAATAAAATTAATATAAAAATCATTTAGAAATGTCAATCCAAGAAGTTTAAAAGCTATCGCTCCACAGACTCCGCCTATTATTAGTATTGGAAAAAATAGACCACCTGAAACTCCAAATCCATAACAAAACCATGTATATAAAATTTTAGCTATCAGAAATATTAATAAAAATGTTAGTGATGACTCTGCTTTTCTTAAAATTAATAAAAGATTACTTCCCGTTCCTGTAGAATAATTTACAAAATACCCTATAACAAATGCCGTAATCAATACTAAAGTCATTCTATAAATCAATGGTAATTTTGACTTTTCAACAATTTCTTGAGTCTTTAGCATTCCGTAATTAAATAGAACTCCCATTATTCCCGTCATAATAGCTATTGTAATTAAATAATATATATTATTTAACGGAAATGGATTTATTTCATAAAAATTAACAAATGCCGATTCTCCCATTAAATTTTTCGAGATAAAGGTTGCTGTAAATGTCGCAATTAAAGATACGTACACTATACTAAAAGAAAGTTTTTTATGAATTTCTTCTAACATAAATACTACTCCTGCTATTGGAGCATTATAAGCTACAGCCATACCTACGGCTGCACCAGCTTTTATCATCATCTTCATTTCTTCATTATCATGTCTAAATATTTTGCAAATTAATTTAGCACCTGAACTACCTATGTGAATGGACGGACCAGATGAGCCAAGTGACATCCCTGCAAATGAAGTTAATCCTCCACTTATTATTCGTGATATTAGTATTTTAGATTCATTTATTTCCATATATCCATTTAACTCGGCTCTTATAAATGGAATGCCTGAGCCTGAAGAAAGCGGCTCAAATTCAAGCAATTTAAATAAAATCACTCCTATTATAATAAATATTAATAGATACAGAATTATCATGTATATATTTGCTTCGCTAAATACTTTTTCAGAAAATCCAAACATTAATTTAACTATGAAAACAAATATAGTAGAAAAACCCCCACCTACGATACCAACAAGTAAACCATCTATTGTGTACCTAATTATTTTACTTTTAATTTTATTATTAATCATACTGTTCTCAATTCTATTTTTTTGTATTTTAATTATATCACTTTATATAAAAATGGTTTCTAAAAATATTTAATATTTTTATGGTTATTATTAATTGTTTGCTTAGCCATAAAAATAAAGGTCCTAGAAATTAATTCTAGAACCTTTATAGAGGCTTAAATTTTATCTTCATTCATAAAACAAAGGCTCGAATTACTTTATTTTTGAATGATTTTTTTTGATTTTATTTAATACGAAAATTCCAAATCCTACAATAGCTAACAATATTACTAATATCGCAATTCCAGAATCTCCTGTGCCTGGATTCTTGTTTGAAGGATTATTTTTCTCTTTTGTTTCCTCAGGTGTTTCTTCTTTTGTTTCCTCAGGTGTTTCCTCTTTTGTTTCCTTAGGTGTTTCCTCTTTTGTTTCCTTAGATGTTTCTTTTTCTGTTTCTTTAGGTTTTTCTTTTTCTGTTTCCTTAGGTGTTTCCTTTTCTGTTTCCTTAGATGTTTCCTTTTCTGTTTCTTTAGGTGTTTCCTTTTCTGTTTCTTTAGGTGTTTCCTCTTTTGTTTCCTTAGATGTTTCCTCTTTTGTTTCTTCAGGAACTTCTGATATTTCTGTTGTAGCTACCATAAATTCAGAAATTTGAACCCAATTTGGTTTGTCTTCTAAATTTTGTACCACTAAGTATCTTGCTTCTATTCCTTCTAGATTTACATCTGTAACCTTCTTGGACTCATCTTGTGTTATAGGTTCACCAAAAGTTTTCCAATCTGTACCATTCTTAGAATATTTAATTACATATTTGTTATAGTAGTCATTTCCATTTTCTTGACCACCCATTACAAATCTAAACCTTCCAAGTTTCATAACTTTCTTCAAATCTAAACCAATTATATCTCCAGCTTTAGCTTTATTATCTTGTAAATTCCACCATGTAAATGAAGAATCATCAGCATCTATCATTTTAGATTTATCATATTGTTGCCAGATTGAATGTCTTGAATCTGGTTTTCCAATAACCATATCTTCAGTGATGTATGGATTATCGAATGCACCTTTCATTTCTTTTTGTGAATATACTTCAAACTCTGTTATTGCTAAGCCCATATTTGCTTTAGGCTTCATCTTAATTCTGATTGCTTGAGTTTTCACTTTATCAAATGTAACTGTATTTAGTTTATTTAATTCAAAAGTATTAGCTTTCAATCCTGTAACTTGTTTCCAATTTGAGTCCTCTTTTAGTGGACTATCTGACTCTGAAATATGTGCTGGATTTGAAGGGATATTTTCTACTTCTGGCCCATCATAGTATTCTATTGTATATGATTCAGGAATTGTAACTCCATTATCCTCGAAGAATCCTAGTTTTATCCCTTCTACATCTTTTTTCGCTACTTTATCATTTTCTCCGAATAGTATACCAACCCAGTCACCCGCACGTTTTTGACGAACCCAGTTTGTCCATCTATTTCCAGATGTACCTTCAAAATCTATTTGCCCATCATTTATATATTCCACTTTATCGTTTGATGGTGAAGCATCATTTGTCCATGAAGCTATTGCTAATGGTAATCTTGAGTCTTCTTTAGATTTTGCTATGTTATTTCCTAATAATTTTTCTAAATCATCATCTGGTGATTCAATTAATCCTTTTGCAACTCTTCTCATATTTGCAATATTTGGATTAATTCTTGCAATACCAGCCTCTGCTCTTCTTAATTTTCCATCAGGGCTAACTTTAACTTTATGGCTCCTTGATTCTTCATACTTAATTTCGGCTTCCGCATATAGAGCTGCAGCTTCTGCATTTTTATCTTCTCTATTAGCTATTATAGCCTTAATGTATTTAATTGCAGCTTCTGATTTTTCTTTTAATACTGTAATATATGGGTCTAAATCTGTTTTCAATCCTTCAAATTTTGATTTTTCCTTAAACTTATCAACTGCTTTAATTATTGTTTCATATTTTTTGATTAAAGCTTGTCCCTTATCTGCTAAATCTGTTGATTGATCATTATTCATACTATTTTCAAATTCGCTAATTTCATTAGCCATTTGTTTTGATTCTGGTAAGTTTTGGATACCGATTGTACCATTTGCACTTGCCATATGTGAAGATAGTTCTTTTAATTCCTCGCTTGCATTTGGATCAATATATTTGAATCCATCAGCATAGCTTACATCAGCATTATAATTTACGGTATTCCATGTGTAATCACCTATTGCAAAGACTGCAACATATGATGCGTATGATTCTTGCATTGGATTTGTTACAACTCCAACTGCATTTGTTACATCTGTATTTAAGATAGATTTTGGATTACCCATTACTAATGACATAAATCCATGACTGTCTTTAAATACATCATTTACTGGCCAATTTAACCAAATTAATGGATTTGGTCTCTTTTTACCATTAACGATTTGTTGAGAAATGAATTTTTCATTTGCTGATTGTTCAACAGGTGCACATACGTTTTTACCGGTAAAGAATATTTTTACATTTTTCGGGAAATTAGCTGTATATTCATTTAACTCGCCTGGTCTCCATGCCCAGCCTTCTAATGTGTATGAATATGGACAGAATAGGAAGTCATAAACGTCGCCTTTTTCTTTTGCCCATTCACTTAAACGATTCATAACTTTAGAAACTGTTTTATAACCGTGTGGGGAAGCTATATCATCTCTTAAGACACCAAATTGTCTTACTCCCGCTTTGTATAGTTGTTCTAATTTTGCTATTAAAATTTCAATACTTTCATCATAGTTTTCTTCTGTTATAGCCTCTTTGTGGAATGGAGCTATTGTCCAAACAAATCTATTCTTTGTTTCATTACCACGTTTTGCTAATTCAGCAATCTTTGCTAATTCTTCTTCTGGATATAGCGCTCTCCAATTATCTCTATGGTACGGATTATCTTTTGGAGCGAATATCATTACATTATTCTTGAATTGAGCTCCAAATTCCATTAGGTCTGCTCTTCTTTCCCATGTCCATGGAACACCATAGTAACCTTCGATAACCCCTCTAATTTCTTGACTAGAAAAGTCATTTATTTTTAATTGTCTTAATTCATTGCCTTTTGCTTGTTTAAGGATATGTTCCAGTGTCGTCAATCCGTAGAATGCCGCATCTGTATCTTTACCTAAAATAGCAATTACATTTCCTTTAATTATAATTTGATATGCATCTACTTTACCAAAGTTATCTGCTAAATCTGAATTTTCATTGAAGTACTGATCTACTACTCCACCACTTCCTTTTGTACCAACTAATAAATTGACTTTTGAATCATCTATTTGATTGGATTTTGTATTTTCTAAATTCTTCACAGCTAATACTTTATCTACTTTTTTAACTGTGTATTCATCTAGTTTTTCTTCCAAGATCAAGTTTAGAGATTTTCCTAAACGGATTCCTTTTTCTTCATATTTAATTTCTTGTGGCTTAGGATATATTTTATATTCGGAGTTATTTTCTACTTCATTTGATAATTTATAATCTTTAGAATAAACATTATATCTAGCTTGTGTTTTTTTATCTTCTGATTCTGTAATTATTGTTACCTTTTCTTTATATTCAGGTAATACTGTTACAGCTGCATTATCTTTACCTTTAGCTTCAACTTTTAAATCTGCGCCTTCAACGTGGAAATCTTTCTTTTTAGATAAATCTTCATTTATAGATTTTTCATTCACTTTTAATTCTGATAAATCTGCTGTTGTATTTTGTTCAAATGTAGTTGTTGCAGTAAATAATTCTAATTCTGTTAGACCTAAACATAATTTAGCATTTCTTCCATTATCACCATCTTGTGCAGTTAATACAAATCTAATACCTGTTGCTGAAATCGGACTAAATGTATATGTCATTGGAGTCACGTTTGGCTTTCTACTTCTTGATGCTTCACCTATTTCTTCTTTCGCATCAATATCTTTCCAATCCGTTTCTCCATCAGCTGAGTATTGGATTTTTACGTTTTTAGGTAATCTTGCTGCCCAAGAATCCTGATATGCATGTAATTTAGATTTTGAAAGAATTTGTGCAGTTGCAAAAGTAAATGTTATTGTAGCTTCTTTTTTCCCATCTTGTGCATTGTTGTAGTTTGTCCAAACACTATCATTTGCTCCTTGAGTTACAGTCTTAAAGTTTTTATTTCCATCAACGATAGCTTCTAAACTATCTGACTGTTTATTTTCTGGAATATCTTGTTTAAGAGTTAGTCTGCTTGGAGCAATATTTGTATCATTTGTAGTTGTTTCTCCTTCTGTAACTCTTATTGTAGCTGTAACTTCTAATTTTTTACCGAATAGTTCTGCACTTCCTTTTACAGTATATACCCCTTTAGTTTTGTATTGTTCTACATTTTGTTGTTCCCATTTTACTGGATAATTTGCAGGTAATACTTTTCCACTTGCAGTAACTATAGGCCTTTCCTTAGGTAGATTTACTTCGCCTGATCCAACTGTTGTAGCTGTTGAGTAGTTTAGCAATGCTCCTACTTCTTCTATTACTACAACTGTTGTTTTAACAGTCTTATCTATTCCTTCTAATTTACCTCTAATAACTTTAACACCTTCGATTGTAGTATCTACTTTATCCCAATTAACCTTAGTATTTCTTGTTGAATTGTCTTGTTCATGAATAGTAACTTCATTTTCTAAGTTTGGAGTTGTACCTGCTTTTACATAATATACTTGTGGTGTTGTGTATGCCACAATATTATCTTCTCTTTCAGATACAGCATTAGTTGTTACACTGGCAGTTCCTTCATTTAATCCTTCAGCAGTTGCTTTGACTGTAAATGATCCTGCTTTTTTAGTAGATTGTACTATCGCAACTAATTTACCACTTAAAGCTTTTCTCTTGCCACTATTATATAATTCATGGTCTGTTTGATCACCATTATCTAATCCAAGTAGTTTACCGTCGCCTTCTACAGAAACATTTATCATATTTTTTGCATTTGCAACAATGTTTCCGTTTGCATCTCTTACGTCAATAGTTACATAACTTAAATCTTTACCGTCTGCTGTAATATTTTCACTATCTGCTTCCAGTGTTAATTTTGTAGCATCTCCATAAGTTGTAACTGAACTTCTACCTTCTGTTTCACTTATTACTTTATCATTTTCATCGTATGCTACAGCTCTTAATGTCCCATCTTTATAAGGAACATCCCATCTTAGATATAAATTTTCATATTCTTTGTCAGATTTATCATTACCTTTATAAATTTGGTATGTGTAATTACCACCTTTACTTGTTTCTTTATTAAATGTTTTCTTTCCTAAGCTTTCTTCTTCTCCATTTGTTGATTTAAAGAATAGCTCAACAGATTTCGCATTACTGTATACATTAACTCTCACATTTCCTTTTGCATCTTTCTTAACTTCATTTTCTTTCCATTCAGGTAAGATGTGTAAGGTTGTAGATTTTTCATCCCATTGTGATTTATAGAAATAGTATCTGTCTTTTGGTAGACCTGCTGTATCTACTATACCAAAATATGAAGATTTTGGAGATGGCCAGCCTGAAGGATGTGCTCCCCTATTTATTTTATTATAGTTTGTAGGTTCTCCTAAATAGTCAAAACCTGTCCAGACAAACTCTCCTGCCATGAAGTCTCTTTGAATTATTGAATACCATGACTCTGCTGATTTATGACCCCATCCAACTGTTTTCGTATCATATGAAGTCATTAATTTGTCGCTATTTGTGTCTTCTGTAGAGTAAATACCTCTTGAATTAATTGCAGATGCTGTTTCTGATGCATATATGCTCCAGTTTGGATAATCTCTATGAAATCTATCAAATTGTTGACCATTGGAATAATTCATCCCAACAGTACCACCTTTTTTAGTTATCAATTTACCAAATTCTTTTGATTCATTCCAGTTAGCCTTGAATTTATTGTCACCAATTGTTGAAAATCTCTCTGTATCGATTTCTTGAATCCAGCTAATAATATTTTCTAAAATTTGAGGGTAATCTCTGTATGGTCCTCTATTTCCTTCCATTACTTCATTACCTGCTGACCACATGATGATGGATGGAGCATTTTGCCCTCTTAGAACCATTTGTTTTGTAACAAATTCTGCCCAAGTTTGAGAATCATCTTTTTTACCTAAGACTTTATTTTCTTCACCAATTTTTACATTAAACCATTTTGCAAAGTCATGTATGTTTCCATTTTTAGCACTAATCCAAGTATCGAATATTTCATCGATAATCATCATACCTTTTCTATTAGCTATTTCAATAAGTTTGTCTGATGCCGGATTATGTGTAACACGAATTGCATTTACACCCATATTTTTCAATATTTCTACTTGTCTTTCGATAGCTCTATAATGTGCTGCAGCCCCTAAAGCTCCTTGGTCATGGTGCATACTTACACCTTTTAATTTCATTGGCTTACCATTTAAATAGAATCCAGTATCCGGATCTTGTTTTATAATTCTATAACCAAATTCATTTACAACTTTATCTACTTCTTCACCATCAACCATAACTTTAGTTACAACTTCATAAAGATTTGGATCTTCTATTGACCACATCTTAACTTCTGAAACTGTCATTTCATTTACAAACTCTTTAGTTTTCCCAGCCTCTAAAGTTTGAGATTCGGTTGTTTTTGTACTTATAACTTCCTCAGTACCTCTTAGCTTGATTTCTTGTTTTACTGATACTTGTTTTGAACTTGTACCATTATTTACAACCTTAGTTTTTAGTTTTGTATCAATGTTTTTACTATCAAATTGTTCATCTATTTTAGGAGTTGTGATACTTACACCATATCTCTCAGTATGTATTTGATTTGATATTGTTAGGTGTACACTTCTATAAATACCACTTCCTGAATACCATCTACTTGATGGGAATTGATGATTTACTTTTACTGCGATTACGTTTTCTTTACCAAATTCGATATGATTTGTTAAATCAAACGCAAATGGAGAATATCCGTATGGGTGTGTACCTACTTCTTTTCCATTTATGTAAACTGTAGCATTCATATATACGCCACCAAATTCTACAACAAATCTTTTTCCTTTTAAGTCTTCACCCACTTGTAAAGACTTTCTATACCAACCAATTCCACCTAGTTTATATCCACTTTCAGCTTCACCCTCACGTGTATATTCTGAATTGATGCTATAGTCATGTGGAAGATTTATATTTTCCCAATTTGATGCATCAAATTCTGGTGCTTGAGCCCCTGACTGGTCTCCTTTATAGAATTTCCAGTTCTCATCAATATTTTTTCTTCCTAAAGACAACTCTAGATTATCAAAGTTGGTCTTTACCGGATCTCCTGTAATAGTTGTTTGGTTTTGATTCGCTAAATTTGTAGCTTGAACTGTACTAAAACTTAGCATAGGTGGAATCCCCATGGCTAACGCTAATACCGTTGAAACTATTCTCTTAAATTTACCTTTCATTTTCCCTCCTAAAGTTACATACTATAAATAAACTTTACATTAATGATTATATATTAAAGATTTATTTAAGGCAATCGTTTTCTCTTTTTTTCATGGAAAAATTAACAAAATTTAATTATCTATATTATGCAAAATCGAGTAGGAGCTAACATGTAGCCCCTCTCACACCACTGTACGTGCCGTTCGGCATACAGCGGTTTAATTCAAATAATAATCCAAACAACTTTGAAGTCCTCGCTTTGCGAGGATTTCTTTGTTTATGTGATGTAGTCCTGTGGTTTTGGCAACCGCTTGATAGTGGTCTCCAAATCCTACTGACTGTTTTGCCATCCACATCGGAACGCCTAACTTTCGAAGTCCCCATAGGCGTTTCCCACTTGTCTTCCACTGCTTCCATATGACTATTCTCATTCTTGTTCTAAGTCGTTCATCTATCTTTCTAAGGACCGTCTTCATATCTCCTAGTCTAAAATAGTTTATCCACCCTCTAATTACTTGGTTCAGTCTGTTGATTCTATAGGTCATTGGTACTGACCAACTCCTCTTTGTCAACTGTTTCAACTTTCTTTGAAACCTTCGGATTGATTCTTTGTGTGGTCTTGCTTTCCATCCTGCTTTGTCTTTCCAAAAACCATATCCTAAATATTTTAGTTTTCTTGGTTTTGTGACTTTGGATTTTGTTGCATTTACTTTTAGTCCTAGTTTCTTTTCTATCCACTTTGTTACTGTTGCCATTACTCTGTTAGCTGCTGCGCTACTTCCTACGGCTATTATGCAGTCGTCTGCATATCTTACAAAGTGTAGTCCTCTTGCTTCTAGTTCTTTGTCTAATTCGTTTAGCATTATGTTACTTAGAAGGGGCGATAGATTTCCTCCTTGTGGTGTTCCCTTGGGTGTTTCTTCATAATTTCCTTTTATCATTACTCCCGCATTAAGATATTTCCTAATTAAGGATTCTGTGTTTGGGTCATTTATGAGGTTATGAACCAAGGTCATGAGTTTGTCTTGCGGGACGTTATCAAAGAATTTCTCTAGGTCTATGTCTACAATATAGCTGTATCCGTCGTTAAAGTATTCAAGAAGTTTCACTATCGCTTGTTGTGCTTTGCGATTTGGTCTAAAACCGTAACTTTTATCACTAAAGTGTGGTTCTGCTATTGGTGTTAGAACTTGTGCAATTGCTTGTTCTATTACTCTGTCTACTACTGTTGGTATTCCTAGATTGCGTACACCTCCATTTGGTTTTGGTATTTCTACCCTTCTGACCGGTTTTGGTTTATACTTTCTTCTTCGAATTTTGTCTCTAATTTCTACCCAGTTGTTTTTGAGATGTTGGTCTATTTCTTCGGTGGATATTCCATCTATTCCTCCTGCTCCTTTGTTTGCTTTCACTTTGTTTAATGCTGCAAACATGTTTTCTCTACTGAGTATTTGTTCTAGCAGTTCTGACATTTGGATTGTCTCCTTTCTTTGTTATGCTCTGTATCCTCTTACTCCTAACTCCTGTGAAAATTTTCCGCCGTTACGTCTTTGGTACGATTTTCTCGTCGGATATGGATACAGACTTTTGCAAGTCCATTTGACTTTGAATTATTCAGCCCTTCGCTCCACCTCTATTACAAAGGCTTCAATACTACTATGGCTTTTGCTGACTTCTCACTATTCGTTGTTACTACTTATTCGCTAGTGAGACCTCACGGGATAAGCCATCAATCTTTCCTTGTCTACCTGCCTAATCTACTTGCATGGTTTACGGTTGCCTTTTGGACTTCACGACTTTTGGTCCGCTTGTCCACCGTGCAAGCCTTAGTATTAGGTTTCTGTTCGTCAGGCTACAATTTTGCTATCCCTTCTTCTCGCCTGCATCTCACGGTGCAAACCTTGGGAATTACTGTGAGGTTCGTTGGCAACTACGCCCTTAGTGGACTTTCACCACAGATTGATGACATGCCCGTCATACCAAAAAAAAGGCCCTAGAAATTAAATCTAGAACCTTTTTAGATGATTAAAATTCATCTTTATTCATTAAACAAAAACTTGCATCAGTTTATTTAGGAATTATTTTCTTTTTTTGTTTTATTTATTACAAAAATCATAGATGTCGCAAACAATAACAGTACTAATGATACTGTAATTCCAGAATCTCCAGTACCTGGATTCTTATTTGATAAATCTTTATTATCTTTTGGTTTTCGACTCTCTTTTTCTGTTTCCTTTGATGTTTCACCTTTTGTTTTTTCAGGTGTTTCTTTTGATGTTTCACCTTCTGTTTCTTTAGGTGTTTCTTTTGATGTTTCACCTTCTGTTTCTTCAGGTGTTTCTTTTGATGTTTCACCTTCTGTTTCTTTAGGTGTTTCCTGAGTTTCTGGTTGTTCCTTACTTGATTCAAATGTTCCAACTGCAACTACTTCATCTTGTGCTTGTTCTAACACTTCTCTTTCAAGAACTTCTCTTCCAGTAAATTTCCCCGTACTTCAATATACCACATATTTATATGTGTATTTTACAAGTCCATTTTTACCAGTTTGGATTACTTTTCTTTCTCCCTTAGCTAATAGATTATCGGTAGTTTCTTGATGTCCGTGATTTAGTGTTACTTCTTCTACCTTTTTAGCACCTACACCAATTACTTTATCTCTAGCTTTTTCTGTTTCACGTAATTGTTCTCTCTTATTGCTTAGTGAACCATCTTGTGGGTTTACATCATATTGATATTTAATTGTTTCAGTCCCTGTTTTCCCTTCTACTAATACCTTCTTTTCACCAAATGTTAAATCTTCTTTTGGTTGATAAGTTGTATTAAAGTCGATTGGGGTTTTTGTGGTTTCAATGTTACCTATACCAATTACTTTTTGTTCTAAAGCTTGATTTTCAATTGTAATTTTCTTAACTTCAGATAGTCCGTCTATATCTTTTTTATTTGGTGATTCTTCAGGTTTAAATACACTACCTTTATCATCCATTAGATATATTTCATAGTATTTGTTAATACGATTTTTACCTTCAGTCTTTGTTTTTTCTTGTTTGAAGTCTAGTGTATCATCTGCTTCATAGCGTGTTGTAAAGTTGTCAGTTTCATTAATCATTTGACGATTGTTTACATACTCTATTCTATGATTTGTAGTTTCACTTATTACTTCTTCTTTAGGATTTGTAGTTTCACCAGTTTTTGAATTTACTTCATAAGTTACTTTTATTTTCTTTGTTCCTTCACTTCCTTCATTTTTCACATAGCTTTGTCCAAATGCTAAGTCTTCTGGAAGTTCGTCTTTAGTAATACCTTCTGCTAGTGTACCATCTTGTTTGTATAGCTTTTTGTAGATAGTTTGCATTGGTATTGTTTCAGTTTTATTTTCTACATTACCTACATAAGTTATTAAATTACCATCTTGATTTCTTTCAGTGGTTTCATTTTTTTGATTAAATGTTAAATCTTCTTTTGGTAAGAATACTCTATCTGCTTCTAGTACTTCAAATGGTACGGTTAGTTCTGTAAATTTATCAGTCATATGCTCATCAACAAGCTTAAATGTCACGCTATATCCACTTCCAACTTTTGTTGCTTTATTGTCAGTAAATGGATTGTTATCGTCCTTAAATGTATGTGTCACACGTGATAAATCGATATCTCCAGTATTTTTATCATTTGCATAAAGCATTTGTTTTAATTCATCAAGAGTTGTCCCATATTTTAATTGTAGGGCGTTTATTTCTTTGTCAATTACTTGACCAGCCTCGTTATAGAATTTAACGCTTGTTTTTTGAGTATTTGCATCATCAGGCTTTACACTTACTTTGTTTGTAGCATTATTTACATAGTCTTCTTTTACGGCAAGTGTTGGTAGCACCCCTGTACCTTTTACTATTTCTTTAGCAACTGGATCTTTTCTTACTGGTTCATCTACTCTCACTGGATTATTTTCATCAACTATTAAACCATTTCTTTGTTTGTAGTGTTTTGTTGTTTGGATATTACCATCACGACCTTCAGTTACTCTTTGTTCACCTTTTGGTACTGCTGGACTTTCAGTTACATTTTCTCCGTGAGGTATCGAAACATTAGTTGTAACTGCTTTTAATGGTGCAATCTTAAATGTAGATACATTTGGAGCTGATACCACTTTTGTTTTTGTATCATACAAGCTTACATATGACTTAAAGTCTACATCATATCCAATGTCTTCATTAGGTGTTAATACTTTAAGTTTAATCTCATCAATTGTATATGCTGGAAGTGAGGTTTTTCTCTCTAGCTTAACTGCTGTAATATTTTGTAAATTAAGGGCATTGTTTTGCTGAGTAACTTGTGTCCATGTAGTGTTATCATGCGTACTATTTGCACTTAATGTATCTGTTGTATAGTAGACATTGTAGTTATCATTTTGTGGTAATTCTTTCAAATACACATCATGCTTATTTGTCTGATATCCAGTGAATGTATATCCATTTTTTCTTGGTAAGAAGAATATAAATCCTTTATTTTCTTGTACTGTACCAGCTAGGTTAATAAATGATGCTTTTAGATAGACATCTTCATTGTGAAGTACCGAACCTACAGTATCAGTATTTTTGTAGTTTTCATCTTGTGATGTTGAGAATGAATGCTCTAGACTTAGTCCCTGTGGCATTACAATTTGACCCGTAAATGTCAGAGATTCTTCGCTACCTTTTTTTAGTGTATCAGGAACTTTAAGTTTCTCAGGTGTATCTTCTACAAATACGCTATATTTAGCTTCTAAATGTGCTGATGAATATTGTTTCCCTTTAAATATACCTTCTGTAGCAGTGATAGGTGCTCTTAAAATCTTACCTACTAAATTACCATCAACAACATCATCAGAAAACGCTTTATATGCATCTACATTAGTTAATGTAGCGGTATATACAGTTTTACCTCCTACAGTTTCTTTTGTATATGAAAATCCTTCGACATTCTTAAATTCAGAATAGTCAATTTCAAGACCTGGTGTTACTTCTGCTTTCATGGTTACTTTACCAATATTATATTCACCTTTATAATGTTCTTTATCTTCACTTTGAAAAGTAAATGAAGTCCAATAGTTATTTGCTCCATTTATAAAACCAGCGTCTAAAACATTTTTATTAATTTGTATAGTTTGATTCAACTCATTAAATGATAATTTATTATGTGTATCGTAATCTTTCGTTCCATTTCTTAAATCTTGTAATTCACCTGGTCTTATTAGTATAGATAATACATTTCTAGAATCGTCAGCCTCTTGTTTGTCGTTATTATATACAGATGATCTATCGACAATTACCTTTTGAAAAGTCTCGGCTTTTGCAGGATTTTCTAAGAATTGTTCAGCTTTATCTATGTCGACTACATCATACTCTACTCTAATATATCGAAACCAATTATTATTTTTAGATTTAGGTAAATTTATCGGTTCTGCAAATTTTATGTCAATAGTATAAGTCGATACATCATCACTTAATGTATTTTCATAAAAGGCTTCTTTTTCAGTAGATTTATTTAATACTGTATCATTTATTTTTACAATAACATCTTTATCTTTAATTATTTCTTTAGCATCGCCAACAAAAGATATACTTTTTATCTTAAATAGTGGTTTATTTTCACTATCTGTAGGCATGGTAATTTTTCTTTTAATACAATCAAATGTAAGTTCATTATTTCTACCTTTTTCAGCAAGTATTTCACTATTTAATCTATCTGAAAATATATTTGGATTTTTTTTATATTCTTTTTTTAGTTTTTCTATAGATGGAAATCGTATTTCATTAACACTGGCATATTTAAGTTTATTGGGTTCTTTTAGACCTGTATTTCTGAATCCCCAAAAAAAATTATTTTCATAGTTTATAGTTTGTCCAAAAATCGATGCTGACATGCTAAGTGTTTTTTGTTTGTCAGTTGGAGGTTCTTTATATTTATTGAGATAAATCCTATCAACAAATTGCTCTGGATTTTCAACTAATGGATCCGTTGCTGAGTGTTTAATATCTTTGATATATAATTCTAATTCATATTCTGAAGAATCGTTTTTATGCAATATTGTATTAGAAAATGTTACATTGTATGTTGTTGCATTTATTTTTTTTGTATTATATAGAGGTCTTAAATTTTCTATTGTAACTTCCTTAAATTCAGAAGGAAATCTTATTTCAGAACTTATATTAGATACATATACTGGTCCTTTATGTGCATCCTTACCTCTAAATCTTGAATTAAATTCTAATTTAAGGTTATTACGTCTTATAGTAGGGTCATCTGGATTTAAATCTTGATATCCAAGTAATCTTTTATTTAAATCCTTGAACTTTATATAATAAATATTTAGTTCAGTGTTAATTAAATCTGCTTCTGTTAATTTAAGCAGTCCTTTTTGTTCCACTTGCATTTTAGTGTCTATAAGTTTATTATCTGCTGTGCTTAGTGTTACTCTTAGGTTTTCAACTAATTTAGCATATGAATCTGTCTTAAACTCAAGAGGAATTGAACGGCTATAAACACCGGAAGTTATATTTTTTTCATTTATTTCAATATACTGATTATTCTCATTAGTATAAGATTTAGTATCTTCAACATTATTCAATCTAAAGTTAATATTATTTGAGTGACTTTCATTTTCTTTTTTATTGGTTACTTCTGTAGGAAGTGATAATTTTAATGTGGCGTTTTCAATATTTTCAGCACCTGAGTAAGTAATATTCAATCTTTTATGACGATATTCACTAACATATTCTCCGTTATATCTCTCTTTTTTATTTGCTTCAACATCATCTATTAACTCAAATCTAAATCCGTCTTTTTCAAAAACTACTTTTCCATCTCCATCAGGTTTTTGTACTGGGATGTTATCATCAGCTTGATTGGTGTTTTCTGCACCTTGGGTAGCTTGTTTATCTACCCCCCCCCCCTTGATTCTTGGGCATTTACCGTGAATGCACTTGAATTAATTAACATTGCACCAACTAAGGCACTAACTGTAAATTTCTTGATGGTATTTAAAATAAATTTTTTATTTATTTTTTTCTTATCATCCATTTTCCCTCCTATTAAAATAAGTTACTAATTTTTATCAAAATTAAATATAATATATATTAATTTTCTTGCTATAGTTTACTACAAAAATACATATTTGTAAATTTATATAGTTCCCTTTGTTATGCTATATTTCCATTCTTTATTATACAAACAAAAAAGGTCCTAGAAATTAAATCTAGAACCTTTTTAGATGATTAAAATTCATCTTTATTTATTAAACAAAAACTTGCGTCAGTTTATTTAGGAATTATTTTCTTTTTTTGTTTTATTTATTACAAAAATCATAGATGTCGCAAACAATAACAGTACTAATGATACTGTAATTCCAGAATCTCCAGTACCTGGATTCTTATTTGATAAATCTTTATTATCTTTTGGTTTTCGACTCTCTTTTTCAGGTGTTTCTTTTGATGTTTCACCTTCTGTTTCTTCAGGTGTTTCTTTTGATGTTTCACCTTCTGTTTCTTTAGGTGTTTCTTCAGATGTTTCCTTTGATGTTTCTTCAGGATTCTTTGGAGCTGGTTGAGTTGCTAAAATTTGCTCAGATTTTTCAATTATTGTTTTAGCCATTTCAGCTGTTAATAAATTGAAAGGTTGTAGTTTATCTTTGATTTTCAATGTATCTAATAGTACTGCATCTGTCACTTTATATCCTTTAAGTTTATTAAGTGTAGATAGTACTTTTTCATAATCCACTTTTTCTCTTTCTTGCTCTTCTTCTACCACTTTATTTATAATAAATTCAGCAGCAGATGAGAATGCATTAGGTGTATCACCATAGGTACCAGTGATATCTAATCTAATTGATTTAGCATTTATCACTTTACCAAAATCAATAGTTTTTCTTTTTGCTGAGTTTTCCCAATCCTGGAATGTAAATTCGTGTGCCTTACCATTTTCATCAGTAATTGTAAATTTACCAGATTTTAATCTACCATTTACCCCGTTTGATCTTGGTAAATATTCTAATGATTTAATTTCTGTAGGTTTTACAAGAGTAATATTTACAGGATCAAATGCATGTTGTCCATTCCATGCTGTATGCCATAATGTTGACTCATTACCATCGAAAGCTTTCTCCAATGAACTTGAAGCATTTTGTGAATTCGCTTCGAATGATTCGATGTCTTCGCTAGTAATTGTTGTTCTCTTTATTTCTAAATTGTAATACGCTGCTTTAACTTCTTTTATAAGTTTTTTAGCTTCTTCTACAGTTAATTCTTCAGGTTTTACTAAGAAAAGTTCACGTAACTTATCTTTATATGCTTTTAAGCTATTTTCTGTATAAGGAGTTTCATCTTCCAGAGGTTTTATATCTTTTATGAATTCATCTAAAATATCTTTAGCATTAAACTCAACTTCTCTAATTACCAGATTGTCTAACATGAAATCTTTGTAAGATTTAAAGTTAGCTTCGTTTCCGCCTGTACCTTTTAGTTCTGGTGCTTTACCTGTTGAATAGATACCAAACCATGTTTCTCCAGTTTCTGAACCTTCAATAAATAGTTTTACTCTCTTAGGTTTATTTGAACCTTCCCAAGTATTTTTTAATCCATTTATATCAAAATCATTTATTGCACTTTGATCATATTGTTTATGACCAACTATTGTAGCATATGTTCCATCTGAACCTGCTTCATAATCAAATGATACTTCATATTTTTTACCAGGTTCGAATCTAAAGTTTTGAGGAATTGTTTGGTAAACTAATCTATTTCTTGATACTAGTCCATTAGTTTTAATTGACCAGTTTCCTTCAATAACATCATTTATTACTTTGTTGTTCCAACCTCTTTGAGTGTATGGTTCATTTTTTTCTGCTAAGTGTGTTCTATTATCTTCTACACCTTCTATTCCACCTATTACAAATGGGAATATACCTTGTGCTACATTTTCAAAATCTTGCTTAAATACGACGTCTGATCCAGTTTTTGTGTCATGTGAATCATTGAACATAGTTGATTTATTTTCAAAGACTCTTATTTCATCGAAATATGAACTTCCTTCACCTGACTCCTTGCTTAATGTCAATGTTACATTATCAACATTATCACCTGTTGTAAAGTATACATACATATTTTGGAAATATGATGAGTTATTTATTGTAGCATTTCTACTTAAGGTGTTATGAGCGTAAGCTTTGACATAATTATAAGCAATTGAGTGATTTGTATAATTGGAGAGTTCTTTTTCTCCAGTATTCACAGTGATTTTAGCTTTTGAATCACTTCTATTATCAACACCTACATATACTGCGTACTTTGTATTAGGTTTCAAGCCTGTTAATTTTTGAGTTAATGAAACTTCTTCTTCATTGTCAGCAATTTTCAACATAGGATTATAACCTTGTGAATAAGCTATATTAGCTTTTGAAGAATCTCCTTTTATGGTCCAATGATCTAAACTCTTTGAGTTAAATCCTTGGTCATAAACATGCATTCCTTCACTCCAGTTAGTACTTAAATGCTCATCAGTTGATTGGGCATTTTTATACACAACATAAGGTGTATTAGCTTCTGAAGTTAAGGTCACTTCACCATTGCTTACATTTACAACTTTTTCATTTGTTCTACCAATATCTGTTAATTCATAAACATACACTTTTGATACATTCCATGATGATGGTAGTTTCCAAGTTGAATTTCCACCTTCTTCATTAAAGTGATATAATTTTTGATTTTTGCTTGATAATGTTTTACCATTAGCATCGTTTTTCCATGGAATTAAGTATTTATTTCCATCGTAAATAACTTTTCCATCTAATTTCATCGTTCTATGCATATATCCTTCACGGTTTCCAGCATAGTCATTTGATTTTCTTGTGATTTCTAAATTACCATTTTCGTTTATAAGCTCTGCTCTCATCATAGGTTCATATTTGTATGAATTACCTTTATGATTCATTTGAGTAGCTTCACCTATTTCAAGTTTATTTACTTTGTAATGTTGTATAAATTTAGTAGGAATATTTGTCTTAAATAGATTTGTTATATATCCTTTATAGTCAGATCTACCTTGCCATCCTTCGAAATCTTTCATATCATATCCGAATAGTAATGGGGCTACTGCTGCTCCACCATATTCTGGATATTGTCCTACCCATGAGTCTTTTTGGTGATTTCTTATAAATCTTGTAATATCTGAGTTGATACCTTTTAAGGTATAACCACCATATGTTAAGTCAGCTGCCCAGTGTTGGAATGTAGAATCATACTCTCCAGCAAATCCCCACTCAAATGTAGGTCTCCATCCAAGACTCTTGATTTCGTTTGATATCATGTGTGTTGCCCAAGCACTATTGTCTCCAGATTGACCATTACCCCATACATCGACATAAATGAAGTCCAATCCTTCTCCAATTTTTTCTTTTAGATCGGCAAATCTTTGATATCTTCCATGAGCTAAATCATAATCAGCATTAATATTGATACCTTGATCTATCCAGTTCCAACCATATGAGTAGCCTCCACTATTTGTTTTTTTCAAACGATCCGGTTCAAAGTATTTTGATTCTGGATATGTTTCTGAAGCATTAACATGAATACCAATTTTTGCTCCAAATGGTTTCGCTTTATTAATGAGTGCCTTGAAGTCTTCTGCTCCACCAATTCTCTTACCAATATCTGCATAGTTTAAGTGACCTGAGTCGTGTCCTTCACTACCGTAACCTTTTAATAGTATAGATTGTCCTAATCCATCAGTATTTAAGGATATTTTCTTAATACCATCTAAAGTCATTAAAAATGGATTTTGAGCTTGTGAACCAAAGTTCATCGCTATTCTATACGCTACTAAATCTTTTACATATTCATGGCCTGTTGGATTGTTCATTATATCTCTATATGCAACTGCACCATCTTGCCAGTCTACCTTACCATCGTTGTTTACATCTTTTGTTAATACAACTTTTGTCTTAGGTAAAATAAATGTTCTTTCATCGTAAACTTTATTTACATTTCCATTTTGATATGCTCTTTGATAAATATATGGTGAGCTAGCAATACCAATATATGGGTTGCCCTCAATAACTTGTTTTGTTGCTGTTACTCTTGTATAATCATTGCTTTTACCACCATAGCTAAATTGTGAATTACTCCACACACCTGCTGATAGTTCATTAGTAGAAACAAATCCATACATATATCCTGAATTCGCTAGATTTTCACCTGGTTTTACATGTATATCACCTTTTTTCTGTGTATTTGTACTCATACGTGCACCACTAAATACTGCATTTGTATCTTTCTTAGAAACAGATACAAGGTGAATATTTGAAAAGTCAATCTTTTCTAATAGTTTAGCTACATTATCTATTGATTTTCCTGGTACAACTTCATAATTGTTTTTTATATTTGTAACATCAAAATGCAATTGATTTTTTTCAACTTTTATTTCTAATGTTATAACGGCATCAATAGTATTTGCTTCATCTTTTACTGTTAATTCATATCTTACTTTTGTATCATCAACCTTTGTAAATTTAACTTTTGGAGTTACCTGTGTATCGTTTATTCCAATTGTGTCTACAGTATTAATATTACCAGATAAAACTTTTCCATCCATTTCATATTTATATACTCTTGGAAATTTTTTATCAACGGTAATTTTCATTTCATTTGAGCTAATAACCTCATGTTCTTGATTTTTGTCTAAATTTTCACCTTCTATTGTTGGAGCTTCTTTCTGTGGTGTAACACCTTCTTGATTAGATGTTGGAATCCAAACATTGGTTCTCTCGTCTCCAAATGATCCAAGTTTTAATTGCATTTGTTTGTGATCTCTTAATGCAGTCAATACATCTTCCGGAATATTTGTTGTATCAAATGCTTTTTGATCATTTACTGTAGCATTTAATTGACCGTCAGATTTTAAGGATATATTTAAAGTGGTCTTTTCATCTACTTGTGGCGCCGCCATTCTCTGTCCACTATACCATGTTCCTTGTCCATCTTTTTTATATTCCCAGAACCAACCATCTTTGTCGTATCCAACAAAAACAAAGTTATTTGCATCTTTATAGTATAGAAAAACTCCAAATCTACCATGATTTTCACTAGATTTTTCAATAAATTCTAGCTCAACTGAAGCATTTCCGTCTTCTGAAACTTTCCAGCCATTTTTAGTGAATGTTGCCGGTGCAGTTGAGTTTTCTTGTCCAGCTTTAGATTTTAATGAATTGTATCTAACTCCATTTTTTTCTATAACTGAGATTTCCCCTTTTACATCCGATGTAGCTTCCCAGTCAATATTTTCTTTTTTTTCTTGTTTATTCACTGTATTTTCATTACCTTCTGATGCTACATTTTCATCATCAGCAGCTTTATCCGTATCAGAAGCTTTATCCGTACCAGACACATCACTAGCATCATCTGCTTTATCAGCATCCTTTTCTGTTTTATCCTGACCAGCTGTATCTTCTGCATCTTTAGTATTATCAGCTTTTTCTTCAGCTTTTTTCGGCTGTTCATTCAAAACAGCATTAGTCGCAAAAGAAATATGATTTCCTATCATGCATACTAACAATAACATAGTTAAAAACGTCTTAAACGTCTTATTTTTACGTATATTTTCCATGTTCCCTCCTATTTTTAGTTATCATCATTATATTATCATGAAAACACTTGCACATTTTTATATATTATTGTTATTTTTTTATAGATATTGTTTTCTTGTTAATATTTTTTAGAAATAAAAAACTAGAAACTAAGTATAGCTTCTAGTTTAATATATTCTTTATATAGTTTGCCTTTTATTAAAATCTTAAATTTATATAATTAAATTTATTTATTAGAATTTTTAATATATACCAACAGTTCTCTTATTAAGTATAAGGATCCACACCATAATATTAAGTCATTTTTACCAGCAAGAGTTTTAGAGTATTCATATGCTTCTATTCTATTTTCTATACCAATAGCATTTGGGGTGATTTTTTTAACTTTTTCTACGAGTTCATCTAACTTAAATTCTCTACTGGGATTATCTATAGTGGTGACAACAATTTTACTTGCCATGCTTGCAATTTCTTTTATAACATAGTTATAATCTTTATCCTTTAAAACACTAAATCCAACAATAAGTTTGTCATAATTAAAAGCTTCTAATGACTTTTTTAATACATCTATCGACTCTGCATTATGACTACCATCAAAAATCACACGTGGATCTTCACTTACAAATTGTAGTCTACCAACATTTATAGAGTCGTTTATACCATCTAAAATATTTTGCTTATTTAAGCCTATTTCTTCTTTGAAAAAATCTAAAACCATTATCGCCAATGAAGCATTATACACTTGATGTATACCTACAAGTTTAGATTTTACATTTTTATAATTTCTAAAATTAAATATATTTTCACGTTCTTTTAGATCAATAATTTCAACTTCATCTATGGTAAAAGTATAAATATCTGATTCCATAGATTTTGCTTTTTTACTAAATACACTAAAAACTTTTTCCAATTGTGGATATATAAATACTGGACAATTTTGTTTGATTATTCCCGCTTTATTTTCAGCTATTTGTTCAATATTATTACCTAAAACATTAATATGATCCATAGAAATTGTAGTGATTACTGATGCTAAAGGTTTTTTGATAACATTTGTGGAATCCCATTCTCCTCCTAGCCCTACTTCAACCACTGCATAATCTACTTTTTCATCACTAAAATACTTGAACATTAAAGCAGTAAGCAATTCAAAATATGTTACAGATTTTCCTTTTTTATCTAACTCTTCTACATAAGGAAACATATATTCTAAATATTCAATAAATTTAGATTCTGATATTTCTTTGTTATTAATTTTTATAGAGTCAGTAATTGTAAACATATATGGAGATACGAATAATCCACACTTTTTTACTTTTGAAATTGTGCTTGAAATAAAGTTTGAGGTCGATCCCTTTCCATTTGTCCCTGCTACGTGAATTATTTTCACATCATCTTGAGGATTCCCTATATTATTTAATAATATCTTTATATTTTCAAGCGTAGGTATATCCCCTGATTTCCCCCTAGAATACATCCAGTCAATATATTCATTAAAATTCTCAAATCTTGCCATTTAAACCTCTTGTATTTCAGTCATTTTTTTAATAAAATAATACTATCAGAGTAGGTAAAGAACGTCAAGTGTTAAGCAATGGGTTGTCGTGCTTAAACGAAAGTGAAAACTGCGATTCTTTATTGCAACCGCTAACCCACTTTGAAATTTAAGAAAGGGGGAAATCTAATGAAATTAAATGTTGAAACTTTAGTGAAAGTAGCTATATTATCAGCTTTATCAATAATTTTAACCAGATTTTTATCAATTTATATTACACCTCAGGCAAGAATAGGCTTTGGATCAATTCCATTAATCTTATCTGGAATGTTTTTTGGTCCAGTAGCTGCCATCTTTGCAGGTATTACTTCGGATTTTATTGGAGTGCTTATAAATGCAGGTGGAACACCTCATTTAGGGTTTACTTTCACATCAGTATTAAACGCATTGTTACCTGCAATAATTTGCTTTGTAATATATAGACCAGACTACAGAGAAAAAACAAATACAAAAATAATATTATCTGTAATTTCTGTTTATTTTATAGCACATTTATTATTAAATACATTATGGTTATCACAATTATTTGGCACACCATATCTTGTATTATTTAGTGCTAGATTATTAAAAATAATTATAGAGGCAATTCTTTCAATAATTTTATTAAAAATATTAATATCAAGATTTGGAAAGTATATAGCATAAATTTTTTATTTGTTTTGTTATAAAAAATTAAATATATTTAGCAATTTGGATACTACTTATATAGGTAGTATCCTCTTTTAGTTTCTTTTTCTATGCTAATAGACATCTAATTTATAAGCTTAAATTCAACACGACTAATATCGCTTATAATTTGATATAAACAAAGATTTAATTTAATCCCTACAAAATTAGTAGGGTTTTTATTTATTTTCTTATAAAAATGTGTTAATATAAAAACATAATATAATTTTAAGGGAGGCAATATGTCAAAAATTATAGTGGTAGGTGCTAATCATGCAGGTACCGCCGCAATTAGAACTATTATAGAAAATTATCCAGAACATGAAGTGACAATTTACGATAGAAACGATAATATATCTTTTTTAGGATGTGGAATGGCTTTATGGATTGGTCATCAAATTTCAAAACCAGATGGACTATTTTATGCAAGTAAGGAAGAATTTGAAGAAAAAGGTGCTACGGTTCATATGGAAGCTGATGTATATGATATCGACTTTGATAACAAAAAAGTTTTTGTGAAACTTAAAAATGGTGAAGAAATCGAAGATAGTTATGATAAGTTGGTTTTAGCAACAGGTTCACTACCTATAACTCCAGATATTCCTGGTAAAGATTTAAAAAATGTACAGCAAGTAAAATTATTCCAAGACGCACAGGCTGTTATCGAAAAATTAAAAGATCCTGAAATTAAAAATGTAACAGTTGTCGGAGCTGGATATATTGGTGTTGAGCTAGTTGAAGCTTTTGAAAGACATGGCAAAAATGTTACTATTGTCGATATGGCAGATACTTGTCTATCAGCATATTATGATGAATCATTCACCAAATTAATGAAGGAAAATCTTGAAAAACATGGTATTAATTCTGAATATGGTCAATTAGTTCAAGAAATAAAAGGTGAAAACGGTAAAGTAACCTCTATAGTTACAGATAAAAAAGAATGGGACACTGATATGGTAGTCCTATGTATTGGTTTTAGACCAAACACAGCTCTTGCTAATGGTAAATTAGAATTATATGCCAATGGATCATTCTTGGTAAATAAAAAACAAGAAACAAGTATTAAAGATGTTTA
The DNA here is from genome assembly GCF_985670335.1 of Helcococcus sp. SA-HE-C1. Taxonomy (NCBI): domain Bacteria; kingdom Bacillati; phylum Bacillota; class Tissierellia; order Tissierellales; family Peptoniphilaceae; genus Helcococcus; species Helcococcus sp. SA-HE-C1. The sequence goes on from NZ_OZ484652.1 coordinate 1,300,159, forward strand.
CGCAGTTGGTGACTGTGCTACAGTTTATGATAATGCTATTGAAAGCACAAACTATATAGCTCTTGCATCAAATGCTGCCAGATCAGGTATCGTAGGTGGTCATAATGTTGCTGGTGGCGATATCGTGTCAAACGGCGTACAAGGGTCAAACGGTATTTCAATTTATAAACTAAAAATGGTTTCAACTGGTATTACGGTTGAAAAAGCTAAAAAATTAGGTATTGATGTTAAATACACAGACTTTGAAGATAAACAAAAACCTAACTTTATCGAGGATATAAATCCTTCAGTAAAGATTAGAATAGTTTATGAAAAAGAATCAAGAAGAATAGTTGGGGCTCAAATAGCTTCAGAATATGATATGTCTATGGGTATCCATATGTTCTCACTAGCAATTCAAGAAGGTATAACTATTGATAAACTAGCGTTGACTGATATGTTCTTCTTACCTCACTTTAATCAACCATATAACTATATTGTAAAAGCTGCATTAAATGCTAAATAACATAAAAAGTTGGAGAATTTCTCCAACTTTTTTATAGTTTTTTTACATATTTCAAAGCTGATTTCACCATAGACATATTCATATCATGATTTGCATCAGGAAAATGATCTACTTCTATACTATCCAATTTTAAATTCGCTTTTTCCATTTGATCTAATAATTTATTCATATTTGAAGGCGGTACGGTATTATCTAATTCTCCTATTAACACATACATTTTCTTGCCATCATAACGTTGATAATTTGATGCCGGATTTAATTCAATTATTCTATTCACAATTTTTGCATCTTCAATTTCACCCTCAAAATCTCCAATATCTTTCGGCGATAAATCAAATATATTTGCAATTCCATTAAACGAAATTGTGGATACTAAGCTAGATTTCAATCCTCTTAATATATTTACTATAAATCCACCCATTGAATGACCTGTTAAAATTAATCTATCCTTATTTATAATCTCATTCTCTACGAGATATTTGTGAATAATATCATATTCTTCGATAGTTTGAACGACTACTTTTAAAAAAATCATTTCATCTAATGTATCTTCTATTTTTTCCCTATTACCATGATGAACAATCTCTGGTAAAATCACTTGATACCCTTTAGAAACAAATAACTTTGCATACGAATTAAATTTATCAATATTTGATGTCCATCCATGATAATGTATTATCGTTTTTGTATCTTCGTTAAAGCCTTCTGGTCTAAATACTTTTAGTGGTATATCGCCTACTTTTATATCTAATATTTTCATTGAAATATCCTTCTTTTTTTTAGTTTTGTTTTATATACCCATAAAATTTAAAAAGTGACACAAAATGAATTATCATTTTGTATCACTTATGAAAATTATTTTTAGCTATTTAATACATCTGGATTGTGTGATAAATCTGCACCTAGTTTACCAGCAAATATTGAAATTACTGCACCTAGTAAAAATCCTACAAATGCCCAAATCGCTGCAGCTGTTGTAATGTTTGTTGCTTTATCAGCTGTATCTTTTACTGCTTTTGCTGTTTTATTTAATGTTTTTTCTGCTTCTGCACTCACTTTTTCTAATTGAGCTGATGCATCTTTAAGTGCTTTTTCTAGCTCAACTTGTGATTTTTGCATTCCTTCGTAAATATTATTTGTGATTTTTTCAACTTCTGCTTGAGATAAGTCACTATTTTTTGATACTGACTTTTTGATATCTTCTTTTGATACTGAGTTGCTAATTGTTTTAGCTCTTTCAGAAATATTTTTTGCTAATTTATCAATGTTTTCTTTAGCATTTTCTGGTTTTAAAGCTATATTTTTAGCTGTTTCAACTAATTCATTTGTAACTTCTTCAACTTGACCTTTTAGGTAAGCTGGTTTTAATTTTTCATTTTCAGTATCTTTTAGATACTTTTCAATATCTGCTTTAACTTTTTCATCATTTACACCAGTAAGTGATTTTTGAATTTCTTTAGTTGCTGCATCTGTAGCTGTTTTTACTAAATCTCCAGCTGATGAAGCTACTCCACCTACTGCTTTTCCTGCAGTTTGTGCTGCACTACCTGCAACTCTAGCTGTTGTATTTACTAATCCTGTTACTAATGAAAACACTGTAAATACTATTAAAGCTGTTGAAAGTGACCATGTTAAGAAACCATGTAAAAATCCAACTCTTCTTGATGCTAAACCTGATACAAAACCACCAGCAAAGAATGATAATAATATTTGAACTATTGTCCAGATTCCTAGACTTTCAAACACTCCTGAAAATGGTGTTGAACTTTGGAAGTTAAGTGTTCCAAATCCGATTGCTGCACCTATTAAACTTAGTAAGAAGAATACTGAAACAAATGTAACTGCACCAGCAAAAATTGCTCCCCATGATACATTAGTTCTATCTTCACCTTCATATTGTTTTGAGAACCAATTGGCTCTTCTCGTATTTCTATTATTCATAATAATCTCTCCTTATAAATATAATTCTATTATAAATTGTTTTTAACTTAATTAAAATAGGCAAAGCCTACACAATTAAATTAAGAATGTGAACATTTTACTATACATATATGCCCAAAATATAATATTCTAAACATTTATATATTAGATTTTCTTTAGTGAAATTTTCAAACATTAGAATTTTACAGCATTCTTTCTAATATGTTTCCATTTACAAAATCTATTTGATAAGTATACTCTAATTCGCTACTAATTGCAATATTTGTTTATATTTTCACTTAATCATATAATTCTTATGTTCAAAACCAAAGTCATTTAATACTTGTCGAGCTTCTTGTGTACTTCTAGTCCTTACTAATTTATCTCTAAGCTGTCTTGAATCTCTAAATTCCTTAATATATGTTTTGTACAGTCTATTTATTAACTTACTTAAACTCGGTTCAATTTGAACCATCTTTTCATAAAAATCTAAATGGTAATAAAGCATTTCTATATAATCTTTGGTAAAATGTTCTTTTTTTTCTTTTTCAAATGCAAAAATATCCTTAAAAACTCCTCTACCTATCATTATACCGTCTACCCCATACTTTTCTATTAACTCTAGACCCATTTCTCTATTTAAAATGTCACCATTTATTGTCAATAAAGTATTTGGAGCAATTTCATCTCTGAGTTTTTTTATTTCTGGAATTAATTCCCAATGAGCATCACAATCTGACATCTCAACTTTTGTTCTTAAATGTATCGATAAATTTACTATATCCTGTCTAAGTATATGACTAATCCATTCCTTATATTCTTCAACATCATAGTACCCTAATCTAGTCTTTACACTTACTGGAAGCCCCCCTTCTTTTGCAGCTTGAATTATTTCTGCTGCTAATTCAGGCCTTTTTATAAGTCCTGAGCCTCTTCCTTTTTTTACAACATTTTGTGCGGGACACCCCATATTTATATCAATTCCTTTATATCCCAACTTTTTCATATCCTTTGCCATTATTGCAAAATTTGCAGGCTCATTTCCCCAAATATGGGCAACAATAGGTTGCTCGTCTTGACTATAAAACAATCTACTTGTTAATGATTTTCTACCTTTAGGATGACTATACGCTTTAGTGTTAGTAAATTCTGTAAAATAAACATCCGGAGCTGCCGCCTTAGCAACAACGTGCCTAAAGACCGTATCGGTTACATCATCCATCGGAGCGAGTATAAAAAATGGCCTTGGTAATTCATTCCAAAAATTCTCTTTCATTTTTCCCCTTTTCATAATTAAATATACCTGGATATTTTAACATTAGAAAGATTGAATTTCAATGTTAAGTTATAATTACCATAATCTTATTTTAAGAATGATACCAATTTATATTGAGAACACTTTGTTGAGTGTCTCAACTCTTTACTTCTTCACATTCTAAATATTTTTTGTTATAATAATTAAGATAATTTAAAACTAGAAAAGAGGTAATAATATGGGTAGAGCGCATGAAGTTCGTGCTAAAGATATGGCTAAAACAGCTGCTTTTAAGACAAAATTATATTCAAGATTTGGTAAAGAGATTTATATAGCAGCAAAAAGCGGTGAGCCTGATCCTGAGATGAACTTAACTCTTAAAAGAAAAATTCAAGAGGCTAAATCAAATCAAATTCCAGCAGATGTTATAAATAGAGCCATTGAAAAAGCTAAAGGTGGTGACGTTGAAAATTATACAGAAGCTAGATATGAAGGCTTTGGTCCTGCCAATTCTACATTTATTGTTGACTGCTTAACAGACAATACAATGAGATCAATGACGGATGTTAGAACAGCTTTCACAAAGACTAAAGGCTGCAAAATGGTCAATTCTGGTGGCGTTTCATATAATTATGAATCTGTCGGATTATTCGTATTTGATTATGACAATGAGGATAAAATGCTAGAGGTTCTTTTAGAAGATGGCGTTGATGTTTTGGATGTAAAGGTTGATGATGGTGTAATGACTGTAAAAACGACGTTTGATGATTTTGGTGCTGGACAAGACTCTATAGAAAAATTTATACCAGAAGTTGATTTTGCTCAATCGGAAACTGCCATGATACCTAATGAATTTGTTACTTTAACAAAGAAAGAGGATATTGAAACATTTGATAAATTAATGTCCATGCTAAATGATGCTGAAGATGTTAATAAAATATATCACAATGTAATAATTGAATGGGAATAGTAGCAAAAAACTAAAAAATTTTGCAAATTCAACAGTTACATAAGATGAAAAACTGTAACTGGGATTAAAATGGGAACATTTGTAAAAAAGAATAAATTGAATAATAGTTCCAGGTGGTTTACATTTGGATAAAAAATTAGACCGTAGTTTCAAGCTGCGGTCTTTTTGTGTTTCTTTATACATATGTACAGTATTTGCCCATTATTCTATTGGTTACTAAAATCTCTCTTTTTCTCAAAAAGGGCATAAAAAAGACACTTACCCTTACAGATGTCTTATAAAATGATTTAGTTTTCAATACACTTAAGTATCCTATACTTATAAATTTCTATATTTAGTTCCAATTGTTCTGAAAAATTTGCATTTTTCATAAATGTCATAAAGACGCTGATAACATTCTCTATATTTTTGGAAGACATAATATTAACATGTGGCTCAATAAGATATAATGCTGCATAACTCTTGTCATCAGTTAAATTATTTTGAACGCTGCTTTTACTACTAATGTATTTCCAAATATTTTGTTCTATATTACTTGGATTAATAGTTATGTTATCTAAATTTTCTTTTAATATCTCTTGAAGCTCCTTAATCACTTTTTGTCTTATAGTATCATTAAATTCTTTTTTGTTAGAAGAAATGCTTCCAAGAACTGTAATAAATATATCTTTTACTGATTTTATTGATAGTATTTTTTTCATATGTTCTGTCCTGTTTAATGCCATTTTTTCACGTATAGCAACTGTTTTATACATAAAATTTATATCTATAAATTTCGAATCATGGCTATCATCATTTATGTCAATATCATTGAAAGAAATCCAATTATCATTGATTTTATTTTCTATATTATTATTTATATTATGAAAATCGCTAGGAATAATTGGAGAACGACCTTCTTTTAGTAATTTGTAAACTTTTAAATTATTTAAAATTACACCAAAAATTATCTTTTCGCCAATTAAAGTCTCCGCAGTCACAAAATAGTTGTTGCTAACTCCGTTTAAATCAATATTCATTTTATGTGCTAAGTTTATGTATCGTTCCCCTTTATCATTGCCTGATTTATAATAGTAAACATTTTCTAAATAGTAGTCATTATTTTTCATTATTAAGGTTAGTTTTTTACCATCTTGACTCAACACAAAATTTGGGCGAAAGCTATCTTTGTATTTTTCCAATTCTTTTAGTTTTATCTCTCTATTTTCATCTTGAAATTTTTTATTATCTCTGGCTATTGATTCCTCTCTATCTTTTTGTTGTTTAAAATATGACTCTATTGCCCATATCAAACTAAAACAAGTTGCGTAAAAATTTAAGTTTTCCATAATTGTTTGGAAAAAATTTAAGGATATAATTTTGAGGGTTAATGCAGAAAAATTAAATCCGTTCGAAATCAAAGCAATCACACCTTTTATTAGTGGTGGAAATATTAATAATAAAGATAACAAAAGAAATTTGGTTATTTCTTTCATGACTTGTCCTCCCTCTCTTAAATTCTAATTTGCTCATTTTATCTAGTTTTCTTTAAAAATCTTGATTTTTTAGGGTAAGACAACTTCCAATCTTCGAATTCTTCGTCTGTTATTTCATCGTTGTAATGTTTCTTCCTCATTTCATTCCATTCTATTAGAAAATTATTGAAGTCTACATCATTTGATAAGAGCCCTGTAATTTCTCCATCGTCTGCTAAGGGTCTAAGTTTCATGTCTTTTTCATAATCAAAAATTATATGCATTATTTCAAAAATAGAATTAGGTTCATGATTAATTAATGCTGATATATCACAATCAAGTGCTTCAGATATTTTTTGTAACTGTTCTTTACTTGGGGATCTATTTCCAAGTTCGTAATTTCTTATAGCAGCATCTGTCAAACCAGACTTAATGGCAAGTTCTTTTTGAGTTAAGTTTCTCATAAGTCTTAACTTTTTTAATTTTTCTCCAGAAATCAAACTAACTCCTCCTTATTTCACAATAACTATAAATATTTTATCACAAAATAAACAAAAGCTCAACAAAACTGTTCTGTTATAAATATCTGCAAGTATCTGAATATTTTAGAAAAAATATATAGAAAAAGCTTGGCAGAACAAATATGAACTGTTATTATATACACATACAGTTCAATGTTGAACGGAAATTGTAAGACATATAAATTAATGCTCGCCTTTTTTGAGGATGTAGAACCTTACAAACTATAAAAGGAGGACATTATGAAAGGTATTTTTATGAATGCAAAAGATGTTCAAGAATTTCTTGATGTAAGTAGGACAACAGCATATCAGATAATAAACGATATGAATCAAGACCTACTTAAATTGGGCTATCGTGTACAAAGAGGAAAGGTAAATAGAGAATACTTTTGAAATAAAATTCCAGAGGAAAATTATTGGAGAAAGAAATATAAAGGAAAATCAAATACGACTTTGGGATGATTCCTTAAATAATAGACTAGGCTTAGAGATAGAAAAACATTTTGGAATTAATTATAACGCCAATAAAATGTGGGAAGCTATTCGTTTTGTGGCTCATCAATATGAAGTGAGTCCGCCAAAGCAATATCTTCAAAATTTAAAATGGAATGGAGATAAAAATGCCATTAGAAAACTTTTGCCAAGGTATTTGGGAGCAGATGATACAGAGCTTAATAATTGGATAATGGAACACATGATATTGGGCATGATAAAAAGAATTTTCAATCCATGATCTAAGTTTGATGAGATGATTGTTTTAGTTGGGGGACAAGGTATAGGCAAATCGACTTTTGCAAGATACTTGTACATAACAGATGATTGGTTTTGTACAATAGAAAACATTCAAGGTAAGGCTGCTGTCATGAACCTTATGGGTAAAACTGTCGTTGAAATCGAAGAATTTGTTGCTTTAAGAAATACAAAATCGGCTAATGAAGCTAAATCTTTTTTATCAAAATTAAGTGATAGGATAAGAATACCCTACGAAAAATATGCCACAGATGTGCCTAGAACTTGTATCTTCATAGGGACATTAAATGAAAGAACTTTTCTTAATGACCATACTGGAGAAAGAAGATATTTGCCTGTTGAATGTAACCCGAATCAAAGAATAAGGTCTATATATCCAGATAAAAATAACAATGAAAAACTTTCGGATAAAGAATATATGTCACGCATAAGAGAAGATTTTAATCAGGCTCTAGCCTTGGGATATGAAATCTTTAAAAACAAGACTCATGCATGGACTATACCAAAAAATCTTTTAAAAGACTTGCATAAGGAGCAAGAAAAGTTTAAATATCTAAATCCAGATGTTGAAGATATTAGGTATTTCTTAGAAGAATATAAGCCAAAAAGTGCAAATCCTAATATAACTTGTTTCAAAGAACTAACCATGCAAGGCTACCAAATAAAATCAAAGTCTTTTTAAGAGATTATGGATAATTATTTTCAAGAATAGATTCCAGTCAGGTCATCAAAGACCCAAAGAATATCACCAAGTGGAGTTTCAATCCCAGTAAAACTATATTATGAAAAGAAAACAGAAAACGAAACTGACTTTATAGAAGTTGATAAGAATTTGTTGCCAGAAGAATGGCAAAAAGAAAATCAATTAGAAATAGATACAGTAAATCAAGTGAAAATACAGATGTAACTTTGTAACCTGTAACCTACCGTTATAAATCTTCTTAAATTAGGATTACATAAATTAATGGATTGATAATAAGGGGTAAACACAGACTCTTAAAACAAGCTTGCCTAATTTTGGAAGTTTTTATTTTATAAGTTACAGTTACACTTATTAATTCCTATTTGGAAAATTATTAGAAAATAAATTAAAGACTTGTTATTAATAGCAAGCACAGTAAGTGAGTACCCACTTACGAAAAAATCAAAAAATCAATAACTTTGAAGGCTATGTAATTTTTAAATTTTTACCTTGTTAGGGAGAACCCTAAGCTCCCAAAAGATAAGTGCAAAGGAGAAATATATGGATAATAGAAAAAGAAAAAATCAACTAAAAATATATTTAACAGACGAAGAAAAATAAATTTTTGAAAAGAAAATGAAACTTGCAAAGTGCAAAACCATGTCCCACTTTCTTAGGAAATGTGTATTAGAAAAAGAGATTTATGTAGTAGATTTAGAACCATTTAGAAATCTACAATGGCTACTTTCAAATGTAACAAATAATATAAACCAGATTGCAAAAGCTACTAATACAACTGGTGTTATTTACAAGAAAGATATTGACTATATGAGAGAAAAAATAGAAAAGTTGTCAAAAGAGATATGGGATATACATTCCCGGTTATTAAGAAAATAATTATTTAATTAGTTCGAAATAAGAGAATAAAAGCCTGTTAAAAGAATGGTTTTAATGGTATAATTAAGACAATATAGATAAATATAGGGAGTTGTTTCGAATACCTCATGCTGAAATTTAGTTATAAAAAATTGTTTAAAAAATTTATAGACTTAGAAATGAAAAATACTGAACTTATGGACAAAGCACAAGTAAGTAAAAGTACATTTTATAAAATAAAAAATGGACAAAATGTTACTACAGATGTGCTTTTAGGAATTTGTAATACACTGGATTGTGATATATCAGATGTGATGGAATGTGTAGAGTTTGAAACAAAGGAGACAAAAGATGAAATTGATTAGTTTATTTTCAGGAGCAGGAGGACTTGATTTAGGATTTCAAAAAGCTGGTTATGAGATAGTTGCAGCCAATGAATTTGACAAAACTATTTGGGAAACATATGAAAAAAACCATGAAACAAAATTGATAAAAGGCGATATATGTAAAATACCTTCAAATGAATTTCCAGAGTGTGATGGAATAATAGGTGGACCACCTTGTCAATCATGGAGTGAAGCAGGCTCACTTAAAGGAATTAATGATCCTAGAGGACAACTATTTTATCAATATATTAGAATTTTAAAAGATAAAAAGCCTAAATTTTTCCTTGCTGAAAACGTAAAAGGAATGATGGCAAAAAGACACAACTTTGCAGTAGAAAATATAGTTTCACAGTTTGAAGAAGCTGGATATGACGTATTTATCCATTTATTAAATGCAAGTGACTATGGTGTTCCACAAGATAGAAAAAGAGTCTTTTATGTAGGATTTAGAAAAGATTTAAATATTAGTTTTGATTTACCTCCTAAACCATACGATTATAAGTTGATATTTAGAGACGCCATTTATGACTTAAGAGATAGCGCAATCCCAGCTTTAGAAAAGAATAAAACTAATGGTGATAATTGCAATTTTTCAAATCACGAATATTTTATAGGGGCATACTCGCCAATATTTATGAGTAGGAATAGAGTGCGTGATTGGGATGAGCAAGCATTTACTGTTCAGGCTTCTGGTAGACAATGCCAATTGCATCCTCAAGCTCCTAAAATGATTAAAAAAGATAAGAATAAGCAAATATTTGAACCAGGTAAGGAAGAGTTATATAGAAGATTATCTGTTAGAGAATGTGCAAGGATACAAGGATTTCCAGATGATTTTAAATTCTATTATACAAATCTAAATGATGCATATAAGATGATAGGAAATGCTGTTCCAGTAAATCTTGCCTATGAAATGGCTAAAGCCATTGACTTAGCACTTAATAAACCTAGTATATTTTCTTATCCTAAACAATTACAAATGATTTAGAGGTGTGTTGTGAGTAACAAAAGTAATAACCAAGGTAGAGCTTATGAATTTGCATATTTAAATACTCTACATGAAGAAATATCAAAATATAGGGTCTCAAAAATTGAAAAAAACTCAAGCTACAAAGCTGCTGAGAAGGCGTGGAATACTTTAGAAGAATCTGAAAAAGATATGTATAAGGTAAGTGCTTTGGCAGGAACTAATGCTATTTTAGAATTAGAGCCTTTAATTTTAGATGATGGAGATGATGAGTTAGAATTAAAAATTCAGACTGATCATAAGGGCAAAGATGGAGATGTAAGGGACGTTTTAATCATTAGAAAAGGCATAGAATGGGAGATTGGTCTAAGTGTAAAGCATAATCATTTTGCAGTTAAGCATAGTAGATTATCTAAAGGACTAGACTTTGGAGAAAAATGGTACGGAATAAAATGTTCTGATAAATATTGGGAAGATATAAAACCTATTTTTGATTACCTAGAGAATGAAAAGGCAAAAGAATCAAAATGGAGAAATCTCCCTAGTAAAGAAGACGATGTTTACTTACCTCTTCTAAATGCTTTTAAGAATGAAATCGATAGACAAAATAATGTTTATGGTAAAGATATTCCAAAATTAATGGTTGAATATCTGCTAGGAGAGTTTGATTTTTATAAAGTAATCGGTATTGACAGTAAACAAATGACACAAGTTCAAAGCTATAACCTGAGAGGTACTCTGAATAAAGAAGGTAATGTAAGAAAAAGAAGTGTCAAGCTACCAATAGCTTCGTTACCTACGAGGATTGTTAGTTTTGAATTTAGACCAGGAAGCAAAAATACTTTGGAACTATACCTTGATAGGGGTTGGCAATTTAGCTTTAGAATACACAATGCAGCAACTAAAGTAGAAACAAGTTTGAAGTTTGATATACAAATAATAGGCATGCCTACTACTATTATTTCTATAGATTGTAAATGGAAGTAGAGAGTTTTATGAATAAAATAGCCGAAGAATTAAACAGATATCCTGATAATTATTGGGATTTTAAAGGGACAACTAAGTCAGGCATACACAATATTGGCAAATACCCTGCTACAATGGTCCCAGATATGCAATATCAGCTATTAAGTGTTATAAGCAAGCATTTAAATAATAAAAATATTACTTTGTTAAATCCTTTTTGTGGATATGGAACAACTTTAGTTATCGCACAAGAATTAGGAATTAATTCTGTAGGGATTGATATAAATCCATACGCTACATTATTGTCGTTTGTAAAAACTAATAAATATGACAAAGCAGGTGTTTATAATGCAATTTCGACAATTAAAAGTAATTTAGAGAAGGAATTAAATTTTCCAATATATGATTTTTATAATATTAAAAAATGGTTTAGAGATGATATAATAAAATCTTTGAGTCAAATAAGGCATTGTATATTATTAGAGAAAAGTCAAGATATAAGAAAATTTTTTTGGATTTGTTTATCTGAAGTTATATTTAAATTTAGCAATGATAGGACTAGCACGTTTAAATTGCACGCTCATCCAAAGGAAAAAATAGATTTAATAGAAAATAAATGTATAGAATATTTTATCAAAATTATTAACGATAATTCAGAACATTTAAATTATAGCAATACAACTAGTTCAAATATAATATACGGTGATTCAAGTAGTATCATCAATAATAAATTAAAAAGGGAATTTGACATTATATGCACTTCCCCACCGTATGGTGATAATCCGACAACAGTAACATATGGGCAAGCTTCTATTTTATTCTTAAAATGGATTGACTCAAAAGACTTATATTGCAGTCAGAAGTTATTAGAAAAATATACAACTATAGATAAGATAAGTGTTGGTGGAAAAAAAAGAAAAATAATTAATACTAAAGATATAAAATCATTGCAAGATTTCTTAGACAAGATTTCATTAAAAAAGCAAGCAAAAGTAATTAATTTCTTTGAAGATTATTATATATCACTTAAATGCATGAAGAAATGCTTAGCAAAAAGCGGCTATTTAATAATGACGGTTGGCAATAGGAGTGTAGATGCAGTAAGGCAACCTTTAGATAATATAACCATTGAAATATTAGAAAGTTTGGGTTTGAAGATGATTTCTAAATTCAATAGAAATATATTATATAAAAACTCTCCTTCAAAATTACCTTTATTAAAAGATAAGAAAACAATAAAAACAATACAGAAGGAAACAATTATAATATTCACTAAGTAATAATAGGGGGATAATATGAAACTATCAGTATCTGGGAAAATAATAAAAGAAATTTCTGAAAAAATTCCAAGTACGACATATGCTATAGTAGAATTAATTAAAAATGCCTATGAAGCTATGGCAAGCTTCATCGAAATCAATATATATGATAATAAGATTGAGATTATAGATGACGGAAGTGGGATGAATCTAATCGATATTAAAGATTTACTTATAGTAAGCCATAGCAATAAAGAATATGGAGTTATTAAAAACGGCAGAATAATATCTGGAGAAAAAGGATTGGGTTTCTTTTCTGTGTTTAAATTTGGAAGCCATGTTAGGGTAGAGACCTCAAATCAAGGTTTAGATTATAAATTTATGCTTGATATGAATGAAATTGAAAAATTAAAAGATATACAAGATTCAGATATTGATATTAAGGAAAGTAAAAGTATTGACTTAAATAAGCATGGCACTAAAATTGTCATAGATAACCTGGATATAGAAACTATTCAAATTTTTAAAAATTTGCTAGATAATCCTTCGAATTTTCTCAAGCTAAAGTATGCAATTATAGATGATACTTTTGAAATAAGAATAAATAAACATTATAAAAATTCAAGTAAAATAAGTTTGGATATTACTAATTCTGAAGTTAATGACAAGATAATAGCAAAATCTTACTTTGATAGTAATTCAAACAAAACAAATACTAGTTTTTTCTATAGGATTGCTATAAATGATGAATGGTATGATTTGGATATAGATAAAAAATACAATGAATTCTTACTAGATGATAATTTTGAAATTAAATTCGAAATAGATTATTATAAATTTAATAGTGGAAGCCTAAAGAAGGTTTCAGGTTATTATAAAGATCAAAACCTAAAAAAGATTTCACCTCTTATTTATTTTAACAATGTATATTTCAACAATGAATTGTATGATGTTGAAATAAATGCTTCTAAAAATAATAAAAATGTAATTAGACAACAGACTGGAATTATAAATATCAATTTATTTAATAAAGGAATTTTAGATTTTAATTCTGATAGAACTCTAATAATAGAGTCAAAAAATCAGATTTTATTAAAAGAATTTTTAGATTTTGTTTCTTCTTCATCTCAAATTAAAATAAAGGAAATCGAGGATTTGAAGAAACATAAAAAACCAAATATAAAAAAAATTAACATGATGAAAGATGAATCGCTAGCTGATAAGGGAATAGATGATACCAATATAAAAGAAATATATTTTGAAGATAAATTAGTTAAATTATTCGATTCTAAAAAACTTGGCTGTTGGAAAATATTTCATAAAAATGGAGATATGACGAACATAGATGTTATTGATTATCCAGATGCAAAGATGCGCTTTTTAATCAACACTTTAGAAGTTGGCAAAGAATATAGTATTGATGATATAATAGAAGTTTTTGATTGTAAAGGCACAAAAAGAATAAAAACTAATATAGATATTCAACCTAAAAAAAGTATTTCATATGATAGGACTAATGAAAAACTAATCGTTATGAGTCCATCAGAAATTAAATTTAATATTACCTTTGTTGATAAAATATCGGGTAAGAATTTTAATTTTAATCAATCAATTTTATGTGTTAATAACACAAAGGTTGAAGTTAAGGCTCTTAAAGCAGGGTTTATTCACTCAATAATCTCAATAGACGATACTTCTATTATAGATGATGATTTATCAAGTTTTATAAATCAATTTAATAGTTCTTATATTAATAATAGCTATAAGTTACTAAGAGTTGCTTCAATAAGAACTCTCCTAGAAATTATTAGCTGTGATATTTTAGATGTTTTGAAAGAAGATAAAAGCGAATATTTAAAAGAAAATATTAAAAAAGTATTCTCAGAGAAAATAATAAAAAATAATTTATTTAATAAGATTATCGATGATAGAGATAAAAAAGCTCTTAAAAGTATATATGATTTAAATAAACAAGATTTAATAAGTGGTAAGTTTGCAGATAAATATAACTTTTCTACTCATGGTTTAACACGTATAGTAAATGATGGTTTCTATATGGAGGATCAACCTATCTTTAATTTATTATATTCTTATCTTTTATTTGTTTCGTCAAAATAAACAAAGAAATTTTCCGGTACTGGGACTGGGACGGGACTAAAAACTTGAAAACGTCTTATAATTAGGTGGATTTAGTGATATTAGAAAAATTAGAATCTAGTATTTTGAATGGTTTGAGATATATCGTACGTTTGAAAAAGAAGAATGGGAATGAAAGTAGCAAATATGTTACTGTTATAAAACTGTAGAAAATACAAGATTTTAGCGGTTTTATTGTAGCGAAATTCTCTAGATGATACTGTTTTGATACTAAAAGTAAGAAAAAGCAGGTCTGAAAGGGAGTTGTTGAATTTAGGTAAATAGTTTAGAAAGTCTTTCATCATTTTGGTGGGAGTCTTTTGTATAAATAACGAGTGACAAATATGAATTTGAAGAGATAAGGATATGGAGAAAAAATAATGAGCAAAATTACAAATAGAAAGGATTATATTCTTCACCAGTTTCGAAGAACTTGGAATAAGAAGAGCGAAAATTACTGCATAGAACGAATCTATAATAAAATTGACAATCCAGATTTAAAATTCGTAACACAACAAATGTTCAGGCGTAAAGAAAACAAAATAGCCTTAGCAGATTTGTACTTTCCGCAACTAAATTTATCGGTTGAGATTGACGAAGATCACCATAAGTCGCAAGAAGAATTGGATAAAGAACGTACTGCAGACATTCTTAAGAAGATGCGTAGTTTAGAAAACGTGGTTGAATTTGAACCAGAGGAATTAAGAATAAATGCTGAGTCCAGTCAAACGCTTGAATCACTAAACGCACAAATTGATAAAGTTGTTGAACTTATTAAAGAACGAATCAATAAACGCAATAAACCATTAGAGTGGGAAGATATCATCAAAACTGCAGATCAAGTAAAAGCTGAAGGTAAAGATATATTCGATGGCAAAATTGCATTGAGGACAATCCAAGAAGTGTCGGAGTTATTTGACAAGGGATATCGTGGTATGCAGGGGTGTTACTTCGAAAAGTCGAAAGGAATCTAATATATGGATTTGGTGTCCGAAGCTCATGTTAGAGGATGTAATTCAAAGAGTACCTTATAATAATGAAATATCTCTTGACGGAAACACAATCTACGAATCAGCAAATAAAAACAATAATGAGTTTGTTGAGGCAGTCTTACAAAAGCCAGAGGTAGATCAGAAAAGAATCGTTTTCCCATATTATAAAACGGAATCTGGAGAAAAGGCATATGTATTTAAGGGTATATATGTATTGGATTCAGAAAAGACAAGAGAAATACAAAGGAGAGTCTGGGTAAGAGAAGCAAAATGCATTTCTTTAAATCATAGAGCAACTTAAAAACAAAGCACATGACTTTAAGATCTAAAAATCTTGGTTCTTTGTCAAATAGTGTTGGTAAAGAATTAGAATAACATTTTATTGGAGTTAGAGTAGAATCTAGCTCCATTGTTATTTTAAATTGTATTAAATTGTTGTTTTAATTTGAAAGAAATTAATATTCTATTTCTAAAGTGAAAGAATGACTTATATCCAAAAGCAACTTTTTTTATAGTTTTGATATAGTTATTTACTCCTTCAGTATAACCATTTAATAAGTATATTTTAATGCGTTGTTGACATATTCTATATGTTCAATTAGTGTTTCAAATGCTGTCTTCATAACCTCTGATACATTATCTTTTAGCATTACTAGATGTGATTGTAAATCTTCAAAATTTTTAGTTCTAATGTCGCCTAGAATTATTTGATATGCATCATAAGTGTCTTTAAGCTCTTGATCACATTTTATACAATCTTCAACCATTGTTTCTTGAGACTTAAGTTCCCTAAAATGTGTGTATTTGTAAAAATGTGAAAATCGTAATGTAGGAGAATCTTTAAGAATTAATTTCCAATATTTTTTAAGTCGTTTATATTCCATAGTTGAAGTGTTAAAATTCTTCATAGTAGCTATTCTAGTCTTATTTAAGGCTTTAGATATTAAATTTACAATATGGAATCTATCAAGAATTATCTTTGCATTAGGAAACATATCTGTTATCAAACTCATGTAAGGCGTGTATATATCAATACATACAGTCTCAACCATAGCTCTAGCTTTTTCTGTAAATCTAGAGAAATATCTCTTAAAATTTTCGTTTTAAGTCTATTTAAAATTGATTTAAATTTACTTATTAGATTAGTTTCAGCGATGAAAGTAGATTTACATTCTTTACAAAGAAATCTCTGTTTTTTAAGATCAATGGCGGCAGTTTGACCATTTATAGGAAGAATTCTAACGATTGAATTTTTGGTACCATGTTTAATTATTTTACTATCATCACAATTACCACATTTAGGGCAAGAGTATGTTTTTGGTTAATCTAATTCTAAGATAAATTGAGCAATTTGTCTTTTTTTATTTTAAATTAAAGATAGCGTTGATGAAATTTATCCACCAACACTATTTATTGTAGAACCAAAAATATGGGAACTGGTCTTTTTTTACTTTATTCTCAAAAACTACTTTTGATAATTAATTTTACTAGTGTGGGAATAGAAGTTTAACTGTTTCTAAAAAATTTACGAGGATAATTCCAATTTTTGTATTTATCATCGTAGTAATTTAAACATTTGAACGAGGATAATCTTGATTTTCGCTTTTATCATCGTCTATTACCCACTTTTTGAACTAGAATTTACATTATTTTAAAGGAAGCGCATTAAAAGTCTTATAGTTATAGAATTGTTTTAAATCGATTGTTTTATTATTACTTAAGTCAGTAAATTTATTATTCGCTGTATCCATTGATATAATAACATCGGAATATGATGTATAATACATACCAACTCCATCACTGATTTTTACAACTTCTTTTTTATCTGTAAAATTATAAAGTGAAAAAATAGAAGTTCCCGTTTCGAAATTATATTTTTCTACAAGTAGCTTACCATTTTTATTTAAAAATATATTGTTAATATAATCCTCTTTTGATAAAATATCTTCCTTATTTTCATATTTAGTAAGTAGAATATTTTCTTTATTACCATATTCATAAGCTAGCTTTCCCGATTCTATTACATAAATTTTATTATCTGCTTTCTGCAAATCAGTACCTTTTGGCACATTATATTCGTTTAATATCTTTTTTGTGTTAAAGTCATAAACTCTCAATGTCCAAATTTCTCTTCCTAGCTGTGGTGTATCTAAAATAACATATAAATTATTTTTTAATACTTTAAATCCGTGTACTATCTCATTAAAACTTATACAATTATTTTCTCCAAATTTACAAATTTTTACTTTGTATTCTGATTTAGGAAATTCAACAAATCCATCATTTTCATTGTAATATAAAATTCCATCTTCCTCATCAATAATATCTGAAGAAGAATTTAAAATCTTTTTAATTGTATTTTTATTTCTATCAACTTTTATTACTCCCCTAGGACCATGGTAATAAATATGATCATTAAATGGCGTAGCTCTGTCTAAATTCACATTATTAAACTTATGACTTTCTAAAAATTTACCATCCTCACTATATAAGCTAATAATTGCTTTTATATCAAATTGAGAATTATGTGGAGATAAAGTTATATATTTAGCATTTTTATTAATATTTCCCGAAGTAATATGTTTATTTGTGCATGCAGATAAACATAAGCAAAATGATAATAAAGCAAAAATATATTTTTTGATTTTCATTATATTCTCCATTTATATAAATAATATGTATCGTCATCAGACATAATATCATATGGTGAATAATGATATCCCCACTTTCCTGATGCTATATTATAACCTGCACTTTTCCATGCATAGTAAACTAATTCACTGCAATAAAATGTATCATTTCTAGAGATTATTGAGTATTTAAAACCAATCTTACTTTTAGCATAATTATATGCTGTCCTATATTTTTTCGCAGAAGCACCTCTTACTCTCATGATTCCGCCAGTATTACATTTTATCCAATAATCTGCAATTCTATTTTTATATAATTTTACACCATCTCCTGGATTTGCCTCAATAACCTCTCCAGGACCATCTGCACCGATACCCGCATGCCCATGACGAAACCCAATAGTAGAGTTATCCATTGTAATAAAAATTTCTCCATAATAATTTCCTTTCGATGGAATTTTATCATTTCTCTTACCAGACGGCATTGTTGTGCCACCAGAACGTTTTAAGGATTCTACTGGCTTTAACGCATCAATTATATTGTATAATTCTTCTTTTTATTTTTCACTAAGTTCTTCATAACTTGTTACATTCTTGGAATCAAAATACCTCTTTGTTGCCTCAATTGTACCATAATAATCATAATTATTACTTTGGGCATTAACACTTCCCACGGAGAACAATATAAGAGCAATTAAAACCATACTAATATTTTTTACATATCTTTTCATATTCTTTTCCTGTTTATTATATTTTTAACATTAATGTCAAAAATATTTTAGCACATGGTTAAATTAAAATCAAACTAATTATAGTTCTTATTTTTGCATAAATTTAACAAAATGGTAGAATTTCAATATTTAATAAAAATATTAATTTTATAATATATATTACATAATATTAATAAATAAAAAAGGAACATCTTAATTTCTCGGATTTACAATAAATAGTGTTGGTGGATAAAAATAAAGAATATAACACTATATTTTAATGAATATATTTTACATAACTTAGTAAATAAATAATCTGACAATAAAATGTCGGTTTGAATAGGGTTGAAAAGAAGGTGATAGGACTTTTGATAGATAATTCAATTGTATAGCAAAATAAAGGAAAAATAGGGAATAATAAAAGTAAGAAAATTATATATAGGGGTGTAAAAAGTTTTTTATAGCATTTGATAATTAGTGATTTGTGATATATAATTCAATCATAAGATTAGGTCAGGAAGCATATGATGCCCTGGCTATTTTTTTATGGAGAATACATATGAAAGAATTTAAAACTTTTTAATCAGCAATTAGTAATCCTAAGAAAAAGAGGGCTTATTGTGCCTAAAGATGGACGTCCGAAAAGATTTTTAGAACAAGAAAATTATTATAAAGAACTAATAAAAGTTGAAAATACAAGTTATGGAATAAAGAACACTTATAAAATCAAATTAGTAGGAAAAAACGACAAAGAAATTACTGCTAATGTTGTTTGCATTTTCCAAAAAGATTCAGGAAAAACAAAATATAGGATTATTACAGTTTATCCAGGAGGAGGTTCAAAATAATGAAAAAATTAAGAATTATGTTAGATTTTATATCGGGTCCAATTTGGAAAGATATTTACGATACTAAAAAGAAAGAATTAGTTACAGGTATAAATGTGGTAGATAATGATGAATGTGTCCAAAAAATAAATGGTGAAATTCAGAATTTATATTCATCATATTATAAAATTGATTACAATGATGAACCCGTATATTTTGACAAGAAACAAGAGAAAAAAGACAAATATAAAATGCTTGCATTATTAGAGAAACTTAAAAAAAGACTATATAAAATAAATGATGGGTCCTTTGAAATTGATGATAAAGAAACTGAGAGAGTTAAAAATTTATAATGAAAGAATTCGATGTTGTAAGATTGAAAGAGGATTACAAAGAAATAAGTAAAGGAACAAAAGGAACGATTGTTTTGCTTTATGATGATAAAAATTGTGAAGTTGAGTTTTTTGATAAAGATGGAGATACCATAGATGTAGTCATGACTCCTTTAAATAAATTAGAACTGATAGACTCATTCTAATAGATTTTAACTTATGTAAATATGGCTTGTGAGAAATGAATCATACAAGCTCTATTTGCATAAAAATTTCTCCTGATTAGTTTTTCTTACACAAATCAGGAGTTTTCTATACAAAAATTTTACACAATCTCAACTGGAATATTGCCCCTATAATAACACTTCTTTATAGATTGTAGTTTTTCCAAAACAGATTCTCTCTTATTTTTATGGATATTGCTAAATATACTTTTTTTACACTCTAAAATCATATAAAGATACTATTTAACCGCAGATATCACAAGTGGTATTGACGTTTCTAAATCAAAACTAGCTTTATTAAACCCACCGTAAATTTCTATATTATTAAATCCTATATTTTCCAGTATATCCTTGATTTCTGGTGCTGTTATAGGTAATAAATCAATATTATTTTCAATTGAATTTTCCCCATCATTCATAATGGTATTGAATCTTATATATTCCCCATTTCTGTAATATTTTCTTATAAATTCAACTTTATCATTTTTTATGGTAGGTAAAGAACCTAAAAAGTTTTCATTTTTATTTAAAAAAGGATAAAAGTTAATTATTTGAATTACTAGATAACCTTTATCTTCAAGTTTTTCATAACATTTAATTAAAAAACTTTTAATCTGCTCCTTAGTTTTCAAATGAACTAAAGAAGTTCCTATACAATAAATTAAACCGAAATTCTCCAACAATTTATCTAAATCTAACATATTCATAACTTTTGCAGATATTTTATTTTTATTTATTGCTTTATCAATAAATTTTTCTTCTAAATCAATTCCTAAAACTTCAAATCCAGCCTTTTTAATTTCACTTGCTACTTTTCCCGTTGCACAAGCTACATCCAGTATTTTATTGCTTGCCCTTTCTTTTAAGAAATTTATTTGTTTCTCATTTGGACTAAAAATATTTTCATAATTTTCAGCTATTGATTCATAAAATCTCATTACTTTTCCTCCATTTTCCAGCATAAAATTTTAAACATATTTAAATTTTATTTTTAATTTATACTATAATTATTATATCAAAATTTGTTTCATTTAAAAGTTTTAGATCAAAATAGATAGGGCTTAATCTATATTTGTTTTTACGTTGACTTCATTTGTTAAGTTATTCAACCATCTTTTTTTCTTATATAAAGGTAAAATCAGGAAGAATTTTATAAATTCTTCAATGCTTACTATCATAAAAATCCATTCTATTGGCCATTTTAATATTAGTACACCAATGAATGCCATTGGAATTGCAAATGCCCACATTGTTGCAAACTCAATCAAAAATGGTATCTTTGTTTCCCCACCAGCTCTAAATATACCTGTATAAAGCATACCATCTAGGAATCTAAATGGTATGAAAATTCCTCTTATTATTAATAAATTAATAGATGTAATATATACGTGTGGCTCTATATTTGTATATATTTTCATAAATAAATCTGGCATTGTAGACAATAATATTAAAGAAATAATTCCTAATATAGAAGTTATTTGTAAAAAGTATTTTGAGTATTTATCTGCTTTATCTATTTTTCCCGAACCTAATGTTTGTCCAATAAGCACTGTTGCAGATGTATTTACGGCATTTACAACTATAAAAAATATATTTTGAATTGTAGTTGTAAGTTGAATCGAAGCCGTTTCATCTTTTCCAATTCTGGCATACGCTATTGCAAATAATAATTGACCTAAAGACCATAAAATTTCAGCAATAATTATGGTTGTTCCAATTTGAAAATATCTTTTAATTATTTTTGATTCAAACTTTAACAAATTTGTAGGCATCAATGAATGCTCGCCAGGACTATTTTTTACAATCATTATTGTAAGCATTATAATTTCAATAATTCTTGCTATAACGGTACCTAATGCCGCTCCTGATACTCCCATTGCCGGAAATCCTAGTTTTCCAAAAATAAATATGTAATTAAAAGATATATTCACAAAAAAAGAAACAATTGACACCATTAAAGGTTCTTTAGTTCTATTACATGAACGTAATACTGTATTAAAACATTGAGAAATTGCCGTTATTATAAAAGTTAATGAAATTAATCTCAAATAACTTATACCAACATTAATAACGGATTCATCCGGAATTAAAATTTTCATTATTTGATATGGATACAACAATGAAAGTATTGTAAATATAGAACCTATTAAAATACTAAATTGCATTATTGTCGTTAAATATTTCCTAACACTTTTTATATCATTGTAACCAAAGTATTGTGAGAAAAATACAGCCCCGGTACTACAAACTCCAAAGCACGTAACAAAGAAGAAAAATACAAATTGATTTATAAGTCCTACAGCTGCAATTTCAGAACCTCCTAAGGAGCTTATCATCACGGTATCTGCCATATTTATTGATGTTGAAATTAAAAATTGTATTGATACTGGGATTGCGACAGATAACATCATACGAAGAAATTTCTTGTCGCTTAAAAATATTTTTTTATTCATATTAACCTACTATTTATTTTAAATATTTGTTATAAAAGATAAAATGTAGGTAAATTTACCTACATTTTTATCAAATAAAGTTTCTTAAGACTTTGATTGATATAATTATTTTTGTGTAGCATAAAATAATATATTTTTTATTAGTCTATTATATCTCAAATAACTTTATAAATCTTTTCTCGCTTTGTTTTTACTTTGGACTAATAAAATAGCCACCAAACCTAGGACAATTAGGCTTCCTATGATGTAGAAAATATTTTTATTTGAGCCTGACTTTTCAAGCTTAAAGCCTTCTGGAATAATTGATTCTTCAACTAAAACTGCTGTTCCTCCCTCATTTCTTGAAGGGATTTTTAGGCTAATTTTACCGCCCTTGTTGTTTATTTTTGTATTTCCATAGAGGTCAACAATTTTTCCTTCTATCTTAGAATCAAAGCTTATTTCCTTGGCTTCACCACTTGTATTTAGACCTACGATTACTTTTTTATCCCCATAAGTCCTTTGGAATACCGAAACTCCGTCGTCCATATAAATGTTCTCCCTATTGCCTTTGGCAAAAATTTCTGGAAAGGCATTTCTAATGGCAATCATCTTTTTATAGTGGCTTAAAATCTCGTTATTTTCTTTCTTATCCCAATCAAAGTCGTACCTATTTTCGCTAAAGATTCCCTTGTCAAAGTTGTCTTTTTTGCCTGATTGGCCGATTTCTTCGCCATAGTAGATTACAGGTTCGCCCTTGGCTGTTAATTGCAAGGACGAAGCGACTAAAAATTTCCCAATATCGTCAGATAAGCGTACTTTCAAAAAGCCATTTTCATCGTGGGATGATAGGAATTGGCCCATTTCTCTTTCTTCGCTTATGGCCTCGTTTCTCTTTACTAATTTGGCTTCTGTTTCAGAAATCTTTCCATAAACAAAGTTTTTAGCTAATTCTTTAAATTCAAAGTCCAAAAGCGAATCCATCATACTTGGATCAAGGTAACCGCCGTCTTTAAAAACTGAAGCACCAAAATTTTCCCCAATCATCTTAAAGTCTGGTTTTTCCTTGAGGGCTGCTGCCTTAAAGTCTTTCATTGTGTCTATATCAACGTGTTTTACCGTATCTACCCTAAAATAATCTATGGTATTGCCCTTTTCTGTCTTAATTTTTCTTAGCCAGTCAACCTGCCAATTTATAATTTTATCCCTAACTTCCTTATTTTCTGTCAAAAAGTCAGGTAGGCCTGCAAGTTCAGATTCTATATCTCCTGCCCTGCTTTGGTCTCTGTGCATACCGGCAAAGTCACCTAGGTTTTTTGTCCCGTAGCCCGAATGATTTATAACCACGTCAACCATTAGTTTCATCCCGTTTTCATGAAGGAGGTCGATTAGGTTTTTCAAATCTTCCTCTGTTCCTAAATGGGGATCAATTTTTGTAAAATCACTTGCCCAATAGCCGTGGTAGCCATATTGCTTGCCGCCCTTGTCAGCCATCATATTTGTTTCAATATTTTTTACAATCGGTGTTATCCAAAGTGTTGTAATACCGAGTTCTTTTAGGTAAGGAACCTTTTCGATTAGGCCTTTGATGTCTCCACCGTGATAGGCTTCAAGATGATCTTTGTCATAAGACCCTTCTATATTATGAGGATTATTATTTGTTGGGTCCCCATCAAAAAATCTGTCAGTCATTACCATATAAATAATTTCCTCATCCCAAGGCCTAGATTTACTTTCATCAGCCAAGGACAGGGGAGATAAAAATATAAAAATTGATAAAAATATACTCGTTAGGCTTAAAAACTTTTTTCTCATAAATACTCCTTTTAATTAATTAAATTCAAATTATTTATTCAATTATAATAAATATTAGGACTATAATCAATTATTTGGCCATATTTAAAAATTTCCACAATAAAAAGCGACTAAGGGTGAAATCTTAGTCGTTACGCTATAGTATTGCTTTTAAATTTATTTTTTCTGTTTATATTGTTTTAAGATCACAAAAACCTTTCAACTCTTTTGTCTAAAAACGACAAGAAGCAGGATGATACTAACAATCAAACATACGCCAAATTTCATCCACATTACCATTGGCGAAGCACTCTATTCAGGATGATTTGCTGCTGCTATATAATCTTTAACTAACAAATATGTCCCAATAATAGCAGGAATTAAAGAATCGAAAACTTTTGCTATATCGTTAGCAGTTTTAAGACTCGTAATTGTTTTCCCAGTCTCTAATTTGTTTATGCTCGTCCTTGATATACCTACTTTTTTCTCAAGTCTATATTTCGATAAACCTAGAGATTTACGATATTTCTCGATTCTAATTTCCATTATATCGGGTCTGTAAATAATTTTGTGTATCAACCTATTTCCTGATATTAAAGGGTATGGGTTGATACATTTTTTGTATCAATAGATATTCATTTCTTAAGAAATGAATCTTAACTTAATTTTACACATTATTAATACACTGTCAAATTTTGTTAAAAATTTGCAGATATTTTTTACTATTGCTTTCTATTTTTTTTATTATATCCTCCCTTCAAAATATATTGATAATTGTGATAACACCTTATCCCAACCTCTTATTCTACTAGTCCACTTAGCTGAAGCATCTGCCATAGCTAGATAAAGACTTTTTTGTAATGCATAATCATTTGGAAATATTGCTTTATTTTTAGTTACTTTTCTTAACTGTCTATTAAAGTTTTCCATAGCATTTGTTGTGTATATCATCTTTCTAATACCTTCAGGATACTTAAAATATGTTGATAATTCAGCCCAATTATTTCTC
This sequence comes from Helcococcus sp. SA-HE-C1, assembly GCF_985670335.1. Classification (NCBI taxonomy): domain Bacteria; kingdom Bacillati; phylum Bacillota; class Tissierellia; order Tissierellales; family Peptoniphilaceae; genus Helcococcus; species Helcococcus sp. SA-HE-C1. Next base: position 1,325,756 of record NZ_OZ484652.1, read on the forward strand.
CATGAAGATACACATGTAGGATATTTCTTACCCCACTTATCTTCAAATACATCTAAATTGGTTAGTGCTAAATCTTCTGTAGGTGCTTTGTATATTGACTTTAAGTCCTTCATCAACTCTCTAATATCTTTGTATGATACATATTTAGTAGAGTTTCTTATTTGATGTATTATACATTTTTGTATTTCTGCTTTTGGATAGACTGCTTCTATTGCTTGAGTAAATCCTGCTAGATTGTCTGTTGAGAAGATTAATACATCTTCTAGCCCACGTTCTTTTAATTGATTTAATACTAAAAGCCAATATTTACTTGATTCATTTTCTCCAACCCACATACCAAGTATTTCCTTAAAGCCTTCTAAATTGTATCCTAAAGCTATGTAAACAGCTTTTTTAACTACAATATTATTTTCTCTAACATGATAGTGGATTGCATCTAAAAACACCATTGGATAGACTTTATCTAGTGGTCTGTTTTGCCACTCTTCTATTGTTGGAAGTATCTTGTTAGTTATTTTACTTACCATAGTTTCTGATAATCCAAAACCATAAATTTCTTTAATATGAGCTGATATGTCTCTAGTAGTCATACCTTTAGCATACATTGATATTATTTGATTCTCTATATTTGATATGTCTTTTTCATATTTTTTAAGTACTTGTGGTTCAAATGAAGCATATCTATCTCTTGGGATATTAAGATCTATATTTCCATATGAAGATTTAACAGTCTTTTTACTTGATCCATTTCTAGTGTTTAGTGATAGTGGAGCTTGTCCATATTCATAGTCTAGATGCTCATCAAGTTCAGATTTAAGCATTTGTTCCATTGCATCACCCAAAAGGTCTTTAAGTGCATTTTGTAAATCCTGAGCAGTTTCTGGTTGATATTCTTCTAGTAACATTTTAGTTATTTTATTTAGTCTTGTTTCTGGTCTTCTTCTTGGCATAAAAATTCCTCCTAATTAGTTTTTATTTACCCTAATCAGGAGGTTTCTATACACAAAATTTTACACAGTCTCATTATATCATCTTTCTTTGGTCAACTATAGTTAAACATAATTTCGTTTGAATGTCAATACTTTCCATATTTTTGATTACCTTTTCCTGATATATTATTATATAATATCTATGTTAATATTTTTCTATTTTGCTTTATTATTCTAAGTGTTTCTTTGAATTCTCTTGTCTTTGTTGGTTTTCTAGTAGAATTTTTATTTCTTCATCTGTTAGTTCTTCAGGTTTTCCAATAAGGCTTTCTAAGATTGTTCCTCTTGTTATTAGCCTATTATTTCTTTCTTTTCTTCTTTTTATTATGTCTTGTTTTAATATCTTCTTTTCTTGGTTTTTTAGTTATCTTAATCTTTCTTCTGTATCATCAATTTTATCTTTTATTTCTTTTGACTCTTGTCTTATTTGTTCTAAATCTTCCGTACTTATATCCTTTCTTGTAAGTTGGGCATTGATTACTTTTTCATTTAGTTCTACGTTGTTCCATAATTTACTTCGGCCTTTGTACTCATTAGGTGCAAGGTTTGGTAAAAATATCATTGTTTTGGGTGTTTTACTTTCGTCTGCGTTACTATTTATTGAGATAGTCCTAGTTTTTTTATGTGTCCCACTTAGAACTGCTCTAAATCCTTTGATTGAAGGATAATAATGTACTCAACGGATAGGTCAAGACTTATAAATATATAGGGTTTCAATAATTGCCTATTAAGAATTATTCTTAATATTTTTTCTCATAATACCTATAGATAAAAAACATAATTAAGGGAGAAAATACAACAGAAGCACCAGAAAGAACGGCTGGTAAATATGCTTTTATAGAAATGCAAATAACTGAAATTATTCCCATTAAATGCATCAATATCTCTGCAAAAGCTGATTTTGTCTTATCTCTAATTTTTTCATTTCTTTCATCATTTACACTGATTTTGTAATTTTGATCTTTTTCCATCATCTTATGATGCATAATTTGAATGTATGAAACTGATAAACAAATTGCAGAAACAAAAATTAAAACAATTTCAGTGACTTCATTAAAATTAAAAGAGAACGGACTAATCCAACCAATAATTCCTATAAAACATACTAAATACCAAACTTTATTATTTTTCATCTTTATTCTCCTCGTAAATAAATACTTCTTCAATTGATATATTAAAGAACCTAGCAATCTTAAACGCCAACTTTATTGATGGATTATATCTTCCATTTTCCAAAGAGCCAATCGTCTGTCTTGATACTTCAAGAGCATTTGCAAGTTCTTCTTGAGTTATTCCTTTTTCTTTTCTAATTTCTTCAAGCCTATTTCTCACATTATATCTCCTCCTAGAACGGAAAGTTCACTTTACATATAATATAACTTACATCTTCAATAATGTCAAGTTTACTTTACATAAAAAAACACCTCAATATAATTCGAAGTATCTCTGACAATTTTTTTGTAACTGACGTCCTATTTAGGGAAGTCACTCGCATAAGATACGGTACCTTTACTGCTACATCAAATCTACATTTTATAAGTTTTTATATTTTTTGTCATTCATTTTCTAGTGTCAACTCTTGCCTATGGATAAGTTTACTCTTAAACTTATTTCTCCTAAAAATTAAGACTTATTCCAATCTACCACTTTTAACGATAACCTTAGAATAAGTCTTTAATTCAGCATTTCATTTACTTAGTGTGTACAACTCTTTCATTTTTTCATAAATTACAATCAAATTAACCTACTTTAGGTAATTATAATGACAATTTATTCGTTCTTGTTAGTTAATAGAACAAATATTATAGCATATAAAATATTTAGTATTGAAATTAAAATTAAAAATATTATCAATTTAGGTATTCCTTCAACAAAAAATATAGAACAGTCAGTAATATGTTTACTATAAATAGTATCCTAATCTATTTTTTATAGCTTCTCTTTTCATATTATTCCTACATATTAACTAACTTTTCAATAAATCCATAGTAGACAACATTTCCTTCTGTTGTTTAAATGAGTTCTTGTTTCTCCCATATATCATAAAGTACATGGTCTTTATTTACTCTTTACTAATAATAGTTCCTTTATTATGTATAACTAACGACCCGAAAGTTTGTATGATTAATGTTTGGATTCTTTTAATAAAATTGTTTATATCTCTATCAATATTTTGATATGATCTCTCATAAAATTATTGTACAATTACTTTCTTTAATACTAATTTTTTGTTTCTTCTGATAATTATTTTATTCAATTTTTCTCCTATTAATAATAAATATCTTCTATAATTTTATTGAATTTGCGTTCTTTTTGAAAAACAGAATTGCTATAATAAAAAATATATTTTTCAATTTGCTTAAAATTTTCTCTATTTAAAAGGAAGTTTTGAAAATTATATAAAATATTTTTTGTTTTTTTTAATTCAAAAATAGTGCCACTCTCAATATTCATAATTTGATTTATTTCGCTCTGAATATTATCATAACTGTAATTCATATATGATATATTATTGTATTTTTTTCCTAAAAAACCGATTAAGTAATATATATTTTTTATCTTAATATCTTGAATAAGTGTGATTTTATTCTCACAATTTAAGATTGTTTTTATTATATTATCAATATAATTTATATCAATTAAATCTACTTCTTCGACAAATGCATTTCTATGCAAGGAAATTAATATATCTATTAAATATTCTACATTTAAGTCTTTGTTTTTTAAAAATTTAACTATCATAGAATAATTGTTTTCATTTATATAAAAGAATGTAAGAAGCTTTTCAATAATTTCATTATTACGATAAGTAACTAATATCGAATTATATGTTATGTCTTCGTATATTATACTAGATAAATTTATCCCAAACACAAAAACAATTAACTCCATAAAAACTATAAAATTCATGCTTCTTAATAAAATCGCTGTTACTAAAGCAGCAATAATCTTAGAAATATATTCAATTAATATTAATTCAAGTGTTTTTTTCTCTAATTTATCATCTATATATGTAAGTAAATTTCCAGCGAGTTTATTAAAATATACTTCATTCTTATATAGTAGCTTTATAGGAGCAAATCGTATTTTTCCGTCATATATAAATGGATACACTATTATATACTTAATTTTTTTATTAATTGCTAAATATATAGCTATTTCAACCAATGACTGTATGTAATATAAACTGAATATCATAAAAATAAATATAAAAATACCCAATATCAAATCATACTTAGACAAAAGTCCAAGTATGATTATTAAAAATGTTATGGAAAAAATTAAAGATTTAAATTTACTTTTCATTAATAAAATAACCTTTTATTCCAAATTGCCCATAGACCAACTCCTGAAACTAATACAGAAATTCCTATTATGATTGGATTTACCGTTAATGCAGATATTTTTGCAGTAAAAGCTGGGAAAAATATAGCTGCTTGTTGCCATGTCATTGAAGCTAACGCAGTGTTTGAAGGAATTCCCGCCATCATCCTGTTTGCATAACTTATTCCCATTTTAGTTAGAGCTCCATTTATATTTTTCGAAAAATTTTGTGCATCTCCACCATCTAAATACATCATTTCTTCTTGTTCAATCACCACATAATTTTGTGGTAATACTAATTCCATATTTTCCTCCTTGGTTAGTATTGTTCTTTATAAGACATATATCATAAAATATGTGATATTCTTACATGTACGTTATTACTTCACAATCATTTTCAATTATACTTTCTTTATGAGTTTCATCTAAAATTTTTATTAAGTTCAAAAATTTGTTTATTTCTATATCTAAATTAGTTAAATCAATATTTTCTAAATTTCACTAAATTACATTTATTATTTTTAATTTTTTTTATTTCAATCTTAGCCACATTTCACTTCAAATTATATTGTTTTAATAAATAATTAGGATAGAAATATTAAAAATAATCTATCCTAATTACTTATTATAGTCCTTACTTACTTTCTTCTAAATAAAAGCATAAACATTAATCCATAAATAGAATAATTTAATATACCACTTATTCCAAAATATCCTAATACAATCAAAATTTGTACCAGGATTAAGATAAATTTAAAATTATTTATTCTTTTATGATACATTATAAAATAAAGAGTTATTAATGCTATGCTAATTAAAATTTGAATCCTTGTAGATAGATTGATAATCAAAAATAAAAATCCAATAATTAAAATAGTAATTTCATAAGTATTTAACTTTACTGATTCATTATCAAATTCCATATCTTTATCAATAAATTTAACACCTTTTTTCTTTGTATATAATAGCAAAATTATATATCTAGAAAAATTTAATAAAATAACTACGATTGTTGCAAATATTGCTATATCTTTCTTGAGTAAATCAATCCCACCTAACATATATAGTAATACTACAATAAAGGTTAATAAATTATATCCTTTATTTACACTTTGGATATGAATTTTTTCATAATTATAAAATTCGAATAATAAAAAGATAAAGTATATTAAATATACTAGTATCAAATATGATATCTGTTCACTACCTTTGACATAGTAAAAATTAAAATATATTATACTTATTATCAATATTGTAAAATTCTGAATTAAATTACTGTAGAAGATTTTCTTAAAAAAATCATTCATAAACTAAAACTGCACACCAAAATTTAAAGGATTCCAGCTCCATGAAATATCTCTACCACCATCCAAATACATCATCTCTTCTTGTTCTATCTCCACATAATTTTGTGGTAATACTAATTCCATATTTTCCTCCTTGGTTAGTATTGTTCTTTATGATATATATATCATAAAATATGTGATATTCTTACATGTACGTTATTCCTTCACAATCATTTTTAATTATACTTTCTTTATTTTATAATTCTGAATTTTAACCATATTAAAATAATTTTGATGTAGAGCCATTAATTCGTCATGACTTCCTAACTCTTTTATCTCTCCATTTTTTATCAAACAAATCCTATACTTCATCTAATACATTAAATTTTTTTCGAATTGCTTATAGTCATGAGTTTGTATATACAAATCATAATCAGAATTAATATATCCCTCATCTGAAATTTTAATCCCCTTATCTCCTACAATTAAAGGACCATATACTTGAACGTTTAACAATCATAGTCTACTTAAGAATTTATTTATTTCCAAATCAAGTTTTTCAGAATTAATATTAGAAATTTTTTTGTAAGCACCTTTTTTAGTACTAATTTTTTATTGTTTTTTGTGTCTATTTTTTCATAATCCCTCACAAATACTTAAGATAATGCTAAGGAATATTTTTAGAAATTTCATAACACTACCTTAAGTTTTATATTATTTTTATAAATGAAGTTGTTTCCTAAATTTGAATACTACTCCTTTATCATACATATTTTTTTCAACTACTTCTATTGTTTTAAAATCAAATTCTTTTATTTCATATCTACCAAAAGATATTATACTATATTCTATATATTCCTTTTCTTCAGAATACAGAAAAAAACAGATGTTTTTATAATCAAGTACTTTTACTATTTTTCTAGTATCTTTAATAAATTCTACTATTTGATATTCGTAATAATCACTGACATTATTAAAGTCTGTAATCCACACATTTAAATAGGGCCTCTTTTGTAATTCTTTATATATATTAATATATCTATTATTATTTTTTAAAATATAAAATAAATATAATACAATTACTTGATTTATTAAGTACATCATTATTGTCCCTAAGTCTAAAATTTTATTATTTTTAATATAAATAATAGAGACTAATAGAATAATAATTTGAATACTGATTAATATTATTTTTCCTAATATAATATTAATATTTTTGATAATATAAAAAAGAAGCAATATTATAAAAATAAATAAAAATGAAACTACTTCATATATAATACTATCCAAATTTAAAACCCTATTGTAAAAGAAGTGTTAGTTGCGTATACTATAGCCAGTGTCCCTGCTACAGCAACTAAAGCACCTGATAAAGCAAACCCTAATGATGCAACAGCCCATGATCCTAAAGTTCCATTTGCTAAAACTCCTTTTGCCAATGCTAATGAATTTGATATAAAGTATTTTGCAAGTTGCCCTCTAGATAACTTATTTAGTCCTTTTATTGCAGTCCACCCTTTACCTGCATAACTTAGAGCTTTATTTATAGTAGTTCTATTAACTGTAACTCTCCATCCTCCATCCAAATACATCATCTCTTCTTGTTCTATCTCCACATAATTTTGTGGTAATACTAATTCCATATTTTCCTCCTTGATTAGTATTGTTCTTTATGATATTTATCATAAAATTTGTGACCCTTTTACAAGTATGTTATTATTTCAGAATCATTATCATCAATAATTTCTTTATCAATATTCTCGATACTATAATTCTGAATTTTAACAATACTATAATAGTTTCTATGTAAGTCCATTAATTCCTCATTACTCAATTCAATACTATTTAATGGTTTATTTATAACATCTTTCAGTTTTAGTTTTTTGTTTTATTTCATTTCTATTTTTCTCATAATTACCTCAAATATATTATACTTAATACACAAATCACTACTAAAGATTCAATTTTTCCTTAGTAGCGATACTAAACAATCCTTACCAATTTATCATTATTAAATTTTTATTTCTAAAATAGTTTTTAATAGTATAATCAATATTATAATTGTAGTTAATAATATAAATAATACTTTATTAAATCAATCTTTGTTTTTTATAATCAAAAATAATAATAAAAATAGAATAAATGATAATCCAAATGTATCTAAATTTTTAAACTTTTCCATCAACACCACCATAAATTAAGTATTAATCCTTGTTTAAGTACCTATTAAAAATTTTGTTTGCTTTTTTCTTATATTTCATAGCAATTTCTTCATCTGAAAAATTATAAAATATCATATTTTTATAATTTAAATATATTTTTTCTATAATTTTTTCTATAAAAATATATGCCATAAATATTACGAATAGTAATAATATATTACTAAAACTATTATTGATTTTTAATACTTGGACTATTAAAATATAATATGATAATTTTAATGCTATTCTATAATAATACAATATAATCCCAACCTTTTTTGTTGGGATTATTTTATAGTTATTAATAGTCAATGAGTAAATAAAATTAAAAGCAACTAATAAAAATAAAATTATTATATATATGGAATTTATTGATTTTATAATCCCTAATATAGAAACTAATATATAGTACATAAAATTTATAGGATTATTGTTATTTTCATCAATATAAGAATAATCGTTTACCATTTAAACTCCTCTTCGTTATTTATCTTGCTGAAAAAGAAAGCACTGGTAATGCATACCACCAGTCTACTCCAATATCGAGCCCTTTTCCTCTTACTAAAGCGCTTACAAACGCTGGTGCTATATTACTTGCATTTGCTGCAATGTATGCTCCTCCTAATAAGGCGATAATATTTCCTCCTGGCATTGCAGACAATTTTGCTGCTATAAGTACTGCCCCCAATTTAATAGATGTTGCTGCAGCAGCAACACTTGTGTATCCTGTAACTCCAATTGCAAATCCTATTCTTTTAACCGTACTATCGCTTATATAAAAACCTCCATCCAAATACATCATCTCTTCTTGTTCTATTTCAACATAATTTTTAGGTAATACTAATTCCATATTGTCCTCCTTGGTTAGTATTGTTCTTTATGATACATATATCATAAAATATGTGATACTTTTACAAGTATGTTATTATTTCAGAATCATTTTCAATTATACTTTCTTTTTGAGTTTCATCGATTTTATAATTCTGAATTTTAACCATATTAAAAAATATCTAATGTTCCTAATGCATAAATAACTGCAGTTCCAAGACCTAATGTTCCTATTTTAGCCCATGATGGCAATAATATAAAAGCATCCTTAGCACTGGAACCCGTTTTAGAAACTAATGCCCAAAATTTTATTTCTGAATTTTCCTTTATAATATTTTTAATTTTAACTTTTTATTTTGTTAAATATTATACTAAAATTTTATGAAAAAAATTATATATTAAAGTATTATGCAATAAGTTAATATAGTAAAACTATTAAAATTAAAGTTACAAGTTAGAAATGTTTAACCTGTAACTTTATATTACTATTAAATTCACTAATAAAAATATTATTTATTAAATAAATCTAAAGTACTTATAAGAGTAGCTCCAAAAATAAATCCAAAAATCACTTGCATTGTTTCATTAAGATCTATTAGTAAAGAAATAACAATTAATAAAATAATAACGGACACGTTAATAATAATCTTATTCTTCTTAAATAGTTTTAATATAATATAACTAATTATTAAAGATATTAAGCCAATAATTAAGTTAGAATACCTTAACCCATCTATCATGTTTACCATCCCTTTTATCTAATTCTGTTGCTATATTACTTGCCAGTCCCGAAACTCCACCACTCACAATAGTTTTTAACCAAGTAGCAGCTAGTGTGTTTCCAATTTTTATTCCCACAACTCCTAACGCCTTAACAATTCCTGCTGCCAGTACATTTCTCATTCCCATAGATCCAAGAACTACTTTCAATCCTCCTGACGCAACCGCCCCACCAATAGCGGCTAAAAATGCATAAACAGCTGCTGTTATAGTGCCAGTTACTGACCATGTTGGAATACTAAGTCCTCTATCCAAATACACCATTTCTTCTTGTTCTATTTCAACATAATTTTTAGGTAATACTAATTTCATATTGTCCTCCTATTTTTAATTTTATTTTATGTTCTTTATGCAACTTATAAAATTGGTGACCTTCCTACTTTATTTTCTAAAATCAATATATCCTAAACTTATATCACCTACTTTCCTATTCATATGTAATTACTTCATCATCGTTTTCCTCTACATTATTTTTATTTGTTTTATTTTCTTCATTTTCATTTAAGATTAAATGATGCTGAATTTTTACCATATTAAAATATTCTCTTTAGTTTTTTATTAAATTACTATGTGACCCTATTTCCTTTATTTCTCCATTTTTTAATACGCATATTCTGTCACAATTTATAATTGTTGAAATTCTATGGGCTATTATGATTACTGTTTTATCTTTTATTTTATTAAATATTAAATTTTGTATGATTTTTTCACTAAATGAATCAAGATTTGATGTTGCCTCATCAAATATATAGATATCTGAATCCGATAATAAAGCTCTTACTATTGCAAGTCTTCGTTTTTCTACACCCGATAAATTACCACCTTTTTCTTCTATAAATGACAGATATTTATTTTGAAGTCTCTCGATAGTATCGTGAATACCTACCATCTTACATACTGATACTATTTCTTCATATGTTGTGTTTTGATTTCCTATTTTTAAATTGTCTATTATTGTACCTGAATGGAATTCCTAATCCAATATAAGATAATAAAAAAACTATAAAAACACTTACAAAGTTTAATAAAAGTACTAATGTGATAACATTGGAGACAAAGTTAGAAAAGAAATTATACGCATAACTTCCTACATTGGCCATCCCCATAATTCTAGATACTACTCCATAAAAACTAAGATTCCCATCAAAATAATCTAATAACATGATTCCTCCTTTTAAAACATTTACTTTTTTAACACTACATCCTTCAATAAATTTATTACTTCTTTTTTACAGGTCCTATCCAGATTGCAAACAGTATTGATAATACAAAAAAACCTAATACTCCATAAAAAGCAATTACTTCTCCAATTTTATTTGATAAGAATAAGAATAAACTTAAATAGACTACAGACGATATATTATATATTTTCTGTCTCCTTACAGTCTCATTCCAATCATATTGTTCATAGTTATTTTGAAATCTAGCCGCCAAATTATAATATTTTGTTAATTTATCCATTGGTATAAGTGCATAATAAATAATTAAAAATATATAAACACATATTGCAATCAAATATATTTGTTTAATGTCCAACTTATTCAACACAAACTCCTTTATATAGTTAACTATATCGTTTTTAATAATTATATATATTAATAATTAGTTTTGCAATACACTTTTAATTTATTTTTTTTGACTTTTCTAGTATTGTCAAACATATGTGACAATACTAGACAGTTACAGTTTTTCATCTTCTGTAACCGTTGATTTTAAAAACTTTTTAGTTTTTTGCTACTTCTTTTCAAATGTACGATATCCCAAACTATTCAAAATACTAGGTTCTATTTTTTTGTAGTATCGACAAATCCAACTAGTTATAGGACATTCTCAAATTTTTAATCCCGTCCCTGTCTCATAACCTCAATCTATTTCTAGTTTTTCATAGATAGTTTCTTCCGCCGCATCAAGTGATGAAGCTTTCTCATTAATTAGTTCATTAATTTCGTCTTTAACAATCATTTTTAGTATTACTTTCTTTTTTACCAAGATCTAGTTAATTATATCTATATCTGTCAAATTGATATAAATATAATGACAAAGTAGAGAATACTAAAATAAAAATATTGAAACAAATGTTTTAAAAATATATTAAAAGGGTAAAAATATTACAAGAAGAAATCATATAAAAATCGTATAAAAAAAGAAAGGAATATAATATGAAAAAACTACAAAAAAAATATTAACTATAGGACAATTATTACTTACAGTAGCTGTACCAGCGACTCAATTAGTTAAAATTAAAAATTATATTGTATGTCTAGGTGGAGTTTGGGTAACTACAAAATTATTAATAGGAGCAACAACTGTATCAGAAAAATTGCAAGGTGTATTTACAGGTTTATTAGGTGTAATATCAACATTATCGGGAATTGAAGATATTAAGGAGCATTGTTTTGAATAATATCTTTTATAATATATCAATTATATTGTCAATAATTATTATAATATTAATTTATAGAGATAAAAAAAAACTAGCTGATAAATTAACAAAAATAATAATCGAAAACAATTTAGAAAAAAAAACATAACTTAGATACTGAATTTATAGAAATTAAAAATATAAATAAAAAATATAGAGTAGGATTAAGAAACTCTAAGAAAATATACGAGTCTATAAAATAAAAAATATATACAAATCGAAAAAATAAAGATACTATATAACAATTTGAACTGAACCCCAAAATTCGGAATACGGATGGAGGGGTTTTTGTATGCCAAAATACACAAAAGAATTTAAAATAAAATTAGTGCTAGAATACTTATCAGTTAAATCAGGTGGTCTAGAAAGAGTAGCTAAAAAACACGATATTCCTAGAAGCACTTTAGAAGAGTGGGTAAATAAATACAAAGCAGGAGGCTTTGATAATTTATCTAAAAATTTAAAAAACAATAGATTCACTAGTGAATTTAAGTTATCTGTAATACAATATAGGAAAATCAATAATACTACGCTTAGAGATACTTCAGAGTACTTCAACCTTGTAAACAAATCCATGGTATACAGATGGGAAAAAGCATATCATGAACGTGGTCTATCTGGGCTAGAAGATAGCAGAAGAAAGGCCTAAGAAGGACATGAAAAAATCATATGATAAATCTAAGTTTAACAAAGCAATAAATGAATCTGAAAGAGAAGAGTTAATAAGATTAAGAGAAGAAAATAGACTACTCAAAATGAAAATAGCTTACGAAAAAAAGCTACAAGCCTTGTTACTAGAAGAGGAAGCAGAAGCAAGGAAAAGACAAAGATAATCCTCAAACTTCTAAAAGAACATCCACAAAGTAGAGTAAATGAATGACTAAGTATAGCTAAATTACCAAAAATATCATACTATGAATGGAAAATAAAATTAGAATATCCAGTAGATAAAGACAAAGAAGTTAAATATGAAATTAAAACCATAGTAGAAGGCTCAAAAGGTAGATATGGATATAGAAGAGTAACTATTGTATTAAAAAATAAAGGCTTTAACATTAATCATAAAAGAGTTTTAAGAATAATGAGAGAAGAATCCTTGCTATGTTCTAAATTTAAGACTAGATCAAGAAAATACTCATCATACAAAGGACAAATAGGAAAAGTAGAAACCAATGTAGTAAACAGACAATTTTAAGCAAGTAAACCAAATAGGTTATGGTTAACAGATATAACAGAATTTAGAATTAAAGGTCAAGAAGAAAAACTTTACTTATCGCCAATATTAGACCTATACAACAGTGAGATAATCAGCTACACACTAAGTAATCACCCAACAATAAAATTAACTAATACAATGCTAAAAAAGCATTATCAGAAAATAAAGACATTAAAAATATAACTATACACTCAAATCAAGGATTTCATTACCAACATAATACTTGGACTAAAAAGTTAGAAAAAATGAATATTAAGCAAAGTATGTCAAGAAAAGGAAATTGTCTAGATAATTCACCTATGGAAAATTTTTTTGGAATATTAAAACAAGAAATGTACTATGTAGAAGATTTTAAAAATTATGATGAATTAAAAAGCAAAATAGAAAAATATATTAAATAGTACAATGAAGATAGGATTAAAACAAAATTAAACGGGAGACTGTGTAAAATTTTGTGTATAGAAACCTCCTGATTAGGGTAAATAAAAACTAATTAGGAGGAATTTTTATGCCAAGAAAAAGACCAGAAACAAGACTAAATAAAATAACTAAAATGTTACTAGAAGAATATCAACCAGAAACTGCTCAGGATTTACAAAATGCACTTAAAGACCTTTTAGGTGATGCAATGGAACAAATGCTTAAATCTGAACTTGATGAGCATCTAGACTATGAATATGGACAAGCTCCACTATCACTAAACACTAGAAATGGATCAAGTAAAAAGACTGTTAAATCTTCATATGGAAATATAGATCTTAATATTCCAAGAGATAGATATGCTTCATTTGAACCACAAGTACTTAAAAAATATGAAAAAGACATATCAAATATAGAGAATCAAATAATATCAATGTATGCAAAAGGTATGACTACTAGAGACATATCAGCTCATATTAAAGAAATTTATGGTTTTGGATTATCAGAAACTATGGTAAGTAAAATAACTAACAAGATACTTCCAACAATAGAAGAGTGGTAAAACAGACCACTAGATAAAGTCTATCCAATGGTGTTTTTAGATGCAATCCACTATCATGTTAGAGAAAATAATATTGTAGTTAAAAAAGCTGTTTACATAGCTTTAGGATACAATTTAGAAGGCTTTAAGGAAATACTTGGTATGTGGGTTGGAGAAAATGAATCAAGTAAATATTGGCTTTTAGTATTAAATCAATTAAAAGAACGTGGGCTAGAAGATGTATTAATCTTCTCAACAGACAATCTAGCAGGATTTACTCAAGCAATAGAAGCAGTCTATCCAAAAGCAGAAATACAAAAATGTATAATACATCAAATAAGAAACTCTACTAAATATGTATCATACAAAAATATTAGAGAGTTGATGAAGGACTTAAAGTCAATATACAAAGCACCTACAGAAGATTTAGCACTAACCAATTTAGATGTATTTGAAGATAAGTGGGGTAAGAAATATCCTACATGTGTATCTTCATGGAGAAATAATTGGGCTGAATTATCAACATATTTTAAGTATCCTGAAGGTATTAGAAAGATGATATACACAACAAATGCTATGGAAAACTTTAATATAAAGTTAAGAAAAGTAACTAAAAATAAAGCAATATTTCCAAATGATTATGCATTACAAAAAAGTCTTTATCTAGCTATGGCAGATGCTTCAGCTAAGTGGACTAGTAGAATAAGAGGTTGGGATAAGGTGTTATCACAATTATCAATATATTTTGAAGGGAGGATATAATAAAAAAAATAGAAAGCAATAGTAAAAAATATCTGCAAATTTTTAACAAAATTTGACAGTGTATTAATAATGTGTAAAATTAAGTTAAGCTTCATTTCTTAAGAAATGAATATCTATTGATACAAAAAATGTATCAATAGATACCCTTTAATATCAGGAAATAGGTTGATACACAAAATTATTTACAGACCCTTAAACGGAATGTCTCCTGTTATATACAGATCACACTCCGCTTAAAATATTAAATTATTCCGTGTTTACGGGTTCAGTTCAATCTTTAGGATTACTTTTTTTAATTCAACTTTTGAGCTATCTCAGTACTAAAATTTATAAGTTACATAAAATCAAAAAATTTTATCTAAACAATATATAGCATAAAGCACCTATTGCACCTAGAATAAGTCCTCCAGAAAATACTTTTTTTACTAATGATGATATCTCTTTCATAAATGTACCCTCCATTCTAATAATATAATCCCCATATACAGCTAAAACTTATAGATGAATATTCTGGATAATTAGTCCAAAAGCCATTTTAATCCATAGTAAGTTCCTACAACTACTCCCGCTGCCCCTCTAGTGTTACACCTCCAGCAAATACTTTCCCAACAAGAGCCCATGTTAACCATGTCATGCCAAGCAGTCCACCTTCTATTTTCAAGCTTTCATACAAACTAATCTCATTAAAGTTTTATTCAAATTATCTATTTTTAACCTTTCTTAAATTATTTACATATACTTTTTATATTTTTTTGAAAGGCTTTTCTAAAATTATTTTATTTTATTATTATTAAATAGTCAAATTGACTTAATAAAGACGGGTAAATAATTACCCGTCCTAAGAAGTCATATATTTTTTTATAAAATGTTCAGTAAAGTTTTTAAGTTTATCTCTCAAACTTTGTGGATTCACTACTTCTAAAAGATATCCATATTGGATAGCAAAGTAGAAAAATGATTGTTGGCCCATATGAAAGGCTATATCTACCACATCATCCGGATTTTCAGGATTATTGATTAAGTCAAAATTCATACCTATACCGTCTATAATATATTTCAAGTAATCTTCCTTTAGTCTGATAACAATCATCTCATTTTTACCTGTCATCATGTAAAGTTTTTTACTTATAAAATCACCCTGATTGAACCCTTTTTCACTTTCTATGGCCTCTTCATAGGATACAGCTTTCTCAGCCAGAATTTCAACATCCATAATCCTATCAATCCTACGATTTTCAAAATGGTCAGACCTATCCTCTGAACAAATTAGATAATAGTGGCCATTTGATATAGTTATAAAATAAGGACTTAAGACCGTTTCATAGTGCTTTACATATTCTTTATGCCTATTAATTTTAAACACTTTAATTTTTATTTTTCTTTTTTGAGCTATAGCCTCTTCAATGATTTTTATATGCTTATAGGTATCTTCATTTTTAGAATGCTTGGCTTTGTCATAGTTTATATGATGTTTATACATGCTCCTATTTTCTTGACTCAGATCAGCCATGAGCCTATCTATAATCCTTTTGGAAGCTTCTATAGGAATCTGGCTATCATATATAGCCGCATCTATGAGGTATCTCCTGTCCTCATCACTTAAGACACTATTGCCTATGACCTGTTCATTATCATCTATAAAACCTAAAGTTTGAAGGTCAAGGATATGATTGTATAGGGTCTTTCGATTAATATCAATATCATATTCTTTTTTTAAGTAGTCTAAAATAGTGTCACGATTTAATTTTTTACCCGTGGAATATTTTTCTAAAACTTTTAAGACATATAAGGTTGTAAGTCTTTGCACAGTTTCTCCTTATAATATAGCTAAAAGAGGAGATTCCCTCTTTTATTAGTTGTTTTTTAGGTCTTCTTTTACGTAATCTGATAATTCAATCAAGGCTAGGGTGAAATCATTTATATAATTTTTAAAGTTCTTGTTAGCACTTTCAACCTTTGTCTTATCTATTTTTACCTTATAAATTAAATCTTTATTTCTAAAGACTCCAAAACCATCATTTGGAACTACACCTTTTGAGTCACCTGAGAAGTATGTCCAGTAGCTATCTTCTCCATAATCATAGAAAAACTTAAGACCTTGTCCTTTTCCTCTTGTAGTTGAAACTTTATCAAAGATAAAGTCCGATTCAAATTTAGAATTCACCTCATAGATTGTAGCTATTTGAGGATCATTTTGATTTGTAAAATGTTCTATTATTCTAAGTATAAATTCTTGAACTTCTGTATTTTCTGAATGGTCTTGTGTGTATAATGAATTACTTATTAAATTCAAACTCTCTCTCATTTTTTCTATATTTAATCCATTCTCAAATAAAATTTTATTAAAATCTTTACTTAAATCAATATTTTTCTCTAGATTTCTACTGAAATTTTTTAATAATTCTCTATCTTCTTTTTTGAATTCTTGCAAGTCGACTTTTAGAGCATCGAAATCTAAGTTCATACTTGTTCTTTCAAGTTCTTGCTTGAAATCTTTTACAATTTTCACAAAATCTAGGTCATGATTTGCTGCTACCATTTTGTCTAAAACAAAAACAACATCTGTATAATCTACACTTATCCATGCTTCATTTCCTTCAGAAGCTTTTTCTCCCAACGGGGTTAAAAATAGGAAATATTTGCATGAATTATTTTTATTAATGGAAGCAGCCTCCCTATCAACTACTTTTTTATATGCTTTAAGTTGAGAAAATTCTTTATTACTTTTATTATGCTCTAAAGCATATTGCTTGACCTCTATGGCGATATGAGCATTATTTTCTTCATTTTTATAGTAAACATCTATATCTTCAAATTCATTAAAAACACTTATTGATTGATTATTGCTATCGGAAAAATATTTATTTATTTTTGCAAGTTCCTTTGGCTTATCTTCAAATTTTCTAGTCAATAGTTCTCGTACAAACATATTAGCCAGCTTATGATTTTCATTTGGATTTGCTAACCAAGCTAGCATAGCTGAATATCTTATTTCATGTGCTTTTTTTACCAAGTTTACTGAACTTGTTTTATGGAAAATAATATCCCAGAAGTTTGGTGTGGAATCTTCAACTATTTTATCTACGACCTCTGCTATTTTTGGATATTCAAATCTAGATTCTTCTATTAAAGAAATCACTTTTTCTATTTCTTGCTCTGTATATAATTTATTTTTTACATCTATCATATTTCCCTCCTCAATTATCTTATATAAACATAATAGCAGGAGGTATGGGTAAAATGTTACACATTCAAAGGATTAATCATTAGTCCCCTAAAATAAATAAGTACAATTCAAGCCTATCATTCACATATCTGGTGAACATATCGGCCATTGCTTCTACGCTTTTTTTATTATGATACTCATCAAAGGCTTCATAATATTTCAACCTATCAGTAAACTTTATATCTATAGGCGGATAATCCGCTTTCATTAGCTCTAAATTGATTAATAATCTTCCAGTCCTTCCATTTCCATCTATAAATGGGTGGATACTTTCAAATTCTATATGAAAACGAGCTAGCCTACTGATAATGTCTTCTTCTTTTATTTAAGTTATCTGAAATATACAATTTATCATTTTATAATCAATCTTCAAAGTTCCAAAATCCGGTACCTGTTTCTGGATCATATTTTCTTTTAATCTCCCCACCTACAACCGGTCTTAACTCAACTTCTGCAGTATAGGAAACAGTAAGTGATTTAATATGACCTCCTGCAACGTAGTGATTTCCATCCTTTTTATACGAAACCATGGCGTGTGTATGGTGATAGATTTCTCCACCTTCATCGGAAATAATATTTCCGGTCATAGATATAAGTTCAAGCAAACCGCTAATTTTTCTCGTCTCAAACTCGTTAGTTTCTGGTATTAGGGTCTGTATTTTCGCCTCACCTAATCCGCCAATACCACTGAAAATAGCAGACATAATTTTTTCTTTCTTGCAGACATCTAAAATACATCCTATAATCTCATCACCTTTGTCCATTCGGATATATACTTTATCGCCAATTGTTCTGTAGTCCATGCTTTTATCCTCCATAAATTTTGTTTTCTTATTAAATACGTTTTATCATAAATTGTAATATATATTGCATCCTTCCTATATATTTGTTGTATATCTTGTACCTCTCCCTCGACCAATTCTTCTTACATAACCACTTTCAATTAAACTTTCAATAATATTTAAAACTTTATTCTTTCCGAACTCTGTTATATCTGAAATTTCTGAACTTGCAAGTTCCTTGTTCTCTTCTTCTAAAAGTTTTTGATTTATAAAAATATGGAGTTTCTATCCCTGGACTAACATTTAAAGTAAATATATTTTTTATTCCAATACTTTCACCAAAATCATTAACACCAAAAACAATTTTTTCACCATAATAATTAGAAAAAGCTACTACAGTTTTTAAAAATGTATTTGTAACTTTTTCTTTAAATTCTAATTGATTGCTTTCCCTCATTTCTAACCTCCATATTAAAATTCATTGCTTAAATTATATAAAAAAAACAAATGCAATATCAAACGCAAATTTTTTCGTTTGTTTTTTCGTTTGTTTTAAAACGCAATAATATTTTAATTATATGACTAAAAAAAATATCTTCTATTAGCATTGATTATCTCTAGTTTAGTACCGATTTTGATACAATTAAGCTTATCCTTTGAACTCTAAAATTTTTTCTCTTACCAATCAAACTTTTTATACTCGGCATAGAAATAAAAATATGGTAATCAGAAAATAAATCTGATTACCATTTTTTCATAATTAATGCTCCTTTTACTCTCCATTTTTGCTAACACTTTCTAAGTATAAGTTAGATATATCAATATTTTCAATAAACAGAATAATTAATATACATAAGAAAAAGGAACTATTATAATAAGGTGATCCCAAAAAGTTGGACCTAAAAATCAACTTTTTATCTTATCTTTTGCTTTAATATTTTAAAGAGCTTATTGATATTAAATACCAACAAAAACTTCTACAATCTTTCTGATTTTTTCTAATACAGTTTGTTTTTTAGCTTGTCTTCCTCCACCTATACGAG
Source organism: Helcococcus sp. SA-HE-C1 (assembly GCF_985670335.1). Lineage (NCBI taxonomy): Bacteria > Bacillati > Bacillota > Tissierellia > Tissierellales > Peptoniphilaceae > Helcococcus > Helcococcus sp. SA-HE-C1. Next base: position 1,345,576 of record NZ_OZ484652.1, read on the forward strand.
AAACTGGTGGTAGTAGATCGTCTAATTCTTTTCCTACATTTTCTATTTGACCTTTTTGTATTGCATTTTCTATAAATCTATGAGCTCCATCTTTTAAATTCTCTACTTCTGTTAATGAATTTATTTCTTTTTCTTCTCTCCTCTAGCAAATTTATAGAATGAATCAGTTATTTCATCGTTATTTTTGAGGTCATTTAAGTTAGTTGTATCTATATATTTTATTACTAAATCTTCCTTATATCTATTTTCTAAACTTGATTTAAGAGCTCTACGAACATCGACTTTAATTGTTTCTTTGTCTTCATTATCTTTACTCTTTTCTAAGATTAGTTGTAATATATAGTCTAGATTTATTTCGTCAGTTTTTAATAAATCTATCTCAAATTCAATATCTGAAAAGTCTATCTGTATACCGTCACCGTTATCTTTCTGATTAATCGACTGTTCTCTTATATCTACATATACACTCTTCATATCTTGCATTTGTCTGTCAGAAATTATAGGTTCAAATTCTTGATATTGATCATAATTTCTTAATATATTATCGTATCTTAAAACTTGACCAAACATTTTTGCAAATTCTTTTTTATCAGCTTCTAAATAAATTTCAGTTGGTTCTGGAAACTTTTCAATAATCTCTTCACAAATTTCAATAAACCCCTTATGATACTTATCTGTTTCTTCATCTGTATATCCATCGATATAATCCTCGTAAGCTTTCTCTAGGATTATATTAACATTATTCTCATCACCAAAAGTTCTAATTGCATCTTTTGTAGCTTCTTCTAAATCTCTAAAGCATACTATATTACCAAAAGTTTTAACCTTATTGAGTATACGATTAGTTCTTGAAAATGCTTGTATAAGACCGTGATATCTTAGATTTTTATCTACAAATAAAGTATTTAATGTAGGAGCATCAAATCCAGTTAAAAACATACCTACGACTATTAATAAATCTACTTCTCTATCTCTAACTCGTCTAGATAAATCTTTATAGTAGTTTTGAAATTCATTTCCTTCTATTGAATAGTTAGTTTTGAAATATTTATTATAATCTTTAATAGCTCTTTCTAAAAACTCTTTGGATGTTAAATTTAATGCTGATGGCTCAAAGTTTTCATCCTGAATTTCACCAATAATATTCTTTTCTTCGTTTGCTGCATAACTATATATTGTTGCAATCTTTAGTCTATTTTCTTCAGGTAAAGAACTTTGTTGTCTTTGAAACTCTTCATAATATAATTTTGCTGATTCTATATTTTGAACTGCAAACATTGCATTAAAACCATTTAATCTTCTATCTTTCAAGTCATAGTATTCATTACGACGAGTCTTGGCATTAAATACTTTAAGTATATGTTTGGTTATTTCACTAATTCTTTCTGGATGAATTAGGAGTTTTTTGTCTAATCTCGCCAATTCTTCTTCATCATTTTCTTGCTCAGCATTTTTATATTTAGGAACAATATTATTGTAGTCAACTTTAAATTTTAAAACTTTACCATCTCTAATTGCATCAGTAATTACATAACTATGTAATTCTTGTCCGAATATGCCTGCTGTAGTATCGCCTTTAATAGAATTTTCTGCAAATATTGGAGTACCTGTAAATCCAAATTGATAATATTTCTTAAATGATTTTCTTATATTATTCTGTGCCTCTCCAAATTGAGATTTGTGACATTCATCATAGATGAGCACACAATGTTTATCATATATTGGATGTTTTGGATTTCTTTTTACAAATTCATTTAGCTTTTGAATAGTAGTTACTACTATTCTACCATCTTCTTTTTCTATAGCTTTTTTTAGTTCTTTAGTATCTTTGCTACCATTTACACTATCTTCTTGAAACTTCTTATATTCATTCATAGTTTGATAGTCTAGGTCTTTCCTATCAACTACAAAAAATACCTTATCAATAAATTGCAATTCTGTTGCAATTCTTGCAGCCTTAAATGATGTAAGTGTTTTTCCTGTACCTGTAGTATGCCAAATATATCCACCAGCATGAGGAGTCCCTGCTCTTTTTGATTGGTAACTTGATTTAATTTTCCAAAGGATTCTCTCTGTGGCTGCAATTTGATATGGTCTTAAGATAAGCAGTGTATCATTTGTATCAAATACACAGTACTTGGTTAAGACTTCTAAAAGAGTACGCTTTTCAAAAAATGTCTTTGTAAAATCTTCTAAATCCACTATAGTTTTATTACGAGCATCAGCCCATTCAGAAGTAAATTCATAGTGGTTTTTATTAGCTGCAGTCGTATTAGCGAAGTATCTAGTATAAGTGCCATTTGAAATTACAAATATTTGAACATACTTATATAAGGAATTATCACTATTAAAACTCTCTCTGCTATATCTGTGAATTTGATTAAAAGCTTCTTGTAACTTTACTCCCCTTCTTTTTAGTTCAATGTGGACTAAAGGAAGTCCATTAACAAGGATAGTAACATCATAACGATTCTTTCTTTCTCCCACAACTTGACTTGTAACTTGAAGAGAGTTATTATGTAAATCTTTCTTATCTATAATTTTAATATTCTTTAAATGGCCATCGTCAAAAGTAAAATCATAAATATGATTTTCTTGAATTTTTCTCGTCTTTTCAATCATTCCATCATTTGGTGCATCAAGATATTCTAACTTAAATCTTTCCCACTCTTTATCTGTGAATGACACCTTGTTTAATGCTTCAATATTTTCTCTAAGATTTTCATACATTTGTTCATTTGACTTAAAAAATATTGTCTTATAGCCTTGAGACACTAAATTCTCAATCAATTGTCTCTCAAGTTCTGCTTCTGATTGATATGCTGTCTCTCTGACTAATGGATCTTTTTCAAATCTTGATAATATGATACCATCAGTCATTTCAGCGATTGTACTATAAGTAGAGGTTCGTTCTGGCATAAGCTCTCCTTTTATTAATTAAAATCTAAAAGTTTATCACGGTAATATTCATACTGCTTTTGTCTGAGTTCTATTTCTTTTGGTAATCCTTGAGAAATATCATTTATTAAAGCATCGAACCTATCAAGAATGGCAACAACATATTCTTGAACCGATATAGATGGTAGAAAAAAATCATATTCCATAATTTTATTTTTATCGCCCCTTGGCATTTTTGCTCCTTTAGAAAATTTGATATCATATTCGAAGAATGATTCATTAGCCAATATGTGATATAAAAATCTTGGAACAATGTTATTTTTAAAATCCTCTTTTATAGAAATTACCAATACATCACCGTTTGTTCCTCCATTAATATCTGCCATCCAAATCTTTCTTAAATATGGTCTTATATTCCCTATAAGAGTATCCCCTTTTTTAAAAGCAACTAAATTCCCTGTTTTAGGAACATAATTAGAATCCACTTTGCCTAATTTGTCTTTTAATAGATTTTCAACTCCCACATATTTCTCTGCGTTCAACGATTCTGCTGACACTCTTTGACTAGAATATTGTGCAACCTTATATAATGATTTTCTATCTACATTACCAAATAATTTAACTCCAACAATATTTGCTGATTCTTTTAATATTGCAAAGTAAGCATCAGATATTATCTGTCTGTCTGTCTGTCTGTCTGTCTGTCTGTCTGTCTGTCTGTCTGTCTGTCTGTCTGTCTGTCTGTCTGTCTAGTGATTGTGTCGCTATCTATATCAAATGTCAAGAGTTTTTCACGATAATATTCATATTGTTTTTGTCTTTGTTCTATTTCTTCTGGTAGAAGACCTTGTGTTTGAGATACTAGATTTTGGAATTTATCTAGTATTTGTACAATTTTGTTTTGTATGTTTATTGATGGTAATAAAATTTTATAATTATCAGTAACTCCTGTTGATATTTGTGGTAATTTACCTGATATAGTTCTATCTCTAAAATATTGTAAATTGCTTTTTAATGTGTAATATAAAAATTTAATATTTAGGTTTTCATTGTTTGTTGAATATGACCATAATTCGTTTTTATGCGTAAATGGTTTATCATAATATTCAAAATCTATATTACCTCTTGACTTTACAATTACACTAGGGTTATAAATAACATTTTCTTTTCCAATGTCTTTAACTTCTAATCTTGCAGTAGTTTGTCCACCAGCAAAAACTTTTACTGAAGAATTTTCATTATCAAGCTCTTTCATAGATTTAGCTGTAATGTTTATTCCTTTTTGTCTAATGCATAAATCTTGTATTTTATAATTTTTTAACTCTAAATTGTTTTGAAAGAAAATCTTCTCAGACATTATCGTCAAATTTTCTTCACTCAATAACTCGTCCCTGTAGTACTCGTATTGTTTACCTCTTGCCTGTAATTCTGCCTGTAATTCTGTAATATAATTTGTAAATTTGTCAAGTGTTTTTACGATTTTTTCTTGAGTTTTTAGTGGTGGGATTGGGATTTCTATATCTAAAACACTATACATATCAGGGTGTTTTATTCCTGAACCTCTATATAATCCACTAATTAGATTTAACCTACTTAATAAGCTATAATATAAAAACCTATTATCTAATTTATTAGTATCATATGATGTTGCAATTCTATTATCTCCAGTAATAAATTTACCTTTGTAATATTGTACTATTGCATTTCCTCCCCAAGGAATACATACAATTTCTCCTTCACTTATATTATCTCTAACATCATCTTCATTAGCATAAAGATTGGTCTTATTTGTCGTTAATATTTTAACTCGACCATTATCTGAAGCTAATTTCTTTAATTCTCCTGATAGATAATAATGATACTTAATAGTTTTTTCTTGTTTGTACTTTTCAACTCCTATAAATTTTTTATCCCAAATTGTCACTTCCCACAACTTCTTCCACTCAACTTTTTCACCATCTAATAGCTCATCCATTTCACTCATCGTCTTCCTCCATAAATGAACCTTTCATAGTTCCCTTATCAAAATCAGAAACTATTTTTTGTATTTTATTAAATTTATCATATTCTAATTTTGCTTTTTCATCAGCTCTTTTTTTGCTAATTTTTCCTTTATCTTTTAAGATTTTATATCTCCTAAAATTTAGGAATGCATTAATACTTTCAGCAAAATCTTCCATTGTAAAGGTGTTTTCATCTTCTATTAAATCTTCCACATAATCAAAAAATCCACTTACCGATCTTTCTAATCTTCTTATTTCTTTTTCATTCAAGTAATTTTTTGCTACTGTTACATCTGATTTTAAGATTCTACCATCTGGGGAATTTTTCCAAGTTGTTAAACCCATATTTGTTTTTTTATGGTCAGCTGAACTTTCTACTATTTCGGCTGCTGTCTTTCCAGTTATTGCATAATGAAATTTATTTTGGACCATAGCATAAAAATCTTTTGTAATTTGAGAGTTTTTGTTATAGTCGATGCTACATTCTGCAAATATATCCGTTATTTGTTGCCAAATCCTTCTTTCGCTAGCTCTTATTGAGCGTACTCTTTCAAGAAGTTCCTTAAAATAATCTTTTCCAAATACATCTTGACCTTGTTTCAATCTTTCATCATCTAAAACAAAGCCCTTTTTTATATACTCTTTTAGAACAGATGTCGCCCACATTCTAAATTTTGTAGCCTTATAAGAATTAACTCTATAACCTACAGAAATTATAGCATCTAAATTATAATATTTAGTATTTGAAATTTGAGTTTTCCCTTTAATTGCACCATGTTCAGTGGTGTGTGCAAAATTTGCACATACCACTTTCTCGTCTAATTCACCTTCTAAAAATATATTTTTTAAATGCCTAGTTATTCCAGATTTATCTATACCAAAAAGCTCAGCCATTCCTTTTTGATTAATCCATATATTCTCATTTTTAACTAAAATATCTACGCTTACTTCTTCGTCTGGTAATCTATAAATTAAGAAGTTTATATTTTGATTATTCATCTTCTAGCTCTTTCACAATTTCATTTATAGATGTTCTTAGTTCTTCTATCTTTTTAACTGTTTCTTCTATTTCTTGATTTAATACCTTGATGTCAATTTTTTCTCTTGTATCTTCTTTTTCTACATACGTTGATACTGATAGATTATAGTCATTTTCTGCAATTTCGTCTTTATCTACATATCTTGAGAAATATTCCAATCCTTCTCTATTTCTAAACTCTTCAACGATTTTATTTATATTCTTTTCTTCAAGTATATTATTATTTGTTTCTTTCTTAAATTCTTGACTTGCATCTATAAACAATATTTTGTTTTCTGTCTTATTTTTTGCTAGTACTAATATACATGTTGCGATAGATGTACCAAAGAAAAGATTTTCTGGTAATTGGATTACACAGTCTATAAAGTTATTATTTACAAGATATTCTCTTATAGCTTTTTCTGCACCCTTTCTATAAAATATTCCTGGGAAGCATACTATTGCTGCCCTTCCCTTACTTGATAAATAATGCAATGAGTGCATTATAAAGGCGTAGTCAGCATAAGACTTAGGAGCTAATCTTCCAGCTGGTGCAAATCTTTCATCATTGATTAAGGTTGGATTTCCATCACCAATCCATTTTATGGAATAAGGTGGATTAGACACTATTGCATCAAATGATTTTTCATCAAGAAGGCCCGGATTTAATAGTGTATCTCCCCTAATAATGGAAAATTTATCATAGTTTACATTGTGTAAAAACATATTCATACGAGCAAGGTTAAAGTTTGTCATATTTATTTCTTGACCAAAAAATCCTTCTTCGATTATATGTTCATCAAAATGTTTTTTCATTTGGAGCAATAGACTTCCGCTACCGCAAGTAGGGTCATACACCTTATTTATAGTCTTTTGACCATCCATAACTATTCTAGCAAGTAGTTTTGAAACTGTTTGTGGAGTGAAAAATTCCCCGCCTGATTTCCCTGCATTACTTGCATAATTTGATATTAAATATTCATATGCATCACCAAAAGCATCTATCTCATTATCTTCAAATTTTGAGAAATTAATGCTTTCTATTCCTTTTAAGATATCTGCTAATCTTTTATTTTTCTCTTTAACAGTTCCACCAAGTCTATTACTTGTTGTATCAATATCATCAAATAATCCTTTTATATCATTTTCAGAGCGATGACCTATCGCACTTCCTTCAATTTCCTTGAATATATTTGCTAAATCTGTATTTAAATTTTCGTTATCATAAGCAGTTTTAACTACATTTTGAAATAGTTGACTTGGCAGTATAAAGAAACCTTTGTCTTCTACAGTATTTTCTCTAAAGTATTCTTCTGCTAGTTCGTCTGTTATATCAGCATAATTAAAGTCTTCATTACCAACTTCATGCTCTGCATTATTAAAGAAGTCTGTAATATTTTCAGAGATGAATCTATAAAATAGTATACCTAGTATATACTGTTTGAAATCCCAGCCATCCACAGCACCTCTTACATCATCTGCAATCGCCCATATCCTTCTGTGAAGTTCCGCTTTTTGAGCTCTTTCATTATTTTTATTTGGTGAATTTGACATTTTAATACCTCTTCTTTAAATTTTTTAACAATACTTTATATAAAAAGCTTTTTTATTTCTTATTTTATTTTTAATTTTTAATACTTTACTTCAAAGTATTGTTTTCAACCTTTTTGACTATTTCATCAAAACATACTTCTTGTATTTTTTTATTTCCATCAGATCTATTATTAATATACTTTTCTAATATTTCATCCTTTAATTATTCAAGTTTATCATAGTTCACCGCTTTAGAAACTTCTGCCATCCAAAATATTAATTCTCCACATTGTATATTTTTATTGAATTTTGCATCTATATCTGAACGATTAGACCAGGATTCTATTAGGTGCCAATATTGTGTAGGATTTGTCACACCGCTTTCTTTTGCGTAATCTATATACCCTCCTGATTTCTGTTTATATCCTCCTTTTATTAATTCATCCGTTAACGGACAATTAACTTCTTCAATCTCTTTTTTTTAAGGATTCTATAACTTGTTTATTATTCACATTTTCCTTCTTTAATCTTCTGCTCCAAATCCAAGAGTTCTTTTTTCATATCCATACCACCTGCATAACCAACAAGTTTCCCATTTGATCCAATTACTCTATGACAAGGCACAACAATCATAAATGAATTTTTATTATTTGCCATTCCTACTGCACGACTGGCATTTTTATTGCCTATTGCAATAGCAATCTCTTTATATGTACGTGTTTCACCATAAGGAATGCGTGTAAGCTCTTTCCAAACTTTTTTCTGAAAATCCGTTCCTTCTAGTTCATATGAAAAATCAAATCTAGTTCTTTCGCCATTTAGATATTCCTTTATTTCTCTATAAACACGATCGGTAAATTCCGTTTTTACCCCACAATCTGTTTTATTCTCAGCTCTTCTTAGCAATAGTAAAGTATTTCCTTTATAGCCAATTTTTAAAAAACCAAAAGGAAACTCATATATAGCAAAATCCATTTTTCCCCCTTTTAAAATTATAATTAAATATACTTAATAAGTAAATATCTTTTTAATCTTCTCGATTTTAATTAATGTCTATTTCTGCATATTTTCCACCCAAAAATGATGATTCAATAACTTTTGTACCTTTATAATCCACACCTAAGATTTCAAGATGTTGATGACCACAGAGAATTAAGTCAATATCAATTGCATCAATAATATGACTTGCAATATTTTCTCCAGAGTTTTCTACTATTTCTTTTGTAATTGTAGCTGTTACATTTGGCTTTTCTGCTATTACTAAGTTCATTAATACCTCCATAAATAAAAAAGAGCGAAAGATTTCCCTCTCACTCAAAGTATTTCTCCCGAATATCGTATTATTTTCGGGGGTATTTAATTTCCTATTTACTTTATTTGTTTACTTTCCAATATCCATCTTTAGCACTGCCTATATACTCGATTGTTTTTTCATCTGTGAGAACTTTTAAATCTCTTTCAATAGTTCTTTCAGAAACTTTAAACTCTTTTGACAAATCATTGGCAGTTATTTTAGAATTTGTTTCAATAATTTTTACTATTTGTTTACGTCTATCATCTGGTCTTAGTTTTTGACCGACATTTTGACCGACACTTTGACCGTCACTTTGACCGTCATTTTGGGTAACATTTTGGTGTTGGCTTATCACGACTTTTGAATAATCCACTTAATACACCCATACACATCCCTCCTAATTTTCTGTATCAAAAAAGCACCTGCTGTAATTAGTAGATGCTTTCACTTGCTTTGTAAGTATTAGCTATATTAAAACTTCTGTTCCATTTCTTAATATATCAATATATTCTTTGTAACTGTATACTTTATTCCTTCCCTGTTTTTTTACTAAATGAAGAATTCCAAGTTTTCCAAACCTGCTTACAGCTGAAGAAACAGTATTGTATGCTATAGATAAATCTTCTGCAGTTTTTCCGATTTCTATAATAGGATGTGCTTCCAAGTAATGAAATACCTTCATCATTGTCTCCAATGTTCTTTTTGTATATTTCTCATCCTCTATTTTTTTTATATTTGTATTCCTTAATAAAATTAACTCATTTGCAGTTTCTATAGCTGATTCTCCACTTGCGTAGATTCCTTCCAGAAAAAATTTTATCCATTGTTCATAATCTCCTGTTTCTCGAATTGCCGACATTCTATCGTAATATTCAATACGGTGCTCCTTTAAATAAAATGATAAGTATAAAGATGGCGTTTTTATAACTTTTTTCTCCAGTAAGTATAACACAATCAGTAATCTTCCAATGCGTCCATTTCCATCTAAAAATGGATGTATAGATTCAAACTGATAATGAATAAGTGCGATTCTGATTAAATCATCTAACTCATCCTCTGCATTCATATATTTTTCTAAATCAGACAAAGACTCTTTCATGGATAAAACATCTGGTGGTATATACCTTGCCGTTTTTATAGTAGAACCTGCTCCACCTATCCAGTTTTGACTTTGTCTAAACTCTCCGGGATTATTTTCTTTTCCCCTTACTCCAGATAGTAATTCTTTATGAGTTTCCAAAAGCAACTTATTGCATAAAGGTAATGTTTCCAATTTTTTTATTGCATATTTGGTAGCTTTGATATAGTTAACAACATCGTCCACATCTGCATTGATATTTTCATCAATATTAGGATTAAAAATATCTTCTAATGTTGCCTGCGTACCTTCAATTTGTGATGAAAGAAGAGCCTCTTTTTGGACATACATAGAAATAAACAAATCAATATTTGGAATGTTTGTTGCTCTATCATCAAGTATGGCTAGTACTTTATGAGCGTTTATTAATTTCTCTGTAATATCACTATCAACTTCTATTGGTGGATTTGGAGGTAATTTTGAAGGATAAAAAGAAAAATATGCCATGTCCCCTGACAATTGTTTTTTTAAAGTTCCTGCTCTTTCCTTTTTCATCTATCATCTCTCCTTTTTGAAATACTACTAAGATTATACTATTCTTATTTCAGAAAATCAAGTTTTTCTGAAATAAGAACAACTTTTCCTCATCCATATTTCAAAAACAATTACCTACATATATAAACTCTCTCTTTCACCTAATCACAGCATACTTTTAGGCGATTGTTAAGGGCTTAGGCAATTATTTATACTCAGTACTTTCTTCTGTGCATTATAAAACTAAAAATAACGCATAAAAACAAAGATTTTCATGCTCTAAACTTTTATTTTTATTAAGTTTAAGGCATCAATTCCCTAAACCTTCATTTAGTCATCTTTTATTATTGGGAAACATTTTATAGTTTGTTTCATCATATTTGTTCCCCGTTTATTTCAGAAAAGTTCGATTTTCTGAAATAAGAATATCTCTTTCTTATCCATATTTCAAAAACATATACTTACATAAACAAAATCCCTCTGCTGTCATACACGCTCTCTGTATTTGTATTTCCACACCTGATCGCTCTATCCAGTGCCATGATTGTTGCAATCGCACCATCAATCTTTTCTGTGGATTTTTCTTTATCAGCCTTTATATTTCCTGCAGGATCTGTCCTGATAAATATGTTATCCATATTCCATCTAAGTACAGGATGACCTCCATGAGCTATTTTTTGTTCTAGTGTTAATTTCATAAGTTCTTGCCAAGGGAGTAATTTAAATGGCTTACCTGCCCATGTACCTTTTGTATGGGATAGACATTAGATAAAGTTTACCGCATAATCTGCATGTTCTTTATTATAAACGAAGTCCTTCTCTTTGAATTTAGTAGCTTTTTTTGAGTTTACTCTATAGCCAACGGCGATAATGGCATCAAGGTTGTAGAAATTGGTTAAGGTGGTTTGAGTTTTTCCCTTAATTGCACCATGTTGAGTGGTATTTTCAATTTTTGCAATAACCACTTTTTCCTAAAGCTCTTCTTCCTCAAAAATATTTGTTCTTATACAAAAATAAACCCTAAGACTTCACTCTCCAGGGTTATGTAAATAATGTATAAAAAACGGTACTCCTAGCATTTTTACACCTTTAAAACTTTCATAAAAGTGATTTGAACTTTTATTTATGGATTCTATTAATCTAATTTCATCAATATTACGTTTAACACAATCTCTGGTCATTTCATTAAATAATTTTTTTGCTATTCCTTTATTTCTATTCTCTGGTAATACATATAACCAATCAACATAGCATATTCTATATCCATCTTGAAAACAAGAATAAAAATGATATTCTATTCTTCCAACAACTTTATCTTCATAAATAGCCAATATTGAAGTACTTCTTTGTGTTAATTCATCATCTAATCTTTCATAAAGTTCTTCTTTATTTATATCTGATGAACACATAAGTTCTGCTTCCAATTCGGTAGCTGATAATAAATAATCAAAATACTTATTAAAATTATGTTTGTTTAGCTTTTCAAAAGTATATTCTATAATTCACCTCATCGATATCAATTAAATTTATATATTTATTTTTAATACCTTTCATCGGTCATGATATGACGAACTCCGATATGATTAGATTGAAGGTATTCTTTCATAAATGAAGGATAGGCATTATATTTTTCAAGCTCATCAATCGGTATCCAGTGCATAGATTCTTTTACTCCACCCTTAGTAAGGCTCTGGCTATTAAGATTCTTATTGCCCTTTGGTTTCATCATGTAATAAAGGGCAATCTCATGGCAATCGACACCTTTTAATTCAGAACTCCCAACAAAAAAATTCTCGTGTATCACGGCAAGATAGTCTACCTCGTACTCAACTCCAGTTTCCTCAAATACCTCCCTTTTTACAGCTTCTTCCGATGTTTTTCCTAAATGAACTCCTCCACCTATAGAGTAGTAATAGTCATCAACTTCATTTCCTGCAAACAAGACACACTTTTCTTCAACTATAATTGCTGCAGCTCTAAATCTAAACCTCTTATTTTCTTTTCTAAAACCACAATCGTGCTCCATCTTTATCTCCCTTAAATTAATTTTCTTAATAGAACATTATCAAACTATTAATCTTAATATCTTTTTTTAAAGAAATACTTTCATCTCTTTTAATCTTTCTTTCAAGCTTTCATTCTCTGCTTACCTAAGCATGATTTCATTTTATTTAGACAAAATTTATAGACTAGAATTAACAAATGGTAAATAAGTATGTCAAATAATGATTATTAGTTATTAATCTCACCATCATTTATTAACCCTAGATCATTAAAATAGTTATATAGTTCATCATTATAGTTTTTTACCATTTTACTAGCCCTATTTCCCCAAAATTCATATATTCTTTCTATTTTATCAGAGACAAGCTTTCTTGTCTTTTTCTTTTTCGAACCATATCTGTAAGATACCATGAATCTATATTTTCATCTGCTACTTCAGAAGCTGTAATTATTCCATTATTTTTTTTTATAATATTATTTATTTTAGTCTTGTTCATAAAAAAACACTTCCTTTTGTGCTTTATTATGTAACATATAAAGCACAAAAGGAATCATCTTATAAAGCTGATATATCTTTATGTTATTTTTAGTCTATAATTTCTTCTTAACCGGTCCACGCCATATAGAAATAATTATTGAAAGAATAACAAATATAACCAAGCCTATTTTTCCTAAATAATCTCCAAAATAATTTGATAATAAGACAAACACTATTAAATATGGTATAGATAAAGCTAAATAGACCTTATCTCTCCTAAAAGTTTCTTGCCAATCATATTTATCAAGCTTTGATAAATACCCTCTTCTTCCTCCCCATAATTTGGGGAATTTATTTTTCCCAGCAAATAAGTAATAACTTAAAACAATAGCAAAAGTAATAATTGTTATATAATATATTTTATTTATTGGAAAATTCACTAATTACCTCCTTCTTTAACAGCTCAAATTTTTTCTTTATAATAAAATCTCCACAAATTCTAAGCTATTCTTGTCATCAATACTATAGCCTCCACATGCGTTGTCTTTTGATTAGGGACATAATTTTTTATCCTCGTCATTCTTGTAGGAGCACAATTTATTATTGTTATTGTCTTTGGCATTTTTTCTTTTATCTTTAAAGTTATTAGAATCTTGACTATCTTTAACTCCTGTTTTGAAATAGAATGTTAAGTCATATGGATGGACTGTTCCATCTTTGTCAATTCTTCCCACCACGACTTTATCAACTATGATTTCAAATACGGTTCTGTTAAATTCCTCTATAATTTCTTTGTTTTCTAAGACTTTTTTAAATTGCTTTAGTCTTTCTTTAATAGAGTTTTCATCTTTTATCGTTAGCTCTAGTGTTTTCTTTTCATCGAGTAATTCTTCTTTTTGCTTTGTAAGTTTTTTATACTTTTTAGCATAAACTTCTTCGTCTATACTATCTTCTAAATGAGAATCAACTAACTTTCTTTCTTGACTAATGATTCTGTTTAATTGGTTTTCTAACTTTTTCAAATCTTTAACTAAAGTATTATCATTTATTTCTTCTTCTACAATTTTTAAAAAGTCATCTATTACTGTTGAACCTGCATGGCATAATTGCCTATAGCTTTCAACAAATGCTTTTTCTATTGCTGCTTCTTGTATTCCCTTTGAATGGGGACAATATTTTTTACCTTTTTTAGTTGACCTTACACATTACCAGTTAATTTTTTTGTAAATAGAACTGGTGTGCCAGGTTCTTCTTGAAAGTATTTCCCCACAAAATCCACATTCCAGCATACTTGAAAAAGCATATTGCCTTGATAGTTTCTCTCTTTTTCTATCCTTATTAGCAATGGTGTTTCTATTTTGTGCTCTCCTGAGTCTAATCTCTTGTGCCTTTTCAAAATCTTCTTTTGATATAATTGGCTCGTGATGATTTTCAATGTGGTATTTATCAGATTCACCAAAGTTTGCTAGTCTTCTTTTTGTTATGGAATCAACTGTAAAAGTTTTTCCCATAAGTATATCGCCAATATACTTTTCATTTTTAATTATTCCCAACACTGTAGTATCAGACCATTTTGTTTTACCTCTCGGGGTGAGATATCCTTGCTCTTCTAGTTCCCTGCCAATGACTGAGCCGCCATTGCCCTCTAAATATCTTTTAAAGATATATCTAACAATTTTAGCTTCTTCTTCATTTATAGAGATACTTTTTGTTGTAGGGTCATAATCGTATCCAAGACAACCTTGAAAACCAATAAGTTCCCCTTTTTCCATTTTCATTTTCAGTCCTTTTTTTACATGGGCTGAGGTATTTTCTACTTCTTGTTGAGCTACTGAACTTAATATTGTTAGTAATAGCTCTCCATCCATTGTCAAAGTATCTATATTTTCTTCTTCAAATACTACACCAACATTGTTTTCCTTTAGAAGCCTTACATATTTTAAAGTATCTAATGTGTTTCTGGCAAATCTTGATATAGATTTAGTAATTATCATGTCTATATCTCCATTTTGGCAATCACTAATTAGTCTCATGAAATCAGCTCTCTTACTAGCAGTTGTTCCTGTTGTCGCTTCATCTGCATATATACCAGCCAAAGTCCAGTTCTTATTATTTTTTATTAGATTCGTATAATAATCAACTTGAGATTTATATGATTCAAGTTGGTCTTTACTATCTGTACTTACTCGACAATATGCTGCAACTCGTTTTAAATCTAAATGTAGTGCATTTCTATTTCTAACTCCTGTATTTGAAGCTTTTATTAATTTTACTTTAGTATTCATTTTACCTCCTTCCCATTTTGTATCTTTCTACAGTGTTATTATATCACAAGATTAACTACTTTTTATCCATCTTCTTATAATCATTTTCTAACCTATTCATGATTTTTGTATATTCCTTATAATTAATTAATTTAAGATCATAAAATCTACATAACATAGCAACTTTCATACTATAAATCTTTATTACTTGCATTTTAACCTCCTATGTAAGTTATTTTTTTACCTTGATAAGTGAATTAAATTTGAAATATATTAATCTCACCTAAGCAAAGTCAATAATATTTACACTTCAAAGTGTTTGGATTTTATAGAAAGATGAGAAAATACCACCTCACTTTATAAAGTGAAATTTGCCCTCTTTGGTAACCAATTTGTTTATTTTTCTATAGTATTTTTGAGTTTCAATGATTAATTTGAACATAAAAAATGAGGACTTATGCTATTAGGCATAAATCCTCTAATCTGAATTTTCCTGTTCAAAGACTTTAATATTTCTTTCCATCAATTATTTAATTTCCATGATTCTGCCTTAGCTTTTGCATTTATGAGGTCAGAATAAAGTCCATTATTTTTAATCAGTTCTTCATGATTTCCACATTCTACTATTTCTCCATCTTTTAAGACTAAAATCTGGTCAGCATTTCTTATTGTCTTTAGTCTATGGGCAATCATTATTACTGTCTTATTTTTTGTTAATGATTCTATTGCTTCTTTAAGCTTATCTTCATTTTCTGGGTCTATATTTGCAGTTGCTTCATCAAAGATAATTATATCTGCATCTTTTAGCATAGCTCTGGCTATGGAGATTCTTTGTTTTTCTCCGCCTGATAGACTTGCTCCACCTTCTCCGATGATAGTGTCATATCCTTCTGGTAAAGCTTCTATAAATTCATGACATCTTGCTTTTTTTGCAGCTTCTACAACTTCTTCATGGCTCGCATTTTGTTTTCCAAATTTTATATTGTTTTCAATTGTATCTTCAAAGAGATAGACGTCTTGAAATACCATGGAAATTGAATTCATAAGATTTTCTATCTTATAGTCCTTAATATTTTTTCCACCTATTAAAATTTCACCAGAATTTACATCCCAAAATCTCGCTATGAGATTACAAAATGTAGTCTTACCAAATCCAGATGGGCCGACAATGGCAGTCATGGTATTTTCTTTTATCTCTGCTGATACATTTTTTAAAATTGGTCTATCATCATAAGAGAAAGAAACATTTTTAAATGCTATATTGTGATTTTTTATAGTCTCTGAAACTTCTCCTTCTTGCATATCTTCCATATCATTTACATAGGAATAGGAATCTATTGCATTCTCAACCATTCTTAGCATTGACATAGCAAATCCAGATTCTATAAGCCCGTCAAATATTACAAAAATTGCTATAAGTATCATAATAGTATTGACTACTTGACCGTTTTCAACAAAATATAATTTTATTGATATAAACAACATCAAACAAATTGTTATAGCTATTATGATTTTAGCTAATAAACTATATGGCATTATAGTTTTTTCTAAATCAAAAGAATATTTACTAGCACCATCAAAGCTTTTGTCAAGTTTTTTATTATTACTTCCTCTCAGATTGTATGATTTTATAATTTGCATTCCTTGCAATGTTGATAAGACTTCTTTAGTAAGCAATACCTGAATCTCATGAATCTTATCTGCATTTTTACTGGACCTTTTTTGCATACGAGCAACAATCAATAAAAATACAATAGACCCAACTATTGCTACAATACCTACCTTATAAGAAAACAAAAATAAGGATAAGATAAAAACAATAGCATTAAGCATGCCACCGAAAACCATAATATACAAAGTTGGAACCCAAGTTTCTACATTATCTAAGTTAGTAGTCGCAATAGTTGTTAAATTTCCTAAACTTAGACTTGAGAAGAATCCCATTGGAACTTTTTTTATTTTTTCACCTAATTCAATTCTCTTGTGTCCAGCCATAAAATATCCAGCATGTGTTTGTTTGAGCATAGAGAAATTTTTTGAAATAATTACTCCAGCTATACTAATTAATAAAAGTAAACTTGATATTCCAATTGTTTTGTAACTTATATCCTTATTTACTATCCCGAAAATCGCATAATAAATTGCTGCAAATTGTAAAGCATTAAAAATAGAACCAAAAAAATTAGCAAAGATTGATTTTTTTATATACACTTGTTCTTCATTAGAAAAATTCCATATTTTTTTAAAAACACTAAGCATCTTTTTCTCCTTTCAATGCAGTTACCCATAGATCATGATAATTTTTTGATTTATTCGAAAGTTCTTCATGATTTCCTTTACATGAAAGTTCTCCATTTTTAATTAAAAATATATTATCTACATCTGTTATTGTCTTTAAACGATGGGCAATTATAATTAGAGTTTTTCCTTTGACAAGTTCTGATATTGCATCTTGAATCAAAGCCTCATTTTCAGGATTGATATAAGAGGTAGCCTCATCTAAAATAACTATTGGAGCATTCTTTATCATAGCTCTTGCAATTGATATTCTTTGCCTTTCTCCTCCAGATAAATATTTACCAGCCTCTCCTACTCTTGTATTATATCCATCTGATAACTTCATTATGAAATCATGGCAGGCTGATTTCTTACATACTTCAATTATTTCCTCATCACTAGAATTTTTATTTCCTATCCTGATGTTATCTTTAATTGACATATCAAAAAGAAAATTATCTTGTGATACATAGGAAATAATAGTAGATAGCTTTTCAAGGGATATATCTTTAATATTTACATTTCCTATACTTATAGAACCACTATCTACGTCCCAAAAGCCTGAAATTAGTTTTGCAATAGTCGACTTTCCCGAACCCGATTCGCCTACTAAAGCATTCACACTTCCTTCTTCTATATTTATATTTATATTATTTAGGACTTGCTTATCTTCTTCATAAGAAAAATCTACGTTTTTCATCTCTATATTATAATTTTTTATATCCAAATTTTCATTTTTATGAGATAATTCTCTCGCAGAAAGTATATTTTTAATCTCTTCGAAAATAGTTGACATTCTTCCAATATCATCTTCAAAAGTCATTACTCTCATAATATTTTGGATAGTCCCAAAAGAAAGGATTATCAATGTTAAAAATACACCACCATCTAGTGAACCATTCATACAGAAATATAAACCAAATGGTATAATTGTCAAAATACCAACTGGAGCAATAGACATGCTTATCGCATAGTCTCTTGTATTTTCTCCCATCCAATTGTAATAATAATTCGCCTTTTTATACACATTGTCCCTGTATTTTCTATAAGATTTTTCGCCTTGATTAAATGTTTTAATAACTTCTATTCCATTTATATATTCAACTACAGAATTATTCATATCTTGGCTAATTTTAACTGCTTGTGGAAACTTTACCTTCATTCTTTTCATGGGACCCGTCATAAAAAATCCACCAATAACTAATGGAATTAAAGATATTAAACTTAGTCTATAATCTAAAATTAACATGTAAACAAATAATATTATAGGTCCGACTAAATTAGCTGTCATCTCAGGTATCATATGAGCTAATGTTGTTTCAGTATTATCAACTTGATTTACAATTATGTCTTTTAACTTACCAGTAGATTCATTCAATATATCTCCTAATGGCATATTAAATAATTTTTCCATAAGGCTTTTTCTTATATCTCGTATTATTTTATAGGCTGTTTTATGAGAGATCATTGTTGACAAAAACATAAACACTTCTTTGATTATAAGACATAAAAGTATAAAGAAAATTTTATTTATATAATAATAAAAATCTTGGCTACCATCAATCAATGATATAATCACCTTACTTAGAATAATATATACAAAAAGATTTGAAATTACTCCAAGTATTGCAAATAACACAGAAATAAAATATGGTATTTTATTTCTCTTAATGTATTTTTTTAATAAATCCATAAATTTAACTCCTTTCATCATCTTTTTACATAATATTTGTAAAATAAGTCTCTATCATTTCAGTTAGATATATCTTATTTTTTGTAAAATTCTCACGTGCATTCAAAATTTCGCAAGCCATTAATCCAGAATTTATAATATTAATCATAAATTCAAATGTATCATCAGAAGGTACCTCGTTAAACAATTTAGAAAACAATTCTTTAAATACTTGTATGGACTCTTTTTTTATTTTCACATATAGTTCTTTCAGATTATCATTTTCTTTTAACTCACATAAAAACATAACATAAAGCTTTACATAATCACTATCCGCAAGTATCTTGTCTATAATCATTCTCGAAAACAACTTCGGACTTAATATTAAATCTTCATCATAAATTAATTTTTGAATAATATCACTTCTATTTAAATTACCTTCTACCATAATATCATATAAGATTTCATAGGTAGAACCATAATGATGATACAACCCACCTCTAGAAAGCCCAGTAGCTTCCATTATGTCATTCATAACTGTATTTCTAAACTCTTTGTCCAAAAAGACTTTCATAGCTGCTTGTCTAATCTGTTTTTTTCTTTCATCAGCTTCCATTTTCATTTCTTAAATAACCTCCAAACCGACATTGTTGTCGGTATTATTGTATCAACTCTGATAATCATTGTCAATAGCTTTGCTTATACTTCTTAATTGATTTCTTTAAATGCGGTATAATTAATAAAACCTAATAAACGCTTAACGCTTATAACTTTAATATCAAGCACAGTAAGTGTACGGACACTTACGAAAAATTGATGAAGCAGAACCTTTATGGACTGCTTCTTTTTTTATCAATTTTCCTTGTTAGTGAGAACCCTAAGACCCCAATAATTTATGATAAGGAGATATACTATGAATAATAGAAAAAGAAATAATCAACTAAAAATATATTAAACAGATGAAGAAAAAGAAGCTTTTGAAAAGAAAATGAAGCTTACAAATTGCAAAACTATGCCCCACTTTCTTAGGAAATGTGTATTAGAAAAAGAAATTTATGTTGTAGATTTAGAGCCATTTAGAAACTTACAATGGCTACTTTCAAATGCAACAAATAATATAAACCAGCTTACAAAACTACTAATACAACTTGGTGTTATTTACAAAAATGAAATCGAATCAATGAATAAACAGATAGAAAAATTATCAAGAGAGATATGCCATATCCATTCCCTACTTCTTAATAAATCAAATGAAAGTTCTGGTGATTAGTATGGTAATTACAAAAATACATCCTATAAAATCAACTCTAAATTTGGCAATAGATTATATTACCAAAAGTGAAAAACTGATGAAAATCTTAGTACCTTCATTCAAATGTCATCCATCTACTGCTCATATTCAATTTATGAAAACACGAGAAGACAATGATACTAAAGGTACAGTTTTGGCTAGACATTTAATTCAACTTCTTCTACCAAAATAAAAATATGTAGGATTGAGTAGGAGCTAACATGTGGCTCCTCTCACACCACTGTACGTGCCGTTCGGCATACAGCGGTTTAATTCAAATAATAATCCAAACAACTTTGAAGTCCTCGCTTTGCGAGGATTTCTTTGTTTATGTGATGTAGTCCTGTGGTTTTGGCAACCGCTTGATAGTGGTCTCCAAATCCTACTGACTGTTTTGCCATCCACATCGGAACTCCTAACTTTCGAAGTCCCCATAGGCGTTTCCCACTCGTCTTCCACTGCTTCCATATGACTATTCTCATTCTTGTTCTAAGTCGTTCATCTATCTTTCTAAGGACCGTCTTCATATCTCCTAGTCTAAAATAGTTTATCCACCCTCTAATTACTTGGTTCAATCTGTTGATTCTATAGGTCATTGGTACTGACCAACTCCTCTTTGTCAACTGTTTCAACTTTCTTTGAAACCTTCGGATTGATTCTTTGTGTGGTCTTGCTTTCCATCCTGCTTTGTCTTTCCAAAAACCATATCCTAAATATTTTAGTTTTATTGGTTTTGTAACTTTGGATTTTGTTGCATTTACTTTTAGTCCTAGTTTCTTTTCTATCCACTTTGTTACTGTTGCCATTACTCTGTTAGCTGCTGCGCTACTTCCTACGGCTATTATGCAGTCGTCTGCATATCTTACAAAGTGTAGTCCTCTTGCTTCTAGTTCTTTGTCTAATTCGTTTAGCATTATGTTACTTAGAAGGGGCGATAGATTTCCTCCTTGTGGTGTTCCCTTGGGTGTTTCTTCATAATTTCCTTTTATCATTACTCCCGCATTAAGATATTTCCTAATTAGGGATTCTGTGTCTGGGGCATTTATGAGGTTATGAACCAAGGTCATGAGTTTGTCTTGTGGGACGTTATCAAAGAATTTCTCTAGGTCTATGTCTACAATATAGCTGTATCCGTCGTTAAAGTATTCAAGAAGTTTCACTATCGCTTATTGTGCTTTGCGATTTGGTCTAAAACCGTAACTTTTATCACTAAAGTGTGGTTCTGCTATTGGTGTTAGAACTTGTGCAATTGCTTGTTCTATTACTCTGTCTACTACTGTTGGTATTCCTAGATTGCGTACACCTCCATTTGGTTTTGGTATTTCTACCCTTCTGACCGGTTTTGGTTTATACTTTCTTCTTCGAATTTTGTCTCTAATTTCTACCCAGTTGTTTTTGAGATGTTGGTCTATTTCTTCGGTGGATATTCCATCTATTCCTCCTGCTCCTTTGTTTGCTTTCACTTTGTTTAATGCTGCAAACATGTTTTCTCTACTGAGTATTTGTTCTAGCAGTTCTGACATTTGGATTGTCTCCTTTCTTTGTTATGCTCTGTATCCTCTTACTCCTAACTCCTGTGAAAATTTTCCGCCGTTATGTCTTTGGTACGATTTTCTCGTCGGATATGGATACAGACTTTTGCAAGTCCATTTGACTTTGAATTATTCAGCCCTTCGCTCCACCTTTATTACAAAGGCTTCAATACTACTATGGCTTTTGCTGACTTCTCACTATTCGTTGTTACTACTTATTCGCTAGTGAGACCTCACGGGATAAGCCATCAATCTTTCCTTGTCTACCTGCCTAATCTACTTGCATGGTTTACAGTTGCCTTTTGGACTTCACGACTTTTGGTCCGCTTGTCCACCGTGCAAGCCTTAGTATTAGGTTTCTGTTCGTTAGGCTACAATTTTGCTATCCCTTCTTCTCGCCTGCATCTCACGGTGCAAGCCTTGGGAATTACTGTGAGGTTCGCTGGCAACTACGCCCTTAGTGGACTTTCACCACAGATTGATGACATGCCCGTCATACCAAAAAAGGTGGTTAGATTTTACTCTAATCACCTTTTGATTCTGTGTATTGCAACTTACTGCAACTTAATTTTTCTGCTACAAAACCTTATTGCATGGTACTTTTAAAAATCAATTACCTACTAAAAATCATGGTTCTGCAACTTACTTTTACTCGTTAAGTTTCCAATGACCATTATTTCCACTACCTACATATTGCAAATTATCTATTTTTTTCAAAGTTCTTTGTATCGTCTTTACACTTACCCCTGCACCTTCTGCAATAGCCTGTCTTGTAATTTTATTATTTAATCTTACTTGTGCTTTTATAAATTCAATCAGTTCATCTCTGCCCTGAGGGACATCGTGAGGGACATTCCCTCCACCCACCTTTTGCGTCGCTATCTTCTTCAAAGGAATAATCGTTCTGAATACATCTGCTTCCTCAAATAGCGGATTTTGTCCTGAATAAAGCTGTGTATACTTGTAGGTATTTCTCATTCCTGAGCCTAATTCATCAGCAAGACCTATTTCTCTAAATACCTTTGATATAGCAGGATTTTTAGGAAATGGCTCAAATTTCTGAAAGTCTAATTCTCCCATACCATGAGCCAAGTTGCTGTTTTCAACAGTAATTTTCTCATCATCAATAATCATCTTTGCAGGATACCCACTTGAATAATCCCTATGAGCCAATGTATTGGAAACTATCTCTCTAAGTATCCTATCTCTTGCATTGACATTGACCATTCCGTCCAATACAAATAAATCATTCAAATGCTTTTGCCCAAACTCAATAAGCCTATCATAACTATCAATCAGATTTGTTATGACAACATCTCTATCATCATATCTATCCTTGTTTTCAACTCTGAATATAGCATCAGTTTTGTGCTGTGGAAGAACGGACATAATAGAGTTGTCTTTTCCAAATAACAGAATAGCTGCTAATGTAATTCCCTCACGCTTTGTTTCCGGATCAGTCAGTATCAAATTGGCACTTCTAAGAAGTTCTTCATTGCTCATATTCTCCCAAACATGATTTTCATTTCGGAAAATAGCCATTTTCTTAGCTTTATCAATGACAGAAACATCAAGAAAATCAATATCAAGATTCGGATATACTTTATTAACAAAATAGCTTCCTTGCTTTCTTGCGTATAGCTTATATACAAGTTCGGAATGGTCTGTTATATTGATGTCTCCCTCATAAGACCTATCCCAAATTCTTCCATTATGTCTGCACACCTGATAGCCTTCCGGAACTCGGATGTAAATTACTTTTTTCTCGTCTATATCAAAGACTTCAGGAAGCAAATAAAGTGGCGGATACATCTTTTGCGGATTATTGATTGCCGTAGTAAATTCCTTAATCACTTTATCAACTTTCTCTTTACTAACACCAACAATCTCTCTTTTATCATTTACACCAAGTAAAATATATCCACCATTTCTATTATTGAAAGAGCATACTGTATCAAAGACATCTTTGGTTAAAGCATTTTTGGATTCTTTAAACTCGACATCTATCTACTCTCCGACTTGAATTAACTTCTTTATTTCATCTATCGTCATATGCGTCATTTCACCACCTTTATTTCCCAATGTTTTCTTCAATAAAAACTTTGGAATTTTGAATTTCAACTCTATCTTTATTGACTACAAAAGTAACATAATCTCCATTTTCTAAATTCAAAAGTTCTCTTATCCTTTTCGGGATAGTAACCTGTCCTTTTGCCTTTCTACTTGCCACCTAAAGATTCTTTAAATCAGTTTTCTAAAATCCCTAATTCAATGAGCCTTTATGCAAGAGTATTCTTTAAATAAAGAACAATTTTCTGACCTTGTTCAATATAGGAAAAACTATGAAAATTATTATGGGATAGAAGTGGAGAGATAAAAAGCTATAAGTGTTGCTTACATTTATTAAAAAGACTTGACATAATTCGTTTACAATGGTAAACTTATCTTGAGTATTAAGTCTACATTTGTAAACAATAAGGAGGGAAAGACAATGGGTGTAATAGTATATAATACTAATATCACAGATGCTGAATGGGAAGTCATGCGTGTAGTTTGGGCAAATGATCGAGTAACTAGTAAAAAAGTCATTTTCGTATTGCAAGAAAAAATGGACTGGACACAATCCACTATTAAAACGATCTTAGGTCGATTAGTTGAAAAAGGCGTACTAAATACAGAGCAAGAAGGTAGAAAGTTTATTTACACTGCCAATATTGAAGAGACAGAAGCCGTAAGGAGTTATGCAGAAGATATTTTTAACCGTATTTGCAATAAGAAAGTCGGAAATGTTATAGGAAGCATCATTGAATATCATGTTTTAAGCTTCGATGATATAGATTGACTAGAAAAAATATTAGAGATGAAAAAATCTTTCGCAGTAGAAGAAGTGGATTGCAATTGTCCAAAAGGACAATGCGAGTGTCATTTACATCATCATTAAGAATAAGGGGGAATTTAAAATGAACAATAACAACAAACATTTATCCCACAGTCACCATAATCATGGCGACATGGATTATTCAAAACATAAGCACGTAAGCACGGAAGAACATGGAGACCATAAGAATCAACATCACGACCATCATGCTGGTCATGATCACAGCGGGCACAGTGGGCATGACCACCATCATCACGGAAACTTTAAGGAACTTTTCTTAAAATCATTGCCACTAGGAATCGTTATTATGCTCTTATCCCCTATGGCTGGGTTTGACCTACCATTCCAGTTTACTTTTCCATATTCTGATATTGTAGTAGCTATTTTATCTACTATATTAATTATTTATGGTGGACGTCCATTCTATCAAGGGGCAGTTGACGAATTTAAACAAAAAGAACCTGGAATGATGGCTCTCGTTTCTTTAGGTTTAAGTGTTTCATATTTATATAGTATTTATACTGTAATAGCAAGCTACGTAACAGGTGAACAAATTATGGATTTTTTCTTTGAATTTGCTTCATTACTATTAATCATGTTATTAGGTCACTGGATTGAGATGAAAGCTATTGGAGAAGCAGGAGACGCACAAACAGAATTGGCTAAGTTGGTACCAAAAGATGCTCACGTTGTGTTAGAAGACGATTCAATTGAAACACGTCCAGTTGCTGACTTACAGGTAGGTGATTTAATTCGTGTTCAAGCCGGAGAAAATGTGCCAGCAGACGGAACTATCGAACGTGGCGAATCACGTGTAAATGAAGCTCTTTTGACTGGAGAATCAAAAACAGTTAAAAAAGGTCCTGGCGATAAAGTAATCGGAGGCTCAACAAATGGAGAAGGGGTTCTTTATATTAAAGTGAATGAAACAGGTGATCAATCCTTCATCTCTCAAGTTCAGAATTTAATCAACCAAGCTCAAAGTCAGCCTTCCAGAGCAGAAAATATTGCTCAAAAGGTTGCAGGATGGCTCTTCTATATTGCGATCATTGTCGCACTAATAGCTTTTGTAGTGTGGATGGTTATTGGAGATATCCCAACAGCAGTTATCTTTACTATCACGACATTAGTTATAGCTTGTCCACACGCATTAGGTCTGGCTATTCCATTGGTCACCGCCCGTAGCACAAGCTTAGGAGCCAGTCGTGGGTTACTAGTGAAAGACCGCCAAGCCTTAGAAATAACTCCAGATGCAGATGTGATGATTTTAGATAAAACAGGTACTTTAACAACTGGTGAGTTTAAAGTATTAGACGTTGAACTTTTTAATAACAAATATAATAAAGAGGAAATCATTGCCTTACTGGCAGGTATTGAAGGAGGATCTAGCCACCCGATTGCTCAATCAATTATACGTTTCGCTAAGGAGCAAGACATACGTCCAGAATCTTTTGATTCGATTGATGTGATTTCCGGTGCTGGAGTAGAGGGTAAAGCAGGTGGGCACCGTTACCAATTAATCAGTCAAAAAGCCTATGGACGTAATCTTGATATGGATATTCCAAAAGGAGCAACTCTTAGTGTCTTAGTAGAAAACGATGATGCCATTGGTGCTGTAGCTTTAGGGGACGAATTAAAACCAACGAGTAAAGAGTTAATTAAAGCTCTTAAAAAGAACAATATTCAACCAATTATGGCAACAGGTGATAATGAAAAAGCGGCTCAAGGCGCGGCAGAAGATTTAGGTATTGAATATAGATCAAATCAATCTCCACAAGACAAATATGAGTTAGTTAAAACACTTAAAGATGAAGGAAAGAAAGTTATCATGGTAGGTGATGGTGTAAATGATGCTCCTTCTCTTGCTTTAGCAGATGTTGGTATAGCTGTAGGTGCTGGAACTCAAGTTGCATTGGATTCAGCTGATGTCATATTGACTCAATCCGATCCAGGAGATATTGAATCATTCATTGAATTAGCACACAAAACAACTCGTAAAATGAAACAAAACCTATTTTGGGGAGCTGGTTATAACTTTATAGCTATCCCTCTAGCTGCAGGAATTTTGGCTCCTATTGGTATCACATTAAGCCCTGCATTAGGAGCAATTCTAATGTCTGTGTCAACAGTCATCGTATCCATTAATGCTATTTTATTAAATTTAAATCCAAAAAATAACGGTTAACATATCGAATGATTGAAACTCCTTAAAGTATCAAGATACAATAGTTTTACAGAAAAAAAGAGATGTAAGTACTGGCTCTTTGTAAAATCGTGTTGGTAGAAGTAGACGATTTTTCTACCAACACGATTTTTAATTTATTATAGAACTGATTTCTTTTAAAATCCTAAAAGCCACCTATTTCGACAGTTTTATAGCTTGTTACTCTATTTTCTTGACAATAATACCACCGTCTTCACATGGCTTGAATGGTTAGTATGGATAAATTTTAATATTTTAAGTAAGCGTCGTGTGTGAGAATATATCCATAAGTATATTTCTTATGTTTTAAATTATCTCTAAATCTAAATTTACTTATAATATATAATTATCATCTGTATAAATAAAATACTATAAATATAGTAGACGAGATTTATCGAAATTTATTTATTATTTTTTGTTTTGCTATTACATAGTCTTTTGAGTGTTCTTCAAATAGAACTTCTTTTTTCTTGTTCAGTCTTTCTATTCGCATAATTTACCTCCCATATCACTGGCAAGGAAATAACACTTATTTTTAACATCATACATAATTCTTCCTTCTCATATTTCTTTGGACAGATAAGAGAATTTTAAGTAAAATCGAGTAGGAGCTAACATGTAGCCCCTCTCACACCACTGTACGTGCCGTTCGGCATACAGCGGTTTAATTCAAATAATAATCCAAACAACTTTGAAGTCCTCGCTTTGCGAGGATTTCTTTGTTTATGTGATGTAGTCCTGTGGTTTTGGCAACCGCTTGATAGTGGTCTCCAAATCCTACTAACTGTTTTGCCATCCACATCGGAACTCCTAACTTTCGAAGTCCCCATAGGCGTTTCCCACTCGTCTTCCACTGCTTCCATATGACTATTCTCATTCTTGTTCTAAGTCGTTCATCTATCTTTCTAAGGACCGTCTTCATATCTCCTAGTCTAAAATAGTTTATCCACCCTCTAATTACTTGGTTCAGTCTGTTGATTCTATAGGTCATTGGTACTGACCAACTCCTCTTTGTCAACTGTTTCAACTTTCTTTGAAACCTTCGGATTGATTCTTTGTGTGGTCTTGCTTTCCATCCTGCTTTGTCTTTCCAAAAACCATATCCTAAATATTTTAGTTTTATTGGTTTTGTAACTTTGGATTTTGTTGCATTTACTTTTAGTCCTAGTTTCTTTTCTATCCACTTTGTTACTGTTGCCATTACTCTGTTAGCTGCTGCGCTACTTCCTACGGCTATTATGCAGTCGTCTGCATATCTTACAAAGTGTAGTCCTCTTGCTTCTAGTTCTTTGTCTAATTCGTTTAGCATTATGTTACTTAGAAGGGGCGATAGATTTCCTCCTTGTGGTGTTCCCTTGGGTGTTTCTTCATAATTTCCTTTTATCATTACTCCCGCATTAAGATATTTCCTAATTAAGGATTCTGTGTTTGGGTCATTTATGAGGTTATGAACCAAGGTCATAAGTTTGTCTTGTGGGACGTTATCAAAGAATTTCTCTAGGTCTATGTCTACAATATAGCTGTATCCGTCGTTAAAGTATTCAAGAAGTTTCACTATCGCTTGTTGTGCTTTGCGATTTGGTCTAAAACCGTAACTTTTATCACTAAAGTGTGGTTCTGCTATTGGTGTTAGAACTTGTGCAATTGCTTGTTCTATTACTCTGTCTACTACTGTTGGTATTCCTAGATTGCGTACACCTCCATTTGGTTTTGGTATTTCTACCCTTCTGACCGGTTTTGGTTTATACTTTCTTCTTCGAATTTTGTCTCTAATTTCTACCCAGTTGTTTTTGAGATGTTGGTCTATTTCTTCGGTGGATATTCCATCTATTCCTCCTGCTCCTTTGTTTGCTTTCACTTTGTTTAATGCTGCAAACATGTTTTCTCTACTGAGTATTTGTTCTAGCAGTTCTGACATTTGGATTGTCTCCTTTCTTTGTTATGCTCTGTATCCTCTTACTCCTAACTCCTGTGAAAATTTTCCGCCGTTACGTCTTTGGTACGATTTTCTCGTCGGATATGGATACAGACTTTTGCAAGTCCATTTGACTTTGAATTATTCAGCCCTTCGCTCCACCTCTATTACAAAGGCTTCAATACTACTATGGCTTTTGCTGACTTCTCACTATTCGTTGTTACTACTTATTCGCTAGTGAGACCTCACGGGATAAGCCATCAATCTTTCCTTGTCTACCTGCCTAATCTACTTGCATGGTTTACGGTTGCCTTTTGGACTTCACGACTTTTGGTCCGCTTGTCCACCGTGCAAGCCTTAGTATTAGGTTTCTGTTCGTCAGGCTACAATTTTGCTATCCCTTCTTCTCGCCTGCATCTCACGGTGCAAACCTTGGGAATTACTGTGAGGTTCGTTGGCAACTACGCCCTTAGTGGACTTTCACCACAGATTGATGACATGCCCGTCATACCAAAAAAAGACCTACTAAAGATTTCCTTTAATAGGTCTGAAATATAAAAATAGACTATTAACTTGTAATTAGGGATATGAAATAATTAATCGTTCCATTTTCAATCAACATATAAAATCCTAGCCCAATAAACACGACTGGAACAATTATTTTTTCGTACTTTTCCACCACATCTTCGATAGTAGAAATTGAGGCTAAACTTTGAGATAATTTACATAGAATAAAAATCCCTAACGCAAATATTATTAAACTTAGACTAATTTCAATCAAACTCTTTCCTATAAAATAGGGAATATAAATTCCTAAATTATCTCCACCCATAGCCACTGTTAAACTTGTAAATGCTAAGATTTTTGATCCCTTTCCGGTAATTTTTCCCTCAATGTCTTCTTCATCAATATCTTCATCCACAAAAATTGCTCTTATACCAAGACCTAGTGGAATTAGTCCAAGGAGACCTATAATCCAATCTTGTGGAATAAAATTTAAAAAATAAGCGGCAATAAGACTAATCAGTACAAGCAGTGCTGTACCTAAATACTGTCCTGCATAAATTGATTTTAAACCTTCTTTGCCTTGACTGGCAAATAAAATAGTCAAAACAACTAAGTAATCAATTGATGTAGAAACAAAAACTAATAAAGCAGATACTATTGTTTCCATTATTTCTCCTTTCAAAATATTTAATTTTTATAGTCAATCAAAAGTGATTGCACACACACATTCTGCCTTGGCAGTTGCCAATGGAGACATTTGAAGAAATAATTTCACAATTTTCCAACCTTTCTTTTAAGTATTATTTATAACTCTACTTAAATTATCAAATTTTGTCAAGTATGATAATAGATATCCACTCAAACTACGAAGATTGTATATACATAAGATTAGATCGAACAAAGATTATTTATCTAATATTGAATCATCTCATTTACTATTTTTAATGCTGCTTAGCCTTTTAATAAAAAAAATTAATAATATGATTATTTAGTTCAAAATTCATAAACCTATTGATTTCAAACTTTACAGAGCCTCTAACCCTCTATTCCCTTGTCATCAATACTAGAGCCTCAGCCGTAGCTTTCACCAATTGAAGTTCGTTATTCACTCGCTTCTCTTTGGGAAAGTCTGGCATGCCCACAGGGCACACGTGATGGCCTATTCAGTTTTTCTCCAAGAGCGTAGCGATTGGCTAAGAAAAACTAATGCCTTTGGTACCTCTGCTTCGCATCGATTAGCTTTGCTAATCGCGCGATAGCAGGGTTAGGGCTTCAACATGTTTCGAGTTGCCTTGATAGCTATCAAAACTGCGTTCTCAACCCCTATGGTTAAGGGAAACATATCCACACTCGTAGTTGGAAACATATCCAACATTGGCTCTCGTTTGTGGGAAGATATCAACGGTTTTGTCTGTTCGTGAGAACATATCAACTCAAATCATTTCATGGTTAATCCCTTATCAATGGCTTCCTGAATAATCTTATGACAACATACCCCCAAAGGATTGTTTTCCTTACAAAGCGAATTTTTCATTGCTCCAGTTATGGCATTTACTTCTTTAACGGTTTTCGCACCATGCTTTACAACTGCTTCAATTACCTGATCTTCTGTGACTTTGCTGCAATAACAAGCATACTTAGGATTTGCATCTTTCTTAAACCAGATAGGAACCCTAACTTGGTCTTTTAAGAATTTTATTTCTTTATCTAAGTTATAGTAAATAACGTCGCAGTCCTCATTCATGCATATCTTATATTGATTTCCATCAACGGCATTACGATAATCATCTGTCACCAAGTGTTCAACAGTTATCCTACTAACTGTTACTCCTTAATTATTACAGACAGGGCAACTCTCCTTTGTTCTATTTAAATTTTGTGTGATACATTCACAGCAACATTCATCAATAACTTTCAATTAAATAACCTCCATATCTTTAAAACCATTTAATTCAAGGTAAATCCCAACCAATTTTCATTTATAGTTTTTAAATTAAAAAATACCCCTTTGATTGTATCGTCAATTATCGGTATCATTCAAGGGCTGAATAGGAAAAATAGTTTATAGATTCTTTACATTCAAAGCTCTAAAAGCATTTAATACTGCGATGATAGTTACACCTACATCTGCAAATATAGCTGCCCACATAGTAGTTATTCCAAAAGCACTCAAAATAAGAACAATTATTTTTATTCCAATTGCAAATACTATGTTTTGATGTGCAATTTTTAGTGTCTTTTTAGAAATCTTCATTGCAGTAGCAATTTTCGATGGCTCATCAGTCATAATTACAACATCAGCAGCTTCAATGGCCGCATCAGAACCTAAACCACCCATTGCTATTCCAATGTCTGCACGAGCTAATACAGGTGCATCATTGATTCCGTCACCAACAAAGGCAAGTTTACCTTTTTTAGATTTTTGCGAAAATAATTCTTCTAGTTTTTCAACTTTGTCTGCTGGCAACAGTTCTGCATAAACCTTATCAAGACCAAGCTCTTTAGCAACTTTTGAACCAATACTTTTATTATCACCTGTCAACATAACTGCTTGTTTAATATTAGCTGCCTTAAGTTCCTTGATTGCTTGTGCTGAATCTTCCTTTACCTCATCGGCAATTACAATGTAACCTATATATTTGTTATTAACAGCAACATGTACAATAGTACCAATCAGCTCTCCCTTGAAATAAGGGATATCCATCATTTTCATATGTTTGATATTTCCTGCCATAACCTTTTTGCCATCTACTGTTGCAATAACACCATGACCTGATATCTCTTCTACATCTGAAATACGTCCATTGTCTATTTCTTTGCTATATGAACGTTTCAGTGAAAGTGAAATCGGATGATTGGAATAGCTTTCCGCATGTGCAGTTAATTCTAGTAGCTCTTCTTTGGAAACTCCTTCTGGATGAATTTCCTGTACATTAAATACACCTTTCGTTAGTGTTCCAGTTTTATCAAAAACAACAATTTCAGTTTCTGCTAATGCCTCTAAATAATTACTACCCTTGACTAAAACACCTTTTTTTGAGGCTCCACCTATTCCACCGAAGAAACTCAAAGGAATTGAAATAACTAAAGCACACGGACAGGATACCACAAGGAATGCTAGTGCTCTATATATCCAATCACTAAAAGTCGCCCCGTCTATAACAAGAGGCGGTATAATAGCTAGAAAAACTGCAATTATAACCACAACCGGTGTATAATATCTCGCAAACTTCGTAATAAATTGTTCTGAATTGGATTTTTTACTACTTGCATTTTCAACTAAATCAAGAATTTTACTTACAGTAGATTCTCCAAATTCCTTGGTAACCTCTGCTGTAATAACCCCATTAATGTTGATGCACCCACTTAGGATATCACTTCCAACTTCTACTTCACGAGGAACAGATTCGCCTGTTAGTGCCGATGTATCAATCATTGAACTTCCCTCAATTACCTTGCCATCAAGAGGAATTTTTTCTCCTGCTTTAATTACAATAATATCTCCAATTTGTACTTCATCTGGGTCAATCTTGACAAGTTCATCACCTTTTTTAACATTTGCATAATCTGGTCGAATATCCATAAGGCTTGCAATTGACTTTCTCGACTTTCCAACTGCATAGCTTTGAAACAGTTCTCCAACTTGATAAAACAGCATAACTGCAACACCTTCAGGATACTCACCAATAAAAAATGCACCAATTGTTGCAATACTCATTAAAAAACTTTCATCGAAAACTTGACCTTTAAAAATATTTTTTACAGCTCTTTTTACAACATCTCCACCTACAATAATGTAACTTATTATAAAGAGAGCAATCTGTAACCATTCGTTATTTAAACTAAGCAATACTGCTGTAGCTAACACGGCTGCACCAATAATTATTCGCCATAGTCGTTTTGTCATACTAAATAGCCTCCTTTAAGCCTTTTTTATAGATGTATCGGGTTCGATTTTTTTAACTATTTTTTGGCCTTTGCTATTATTGTTGGCATTTTTTCATCCTCACCATCAATAACGAGTTTTGTGGTCATAAAGTTAACAGTAGCTTCTTTCACTCCATCAAACTCATTAATAGCCTTTTCCATTTTTGCCGCGCAATTTGCACAATCTAAACCTTCAAGTATAAATTTCTTTTTCATTATTAAATACTCCTAAATATTATTTGTAATTTTATTTTGAATACTACAAGTCTTTTTCAAATTTTCTTGAAACATTGCTCATTTGAAATGAAGACTTAAATATATGCCCAAATATCTTCAAAAAATATTCTATTCTACCTCATTACTACTTCTCGTTGATATGAATTAGACCTTGGTCAAATATTTCTCTTACATGATCATCAACTAATGAATAATATACTACTTTGCCTTCTTTTCTGTTTTTCACTAAATTAGCTTGTTTTAAGACTCTCAGCTGATGGGAAATTGCTGATTGTGTCATGTTAAGTAATACAGCGATATCACAAACACACATTTCAGCTTCATGTAAAGCCCATAATATCCTGATTCGTGTTGAATCTCCAAATACTTTAAATAATTCTGCTAGATCATAAATGCTTTCTTCTTGAGGCATTTTATCTCTAACTTGATTTACAATATCCTCATGAATTACATTGCAGTCACATCTTTCAATTGAATTAAATTTTTTAGTCATATTATCACCTCTTTTTAAATCATTTCATCTGAATACTTGGACAATCATTCATATGTTGTATATTTATTATATTATTGTTTTTTTCTTGTGTCAATAGTTATATGAGCATTTATTCAAGTGTTTTTTTATATTATTTAAAATATCTCAAAAACATCTACTAAGACATTAGTACAGTCCTTTCTCGGTATCCTGTTCCATACATATCCTTTAAACAAATCCTTAAAAATAAAGACTTCTCCTTCGTACAAGTTTTCGGTTTCTTTAATAGCTTCATCTAACAGCTTATTACATCACTCATGTGGTCAACTCCTTATCAATAACCTTATAAACAACATTTTTGATAATATCAAATGTATAAATCATGTAAAAGTCAATGCAAAAACCGCCAATCAAGAGAACCTAACTCTTAATTGACGGTTTATATTAGTATTAAATCATACTTCCATTTCAATTCCAGATTTAAAGCATATTACAAAGTGGTCATCATAAACACTAACATTCTGGATAATCTTCCTTACTAGGCTATCATCATAACGTGTAACCATTACTGGAACATAAGCTATAAATTTCGTCTTTAAAATGTCCGTTATTTGCAGTTAATATGTTGGGTACATTTTCTAGCAAAAAATACTTCGGTCTAACAACACTAACTACCTCAAAAAAATATTTAAATAAATAATTACGTGGATCATCCATTATTTTTCTTTTCCCTTTTTGAGAAAATCCTTGACAAGGTGGTCCCCCAACAATTACGTCTATATTTTTATACTCATTAAAAATATCATCAATATCTAATTTTGAAATATCTTCATTAATCATTTTCACTTTAGGATGATTTTTTTATAAGAATTAGCTATGGAATAGTCAACTTCATTTGCTAAAACAATTTCAAATCCTGAGTAGAAAAATTCTTTAGATAGTCCACCAACTCCAGAAAACAAATCAATAACTTGTCTTTTCATCTTCTACCCTCATATTCGCTAATTTAGCATATTTTTCTTCTAATTCAACACCGATAAAATTTCTATTTAATCTATAGCTTGCAATTGCAGAAGAACCGCTTCCTAGAAATGGATCTACTACTAAATCGCCCTCATTTGAAAGCAATCTTATAAAATGTTCGAATAATATAATTGGCTTTTGTGTTGGATGTTTACCTAATTTCTTTTCCCTAGCAGTCGTGATAGATGTTTCAATATAGTCTAGAACCAATTTACCTTTATTATTGAATGTTCCTGTTTTTGTTTTATAAGTAAAATATATCCAGCACTCATTTGAATTAACAAAATGTAAATTCATATTTCTAGGCATTGGATTTGTTTTGTACCAAATTCCAGTGGTTTTATAATAAAAACCAAATTCATTTGCGAGACTGTGTAAAATTTTGTGTATAGAAACCTACTGATTAGGGTAAAGAAAAACTAATTAGGAGGAATTTTTATGCCAAGAAAAAGACCAGAAACAAGACTAAATAAAATAACTAAAATGTTACTAGAAGAATATCAACCAGAAACTGCTCAGGATTTACAAAATGCACTTAAAGACCTTTTAGGTGATGCAATAGAACAAATGCTTAAATCTGAACTTGATGAGCATCTAGACTATGAATATGGACAAGCTCCACTATCACTAAACACTAGAAATGGATCAAGTAAAAAGACTGTTAAATCTTCATATGGAAATATAGATCTTAATATTCCAAGAGATAGATATGCTTCATTTGAACCACAAGTACTTAAAAAATATGAAAAAGACATATCAAATATAGAGAATCAAATAATATCAATGTATGCAAAAGGTATGACTACTAGAGACATATCAGCTCATATTAAAGAAATTTATGGTTTTGGATTATCAGAAACTATGGTAAGTAAAATAACTAACAAGATACTTCCAACAATAGAAGAGTGGCAAAACAGACCACTAGATAAAGTCTATCCAATGGTGTTTTTAGATGCAATCCACTATCATGTTAGAGAAAATAATATTGTAGTTAAAAAAGCTGTTTACATAGCTTTAGGATACAATTTAGAAGGCTTTAAGGAAATACTTGGTATGTGGGTAGGAGAAAATGAATCAAGTAAATATTGGCTTTTAGTATTAAATCAATTAAAAGAACGTGGGCTAGAAGATGTATTAATCTTCTCAACAGACAATCTACCAGGATTTACTCAAGCAATAGAAGCAGTCTATCCAAAAGCGGAAATACAAAAATGTATAATACATCAAATAAGAAACTCTACTAAATATGTATCATACAAAGATATTAGAGAGTTGATGAAGGACTTAAAGTCAATATACAAAGCACCTACAGAAGATTTAGCACTAACCAATTTAGATGTATTTGAAGATAAGTGGGGTAAGAAATATCCTACATGTGTATCTTCATGGAGAAATAATTGGGCTGAATTATCAACATATTTTAAGTATCCTGAAGGTATTAGAAAGATGATATACACAACAAATGCTATGGAAAACTTTAATAGACAGTTAAGAAAAGTAACTAAAAATAAAGCAATATTTCCAAATGATTATGCATTACAAAAAAGTCTTTATCTAGCTATGGCAGATGCTTCAGCTAAGTGGACTAGTAGAATAAGAGGTTGGGATAAGGTGTTATCACAATTATCAATATATTTTGAAGGGAGGATATAATAAAAAAAATAGAAAGCAATAGTAAAAAATATCTGCAAATTTTTAACAAAATTTGACAGTGTATTAATAATGTGTAAAATTAAGTTAAGCTTCATTTCTTAAGAAATGAATATCTATTGATACAAAAAATGTATCAACCCATACCCTTTAATATCAGGAAATAGGTTGATACACAAAATTATTTACAGACCCTCATTTGCTATTTCAACAAGAGTTTCAACCCTTAATATTGACATAAAAACTATCATGGAAACACCATTCTTAAGTATCCTACTTGATTCTTTAAAAAATAATCTCATATGGTCTTTCCAATCATTAAAATCTAAATCATCCCAACCAGCAGCACCAAAAAATTAGAACGCATTTTTTGTAGATTTGTATCTCTCCCGTTCATGAAATTCGCAATATTATATGGAGGATTTGTAATAATTAAATCAACCGTAGATGAGTCTAACTTCCTCAATTCTTCTATGCATTCTCCATTTATTATTTCAATCATTTTTAATACACTCCATAATTTCTGATATGTCGCAATCCAATGCATCACAAATTCTGAGCAAAACATCGGTAGTTACATTCTCACCATTCTTTAATTTATAAAATGTACTCCTACTTACATTTGCTTTTTCCATAAGCTCATTATGTTGCATATCTAAATCAATAAGTTTTTTAAATAACCTTTTATAACTTAATTCCATATAACCTCCAAGATTATTTTTTTGATAGCTAATCTCGTACATATATACATTTAAAAAATACTTATGTTTGTTATTACATACAAATTTGTTATAACATTAACTATAGGTTATTTTCAATCAATTGATATATCACTTTAAAAAAAAAGATTGAGTAGGAGCTAACATGTAGCCCCTCTCACACCACTGTACGTGCCGTTCGGCATACAGCGGTTTAATTCAAATAATAATCCAAACAACTTTGAAGTCCTCGCTTTGCGAGGATTTCTTTGTTTATGTGATGTAGTCCTGTGGTTTTGGCAACCGCTTGATAGTGGTCTCCAAATCCTACTGACTGTTTTGCCATCCACATCGGAACTCCTAACTTTCGAAGTCCCCATAGGCGTTTCCCACTCGTCTTCCACTGCTTCCATATGACTATTCTCATTCTTGTTCTAAGTCGTTCATCTATCTTTCTAAGGACCGTCTTCATATCTCCTAGTCTAAAATAGTTTATCCACCCTCTAATTACTTGGTTCAGTCTGTTGATTCTATAGGTCATTGGTACTGACCAACTCCTCTTTGTCAACTGTTTCAACTTTCTTTGAAACCTTCGGATTGATTCTTTGTGTGGTCTTGCTTTCCATCCTGCTTTGTCTTTCCAAAAACCATATCCTAAATATTTTAGTTTTATTGGTTTTGTAACTTTGGATTTTGTTGCATTTACTTTTAGTCCTAGTTTCTTTTCTATCCACTTTGTTACTGTTGCCATTACTCTGTTAGCTGCTGCGCTACTTCCTACGGCTATTATGCAGTCGTCTGCATATCTTACAAAGTGTAGTCCTCTTGCTTCTAGTTCTTTGTCTAATTCGTTTAGCATTATGTTACTTAGAAGGGGCGATAGATTTCCTCCTTGTGGTGTTCCCTTGGGTGTTTCTTCATAATTTCCTTTTATCATTACTCCCGCATTAAGATATTTCCTAATTAAGGATTCTGTGTTTGGGTCATTTATGAGGTTATGAACCAAGGTCATAAGTTTGTCTTGTGGGACGTTATCAAAGAATTTCTCTAGGTCTATGTCTACAATATAGCTGTATCCGTCGTTAAAGTATTCAAGAAGTTTCACTATCGCTTGTTGTGCTTTGCGATTTGGTCTAAAACCGTAACTTTTATCACTAAAGTGTGGTTCTGCTATTGGTGTTAGAACTTGTGCAATTGCTTGTTCTATTACTCTGTCTACTACTGTTGGTATTCCTAGATTGCGTACACCTCCATTTGGTTTTGGTATTTCTACCCTTTCTGACCGGTTTTGGTTTATACTTTCTTCTTCGAATTTTGTCTCTAATTTCTACCCAGTTGTTTTTGAGATGTTGGTCTATTTCTTCGGTGGATATTCCATCTATTCCTCCTGCTCCTTTGTTTGCTTTCACTTTGTTTAATGCTGCAAACATGTTTTCTCTACTGAGTATTTGTTCTAGCAGTTCTGACATTTGGATTGTCTCCTTTCTTTGTTATGCTCTGTATCCTCTTACTCCTAACTCCTGTGAAAATTTTCCGCCGTTACGTCTTTGGTACGATTTTCTCGTCGGATATGGATACAGACTTTTGCAAGTCCATTTGACTTTGAATTATTCAGCCCTTCGCTCCACCTCGATTACAAAGGCTTCAATACTACTATGGCTTTTGCTGACTTCTCACTATTCGTTGTTACTACTTATTCGCTAGTGAGACCTCACGGGATAAGCCATCAATCTTTCCTTGTCTACCTGCCTAATCTACTTGCATGGTTTACGGTTGCCTTTTGGACTTCACGACTTTTGGTTCGCTTGTCCACCGTGCAAGCCTTAGTATTAGGTTTCTGTTCGTCAGGCTACAATTTTGCTATCCCTTCTTCTCGCCTGCATCTCACGGTGCAAACCTTGGGAATTACTGTGAGGTTCGTTGGCAACTACGCCCTTAGTGGACTTTCACCACAGATTGATAACATGCCCGTCATACCAAAAAAATAAAGGCAGTCCGAAGACTGCCGATATTTATCTCTCTGTATCTTTGCTATGGTCTTTCTTATTTGACTTAGTTTTGTCATCTATCTTAAAGCTTTTTATTTGACCTAATATAGAATTTTTTCCTCATCATCATACCCTCCAACTTTTGAGTATAAAAATAGACAATAGAGTTTTTAATTTCTATCGTCTAAGATTATCTAATATTTATTTTTCTTTAAATTGATTTTATTGTATAGTTTAATAATTCTATTAATCCAATTATAAAAATTAAACTGGGATTCATAACAAATCCCAGTTTCATAATTAGCGTGTTCTTTTAATATAATTTTGTTTTAATTTCTCCCCTCTGCCCGTTCGTTTCTCTTATCTTTAAATAACTAATATATTTCATCTTAATAATATATTATAACACTTAGAGATATATACCTGCTATTTTACCAATCATTCAACTTACACTTCTAAAAATATGTTAACTTACTCTTAAACTTGCAATAAAAGAAGCTAACGCCCAAAATAAGCAGAACACCATAATGATATAAAACAACGCCGTTCCAATACCAAGTAGGAATGTAATAAATGCAGAAAGTCATATGCTGTCATTCTTTTCTATTAAATCATTTTGAAGTGTCTCAAAGCATCCATGATGGCTTCTTCTTTTTCAGGTGTACACTGTGGAATAATTTGTTTCTCCTTTTTTGACTTGTTGTAATGTTCTCGTAATTCTATTCCACATTTCCTTTTTATCTGTTCAATATATAATGTTGAAACTTTTAATTAAAATTTATTCCAAACATATTCTTTGATTTGAGCATATGTTGCTTTACTCTCCGCACTTGTCAAATCCATCTCATCCAACTCAATTTCAACACTTATGTGCTTATCGACATCAAGTTTGGACAAAAGTGCTACCGTCTCCACATGCAAAGTCCTAGGAAATTGATCAAAACATTCTATTTTTTTAATTTTATATCCCCTCTCTATAAACAATTTTAGATCATCCACCTGAGTTGCTGGATTACAAGATATATATACTATAGTTTTTGCGTTCATATCACAAATTTGATGTATGGCATCATGATGTATCCCTGCTCTTGGTGGATTGAGTACAACTATATCAGAGCTATCTTTAAGATTATTTATTTCTGCCAAAACATCATTAGCTCTAAACTCAACATTATCTAACGAGTTAATTTCTGCATTTTCTTTAGCCTTTTTCACAGCTTCTTCAATAATTTCTACTCCAATTACTTTTTTTGCATTTTTAGCAAAAATTTGAGAAATTGTTCCAGTTCCACAGTAAAGGTCATAAACAATTTTATCATTTATATTTCCTGCAAATTCTAATGCTTTATTATATAAATTTTCAGCTCCCTTAGGATTTGGCTGAAAAAGGAAAATGGACTTATATTAAATATTAAGTTATTTATTTTTTCTGTTAGATGATCCTCTCCCCAGATTTTTATAATCTTCTCTGGTTTTATTGCATCAGAGGTTGAATTTGATATCGTATGGTAAAAAGATGATATTTTACCATCTAAATTAATTTTGTAAAATCCATCTATAAATTCGTTAAATATTTCCTCTGTCAATACTGTAGTAGTGGGGGTTACAAGATTTAGCATAAATGCATTTTGGTAAAAAGAGTATCTTATAACGAAAAACTTTAATATTCCATCTTGTCTTGTTTTATGAAAGTGAGATATTCCCTTTTCTCTAAAAAATTCCTGTGTATAAGTTCTTATTCTATTAAAATCGGGGGGTGCTATTTTACAACCACCATCTTCAACTATTTCATAAAATTTTCCAACTTTATGCAATCCTAAAACTAATGGGCCACCTTTGTATTCATCACCAAATGTATACTCCATTTTGTTTCTATAGTCATTTACTAATGGGGATGGATTCATCTTTATTTCTAAGTTCCAATTTATATCTTTATATAAGTCTTGGATCATTTCAGTTTTTATTTCTAACTCTTTATCATATTCTACATTTTGAAATTTACAACCACTACAATTATTTGGATTTTCACAAAAATTATTAATTTCAAGAGGAGATTTTTGAAGAATTTGAACTAACTTAGCTTTATGGTATCCCGCTTTCTTTTTACCACCATTCAAAAGAACTTCCTGTCCTTTTATTCCACCTTTAAATCTATATTCTTTTCCATTT
This sequence comes from Helcococcus sp. SA-HE-C1, assembly GCF_985670335.1. Classification (NCBI taxonomy): domain Bacteria; kingdom Bacillati; phylum Bacillota; class Tissierellia; order Tissierellales; family Peptoniphilaceae; genus Helcococcus; species Helcococcus sp. SA-HE-C1. The sequence continues at coordinate 1,387,119 of NZ_OZ484652.1, forward strand.
TCTCCGATTCCTATTGAGTAACCTGGATAAATCATTTTTATTATTTTCGCTTTTACCAATCCCATTTTATTCCTCTTTCAACAAATTTTTAACTTGTGGTCCAACTAGTATTTTATTGCCATCTAAAAGAATTGGACGTTTTACGAGCATTCCATCTGTTGCTAGAATGTCATATTTATCTTGTAGGCTCATCTTATCTAATTTATCTTTTAATTTTTTTTCTCTGTAAATTACTCCACTTGTATTAAAGAACTTCTTAATATCTAGTCCTGATTCTTGATGCCATTTTTCAATCTCTTGAGCTGTGGGATTTTCTTTATCAATTTCCCTATATTCATAAGAAATTCCTCGTTCATTGAACTTTTTCTCTATGTTCTTACAGGTTGAACATTTTTTATAGCAAATTAATTTCATTATTATTCCTTTCTACTTAATTATATATTAGAACACTATATATTAGAACAAGTGTTACCAGTAATGATAACACTTGTCAATTTTATATTTGTTTTATTTATGTGAATATTCTGATAGACTTTCACCTATTGCATTTAATTTGTTTTCCCATTCCTCTTCACTTAAATTATTTTCTTTGACATATCTATTTTTTGGATGTTTTCTACATTCCTCTCTACATGCTCTAAGATATTTATGTTCGTTTTCTTCGCTCATAAATATTTGTTTATTACACTCTGGATTCGCACAATTTCTATATCTTTCGCAAGGTGTACCATCATAATGATCTCTACCAATTATTGTTGGGTTTACATGATTTATTGGTACAGAAATCCTGTCATCAAACACATACATGCTTCCTTCCCATAATTCTCCCTTTACTTCAGGGTCCTTACCATAAGTATCGATACCACCATGTAGTTGGCCAACTTTATCTGAAATACCAAATCTTAACATCCATCCTGAGAATTTTTCACATCGAACTCCACCAGTACAATACATTGCAACTTTTTTGTCCTTAAATATTTCTTCATTTTCTTTTATCCATTCCGGTAATTCCCTAAAATTTTTGATATCCGGCCTAATCGCACCCTTAAAATGTCCAAGATCATACTCATAGTCATTTCTTGTATCTAATACAACTGTATCTTTATCAAGAATTGCTTCCTTAAATTCCTTAGGATCTAAGTATTTACCCGTAGTTTCATTTGGAGAAAAATCATCTTCTAAACTTAATGAAACAATCTCTTTTCTAAACTTTATTGACATCCTTGGATGTGTATAATTATCAGTTTCATCCTCTTTGAACCATAGATCTTCAAAACCTTCTAGAGAATGTACATAATCCTTGTACTTTTCAGTTTGTTCAATAGTACCTGAAACAGTACCATTTATCCCTTCATATCCTACTATTATTCTTCCTTTTAATCCAATTTTGTTACAAAACTTAAGATGCTCTTGTCTAAATTGTTCTGGATTTTCAATATTTTGGTATTTATAATATAACAAAACTTTATAATCTTTCATAAGTTTTACTCTCCAATGTCTAATTTAATTTATTTACATATATTATATTAAATTATAAACTGATTTTTACATTTATTCAAATAGTTTTACTTAATTTTTTTATTTTTATTTGCTAGCGAATTATAAAAAGCAATGCAGACATAACTGATTATTAATATATTAAATTATGTAGTACTTTGTGATATAATCAAATAATATACAATAAAACCCAGCTAGAAAATAGCTCGAAAGGAAAATAATGTTTAGAAAAACTAGTATCGCCTTCAAATTATCATATTTTATCACTGCAATGTTTCCATCTATTATTCTCTTTACACTTAAAAATCTTTTAGAAAATTCAGATTATGGTATTAATGTTAAGATTTTAATAACTTTATCTATCGGAATGTTTATATGTATTTTAGCATTTTCATTTATAAAAAGTATTAAGAGAAATTATCTTAAACATAAGTATTTAGAACAAGATCAATATCAACAAAGTGATTTTAGTAGGGATAAGATAAGCGTTTTTAATGGTGATCCCGTTTCTTTTTTAATATCAAATGTCAGCACCATATATGTCATAAGCGAGTTCATGGGAATGTCCATTATAGCATACTTCTTCCTTCTTTTTTCACTTTATCTTATGATGACAAATAGCAAAAATATTCAACCTAATTTATTTTTTATACTTGCTGGTATTGATATCATAAAAACTAAGGATAATGATTTTCTAATCGTCTTAAACAACGATAAAGATAGTCATAATAATATATTGAAATTTACAAAAAGTAAGGTAAATTCTTTATATATTGTTGGAAAAATTAATAATTAATGAATTTATAGATTTTAATAAGTATACTTTGTACCACTTTATATATTCTTCTATTTCTAATTTTAAATGTTGATAACTCTTAAATTCTTCTCCATAATACTAAAAATATAAAAAGCAAAAAGTTGCTAAGAATAGATTTTATCTACTCTCAAGCAACTTCTTTATCTTAAACTATTTTCTTTTTCTAAGTCCTAGATATGCCGCAGCAGCCGCTACCATAACTATTACTGATCCTGCTATTCCTACATCTCCAGTACCTGGGTTTTCTGGTTTTGAAGGTTTTAATTCTTTTGATGTTTCTTTTGATGTTTCTTTTGATGTTTCTTTTGATGTTTCTTTTTGTGGATTACCTTCTCCTTTAGATTCTATAGGAGCTTCAGGAAGTGTTTCCTGAGTTTCTGGTTGTTCCTTACTTGATTCAAATGTTCCAACTGCAACTACTTCATCTTGTGCTTGTTCTAACACTTCTCTTTCAAGAACTTCTCTTCCAGTAAATTTCCCTGTACTTGGATCTACCACATATTTATATGTGTATTTTACAAGTCCATTTTTACCAGTTTGGATTACTTTTCTTTCTCCCTTAGCTAATAGATTATCGGTAGTTTCTTGATGTCCGTGATTTAGTGTGACTTCTTCTACCTTTTTAGCACCTACACCAATTACTTTATCTTTAGCTTCTTCTGTTTCACGTAATTGTTCTCTCTTATTGCTTAGTGAACCATCTTGTGGATTTACATCATATTGATATTTAATTGTTTCAGTACCTAGTTCCCCTTCTGCTAATACCTTCTTTTCACCAAATGCTAAATCTTCTTTTGGTTGATAAGTTGTATTAAAGTCGATTGGGTTTTTTGTGGTTTCAATGTTACCTACACCAACTACTTTTTCTTCTAAAGCTTGATTTTCAATTGTAATCTTCTTAACTTCAGATAGTCCGTCTATATCTTTTTTATTTGGTGATTCTTCAAGCTTAAATACACTACCTTTATCATCCATTAGATATATTTCATAGTATTTGTTAATACGGTTTTTACCTTCAGTCTTTGTTTTTTCTTGTTTGAAGTCTAGTGTATCATCTGCTTCATAGCGTGTTGTAAAGTTGTCAGTTTCATTAATCATTTGACGATTATTTACATACTCTATTCTATGATTTGTAGTTTCACTTATTACTTCTTCTCTAGGATTTGTAGTTTCACCAGTTTTTGGATTTACTTCATAAGTTACTTTAATTTTCTTTGTTCCTTCACTTCCTTCATTTTTCACATAGCTTTGTCCAAATGCTAAGTCTTCTGGAAGTTCGTCTTTAGTAATGCCATCTGCTAGTGTACCATCTTGTTTGTATAGCTTTTTGTAGATAGTTTGCATTGGTATTGCTTCAGTTTTATTTTCTACATTACCTACACCAACTACTTTTTGTTCTAAAGCTTGATTTTCAATTGTAATCTTCTTAACTTCAGAATAGTCCGTCTATATCTTTTTTATTTGGTGATTCTTCAGGCTTAAATACACTACCTTTATCATCCATTAGATATATTTCATAGTATTTGTTAATACGGTTTTTACCTTCAGTCTTTGTTTTTTCTTGTTTGAAGTCAAGTGTATCATCTGCTTCATAGCGTGTTGAGAAGTTGTCAGTTTCATTAATCATTTGACGATTGTTTACATACTCTATTCTATGATTTGTAGTTTCACTTACTACTTCTTCTCTAGGATTTGTAGTTTCACCAGTTTTTGGATTTACGTCATAAGTTACTTTAAGTTTCTTTGTTCCTTCACTTCCTGCATTTTTCACATAGCTTTGTCCAAATGCTAAGTCTTCTGGAAGTTCGTCTTTAGTAATACCATCTGCTAGTGTACCGTCTTGTTTGTATAGCTTTTTGTAGATAGTTTGCATTGGTATTGCTTCAGTTTTGTTTTCTACATTACCTACACCAAATACTTTATCTCTAGCTTTTTCTTCTGTTTCACGTGATTGTTCTCTCTTATTGCTTAGTGAACCATCTTGTGGGTTTACATCGTATTGGTATTTAATTGTTTCAGTCCCTGTTTTCCCTTCTACTAATACCTTCTTTTCACCAAATGTTAAATCTTCTTTTGGTTGATAAGTTGTATTAAAGTCGATTGGGTTTTTTGTGGTTTCAATGTTACCTACATAAGTTATTAAATTACCATCTTGATTTCTTTCAGTGGTTTCATTTTTTTGATTAAATTCTATATCTTCTTTTGGTAAGAATACTCTATCTGCTTCTAGTACTTCAAATGGTACGGTTAGTTCTGTGAATTTATCGGTCATATGCTCATCAACAATCTTAAATGTCACGCTATATCCACTTCCAACTTTTGTTGCTTTATTGTCAGTAAATGGATTGTTATCATCCTTAAATGTATGTGTCACACGTGATAAATCGATATCTCCAGTGTTTTTATCATTTGCATAAAGCATTTGTTTTAATTCATCAAGAGTTGTCCCATATTTTAATTGTAGGGCGTTTATTTCTTTGTCAACTACTTGACCAGCCTCGTTATAGAATTTAACGCTTGTTTTTTGAGTATTTGCATCATCAACTTTTACACTTACTTTGTTTGTAGCATCATTTACATAGTCTTCTTTTACGGCAAGTGTTGGTAATACTCCTGTACCTTTTACTATTTCTTTAGCAACTGGATCTCTTCTTACTGGTTCATCTACTCTCACTGGATTATCTTCATCAACTATTACACCATTTCTTTGTTTGTAGTGTTTTGTTGTTTGGATATTACCATCACGACCTTCAGTTACTCTTTGTTTACCTTCTGGTAGTGATGGATCTTCAGTTACATTTTCTCCCTGAGGTATCGAAACATTAGTTGTAACTGCTTTTAATGGTGCAATCTTAAATGTAGATACATTTGGAGCTGATACCACTTTTGTTTTTGTATCATACAAGCTTACATATGACTTAAAGTCTACATCATATCCAATGTCTTCATTAGGTGTTGATACTTTAAGTTTAATATCATCAACTGTATATGCTGGAAGTGGGCTTTTACGCTCTAGTTTAACTGCTGTAATATTTTGTAAATTAACAGCACCATTTTGCTTGGTAACTTGTGTCCATGTAGTGTTATCATGCGTACTATTTTCACTTAGTGTATCTGTTGTATAGTACACATTGTAGTTATCGTTTTGTGGCAATTCTTTCAAATACACATCATGCTTATTTGTCTGAGAGCCAGTGAATGTATATCCATTTTTTCTTGGTAAGAAGAATATAAATCCTTTATTTTCTTGTACTGTACCATCTAGGTTAATAAATGATGCTTTTAGATAGACATCTTCATTGTGAAGTACCGAACCTACAGTATCAGTATTTTTGTAGTTTTCATCTTGTGATGTCGAGAATGAATGCTCTACACTTAGTCCTTGTGGCATTATAATTTGCCCCGTAAATGTCAGAGATGATTCGCTACCTTTTTTTAGTGTATCGGGAACTTGAAGTTTTTCAGGTGTATCTTCTACAAATACGCTATATTTCATACTTATATTTACCGTTGAAACTTTTTTACCCTTGAAAACACCTTCTGTAGCAGTGATAGGTGCTCTTAAAATTTTACCTACTAAATTACCATCAACATCATCATTAGCAAACGCTTTATATACATTTACATTAGTTAATGTAGCGGTGTATACAGTTTTATCACCTTCAATAGTTTTCTCGTATGAAAATCCTTCAACATCCTTGAATTCAGAATAGTCAATTTCAATACCTGGTGTTACTTCTGCTTTCATGGTTACTTTACCAATATTATATTCACCTTTATAATGTTCTTTATCTTTAATATTAAGGAAACTGCTTGTCTGTACAAAATCAACATTTAAAGTATCTTTAGAAATTCGTATAGTTTGATTCAACTGATCAAATGATAATTTACTAGTTGTACCATAATTGTAACTGGACGATGCCGCTCTTAAATCACGTAAAATTCCCGGTTTTATTTTTAAATGTCGTTCTATTTTTCTAGTCTCGGAAAGCTTTTTTTTGTCGTTATTATATACTTCTAATCGAGAATTCATTTGCTTTTGAACAGGATATTCTTGTGTAGTATCTTCAAAGAATTGTTCAGCTTTATCTATGTCGACTACATCATAATCCACTCTAATATATTTAAAAAATTCCCATTTTTCAGATTTAGCTAAATTTATAGGTTCTGCAAATTTTATGTCAATAGTATAACTCGATACATCGTCACTCAATGTGTTTTTATAAAAGGCTTCTTTTTCAGTAGATTTATTTAATACTGTATCATTTATTTTTACAATAATATCTTTATCTTTAATTTTTTCTTTAGCATCGTTAACAAAAGATATACTTTTTATCTTGAATAGTGGTTTATTTTCACTATCTGTAGGCATGGTAATTTTTCTTTTAATCTCAGTAAATGTAAGTTCATTATTTATACCTTTAGTAATGATTGTTTCATCATAGAATCTATCTGATAGTATCTCTGGATTTTTTTTATATTCTTTTTTTAGTTTTTCTATAGATGGAAATGATATTTCATTATAAGCGTAATTTCTAGAGAGTCCAATACTATTGTTTTCTTTTAGACCTGTATTTCTGAATTTCCAATAAAATTTATCTTCATAGTTTATAGTTTCTCCAAAAATCGATGCTGACATGCTAAGTGTTTTTTGTTTGTTAATTGGAGGAGCGTGATGATTAAAAAAAATATTCTTATCAACAAATTGCTCTGGATTTTCAACTAATGGATCCGTTGCTGAGTGCTTAATATCTTGGATAAATAATTCTAATTCATATTCTGAAGAATCGTTTTTATGAACTATTTTATTAGAAAATTCTACATTGTATGTTGTTGCATTTATTTTTTTTGTATTATATTTCGATGTTAAATCTTCTATTGTAACTTCCTTCAATTCAGAAGGAAATCTTATTTCTGGACTTATATTAGATACATATGCCGGTCCTTTATGAGCATCTTTACCTCTAAATCTTGAATTGAAATCTAAACGAAAATTATTACGTTCTTCTATAGTAGGATTTTCTGGATTAAAATCTTGATATCCAAGTGTTCTTGTTCCCTTATTCTTCGTTACAGAATAAAAATCTAGTTTAGTATTAATTAAATCTGCTTCTGTTAATTTAAGCAGTCCTTTTTGTTCCACTTGCATTTTAGTGTCTATAAGTTTATCATCTGCCGTGCTTAGTGTTACTCTTAGGTTCTCAACTAATTTAGCAAATGAATCTGTTTTAAACTCCAAAGGAATTGAACGGCTATAATTGGAAGTTATATTTTTAAGATTTATTTCAATATACTGATTATTTTCTTTAGTATAAGATTTAGTATCTTCAACATTATTCAATCTAAAGTCAATATTATTTGAGTGACTTTCATTTTCTTTTTTATTAGATACTTCTCTAGGAAGTGATAATTTTAATGTAGCGTTTTCAATATTTTCAGCACCTGTATAACTTATATTCAATCTCTTATGACGATATTCACTAACATATTCCCCGTTATATCTCTCTTTTTTATTTGCTTCAACATCATCTATTAATTCAAATCTAAATCCGTCTTTTTCAAAAACTACTTTTCCATCTCCATCAGGTTTTTGTACTGGTACGTCAGTATCACCTTGATTGGTGTTTTCTCCACCTTGGGTAGCTTGTCTATCTACCCCCCCCTTGATTCTTGGGCATTTACCGTGAATGCACTTGAATTAATTAACATTGCACCAACTAAGGCACTAATTGTAAATTTCTTGATGGTATTTAAAATAAATTTTTTATTTATTTTTTTATTGTCAGTCATTTTTACTCCTCTCTAAAATAATATATTAATTTTCTTGCTATAGTTTACTACAAAAACACATATTTGTAAATATACATTCCCTTTGTTATGCTATATTTACATTCTTTATTATACAAACAAAAACTTGCGTCAGTTTATACTCAGATGCTTTTTTCTTTACTTTCTATAAATTTCCAACACTTCACTTTGAGCATCGTCAATCAATTTTGCTCTTAAATAATGAATTGTATCTCCATTTTCTCTCCATTTTTCTTCATATTCTGTAACAATATGGTCTTCAATATCATCTACACCTAAATCGTATGATAAATCTAGAATTTTAAAACCATTCCTCTCAAAATATTTAATTGAATCATCAAAGAATGTTCTCTGATCTGTCTTAAAAACTATTTCTGCCTCTATTGGGATAATTTTCTTATAAACATTTAATAACTGAGGATGTGTTAATCTTCTTTTATGTTGGCTTCTTTTTGGCCATGGATTTGAAAAATTTAAATATATTTTTTTTATTTCTCCTTTTTCAAAGTATTTAGTTAAATTCTCAGCCTTATTTCTAATCCCTATTATATTTTTTAAGCCTGATTCCTTAAAATCTCTTGCAGCATATACTAAGACTTTTTCATCTAATTCTACTCCGATATAGTTTATATTCTGATTCCTTTCAGCTTTTGTTAAAATAAACTTGCCAAATCCAGCCCCTATTTCAAGATGTATTGGATTGTTATTCTTAAATATTTTACTCCATTGACCTTTGTTTTCCTCCGGTTCAAAAAAAACTAAATCATTTTCTTTAAGTTCAGGCATAGCAAAAGCTTTATATCGCATTCTCATTTTATTTCTCTATTTCTTTTCCTAAAATTTATTTTTTACTTTTTCTAATATATCTTCTACCGTAAAGCCAAAATATTTGAATGTAACTTCGGCTGGTGCTGATTTACCAAATGTTTCCATTCCAATCAGTAGTCCATCCATTCCAATATATTTATACCATGATTTTTCTGATGAAGCCTCTATGGCAACTCTATTTTTCACATTTGAAGGTAATACTGATTCCTTATATTCAACTGATTGTTCTTCAAAAAGTTCGATTGACGGTACAGAAACAACTCTTGCTGATTTTCCTTCTTCGAATAATTTTTCGGCTACTCCATATGCTAGCTGAACTTCTGAACCTGAACCCATTAATATTATTTCTGGATTGTTTCCAAAATCTTTAAGTACATATGCACCTTTGTATAGATTCTTTCCTGTATTTTCAAAGTTTGGTACAGCTTGTCTTGTTAAAATTAAATTGACCGGTCTAGAGTTTGACTCTAAAATATATGCCCATGACGCTGCTGTTTCTCTTGCATCAGCTGGTCTTAATGTGATACTATTTGGGATCGCTCTAAGCATAGGTAATTGATCTACAGCTTGGTGAGTTGGTCCATCTTCACCTAAACCAATACTATCATGTGTGAATATATATGCTACTTTTTGATGCATCAATGCTGATAATCTTAGGGATGGTTTCATATAATCTGCAAACGATAAAAATGTACCTGTATATGGTAATAGTCCTCCATGTAAGCTTATACCATTTGCCATTGCTGCCATTGCATGTTCTCTAATTCCATAATGAATATTCTTTCCTGAAGGATTTTCTTTTGAAAAAAATGTTTCCCCCTCAAGTGTCGTATTATTTGATCCTGCTAAATCTGCAAATCCACCAAATAAAGAATCATATTCATTAGCAATTTTATTTAGTACTATTCCTGATGAAGCTCGTGTTGCCATTTCCTTATCAAATTTATAAAAGTCATCTTTATCTAAAAATGATAAATCTTGTGTATTATTTATTGAATTTATTAATGATTTATATTTTTCGGAATATTTTTCTCTATATTTTTCAAGTAATTTAATCCATTCTTCTTCTAATTTTTCATGCTCTGAAATTATATCTCTTAAATATTCTTTTACATCTTCATCTACCGTAAACATATCTTTAACATTATAACCTAAAGTTTTTTTCATATCCTCTATATCTTCAGATTTTAATGGATTACCATGAACTTCTGATGTATTTGCTTTGTTTGAAGCATATCCAATTGTTGAATGGATTTCAATTATTGTAGGTTTTTCTGTTTCCTTTTTCGCTTCTTCAATAGCCTGTCTAATTGAATCAGAGATCATTCGCATCTTCTACATCGATTACTTGCCATCCTAACGCTTCGTATCTTTTTGCTACATTTTCTGAAAAGGCAATATCTGTTGTACCGTCAATAGTTATTCTATTTGAGTCATATAGCATGATTAATTTACCAAGTCCCAATGTACCTGCTAACGATGACGCTTCATTTGAAACACCCTCCATTAAACATCCATCACCCGTTATTACATATGTAAAATGATCAATTATTTTGATATCTTCTGTATTATATTTTGCAGCCAAATGCTTTTCTGCCATAGCAAATCCTACTGCATTGGCAATACCTTGTCCCAATGGTCCTGTCGTCACCTCTACTCCATCAGTGTCTCCGTATTCTGGGTGTCCTGGTGTTCTTGAGTTTAGTTGCCTAAAATCTTTAATATCATCCATTGTTACATCAAATCCAAATAAATGAAGCAATGAATATTGAAGTGCTGAAGCATGTCCAGCTGATAAAATAAATCTATCTCTGTTAAACCATTTTGAATTTTTGGGATTGTATTTCATAATATCATTATATAGTGCAAATCCCATTGGAGCAGCACCAATTGGAGTACCTTGATGACCAGAGTTTGCTTTTAATACCATTTCAGCTGATAAAACTCGTATTGTGTCAATTATTTTCTTTTCCATAATTTTCCTTTCAATTAATATCTTGTTTTATATATATTCTATTATATATTTTAAATTACTAAAGTACAAAAAAATAAGTATATTATAGAAATTATCTATAATACCTTATTTGTATTTGTTCCTTTTTTTGTTTATGCAATCTTTTGATAAAATTTATATTTTAGAATTATTAATATGATAAAACACATTATTTTCTAAACTTTATATTATTTTTTTTAATAAAGCTTAAAATAAGGAAAAATTATAGTACTATAACAAAAAATATTGAGACGAACCTTTGCTCGCTTCTGTTAAATTATTTTTTAAAAACTAAAGTATTTTCTTTTACTATCTTTACTCTTATAACCGTAATCCCCTTTACGAAGTTCTATTTCTAAACCTTCATTAAAATAATTTCTATCATAATCTTCAATAGAAACTTCAACTCTATTTTCAATTCTATCAAATATAGCTTCTGAATCAATATTCTTTTTATATCCATCTACTAATTTTCCTGTAAATAGTTCAGCTACACATCCAGAGCCATAGCTAAAGAATCCAATTTTACTTCCATTATCTATGTTATCGTGTACTATAGATGATATGAGTGATAAATATAATGAACCAGTGTACAAATTACCTATTTCTTGACTGAGCTTTTTACTATGTTCGTAATGTCGATACCATTTTTTAAAAAGAATTTTTATTTTATCGTCTTTAATATCATTTTCTAAACTAATGAGGGCTTTTTTTCCCATTTTTGAGAATGGCAAATGAAATAATATGCCTTCCAACTCTTCTATTTCTTGTCTATTATATAAAAGTTTTTTATTTACTAATTTTTTAAATACGTTAATATAAAGTTCTACTGAAAATTTTGAATCAACAAAAGGATAACTTTCCCTCTCTGGTCTCCAAAAATCATATTCATTCAATGTAATTGAAACTGAATCTTTATCCACTTCTAATATTTTTGGATTTGCAGAAATCAATATTGCAATGCTACCAGCTCCCTGAGTAACTTCTCCAGAAGATTTGGCTCCATATTTTGAAATATCTGAGGATATAATCAAGACTTTTTTTCCAGCCTCAATCTTACGTAGTCACAGGCTATTTGAATAGCAGCTGTTGCAGAATAGCAGGCTTGTTTCACTTCATAAATCTCACAAATTCATCCAAATTTAAATATTCTTGCAAGTACGTCGCCGCAGCCTTTGAATAATCAAAAGAAGATTCTGTAGCAAAAATTATCTGAGTAATTTCTTTTTTATCTTCATCTGTTAAAAAATTTTTTGATGCATTAATCCCCATTGACACTATATCTTCATTTGAACTAATGACCGACATTTTATTTTGTCCTATACCTTTTGTCCATTTATCCGGATCGATTCCTCTGTGTCTGGCTAGTTTAGCTAAATCAACAAAGTTTTTAGGTATATATAAATTTATTTTATCAATACCGACTTTAATTTCGTTCATCTTCACCTCTTATATCTTCTAAAATTTTTTCAGCATTTTTTTCGTTTATTTTCACAGATTTTTTAAGTCTATTTACGACTTCATCTATTTCATTTTCATTAGCCCCAACTTGCTTGGCTACACTTCTTGCATGAAGCGACATATGACCTTTTTGAATACCGTCTGTTACTAAAGCTCTTAGAGCCGCAAAATTTTGAACAAGACCAACACTTGCCATTATCTTTGCTAATTTTTTAGCTTCTGGATTTTTCATCAATTTTAATGACCAATTAGATGCATTGTTCACTGAGAGTGTTCCTCCAACTGTTGCAACTGGCATCGGAATTTCTATTTCTCCTATTAGCATTTCTGTTTTACTATCATACTTCCAGCTAGTTAATGACCTATATTGTCCATTTCTAGAGGCAAAAGCATGTACAGAGGCTTCTAAAGCTCTCCAGTCATTTCCTGTTGCTAAACAAACAGCGTCCACTCCATTCATTATTCCCTTGTTATGAGTTACAGCTCTATAAGGGTCGACGTTTGCGTAATTTGTAGCTTCTTCTATTCTCTTTGCAATCTCTATAGCAATATTTTTATCTTTATCTAGTTTTTCAACTGGAGTTTTAGTAAAAGCTTTAACTACAGATTTTTTTGCATTGTTTGACAGGATTTTTAGAATAGGTTTATTATCAAATTTTTCAAAAATTTTTTCACCTAAAATTTCTAAAAAAGTATTGATACTATTTGCTCCCATTGCATCACAAGTATCTACAGAAACATATATAGTTATATATCCTTCTTTTTTGAAAGATTTAAACCAAATATCCTTTATTCCTCCACCTCTTTTTATCATTGATGTAAAATGTTTATTAGCTAAATTAAAAAAATATTTTTTTAACTCTTTTATCTTTTCAAAAGTTTTATCAAAATTTTTGACATTTGCAATTACCACCTGACCAACAACAGCTTTTTGCTTTAATTCAGTAGTAATATTTTCTAATATTTTTGCTCCATTGCTAGCTGCTGCTATAACAGAAGGCTCCTCGACTGCCATTGGTATCAATATCTTCTCTCCATCAATTTCAAAATTGAAAGCTATTCCCAACGGCAAATCATAATTAAAAATGTAATTTTCTATCATTACATTTGCATTTTCACTCGAAAGTTCTATCTCTTCTAGATTTAAATCAATATTTTCATTTCTTAAAATTTCTCTTCTTTCTTCTATAGATAAACGATAAAATCCCTTAAATTTATCAAACATTTTAACTCCTACTTTATAAGATTTCCATTTTCTAATAATAATGCTATAGCTTGACCTCCACCAATGCATGCAGAAACTATGGCATATCTTGCATTTGGTCTATTCTTAAATTCGTAAAGAGCCGTCACAACTAATCTTGTACCTGACATCCCAAGTGGATGTCCAATAGCTATAGCCCCACCATTTACATTAAATTTATTTTTATAAAATTCGGTATCCATATCAATTCCTAACTCTTTTATACAAGCTAGTGTTTGTCCAGCAAAAGCTTCATTTATTTCTAATAAATCTATATCTTTTTCTAGATCTAAATTATTACTTTTTAGTAATTTTTTTATCGCCTTAAAAGGAGCCAACCCCATATCTATCGGATCAACGCCTACTATTTCATAATCTAGTAGTGTACCTAATATTTCTAATTTTTTTTCTTTTGCATAAGATTCACTTGTCAATATAGTAAATGCCGCTCCATCATTTAGACTACATGCATTACCTGCAGTAATTGAGCCATCTTTTTCAAATGCCGGTCTTAAAGTAGAAAGTTTTTCTAAAGAGATATCAAATCTAATATCTCCATCTCTATTAATAACTAAATCTTCTCCTCTTTTTTGTTTTATTTTAACTGGCACTATTTCTTTACTCAATCTTCCAGATTCAAATGAAGCACTTGCTTTTTTATGACTTTCAAAAGCAAACTTATCTTGTTGCTCTCTTGTAATATTATATTTTTTAATTAAATTTTTTGTTGTGTCTGCCATATGTGTAATATCTGAGTTATCTCCAGAAAGTGATCTATGCATTTCAAGATTTGTATCGATAAAATTTATATCTCCTAATTTTAATCCTTGAAATCTTGCTTCTTCTGGTAATTGATATGGAGCTCTTGAAAGAGATTCTACTCCACCTGCAGCAACTACTTTTCTTTTACCTAATAATATATCGGAGGATCCATTTATTATTGATTGCATCCCAGAACCACAGACTCTATTTACCGTCATAGCAGTAGTTTCAGTAGGTAAATTTGCGTCTAGAGCTATTATTTTTGCCACGTTACTTGATGTTTGTGAGCCGATTACATTTCCAACTATAACTTCATCTATATCTTCTTTGTTTAATTTTGATCTCTTGATTGTTTCATCCAGTGCAATTACACCCAATTCTTGTATTCTTAGTGTCTTTAGATCTCCCAAAAAAGATCCCACTGGCGTTCTACTAGCACCTACGAAAACTATTTTTTCATTTATATTTTTCATATTTCCCCCTGTCAATATACTATAGTATATTACAATAAATGTTTGTTGTAAAACAATAAAAATTATATTTTTAATATTATTTAAATTTGGTATATAATATATAAAGTACATTATTTGAATATATTTGTTTAATATAATGGTTTTAATCTATAAAGTAAGGGGAAAAATATGTCATTTAAGAACGATGAGAACGGTAAAAGACCATTGTGGTTCTGGTATGCAATTGCAGGAGCTATATTTTTAATCTTTAACCTAGTTATTTCACCTATGATAAGAAATAGCTCTGTTACAGAAGTAAAATATAGTCAATTTGTAAGCATGCTTAAAGAAGGTAAAGTTACCGAGGTTCAGATGGAACCACACCAGATAACATTTAAGGTGAAAGAAAAAAATAAGGATAATGTAGAAAATTATAAATCTGGTAGATGGCCAGATCCAGATATTACAAATAGATTGTTATCTGCCAATTCAAAATTTTCTACTAAAATAGTAGAACCAACCAATCCATTAATTATATTTTTATTACAATGGGTAATTCCAATGGCTATAATGTTCTTTGGAATAAGATTTCTAACACGAAATATGATGGGTGGGTCAGGAAATTCTCTAAGTTTTGGTAAATCAAATGCGAAAAAATATATTAAAGCTCAAAATTCAGCAACTTTTAAGGATGTTGCTGGGCAAGACGAGGCGAAAGAATCATTAGAAGAAATTGTCGACTTTTTACACAACCCAAAAAAATATTCTGATATTGGTGCTGTTACACCTAAGGGGGTACTGTTGATTGGACCGCCAGGAACTGGTAAAACACTTATTGCAAAAGCTGTTGCTGGAGAGGCGAATGTACCTTTCTTTTCAATTTCAGGATCAGAATTTGTAGAGATGTTTGTAGGTCTTGGGGCTTCAAAAGTTAGAGATTTATTTAAACAAGCTAATGAAAAAGCTCCATGTATCGTATTTATAGATGAAATAGATGCTATTGGTAAAAGAAGAGATACCTCCGGTTATAGCGGAAATGATGAGAGAGAACAAACTCTTAACCAATTGCTAAATGAAATGGACGGTTTTGATGCTACTAATGGTGTAATAATATTAGCTGCAACTAATAGACCTGAAATTTTAGATCCTGCTCTTACAAGACCTGGTAGATTTGATAGGCAAGTTAGAGTGGAATTACCAGATATCACTGGTAGAGAAGCTATTTTAAGAGTTCATTCTAAAAAAATTAAAATAGATGATGATGTAAATCTTAAAACAGTTGCAAAAATGACCGCTGGTGCATCAGGTGCCGAACTTGCAAATATTATAAATGAAGGTGCTTTAAGGGCTGTAAAAGAAGGCAGAAGTATAGTAACAGAAGAAGATTTAATCGAAGCTGTTGAAGTAGTAATTGCTGGACACAAAAGAAAAAATATGGTTATCACTCAAAAAGAAAAAGAAATTATTGCTTACCATGAAGTTGGACACGCAATTGCTGCTGCAGCTCAAACAAATACTGCTCCAGTAACTAAAATAACTATCATACCTCGTACTTCTGGTGCCTTAGGATATACTATGCAAGTTGAAGAAGAAGAGAAATTCTTACAATCAAGGGACGACTTGTTCCAGGAACTTGTAATTTTAACTGGTGGTAGAACTGCTGAAGAAATTGTATTTAATATAAAAACTACTGGTGCATCAAACGATATAGAAAGAGCAACAAAAATTGCTCGTGCAATGGTAGCAACATATGGTATGGAAGATGAATTTGACTTTGTATTACTTGAAGCATCATCATCAAGATACCTAAAGGGTTCTGCGACTCAATCTTACGCTGCATCAGGTACAGAAAATAAAATTGATAGTAAAGTCATGGCTATTATTGCTGAAGCTCATGCTAAAGCTCATCAACTTTTAAAAGAAAATATTGATAAACTTCATGAAATCTCAAAATATTTACTAGAAAAAGAGACTATAACAGGTGCTCAATTTATGGATATTTATAATGGAGATTATAACTTAACTGAAAAACCTGATTATATTAAAAATTTAGAAGATAAAATCGCACAAGAAGATGGAAGTATAGAATAAAAACAAAAATAGTGCTGATAATATATTTTATCAGCACTATTTTTATTTTATCTTTACAATCAAATTTTTAACCATTTCAGCACTTCTTTTTGAAGTAATTTCTACATTCTTCATAAAATCTATTCCACTATTATCATTAAAAACTATATCTGACAATGATCTTACAACTATAAAGGGAACACCTAATTTTTCACAGGTTTGTGCTATTGCCCCTGCTTCCATTTCACAAGCTATAGCAGTTGGAAACTTCTTTTTCAATTCTACAATCTTTTCAGTTTCTCCTACAAATAAATCCCCACTTATAATATCTCCGATATATATATCTGCTGATAAACCACTTTCTATAAATGCTTCTTCTACTATTTTTCTTAACTGATAGTCTGAGCTTGACCTTATCCCAATACCTAATTCACCATCTATATATGAAGTGTCATAATCATGTTGAATAATATCCTTTGAAATCACAATATCAAGAGTATTTTGTTTTTCAACAAGACCTCCTGCCGTTCCTATATTAACAATAATTTGAGGATTAAAGGTTACTATCATTATAGTAGCAGTTACGCTAGCATTGACTTTTCCTACTCCACTTTTACAAACAACTACCTTTTTATTTTTTATTTCCCCAAAAATAAATTCATGATTAAATAAAACTTTTGTATTTATATTGTTCATTTTATTTTTTATTGCTTCAACTTCTTTGGGCATAGCTCCAATAATACCTATCATATTTTCTCCTTAAAAATAACTCCCCTAGTTAGGGGAGCTTTAATGCTTTTTATAATGATTGAGCTGCTGTAACTAATGCTGTAATATAAATATCTTCAGCTACACAACCTCTAGATAAGTCGTTAACAGGCTTGTTTAATCCTTGTAAAATTGGTCCAACAGCTACTAAATTACCTAATCTTTGAGCAATTTTGTACCCAATATTTCCGGATTGTAAATCTGGAAATATAAATGTATTTGCTCTACCAGCCACTTCAGAATCAGGGAATTTAAGCTCAGCAACTTCCGGTTTAATCGCTGTGTCAAATTGCATTTCACCATCAATTTTATAGTTTAACTCTTCTTTTTTTGCTATTTCTTTCGCTATTTTTGTTGCTTCTGCCACTTTTAATGATTCTGGTGTCTTAGCAGAACCATTTGTTGAAAATGATAATAAAGCTATCTTTGGATTAATTCCAAAAACTTCTGCCGTCTTTCCTGAAACTACAGCCACTTCTGCTAACTGTTGTGCATCCAATGTAGGATTAATTGCAATATCTGCGAATAAATATTTATGAGCTCTATCTCCTAACAAAATCATAGCTCCAGATGTTCTAGAAACTCCGGGCTTTGTTTTAATTATTTGTAATGCTGGTCTAACTGTATCTCCTGTTGTGTGAATAGCTCCAGATACCATACCATCTGCATCACCTAATTCAACCATCATTGTACCGAAATAATTTACATCCTTAATAATTTCTAAAGCTTCTTCTTTTGAATTTTTACCTTTTCTTATTTCTACAAAATGATCGACATATGATTCAAATTTATCATGTGTTGAAGGATTAAGAATTTCTATATCGTCAATATTGATATTATTATCTTTTGCTATCTTTTTAACTTTTTCTTTATTCCCTAATAAAATTGGGGTTACAATTCCTTCAGTTTTTAACTTAAATGCCGCTTCTAAAACTCTAATATCTTCACCTTCCGGTAATACTATTTTTTTATGTGTACCTTGTAATTTTCCTCTTAATTCATCAACTATCGCTAATCTCATTTTCCCTCCTATTTTTTATCGCTTTTTCAATCGCAACTTTTTCTTCTGGTGAAAATTCATAATCTGATTTTCCATTAACTATCATCTTAGAATATGTATATGAACTTTCTCTACCATTTATACACGTGAACATTATACCACTATTGAGTTGATCAAGTAAAACTATTGTAAATGATAGATTTCCAACTTGATTGTCGAGAGCATTATATCTGTGAAGAAATATTTTTTGTATTGTAAATGCTAGTTTATCACCGATTCTTTTTACCTTAGTTTCTAAATCATTTTCCAATCGCTCTCTCTTATCCTCGCTTTCCTTAATAAAAGCTTCAAGTTGAGCTACATTTGTTTTATTTAAATTATTTATTAATTTTTTATACTCATCTTTTATTTCTTTTACATTTGAATTTAGTTCATCAAGAATATCTGTATAATATTTATCAATTTTTGAATTTGTCGATTTATTGATTGATTCTAAGAAATTTTCTACTTCATCTATCCTTTTACCAAGCCTATTATCGACCTTAAAAATTTCATTAGATAGTTTTCCATCTATATCGCCTAAATTACTTTGAATTTCATTAACTAATACATTTTTATTCATAGTACTGTTTTGTGTGTGTTTACTTCTTTCAACTTTTTCTAGTCTACTTAGAAGCATATTAAAATCACTCGAATCTATTGAATTTTCAGAATTGAATGAATAATTCTGTCTAATTCTATTATTTTTTTCATATTTATTACTTAATCTATTTATCCTATCATTTGTTTTAAGCTGTTTATATACACATAATAAAATTATTAGAGTCATAACTAATAAAATTAACAAAAGCATACTATCCATTATATTCTCCCGTTTTATAATTATCTAAAAAATACTCAATTTCATCATCTGATGTAAATTCAATATTTACTTTCCATTTATTTTTAGTTTTTTTAACTAAAACTCTAGTTCCCAACGCTTCTTTAAGTCTTTCTTCTATATCCCTTACAAATACATCTTTTTTATTTGTGTTTTTTTGCTTATTTTTTGATTTTTTTTCAATTTCATTAACAGTTATTTCTTTTTTTATCAACATATCTAAGTATTTTTTTCTTTCAAAAATATCCGATATTGTTAAAAGTGCTCGTCCCTGTGATGACGTGATATTACCATTTTCTAGTTCTCTTATTGTGAAATCATCAAGTGTTAATAATCTCACAATATTTGCAATGTACGTCCTACTTTTTCCTAAAACTTCACTTAATTCACTTTGTGTTAATGAATATTCATTCATAATATTACTATATGCCTGAGCTTCTTCATATGGGTTTAAATCTTCTCTTTGAATATTTTCAACCATAGAAATCATATCTTTGTCTTTTGTAGATAAATCTTTTATTATTGCTGGAACTTCCTTTAATTTTAATACCTTTGCCGCTCTATATCTTCTTTCACCAGCGACAATTTCATATTTATCCTCTTCTTTTTTTACCAAAACTAATGGCTGAATTATTCCATACATTTTTATGGATTCTGCTAGACTATTTAATGCTTCTTCATCAAAGTTTTTTCTGGGATTATCATCACTTGGAACTATTTTTGATAAAAGTATGTTTTGAACTAACTCTAAATCTACATCATTTGTTTGCTTTTCTTTTTTGGTTGACTTCGAATTTAATTTTTCTTCCTTTTTAGGATTATCTGGTATTAATGCACCTAATCCACGTCCTAGTCCTTTTCTTTTGCTCATTATCTTATCCTTTTAATTAATTCATTAGCTAATTTCTTATATGCTACAGCACCCTTAGATTTTTCATCATAATCCAATACTGATAAACCATGTGATGGTGCTTCCGCCAATCTTATATTTCTAGGAATTATGGTCTTAAACACTTTATTCTTGAAATATTTTTTTACCTCCTCAACAACATCCAACGATAAGTTGTTTCTTCCGTCAAACATTGATATAACTACACCTTCTATCTCTAAGTTTGGATTTAAGCTATTTTTAACTAATTCTATTGTTTTTACTAACTGAGATACCCCCTCAAGTGCATAGTATTCACTTTGAATAGGTATTAGTACCGAGTGACTAGCCATAAGTGAATTGATACTTAGCAATCCTAATGATGGGGGACAATCTATTAACACAAAATCATACTCCTCATAATTTTTTATTGCTTTTTTTAATAATTTCTCTCTTTGTTCAATTCCTACCGCTTCTATTTCAAATCCAGATAATTCTGTGTTTGATGGTAAAATTTCAACATTTTTAGCTGACGTTTCTAATGGAACAAACTTTTCTTCTTCTAATAAAATATCATATATAGTATAATCTAACTCCATTTTATTTATTCCAAGCCCCGAACTACTATTACCTTGTGGGTCTAGATTTATTACTAATACTTTTTTGTTCTTTTTCCCAAGTGCTGCTGCTAAATTTACAACTGTTGTTGTTTTTCCAACACCACCTTTTTGATTAAAAATTGATATAATTCTCATAAACACCTCGTAAAAATTATATCATATTTTTAAGTATATTTTTAATAGTATTTAAAGTTTCATATGAAACAAAAAATTCTACATACACATTTCATCAAAAATATATACGATTGTTTCATATGAAACAAAAAATTCGGTGTCTGTAGAGTAAGTGAAAATGTTTCATATGAAACAATATAAGATAGTAATATTTATCAGACACATCCTTAATAACTTTTATTAATGATGAATTGCAAATAATATTGTGACACCTAAACCAAACTAAGTTCGTGCATAAATAAATTAAAATGGAGTTTGATATTCTAGATATTTTTCTAGGTCTAGTATTAAGCTCCATTAAGTTTTTAATCAGCTTATTGATAAATATTTTAGATAAATCTGTCTTCTTAGGATAATAGTCTCTTAACAAAACATTAGAATTTTCGTTACTGCCCCTTTGCCATGCTGAATATGCATCAGCAAAATAATTTATTATTCCACGCATTTGAATAAAACTTAAATTAATCAAATTATCATTTATAAATCTAAATCAGATATGGATATTAATTTGTAATCTCTCTATAGTACTTTGATTTTGTTATAAATTATCTAAGTTAAATGATAGTTTTAATATATAAGTATACTTAAAACGTTATCTTTTTTTCAATTCAAATATTAACAAAGATATAAAAAATAATATCGCAAATACTATATTTGTTAATAACAAAATCTTTCTAGTTTGTAAATCAAGGCTTTTATAAAATAAAAATGTGAAAGATGATACAACTAAGAGTAAGATAAATGACAAAAACAATACTTTTTCAAATATTTTCATATATCTCACCATAACGCATTTATTCTATTATTATTTGGATTAACATCATATCTGTCCCACAAATTAGTTACAACATCCCCTACACTCATCCAACCTGCATATTTTAACAAGTTTCCAACTATAGTTCCTGATATATAATTAGCTGCTCTTATTCCAAGCCATTTTGAAACAACTTTAAAAATCTCTCTTGTTACAACAGTTCTCCCTTTTTTTGCTATATAACCTTTTATTAAGCTAATCGTTCCACCACCAAGTAAACCATTAAAAGCTATATTTATTGGACCACTTACAACCCATTTGTATAAGCTTAATCCCCCATCTAAATACATCATCTCTTCTTGTTCAATTTCTATATAATTTTGTGGTAATACTAATTCCATATTTTCTCCTCTGTAATTTTTTATATAAAACTAATAAGTGATAAACTTACATTTAACCTCCCTTATTAAGAATATGTAATTTCATCATCCTGTGTATCAATTCTTGTTTTAATTTTTTTAGATTCTTTGATAAATATAGGATTTTGAATTGTTTAGGTTCAACAATATCTGTTGGGGGATTTCCTTCAACAGGTATTTTTTTGTAAAAAAAATTGCACTTATCCACCAAAAATCCTATAATTAAGTCAACGAAACCAACTAGGAGGTGTATAAGTGCAATTAAATGATATCATGAAATTCGTAAATATAAAAGTGTTTGTAATAAAACCTAATTTTGTAAGTAAAAAAGAATCAAATGACATCTAGATTAAAGCAAAGTATTCTTTTTGAAACTGGAAAAGTTTTAACAATTAAAGATATTTATAAAAAATATCATGTTTCAGAATTTACAGTTAGGAGAATGATTAAGTTAATATCTCCTAAAAGTATTCATGTGATAGATAGGTATCATTTCATAAGACAAGTCTTATGGGGATTTGAAAATGTTCGAAAACAACAACAAAATACAATGAAAAAAACAAATAGAATCTACTTTAAGAGAAGTAAAAGTCTTTTAACCAAGCCCTTTTCAAAGTTAAATAACAATAAAGACATAACAAAGGTATCTTTAATGCTTGAAATAAATGAAAAAATAAAAGATGCCTACTTAATAAAAGAATCATTTTACAATTATGTATTAAAAACTAATAATTCAATTAATTTTAGGGTAAAGCTTAAAGCTTGGATAGAACATATAAAACTTAAATGATTAGAGTCATTTAACGCTTGTATAAGAGCATTTACAAATTGGTTTGATCCAATATGCAATAGCTTTGATTTCAAGCATACAAATGGATATGTTGAAGGTCACAATAATAAAACAAAAGTCTTAAAGAGAATAGGATATGGATATCGAAACTTTGACGTATTTAGGACAAGAAGATTGTTAATGGGATAATCTATTAAAAATTTAATAACCATTTAGACTTGTTTGCCATGCCTAAAAACGTATAAAATTGACTTATTTTTAAAATTTATTAAATTAAGTGTGAAATATGTTACAAAAAAGTAGGGAGGCTAATTTCAATTAATTAGCCCCCAACAGATATTGTTGAACCAAAAAAATACGCCATAATATGTTTTTACACACATTACGACGCTTTTTATTTATGTTAATGGTTTTGATTTTGGTTTCCCACCAGCTCTGGGATATCTATTAGGTGTGGCTTTGATTTTTTTTACAATAATCAATGATCTCGCCCCAAAGTCATTAGGTAATTCATACTCTAATACTTTTTCTAAATGACCTCCTAATATTTTAATAGCTCCTTTAGAAAGTTTAAGTTCCTCTTTGTAGTTTGGACCTTTCATAGCAATAAAGTAGCCTCCGACTTTAACAAAAGGTAGACAGTATTCTAATAAAGTCTGTAGGGGAGCCACTGCCCTTGATGTAGCTATATCAAAAGCTTCTCTCATTCCATCTTTTCTAGCAATTTCTTCAGCCCTTCCATGTAATGGTACTACATCTTTTAATTCTAGTTGTTGTACTGCTTCATCTAAAAAATTAATTCTTTTCTTTAAGCTATCTAGTAACACAAATGAAAGACTGTCATTAAATAATTTTAAGGGAATACCAGGGAATCCTCCTCCTGTTCCAACATCAATAATAGTTTGATTTTTTTCTATAACTCCTGATTTTGTAATAAGTAAACTGTCTAAGAAGTGTTTTATAAAAACTTCTTCTGGTTCTACAATTTTAGTTATATCAATTTTATAGTTCCATTCTTTTAAGAGTTTATAAAATTTTTCAAAATTATTCTGTTGTTTTTGATTTAAGTTATAGCCTTCTTTAATAAAAAGATTATTGTACTCCATTTTGCTTCCTTCTTAATACTTCTAAGTGAATTAATATTACATTTATATCTGCTGGTGTTACTCCTGGCATTCTAGATGCTTGTCCGACTGAATCTGGACGCTTTAAATTTAACTTTTCCATTGCTTCATGTTTTAAACCATCAATTTCTCTATAGTCCTTTATAATATCTAATTTTTTATTTTCCATTTTCTTAAATTGCTCAATTTGCTGGTTCTGTTTTTTGATATATCCCTCATATTTTATCTGAGTTTGGATTTCTAACTTGTATGGAGCCTTTATTGGCTCTCTGAGAGGATCAAGTATCTCAAGCATATCATATGTTAGCTCGGGTCTTCTAATGAGCTCACGCAGCGAAATAGCGGTCTTGATTTCTGCTGTACCAAAATTTCTTAAAATTTTATTAGATTCTTCCGTTGGTGTAATTATAATTCCGTTTAATCTTTCAATTTCTCTTTCAATAACATTTTTCTTCTCTAACATAATATCATATCGTTCTTTAGAAACTAATCCTAAATCATAACCTTTTTGAGTTAATCTTAAATCAGCGTTATCTTGTCTTAATGTTAATCTATATTCTGCTCTTGAAGTCATCATTCTATACGGTTCGTTTTGCTCTTTTGTAACTAAATCGTCAATTAATACACCAATATATGCTTCCGATCTATCTAAAACAAATGGATCTTTATTATCTATATTTCTAACTGCGTTTATACCAGCCATTAATCCTTGTGCTGCTGCTTCTTCATATCCTGATGTACCATTTATTTGTCCAGCAAAGAATAAATTTTTAATATGAAGACTTTCAAGGTTTGTTTTCAATGTTGTTGCGTCTAAACAATCATATTCTATTCCATGTGCTGGACGCATAAATTCTACATTTTCAAGCCCTACTATTGTTTTGTAAAATTCTTGTTGTACTTCTACAGGTAAAGTGGATGATACGCCTTGAACATACATTTCATTTGTTTTTTTTCCTTCAGGTTCAATAAATACAATATGTTGATCTTTATCTGCGAATCTAACAACTTTATCTTCAATAGATGGACAGTATCTCCACCAACCCCTTCAATTATCCCTGAATACATAGGTGATTTGTGCAACTCTCTTCTTATAATTTCATGTGTTTCTGGAGTTGTATATGTTTGATAGCATAATTCTTGTTTATAATTAAAATCTTTATCTATATTCATAAATGAAAACGGTACTGGATTTTCATCTCCATATTGTGGCACCATTACCGATAGATTTAGTGATCTTTTATGAACTCTAGCAGGTGTACCAGTCTTAAATCTTCTTAGATTAAATCCTAGTTTCTCAAGGTTTGAAGACAGATGTAGGGCAGGTTTCATGCCATGTGGACCTGACGAATATTGTAATTCTCCCATTAAAATGAGCCCATTAAGATATGTCCCCGTACATACAATTACTGCTTTTGAATAGTATGCAGCTCCAGTAACTGATATTACACCTTTTACTTCTCCACCTTCTACTATTATATCCTTTATTTCAGTTTCAATTAATTGTAAATTTGGTTCTGCCTCTAAAACTTTTTTCATTTCTTCATGATAAAGTCTTTTATCTGCTTGTACTCTGAGAGAGTGAATTGCTGGTCCTTTAGAAGTATTTAACATTTTTGACTGAATCGATGCTTTATCAATATTTAATGCCATTTCACCACCAAGTGCATCTATCTCTCGCACTAAGTGTCCTTTTCCGGTTCCTCCTATATTAGGATTGCACGGAAGATCAGCTATAGAGTCCAAGCTTATGCTTGCCATTATTGTTTTTTTGCCCATTCTAGCAGCTGCAAGGGCAGCTTCTATTCCAGAATGACCCGCACCGATGACTACTACGTCAACCTCTGCAGCTTTATATTTTTTGATTTCCATTTTATCTCCCTTATAAAACTTAGTTAAATATTTAACTTATTTATTTTCCAATACAAAAATCCTTAAATATTTTGTCTAAAACATCTTCTCCAATGGTTTCACCAGTTATTTCCCCAAGTTGTGTAAATGCATTTCTCAGATCAATCTCTATTGCATCTAAAGGAATATTCATTTTTACATCATTTATTGCAGAAACAATATTATCTCTTGCTTTAATTAGTAGATCTCTATGCCTAATATTTGTAATCAAAGTCGTATTTTTAACTTGAATTTCACCATCAAAAAATAGATTTAATATTTCATCTTCAAGTTCTTTTATGCCTTTATCATTTAATATAGACATATCTATGATTTTATTGTTTGGAAAGGCATCTAAAATAATTTTTCTATCTGCTTTAATATCTAAATCTTCCTTGTTTAATAAAATTATTGATTTTTTGTTATTAAGCAATTCTATTATTTTCTCATCTTCATCATCAAATGGCTTAGATAAGTCAAAAATAGCAATAACTAAATCTGATTCATTAGCTATTTTAATTGATTTTTCTACACCTATTGATTCCACAACATCTTCGGTACTTCGTATACCAGCAGTGTCAATAATATTAATAGAAACTCCACCTAGATCAATTGATTCTTCTATTGTATCACGTGTAGTACCTGCTATATCTGTTACGATAGCTCTATTTTCTTTAAGTAAGGCATTTAATAAAGAAGATTTTCCAACATTTGGTTTACCAATTATAGCTGTTTTTATACCATCTTTTAGAATTTTTCCCTGATTTGCTGACTCTATTAAGGTGTTTAATAAATCTATTAAAGTATTCGCCTTTTCATATAAAGGTTCGAGAGGTAAATCATCTTCATAATCTTCCATAAAATTTATACTAAACTCAACTCTCGCCATTAGTTCTAACATCTTTGTTTTTATTTCTTTCACTTTTGAAGCAACGCTACCTTTTAACTGCAATAAGGAAGCCTCATATGCTTTATCTGTTCTTGCATCTATTAAATCAATAACAGCTTCGGCTTGAGATAAATCCAAACGTCCATTTAAGAATGCACGCTTTGTAAATTCTCCTCTTTCTGCAATATACGCACCTCTTTTTATTAATAAATCAAGAACCTTTTTAACAGCTATATATCCACCGTGACAATATATCTCTACGATATCTTCTCTTGTATATGTATGAGGTCCCTTCATAAACGCTATTAAAACCTCATCTACCATTTCATCAGAATCATATATATAGCCATAATTTAATTTTTTGTTTTCAAACTTTTCAATATTTTGCTTTTTTCCATTTTTAAATACTTTTTTTGCTATATCAAATGATTTTTCACCGGACATCCTAACAATACCTATTCCTGCTTCACCCACAGCTGTTGATATAGCTGCAATTGTTTTTTCAGCCATAAGTTCCTCTTTTTCTTAATTAAAAACCCCCAAAAATGCAAAGCTAGCATCCATAATGGGGGTAAGTTCTTCTCTTATTTTTCTTGATATTTTATAACTACTTTTCTATTAGGAAATTTCCCTATAGAAACTGTTTCAATTCCTTTATAGTTTTGTAAAGAATAGTGTACGATTCTTCTTTCGTAAGAATTCATTGGTCTTAATGCTATAGATTTTTTAGTCTTTAATACTTTATATGCTATTTTTTGAGCATTCATTTCAATTGTTTTTTTCTTTCTATCCCTGTAATTTGCAACATTCAATGTTACTCTGTAATATTTATTAGTGTTTTTATTTGTCAATAAACTTAATATATATTGAATAGCATTTAATGTCTCACCTTTACTACCAATAACTATTCCAGTATCATTTTCAGAAATATCTGTCAAATTCAATTTAATTATATTATCTTTTTCAGTTTCATAAGATACTTTACTATCTATATGCATCTTCACCAAAATATCTTCTAAATTATTCTTGATTTTTTTAGCTGTTTCTTCAATATCATCTTCATCTTCAACAATATTTGCGTCTCCTGAGAAATCTAAATCTCTAGTATTTATAAGGTCCTCTTTATCTGAAGAATATGTTTCTATTTCTTTATCTTTTTCAACTTCTTTTGATTCATTTTCAAAATCTTCTTCAAATTTTTCTTGATATTCATTGGATTTTTCTTCATATTCCTTGAAATCTTCATCTAATTCATCTGATTTAATCACATTATCAGTTTCGAGATGAGGTGTTAACTCTTCTATCTCATCTTCACTATCTTCATCTTCATCGTCTAAATCATATTCAAGATAAAAGTCCTCGTATTTAATATCATCGTCTTCTATAGTTTCTACAGATATATTATCAAATTTCAATTTGCTATCTTCAAAAATTTCATCAATATCGATTTTCATTTTTGTTTTTTCTTTAATTTTTACGAGAGCATCATTTCCACCGAAAATTCCAAAAATTCCTTTTGTAGGCTCTTGAATTACTTCAATTTCTGCTTCGTGTCTTGTAAGACCTATTTCTTTTAATCCTATTTCAATAGCTTCATCAACTGTCTTAGCTGATTTTATTATTGATTTCATATTAGCTCCTTGCAACTTTTAAAAGATTAAATAATCTTATACCACCTCTTATTGTGATCTCAATTATATTACCTACTGACCAGTATAACACTAAACCAGCTGGAAATGTTCTAAATACGAAGAAAAACATAATTGGTAGTATAAATAACATAGTCTGCATACCACCTACTTGATTTTGAGATTGTGCAGGTGTTCTATTTAAGAATTGATAACCTAGTTGTGACACTGAGTTAATTAAAGGTAATGCAAATCCTGTTGGATCCGCTAATGATAAGTCGGGAATCCATAAAAATGCTCTATTTATATTACTAAATCCTGTTAAATATTTTTCTGGTCCTTGAATAACTCTATATAAAGCGAAAATTATTACCATTTGTAGTATAAGTGTAAGACATGTACCCCCACAGCCTTGCATCATATTATTCTCTTTTTGAAACTCTTGTAATTTTTTTTGATAGATTTGTTGATCATATCCATATTTCTGTTTAATTTTATCAAGTTCAGGCTGCATTTCTCTTTGTTTTTTTGAACTTCTTGCTGATTGAATTGTCATTGGAATAGTAATAAGTTTATATACTAGTCCCATTATAATAATTGATACAGCATAAGTAGAAAAACTACCTCCACCTATACCCATTGATTCAGCAGATTCATATACAAATTTGAAAAACTGTCCTAATATACTAGATAGAAACTCCATCTGTCCTCCTATTTTACGGGATCATGCCCGCCTTTATTGAATGGGTTGCATCTTATTATCCTCCATATAGTCATAAATGTAGCTTTAAAAAAATTGTATTTTTTATATGATTCTATTGCATATTGTGAACAAGTTGGTGTAAATCTACACTTTCCTCGTCCTAAAATCGGAGAAATATATTTTCTATATAAACCGATTATAAATATCATTAGTTTATTCATTGTATTTTCTTGCTCAATTCTACTATATGTTTTAATGAGGATTCTAATTTGCTATAATCTAAATCTATTGCATGATATTTCGGAGTAAAAATATAATCTGTATTTTTTTCAAAAACATTTAAATTATATCTTATTATCTCCTTAATTCTTCTTCTAATTTTATTTCTTTTATTTGCTTTACCAAATTTTTTAGTTATAACAAATCCAAATCTAGGATAATTGTTTGTACTTTTTGCTTTAAGTAGAATAAAATCTCTATTGTAGTACCTTTTAGATCTTTTATATAGATTTTTATATTCTTTATTTTTTTTTATCCTATATTTTTTTTGCATAAGATATCCCTATTTTTAAGATTACGCAGATAAGTTTTTTCTACCTTTACGTCTTCTAGCTTTTAACACTCTTCTACCGCTTGTTGTTTTCATTCTATTTCTAAATCCATGTTTCTTTGATCTTTTTCTTCTATTTGGTTGAAATGTTCTTTTCAT